>NZ_BDCJ01000001.1 GCF_001613445.1 Nocardia grenadensis NBRC 108939
CGTGGTAACGATCCGGCTCAAGGCTTCCAAGTCCGCGCCGCGCTGCTGGTCATACAACGCGGCCAGAACGTCGTAGCCACCCCCAGCAGGTGCCTGACCAGTCCATTCGTGATACCGCAGGAGAAAGGCCTCGAAGTAGCGCAGCCCTTCAGCGCCAGCATCCAGGATCGTGTCGACCCTGTCGGCATCGGAAGGTCTCACTCGAACGCTCCTGCGACAGCACCGAGGTTGGTCGCGGTCGACTGATCGACTCCGACGCAGCTGTCTGCGTCGGCCTGAAGTGCTGAGCCGCAGTCGTGTATACAGTTGGCCCAGGAGAAGAGAAAGCGACCAAGATCGTGAAGGCCATTGCCCAGTCGCTCGCCCATAGCCTGATATTCCCGACCTGTGTCGCTGGTCTCGAATCCCCGCGAACTGTCGGAGACACGCAGTGCTGCGTCGTTAACCGTCCCCGCCGACTGTTGTAAGGAATCGGCGATCCCCCGGATCGCTGCTATATCCATCAGCACCTGAGTCAGTCCTCCCCTGTACGGTGGTGGCCCTGCACCACCTGCCCGCCCAAGCGTGAGCCGTTTACCAAAATCTGTTCTGTTACAGGCTTCGACGCGGCGCGCCATCGCTCGGTTCCATCGTTTTGAGATTCTCCGGTAAGTGACCAGCGCAAGCGCCTGGATGCCGACGATGTCCGAAGGCGGCACCCGAAATCGGTGATCCGGGGCCGCCTTCGTTCGTGTCTCACATCTTGCGAGCTCGACGTCCGAGCTCACAGTTCGTCAGTACGACAGAAAGGACACCGTTCCGCCGCGCTCCCGAATCGCGCGCCCGCCCTTCAGCCGGCGGAGCCGGCACGCTCGCGCAGATTGTCCACGGCAGTCCGCGCAGCCTGGCGGACATCCTCGTGAGAGTCTTCCAACAGCGGCTCGATCAAGGCGATCGCCTCTGTCGAGTCAAGGTCGTCGAGCGCGTCGACCGCGGTCTCACGCACGACGTAGTCGCTGTCGCGAAGACCCTGCACCAGCGCCGCATACGCCGACTCCGGCTCCGCCCGAGCGAGATAGTCCAGCACGCTGGCCCGCACAAACGGCGACGGGTGGTTACCCATTCCACGGATGCGTTCCCCCAGTTCTGTGACACCGAGTGAACCGAGAAGCCTGATCGCATCCCCTGCTATCACCGGTTCGGAATCACCTGCCAGCAACTTGAGCTTCTCGACGAACGCCGGCGCACTGCCCTGGTGCATCGCCAAGACTGTGAGCGCTGCACGCAGCTGCGGAATCCGTCGGCCGTCCAGCTCCTGGGTGAGCACCTCGATACCCGGTTCGCCCTGCTCGTACAGCTCTCGGGCGACGGCCTCGTAGTAGTCATCGTACTCGTCACCGGCCGACCACCTGGCCACGAGCTCGGTCATCGACAGACCCGCGAGGCGTTCGCGCATCTCTTCGGCCGTCAGCTCCTCCGACCATGGACTGTCGCCCGTCGACCCTTCCTCTGTGGTCACTTGATCCCACATTCCTTCCTGATGTCATTGAGAGTCTTGCCCTTGAACTCGCCCGGAAACTCCGACTGGATCTTTCCCGGGAGGTCGTTCGAGGTGATGGTGCCGTTGTTGATCTTTGCCTGCAGCTCGCTCTTCCGCTTCGCTGACAGCTTGATCTTGTACTTTTCGGCCAATCGCACAACCTGGGTGAGCAGCTTCACAGCCTTGTCACACGTCGCCTTCGACGGAGCAGCAAGCACCTGTGTATCGACCGCGGTGTAGCCCGGCGCAGCCGCGGCAACGGCACCCGATCCCACCGATACCCCCATCAGCGCCATTCCGACCACAACAGCCGCGCTGACCAGTCTCTTACCGTACATTCCGTCTCCCCTTCTACAGCTCCGAGCGAGGCATCGAAACTCGATGCAGCCCTACGGGCCGTACCCCTGCGGGTTCAGCCGGGCTCGAAAGGATCGGAGCTCCTCCCTTCACCAATATTCGATGCGCAAGCCACGAATCCGGTTCCCCCCGACTGAGATTCCCTATATATGACTCCCATTACACAGGCGTGGCAGAGGCGTCGAGTGACGTTTCGACACGGCGAGCCAATCGACGACAAAAGTCACGCTTAGCGAGTTACCGCAGATAGCCGCGCACTATGTGCGGCAACTCGGCCACCGAGCTGGCGCAACCGCCCCCGGTGTCGCGGTCGACTAACGAAACTATGCGCGATAGTGCCCCGGTTCGGCACAGCTCTCGGCCCTTGGAAGGCCAATTGGGTGCTGCCGGGACTCTTCGCGCCGATGCTCCTCGACCCCCGATATCGCGCCGATCAGGCCAGTGTCCGACGCAGCGTCCGCAGCCTGCAGCAGCGCGGCCTCGTAGATTGTCAGATGATGGACGTACCGGTTCCCCAGAGAGACTCCCAGTACGCGAAGACGCATGACATCGTGCGCAATGTCCTGGTAGCCCGCCTCACTCCCGCCGGCAGGGCATACCTGAGGAACCTGCACAGCCGCTGAACCCGGCGCTGGGCCGGATGGCTCGATCACCCCGCCCCCCATTCCAGCTGCCTAACAGAGCGACTCGACCTCCGATCGGGTGTAGATGGCGCCGATGCCGTGGGCGTGCAGATCGATGTGGATCCCGGCTCGACGCGCGGCTTCGAGAATTTCGAGGCGCCCGAGCAGCGCGTTTTCCCGTCACCGCCGGCATCTAGGTGCCCCCCTTTTACAAGTCCCCAGGCTGCCGCGCGGGCGAGCTCGGTCAGTTCTTCCACAGCGCGGGTACTGGGCTGGATGAGGACTTTAGCGCCGGGGGCGCGGTGACCACCGCGGAATCACCATCGCCGATGGCCAGGGTGAATTCGCCGACGGTGGCACGACGTTGTTCCGGCTCGGCGGTCGCGGTTTCCGCGAGTACGACACGAGTGTCGAGATACTGGACGGGCCTCGCCATACCTCGAACCCAGGGCTTACCCGGGTTGGGTGTGCCGATGAGAGAGGCCCAACGCTGCGACGGCCGACCCTCGAAGAGCTGTGTCCCGGCGAGGTGCCCGCAGCGTTTGGGCGCGACCTGGTCCTCGAACTGCACCGCTGCGGCTCCGGCCGCTTCGAATCTGGCCCTCGTCTCCTCGACCTGCAGGATTCCGCCGTAGCCGGTGTCGGCGTCCACGATCAGCGGCAGATCACTGACCGCGGTCATCCGACGCACCTGCTCGGCCATCTCCGCAAGACCCAGATAGCCGAGGTCCGGCCGGCCCAGCGCGGTAGCCGATAGGGCCGCGCCCGACACATAGGCCGCGCGGAAACCCGCTGCCGCCGCAGCGCGAATCGTCAGACCGTCGTAGACGCCGGGTGCGGTGACCGTTCCGTAGCACAGCATTTCCGACAGCCGCCGCCCGGCGGAGCGGACCGTATCGGGAACCGCACGCAGTTCCCGGCCGAGTCGCCCGCGAGTGATACGCAGGGATGTGAACATCGCGGCCCGCCGCTGGTGCTCCCGCTTGTCGAACAGGTCGCGGTCCAGTGCGGACTGCGATTCGGCCCGTGCCTCGCGGGCCGCCGAATCCGATTGCCGCATACCGTCGTAGTTGCGCTGCACGACCGCCTGCACATGGTTGACGCGGCATCACGGCGGAGTTCGCTGTACAACCGGCCTACATGGGTGTCCTCGGTACCGGTGAGGGCGGCATCGATGCACCGGGCGGCGGCCCACACGTTGTGGATACCGCTGTTCATCTCCATTCCGCCGAGCTGATCTCACAGCCATCGCCGTCCGTCGGTCGTGTCCCGTGGCCGTGTCGAGCCCGTCCGCCTCCGGTCGAGGCGCCCGGGCTCGGCGTCAACTTGCTGCCGCCAGCACCTGCCATACCTTCCTGGAACGCGAGCGGGCCTGTGGGGCCGCACAGTTGATTCGTCGGCGCGCCTCGTGGGCGCTGATTCGCAGCAGATCGGTCAATAACTCCACGGTGTCCCTATAGCCGGTGTCCGCGGCGAGGCCACGACGTTCGGCCTCGGCGACGGCCGCGCGCATGGCGGCATCCAGGTGCTTTCGGCGGCGTTCGGTTTCGACGAGTGCGCGCAGCAAGTCGACGTCGGCCAGCTCCGGCCATCCTGGTGTTCGGGCAGCCGGCGCCAGCGCGGTCGAATTCATGGTCACCGATGCAGCATACCTCGATTTAGAACGTATGTTCGATAACCCGGCCGGGGGGATGCCCGAGCCGACGTCGCTGTTGCAGCGCTAATCGCGCCAGACGGGTGGGCGCTTCGCCAGGAAGGCCGCCATCCCTTCGCGGGCGCCGGGAAGTTGAGCGGCGGCGGCCATGACTTCCAGGGCGAGAGCATAGGCATCTGCTTCAGGGCGGTCGAGTTGGCCGTAGAGAGTGCGTTTGCCGAGTGCCTTGCTGGCCCGGCTGCCCCGGGTGGCTCGGGCGAGTAACTCGCCTACGGCTGTGTCCAGATCAGCGTCCGGCACCGCTCGGTTGATCAGGCCCCACTGTTCGGCGGTGCGGGCATCGATCGGGTCGCCGGTGAGGGCCAGTTCCATCAGGCGTTTACGGCCGATGGCGCGGGCCACCGGAACCGCGGGGGTATGACAGAACCAGCCACCCTTGCCGCCGGGAAGCGCGAAACCGGCCGATTCGGCGGCGACGGCCAGATCGCATGAGGCCACCAGCTGGCAGCCGGCGGCCGTGGCCAGACCGTGTGCCCGGGCGATCACCACCTGCGGCACCGACTCGATGGTCGACATGAGCTCGGTGCACAGGGTGAGCAGCTCCTGCACGCCGAGCAGGTCGCGACGCCGAGCAGGTCGCGCGCCGCGACGTCGGCGAAATCATGTCCCGCGGAGAATACCGGACCCTGTGCCCCGAGAACTATCCCGGTGGCGTCGGTCTCGCCGCCGGCCCGGAATGCGGCAAGCAGTTCGGCCAGATACTCGCCCGACAGAGCATTGCGCCGCCCCGGCCGGTTCATGGTGATGCGCACCGTGTCGGCATCCCGCGCGACCAGCAGATGCCGACGCCTCAAGGCGGTCATATCTCCACCGTAGATCTCTTCGAGCGACGACACGACACCTCTGGGACGGTCCAAAAGAACCACCCTCCCGGATACAGCCGCAGCAAAGGAGGGTCGGCGGCGGGCCAGGTCCGCGAGGTCGTCCCGGCACGCTACATCCCGACACCGGACGACGAGCGCGTGCCTGCGGCCGGCAGCCGCCGGGGCCGGCCCGCACCGAGCGGAGCGGATGGCGCGGGAGTACCCCACCGACAACTGGACGCATCCGGCACCGTGCCCCGACGTTCCTGGCGTACCGCATCGGTAGCGCGGTCGCTCGCCAACTGACGCCGACCCTTGATGCGGCCTGCTTGCGTCGATCATCACTTGTCCATATCGGCCTCGCCTTGGCTCGGCCGCATCGCTCCCGCGGCGGTCGGTGGCTTGATCCAGCCCGTGGCATGCGCGTGGAACGTCCGGATGGTGCTGGATGGGTAGACCGGGCAAGGTACGTTCCGGCGTCGCGTTCAGCAGTTCGGGAGCTCGGCTGGTAGTGGGATATCCGGTGCCGCAGGATGTCGGCGAGGTCTCCGACCCGGGAATCGTGGCGAGCAATCCGGTACGGTCGCGAGCAGCGGGTCGAGATCGTCGCGGCGTGGCTGGGTGACCGATGGCCCGGCTCCGGCGCCCAGGGCCTTATTCTGCCCATGTGGCAGGGGAACCGGAGCACTCGGCCCGATCATGCCGGCGGCGGATGCCGCTGTTGGCCGCCGGTGCCGTGCTGGCGGCGGGTGGAGCCGCCACCCGACCGTTCGGTTGGCCGGCAACCCTGCTGGTGCTGGTGCCGGTGGTCGTGGCGACGGTACTGGCGTTCCGCGCGGGGTCCAGGCCGATTCCGTCCACCGCCCGGCTGCGGCGCGGAGTGGCAGTCTGGTCGACGCTGCTGGTCACCGCGTCGGCGTGGGAAGTGTACGCCTTTGTGCGGCAACCTGATTGGACGCAGCCGAGCCACGTACGCCCGACATTGTCGACGCTGCTGGATCCGGCACTCGAGCAGTGGCCGCTGCGGTTGGGCGGATGGCTGGTATGGCTGGGTGTCGGCTGGTGGCTGGTGTCGAGATGAGCGATCGGATGATCATCATCGTCGGCTTCGTACTGGTACTGGTGGTCACGCTCGGCATGGTCGCGGTCACGCACGTGCGCCGGGATCTGGTCGCGTCTCTGGGCGAAACAATCGCGTACCTCACGCGCACTCGGGTTGCGAGGATCGCTGGTGTGCTCGTGTGGGCATGGGTCGGCTGGCACTTTCTCGCGCGATAGTGCCGCAAGGGATCGGACGCGACGAGCCGGACAGCCGGCTCGGGTAACTCGGCAGGAGGATACGAGGCGGTGCGGGGGAGGGCACCAAGACCAAGCGGGCCCGGCCGATACCGATCCTCGAGGAGGCGCTACCGGTGGTCCTGCGCCGTACCGACGCCGCGAGCTTCTGGCCGTGCTGGTCCGAATTGGTCCCGAACCCCGACTGGTGGAATAAGAGAAAAACCCTCCCATGCAGGTGGGAAGGGGTTTTTCTATGGTCGGGCTGACAGGATTTGAACCTGCGACCACTTGACCCCCAGTCAAGTGCGCTACCAAACTGCGCCACAGCCCGTTGCGCCGTGTGTTCCGGCGCTCGATGAGATTACCTCAGAGGTGTTCGAGAGAGGAAATCGGCTGGTTGAGCGGGGTGTTGTTTGATTTCGGACCGCATTCGGGCCGCGGGGTGTGCTGCCGTGTGGGCTCGACTGCTGCCCCGGCTCTCCGCGCGCTCGGATCTCCGGTGTCCGGCATCACGTACCTGATGGAATAGCTCCCTGGGGCTCTCTGTTCGACCCCCTGTCGATGTCCGGACAGCCCCGGGCCGCACCTTCTTCTGTCGCTACGAGCGACCACTCGCCGAGAGGCGCCTGTTGGACGTCGACTTCCCGACCGGACGCCGCTGGGCTCTTTGCCCGGCGGCGTTTCGCTGTCCGCCCCCCTATCTACGGCGTCCGATGGGTAGTCCGTGTGCGCCGTACGCCGGTACTGCCCACCGCCCCACTGGAGTCCCAGCTCGAGCCAGGCATATCCTGACGGATGCAGCTGGTTCATCCCGCGCTGTTTCGGTGTGCGCGGGATGTCGAAGCCTGTCGTTCGGTGTCGGTGACATCGGGTGGCGGGTGAGAGGGAACCCGGTGGGAATCCGGGACTGTCCCGCAGCGGTGAGCGGGAGCGACCGCCGTCAGACGCACTGGGCCGGAGGTTCGGGAAGCGACGGCGTGGTAGTAGCAGCCCGGGTGCGGACCCGGGTCGACCGAGTGAGGGTCGGTGCCCGCGAGTCCGAAGACCTGCCGGTTGTGCCGGGCACGCCGTGTCCGGTTGGCTGTCGCCTCGCGGATCGGGCGTTTCGCCGCCGTTCCACGCCCCGGACCGTGCCCGGGGGCGTCGGGTCGCGCGTTCGTGGGTGGTGGTCGTTGGTGCTACCGATGGAGCGTGCGCTGTGCAGGCCTCTTCGAAGCTGTTCGGCGGGAACATGAATGCGCCGCCGGGGTTCCCGTGCGGTCCGGTGCCTGGGGCCCGGGCTCGCTGTCGTTCGAGTCCGGATCGCTGTATCGGGTGGGTCGTGAGTGGTCATGCGAGGAAAGGTGCCGGCGGTGGAGAAGATGTACGGCGGGGGGCGGTTGCGTGCACTGCGGGAGCAGCGGGGGCTGTCGCAGTCGGGGCTGGCCAAGGCGCTCGGGTTGTCGGTGAGTTATGTGAATCAGCTGGAGAACGATCAGCGGCCGCTGACGGTGCCGGTGCTGATGCGCCTGACCTCCACCTTCGACCTGGAGGTGGGGTTCTTCGCGCCGGAGACCGACGCGCGGCTGCTCGCGGACCTGCAGGAAGTGTTCGCCGAGGATCCCGAGACGGCGGCGGTCACCAGTAGCGAACTCGACGACCTGCTGTCCCGGGTGCCGACGGCGGCGCGGCTGCTGATCAGTCAGCATCGTCGGCTGCGCACGGCCGACGGGCAACTGGAACTACTCACCGCCGGGATCGACGGTCCGGCCGAGGCACCGCGCACCGCTATGCCCTACGAGGACGTGCGGGACTACTTCTACGACCGGCGCAATCACATTCCGGTCCTCGACACCGCCGCGGAGGAACTGTTCACCCGGAGCGGCTTCACGCTCGGCGGGTTGGATCTGCAATTGGCGCGTTTGCTGCGTGACGAGTTCGGGGTGGCGGTGCGGATCCGTTCGGAGGATCCCGGCAGGCCGGGACCCAAGCGCAGCTACGACCCGCAGGCCCGCGTACTCGCGCTCGCGCGGCGGCTGACCGCGGGCCAGCGTGCGTTCCAGCTGGCCACTCAGTTGGCGTTTCTCACGCAGTCCGAGGCGCTCGACGAGCTGCTCGCGGAGACCGGGCCGCTACCGGCGGAGTCGCTGCGGTTGCTACGGATCGGGCTGGCGAACTACTTCGCCGGTGCGCTGATCCTGCCCTACGGGCGTTTTCTGGGTGCGGCCGAGCGATTGCGTTACGATATCGACCTGCTCTCCGCGCAATTCGAGGTCGGGTTCGAGACGGTCTGTCACCGGCTCTCGACGCTCCAGCGGCGGGGGCAACGCGGCGTGCCGTTCTTCTTCGTCCGCACCGACCGGGCGGGAAATATCTCGAAACGGCAGTCCGCTACCGCTTTTCACTTCTCCCGGGTCGGGGGGAGTTGTCCGCTGTGGGTGGTGCACGATGCCTTCGCGACCCCGGGCCGGATCCGCACGCAGATCGCCGAGATGCCCGACGGGCGTACCTATCTGTGGCTGGCCCGTACGACCGGGGAGAGCAACCCCGGATATCTGGCGCCGGCACGGCATTTCGCCGTCGGTCTCGGCTGCGACCTGACCTTCGCGGAGAAGCTCGTCTACTCGCATGGGCTCCCGGTGCGCGATCCGGCGGTCGCTGTCCCGATCGGTGCCGGCTGCCGGGTCTGTGAACGCACCGCGTGCGCGCAGCGGGCGTTTCCGCAGATCGGCCGTCCGCTCGCGGCCGACGAGAACCGTCCGGCGAATACTCCTTACGCACCGGCGAGCAACACTCGCTGATCGGGCCCGAACCGGCGGCATCGGGATTATTCCGATGCATGCCGTAATCGGACGCTCGGTATTCCGCGAATTGATATCGCTCGTAATTTCGATCTACGGCCCTTACACGTCATTCGTTTCGGCGTGCTCAGGCCGCGATGCCGGATCGTGTGTCCGGGCGGCTGCTGGCAGTGTCAGTGCAGGTCCGGGCGTATGGCGACCTTCCGCAACTTACGCAAATTCGCAGGATCTATTCTGCATAATTCGCCTTCTGCAACCCGTTTCCGCGGCCCCGGACTCTCGGTAGCGTGCGAATCGAGTGAATTCCACCGATCGTCTGGAGGTCCTGGACCGTGAAGAATCATCTCGTCCGCACCCACCGTTCCGCGGAGCATTTCCCCCGCGAGGAGCATCTGGCGTGGCAGATCGCCGAGGTGGCGACCGATCCGGTGGAGGTCGCTCCGGAGACCGCGGAGATGATCGTCAACCGGATCATCGACAACGCCGCCGTCGCCGCGGCCGCGCTGACCCGACGTCCGGTAGCCAACGCCCGGGCCCAGGCGTTGGCGCATCCCTACCGGCCGGGGGCGACCGTGTTCGGTGCCGAGGGCCGGTTCTCGCCGGAATGGACGGCCTGGGCCAACGGTGTGGCAGTACGCGAGCTCGACTTCCACGACACTTTCCTGGCCGCGGAATACTCCCACCCGGGCGACAATATTCCGGCGATCCTGGCGGTCGCCCAGCACGCCGGACGTACCGGTCGTGACCTGCTCCGCGGTTTGGCGACCGGCTACGAGATCCAGATCGACCTGGTGCGGTCTATCTGCCTGCACGAGCACAAGATCGATCATGTGGCCCATCTCGGACCGTCGGCCGCGGCGGGTATCGGTAGCCTGCTCGGCCTCGACACCGAGACCATCTACCAGGCCATCGGGCAGGCCCTGCACACCACCACCGCGACCCGTCAGTCGCGGAAGGGCGAGATCTCGAGCTGGAAGGCCTACGCCCCCGCGTTCGCGGGGAAGATGGCGGTGGAGGCCGTCGATCGCGCACTGCGCGGGGAGGGCGCGCCGGCGCCGGTCTGGGAGGGCGAGGACGGGGTGATCGCCTGGTTGCTCGGGGGCTCGGGGGCCGAGTACTCGGTGCCGCTGCCCGGGCCGGGGGAGCCCAAGCGGGCGATCCTGGATTCCTACACCAAGGAGCATTCCGCGGAATACCAGAGTCAGGCGCCGATCGATCTCGCCCGCCGGATGCGCGAGCGAATCGGAGACCTGGACCAGATCGCCTCCATCGTGTTGCACACCAGTCACCACACCCATGTGGTGATCGGCACCGGATCGAACGATCCGCAGAAATTCGACCCGGGGGCGTCGCGGGAAACGCTCGACCATTCGGTGCCCTATATCTTCGCCGTCGCCCTGCAGGACGGCACCTGGCATCACGAGCGGTCCTACACACCCGAGCGCGCGCAGCGCCCCGACACCGTGGCGCTGTGGCGCGGGATCTCCACCGCGGAGGATCCGGAGTGGACCCGCCGCTATCACTCCACCGACCCGCGGGAGAAAGCGTTCGGTGCCCGCGCCGAGGTCACGCTGAAGAGTGGGGAGGTGATCGTCGACGAACTCGCCGTCGCCGATGCCCACCCGCTCGGCGCGCGGCCCTTCGCCCGCGAGCAGTATGTCGCCAAATTCCGCACCCTCGCCGAGGGCGTGGTCGATCCGGCCGAACAGGACCGCTTCCTCGAGGTGGCCCAGCGCACAGGGGAGTTGACGGCCGACGAATTGCCGCAGCTGAGTTTCACCGTCTCGCCGGATGTGCTCGCCCGCGCGCCGCACGCCCCGAAGGGACTGTTCTGATGACCGGGCTCCTCGCTGCGCCGACGCCCGCCGCGGACAAGCGGGCCGCGTTCCGGGCCGGCCTGGCCTCCGGGCGGATCCAGCGATTCCCCGGCGCCTTCAACCCACTGGTGGCGACTCTGATCCAGGAGATCGGCTTCGAGGGCGTGTATGTCTCGGGTGCCGTGCTGTCGGCCGAACTCGGCCTGCCCGATATCGGCCTGACCACGCTCACCGAGGTATCGGGACGCGGGCAGCAGATCGCCCGGGTCACCGATCTGCCGATTCTCATCGACGCCGACACCGGTTTCGGTGAGCCGATGAACGCCGCCCGGACGGTCACCGTACTCGAGAACGCCGGGATCGCCGGCTGCCACCTCGAGGACCAGGTCAACCCGAAACGCTGCGGCCATCTCGACGGCAAGGCAGTGGTGCCCACCGCGGAAATGGTCCGCCGACTGCGGGCCGCGGTATCCGCCCGCCGCGATCCGAACTTCGTGATCTGCGCGCGTACCGATGCGGCGGGAATCGAGGGAATCGACGCGGCGATCGAGCGGGCGAGGGCCTACACCGAGGCAGGCGCGGACCTGATCTTCACCGAGGCACTACGCACGCCCGCGGACTTCGCGAAATTCCGCGAGGCGGTGAGCACTCCATTGCTGGCGAATATGACCGAATTCGGTAAGTCGGAACTGATTCCGGCCGCCACCCTCGAATCGATCGGCTACAACATGGTCATCTACCCGGTGTCCACTTTCCGGCTGGCGATGTACGCCGCGGAGGCGGGCCTGCACGAGATCCACACCGCCGGCACGCAGTCCGGCCTGCTGGACCGTATGCAGCCCCGCAGCCGCCTGTACGAACTGCTGCGGTACGAGCGTTACAACGAATTCGATTCGAGCGTATTCGATTTCACTCTGGAAAGGGACCAGTGATGAGCACATCGTCGCGCGGCGAACCGGTGCGGGGCGGGGCCGCGGCCGCGATACCGACCATCTACAAAGGTCTGGCGGGTGTGGTCGTCGATACCACCGCGATCTCGAAAGTGGTGCCGGAAACCAATTCGCTCACCTATCGCGGGTACGCGGTGCAGGATCTGGCCGCCCACTGCACTTTCGAGCAGGTGGCATATCTGCTCTGGCACGGCGAACTTCCCGGTCACGCCGAGCTGGAGCGGTTCCAGCAGCGGGAACGGGCTTCGCGCCGCGCCGACCGGTCGCTGCTGTCGCTGGTGGCGAAACTACCGGAGACCTGCCATCCCATGGACGTCGTCCGCACCGCCATCAGTTATCTCGGTGCCGAGGACCCCACCGAGGAGGACAATTCGGCGCAGGCCAATCGCGCCAAGGCACTGCGGATGTTCGCGGTGCTGCCGACGATCGTCGCGGCCGATCACCGCCGGCGCCGTGGGCTCGACCCCGTCGCGCCGCATTCCCACCTCGGCTACGCCGAGAATTTCCTGCACATGTGCTTCGGGACCGTCCCCGCGCGGGAACTGGTGCAGGCGTTCGAGGTCTCGCTGATTCTTTACGCCGAGCACAGCTTCAACGCCTCCACCTTCGCCGCCCGCGTGGTCACCTCGACGCTGTCGGATATCTACAGTGCTGTCACCGCCGCCATCGGCGCGCTCAAGGGCCCGTTGCACGGCGGCGCCAACGAGGCCGTCATGCAGCACATGATGGAAATCGGTGACCCGACGCGAGCCGAGCGATGGCTGCGCGACAAGCTGGCCAAGAAAGAGAAGGTGATGGGCTTCGGCCACCGGGTCTACAAGAACGGTGACTCCCGGGTGCCCACCATGAAACAGGCCTTCCTGAATATCGCCGCGGCCACCGACGGGCAGCGATGGGTGCGGATGTACGAGGCGCTCGAGCGCGCCATGGACGAGGCCACCGGGATCGAACCGAATCTCGATTTCCCGACCGGCCCCGCCTACCACCTGCTCGGGTTCGATATCGAGGTGTTCACGCCGATATTCGTCATGAGCCGGATCACCGGGTGGACCGCCCACATCATCGAACAGGGCGAATCCAATGCGCTGATCCGGCCGCTGAGCGAATACGTGGGCGTCGCTCAGCGCCCGGTCGTGGCCTGAGGCCGGAGCCCGGCCGGGCGGTCACGGTTCCCGGACCGCCGGTGGGCACGTGCCCGGGCCCGGTCGTAGGCGACCCCCAGAAGTTCCCGCACGGTTTCGGTGGTGGCCGGGCCCGGCGCCACCACCGCCAGCCAGCCGAGCTCGCCGTACACGGGATGGGCGATCACGGTGTCGGTCACGGCGGGGTCGGTGCCGTCCGGTTCCGGGTCGCGGGGAGCGCGTCCGGTCCAAGTGGTGAACAGCTCCCTACCGGCGTGGATGTTCACCCGGAAGACGCCGGTCCGGTCGAGCCGGGATCGTGCGTCGCCGGGGTAGTTCTTGGTGACGAGGGTGGCGAAGGGCTGGGTATTGGCCGGGACCGTGCCGTCGGGTGCGTAGTAGAAGAACGCGTCACCCCACGCGATCTCGGGGGTCCCGTCGCCGGGGCAGGGTTGCTGGATCAGTACGCCGTCGCGGGCGCCGAGGTATTCGATGATCTCGTCGAAAGTCATGTCTTCGAGCGTTACATTGAAGTGCTTATGGAGAGTTGTGGCGAGAAATGGCCGGAAAACGCGACCCGAAGTCGCAACTCCGCAGGTCTGCGGACCGCTGATATCGCCCGGGCCACCGGCTACTCGGTCCAGCAGATCCGCAACCTCGAACGCGACGGTGTGCTCCCGCCGGTGCCGCGCACGCCCGGTGGGTACCGGATGTACGGCGTGGCCCATCTGTGGGCGGTGCGGGCCTATCGCGCGCTGGCGGCCGGATCCGGTCCGGTCGAAGCGAAACGGATTCTGCGCGCGGCGCGGGATCATGGCCCGTCCCGGTTGTTCGCGTTGCTGGACCGCGCGCACGCCGATCTGGATCGGGGTCGCCGCGACCTCGCGTTCGCGCGGGAGGCGGCGCGGGCGATCGCCGGCGAGCCGCTCGGCGATATCCGGCCGGCCGATGCGATGAGCATCTCCGAACTGTCCCGCGCGCTCGGCGTCCGGCCCTCGACGTTGCGGCACTGGGACGCCGAGGGGCTGGTCGTGCCGCAGCGTGCCGAGGGCGCGGTCCGCCGGTACCTGCCCGATGACGTCCGGATCGCGCGGCTGGTCCAGCAGCTCCGCCTCGCCGGATACGGTATCGCCGCGCTGCGGGAACTGATTCCCTGGTTGCGGGGCGCCCACGGCTGGGACGAGATCGGCCGGGCCCTGGCGGCGCGGGACGCCGGACTCGACGTCCGGTCCGCGGCTTTGTTCGAGGCCGGTGCCGCGCTGCATATGCTGTTGCGGGCGGAGCGCGGCTGATTCGCCCCGGGTTACGCCGTGCTGTCCCGCGAGTCGGTGGGGCCGAACTGTTCGGTGCGGATCCGTCCGGACGGGATGCCTTGTTCCAGCAGCGTGCCGCGGACCGTGTGCAGGACGCCGGTGGGGCCGCAGGGGAGGTACTCAGACCACACCGACCGCGCCCCCGGCACCCTGCCCAGCGCCTCCCAGAAGACCGCGCCGGGTCGCCCCCGGACTCCGCGTAGAGCCGGTTCTCCAGTGCGATCAGCACCGTCGGCCATCAGTTAGTACACGCGGTCCCAGGCGGCGGCGATCGGTTCGGTGACCACCTCGGCGCCGAGGACCTCGACGATGGCGGCGAAGAGGTGTTCGTGCACCACGTCGTACTGCCCGGCGGTGATCCCGAGGGACGAGTGCTTGTGCCCGATTCGCGCGAGCATCGAGTCCGGCTGTGGGGCGGTGGGATCGATGAGCCAGGCGGCGAAGCAGGAGATGGACGCCGCCAGCGCGCCGCGGCTGCGTGCCCTGGGCCTGGTCGCCGCGGTTGAACAGGTCGCGGCCGAGCTGCGGATGCCGCTCGAACAGGTCGCGATAGAAGGTGGCGGTGATCGCGTCGAGATGCGCCTCGACCAGCGGCAGCGTGGCACGCACGATATCGGCGTGCCGGGCGTCGAGACCAGGGGCGGGCGTGGTGGTCATAGCGGTGTCCTGCATCGGCCGGGTAGCCCGGCGAGGTGACAGTGCGCGAATCCGGGCGCGCAACGGGCACTGTTTAGCACCGCGCGGGCGGGGAAGCCGCCCGATCAGGGCGAGTACACCGGACCGGGCACACCAGGTCGGCTGGATAGGCGGTGTGCGAGTTGGACGAGAAGTGAAGATCCGCGTCGGCCGCCGCACGGACGTTGTCCGCGTGCGGTGGGCCGCCGTGCCCACGGCGCGGCCGGGCGGATCGTGAGTACGACGAGGAGGATCGATGCGGACAGTGACATCGCTGCCCCAGCAGATCACCGTGGACGAACACCTGTGGATCCCGATGTCGGACGGAACCGGATTGGCGGCCAAGGTGTGGCGGCCGGTCGCCGCCGACGACCGGCCGGTCCCCGGCATCCTGGAGTACATCCCCTACCGGAAACGCGATCTGTCCGCGGTCCGCGACTCAATCCACCACCCCTATATGGCGGGCCACGGATACGCTTGCGTCCGAGTCGATCTGCGTGGCACCGGTGAGTCCGAGGGGGTACTCGTGGACGAATACCTCGAACAAGAGCATCGCGATGCCGAGGACATCATGGAATGGATGGCCACGCAGCCCTGGTGCGACGGCCGGATCGGAATGATGGGTATTTCCTGGGGCGGGTTCAACTCGCTGCAGATCGCGGCGCGCAAACCACCGCACCTGCAGGCCATCGTCATCTCCTCGTTCACCGACGACCGTTACTCCGACGATATGCACTACATGGGCGGCGCATTGCTGTCGGACAATATCGCCGAATCGGCCACCATGTTCGCCTACAGCACCTTGCCCCCCGATCCGGCACTGGTCGGCGACCGATGGCGCGATTTGTGGTTCGAACGGCTGGAGAACTGCAGTCTGTGGGCGGCCAATTGGCTGGAACATCAGCGTCGCGACGAGTATTGGCGCCGGGCCTCGGTATGTGAGGACTATGCCGCCGTCCAGGTGCCGGTGCTGGCCTCGAGCGGGTGGGCCGACGGCTATTCGAACGCGGTCGGCCGGTTGCTCGCCAACCTGGATGTCCCACGCAAGGGACTGATCGGTCCCTGGTCGCACAAGTATCCGCATCTGGGCGAGCCCGGCCCCGCGATCGGGTATCTCCAGGAAGTCGTGCGCTGGTGGGATCACTGGCTCAAGGATGTCGACAACGGCGTGCTGGACGGGCCGGTATTGCAGACCTGGATGCAGGAGAGCGTGCCACCGTCGACGGCTTACGAGGACCGGCCCGGCCGGTGGGTGGGGGAGCCCGAATGGCCCTCACCGAATATCGAGTTCACCGAATATCCGCTGGGCCGGTACCGGATCGCCGAGCCCGGCGAGGAGGTGGCGCCGGTGGCGCTGCCCGTCGAATCGCCGCTGTCGGTGGGGCAGTTCGCCGGGAAATGGGCGTCCTACAACGCTCCGCCCGATCTGCCCTACGACCAGCGCGAGGAGGACGGCGGCTGCCTGGTCTTCGAGACCGACGCCCTCGCCGAACGGTGCGAGATCCTGGGCGCACCGACGGTGACCCTCGAGGTGTCGGCCGCCGAACCGGTCGCCATGGTCGCGGCCAGGTTGTCCGATGTGGCGCCGGACGGACGGGCGACCCGGGTGACCTACGGTCTGCTCAATCTGACCCACCGCGACGGTCACGACGATCCCCGGCCCCTGGTCCCCGGCGCGCGCTACCGCGTCACCGTGCAGCTCAATGCCGTGGCCCAGGCGTTTCCGGCGGGGCACCGGATCCGGCTGTCGCTGTCCACATCGTACTGGCCGCTGGCCTGGCCGCCGCCAGTGCCGGCGCAGGTCACCGTGTACACGGAGGGGAGCGGCCTGCGGCTGCCGATCCGGCCGATGGCGGACGCCGACGAAGGCTCGGTGCAGCCGTTCGGCGAGCCCGAGGGCGCGGAACCGATGCGGGTGACCCAGATCAGCCCCGGTGAGCAGAAATGGACCGTGTCCCGTGACCTGGTCGACTACCGGTCCGCCCTGGAGATCGTCAAGGACGCCGGCCTGATCCGCTACGACGAACACGAACTGGAAGTGGATCGGAAGGTCCGGGAACGCTACGGCTGGCAGGCCGACGATTTCTGCTCCGCCACCGCGGAGACTTCGTGGTCGATGAGTTTCGCCCGGGGCGAGTGGCGCACCCGGACCGAGACCCGCACCCGGGTCACCTGTACGCCCACCCATTTCCTGGTGCACGCCGAACTCGACGCGTTCGAGGGCGAGCAGCGCACCTTCTCACGGAACTGGGACAGGAGGGTCCCGCGTGACCACGTCTGAGGTCCGGTCGGCGGTTCCCGCGAATCCGCCGCGACGAGTCTGCGCGCCGGCTGCTGATCGCCGCCCTGCGGCTGATATGGGCCGGTTCCGCGCGCGGTGCGCCCACGAAGGCGTCGACCTCGGGTATCACGAATTCGCCGGAATGTTCATGCCTGGCCGCCGGCGGATATTCCGGAGGCCCGCCGTGCGCTGCGTGACCTGGTGCGAATCGTGAATCTGCCACCATCGTGACGATCGTTCGCCCCCGGGCCGCTTCGTTTTCCGGACGGTTCCGGGGCTACGATTTTCGTTCACCGGCCGAAGCGTTTGAGTTCGGGACATATGGTTAGCCGGTCGGTGTGAGGAAGAATATTTTCGTACCTGCTCTGACCGATTCCCAGCGCGAAGAAATCTCGACCGTGGAAGTTCCGGGTGGATTTTCTCTGCACGGCTTGCTCGATTACGAAACTTTGATTACGGCCGACGAATACGACTTCGACGAGCTGCTCGATCGGGCCCGCGCGGAACTGCGTGCCTTCGATGGCCGGGTGGATGCGATCATCGCGCACTGGGATTTCCCGACCAGTGTGCTCGTGCCGATCCTGGCGGACGAATTCGGATTGCCTTCACCCAGTTTGGAAAGCGTGCTGAAGAACGAGCACAAATACTGGAGCCGGGTATTGCAGCGAGAATCGGTGCCCGAATGTGTACCGGATTTCTGCGCCTTCGATCCGTTCGACCCCGACGCGCTGGACAAGATCGATATTCCGTTCCCCTTCTGGGTGAAGCCGATCAAATCTCATTCCTCGCAATTGGGATTCGAAGTGACCGACGCCGACATGTTCGCCACGGCCATCGCACAGATCCGGGCCGAGATCGGCCGGATCGCCGACCCCTTCGACCGCGCACTCGAACGGGTGGACCAGCCGGCGGAGATCCGCGTGGCGGGGGGACGCACCTGCCTCGCCGAGCAGGTGGTCACCGGCACCCAGGCCGCGCCGGAGGGCACGATGTTCCGCGGTGAATTCCATGTGCACGGCCTGTTCGATATGCGAAAGGACGCGGCCGGGCACAGTTTCGACCATCTGGACTATCCGGCGCGGACCGTCCCCGAGGACGTCCAGCAGCAGATGATCGATCTCACCGAGCGCTATCTGCGGCACACCGGATACGACAACGGTTGCTTCAACTCGGAGTTCATGTGGGACGCCGACACCGGTAAGCTGTGGTTGATCGAGGTCAATACGCGTATCTCTCAATCGCACAGCGACCTGTTCGCGAAGGTCGACGGCAGCTCCAATCACGGTGTCGCCATCGATATCGCTCTGGGCCACCGGCCCCGGATGCCCCATCGCAAGGGGGAATTCGCGGTCGCCGCGCAGTGCATGGTGCCCCGGTACGCGGACGGGATCGTGCGCGCGGTACCCGGCGAGGCCGATATCGCTGCCCTGCAGCGCCGTTTCCCGGGCACCGTGGTGCATATCGAGGTCGAGCCCGGTGATCGTCTCTCCGATCTGCCCAACCAGGATGCCTACCGATACAAGCTGGCGACCCTCTATATCGGTGCGCCCGACGCGGATGAACTGGAGCGGCGGTACCGCGAAGCGATCGACGCCCTGCCGTTCGAATTCGCCGAGACCGACTGAGGAACGTCGCCGGGGTCGCCGCCGTATGTTTCGGCGGCGATCTTCCGGGAACCGCCGAGGGAGCCGAGACGAAGGAGGAGGTGGCCGTGCCGGACGTCGAGAGCACCGTCGACCGCAGTGCCGGACCGCAGCGGGTGGTGATCGTGGGCAGCGGTTTCGCCGGGTTCACCTGTGCCCGTCATCTGTGCCGCCTGCTGGCGAAGCAGGAACGCGATACCGAGGTCGTGCTGGTCACGCCGAACGACTACATGCTGTACACGCCGCTGCTGCCGGATGTCGCCGGCGGGCTCATCGACCCGCGCTTCGTGGCGGTGTCGCTGGCCGATGCCCTGCCCCGGGTCCGGCTGGTCGTCGCCACGGCCGAATCGATCGATCTGGACAACAAGACGGTCACAGTATCCAGCGAGCACCACGCGCCGCGGGAACTGTCCTGGGATCGGCTGGTGCTCACCCCGGGGTCGGTGACCCGGCTGTTCGACATCCCCGGGCTCCCCGAGCACGGCCGCGGCCTCAAAACGGTCGCCGAGGCGCTGTACCTGCGGGAGCAGCTGCTGCGGCAACTGGAATTGGCCGATCAGGAGGAAGACCCGGAGCTGCGCCGGGCGCGCCGGACCGTGGTCGTGGTCGGCGCCTCCTACGCCGGTACCGAGCTCGTCGCGCAGTTGCGGGCCCTCGCCGACACCTACGCGAAGCGCCGCGGTTTCGACCCCGCCGAGGTCCGTTTCGTGCTGCTGGACATGGCCGACCGGGTGATGCCGGAGGTCGGCGAGAAACTCAGCGACAAGGTACTGACCGTACTCCGCAACCGCGGTATCGATATCCGGCTCGGAATGTCGTTGAAGGAGCTCGCCGAGGACCATGTCGTGCTCACCGACGGCACACGGATCGCGAGCCATACCGTTGCCTGGGTGACGGGTGTGACCGGCGCGCCCGTGCTGGGCACCCTCGGGCTGCCGATGGAACGTGGGCGGCTGACCGTCGATGCAGATCTGCGCGTACCCGGCCACCCCGATGTTTTCGCCGGCGGTGACGCGGCCGCCGTCCCGGACCTGACGAAACCGGGCAAGATCACCCCGCCGACCGCGCAGCACGCCACCCGGCAGGGCAAGGTCCTGGCCCGCAATGTGGCCGCCAGTCTGGGGATCGGCACGCAGGCGGTGTACAAGCACCGCGATATGGGGCTGGTGGTGGACCTGGGGCCCGGATTCGCGGTCGCCAATCCGGTGGGTATCCGGCTCTCCGGCCTGCCTGCCAAGGCGGTGACCCGCGCCTATCACACCTATGCGCTTCCCCGCGGGATCAACCGCTGGGCGATTTCGCTGACCTATCTGACCAACGCGTTCGCGTCGCGTCCGCTCACCCTGCTCGGCCTGGTCGGCCCGGAAGAGGCCAGCTTCGGTAGTAGCGAGGGCATCCGCCACTGAGCACACCGCGTTTCCGAGCGGCGCACAGGTTGCTGCCAGTCGGCGTGGATGTTCACCCAAAAGACACCGGGCCGGGACCGGGAGTGCTCGTCATCGGGTAGTCCTTGGTGACGAGAGTGGCGAATGGCCAGATTTCGGCCGGGACCCCGCCGTGCGGATTCTGCGCGAGGCGCGCGAGCATGGCCCGATTCGAGGACGCCGATCATCTGCGTCCTACCGACGCCGGCGCGCCACGGTTGCCGAATTCGCCGGCTCGAACCGGACGAGTCAGGAACTTCCGTGCAGCGCGCGAAGCCGATGTTTGGCAATCTTGCCGGACCCTGTTCGGGGAAGCTCATCCACGAAAGTGATGAAGCGTGGCAGCTTGTACTTCGCCAAGCGCGACTCCAGATAGGTGCGGAGGTCGCCTGGAGAAGGTTCGATGTGCCCGTTGAGGATGACGAAGGCATGCCCGATCTCACCCCAGGTCTCGTCCGCGACGCCGATCACCGCGCATTCCGACACAGCAGGATGCCGCGCGAGTATCGACTCGACCTCGGCCGGGTAGACATTCTCGCCGCCGGAGATATACATGTCTTTCATACGATCGATGATGTAGATGTAGCCTTCCTCGTCGTAGGCAGCGATGTCGCCGCTGCGGAACCAGCCGTCATCGGTGAACGCTGCCGCTGTCGCCTCGGGCGCCTCCCAGTAGCCAGGCATGACGTTCGGCCCTTTGATGAGGATCTCCCCCGGTTCCCCTACTCCGGCGTTCCGTAGCTCATCGCGGGCGATCCGAACGTCGGTGAAGAAATGGGGAACCCCGGCAGTGCCGATCTTCTGTGTGCTGGCCAAGCTGCCGACGATCATTGTGCCGGGTGCTGCCTCTGTCATCCCGAAGCCCTGCAGAAAGGTCAGTTCGCGCTCTTGAAATGTTTCGATCAGTCCACGCGGCACGGGTGCTCCACCGGTAACGAGTAAGCGGACCGACGAGAGGTCCGCTGTGGTCCAGCGAGGCGCATCAGCGAGGCCCGCAAACATACTCGGCACACCGAACATGAAAGTCACCCCATGTCGCTCGATCAGATTGTAGCAGGCGTCGATATCCCAGCGGTCCATCAGAACCGCGGTCCCTCCTTTGAGAATCGTCGGCAGCATCGTCATGTTCAACGCGGCGACATGGAAAAGCGGTGCGCTCACCAGCGTGACCTCGGTGCTGGTGACGTCGATGTCGACGACGACATTCATACAGTTCCAGGTGATATTTCCGTGTGTGAGTGTGGCACCCTTCGGTTTTCCGGTAGTCCCCGACGTATACAGGATGAGGGCGGGGTCTCCCAGTTCCACCGTCTCGTCCAGGTCGGTCGACTCGGCTTTACGGAGCAAGGTCTCGTAGTCGTAGGTTTCGCCCGGGGAGGCGGCGTTCTCGCTGATGAGGATACGGATCGTACCGCCCCGGAGTTGCTGCGCGGTGGATGTGTTCGCAGCTGCGGCGATCAACACCTGCGCTCTGCAATTGTCGAGCTGGTAACGAAGCTCGGCAGTGGTCAGTCGAGTGTTGAGCGGGACAAAGACCGCCCCGATTGCCTGGACGGCAAACATCGATTCGACGAATGAGGGCAAGTTCGGGCCGAGATACGCCACCCGACTGCCTTTCCCTACCCCGAGCTCCCGCAGCGCATTTCCCAGCCGGTTGATGCGCTCGTGCAAATCGGCATAGGTCAGACGCTGATCGCCGAAGATTATCGCGGTCTGTCCGGATGAGCCGCGGCTCCGACGGGCCGGCCAGGAGCCGACACCTTGATTCCTCATTGTTCGAGTTCCTCCTGTGACGGCCCTATGTGGGGCGTTCTGTCATGGCCTTGCGGAGCAGCGCCGGCAGTACTTGTTGCTCGCTGGGTGAGAGCATGCGCAGGGCCTCTTCCCGCGCGGCCGCGATCGCCGCCTGCGCTTGCTGCTGGGTCACCCTTCCCCGCTCCGTGGCGGTGACCTGGCGAAGTCGCCGGTCGGCCGCATCGACGCTGCGGGCCGCGAGACCCGCTGCTTCGAGCTCGTCGACCAGGGCGACGACCTGACTCGAGTCGAGCCCGAGCTGTTCTGCGAGGAGGCGTTGGGGGATGCCCTCATTGGCGCAGAGAAGCGTGAGCGTGGCGTACTGGCGGACTCTGAGCTCATGCGGCGCAAGGTGCTCGTTTGTCTTGCGTACGACGATTCCACTCAATCTGGCCAGCAGGAAGCCCGTGTCCTCGGCAAGTGCTTCGAAGTCTGTCGGTTGGCTCATGCGGTCCCCTTTTGCGCAATTGATCAATGGTTGATGAATTCATCTATTGACAGTTGCATCCAATGTAAGTTAGATGAGCAATGATTGACATGTTCAACGAATCTACCTAGATGTACCCGGGAAGGCAAGATGGATCTGCAGGGCAGAGTGGCGGTCGTCACGGGCGGTTCGGGGGGCGCGTACGCCCTCGGCCTCGCGACCGCCGGAGCGCGAGTCGTCGTCAACGACATCGATGAGGAAAACGCTCTTGGGCTCAATCGGTCGTTGCGTCACTTCGGTGTGGGGGACAGAACTCCGAGCGTCGATGAGATGGCCCGGATGTATCGCGAGCCCCGGATGGCCGCGGTTGTCTTCACTGTCGATCGCCGGCCGGCTACGGGACATCACCCAATCACCAATGAATTCGTCGCGGAAGCGGCAGCGAGACATCCGGACGTGCTCATCCCGTTCGCGAGCGTCGATCCCGCCCGTGGTGGGGAAGAGGTCGCCGCGGCCCGCCGGCTCGTCGCCGGACACGGCGTTCGCGGGTTCGAATTTCATCCCGGCCGCCAGGCGTTCGACCCGTCGTGCACCGCGCACTTCGCGCTGTACGAGGCCATCGCCGAACTCGGAGTACCCGCCGTGTTCCATACCGGGCAGACCGGCCTCGGTGCGGGACTACCCGGAGGCGCCGGTACGGTTCCCCGCGCCGACTCCGGTCGGCTCCCGTGTCCGAGTCGGCGTCGTCCTGCGTGGGGTGGCGCATATCGCCGGCGAGCAGCAGATCCTCCTCGACGCGACCGTCGAGGCCGAGGGGATCGAGAAACCGGTATGTGTCGCACAGCGGGTCTTCCGCTGGTACGAATGAGGGCTTCCGAGTGAGTCATTACCGCGGCAACCTACGAGATCTCTATTTCAACCTGTTCGAGGTACTCGGGCCCGCGCGGGTGACGCCGCCGAGTCGAGATCTCGACGACGAGGCAACCGCGCGGGAGGTGCTGGCCGAGGCGGCCCGGCTGGCGGAGGGGCCGATTGCGGCCTCGTTCACCGATGGTGATCGGCAAGCGCCCGTCTACGACCCTCGAACCTGTTCGGTCGCTCTCCCCGAGCCGATACGCGCTGCCTTCCGAATACTGCACGCCGCGGGTTGGTGGCGCGTGGATGTGCCCGAGGAACTCGGGGGCATCGACGTGTCGCGGCCGTTGGCGTGGGCGATCACCGAACTCCTTGTCGGAGCCAACCCGGCGTTGCAGCTCTACCTCGCCTCTGTCGTGTTCGCCTCGACCCTGCACCGGCACGGCACCCCCGAGCAACGCTGCATGGCCGCTCGGATCATCGAGCGGGGCTGGGGTGCCACAATGGTTCTCACGGAGCCCGAAGCGGGTTCAGACGTCGGCGCGGCCAGAACCCATGCCGTTCAGCAGCCCGACGGCTCTTGGCATATCGAGGGTGTCAAGCGGTTCATCACCTCCGCGGAGCACGACCTCACCGAGAACATCGTGCACCTCGTTCTCGCGCGGCCCGTCGGAGCGCGTACCGGGACCAGAGGGCTGTCCATGTTCATGGTGCCGAAGTTCCACGTCGATCCGCGGACAGGGGAGCTCGGTGCTCGCAACGGCGTATATGCCACCAACTTGGAGCAGAAGCTGGGTATCAAGGCTTCGGCGACGTGTGAGCTGACATTCGGTGCGCGGGACCCAGCGGTCGGGTGGCTCGTCGGTGACGTCCACGACGGAATGAAGCAGATGTTCGAAATAATCCGGCATACCCGCATGCTCGTGGGAACGAAAGCGATCGCCACCCTGTCGACCGGCTATCTCAACGCTGTCGAATACGCACGGACTCGGGTGCAGTCCGCAGACCTAATGCACTTCAACGATGCCGATGCGCCGAAGGTCGCGATCATCGAACACCCCGACGTGCGTCGGACCCTGCTCCTCGGTAGGGCGTACGCCGAAGGATTGCGCGGGTTGGTCCTCTATACGGCGTCCTGGCAGGAGCTCGCGATCGGCAACGAACTGGACAGCGACGCTCGCGACGCCACAGCGATCGTGGATTTCCTACTGCCGGTGCTGAAGGGCGCGGGAGCCCAACGGGCCGACGAACAGCTCTCGCAACTACTCCAGGTATTCGGCGGGTCCGGGTACCTGCAGGACTTCCCGATGGAGCAGTACGTCCGCGATGTAAAGGTCGACTCCCTCTACGAGGGCACCCTGGCGATCCAGGCCAACGATCTGCTACTACGCAGGGTGATCCGCGACGACCGACGCGGGTGGCGCTTGCTCGCCGCGGAGATCCGTTCGTACTCGACGTCTGCCGGGTCATGTGAGGAGCTCCGGCGCGCGGGAAAGGAAGTGGGTAGGGCACTGGACAATATCGCAGAGATGATCGAGGTCCTGGCCGACCGGTGGGCGCGGCGACACGACGACGCGCGGAACGCCCATCGAGTGGGTGAAGAATCTGTGCGATTCCTACTCTCTGTAGGCGATCTGCTCGTGGGTTACCTGTTGCTTCGGCACGCGACGGTCGCCCATGCGCAGCTTGTTGCGGGAGAAGCCGGCGGCGACCGTTCTTTCTATGAGGCGAAAGTATCGGTCGCGCGTTTCTTCGCGCGTTCTGTGCTTCCTGAGCTCGCTGCGCGCAGGGAGATCGTCGTCGCCGGCGACGACGATCTCGCCGCACTTTCCCCAGAGACATTCTGAGGGACAGGCCGCCCGGATTTCGTTGTCCTACCGGTGGCATTCGGTTTTGTGTTCTTCAGATTTTGGCTGCTGGTATCGGTGGAGAGTGTAGGATTCGATGGTTGCCGACCACGGGCCTCCGCTTCCGGCGAATACGTTGTCTACAGCATTCCATTTCCGGTGGACCACCGAGCCGATTATTGCGCGGGCCCTGCGTGTGCTGCCCGATCGGCCCGCTGGGCCTGGATATCGTTGTACTTCTGCGTAGCGACGGCGATACCGACGGGAAGTCCGACGGCGACCGAACCGACCGAAGCCCCGAATCCGCCGACTGCGACCGAACCGACGACACACCCTGTGATCGCGCCGGGGACGGTCAGCACTCCGCCTGAGACAATAGTGGTCAGGGCGCCACCGGTCACCGCGCCGAGCGGGCAGCCGACAGCAATGCCGATCAGGCCGCCGGCCGCTGCCCCGGTACCGGCCGCAAGCCCGGTATGCGGCCCCGCGGCATTCCACGCCGCGCGGGCGTCGGCAAGGAAGTCTTCACCGGGAGCGGCCACCGGAATGGCCTCGACCGAGCTCTCGCTCGGCGCTGCTTCGGCATCTGTCGTTGCGGCGGCAGGGTCGCCGAGCACGGGCCGACCGGAAGTATCCGCGACATGCAATTCGGTTCCATGCATGATCAGCGTCCCCAAGGGGGTGACGAGCCCACTGCGGCTTTCCGGAACGTAACCGGTGTAGTGCACGCCGGGGAGCGCTTCGACTCCGACGGGGTGACGGTCGAAGGGTTGCGGAGCTGCCGGCCGATCCGGGTCGGCACCGGCTGTCGCGGTGGCGAGTGTGGTCACTGTCAGGGCAGTGAAGGCCGTGAGAACGGTGAGCTTGCTGATGGTGTTCATTCCGATACTCATATCTTGGTCCGGATTCGTGTATTCCGGACCGATCCGGAATGCAGGAATCGACGAATTGTTGGCTGGGGTTGGTCGGTGGCGTCAGGAGGACGGCATTGCGATAGGCGCCGAAACGAGGCCTTTGGATTGCAATCCGTTGTACTGTTCGGTTGCGGCGGCCGCGAGAGCAGGCAGACCGGTGACGGCGCCGCCGATGGTGCCGCCGAGGAACCCGAGAGCCCCGCCACCCAGAATGCAGCCGCCGACCACGCCGAGCGGTGTCAGCGCTCCCGCGCTCACCAGCATGGTGAGCGAGCCGCCGGTCACCGCGCCGAGTGGGCAGCCCACGATGATGCCCGCAGCCGTCCCGAATAATTGACCGTCTCCCTTGGCCGCGGCGTATGCGCCACCTACCGCCGCGACGGCTTTGTCGATCTCCGCGCCGCGGTCCAGCGGAGTGGAAGGTGTCCCGTGATCGCCTGCTGCGTCGATGGAGTCACCGGCGTCGGATACGACGGCCGGTGCGGCGAGCTCGGTGGGCTCGGTGGGCGTGGCAGACGCCACCCCCACAGTGAATGTCGTGACGGCGAAGACAAGTGTCGCCGCGGCCGTGAATCGCGTGGTTGTTTTCATAGCTCCTCATAAACAGGTCGGGACTTGCCGATGAAAATTGCGGCAAAGCTGGTTCAGGTTCCGAAATGTGGAACGATGTGCCCGCAGTGGGTGACAATATGGTTCAGATCACATTCGGCGTGAGCATATTCTGCAGAACAGAATGTGCGGTTTCGCTCGATACGAGGTCTGGCGCCGAAGGACCCGGAAAATTGCTTTGCTTAGGCAAAGATTCTTTCATCCAGAATCTCAAGTACAGCCAGAAGGAATCTGGATATCGTTGCAATCCCACGCTACGAGAGCTCGAGACGACCTCGTTCAGCGCTGGCGAGCCAAAGGAGGCGGATCAACTGTGGACCCGTTCATGTCGGCAGTCGAATCAGCTCGGCTCATCCGCACTCGCGAAGTGAGTCCGGTCGAAGTCGCGGAGTTGTATCTCGACCGCATCGACCGCTTCAACGGCGAACTCAACGCATTCGTCTGGCGCAACGACGACCACGTTCTGGCCGCGGCCAGGGCGGCGGAGCAGGCGGTGATCCGGCGAGATGAGTTACCACCCTTCCACGGCGTCCCACTGCCGCTCAAGGACTTGACCGCAGCTGCCGGTCAACCCGATACCCGCGGCTCGCTCGGTATCTCGAACGAGCCGAAACCGGAGAACGAGCTGGTGGTCGATGCGTTTCTGCGGGCGGGGTTCAACTTGACGGGCCGGACCAACACCCCCGAACTGGGCGTTATGACCGTCACCGAGAATCGGCGGTACGGAATCACCCGGAATCCGTGGAACCTTCGATACTCACCGGCCGGGTCGAGTGGCGGTGCAGCGGCTGCTGTCGCCGCCGGTCTCGCCCCCATTGCCCACGGCAACGACGGCGGCGGATCACTGCGCATGCCGGCGTCGGCCTGCGGTTTGGTCGGTTTGAAGCCGAGTCGCGCGCGAGTTCCGCAGCGGGTGCAGTCCTGGTGGCTCTACTGCACCACTGACGGCGTGCTGACACGAACGGTCCGCGACACTGCGGCTGTCCTCGACTGCATCTCCGAACCGGACCGGCTTTCGTGGTTTCAGGCACCGCGACCCGAGCGGGCTTTCGTCGACGAGATCGGCCGGGAGTCCGGCAGGTTGCGGATCGGCCTGCTGCTCGATGCGCCGACGGGGCAACCGGTGGATCCACAGTGCGCGGTGGCGACGATACAGGCGGCGCGCCTGCTCGAGGGATACGGGCACATCGTCGAGCCGGTAGCTCCAGAGCTGTTCAGCGGCAATGCGATCCGCGCATACGTCGAAACAGTTATTCCGGCTTCGCTCTATACCTACCCTTTCGAAGATCCGGATCTCGCCGAACCATATAACCGGCACCGATGGCTGCAGGCCCAGCGAACACATGCCGGTGAATACGCACAGGCCGCGAGGATCCTTGAGATCGAATCGAGAACTGTTGTCGCGCAATGGAAACGGGACTTCGACGTTCTACTCACGCCCACCATGGCGTGCACACCCCCGCTTGCGGGAACCATCGTCGACGAGGCAAACCGATATCCCGACGAAGCGCGGCCGAGCGCCCTGGGGATGGTTGCGTTCACGACTGTTGCGAGCATCAGCGGACTACCGGCCATCAGCTTGCCGGTCCATCTCGGTCCGGACGGACTACCGGTGGGAGTGCAGCTCATCGGGTCGCCGTTCGATGAGTCCACCCTATTGCGCCTGGCAAGCGCCCTCGAACGTGACGTCGCCTGGACGACTCGTATTCCGGAGAACTTCCGGTGAATCAGGCTTTGGAGGCATCAGAAAATGAAGTGGATCACCCCCGGCCGGACCGCGCTGACCGGTATCGCCCTCGCCTTGACACTGCTTGTGTCGTGCGCCTCCGAAGGAGGCGGCCGCGCGGATCCGGCAAGTGCAGGTACTGATCCCGGGCTCGTCGCCGAGGCTACAGCGGCGACCGAAGCCGCCTACCGAGGTTCCTCCACGGAGCCCCCGGCCACCGCGCCGGCGCCGGCTGTCGACAAGGAGATATGGATCATCTCCGCCTTTCAGCAGGTACATGCCCTGGCTTACCAATCCGAACAACTTGTGGAAGCCGGCGCGGCGATCGGCTGGACCACGCGAGTGTGCGACGGCCGCAACAACGTCAACGGCGGGTGGTCGGAATGTATCCGCCAAGCGACCGCAGCGGGAGCCGAAGGCATCGTCCTGGTCTCCGTCGACTGCGCTCCTGTCCGACAAGCACTGATCGAAGCACGCCGGGCGAACGTGAAGATCGCATCTTTCAGCGGTTTCGACTGCGATGACCCCACTCAGGGCGCAAGTACTCCACTGTTCGACGCTCCCGCCAGCTACCTCGCCGGTGGTGGTTCGATCGCGGACCTCTACACCCGACTCGGTGAGCTGCGCGCCGACATCGTCATCTCGAAGACCGGAGGTTCCGCGAAGGTCCTGCACGTCGCCTTCCAGGACGTGGCATTCGGGACTTATCTCGCCGACGGCTTCAGAAAGCGGATGGAGAAATGTGGCGGTTGCACGATCGTGGACACCGTGTCCATAGTGCCGCCGGACGTCCCCAACATTCGGCAGCGGTTCGAGACAGCGCTGGCGAGACATCCTGAAGCCAGTGTCGTCGCGGTCGATGTCGACTACTTTTTCGTCGCCGGGATCCAGCAGGCTCTCGTCACCTCCGGCCGCCCGGACTTGCTGGTGCTGGGCAGCGAGTGCCAACGTAACGATCTCGACTACGTCCGCAGCGGGCAGGGCGAGCAACTCTGTGTCGGCGTGTCCAGCGGCTACCGGTCCTACGCGTCGATCGATTCGCTCAACCGAGTGTTCAACGGTGCGGCAGCCGTCCCGGCGGGCGTAGGCATGCAGATCGTGGACGCTGACAACAACTTGCCCGCTCCCGGCTCGGAATATGTGGGAACGATCGACTTCTCGAGTCACTACAAGCAGGCATGGGGACGATCGCGATGACCGTTGTCGAGCAGAGTGAAGTCAGAGAATTCGGGCCGCCTGCGGTCGAACTGCGGAGTGTCAGCAAGACCTTCGGCGGTGTGCGCGTCCTCCGCAGCATCGATTTCGAGGTTGCCCGGGGAACGGTGCACGCACTTCTCGGCGGCAACGGTTCCGGCAAATCGACGACCCTGAAAATCCTTGCGGGTGTCCATCAAGCCGATCGTGGCGGAACCATTGGACTGAATGGTCATCTGCACGCGTGGAACGCATACAGTCCGGCGGTCGGGAAATCAGCTGGCCTGCGGTTTGTCCACCAAGATCTCGGTCTTGTGCCGGATCTCACGGTCAGCGAGAACTTCGCACTGGAATCCGGCTATCCGCGCCGGCTCGGGCCGGCGATCGCTTGGAGCGCGCTCCATCGAAGCACCGCAGAACAACTCGCGCATATCGGGCCCGATATCGATCCTCGCAAACTCGTGCGTGAGCTGCGCCCGAGCGACCGGACCCTCGTTGCCATCGCGCGTGCACTCCGCAATACCGACACCGGGGAAACCGTGACATTGGTCCTCGACGAACCCACGGCGAGCCTTCCCAATCATGAAGTCGACCTGTTGTTGCAGGCGGTCGAGCAGCTGCGGGCGCGGGGGCAGACGGTGATCTATGTCAGCCACCGATTGCCCGAGGTCCTGCGCCTGGCCGATCGGGTGACCGTACTGCGCGACGGCGCAATAGTCGCCACGGCCGATGCCCACGCCGATCTCGATGAAGCCGCGCTGATCGAGTTCATGACCGGCTCCGCGCCTCGACCGCAGACGCGTGACAAGACGCCGGCCACCAGGGGACCGGTGTTGCTGGCGGTGCGCGACCTCGCCGCCGGCCCGCTCGAATCGGTGAGCTTCGAGGTGCATCGAGGTGAGATCCTCGGTGTGGCAGGACTGCTCGGCTCCGGCCGGTCAACCTTGCTGCGTACCCTGTTCGGTGCGCGTGTGATCGACGGCGGAAGGATCGAGGTCGATGGTGCGCCTGTGAGATTCGGCAGCACCGGTGATGCCATCCGCGCCGGATTCGCCTTCGTGCCCGAAGACCGGGCCCGTGATGCGGCGTTCCTCGAGCAGTCGGTGGTCGCCAACCTCTCGATATCGATCGTCAGTCGATATTGGCGAATCTGGCGCATGGCCCATGGCCTAGAGCGTCGAGAGGCCGGCGATTTGATGACCGAGTTCGACGTCCGGGCCGCCGGGCCGGACACGGCTTTGGCAACACTGTCAGGCGGTAATCAGCAGAAGGTCGTCATAGCTCGATGGATCCGGCTACGACCGAAAGTGCTCCTGCTCGACGAGCCGACTCAGGGCGTGGACGTCACGGCTCGCGCCGAGATCCACGCGGCCATTCGATCGCATGTTCGCGACGGCGCCAACGCCGCGATTGTCGTGTCGTCGGATTTCGCGGAGCTGGCGGCGCTCTGTGACCGCGTCATTGTGGTGACGGGTGGCCGGATCCGAACCGAGCTGGCTGCCTCCGAGGTAACCGAGGGGCGGCTCTCCGTGCTCTCACATGCAGTCCCAGAAGGAGAATAGCTGTGATTCCTACTGACCAGGCCATTGCCGCCACGCCGGCGGCCGCATCGGATTCGGCCGTTGTGAGCCGGAAGTTCTCCGGATGGCCTCGCCTTCTTCAGCGGTACGGACTGCTGCTCCTACTCGTCGCGATGGCCTTTATGTTCGCCGTTCTCCCCGAATCCGGTGCGGCGTTTCGGAGTGAAGCCAACCTGCGGGCGCTCGTGGCGAACCAAGCCGTAGGGCTGGTGGTAGCACTCGCACTGCTGTTCCCTATGGCCGCGGGATTCCTCGACTTCTCCGTCGGTGCCGTGACCGCGACCACCAGTGTCGCCGCCGCGGCGGCGATGGCGCACTTCGGTCTCCCGCCCCTGGTGGCCATCTGTATCGCTTTGCTCGGCGGAGTGGCCGTCGGCGGGTTCATAGGTCTGTTGGTCGCGAAGTTCGAGATGAATCCCTTCATCGCGACGCTCGGGATGGCCACGCTGCTCGGCGGCGTGATCCTCGCCTACACCGATGGTCTGCAGATCACCAATGGGATTTCCCCCCAGGTCACTGCCCTTGGTTCGGGGACGTGGTTCGGGCTTCCGAGGATCGTGGTCGTGGCCGCGGCGATTGCCTTCGGGGTGTGGTTCGTCATGGAACACACACCGCTCGGGCGCTATCTTTTCGCTGTCGGTTCCAACTCGAACGCGGCTCGACTCACCGGCATCAATGTCGTGAAGGTCAAGTTCATCTCCTTTGCCCTGTCCGGTCTCGTCGCCGGCGCTGCGGGGGCTCTCCTGCTCGCCCGACAGGGTTCGGCGACGTCCGACTCGGGAATGAGCATGTTGTTTCCCGCGTTGACGGCCGTTCTACTCAGCACGATCGTCGTTTACCTCGGGAGGCCGTCTGTACTGGGGACAGTCATCGGCGTGCTGTTTCTGGCGGTCAGCGTCAGCGGACTGACCTTGATCGGGGCACCGGCGTGGGTGGGCCAATTCTTCAACGGGGCCGCTCTGCTGGTTGCCGTCGGCGTGTCGAGCGTCGGGAACATCAGCCGGTCGAGGGCGCGCGCTGGTTGAGTCGACGAACGCGTCGAGTCGACCAGTACGTGCTGTCCTGTTGCCGAGTGCGGCCTTGTCCGGAGGCGGGCTCGATCGAGTCCGCTCAGCCCTTTATGAAGTCGGCCTGAATCGCTTTCACGGCGAGCGCAAGTGTCGACACGATCGCGGGAAGTTTCTCCGGGTCGTAGCGAACGCTCGGCATGGAAACGGACACGCCGGCCAAGGCGTGACCGTCATCGGAACGGATGAGGCTTCCGATCGCGGTAACTCCACGCTCGGACACATCCTTATTGACAACGAAGCCGTTCTTTCGGATCTGGTTCAGGGTACGGCGCAGTTGCGACAGGTCGGGCCGGTCGTCGTCGGGCTGGCCCGACTTGTAGCCGTCGGAATAGACCTGCTGCAATTCCTCGTCGGACAATTCGGCGAGCAAGAGCAGGCCTCCTGTGATCTTGTGGGCGCGAAAGACCATGCCTTCGCGGGTCCCGACCCGCAATGCTCGCGGACTTTCCACACTGGCGATGAACCGCGCCGTACTGCCGGTGCGGATGATGAGATTGGCCGACTCTCCCAGGACATCGACCAACCGACGGAGATGCGGGAGGGCCGCCGTGCGTAGCTGCGAGGTCTGGGATTGCGAATGTGCAGCCAACTCGAGTACCGGACCGGCTCGGTAGCAGCGGTTCTCACTTTGTACCGCGAAATCGCGATAGACCAGCATCGCGAGGAGGCGGTGCGCAGTCGATCTGGCCACGCCCAGTCGGTCGGCGATCTGCGACACAGTGACTTCGCCCTCCAGCTGCAACATGACGGCGATGTGGAGGGCATGATCGACGCTGGTGATCGCGTACGACGGCTGTTTCTTGAGAGGGCCCGCCATTGTTACTCCGATCTTCTGCAGTCCAGAATACGCTGTTTCTTTATCACGGGGTCGGGCACGATCGTGCGAGACCGCCGATAAGGCTTGATGGAGTTCTATGACCGACCTTGTTCAAGCATCCGCTCCTGGCCGTCACCTGGACCGGCTCGTATCGGCGCACGCCGAATTCGGTGTTGTACCGCGTTCCCGGACAAGAGTCGATGAACCCGCTGCGGCGGCGATCGGTGACCATATGCCGATAGTAGAGAAAGCCGTCGGACCTCCCGGCGACACCATCCACCGAAATGGAACCGAGCAGACCAAGGTTCCAGAACTGGGAGTTGTGGCATCTCGACGACAGCCGGCAGCGGCGACAGCGCAATGCTCGATCCTATGCGCGGAATTCGCACAACTCGTGCGTGTTCGGCACGACTGTGCTGGCACCGGCCGGCGGCCATCACTACTCCCGCTCACCCCGCCGGAATCTGTATATGCCGCTACCGAGCCAATGGGATACCGGTTCCCCGTCGAGGGAATCGTCTCGCGGTGAACTACCGAAGAATAGAAGGAAACCAGAATGCCTCATATCGTTGTCATCGGCGGCGGATTTGCCGGTGTATGGAGCGCAGCCTCGGCAGCGCAGGTTCGGCACTCCACCGGTGCCGACCTGAGGATTACCCTGATCGCGCCCCAACGCGATCTGGTGCTGCGCCCTCGGCTGTACGAAGCAGACCCGAGCCGGGCCACGGTGGCGCTCGACCGCATATTGAAACCGATCGGCGTCGACCATGTCCGCGCGAGCGTTCGCCGGATCGACGTCGCGCGACGCCGGGTGACCACTGACGATGGTCGCGACATCGACTACGAACGTCTTGTGTTGGCTGCCGGCAGCCGCCTGATTCGGCCGGAGCTACCCGGTGCGGATCGATTGTTCGATATCGACACCTTGGGCGGGGCTCAGCGTCTGCAGGCCCACCTGCGGAAACGGTCAGGGTTTCACGCGACCGTGGTCGGCTCCGGATTCACCGGCTTGGAGCTCGCGACCGAACTCGCATCCAGGGGCCGAGTCCTGCTGGTCGACCGGGCTACCGAAGTCGGCCCGGAGCTCGGCGCGGGCCCGCGGCCGCAGATTCTGACGGCGCTCGACGAGCTGGGTATCGTTTGCCGGCTCGGCGTCACGGTCACCGAGGTCGGCGACGGCTTCGCCGAACTGTCCGACGGCTCGCGGATCGACACCGACGCGGTAGTGTGGACCGCCGGCTTGCAGGCCAGCCCACTCACCCTGCAGATCCCAGGTCCTCGGGATCAGCTGGGTAGGTTGCAGGTGGATGAGTGGCTCCGGGTCACCGAGGATGTCTTCGCTGCGGGTGATACGGCCGCAGCTCGAATCGATCCGGATCACTCGACGGTGCAGAGTTGTCAATACGCAGTGCCTCTCGGCAAAACCGCCGGCCACAACGCTGCCGCCGACCTTCTCGGCCTCGCGGCCTTGCCTTTCGCACCGGACCCTTATGTGACCTGTCTCGACCTGGGTGCCGCCGGCGCATTGCTGACAGACGGCTGGGACCGTCGAGTACAGGCGTCCGGCTCCGAAGGGAAGAAAATCAAAAAGTACATCATGCAACTGATTCACCCACCGGTCGATGACGCCGACGCCATATTCACTGCGGCCCGGGAAATTCGAGGACGCGATGTATAAGCGGTCCGAGACCGCGTGAACGGATATCGCCTCCGAGCGGAGCGGTGAATCCTGCGGCTCACCCGGATCGCCCACTTTCCGAGCTGATCCGCCGCTGCGGATCAGCTCGGAAAGCAGCTTGCGGAAGTAGCGGCCGGTTGAGCAGCGACCGGGCGCGGGTATGTCGCGATGCCGAGTTGCGCGCTTTCGCGGGACGCTCCGATTCCGGCTGTCCGACGCGTACATGCCCGGGGGCCTGCTGATCGTCGCCACGGCCGAATCGATCGGTATGGCCGACAAGGCGGTCACGGTGACCAGCGAGTACCATGCTCCGCGGGAATTGCCCGGGGTCGGCTCGCTGACCCCGGGGCCGGCTACCCGGCAATTCGACTTTTCCGGCCTTCACGAGCACAGCCGCGGCCTGGAACTTTCGCCGACCGAGGCGTTCGCCGCGCGACCGGTCACCCTTCTCGGCTCGGAGGAGGCGGGCGGGCCTCGGCAGCAGCGAGGGACCCCCACTGAACACAGGGCATTGCCGAGCGGCGCACAGGTTGTTCCCAGGTTCGGCGGGAAAGGTGGACAAGGAAACCAGTACGAGGAGGTTCCCCATGATGGTCTACGCGACGGTTGCCGCCGGATTCGCCGTGCTCACACTGATGGTGTTGTCCAGCCATATGGCTGCCGTGGCGCCGCGCACACTGGTCCGGGTGCGCAACCGCTGACCTGCGTTTCAGCGATGGATCGATCCCGTGTTCGCGTAGAGCGTCATTACCGTCGCGCCGCCGAGCCCGACGTTGTGCTGTTCGCGTAATCGACCCGGCGGGCTCGCGTCGGCCCACGTGGCTGCCAGACCGATTCCGCGTACTGCGCCACGCCTGTCGCACCCAGCGGGCGGCCTTTGGCCGGCGTGCCGCCGGAGGGATTGGTCACAACCCGCCGCCGTCCGTGGTGGCGGCGTCGGCGACGACTCGTTCTGCGGTCGCCTGTGGGGTGAGAGTCCGGGGCAGAACGGGTCACGCGGACGCGGTTTCGGAGGTCGAGGCGAGAGCTGATCGAATGCCCGAGCTGATATGCCCGGGCAGGATCGGGGTCGCGCCCCTGTTGACCATTCCACGTATGTATCGATCCGGACCGGATGGGCTTATGTGCCGCTTGTGTTCGACGTGTTCTCCCCGGGTGATCGTCGGCTGGGCCGCAGCGAGTTCGACGACGACCGCGCTGGTCGCCGAAGCGCTCGAAAGGGTGTTCTGGCGGAGGGAGAACTACCGCCATCCGTGCGAGTCCCGGTCTGGTACTCCACACGGATGCCGGGTGAAATTCGCATTGGTGACTTGAATTGAATTGGCCTGCTGTACAGATTATTTCGCTGTCGGTCGACCGTGGCAGTTCATTCTTCTTGACGAGTGAACAGGCCGGGCAATGTGTCGATTCGCCTGGTCGCCAAGGAGTTTCGTGCTGGGATGATTCCGACTGGCTTCGGTCGGCGCGGCCGGCCGGGCTCGCGCGCACATCGGCAGTAGCGTGTGTTCCGCAGACTGCCGAAGCTGCTGGACACGCCCGTCGGCAACGTCGGTTTCCCTGAATGCCAACTGATTTCGACCGTGCTTCACGACGTCATCGGTGACCGATTTCGACGCCGGACTTCATCGGCACTGGTATGCCGCAGTCTGCTTGACGACACGGTCACCCCCGACGTGGATGTTGCGTGAGTCGACCGACTCGCGAACGAACTCGGTAAGCCCCCGAAACCATCGCACGGAAAACACGGGCCGTTCTGCGGGGCCATGGGTGCGGCGGCCCTACAGCGGAGGACGCGCCCGTGGCCACTGACGGTTCACCAAGCCGCTCACCCCGGAGGCGGGCGCCACGGAAAAGTGAGGCTGGACACACAGCTCGCTCTATGCCAAACTGCGATCTGACGAACAGTCAGATTGAGTCAGCGAGACATAGGACTTATATGTCGGACCTCCCGAGAATCATCAGCGTCGACGACCACATAGTCGAGCCCGCTCATTTATGGCAGACCTGGTTGCCGAGGAAATATCGCGAGCACGGTCCCCGTGTCGAGCGTCGTGGAATCGGCGATATCCGACATGTCGGAGGCGGGCGGTATGAGCAGACGTTCGATCCGGACGGACCAGCAGCGGATTGCTGGGTATTCGAAGATCTCGTATATGTTCATAAACGTCACGTCGCGGGGGTCGGATTCAGCCGCGAGGAAATGACGATGACCCCGATGACCTATGATGAGATGCGCCCCGGGTGCTACGACCCGGTCGAGCGTACCAAAGACATGCTCGCGAACCACGTCGACGGATCGCTCTCGTTCCCGACCTTTCCCCGGTTCTGCGGACAGACATTCACCGAGAACTCGGACAGGGAGTTGGGGCTGGAATGTATCAAGGCCTACAACAACTACATGGTCGAGGAATGGTGTGGTGACAGTAACGGGGTGCTGATTCCGCTGATCATCGTGCCGCTCTGGGATGCCGAATTGGCTGCCGCCGAAGTCCGGCGTAATGCCGAACGGGGCGTGCATGCTGTTTGCTTCAGCGAAATTCCCGCGCATCTGGGCTTGCCGAGCATCCACAGTGGGTTCTGGGACCCGTTCTTCCAGGCCTGCGAAGAGACGTCCACGACGATCAACATGCATATCGGGTCTTCGTCGAGGATGCCTGCGACCTCGGCGGATGCGCCGGACGGAGTCGCTGCCACGCTCTCCTTCAACAACTCCATGACATCGTTGGCGGACTGGCTGTTCTCCGGGAAGCTCGTCCAGTATCCCGATCTGAAAATTGCTTATTCCGAGGGCCAGATCGGATGGCTGCCATATCTTCTCGAGCGCGCGGATACCGTTTGGGAGGAACATAGAGCGTGGGTGGGACGCGACGGAATCACTCCGGAACCGCCCTCTGAGTACTTTCGGCGTAACGTGTTCGGCTGTTTCTTCAAGGACTACCATGGAATCGCCTCACGTGATGCTATCGGAATCGACAACATCACGTTCGAGACCGACTATCCACATACCGACTCTACGTGGCCGGATTCGAAAACTGTCGCCGAGAAGCATCTACTCGGACTGAGTGACGAAGAGAAATACAAGATACTTCGAGGCAATGCTATCCGGATGCTGAGTCTGGACCGGGTCTGACGGGAGTTGTGAACTCCTGCATCCGAACCACTTCTCGTGCCGACGGTGCCGACCGCCATAACTATATTGCCATCCGTTCGGAATCGAATGGGACCGATCAGCTATCCGGTGGGTCGCATTTGGAAGGTTCAGATGAACGACAAGATCTATATCCACGAGTACATCGACATAATCGGCCACAATCGCAGCAAGTACATGTACCACATGACTGCCAATTTCAGCCCCATCGGACAGGAAGAACGCAACCAGAGCTGCTACGGAGTCTGGGGTGTGGTGGGGAGTACTGGGTACTGGCCGCAAGTGGTGAATATTTGGGAAGAAGATGGGCTTTCCGGACTCGCCGCATCCTTTCGGCACGAGCTTCAACATGAGGCGCTACAAGATCCAAAGCTCGCAAAATGGTGGGCTACCGCAGCAGAGTTTCGTTCGGGAGGTCGCGATCGTCTCCTGCTGCCCGCGCCTTGGAGTCCCACGTCCGCGGATCTCTGCGCTGCCGGAGTGACCGGCGATGTCTACGCCCAGGAGGAGGTGCACGTCGCCCCCGGGCAAGCGGGCGAGTACCTGCGCAGAGTAAACGAGATCGCCGCACCGCTCTACGAGCGCTTCGGGTGGCGGCTCGTCGGGGCCTGGGAGACATTGATGACCAACGACAGTGAGGCCTTCGTGCTCTGGGCCATACCGTCGTGGACTCAGTGGGCCGAGCTCGAGAAGGCTCTGCGCAGCGATCCCGCCCTCTCGGCATGGCGCGTGCAGAGCAATGAGCTGACCACTGCCTTCGATCGATACCTTCTGGTCGATGCCCCGCTCTCGCCGTTCCGGACCGGCCGGCAGCCGCGGCGAGAGGATCGCATCGAGCAATGGGTGGAGTGATCGAGGAGGCGGGATCAGCGGCGGTGCCGCATCGGTCTCACCGCGACCGACGGTGCACCGATATCGAGTTGCCGGAGCGGCACCGCGAGGTTTGATTGGAAGGACACACTGGTCATGACGATTGCACGCCCGGGCTCGATGGCGGCGGAACTGGAGGTCCGCGACCTCCTCGGCCGTTGCGCCCTCTGTGCCGATGAGGGCCATGCTGCGGAGTACCGGAACTTCTACAGCGAGGATGTGGTCTGGGAGACCACCGGCACACGACAGGTCGGCATCGCCGAGGTGATCGCTGCCGCCGTCGAGCGGCGCAGGACGGGCGTCAGCGGACCGGGCTCACACACACGCCACGTGATCACCACGCTCACCGTGGCCATCGACGGCTCGAAGGCGCAAGCGCTCAGTTATGTGCAGTTCTATCGCAACACTCACGCCACACCGATAGCAGGACTGCTCGTGCGGTACTCCGATCAGCTCCGCCGCAGCGACGCCGGCTGGAGAATCACCCACCGTCGCATCACCCCCGGATAAGCGTCAGAGGCCGAAATCCGGAATCTCCACGGCAATTGATTGGAGCGTTACACATTGCGCGACCGAATCTCTGCCCACGAATCGGTCCTGGACCGTCCGGTGACACCGAGTTCCATCGAACACGGCCTACCAATTCATGGTGAAGGTATAGAAAATGACCACAAACAGCTCGATCGCTTCAGGGGCTCGGGAACAGGACCGTACCATCGATCTATCCAGTGGTTCCCGTCCAAAGATTGTCGCGAATGGTGTCGAACGGTCCTTCGGGTCGGGCAACGGTAGTGTCCATGCGCTCGGTCCGATGGATGCAAGTATCGATGAGGGCGAGTTCGTTTGCATTGTCGGTCCCTCTGGCTGTGGTAAATCCACCTTCCTGAGGATAGTGGCCGGACTGCTACCACCTTCGAAAGGGAAAGTTACCGTCGCGGCGAAATCGGCTCATCCGGCGTCGATGATATTCCAGGATTACGGAATCTACCCGTGGAAGACAGTCGAGGCCAACGTGCGCTTCGGTCTCGACATCCAGGGAGTGCGTAAATCAGAAGGTCGTAAACGTGCGCGTTCATGGCTGGAGAAGATGAGAATAGCCGAGTTCGCCGATGTTTATCCGGCTCAGCTCTCCGGCGGAATGCGCCAGCGAGTTTCGATCGCTCGTGCCCTCGCGTCCGAACCAGAAATCCTGTTGATGGATGAGCCCTTCGCCGCGCTGGATGCTCAACTTCGCACGATTCTGCAGGAAGAACTGCTCGAGTTGTGTCAAGCCGAGCGCCGTACCGTTCTCTTCGTCACACACAGCCTGGAGGAGGCGATCATCCTCGGTGACAGAGTGGTGGTGATGAGCGCACGACCGGGGCGAATCCTGGCGGAGCGACGCTCGCCGTTCCCTCGTCCCCGGTCCGCCGCCGTCCGCGATGCTCCAGAGTTCGCGGCATTCAAGGCAGAGCTGTGGGAGCTGCTCCGCGATGAGGTCGAGGCGGGGCAAGGTTCCGCTGGTAGGAGAAATTGAGATGTCGCAGATTTCCGAGAGCTTCAGCGATCGAGTATTGGTGCGATTACCAGGCCGAGCGGAAATAAACTCGGCCGGCGCAATTCGACGCCGCAGAGGTATCGATGCCACACTGGCAATCGGCTTTCCGGTGCTGCTGCTCGCGCTATGGCAGCTGTCCAGCACCATGGGCTGGATAGACAGTCGCCTCTACCCGGCGCCTACGGACATCATCCGAGACGGCTGGGACCTCCTGAAATCCGGAACGCTATGGCCCGATATTCGCGTAACGACCATGCGGGTCTTCTATGGATTTGTCATCGGCGCGTTCGCGGGTATTGTTGTCGGTCTCGTCATGGGTTCGATCCGCTGGATTAGAAAGATGCTCGAATCGACACTCGATGCGCTGTATGTGGTTCCGAAACTCGCTCTTCTCCCGATTCTTTTGAATATATTCGGACTGGGCGAAGGGCCGAAGATCGCCCTCGTTGCCACGACCGTGTTCTTCTTTGTCTGGATCTCCACCATGTCGGCTGTTATTTCGGTTCCCGAGGGCTATCGAGAGGCTGCGCAGTGCTTCGGCGCCAACCGGTGGGACATGTTTCGACATGTACTCGTGCCCGCTTCGCTACCGCAAATCTTCGTTGCCATGCGGGTGGGCGCCGGGATAGCTTTCCTGGTGATCGTCGCCGCCGAATTCATCGTGGGAACGGACGGGCTCGGCTATCTGATCTTCAACTCTCGCGCGCTGTTCCTCAATGGCCACATGTTCGTCGGCATCGTTGTCGTCGCCGTCGGTGGCGTGATCTTCACCGAGATCGTCCGATTCATCGGTCGACGGTTGACGAAATGGGCTCCGCACGATGGCGCTGCTACGAACGCCTGACGGCGAGGCTTGTCCCCCCTATGAGAATGCTGAGGGCAGCATGAGAAGAACACGTACGTCGCTGGGGCTCATCTTCGCCGCGGTGCTCACGTTGGCCGTCTCGGCCTGCGGGAGTGGGGGGTCGGATGCCTCTCGATCCGCGGGTCCGGTAACCCCGAGAGCCGCGACGGGTCTTCCCGTCGCGGGCTGTGCGGGTGGCTGGACCGATCCTGACGACCGTGCACCGGACCGGCACCCCGCCCGATGTGAGGCGAATTCTCCCCAACCGCAACCGCTACCGGGCAAAACCAAGCTGTTGGTGACTTCCTCGACACTGCAGAGTGAGTTCATGGCCAACGTTCGCCTCGCGATAGCGAGCGGTGAGTTCGAAAAAGAGAACCTCGAGGTCGAACTCAAACAAGTCCCCGCGGCGGACAGTATCAATCTTTTGGCCTCGGGAAAGTCTGATATATCCGTCGGGGCACCGGATTCGGCATTCTTCAACGGGTTGGCAGCCGGAATCGACCTGCGATGGGTGCTGGGGAATTACTTCTCCGCCGCCGACTCCAAGGCAGGATTATGGATTCGAGACGTGGATGGTCGTCCGGGGAAGATATCCGACCTGAAAGGTGAAAGTATCGGCGCGATCGTGGGCTCGGGTAGCGTTACCATGTATCCGCTCACGCACGGGTTCGCCAAAGCGGGTGTCGATATCGACGATGTGAAATTCCAGTCGTTGCCTGCGGCCGACCTGGTTACGTCGTTGGAGAACGGAGCGATACCGGCAGCGTGGCTGAGTGACCCCTACTGGACCCGGATCAGCGGCCGCGACGGGTACACGTTCGCGGTCGGCCAACCACCTGCAGAGCCGCTCGGTGGGATTATCTTCGGACCGAACATGCTCAGAGAGAAGGGTGAGGCGGGCGTCGCTTTCGTCAGGGCTCTCGTGCGGACGGTCAATACGTATCTGACCGGCGACTACAAGGCCGATCCGAAGGTGGCCGCGAGCGTTGCCGAGGCGGTCGAACTTCCGCTGGAGATCATGACACGGACTCCATCGCTGGTATTCGACTGGGAGATCCGCGAAGGCACCACCGACCTCCTGCAAGAGAGTTTTCAGAAGACCGGTGTATTCAAAGGGAGTCAGATCCTGCCGGAGTCCGAGGTCGTGGATCGTTCGTATTATGCGGAGGCAGTGGGGCAGCCCGCCGGCTGACCTGATATGTAATAACCACTCTGCGGTATCCGATGGTCTCGACTGTCGCCGTTACGCCCTGGTAAGGGCAGTCGCGACCGCAGAAACTGTGTGATCGGGGAGGGTGGCCGACCTCGGCTCCGGTTCAGACATCGAGAGAGTTTGTGTCTAAACCTGTAGTAGCAGGTCGGCTGTCCTTTCCCAGAGTAATAGCATCACCAAGGAGTGCTATATGGCGAATACAGAGTCGACAACGGAGCCCATACATCCGGTGCTGGATTCGAATATCGCTTCTACGGACCCATTGAATCTTCGGACTTTTTATCGACCGCGGTCCATCGCGGTGGTAGGAGCCCATGACACGCGTGCGGGTCTGGCCAGCGTCACCAGCCGCGCGCTGGCACATGCCAAACGAATCGGCGCAGCCTTCTATCCGGTGAATCCGACCAAGGACAAAGTCTTCGATATTCGCGCTGTGGCAGACCTCGCCGCACTTCCGGGGCCGATCGACGTGGTCTTGATCCTGGTACGAGATGCCGAGGCCGTGGTGAACTCCGCGAGAGACGCCCGGCTCGACGTCGGCTTTTTTCTGGTATTCGCGAACGGCTATTCGGAACTCGGCACAGATGAGGGCATCGAACGGGAGAGGTCTCTGGTCAGGGCGGTGCGCAGGGCAGGCGCCCGGCTGATCGGACCCAATACCAACGCGAACGCGTGGGACCCGCTCGATGAGCTGCCGGGTCGGCGGATCGGGGTAATTTCACAGAGCGGCGCTCAGGGGCGGCCGCTGACCCAGGCCCAGCAGCTCGGCGTCGCGTTGAGCTACTGGGCACCGACCGGAAATGAAGCAGATCTTGCTGCGGCGGACTTCGTCGAGTTCCTGGCGCGGGATCCCGATACTGCCGTCATCAGTGCGTACATCGAAGGGTTCACCTCGGGCCGGCGCTTACGAGAAGCGGCGGTTGCCGCGATCGAGAACGAGACACCCATTGTCGTGGTGAAGGTCGGGCGCAGTGAGGTCGGCCGGGTGATGGCCCAGTCCCACACCGGGCATCTGGTCGGCACCGACGAAGTGTGGGACGTCTTCTTCGAGCAGTTCGGTATCGTGCGCGTCGATGATCTCGACGAACTCATCGAGATCGGTGCGGCGCTGGCCCGCTGCCCGCTACCCACCGCGGACGGGGTCGTGGTGTGCAGCGTTTCCGGTGGCTCGGCGGCACACGTGGGTGATCTCGCCACGGTGGGCGGATTGCCGCTTCCAACGCTCAGTTCCGCGACGCAATCCTCGCTGCGCGAGGTGATTCCAGCGGAATTGAACATCTCGAACCCGGTGGACAATGGCGGTGTGACCGTGCTTGCCGGCAATGGGGCCCGTATCCTGGACTTGTGTTTGCGTGATGACGCCATCGGCGTGATGCTGTGCCCCGTCCCCGCGCCGGGCGGCGGGCTCACAGAGGCTGTGGGCGCCAGTCTTGTCGAGTTCGCGCGAACCGCGAAGAAGCCGGTGCTGCCGATCTGGAATGGGGCATCCGCCGACCATCCGGTGTATCGGGAGCTCTGGGCCGCTGGTCTGCCGGTCTTCCGGAATGTTCGTAATGCTGTCGGCGCCACGCGGGCGTTGCTCAGGCACCCGGCACGAGACCCGGAGCTTCGCGAGGTTGTTCGGCTCGCGCGTGGGTTACCCGGTCCGCCTCGCCCTGCCCGGTCGACCACCCTGTTGGACGAGAGCCAGTCGACCCGCTGGTTGGAAGATCGTGGGTTCGAGTTCGCCGCTCATCGGACGGCCGACACTGTGGCGGATGCCTGCGCAGCCGCGGACGAGATCGGTTATCCGGTTGTTTTGAAAGGACGTGGCCACTCCCACAAGAGCGAGCACGGGCTCGTTCGGACGGGGCTGGACGGCCCCGAAGCCGTGAGTTCGGCCGCCGTGGACATGCGATCACGTGGTGCCGAGGGTTTCCTGGTCGCACAGCAGGTCTCGGAGGGGATCGAGCTACTGGCCGGGATCAGCGTAGATCCGGTGCTCGGCCCAGTTGTCCTGGTCGGTGCGGGCGGGGTCAACGCCGAGTTGTATCGCGATGTTGCCCGCGCCGTTCTGCCCCTCACCCGTTCACGCGCGGAGAGAATGGTGGCAGGCTTGCGGATCTCTCCGCTGCTCGACGGCTGGCGTGGCGCCCGGCCTGCCGACAGGACCGCGGTCGTCGATGCCGTGCTGCGCCTCGCCGAACTCGCAGCGACCGGCGAGGTTGCCGAATTGGATATCAATCCCCTGCTCGCGCGGGCCGATGGGGTGATCGGGCTGGACGCCCTGGTGCGGCTGACGACTCCGGCAGCCGACACTTCCGAAACGCAGGCGCGATGAACCCGGCCGCTCATTGCGCGATCGTCGGTATCGGACAGACGGTCTACACCCGAGGAACGGACAGGTCGACGCTGGAACTGCACTTGGAGGCGTGCCGGCGCGCGCTGGACGATGCCGGCTTGACGGTAGCCGACGTCGACGGATTCATTCCCAGTTCGCTGGCTCAGGCCACGGTCGAAGACTTCATCGTCAACCTCGGTTTGCGGGACCTGGCGTTCAGCACCTCGGTCCAGCTCGGCGGCGCAAGCCTGATTGCCTCGGTGCAGAACGCCTGCATGGCGATCTCGACGGGGGTGGCCTCATGCGTCCTGATACCGGCGGGTCGACGTGGATATTCCGGTGAACGGGTGTCGACCGGCAAGGCTGTGACAGCGCCGTCGATGGCGACCGTTCGCGAGTTCGAGTTTCCGCTCGGAAACATAGGCGCCGCACAATGGTTCGCCCAAGCGGCCCAGCGTCATATGCACGAGTTCGGCACAACGAGTGAACAACTCGGCCATGTGGCGGTGAACAGCCGCGCGAACGCCAACTTGAACGAGCGTGCGCTCATGTACGGCAAACCCATGACGCTGGACGATCACCAGAACTCGAGGATGATCACCTCACCGTTCCGCTTATTCGACTGCTCATTGGAATCCGACGGGGCGGGAGCACTCGTGATCGTGGGTGCCGAGCGCGGTCGGGATCTTCGAAAGCTGCCTGTTCTGATATCGGGTGTGGGTACATCCCATAGCGATTCGCCGACGTCGATCACGCAGAAGCCGCATATCGCCGGTGTCCCCGCGATAGGGGTAGCTGCGCGCCGCGCATTGGGGATGGCGGGTATCGACGTGACGGATGCAGATTGCCTGATAATCCACGAGGGGTTCACCTGGTACGTTATCGCCGCACTGGAGGCGCTCGGGGTGGTGGGAATGGGCGAAGGCGGACCCTATGTAGAGGAGGGCCATATTCGCCTGGACGGACGCACCCCGGTCAACCCCCATGGAGGTGCGCTTTCGGAGGCACACGTATCGGGTATGAACCACATCATCGAGGGTGTCCGGCAACTCAGAGACGAAGTGGAGCCGGCCCGGCAAGTCGCCGGATGCGAGAACATTCTGGTGGTGAACGAGGGCAACTTCTTCGACGGTGCCGTCCTGTGCTTGCGGCGCGCGTCATGATCCCGCGTCCGGCGCCAGAGCCCACATCGCTGACTCGCGGCTTCTGGGAGGCCGCGCGCCGTCACGAATTGGTGATACAGCGATGTAGCGCCTGTGGTGTGTACCGCCACTACCCTCGTGTGTTGTGTCCGGACTGTCACAGCGCGGATTGGCAATGGACTCCGGTCAGCGGCCGCGGCACGATCTTCACATTCACCGTCACGCACCGGGCTTTCCATCCCGCCTGGGTCGACCGGGTGCCGTATGTCTGTGCCACCATCGAACTCGATGAGGGAGTTCGTATGGTCAGCGATCTGCCCGCCGAGGACACCACCCGCGCAGCAATCGGAATGCGTGTCGAGGTGTTCTTCGAAGAGCAGCCCGATAGCGGTGCCACGCTGCCGAGGTTCCGTCTCTGTGAAAATCCGCCCGCCTATATCGTGCACGAGTAGCGCGGTCGATCGAAGGGAGTATTTCAGTATGTCGCCGGACACTTCTGGCCTGGATACCCAGCACGTCAAAGCCAGCGATGGTCGCGTACCTCGGGCTCGGGGATTGGCGACGCGCACGAAGCTGCTGGAGTCGACATCCGCATTACTCCAGGTGCACAGGTACCACGACATCACGGTAGCGGATATCGCCAGTGAGGCACAGACGAGTACTGCGACATTCTATCAGTACTTCCCCGATATCGCCTCGGCCGCGCTCGAACTGGTCGGGCTCGTGATCGACAAGGGGGAGAGTATGGCAAAGATCGTCCGGGAGACCGACTGGAGTGGGCCGTCGGCGTATAACGGCTCGGCTGTACTCGCGTCCGAGTTCCTCTCGTTCTGGGAAGAACACATGGCCATACTCCGGGTGCTCGATCTTTTCGTCGCCGAGGGGGATCGGCGATTCTACGAATTGCGCCTCCGGTTTCTCGGGGCGGTCACCGACGAGATCACCCATGCCGCCGGCAGGTGTCACGAGCACAGCGGTGAAACGAACCCGGCGGAGCCGCGAGCCATCGGGGCGGTTCTGGTGTCGATGCTCGCACACGTCGCGGCACATCAACGAGGAATGCAGACCGAGGGCATCGCCAGGACAGACACACATCAGGTCATGGCAGAGATCATCCACCATGCGATCACAGGCAGGTGAGTATCAGCCGTTCCAGGACGATGTCTTGCCCGGCAAGTGGACCGCTCGAGTCTTCAACTGGTCCGGATATTACTTCGGTGCTGCCACGCGCAGCTCATTCCCTGGTCCTATCGAACTTGCTCAGGCGCCGCGGTCCCCGAAGTCACCTTCCTGGCCGGTCGCCGATCCGAAAGAAATCGTAATCCATGAAATTCGATGTCATCCTCCCGGGAAGCAATCATATTCCGGGCCTGAACCCTTGGTCACATACGCTCGACGCGAACGGTTTTCGGCGTATTCTCACCACTCTCGATGAATCGGGCTTCCATGCCGTGTCCGTCTCGGAGCACCTCGCGATGCCACTGTTCGAAGTATCGAGGCTGGGCCCGTATTGGCAGGATGCTTTGTCGGTGATGGCGTTTGCCGCCGCAGCGACCCACCGGATCCGATTGGACGCGGCCGTTCTGGTGTTGCCATATCACCATCCGCTACGGCTCGCGAAGGCGTTGGCGACGATCGATGTGCTCTCCGGCGGCCGCGTCAATGTGTCGATCGGTGTCGGCCATGCCGAACAGGAGTTCGCGGCGATGGGAGTGCCTTTCCGGGAACGTGGCGCACGGAGTGACGAGATCCTCGAAGCGCTGACCACCCTCTGGACCGCCGAACTGCCCGCACACCGCGGCACGTACTTCGAGATCACCGGCCTCGCGGTGGAGCCGCGTCCACTGCAGAAACCGCGTCCGCCCATCTATATCGGCGGGAATTCGAAGCCGGCCCTGCGTCGCGCGGCACGCTTCGACGGCTGGCAGCCGAATCCGACGGACTTCACGCTGGAGGAGATCCCGCCACTGCTGGACTACATCCGTGAACAGCAGGATTTTGCCGGCAAGGAGGACAGCTTCGATGTCAACTGGCTCAAATCCCCTGCTGGTGTCATTCTGCGCAACGGCTTCGCCGACGCGACCGCCAGAGAGTTGAGCGGTTTCCGGGACGAGCTGATCGAAGCCTATTCCGGCGCCTATCGGCAGGCCGGTATCACCCGCGCGGTCGTGGAACCGCCGGGCCCCGTGGGTTCCGAACAGGAGTATCTGGACTATCTGCGTTGGTTCGCCGAGGAGGTCGCGCCGGTAGTACGGGCAGAGTGAGTATCCCGCGCCGATAGCGCTGCTGCGGTGGATCGGCCTGTTGTCGATCGTGCCGGCCTGTCCCAAGGTGTGGGTAGCGGCCATCGCGCCTGCCGGGTGCTCCGCTGGTGGCCCGAAGGTGCCCGCCCCGTCCGTCCGGGATCACGCTGGACGATCTGCGTCCGGGTCACTCATCGGTGTGTTCGGGCAGGGTGATCTCGAGGCGGGCTCCGCCGAGGGGCGAGCTCGACAGTCGCGCGCTGCCGCCGGTGTGACGGGCGGCTTCGGCGATGATTGCCAGGCCCAGGCCGGCGCCGCCGTGGGTGCGGCTGCGGTTGTCGTCGCTGCGTTCGAAGCGGCGGAAAAGCCGGTCACGGTCGGATTCTGGAACCCCGTCGCCGTCGTCGTCGACCCAGAGGACGACCTGTCCGTTCTCGCAGCGCAGCGTGAAGTCGACACGAGTACGTGCGTGGCGGCGCGCGTTGTCGGTGGCATTGCGGACCGCCCTGGCCAGTAGCCCTTCGTCGGCGAACACCCGGGCCGGTCCCACGGCCGCGATATCGACGGTGACACCGAGTTGGCGCAGCCGACTCGATTCGGCGAGAACTATATCGTCGAGATCGACTTCGCCGCGGTTGTGGCCGGGCCCTTCCCCGAGACGTGCCAGCAGCAGCAGATCGTCGACCAGACCGTGTAATCGGGCGGCCTCGCTGTCGACGACCCCGGCCAGCGATGCCAGATCGGTCGCCCCGGGATGGTGCAATGCGACCTGTGCGTGCTGGCGGATGGCGGCCACGGGGGAGCGCAATTCGTGGGAGGCGTCGGAAACGAACCGTTGTTGAGCCCGGTGCGAGGACTCGAGCCGGTCGAGCATCCGGTTCATGGTCGCGGCCAGCCGAGCGACCTCGTCTTTCCCGGCGGGTGGATCCACCCGCCGGGAAAGATCCGCACCGATGGATTCGGCGTCGAGCCGTATGCGCTCGACCGGTCGCAGCGAGCGGCCGACCACCGCCCACATCAGTGCCGCGACGAACGCGCTGACGGTGGGCACCGCGGCGGCCAGCAACAAGGCCGCCGATCGTACCGCGCTGTCGGCGTCCTCGAGCGAGCGCGCGACGACAACGGATTGCACCGCTCCCGACGCCGATGTGATCGGCGCCGACTGCACGACATAGCTGTCCCCACCGAGGGAAAGGCGGTCTGCGAACGGTCCGGGCAGGATCGGGCCCCCGGCGGAATCCCCCTCCGAGGTGGCGATCACGCGACCGTCCTGCTGCAGCTGGATGATCACATCGTCGACTTCCGAGATCGGTAGCAAGATCGGACCGGCGGCGTGCTCGAGCCGGTGCTGTGCGTCCGTGGCGATCTGGGCGGCCTGGATATCGGCGGCGTTCGATTGCGCTGTGACCAGGGCGTGGCGGAACAACGCCAGGAAACTCACCGCACCGCCGGCCAGGACCGCCAGCACGATGGCCGTGGTCGTCACCGTGATCCGTACCCGCAGCGACGGCAGGCGCAGGCTAGACATCGGGCATCAGCCGATATCCCGCGCCGCGGATCGTGCGGATGCTATCGACGGCGAACGGTTTGTCGATCTTGGCTCGCAGGTGCGCGATATAGACCTCGACGATATTGGAATCACCGTCGAATTCGCCGTGCCAGACTCCGGCCAGGATATCGCTCTTGGACCGGATCACGCCCGGTTCTCGGGCGAAGAATGCCAGTATCGCGAATTCCCGGGCGGTCAACCGCACCGGAGTATCACCGCGGCGGACCTCTCGGGTGGCCGGGTCGAGACGTAGGCTGCCTACCTGCAGCGAGGTGGGGCGCTCCGGGCGTCCGCGGCGGATCAACGCGCGAAGCCGGGCGACGAGTACCGGGAAATCGGCGGGTTTGATCACGTAGTCGTCGGCGCCGGTATCGAGACCTTCGACCTGGTCCCATTCACCGTCCTTGGCGGTGAGCATGAGGATGGGTGTCCAGTTTCCCTCGTCCCGCAGGGTTCGGCACACCGCGTATCCGCTCATGCCCGGCATCATCACGTCCAATATGAGGGCGTTGTAGCGCACCTCACGTGCCCGCCACAGGCCGTCGGCCGCGGTATAGGCCAGATCGACGGCGAAGCCCTCGGCCTGAAGCCCTCGCCTCAGCCCGTCGGCGAAGCGGATCTCGTCGTCGACCACCAGTATGCGCACGGCACCCAGTATGGATCGACGACCATGAATACTCCTTCGACCGTGCTGTTCGCACACTTCGCACCGCGGTCGAAGCGGGATCGGCGCGTGTACCGCGGCGCCGCACCGAACCGTCGTTAATGCTGGCTTAAGCATTCGCCGGGCACCATGGCCACGGCCGTTCACCACGAGAAGGAGTACAACAGGATGGGCGTGACCCTCGCGAAGGGTGGCAATGTATCGCTGTCGAAACAGGCACCGGATCTGACCGCGGTCGCGGTCGGTCTGGGCTGGGACGTGCGGTCGACCACGGGCGCCGAGTTCGACCTGGATGCCAGCGCCCTGGCGACCGGGCCGGATCAGAAGGTCCTCTCGGATCGGCATTTCGTGTTCTACAACAACCTGCGCTCCCCCGAAGGCAGCATCGAGCACACCGGTGACAACCTCACCGGTGAAGGAGACGGCGACGACGAGGTGATCAATGTCGACCTGGCCGCCACGCCACCCACGATCACCAGCATCTTCTTTCCTGTCTCGATCCATGACGCGAACGCGCGGCAGCAGTCGTTCGGACAGGTCCGCAATGCGTTCATCCGGGTCGTGGACCGGACGACCGGCTCGGAACTGGCCCGCTACGACCTGACCGAGGACGCCTCGACCGAAACCGCCATGGTCTTCGGGGAGCTCTACCGCCACGGTGCGGAGTGGAAGTTCCGCGCCATCGGCCAGGGGTATGCCTCCGGGCTGGCCGGAATCGCTCGCGACTACGGCGTGAACATCTGACCTCGTCTGCGATCGGGAGGACAGTCGATGGGCATCGACTACACCAAGTATCAGGCGCCGTCCGCGGTGGGCGGCGTGAACCCGGCAGCCGGCCCGGAGAAGCTGACGCTCACCAAGAACGAACGCAGCGTCGACCTCGCCAAAGGCGGTGAGCGTCAGGGCGTGATGCGGGTGAACCTGAACTGGACGAATCCGGAGCCGGTCGGGAAGCCGGGCTTCTTCGCGAGACTGCTCGGCGCGAGCGGCGGTATCGACCTGGACCTCGGCTGCCTCTATGAACTCGCCGACGGCTCCAAGGGAGTCGTCCAGGCGCTGGGCAACAGCTACGGCGATCTGAACAAACCTCCGTTCATTGCGCTGGATCGTGACGACCGCACCGGTGCGGTGACCGACGGGGAGAATCTGCACATCAACCTCGCCGACCCCGCTGCGTTCCGCCGGATACTGGTCTTCGCCATGATCTACGAGGGAGCCGCGAATTGGGCGGCGGTCGACGGTGTCGTCACCATGTATCCGACAGCCGGGCCGCAGATCGAGGTCCGCCTGGACTCCGCGGTCGACGGGGCACGCATCTGCGCGGTCGCGCTGCTGACGAACACGGGTCGTGGCCTGACCGTCGGACGTGAGGTCGAATATGTGAACGGCAGCCAGGCCGACCTCGACCGTGCCTACCAGTGGGGTATCCGCTGGGCGGCCGGTCGCAAGTAGCGCGACCGACCATTCGGCTGGCGGACCCGGGTCCGCCCGGTCCTTATCACAAGGAAGAAGCAATGAGCACAGACGGATACGATCCCCGGCTCGCAGCCCCCGTGGGACTTATCCCGGGTGGCCTGGGTAAGCGCGCCGGCGCCCGCTTCATCGACTGGATCATCGCCGGTATTGTCGGAGCGATCCTGTTCTGGCTGTTGAACAAATCCGTGCACACCCCCGAATGGGTCTCCATCCTGCCGGGCGCGGGATTCGCCTTCCTGTACTTCGTCGGCTTCGAGGTCACCACCGGCGCCACGCCCGGTAAGAAACTGCTCGGGCTGCATGTCGAAGGGGTCGGCGGGGCAGCCCGGCCCGGCCTCAAGGAATCCGCGTTCCGCAACTCCTACATGCTGCTCAATCTCATCCCGTGTATCGGTGGCGTGCTGTGGTTGTTCGCCGCCCTCGGCATAGCTGTGACCATCGGCTCGAGTCCCACCAAACAGGGCTGGCACGATCGCTTCGCAGACGGGACGCGGGTCGTCGAGGACGGGCCGAGGTAGCGCTGCCCGGCTCGTCGGAACCTGTTGGGCCGGCACCGAAGATCGTGGCCCCCGGGATCCGCCGCAATGGGTTCGGGGTGTGACGATGGAGAAGTTGTGGTGGGACTTTCGAGCAACCGGCCGCACCGGCCTCGCGCACAAGCCGGCGCGACTGGCCTGCGCCCGCACCGCAGGATAGACGGTGGGGATCGTCTTCTCTCCCGACACCGCTGCGGCCGGCCCGCATCATGCTCGTTGCAGTGGTATCCATGGTGTGGGTGATCACGCCGATGCTGTCCCGCTGCTTCGGCCACTGATCCACTACGGGTTCCGATGACGGTTCCGGCCGCTGGCGGGATGGAAACCGTCGCCCGGGCCGACCGGCTGCCCTGGATCGATGCCTGTGCCGCGGGACCGGTCGACGGTGGTGACCTCATGGCATCGGGCGATCACGCGAGGAGTTGTTCGAGAATTTCGTGGGCATGTGTCCACAGCAGTGCGGCGCCGCTGTCGGGTAGGTAGTGGCGGGTGGCGTTCGGGATCCGGCCGGCGAGCGTGACACCGTGATCGGGGGAATGGGTGGGGTTACCGTCGCGCCCGCCGTACCAGAGATGTACGCGAGCGGTGAGCTCCTCGACCCGGAACGGCCAGCGCGCGAAGTGCAGGACCGTATCGCGGGCATAGCCCGCCGAGCCGTGTGCGAAGCCGGCATCCAGCGCGCGACGGAACGCGCGGGCGAAGCCCGGTCGCAGGTAGATCTCACGGTCGACCTCGGAGCTGCCCTCGATGCTCAGCTGCCATAGGGTCTCGGCGCTCCCGAAACGCGCGAACTCGCGCTCGGCGCCGACCGGATCGGCGGCCACCAGCTCGACCAGCCGCCGGACCTCCTGTGGCAGAACAGTTCCCGGATAGGCGAGCTCGTCGCCGCCGGACACGATCGCCACCGCGGAGGTGAGCCCTCGCGCAGCCAAGGCGAGGGCGAACGGGGCGCCCTGCGAAAAACCTACGACCGCGGGGTCGGCGAAATCCAACTGCCCGATATCGTCGGCCCAGTCCAGCAGTGTGCGCCCCGGCATCCCGGTGGATTCCCCGGAACCGGGCCGCTCCACCGAGACCAGCCGGACGCCCGATCCGGCCGGCACGCTCGAGCCGAATCCGAGTCGGCGCCCCCACCCTGCCCCGGGGCAGAACAGAACCGGTCGGCCGTCCACCGGGCCCCACTCGGCCCAGGCCAAGCGGCGGCCGTCTCGCAGCCTCGTTTCTCCGGTCCGGGCAGGATCTTCCACATTCGGCGCGTCCATGCCGCCCATGATCGCCGGTAACCCGCCGTTCGGCGCCAACGGTTTTTCGAAGCCACTGGACGAGCCGGGGTCGGAGCGGGTGTTCAGTGGCTGCCGGTCCTGCTGAGCTCGCCGAGCAACGCCCAGGTTCGCTCCTCGTCACGTTCCGAACCCAGGGCGGTGAGGGTGAAGACGAGTTCGTCGGCGCCGGCTTCGGCGTAGCGGGCCACCGCGTCGGCCATGGTCTGCTCGTCACCGATCACGGCCAGTTCGGCCGGGTCGGTGATGTTCTCGCGGTCCAGTAGCGCCCGATACGCGGGCATCTCGCCGTATCTATGCATCTGCCGCGCCGCTCGCTCACGTGCGCCTGCCACATCGGCTGTCACCACGCCACCCACCATGCCGAGCACCCGAGGCGTCGGCCGACCGGCATCCGCGGCTCGTCGGGCGAGAGTGGGGATGGTGAAGTCGGCCAATGTATTCGGCCCGGTGAGCAGCGGGAGAGCTCCGTCGGCGAGTTCGGCCGCGACCCGCAGTGTCAGCGGGCCGGAGGCGGCCAGCAGGATGGGCACCGGCGAATGGAGGGCCGGCATGGTGCTGCGGGCCGGCGATCTGGCGACCAGCGTCTCGCCGGTGTGGTCGACTGCGCCGGTGTGCAGCAGTTCGCGCAGCGCGGTGAGGTATTCACGCAGATATCGGATGCGCGGGTGGGTATTGCCGTAGCCGGCGGCGATCTCCGGCAGGGACAGGCCCAGGCCGAGTTCGAATCGGCCGCCGGCCGCCTGCGCTGTGTGCGCCTGCATGGCCAGCGCGTTGGGGTGGCGCGGATGGATGGGCACGATCGCGGTACCGACCGTGGTGCCGGGCAGTTCCCGGCCGATCAGCGCGGCGACCGCCAATGCGTCGTAGTCGAAACGCTGGGTCAGCCAGACTGCTGGGACGCCGAGTTCGGCGAGCTTGCGGGCCTGATCGAGCAGGTACTCGACGGGATTCACGCCGGGAGTGAGTTGTTCGTAGTAGTCGGTGGGCAGGGCAACGCCGATTCGCATATCAACAAATGTATACCAAGTTTACTTATTTACCAGGTTTACCCTTCGGTTAGAGTGTTCGGTATGAACCCCGAGCCGGGCCTCCGCGAGCGCAAGAAGCGTCGAACCCGCGCGGCCATCTCCGATGCCGCTCTACGGTTGTTCCTGACCGACGGGTTCGACGCGGTCTCGGTGGTGGATATCGCGACGGCCGCGGAGGTGTCCAAACGCACCCTCTTCCAGTACTTCCCGTCCAAAGAGGATCTCGTAGTACACCGATTCGCCGACCACATCGACGACGCGGCCAGCGTGGTGCGGGATCGGGTCCGGGGGCAGACACCACTGAACGCGCTCCACAACGCGTTCCGCGCCGGCCTGGACAACCACGAACCCGCCACCGGCCTGTGTGACGCACCCGAAGTGGTGGCCTGCTACCGGTTGGTGCTGGACACTCCGGCGCTCACCGCGCGGCTCGCCCACTTCCTCAGCGGCGGCGAGATCGCGCTCGCCGGAACCCTCGGCCCGCCGGATGATCTGGACGCGCGACTGGCCGCGAGCGCGATCACCGCGGTGCGCCGCAACCTGTGCGAGGCCAACTGGCGCGAGATGGCTGCCGGGCGCAGCGCGGCACAGCGGCACCCGGTCGCGATCGCGGAGGCCGACCGCGCCTTCGAACTGCTCGCCGACGGATTCGCGCGGACGCTCGGCCCACATTGCCCGGCCGGTCACTGAGGCGGGTCGCGGCCGGCGTGGCTGTGGCGATGGTGTGTGGACTGGCCGGCGCGCCGCCACGCACCGCGCGGATGGTGCTGTCGCGGAACAGGGACCGCGAGGGGACACGCGCGGGAAATCACTTGCGTCGACGGCCGGTGGACAGGTGCAATGGCCGCTGATGCATGCCGAACGAGACCTCACCGGACGAGTGGCCGTGGTGACCGGAGTGGGCCGCCGGGCCGGGATCGGCTACGCGATCGCCCGGCGGCTGGCCGACCGTGGCGCCGCGCTCTACCTGACCCACTGGCGGCCCCACGACGAGGAGCAGCCCTGGGGCGCGGACGATATCAACGCGGTCCGCCGCGGATTGTCCGCCGCGCCACGGGTGGTGGACCACAGTGTCGATTTCGCCGACCCCGCCGCACCGGCGGAGGTCGTGGACGCCGCGGTCGCCGAATTCGGACAGGTGGACATCCTGATCGCCAATCACGCCCGCAGCGGCGGTGACGGGACCCTGTTCGAGATCGACGCCGCGGTGCTGGAGGCGCACTGGGCCGTGGACGCCCGCTCGGTATTGCTGCTCACTCAGGCGTTCGCACGACAGTTCCGTCCCGATCGCGGCGAGGTCGCCGATCGCGGCCGGGTGATCTGGATGACCTCCGGTCAGCATCTGGCGCCGATGCGCGCCGAAATCGCCTACGGCTCGGCGAAATCGGTGCTGGCGGGGATGACAGCGACGGTCGCCGACGAACTGATCGACCGCGGCATCGTGCTCAACACCGTCAACCCCGGCCCGGTCGACACGGGCTTCCTCGCCCCGGACACCACGGACCTGCCCCCGGAATTCGTCGAGCAGGTGCACTCCGCCTTTCCGCGCGGTCGGGCCGGCCGCCCCGACGACCCGGCCCGGCTGATCGAATGGCTGGTCTCCGACGCGGGCCGCTGGGTAGTGGGGCAGGTGCTCGATTCCGAGGGCGGTTTCCGGCGGTCACGCTTCTGATCGGGCGCCCCGGGCGGGTGCGCTGATCCCGCGGAGAGTCGGATCCGGCTATCCGGCGGCCACGTGGTTCAGGCATTGCCCTTCGCGCCGGCTCCGGCGTCCACCGGGAACACCAAGCCGGTCAGGTGGGCGCTCGCCTCGGCGGCCAGGAAGAGCACGACCCGGGAGACCTCCTCCGGTTCGAGGGCCGCGATGGGCAGCAGGTGGGTCAGACCGGCGAGGATCGGCGCCACATCCTCCCAGGTGGGATCGGTGAGGTCGGGCCGGAACCGGTGGTACATGGCGTCGTTTTGCACCATGGGAGTGGCGATATTGCCCGGGGCCACGGAGTTCACCGTGATGCCGTGCGGGGCGAGTTCCATCGCCAGCGATTTGGTCAGGCCGATCACACCCCATTTGGACGCCACATAGGAGGCCATGGCCGGGCTCGCGCCGCGCCCCATCATCGACGAGGTGGTGATGATGCGGCCGTATTTGCGGGCGATCATGCCCGGGGTGACCGCGGCCAGCGTGTTGAACACTCCGGTGAGGTTGCTGCCGATCACTTCGTGCCACAGCTCGGTGGTGTGCTCACCGATCGGCGCCACCCCTGTTACCCCCGCATTGGCGACCGCGATATCCACCGAGCCGAGTTCGTCTTCGGCGCGCCGCACCAGCTCGTCCATCGCGGCCCGGTCGGCGGTATCGGCCCGCACGCTCACGCACCGCCGGCCGAGGGCGGTGACCAGCTCCTCGGTATGCGCGAGGTCGGCGGGGGTGGCGAGCGGATAGTCCAGGGCGGCACTGTCCGCGCACCGATCACACAGGACGATATCGGCACCGCGCTCGGCGAACGCGAGTGCGTGGGCGCGGCCCTGACCGCGTGCGGCGCCGGTCACCAGCGCGACCCGGCCCTGGAATTCCTGTGACATCGGTGTCCTCCTCGGGTGCGCGACCCGCGCACAGCAGTAGGTACGGCCACGATCTGCGCGCGGACCGCGGCGCTCACGCTAGGGGTGCGCGGCCGGTGCCGCGGCCGCCGCTCTCACTGGTCGGGACCGCGACCACCGGGCGGCGGTGCCGGGTCGGTAGCGTCGAGTCCGCGGCGGGCGGTCCCACCCGAGGAAGAGGCCCGCTGCCGGTCTCGGGCGGCCGGTGCCGACGTGACGGATACCGGGTGGTGGGACGAGGAAGGGGAGATATGCCGAGGATCGCCGAGACGCGCGATGCCGCGGCACCGAGTTCCACCGAGCAGCATGCCCGGGTGGGCCGGATCCTCGACGCCGCCGCGACGCTGGCCGCCGACAAGGAACTCGACCGCGTCCAGATGCACGAGGTGGCGAAACTCGCGGGTGTCGCGGTCGCCACCCTGTACCGGTACTTCCCGTCCAAGACCCATCTGTTCGTGGCGGTCATGCTCGATCAGATCGACCGGATGCGCGCGAAGTACGCCCGGCGGCCCCATCCGGAGCAGAGTGCCCGGGACGCGGTCCACGACCGGTTGCTCCAGGTGGTCCGCGTACTGCTGGGCCGGCCGCTGCTGGCCACCGCGATGATCCAATCCAACAGCGCGGCCCGGGCGTCCGCGGTGCCGGATACGGCCGGGGTGGACCGCAATTTCCGGCAACTGCTGTACGACGCCGCCGGGATCGAGCAGGTCACCGAACGGGATGCCCGGCTGCTGCGGGTACTGACTCATGCGGTCTTCGGCATCATCCAGTCGTGTCTCAACGGCCGGCTCACCATCGCCGACGCGGAAGCGGACCTGCGGACGGCATGCGATCTGCTGCTCGCTGAGTGGCCTGAGTCGTTCACGCGGTGAGACCGCGCCGGATCACCTTCCCGGTGGCGTTGCGCGGCAGCGGGTCGGTGGTGATCCGCCAGCGGCTGGGCACTTTGTAATAGGACAGCCGCGCGACGGCATATTCGTGCAGTTGTGCCTCGTCGACGGTCGCCCCCGGGCGTACCACCACGATCGCCGCCACCTCCTGCCCCAGATCCTCGTGCGGGACACCCACGGCCGCGCACTCGGCGACGTCGGGATGTTCGTCCAGGCACTGTTCGATCTCGGTGGGGTAGACGTTCTCGCCGCCGCGCAGGATCAGATCCGAGCGACGCCCGGTCAACCGCAGCCGACCGTCTTCCAGGACGCCGAAATCGCCGGTGCGCAACCAGCGGTCCGGGGTGATCGCGGCCGCGGTGGCCGCCTCGTCCGCCCAGTAGCCGAGCATGACGAAGGGGCTGCGCACGCACACCTCACCCTCGGTGCCGTCGGGGACCCGTTCGCCGAACGGATCACGGATCTCCACCGATACCGTGAGAATCGGCCGGCCGAGCGTCCCGGGGTGCTGTTCGAGGTCGGCTGTCGTGGCGACCGCGATGGCGGTACTGCATTCGGTGAGACCGTAGCTGTCGACCAAGGCGTTGCGGGCGAACGGGAACCGCTGCCGCAGCCGGTTCTTGAGCGCGATCGACGACGGGGCCGAGGCCAGCGCGAAGGCCGTCAGCGACGAGAGATCGTAGCTGTCGATATCGCCGTGCTCGAGCAGACGGGCGGCCATGGTCGGCACCGCGCCCCAGTTGGTGACCCGTTCCCGTTCGATCAGTCCGAGCACCGTATCCGCGGCGAAGGCGCCCTGATACATCACCACGGTGCTCCCGGTCGCCAGCCGTGGCACCACCAGGTTGTGCAGGCTGGCGATATGGAACAGCGGTGAGGTCAGCAGATAGCGCTGGGGGCTCGGCTCGGTGTCGGAGTAGACCCGTCCGGTGAACGCCGCCGCCAGCGCGTCGGAGAAACGGTGGTAGTCGACGACCGCGAGCAGGTTGCGCTGGGAATGCAGCGCGCCCTTGGGCCGGCCGCTGGTGCCGCTGGTGTAGAGGATGACCGACGGATCGTCCTCGTCGACCTCGGCCCGGGGCAGTTCGGCGCCGGAGTGGGCCGCGACGAGCCGCGGCAGATCGTCCTCGACGGTGAGTACGGCGATCCCGGTGGTATCGATATCGGCCAGTAGCGCGGCACGTTTGGCATCGACGATCAGCACCCGCGGCCGGCTGTGCCCGAGTCCGTACTCGATCTCCCGGGGCATCCACCAGCTGTTCAGTCCGACCGCGATCGCACCCAGGCACTGCGCGGCCCAGAACGCGGTCACCCATTCGGGGGAGTTGGCGGCCAGCAGCGCGACCCGGTCGCCCCGGCCGACCCCGTACTCGTCGCGCAACGCGGTGGCCAGCGCGGCGACGGCCTCCGCGTGCTGCGCATAGGAGATACGGCGGTCGGCGGTCACCAGGTAGTCGCGGTCCTGCCAGGCCCGGGACGCGGCCACCAGGTCGCCGACCGCGCGCCCGCGCTGCCGCAGCACGGGCATGGTGGTGCCGAGTACCTCTTCCACGGTGATCTCGAACCGGCCACCCGGACCGGTCAGCCGCGTGATGACTTCGTTGAGGAACTGCTGTGCGTCTGCCGGTGTCGTCATGGTGGCGACCCTCTCGTTCACGGTGCGTAGCGGCTGACAACCTCTCACGACGCGCCGGAAAGGCCGGCGGTCGTTGCCACTGAGCGAGACCACCGTCCGCGATTCGTTCGGCCCCGCGGCTAGCGTCCGGTCTCGCGGTGCGGGCGCGTGGTCCCGCGGCACCTCGAGCAGTGGGAGACGATATGGGTTCTTTGGACGGCAAGGTGGCCATCGTCACCGGGAGCGGGCAGGGCGTGGGGCAGGGGATCGCCTACGCGCTCGCCGCGGCCGGCGCGGCGATCGCGGTGGTGGGACGAACCGAGAGCAAACTCCTCGCCACCACCGAGCATATTCGCGCGGCCGGTGGGCGGGCCGCGCCGGTGGTGTGCGATATCGGCGCGACCGACCGACTACAGCCCCTGGTGGAGCAGGTGGCCGAACTCTTCGGCGGAGTGGACATCCTGATCAACAACGCCAATCAGAGCGCGCTCGGGCCACTGCTCGACATCACGCCGAAGCATATGAACGAAGCGCTGACCACCGGGCCGGTCGCCACCCTGCGGCTCATGCAGGCCTGCCACCCGTATATGAAGGCCCGGGGCGGCGGGGCGATCGTCAATATGGTCACCTCGGCGGCGGTGCGCTGGGATGCCAGCGGTTACGGCCTGTACGCGGCCACCAAGGAGGCGATGCGGTCGCTGACCCGGACCGCCGCCAGCGAATGGGGCCGGGACGGTATCCGGGTGAACGCGGTCGCCCCGCACGCCCTGTCACCGGGCCTGAAATGGTGGACCGAACGCAATCCCGAGGAGGCGGCCGAATTCGTGGCCACCATCCCGTTGGGCCGGATCGGTGACTGCGAGAACGATATCGGCCGCGCGGTCGCCTTCCTGGTGGGACCGGACGCGGGCTACCTGACCGGGGCGACGATTCCGTTGGACGGGGGTCAGGCGCGCTGGTCCTGAGGGCCGAGCAGGTCCACGGGGAGAGAGGTACGCGCGGCGGTTGCGGGCCTGGTCCGGACCGGGTCACGAGCTGTGCTCGCAAGTAACTCGTCATTTCCGCTCCGCGGGAGCCGACGGGTGTTACTCTGACGCGAGAATCAATTTCAGTTTTTGCCTATGAAAGGCTTCTGAGCAGCTCTTTTGGAGAAGTCGATGACCATCATTGATTCGGGCGACGCCACTGCCGAGCAGTCCGGCGAGCCGGACCTGCCGCTGTCCATGGTCGAGCGGATGACCCGGATCCTGGATGCGTTCGACAATCGGAGCTCGCGGTTGTCTCTCGAAGAGGTCGCGCGGCGCGCGCGGCTGCCGCGCTCCACCGTCTACCGCATCCTGCACCAGCTCACCGAGTCGAGCTGGGTCGAGCACACCTCCGTGGGGTACGCGCTCGGCCGCCGCGCCCGCGGTCTCGGCGGTGACGGGCACGACCGGATCCGGGCGGCGGCGGCCCCGCTGCTGCACGAACTGCATCTGCGGACCGGTCTGGTGGTGCACCTGACCGTTCTCGACGGCGGCGACACCGTCTATCTCGACAAGGTCGGCGGTCGATTCGCCACCCGGCTGCCCTCCCGGGTGGGCGGATCCGCGCCGGCCTATTGCACGGCCGGCGGCAAAGCGATTCTGGCGGGTATGGAACCGGAGTCGGTCGATCGCCTCTATCGCCCGGCGCTGCCACGCCGCACCGGCAAGACGATCGCCGAGCGCGCGAGCCTGCACCACGAACTCAGCCGCATCCGGTTGCGCGGCGGGCTCGCCTTCGACGACAGCGAATCGGCGCCCGGGGTGGCATGTGTCGGTGCCGCGGTGCGCGGTGACGTCGGTCCGGTCGCCGCGGTCTCACTGTGCGGTGACGCGCGCACCGCACAGCTCGACCGGGTCGCGCCGTTGGTGATGAACCTGTCCCGCGAGATCTCACGCACTCTCTTCCCCGTATCGGGTGACCGGACGGAGCCGCCCACGGGCATTCGACCGCTGGCGGCGCTGGGATCGCACTGAGCTGCCGAACTCCGGTGATCGTCTCGCTCATCGGACGGCTCTGTGACAGAACAGCGAAACGGCTGGCAGCCTCGGCGGTGGAAGACGTGGGCGGCGGGATATCGAGCAGGAAGTTGGAGCGATGGGTCAGGTAACGGACCGGATCGAGCAGTACGCGGAAGAGATCCGCGCCGCGGGTGCCGAAGGGGACAGGCTCATGCGGCTCGCCGACACCTCGGCGCGCCGGCTGCGCGAATCCGGTGCGATACGGATGCTGCAGCCCAAGACGTACGGCGGACTCGAATGTCATCCCCGGGAATTCGCGGAGACCACCATGGCCATCGCCGCGATGGACGGAGCGGCAGGGTGGGTCACCGGTATCGTCGGCGTGCACCCGTGGGAGCTCGCCTTCGCCGATCCCCGGGTGCAGGAGGAGATCTGGGGCACCGATCCCGACACCTGGGTCGCGTCACCGTACGCGCCGATGGGTGTGGCGACTCCCGTCGACGGCGGCTACCTGCTCAACGGACGCTGGTCGTTCTCCTCCGGAACCGACCACTGCCAGTGGGCGTTCCTTGGCGCGCTGGTCGGCGATGCCGACGGGAAACCGGTCCTGCCGCCGGACTCGCTGCACGTGATCCTGCCCCGGACCGACTACGAAATCGTCGCGGACTCCTGGGACGTGATCGGGTTGCGCGGTACCGGATCCAAGGATCTGATCGTGCGGAACGCGTTCGTTCCCGCCTACCGCACCCTGTCGGCCGCGGAGGTGATGGACGGTACCGCCGTACGCCGGGCGGGCCGCACCGAAACCCTGTACCGGATGCCCTTCTCCTGTATGTTCCCGCTGGGTATCACCTCCGCGGTGATCGGTATCGCCGAGGGAGCGCTGGCCTGCCATATCGCCGCCCAGCGCGAGCGCGTCGCGGTGACCGGTATCCCGATCAAGGAGGACCCGTACGTGCTGTTCGCGATCGGCGAGGCGGCCGCGGAGATCGCCGCCTCCCGGGCCGCGCTGCTGGAGAACGTCGACCGGTTCTGGGACAGTACGGAAAAGGGCCGGGAAGTCGACTTCGAGGAACGTGCGATCGGCCGGCGCACCCAGACCGCGGCGGCATGGCGGGCGGTCCGCGCGGTGGACGAGATCTTCGCCAGGTCCGGCGGCGGGGCGCTGCACTACCGGTTCCCCATGCAGCGGTTCTTCCGCGACGCGCACGCCGGACTGGCGCACGCGATCCATGTGCCCGGCTCCATCTTCCACGCTTCGGCCTTGACACAGCTGGGTGGGGAACCACAGGGTATGCACCGATCGATGATCTGAGAAGACCGATCGATGTCGCCCGAGTGACAGCACTGTGCACCGTTCGTGAGAAGAGTAGTCATCGACCCGTCTCGCCCAACTCGCCCGCTGCTAGCGCCGGTGGGTGATCTCGGCGAGGCGTAGGTCGCGGGTGCGGGACTGGTAGGTCGCAATAGTTTTCGCCGAGCGTTCGGGGCCGCGGGCGCGGATGGCCTCGAAGATCTGGATCTGCTCGTCCTCGAAGAGGTCCAGGTCGTCCCTGGTGCGCGAGACCGCGCGGCGCGAGGTGAGGGCCGGTACGCCGTGCCGAAGGCCTCATCCAGTCATCCAGCGCGCCGACCCTGCTACCCGGGAGCTCGGGTCCGGCCAGAGTCTGCCGGAAGACCTCGCGGTCCTGTTCCGGCCGGATCTGGAGCACCCGCTCGGTCATGTGCTGCCGGTCGGCTGGGTGGACCCGCTGGACATCAGTAACGCGATGCTCTTCCTGGCTTCCGACGAGGCGCGCTACGTCCCCGGGGTGCCCCTCCGGTGGATGCCGGCAGCCCGCTGAAATCAGCGTCGCGGGGTGATCGCCCCGCGACGCTCGGCCGGTGGTGCGGTATCGCCGTCAGCGGTCGCCGGACGGTCAGTCCCGCAGCGCGCGGGCGCGCAGGGTCGCCAGCGTCCGCGACAGGACGCGCGAGATCTGCATCTGGGAAACGTTCAGTTCGGCCGCGATCTGGGCCTGGGTGCGGTTCTCGAAGAACCGCATGTGCAGCACCCGCTGGTCGCGGGTCGACAGCTCCCGCAGCAGGGGCGCGAGGGTCATGGCGTTCTCGGTGAGCTCATACGACGGATCCTCGTCGCCGAGCGAGTCGGCGCTCTTGGCCGCCGCCCCGCTGTTGTCGTTCTGTTCGACCGAGGCGTCCAGCGAATCGGTGCGATAGGCATTGCCGGCCAGCAGCGCCTGGGTGACCTCGTTGAGGTCGAGATTCATCGCCACGGCGATATCGAGCGCGGTCGGGGTGCGGCCGAGCTCCTGGCTGAGGCGTTCGATGGTGGGGCCGAGGGCGAGCTGGGTCTCCTTCAATCGCCGCGGGACGCGCACCGCCCAGGTGTGGTCGCGGAAATGGCGGCGGACCTCACCCATGATGGTGGGCACCGCGAAGGCCAGGAAGCTGGCGCCCCGGGAGGCGTCGTAACGGTCCACGGCGAGCACCAGACCCAGGGAGGCGATCTGGTGCAGATCCTCGTAGGTCTCCCCGCGGCCGGTGAACCGGCGCGCGATGTGATCGGCGAGCGGCAGACAGCGGCGCATGATCTCCTCGCGCAACTCCGGCCGCCCGGGGTCGTCGCCATCCATCGCCGCGAGCTGCTCCAGCAGCGGCTCGATCCCGTCGTAGCTGTCGGTACCGCGGCTGGCCCGCCGCGCGGTGGTGGGGGAGTCGTATGCGGCCACAGTTGTCATCGAGAACCTCGCTTTCCGTTGCCTCCGCCTCGATCGGCGCCGTCGGAGGGCGACACGACCCCCGGCTACCGCCGGATGCCGAGAGCAATCAAGATCGGCACACCTTCTTCGTTTTGTGAATCCCCGAGGTTGGCGGGTTTCGTTTTCCGGACAGCCGAGCCGGTCGATCGGTCGCTCCGCGCATCCGGGCGGCGCCGTTCACGGATACTGGGCATCTCCGGGCATCCCGTCCGGAGGCGACAGCACGACCTGGCAATGCGCCGGCCCGGTATCGGCTCGGTGCGCGGCGGTCATGAGCGTGGTGCGGGCTTCTCCGTGACATCGCCCCGTCGGGAATCGGAGGGTCGGCCGGGCCACCGCGTTCGCCGACCGGTTTGCCCGGGACGACGACGCATGGTGTCGTAGAAGAGAACGACCAGCGTTCCACTTGCTCGGCGGCCGGTGGCGCGTTCGAACCGGCGAGAGGCTGTACATGCGGAGTTTGGCGTTCGACAGCGAGGACCTCGGCGCGACGGAGGCATTCCTCAACGACGCCTACACCAGCATGCAGATCGGTAACGACAGCCCCCGCGGGGTGCGCACCCGCATCCGCCGCGACATGCTCGGCCCGGTCAGTCTCGACCGACTGGACCTGGGTTTCGATATGGCCTACAACGCCGACCCGCTGAACAGAGTCTGCCTGGTGACCGTGCACTCCGGGACGGTCGAAGAGGAATATCACGGTGTGGGCCGCGACACCTTCGCCCCGGGCGACTCCGGCCTGCTCACCCCGCACGACCTGCCGTACACCGGGGTGATTCGCTCCGCGCGCTACGACATCACCATGTTCGGCCCGGCATTGCTGGACCGTCTCGCGACCACCACCGATGCGGCCGACCCCGTCCGCCTCAGTGGCCACCGGCCGGTGAACCAGGCGGCGAACCGGCAGCTGACCGCGGTGATCACCCATCTGCAACGGGTCGCCACCGACCCCGCCACCGCGGACAGTCCGCTGCTCGCCGCGGCCGGCGCCGATTATCTCGCCGCTACTGTGCTCGCCACCATGCCGACCACGGCGGCGACCGAGGCCGCGGCCACCGACCGTCGCGACGCCCATCCCGAGACGGTGCGCCGCGCCGTGGCCTATCTCGAATCGCATCTGCACGAGGATGTGACGATCACCCAGGTGGCGGCCGCGGCGTTCGTGACGCCGCGCGCCCTGCAACTGGCGTTCCGGCGCCATCTCGGCACGACACCGCTGCGATATCTGCGCAGGCTGCGGCTGGCCGGCGCGCACGACGACCTGTGCGCCGCCGTGCGCGGGGACGGGCGGACCGTCGCGACCATCGCCTACCGATGGGGTTTCGCCCATCCGGGCCGTTTCGCGATCGCCTATCGCCATCACTACGGACGCTCGCCGTCGGAGGTTCTGCACACCTGAATCCGCAGCGCCGCGATATGCGCTACTCCGCCGGGAAACGTCCCGGCGGCGCAGGTGTGCGTGGCCGGCCATCGGGTAGCACGCCGGGGAGATCCGTCGACCCGACCGAGGAGCACACCATGACGCATGCGGCCGAAATGCTGGACCTGTACCCCCACGACCTGGACGGAATCGACCGCACCGCCCTGACCCGGTGTATCGAGGAATGTTTCTCGTGCGCGCAGGTGTGTACCGCGTGCGCCGATTCCTGCCTCAGCGAAGCCGTAGTCGCCGACCTGGTGACCTGTATCCGCACCGACCTGGACTGTGCCGAGATCTGCGATACCACCGGTCGCGTGCTCACCCGGCACACCGGGGGCCGTACCGCGCCGACCCGGCCGCTGCTCGAGGCCTGCGCCGCCGCCTGCGCGGCGTGCCGGGAGGAATGCCTGCGGCATGCCGGCACGCATGAGCACTGTGAGGTGTGTGCGGAGGCGTGCCGCCGTTGCGAACAGGCCTGCCGGGACCTGCTCGCGACGCTCGGCTGACCGCCCGTGGTGAACAGCCGGGACGAAGCGGCGGGCCGCTGTGGCCGTGCTCATCGCCGCGCGGCGTCCGCGGTTCTCGGGGCACCGGGCACGACCGTGAACTCGAGCCCGTAATTGTTCAGGGTGGCGGGCAGTGGTGCGGCCGGGCCGAGTGGTGGATGTGAGCGCAGGCGGAGTTCGGGGCCGGACACCATATGCGCGAGCAGTGCGCTGGTGGCGAACAGGACCAGATTCCGTCCCGGGCATTCGGCGGGGCCGGCGCTGAACGGCACCAACTGCGGGTACTCCTGCGCTCGCCCATCCAACCAGATGTCGGGTACGAACCGGTCGGCGAAGGGTAGCGTGTCGCGATCGCGGTGGAAGGCCGGCGCCACGATCACCGGCGCCGCCCCGGGCTCCAGCGCGAACTCCGCCGCACCAGCCGCCACCACGCGGCCGTGAACGTGCCGACGTCCAGTAGCCCGCGCCCCCGGGTACGGGTGAGCAGATCCTGTGCTTCGTCGGCGACCTTCGCCGCGAAGGGGGCCGCGAGACGATGCAGTGGTGCGCCGGTATCCAGCGCCGCCTCGCTCCACCATGCCGCGGTCCAGGACGCCGTCACCCACGACACCCCTGCCGGGATCGCGTCCGCGCCGGCGGTGCACTGTTGCCACCTCGACCTCGGGCCGTTCGCGGCCATCGGCGCCTGGAAGGACCGATATGTGCCGGGCGGGTGGGCGCGTCCGTGGCGCGGCAAGGTCGGGTCGAAGGGCCGGATGAGCGCCGCCGCGGCCCTGACCGCGCTGGCGGGCCGACCCCACGGAACGGGGCACCACCGACCGCGCATGTTCGGTCCGCAGGTGCGGCGATCGGTCCCTCGGACGCGGTAGGGTTCCGGTCGTGGCCGGGCGGCGTCGCAGTTCCCGCCATCCGCCCGCGCTGCGCGCGGACCGCGTGCCCCTCGTCCTTCATCGGTATTCGCGGAGGTACATGATGTCTCAGGCCATCGAGGGCATCGACCCGGCCGTGCCGCCCAGCGGCCCGGGGTGTGTCGAATGCGAACGGGCCCAAGGCTGGTGGGTGCATCTGCGGCGGTGTGCCCAGTGCGGACATATCGGCTGCTGTGACTCGTCTCCTGCCCGGCACGCCACCGCGCACTTCACCGCGACCGGGCACCCGTTCGTGCAGAGTTACGAACCGGGCGAGGACTGGTTCTGGGACTATCGGTCCGGCGAAATGTACGAGTCAGGGCCGGAACTCGCGCCGCCGCGGAATCATCCGAGCTCGCAGACCGTGCCCGGGCCGCGGGATCGGGTACCGGCGGACTGGCAGGACCACATCCACTGAGGTCGGCCGGCCCCCCTCGCGTCCGGGGCGCCGATCCGGCGCGGCACTCCGGCCGTATCGAACCCGTAGTCGCGGTGCGGCCGGAACCTGCGCGCGACGGGAAACCGCTGACCCACTCCGTCCCCCGCGGACAAACCCTCCAGCGAATCGAGCACCGAGTCGATGCGCATTGCGTCGAATGGTGGCCGGATCGGGTACTCGACCGATCACCAGCACAGCGAGCGACCTGGAGGCGGCGTGCACGGCGAGGCGGACGAGAACACCAGCGACGGCGTCCACACATTCGCCGAGCTGTACCACTATCGGATGTTGTACAACGCGCTCGTATTCAACGAATGGGCGCGCGGCGACCGATACGACGTGCACAAGAGCATCCGGCACAGCGACGGGGAACTCTGTTTCGGTGGTGGCTGGTTCGTCGTGTACGCGACATTGCCGACCGGGCAGATCGCCAACCACTACCGGATGCGGCACTGGGGGCTGTTCCGGATCCCGGTACGGCCGGTGCCCGCTGTATGGGACGGGCACAGCGCGCACGAGGCCGCCGAGCGGATGCTCCGGTTCCTGCGGGAACCGCCGCCGGGATTCAGTCGGACGCCGGTGACCTGATCGAGGTCGCGCGGTATCGCCGGCGTGCGGTTGCGGCGCGGTCTGCCGAGGTGGCGGCCACCGTGGGTGCGGTGGAACACGCCCGGTCCACGACAGTGCCGAAGCCTTTCCGGGGCGGTGGGGGCACCCGTCCGGAGGCGCGGCCGCGCGCCGGCACTCTCGGACGAGAGTCCAAGTGGCTCTTTCTCATTGGTTTCTCAGCGTTTCTGAGGCGGTATTCGAGGGTGATACCAGTACGGTGTCGCGTGCCGGGTCGGCCGGTGGTGTAGTGAGTGAAGGGATGTGGGTGTGGCGCGCAGGGTAGTTGTCACGATGGTCGATGATCTGGATGGCGAATCCGTCGCGGCGGAGACGGTGTCGTTCGGCGTCGACGGATTGCTGTACGAAATCGACCTCTCCGAGGAGAATGCGCGGGAATTCCGCGCGGCACTGGACAAATGGGTGCCGTTCGCGCGCAGAGTCGGCAAACAGCGCCGGGCGAAAGGTCAGGTGCCGGACCGTCCGCAATCGGCGAAAACGGTGCGGGAATGGGCTCGGCGCAACGGGCACGAGATACCCGATCGCGGCCGTATCCCCGGTGCCGTGCTGGCGGCGTATCAGCGCGCCGCCGGCTGACGCCCGGGCACCACGGTAGGCCGTGGTGTTCCCCGGCCGGCGATCAGGTCGCCGGCTCGGGCGGGGCGTGGACGGCGATCTCTCCGCTGAGCGTCCGGCCGCCGTTGAGCCGCAGGCGGTCTCCGCTCCAGAATCGGCCGGGGTCGTACCAGTCGGGGCGGCGGGTCTCCGGGAGCAGACCCATCGCCTGGTAGGTGGCCGCCACGATCTCCGCGCAGTAGGCGTTCTCCACCTCGCGGGCGGCGGGCGGGCGGGAGCGGCGGCGCGGCAGCCTGACCCGGCCGCGGAACCAGCGCCCGGCGAGTGCCGCGGTGGACGGGAACGGGGTGCCGTCGAGCCGCGCCACCGTGCGTAGCACACCGTCCTCCATCTCCTGGGTGGCGGGCGGTTCGAGCTGCCGCAGCCAGGCCTGCTGACCGTAGCGATTCGCCCAGGTCAGTACCGCGTCGCGCAAATTGTGCAATTGAGCGCCGCGGTGCGCGGTGCCCGACCACATATCGGGTAGCGACCGGCCGAGTTCGGCGTGCCAGATCAGCGCGGGAAGATCGTCGATCACCACCGACATGCCCACGTGGTTGACCGGACTGTTCGTTGTCATCCGGATCATCCGATCGGCCGTGGAATGCCCACGGAACAACCAGATATCGCCTGTCCTGGTGATCTCGACAGCCCGGTCGAGATCGAGATCCGCACCCGCCATGGAAGTAGCCTATGCGCTATGAGGTGGTGGAAGGTATTGGGTTTGGCGGGAGCGGCCGGTGTGGTGGCCACCGGTGTGGTGGTGGTGCGCGCCGAACGCCGCCGTCGCGCCTACACTCCGGACGAGGTCCGCGAGCAGTTGCATGCTCGGTTCGCGCAGGCCGTGGCCGCCGAGCAGACAGTGCGGATTCCGGACCCGGAACCCCGCGCCGCCCGGCTCCGCGCTCAGGTGCGTCGGCTCTTCGGGCGCTGACGGCCCGCGCGCCGCCGCCGTTCAGACGACGGTGGCGGTCCGGGTCTGCGCGTAGGTGATGATCTCCTCCGCGAACTCCGACGCCGCGCGATCGGCGAAGCAGGTCCGCAGCCGGCGGATCGCCGTGTCGAGGTCCGGGCCGGGCCCGCGGTCGGCGAGCAGCACGACGATCGCCTCCCGGGTGCCGATACGGTCACCGGGTTGGGCCAGGAGTTCGGTCAGGTAGCGGTCGGGGTCGGCGAGCTGGATCGCCCGGCGCGCGTAGGCGTGGACGCGGCGGGGGAGTTCGGCGCGGATGGTGTCGAGATCGGTCTGCAGTGCGTGCCCGCCCGGTTGCTCCGGGTCGACCCGCAGCGACCACGGCCGGGTGAGTTCCTCGGGCAGGCCGTGATCGTCGATGAGGTCCGGGCCGGTGGCCTCCTCCAACGGGATCGGGGCCAGACCCAGCCGTTCGTTGCGCCAGTTGCCGAATTCCCACCAGGCCCGCGGCGTGGCGTCGAGATGCAGTCCGAATCGCAGAACCTGCTGACCGTCGGCCCAGATCCGCGACACCCGGGTGCGGCCGACGGACGCGACGCCCTCCGGCTCGACCCGCACCCAGGGGGCATCGGTGCCGTGAAAACCATACGGCTGGAGCAACTTTCCTGTTTCGCGTAGCAGGCGCCGCAGTGCCGGATCCGGTCTGATCATCCCGGCAGACTATCGATTCGCCCCGACACCTCGCCGCACCCGGCTCGCCCGGCGGGTTCGCGCGGGTCCGGCCGGACGATGTTCGGGACGCCGCCGCGGCCCCGGTCGCCGGCGCACCGGCATGGCCCGGAACCGTGTATCCAGCTGATGGGCGCACTGTCCAACGAAATTTGCCGGAGACCGCGACTTCATGCGCCGTGGACGGTGTACCGGTCGGCCGGAACGATCTCACTGCCGGAGGGAAGCGCCGACGGCGGAGTGGGCGCGGGGGTCCTCGGCGATCTGGGCGCCGGACTGACCGGTCCCGACGACCAGTACGGCACCGGTCGCGGCCCGCCGAGGTGCCGGTGATCATCACCCTCTGGCGGATCCCGTCGAGACGGACGGCCGCCGCCGCGACTTCGGCGAGCTGATGGGGGCGTTTCACCGCGACCGTCTGCCCGGCGGTGAGCGATGCCTCGATCGCACAGAAACGGCAGCGTTGGTCGGCGGTGTACCGGACACAGGTCTGCACCACGGTGGTGGCGAGTACGTCCGCGCCGTGCAGCCGGGCGATCCGGTCGTAGGCGACGCCGTCGGCGGTGCGCAGATCGTAGAAGCGCGGGCGCTGTACCGGTTCCACCGTGACCCCGGCATCGGCGCCCTCGAACAGCAGGCGGTCCCCGCGTATCGAGTACGGACTGTCGGACCGGATGGGGACGGCGGCACCGGCGCCCTCGAACAGCGCATGCCCGTCGTCGCTGGGACCGGCCCCGGAACGGCGCTGCACCGGAACGTCGACGCGGATACCGAGCAGTGCGAGGTCTACCCGGGTGGACACCTCGGTCATGACGGCGTCCTGGACCTGGTAGGTGGAATTGATGATGGCGCCCTTGCGGGCGTAGTGGATCAGGGCGTCCTGCACGTCCAGCGGATGTGCGGGAACCACCCCGGCGATGAGATCCTCCTCGCGCGCACCGTGCAGAGCGAGCCCGAAGCGGCGGGCGAAGACGGTGCCGCCTTCCTCGATGAAGGCCGCCAGCGCGTCGTTGCTGTTCTGGGCTCCGGGGAATCCGCTGTCACCGGTGCGTGGGAAGCCACGGTTGGCGATGCAGTTGATCGCGCCGGGACCGTAGAAGTAGCTGGCGGATTCGAAGCCTTTGCGCAGCGCTCGGGTGGCCTGCGGTGTAACCGTGCTCCTGCGGTTTCGCGGCCGGCGTTCACAGTACGCCTACGCGCGGCGCCGGATTTCGTAACCGGCGCGAAACCCGGCGCCCCGTCGCATGGATGCTCAGGCGGTGGTGGCCCGTTCGAGGTTGCCGATGATGCGTGCCATGACATCCATCATCTGGGCGAACTCCTGCTCGCTCACGCCGTCCGCCGAGAGGTCGCGGATGCGGCCGACCGAGTCGGCGGCTGTCGCCCGGGCGGTGCGTCCGGCTTCGGTGAGGACGTATCGTCCGTCGCCGTCGCGGCCGACCCATCCACGCGCGATCAGCGCGGCGACCACGTCGCGCGGGTCCTCGTTCTCGACCTCCCAGAACGGGCGGAGCGCGTCGGTCAGTTCCGCGTCGTCGGCCGGGCCGGCGGCGAGGGCGTTGAGGGTCTGCCATTCGCGCCGGGAGAGGCCGGCTTCGGCCACCAGCCTGTCGAAGGTCAGTTCGATCAGCTGGTCGAGACGTTTGACCTGGTAACCGATGAGCCGGTTCTCGCCCGCGGGTGCCGCTTCCGCCGGGGCCGGGTCGGTAGCCGGTTCGCCGCAGGCGGCGGCCAGCGGGATGAGCAGTGCGGTGGCGGTGCCGAGTAGCAGGGTGCGGACGTTCATCGAGTCTCCTATCAGATACATGAACAACCATAATTAGTTGATATTCGACATGTATATATCCGTAATAGCATGTCCGGGTGGACGATGTCGAGCGCGTAGAACGAGCGATGATCGCGATCCGCCGTCGGCAGACCCGGCGAGCCCTCGCGAAAGAGGGCGAAGCGGCCGGCCAGTCCTTCGAAGTGCTGGACGTGATCGAGGCGACGCCGGAACCCACCGTGTCGGCGGTGGCATCCGCCCTGGCCGTGGATCAGCCGCGGGCCAGCAAGCTGGTGGCGGCCGCAGTGTCCGAAGGCCTGGTTCGCCGGGTCGCCGATCAGTCCGACGGCAGACGTTCGGTGCTGGTCCTCACCGAACGCGGCCGGCAGATCCTCGAGCGGTCCCACGCGCGGCGCCGGGCCGCCTTCGATACCGCCATGGACGGCTGGACGGCGGGCGAGCGCCGCGAATTCGCGCGGTTGCTCGATCGTTTCGTGCGGGCGATGCCCTGATGCCCCGGCGGATGGAGATGCCGGGGTACCAGGGGTATCCGGGACCTGGTTCGGTCCGAGCACGGTGAGTCCGGTCGGCACCGTCCCCGGGTCCGCAGGGCCGGGTCAGGTCCGGCGGCCAGGTGCCCCGCCTGCGCACTGTCGCGGAGCCCGCGCCGGAACGCTCCTCCAGCGACCGGCCCTCCGGCGGCAGCGAACCCGCGACAACGTACTCCTCGCGGATCGGGACCTTCCCACGCCCCCGGCGTTCGATCAGACCGTCCCGGCGCAGCAAGGGATCGAACCGGTGAGCACCCCGGTCAGGGTTTCCGCCATGCGGGCCCGGAACACCGGGGGAGCGAACGTTTCCGCGTGCTTGCGAATCCCGGCCGGATCCAGATCGGTGGTGGACGGGTCGCGGAGGGCGGCCGCGAAACCATCGATCACCTCCTCGTCGACTCCGCCCGCGATATGTCCGCCGGTGCGCCCGGGAATCACGGTGTCCAGGGCCCCGCCCGCCCCGACCGCGAGGACGGGCGCCCCGCAGGCCATCGCCTCCACCGGCACGATCCCGAAGTCCTCCACTCCGGGCATGAGCAGGGCGCGGCAGCGACGGTACATATCGGCCAGGACGGCGTCCGGGGCGGCGCCGAGGAAGGTGGTCTCCGGGCCGGCGATCGCCTCCAGCCGGCGGCGGTACCGGCCGTCACCGACCACGACCAGGCGCAGGCCGGCCCGCTGGGCGGCACGGATCGCCAGGTCGGGACGTTTGTAGGGGACCAGGCGGCCGGCGAAGAGCAGGAAATCCTCACGCGGTACCGACGGATCCGCGGCGAAGCGGTCCAGGTGCACCGGGGGATAGACGACCGTGGCGGGTCGTCCCCACCAGTCCCGGACCCGGTCGGCCACCGCGCGGCTGTTCGCGACCACCGCCGCGAGCCGGGGCGCCGCGGCGGTTTCGGTGCGCCGGGCCAGTACACCGAGCGCGGCGAGCGCGGTGCGCCCGGCGGGGCCGTCGGCTTCCCGGGCCCGGAACGCCGGATCCCAGGCCCAGCGGGCGGGGCTGTGTACGTAGGCGATCACTGGGGCGTCGGTGGCGAAGACCGCCTGGGTAGCGAAGGCATGATGGCTGACCACCACCGCGTCGTACTCCGCGCGTAGGGGGAGCCGGCGCAGCGCCCGGGGGACCAGGGGCAGTAGCGGTGCGTGGGACCGCTTACCGGTGAGCGCGTAGAGGCGCGACAGCCGGGTGCCGGCGACGGTGTCCCACGGTGGATGCGCGAGGGCCGGTGCGGCGGCGGGATCGACGATCGGCGCGAACACCCGGGCGTCCGGCCAGGTCCGGCACAGTTCCCCGACGACCGCTTCCGATCCGCCGTATTCGGTGAACCGTTCGTGCACGATCGCCAGCCGGGGGCCACCCGGCCGGGCGGTCGCCGTGGGCCGACCGCTCGGGTCGGCGGGCGTGGGCGGGGCAGGGGTGGCGGCGTTCGTGGTCACCGGGCGACCTCCGCGAGCAGCCGGCGAGGTGCGGCGTGGGCACGCAGCGCGGGGGCCACCGGGCGGCCTTCGAGCAGGCCGGTGACAGTGCCCTGGTCGAGGGCCCGCCGGTAGACCGCGGCGGCGTGGCGGCAGGCGACGATCGTGTGGTCGATATCGCGGTCGGTATGCGCGGCGGAGGTGACGAACGATTGCCCGAGTACGCCGTGGCGCAGCAATTCCTGGAGGAAGAGGGTGCGGAACTCCTGGGACGGGTTGCCGTCGGGATCGAGTGTCCGGAACAGCAGGCACGATGGGCGCCCGGCGAGACACAACCGGTCGCCGATACCCATTTCGGCGGTGATCTCCTCGACCCCCGTCCGCAGTCGCCGACCGGCGGCCTCCATCCGGCCCACCGGATCGGTGGTGGCGTAGGCGTGGACGACGGCCCGGAAGGCGGCCAGTCCACCCGTTTCCGGGCCGTGGGTGGTCGACAGCAGGAACACCCGGTCCGCGTCGGTCCGCAAGCCGCCCAGTTCGAGATATTCCCGGCGCCCGGCGAGGGCGGCGATCGGGAAACCGTTACCCATCGCCTTGCCCCAGCACGACAGATCCGGCACCACGCCGTATACCTGCTGCGCTCCGCCGGCCGCCCACCGGAAACCGGTGATCATCTCGTCGAACACCAGCAGCGTGCCGTAACGGTCGCACAGTTCTCGCACGCCGAGTAGGTAGCCGGGCGGCGGTTCCTGGAGCGCGGTCGCGGCTTCCATGACCACGCAGGCGATCTCGCGTCCGGCCAGGACCTGTTCCAGGGCGGGTAGGTCGCCGTAAGGGAAGGAGACTGTCGGCTGGGGTGGGATCCCGGCCGACATCGCGGTGGTCCCGATGAACCAGTCGTCCACGGAGAAGAAGGGTTGCGCGCAGACCGCGACGGTGGTCCGGCCGGTCACCGCACGCGTCAGCCGCACCGCGGCGGTGGTGGCATCGGAGCCGTTCTTGGCGAATTTCACCATATCCGCGCCGGGCACCAGCGCCAGGAAATCCTCGGCGGCGGCCAGTTCGGTGACGGTGGGCCGGGAGAAGCCGACACCGTCGGCGATGGCGGCGGTTACCGCGTCGACGACGGGTCGGTAGCCGTGCCCGAGCGTGACCGACCGCAGGCCCATCCCGTATTCGACGAATTCGTTGCCGTCGCAATCGGTGACCCGGCAACCCTGTCCGCGCACCAGTACCGGCGCCATATGCTCGGGGTACTGGTCGGCGCCGCGGGCATAGGTGTGCGCGCCGCCGGGTACCAGGTCGTGCAGCCGCGCCTGGACGGCGGCGCTGCGGCCGAAATCGGTGATCACACTCGCTCCTTCGCGGCTCAGCAGCCGGATTCGGTGAAGGCCTTCAGATACCCGGCGGTCTGCCGCACGTACATCCAGGCCTGGAACACGGGGTCGGTACGGCTCGGGCTGGCGACCATGGTGAGTTCACCGTCGAAGCAGCGGCCGACGATATAGCGGGCCCGGGAGACGTGCGGGGTGAAAGTGACGACGATGATGTGCCGCCAGCCGCCTGCCTCCGCCCGGCGGCGGATCTCCTGGGCTTCCCCGCGGGTGGTCCACGGGTGTGGTTCGAAACAGGTCACCCGGAACGGGTATCCGGTGCGGCAGTAACGGTCCATCCGCGGATCGTCGAGACCGGTGGACGCGGCGATCAGCAACTCCGGTGCCCACTGTTGCCGCACCAGCTCGAGTCCGACATCGAATCGTTCGTACGGGGTCCCGCCGAGCACCACGATGGCATCGGCGCGGCGCAGCGGGTCCACCTGCGGTCGTACGAACACCGGCCCTCCGGCGACCGCCGCCAGGGTCGCCAGGACGACGAAGGCGGCCGCGACCCGCCACCGCCGCGGCCGGCGGGTTCCCGGGATGTGCGCGGTCATCTCAGCGCACCGGGCGGTCACGGCCCAGCGGCGCGGTGCGCAGGGCGCCGTCGGGAGCGACCACCAGGCGCCAGTACCCACCCTCCGGATCCCGCAGGACGACACCGGCGTCGGCGTGGTCGGACAACCACGCCCCGCTGGCCAGCACCGAGGCCAGGCCCGCACCGTCGGGGGCGACGGCACGCAGGATCTCCTCCGCGCCCTCGGCGCGGGCGGTGACCGGACCGGTGAACGTCGGCCGGTGGGTCTGGCCGCGGCCCAGGACCTGCCAGTTGCTGGGGAACACCCGCGGGCCGATTTCGGTGCCCGCGCTGGAGATCAGGTTCACCGCGATCCCCTCCGGGCATCCGGCTTCGGCGATCCGCAGTTCGACCGGGCTGCCGCCGGGGTCGGCGTCGAAGGCGATATTCGCCAGATACGGCTGCCGGCAGTAGATCAGGTCGATATCGCACGAGCGCGCCGCGACCTTGCAGTTCACCATGCCGAACTGGGACGGGCCGCCTTTGCCCGCGGTGCCGACCTGCACCGCGATATCGGCGCCCTCGAACCACACATTGGTGAGCCACCAGTTGTTGGCGGCGCCGTCGACGAACAGGTGGCGGTCGGTGGTCGCCGGGTCGTTGTCGGAGACGAATTCGACATTGGTGAGCGATAGTCCGGCGTTGTGGTCGTTGCCGGTGCCGAGCACCCCGATCCGGTTACCGGAGAACTTCGAGGAGGTGACGTAGTTCTGGATACAGGAGGTGGCCAGGCCGATACCGAAATTGTTGATATCGCAGTCGATGAACGAGGTGCCGCCGGTGTTCGCCTCCAGCACCACACCCGTCTGCGCGGCGTAGCGGGGATAGTTGTCGGAGAGGTGGTTGCCGCGGATGAGGACGGTATCGAAACTGCAGCGGAAGCATTCGGTGAGCCGGACCGCGGTGGCCTCCGGGCCGGACAGATAGAACCCCATGCGCGCGAACCGGACCCGCTGTTTGCCCTCCAGATCGACCAGCGTGACGTCCTGGTCGCAGAACACCGTGGTCACATCGGCGCCGTCACCGTAGACCACGGAGTGGTCGGGTAGGTCGGGCCAGGCGGTGACCCGGTAATCCCCGGCGGGGAGATACACCACCGGTGGGGCGCCGTCGGTGCGGCAGGCGGCGGCCAGCGCCTCGGTATCGTCGGCTTTCCCGTCGCCGACCGCGCCGAACGCGCGGATATCGCGCACGGTCGGCGAGGCGGTGCCGGTGGCCAGCACGATGGGCGCGGGCGGACCCGACGCGGCCAACGGTACCGTGACGGCACCGATTCCGGCGGCGCCCAGGCTCGCCGCGAGCAGATCACGCCGCTGGATCCGCCGCCCGCCCTCGTCCCGGCGTGCTCGCTTGTCGCTCACGAGCGCCGCCACCAGGTCCGGCGGGGCGCCACCGCGACCACCCCGGATACGGTGGCCCCGGCGGCGGTCAGCGCGGTGAGTGCCGACTCGATCCGGCCGCGGCGGCCGCTCCCGAGCCGCACCACCGCGACGGTGCCCGCCGCCTTCGGCGCGACGGCCGGGGCGTCGGCGTCGGCGATATCGACGATCACGCGGTCGAAGCGTTTCGTGACCTCGCCGAGGATCGTCTCGAAGCGTGTGGAGGCCAGCAGATCCGGTGTCCGTTCGTCGGCGCTACCCAGGGCCAGCACGACCACCGACCGCTGGGGCCAGGCGACGAAGGCTTCGTCGAGATGGACGTCCTCGCGCAGGACGGCGGCCAGCCCGTCCGCCGCCCACGGGCCGGTCTCGGTGGGGACCGCCGGCACGGATGCGGGCAGTTCGTCGAGCGCCGCGGCCGGTTTGGTCCGCAGATCGAGTTTGACTGTCGGCGGGTCGAAGATCTCCCCGCGGATCGCCGCGGAGGTACGGCCGGACGCGGCGGTCACCAGCTCGCGGGCCTGCTTCCTGTCCCGGACCGGCCAGTCGCCGGTCGTCGCGGGCGACTGGAGTGCGGATTCGGGCAGCAGGGCCGAGACACCGTGCCCGGTCGTGTTCGCATCGATCACCAGGACCTCTGCGCCGGTGGCGCCGAGTACCGAGGCCGCGCCGAGGACAAGTGCGGGTTCGTAATTCGCGTCCAGTGCCGTGAAGACCAGCGGCTTGGCCTCGGGCAGCCGGGCCCGCAGCGCCCGCAGCCCGGCCGACTCGCGGTCGGTGCCCGGCGCGACCGTGGCCAGCACCGGCTGTCCCAGCGCCGCGAGTTCCGCGCTGTCGCGGACCCGGGTGTTCAGCCGATTCAGCAGGTAGGCGAGGGCCGCGCCGAGCAGCAGGCCGCCCAGCGCGCCGACCGCGTACAGCCGGGACCCACCCGGGCCACTCGCCTCGGCGGGAGCCTGCGCGGCGTCCACGACCGCCACGCGCGCTGCGGGGGCGGCGGTGACCTCGATGGTCTCCAGTTCGTCGACCAGCGCGCGGAACTGGGCGACCACCTGATCGGTGAGCACCCGGCTGGTCTCGGGATCCTCGTCGGTTACCGAGACCCGCAGCAGCGAGGTCGCCGGCGGGGTATCGGCGGTGATCGCGGCGCGGAGTTCGTCACGGTCCAGGTTCAGCCCGAGCTGGCCGATGACCCGGTCCACCACATGGTCGCTGGTGATCAGCTCGAGATAGGACCGCACCCGTTGCTGGGCGGCCAGACCGCCCTGATAGGAATCGGCCACCGAGGTACCGGTGGCCATCGATACGTACAGGGTACTGGTGGCCGTATAGGTGGTCGGCGTCGATTCGACCTGATACGCCGCCAGACCCACGCCCAGCGCCACGCCCGCCAGCAGTACCGCCCAGTAGCGGCGCAGCAGGCGCAGGTAATCGGGCAGTTCCATCATCGTGTTCCTTCACTTCCCACGCTTGCGCCGACCGGTACCGCGACGGGTCCGGCCGGTGGTTGTCCATCGGGTGCAGCGGGCGGCCCGTGGACGCGCCGCCACTGGCCCACGGCCAGCCGGACCAGCCAGGCCAGCACCACGACCTGGAGGTATTTTCCGAGAGTTTCGGCACTGCCGAGCATGCCGCGTTCGAAGACGACCGGCACCTCGATCAGCGCGATACCGAACAGCGCCGGCACCAGATGCCGCGCGTAGAGCGACCGCGCCCAGCCCACCAGGACGACCGCGGTGAACATCACCCCGACGACGACCCCTGGCAGGCCGGCGATCACATAGCCCTCACTGATATTGCCTTCCGCCAGCGATACCGACACCTGGCTCATATCCACCGAGGCGCCGCGTACTTCGCTCGCCCAGGCGGTTCCGGCGTGCAGCTTCTCCTCGGCCAGCAGTTGCGCCGGCACCATGCTGCGCGCCAGGTGCCCGATCACTTCGCCGGGGCTCAGCCACGAGTTCGGCCCCAGGTAGTAGGCGTCGGTGGCGGCCTCGAGCAGGTCGAACCGGCGCAGCAGGCTCAGGAACGGGCGCACCCCCTCGGGATATGCCCCGTCCACGGCGGCCGCTTCGGCGCGCAGATACGGTGAGGTCTTCAGCGATTGCAGCCAGTCGAAGCCGGCGATACCGGTCATCGAGACCGCGCCGATGCCGAGCACCTTGTCCCGGGTCCAGCCGGTGAGCGCGAAACGTACCGCGACCGCCAGTGCGGCGCCCAGGATCGGCGTTTTCGATTCCGTGGCCGTGGTCCACCACAGTTCGCCGGCCATCAGCACGCCCAGTACCGCGATGGTGCCGGACTGCCGGGGCGGGCGGGCGAAGACGATCAATCCGATCGCGCCCAGGATGGCGGGCATGGTGAGCAGGCTCAGCACCGGTGAGGCGCTCTGCACATCGCCGGCCTGTCCGGCGGCGCCGGTGGCCACGCTGAGCAAGCGGGCGAAGGTGCCCAGTAGGTAGAGGACCCACAGGGTGGCGATCAGATCCGGATCACCGGCCAGCGGTGCCCGCCCCGGCCGGGGCCGGGTCCGGGTCCACAGGGCGAAAACCAGCACGATCAGCGCGTAGACGGTGAGACCGAAGGCCACCGGACGCAAGGCGGCCTCGATCCCCACGTCGTATCCGATCTCGGCCAGCCGCGGGTCGGCGACATTGTCACCGAAATGCGGATCGGGCCGCACGGTCAGCAGCACCACGGGGCGGGCGACATACGACATCGCCCAGTACACCGCCTGCGCGATCAGCAGCACCCGCAGCACACCGTGGGTGAGCAGGGCGGCGCACACCATGGTCGCCAGCGCCGCGACGACGACGAGCAGCGGCTCGTTCGAAGTGATCAGGTCCGGGATCACCATCGGCACCCTCGCGCGATCCGCGATTCAGTCCAGCGCACGCAGGATCTCCTTCGCCCGGTCGGTATAGGTGTGACCGCCCTCGACGATCCGGCGGTACCCGGCCTCGGCGGTTTTGGCCGCCTGATCCGGGTACAGCGCGCAGCGTTCGAGGATCTCGTCGAGTTCGTCGCGGCTGGAGAAGAGGAAGGCCTCGGTGCCGTCGTCGAGCAGTTCGGCGTGTTCGTCTGTGCGTTCACCGACGAACAACCCGCCCGACGCCGGCACCTCGAAGGTGCGGCAGGTGTGGGTGTCGCGGTTGGCGGAGTTGAGCAGCACCAGGTTCGCCGTCACCGACGCCACCGCGATCGCGAAATCCTCTCCGTACACCGGTCCGGCGACCGCGGCCCGGGTGGTCTGCAATTGGCGTACCCGCCGCCAGCCGGGACCGCGCACCAGCAGCTGGGATCCGTAGGTGCGGGCCAGGGACACGATGCCGGGCCGCCGGTCCGGGCGGCAGGCGCCGATGAAACCGACCAGGAACTGCCGGGTACCGCGCCGGGCCGCCGGATGATGCCAGGCCGGATCGTAGGCGCTGCGCACGAAGAGGGTCCGGGAGACGCCACGGCCGGCGAGTTCGGGCAGGTTGTGGCGTTTGGTGGTGACCACCATGTCCCATTCGGACTCGTGCGCGAGATAGTCCGCGGTGGTGTTGTCCGGATTCGAGACGTCGTCGGGGCTGTAGTGCACGTGATGCGCCGCCGGGATCTCCAGTAGCCGGGCCTGATCGAGATACACCGATTTGAAACCGAACACCAGGTCGGGGTGCAGTTCGGCGGCGGCCCGCTCCAACCGGGTGTGCACCCGGTCCACTGTCCACGGCGCCCGGCGCCCACCGGTTTTCGCGTACAGCCACGACGGTGCCAGCCGGGGCGGCAGGGTCACCGGGGTGGAGTCGACCACGATTACCTCGTGGCCGAGCCGGCGGAACCCTTCGGCGAGTGAGCGGGCATTGCTGCCCAGCCAGTCGTCGCCGACGAACAGAATCCTCATCGTGTCCCTCTCCTCTGCGCACCGACGGGCAGCGCAGTGCCCGTGGTACGTTCCCGCACGATCAGTGCGCGCATCCGCGCGAGATACCAGATCGCCACCGCGAATTCCGCGGCCACGATCCCGGCGGCCAGCGTCCACACCGAATGGGTGCGCAGGGTGAGCAGCAGTGCGCACCCTGCCACGACGGTCCCGGTGGCCGAACCGATCAGCACTCCGACGGTGTCCTGCCGCACCGGCAGGACCGCGGTGGTGACGAACGAGGTGACGGTGGTGGCGGGCAGTATCAGTGCCTCCAGGCGCAGGACACCGGCAGCGCCACCGAACTCGTCGCCGAAGACCAGCCCGATGATCAGCGGCGCCGCCACCCACAGCGCCGCGGTCGCCACACACGCCGCCGCCACACAGACCCCGAGCGCGCGCAGCGCGTCCGGCCAGAACCGTTCCTCACCACTACGTTTGGCCATCCGCGGCAGCAGCGCGAAACCGATCGGGTCCAAGAGCGACTGCACTGCCCGCACCAGCCGGTCCGCGGCGGAGTACAGCCCGAGCGACGCCGCGTTCAGGACCGCGCCGTAGACGGCGGCCGCGCCCTGCCCGTAGCTGGTGGTCAGCAGCCTTCCCGTCACGACCGGCAGGGCCGCGCGGATCAATTTCCACGCGCCGTGCGGACGACCGGGCGGACCGAACGCACGCCAGGTGTCCCACCAGGTCAGGGCCAGGCTGATCACCGAGGAGGCGAGCAGGCACAGCATCGCCATGGCGGCGCTGGGGAACCGGGGCAGCAGGGTCAGCAGCGCGACGAGATAGCCCACCCGGGCGATCGACTGGTACAGGGTGGACGCACCGAAACGGCCCTGGCCGATCAGCACCCAGTCCTCCGACATCGACCAGAAACCGCCGACGAACAACCCCAGCAGCACCATGCCCAGGTAGTCCGGCGCGCCCGCGGGAACTGCCGTCACCAGCGCCACCGCGAGCACACCGAGGATCCCGCCACGGATCGCGAGGTAGGTGCCGCGGGTGTGGTTCACGACCTCCCGGTCGGTCCCCGATTCCTGGATACGCGCGGCCAGATAGGAGGTGATACCCAGGTCCACGATCAGCGAGCCGAGGAAATACGCCGACATCCCGATGGCCAGCAGTCCCATTCCGGAGGCGCCGAGCAATCGCGCGATCAGCGGCAGGGTCGCGACCGTGACCAGGTACTGGCCGTATTTGCCGAAGCTGACGTAGGCGATATCGCGGAGGACCGTCGCCAGTTCCCGCAGTCGTGTCGCCTTGGTCCGCGGCTCCGTCTCCGCCGGCGGGATCGTCGTGATCAGCGGGAGTTTCTCGGTCGGCCAGTCGGCGAAGGCCGGGATGATCTCGGTCGGCAGGTCGTAGTCGGGGACGCGCAGGCCGTCCATCGACACGGGGTAGTGGCGGTGGACGATGCGGATCGGAATGGTGTGCGGGTCGGCGGGGTTCATCGTGCGCGCACCGTCCGCTCTCGGGTGACCTGTTCCAGTAGCCCGGTGACCGCCCGCGCGGTGGCCGCGATCCCGAAGTCGGCGCTGCGTTCGCGCGCCGCCGTACTGAGCCGGGTGCGCAGTGCGGGGTCGGCGATGAGCCGGTCCAGCGCGGCCGCGAGCGCGGCGGGGTCGCCGGGTGTCGTCAGCAGACCGTCGACCTCGGACCGCACTATCTCGGCCGGGCCGCCCGCGTCCGCCGCCACGACCGCGCATCCGGCGGCCATGGCCTCCACCACCACCTGTCCGAAGGGTTCGGCGAGCACCGAACAGTGCACCGCGATATCGGCGCGGGCGAAGTAGGGACCCGGATCGTCGACATGGCCGGTGAATTCGACCGGCAGTCCGAGCGCGGCGGCCGTGTGCTCCAGTCTCGCGCGGTAGTCCTGTTCGCCGAAGAACGTGCCGCCCACCAGCGCGACGGCCGCCGGCCGGTGGCGCAGCAGGGGGAGCGCGCGCAGCAGGATCTCCTGCCCCTTCCACGGGGTGAGACGGCCAACCATGGCGATCCGCACCGCATCGGGATCGCGCTGGTCCGCCCGGTGCGGGGCCGCGAGCGATTCGAGGCCCGGGTGGGCGATCGCCGCGACCCGGCCCCGGGTGTAGAGCGTGCGCAGCGTGGACCGGCTGTTGGCGACGATGCCGCGCGCGACCGTCCAACCCAGCACCCGTAGCGCGCACGCCAGTGCCCGGCCGAAGTATTCGCCGCTGATCCGGTCGTGGACCTGCCAGACCAGCGGGACTCCGGCGCGCCGGGCGGCCACGGCGCCCATCAGCAGAGCCTTCGTGCTCTGCGCGACCACCACGTCGGCACCCTGGGCCCGGACGATCGCCCCGAGCCGGACGCCCAGTCGAGCCAGGCCGGCCGCGCCGGTGAGCAACCGCAGCGGGCCGGAGCCGTCAACGGTCAGCGAGCGGCTGTCGAAAGCGCTGCCGCACATCGTGACCGGTATCCGGTGGGCACGGAACCGGTCCACCAGCGGGCCGGGGGCGGTGAACAACATCGACGGGTCCACCGTGCCGCTCGCGCGTAATGCGGTCAGCAGCCGCAGTGTCGCGAGTTCGGCACCGGAGGGCGCGGCGGTATGGGAGAGGAATACGGCGCGGATCATCCGGTCAGCTCCCGGTAGAGAGCGATATGCCGGTCGGCGGCCGCCGCCCACGAAAAGGTCTCGGCGTGCGCCCGGCAGCGGTCCGGAGCAGGGACCGCGCCGTCGAGCGCGGCGGAGAGCCGGGCGGCCAGCGCGCCGGCATCGCCCGGGGGCACGATCAGCGACGGGTCCAGGCCGCGGACCGAATCGGGCAGGCCACCGCACGCGGTGACGACCGGGGCGCGGCCCGCCGCCAGCGATTCCAGCGCGATGAGCCCGAAACCTTCCAGCGCCACCGACGGCACCACGGTGACCGCGGCCCTTCTGTACCAGCCGGTGAGTTCGGCGTCGGTGACCCGGCCGGTGAAGGTGACGCCCGAATCCGCGCCGCGGGCCTGTTCGCGCAACGACGACTCGGCCGTACCCGCGCCGACCAGTACCAACCGCGCCTCCGGGTGGGCGTCCCGAACCGCGGGCCAGGCCCGCAGCAGTACATCGATACCCATCCGGTGTTCCAGCCGGCGCACGCACAGCACCAGGGGTGTGGCGTCGCCGGGCAGTGGAGCGGGGCGGAACCGGTCCAGGTCGACACCCGGCGCGATCACGGCCACTCGGTCCGGTCGTACGCGGTAGTCGTGCACCAGCAGGTCCCGGAAGTGTTCGGACAGGACGACGAACCGGTCGGCCGGTCGGGCGCGCAACCTCTCCAGCGCGTACTTCGCGCCGACGGCCAGCGCATTGCCGCCGGCTGCCCGGCTCTCCGCCGCCCACGGCCCGTGGAAATGCACTACCAAGTGCCGAGTGCGGGCGTCGGGGGGCCCGTACAGCGCGAAATGCCGGTCCAGCACGGCCGGCCGGCCGGACGCGCCGGATGGGACGTCCCGGAACGCAGTACGCGCGCGCTGCCACGTGGAGCCCCCGACGGGTCCCCATGACAGCCCACCCGCGGGTGCGTCGCCGAACGCGGCAGCCGAGACCTCGACCTCGGGCCGGTCGGTCAGCGCCGCGAACAGATCGGTGAAGTAGCGGTTCAGCCCACCTGCCGCGGCCCCGAACCACTCCGAGCCGGTCATATGGATCCGCTGCGGCGCGGCCGGCGCGCTCATCGGCGCGACCCGATCCGGTCCCGGGCGAACTGCCCCGCCCGCACCCGCAACCGTTCCAGTGCCGTCCGCGCCAGCCGCAGATCGCCGATGGCCACATCCAGCGGCGAGAGCAGCAGCGGGCAGTCCCGGGCCAGTCGGTGGTGGAACCGCAGGGTCTCGCTGAGTTTGCTCACCGTCGAGGTGCGCGCGCAGAGATTGAACGACGAGGCCCGCCAGGCCGCCGCGACGTCGGTGAGGCCGAAGAACAACCCGAACTGCCCGACCCGCGCGAACAAGTCGACGTCCATGGGGAACACCAGGTCCCCGCGCAAACCGCCGACCCGGTCGAAGTGTTCGCGCCGGAACATCGCGGCGGCGGTGGGGCCGAAATCGGCGGGCCCGCGGCGCACAATGGTGCGGGCCAGCGCCCGGGAGGTGCGGACCCCGTCCAGACCCGGCAGGCCGAGACCGGTCTCCAGCAGCTCACCCTGTTCGTCGATCACCTGGAACCGGCTCGAGCTGATGGCGAACGCCGGATCGGACATCACCTCGAGCTGCGCCGCGAGCGAACCGGGCAGCAGGATATCGTCGGCGCACACCACTTTCACCAGGTCACCGGTGGACAACGCGATCGCGCGATTCCAGTTGTCGCCGATGGCCAGCGTGGTGGCGTTGCGTTCCACCCGGACCCGCGAATCGTGGAAGGACGCGGCGATCTCGCCGGTGGCGTCGGTGCTCGCATTGTCGAGCACCAGCAGTTCGAAGTCGACGTCCTGACTCAGAATCGAACGCAGCGTCTGTTCGAGTGTCCGCGCGGCCTCGTAGGCCGGGACACAGATCGACACGCTGACCACTGGTGATCCTTTCGATGAAATGGGAGGGGATACGCCGGGAAGGCCGGCGTATCCGAGGCAACGGTTCGCTGTCCGCGGTTCGGGGTGGTCCGATCCGCGGATCGTGTGGTTCCGCGGAACCGTCCGGGGTGCGGAGGAGCAGTGGTCCGCACGCCCGCGGGGTGTGGGTACTACCGGATGGGCCGCTCCCGCACCGGGTCGGCCGGCTCGTCGGTGAACCAGCGTCCGGCCAATTCCGGGAAACGCTCGGATACCTCGGGGAGCAGGTCGGGTACCGTCAGCAGCACCCGATCCGGCCGGGCCGCGACGAGGTCGGCCGGGGCGATGATCGGCACATCCGTCCCCGGCATCCGCCGGCCCTGTTTGGCCGGTGCCGCGTCGGCGACCCCCGCCAGCAGTTCCCGTCGCACGCCCGCCCGGCAGAGCAACGCCACCGCGCGCGAAGCCGCTCCGTAGGCGTACACGCGCTCACCGCGCGCCGCCGCGGATTCCAGGGTGGCGCGCAGGCGCTCCGAATGCCGGTCGGCCGCACGTTGCAGGCCGCGCAGCACCTCCGGGTCGGCCGCGGCCGCTTCCCGGTCCAGGATCCGCCGCACCGCCGCACCGGGTTCGGCGGCACCGTGCACCGCCGCCAGCAGCACCGTGCCCCCGTAAAGGTCGAAATCCCAGGCGTCCACCACCGACATTCCGGCGCCGCGCAGCAGCTCCCGCAGTGCGGGCAGGGAGTAGTACGCGAAATGGCCGTGCCGCAGCGCGTTCCACTGGCCCTGCGTCACGATCGTGTGCAGCGGATGGTACTGTAGCAGCAGCACACCGGTGGGCGCGGTGGCCGCCGCCCGGACGGTGACGGCCGCGGCCTGATCACGGTCGTGCATGAGACCGAACGAATCCAGCACCACATCGGCGGGTCCGTCGGATACGGCGAAACCGCGCTCGGCCAGCAACTCCAGCCAACTGCCCCCGTGCGGGCTGGCGAACTCGCGCACGGTGTGGCCCCGCAGCAGGCCGGCATCGCCGACCCGCCGCACCGCGTCGCCGGCCTGATCCCGCAGCGCGCGGGGTTCGACGCCGCGCGGTTCGGCGGTCACGGTGTCGTCGTGCGCCAATTGCGCCAGCCCGCAGCGGCGGCAGACCACCATCGCCAGTGGATGGGCGGCCTCGTCCGGCCGCGGGACGGTATCGGCCGGCGGAAAGTGATCCGCCGCCGGCATCGCCCCGAGATCCAGTACCGTCACCAGGTCCGCGGCGCGGCAGGCCCGGCAACCCGGCGGGTCGGCCGGGGGCGGTTCGAGCAGGGCCGCGCGGCCGCCGCGCGCCGTAACGGATCCGCTCATGGCACCATCACCCGGTGCGAATCGAACAGGCGGACCTCGCCGATGTGCTGATCCTGGTGCCCGAACCCTTCCGCGATGCCCGCGGCCTGTTCACCCGCACCTTCGACACCGAGGTCTTCGATTCCCACCTCGGTCCCGGCGCGTCCGCGGCCTTCGTGCAGGATTCGCAGTCGCGGTCGGCGCGCGGGGTGGTGCGCGGTATGCACGGCCGCGGCGGGCGCGGTGAGGCCAAACTGGTGCGCTGCGCGCACGGCGCGGTGCACGACATTCTGGTCGATATCCGGCCCGATTCGCCCACCTTCGGGCGTAGCCAGGCGTTCCTGCTCGACGACGCGGAATTCCGGCATCTCTACGTGCCGGCGGGGTTCCTGCACGGCTTCCAGGCGCTCACCGATATCGCGGATGTGTGTTACCGCATCGACCGCCCGCACGATCCGGCCGAGGACCTCGCCGTCGCCTACGACGATCCCGAGCTCGCGTTGAGCTGGCCGGAGGAGGTCACGCTGGTCTCCGCGCGCGACCGCGCCGCGGGCAGCTGGCGGGAACTGCTGACAACACACCTCACACACCGGTCCTGACCCGCCGCAGCGTCGCGTCCACCGCACCCGTTTCGCCCAGCTGCCGCAACCGCGCCAGGCGCACGAACCGGCCCGAGAAATCGGCCGCGGTCAGTCCACCGGCGGTGTACTCGGTGTAGAGCTGCGCGGCTCCCTCGGCGATGGTCCAGCGCGCCTCGAACCCCAGTTCCCGGCGCGCCGCGCCGAAATCGACCCGGTAGGACCGCGGATCGGCCCCCGACTCGCCGGTGATCAGCACCTCGGCGCCGGGCACCACCTCCGCGACGGCCTGCGCGATCTCGGCGACCGTGCGGTTGTTGGTCTCGGTGCCGATGTTGTAGGCCCGGGCGTGGATCGCCGCGACCGGCGCCTCCAGGCAGACCGCGAACGCTTCGGCAATATCCGCGGCGTGCACCAGCGGCCGCCACGGCGTACCGTCCGAGAGGACTTTCACCACGCCGTCGAGCACGGCGTGGCCGACCAGATTGTTGAGCACGATATCGGCGCGTAGCCGCGGCGAGAACCCGAACGCCGTGGCATTGCGCAGGAACACCGGTGCGAAACGGTCGTCCGCCAGCGCCACCAGGTCGTCTTCCACCCGCACCTTGCTCTCGGCGTACGGGGTGAGCGGGCGCAGCGGTGCGCTTTCGTCGACCAGTCCGTCGCCGGCCGCGCCGTAGACCGAGCAGGTCGAGGCGTACAGGAAGCGACGCACCCCGGCCTCTTTGGCCAGCCGGGCCAGCCGCACCGACGCGTGATGGTTGATGTCGTGGGTGATCTCGGGGATCAGGGAGCCCAGCGGATCGTTGGACAGCGCCGCGAGATGCACCACGGCGTCGAAGCCCGTGAGCTGCTCAATCGTCACATCCCGCAGGTCCACGGCCAGTTGGGGCGGATCCTGCGGTGCGGGGCCCAGGACGCAGTCGGCGAACCAGCCGGTGTCCAGTCCGATCACCTCGTGGCCCCGGGCCCGCAACACCGGAACCATGACGGTGCCCAGATAACCCTGATGACCGGTGACGAGAACGCGCACTTCTACAGACCTCCCAGATCGAGGACGGCTTTGGTCAGTTCGAACCCCTCCGCGTACTCGCGGTGGCACTGCACGCCACGGATTCGCGCCAGACCGAGGAAGGCGGCCTCGTCGAACCAGTCGCGGTGTGCTTGCGAGGGATAGCATTCGGCGAGCAGCCGGGCCTTCTCCGCGGCGATCTCCGGTGCCACCGGATGCAGGACGACCGGCCGGGGCGTATCGGTCTCCCATTTGAGGATTTCGTAGCCGAGCACCAGATGATCACGGAACTCCGTGGTCACGAGTTCGGCCAGCAGGCGGTGGTCCTGGTGGGCGTCGCCGCGCTGGGGGGCGAAGACGAGCTCCGGGTCGGTATCGCGCCGGAACTCGGCGAGCGCGCTCTTGATCCGGTCCCAGTGTGCCGGAGCCCGCCCGTCCGGTATGTCGAGCACCGTCAGGTCCAGATCGGCGTCCGCGCAGAAACGTTCGAGGGCGGCGCTCTCCTCCGCGGCGCGGGCGGTGCCACCGCCGGACAGGACGAGTGCGCGCACGTGCAGCCCCGGGTTTCCGCGGGTCAGGGTCAGCAGGGTGGCGCCCATCCCGATGGCGATATCGTCGCAGTGCGCGCCGAGCAGCGCGACCTCGTCGAGCCGCGCGGGAGCGAGAGTGATCACGAAGCGGCCCGCTCCCAGACCATCCACGGGCGGTCGCCCCGGTGATATCCGGCGTCGAGTTCGGCGCGTTCCTTGAACGTATCGGCCGGTTTCCAGAAGCCGTCGTGCCGGTAACCGTAGAGCCGGCCCAGCGCGGCCAGCGCTCCGCAGCTGTCCTCCACCAGGTCACCGCCCTCCGGCAGATGATCGAAGATCTCCTGGGTGAGTACGAAATAGCCGCCGTTCTCCCAGATCGGCAGCTTGCCGACCGCGGTGATCTGCTTGACCTCACCACTGGGCAGCACGTCCACGCAATGGAACGACGACTGCGGCGGCACGATCATCATCGATGCGGCGGCTCCGGACGCGGTGAACCGGTCGATCATCACATCCAGCGGGGCGTCGGTGAGCACATCGGAGTAGTTGGCCAGGAACATCTCGTCGTCCCCGAGGTAGGGCCGTACCCGGCGCAACCTTTCCCCGATGGCCGATTCCAGGCCGGTATCGACGAAGGTGATCGTCCAGTCGGCGATATCGGAGTGCAGTAATTCGACCCGGCCGTCACGGATGACGAAATCGTTGGACATCGTCTCCTGATAGGTCAGGAAGAAATTCTTGATGTGGTGGGCGCCGTAGCCCAGGCAGAGAATGAATTCGGTATGCCCGAAATGCGCATAGTAGCGCATGACATGCCAGATCAGCGGCCGCGGGCCCACCATCTGCATCGGTTTGGGCGGGCTGTCGTTCTCCCCGCTGCGCATCCGCATTCCGTACCCACCGCAGAACAACACGACCTTCATCGCGCGGTGACCTCCGCCGGGCTCGGCGCGACCACCCGGACCGTGGGCAGTGGGATCACCAGCTGTCCACCCCATTCCCCGATATGACGCAGCTGCGCGGTGAGTTCGGTTTCCAGATTCCACGGCAGTACCAGCACGAAATCGGGTCGGTCGGCGTCGATCCGCTCCGGGGGATGGATCGGTATGCGGGTGCCCGGGGTATACCGGCCGTGCTTGTAGGGGTTGCGGTCCACCGTGTACTCGAGCAGGTCGGGACGGATTCCGCAGTAGTTGAGCAGGGTGTTGCCCTTACCGGGTGCGCCGTAGCCGACCACCCGCCGTCCGGCCGCCTTCTGGTCGAGCAGGAAGCGCAGCAGATCCTGGCGTACCCGTTCGGCCTGTTCGCGTAGGGACCGATAGCCCTCGACCGCGTGCAGACCGGTATCCGCCTCGATCGCCAGCAGTTCCGCCACCCGCACCGACGGTTCGGCCACCGCCTCGGGGCGCGCCCAGATACGCAGCGATCCGCCGTGGGTCGGCAGTGTTTCCACATCCGCGACCGCCAGCCCGGCCGTCGCCAGCGCTCGCTGAGCCGAGGCGAGGGTGTAGTACTGGAAGTGCTCGTGGTAGATGGTGTCGAACTGGCCGTGCCGCACGAGGTTCAGCGCGTGGTGTACCTCGATCGAGATCCAGCCGTCCTCGGCGACCAACGTGCGCAGCGCTCGGGTGAAACCGCGCAGATCGGGGATGTGGGCGTACACATTGTTCGCGACCACCAGGTCCGCGGCTCCGTATTCGGCGCGCACCCGCCGGGCCGATTCCTCGGTCAGGAACTCGGTCAGCGTCGGCACGCCGGCCGTCCGCGCGGCCGCGCCGACATTCGCTGAGGGTTCGATGCCCAGGCAGGTGATACCCGCAGCCACCACATTGCGTAGCAGGTAGCCGTCGTTGCTGGCGACCTCCACCACGAACGAGTCGGGGCCCAGGCCCAGCCGGGTGATCGCCGCGGCGGTGAACTCGCGCGCGTGCCGCATCCAGGATTCGGAATACGAGGAGAAATAGGCGTATTCGGTGAATGTCTCCTCGGGCGTGATGAGTGCCGGGATCTGCAGCAGCAGACAGTCCGCGCACACCCGGAGATGTAGCGGATAGGTGGATTCCGGCAGGTTTAGCCGATCCTCGGAGAGGAAACTCTCGCAAGGAGGTGTCGCACCCAGATCGACGACACTGGCCAGCCGGGACGACTCACACAAACGACAATGCACTCGGGCTCCACTCGAACGGTCATGTACATCGGCGGCGCCCCGCAGCCCCGAGAAGCAACTTCTCTCTGCCGATCGACGGAAAAAATAGCACCAATCCGGCGCATCTGCGACACGGTCCGAGCGGACTTTTGCGCAGAAGTGACCTTCGGCATACCTTCAGCAAACTGTGTAACGATCCGCGCTCGGATAACGATGGTGGACAACCGAAATAGGCTATTTCCCGGTATTCGGCACCGATACGGAACGGTATGCGGTGGCAATTCCGATTCCAGCACTTGTGTCCGGCGTCGATGGGGGCAATACTTCTGCAACAAGATCGGCCCGGCCTTCCTGTTCTGCAGGCCGGGCTTCCTGGAAAAAGCGTGTGATCTGCTGTCGCGCATGACAGCCGGGGCACGGTCGTTCGAAGTTCAAGCGGGTACGTTTCATGGTTCTGGATCTCCATGTGGTCGGTGGCGCGGTCGATTTGCACCTGCCGAATCCCGGTGACCGGGACTCTTGGCGTGCCGGATATGTCCGCCGGCTCGCCCGGACCGATATCGCGGTGGTCACCGCGGCCGCCCTGTGCGCGCAACTGTTCAGCATCGCGCCCGGGTACTCCCTGGGCTGGGAATTCGAGCCGCGCAACACCGCGCTCACGCTCGGTATCGCGGTCGGCTGGTCGATTCTGCTGGGTTGGAATGGCTCCCGCTCCCCGCATACCGTGGGCGCCGGTGCCGACGAATACCGGCGACTGCTCTCGGCCACCCTGCAGCTGTTCGGCACGATCGCGATCGTCTCGCTGATCCTGCGCGTCGATATCGCGCACGCCCACCTGGTGATCGCGCTACCGCTCGGTCTACTCGGCCTGATGGCGACCCGGGCGCTGTGGCGCGCGCACGCGGTGCGGCGCCGGGCGCTGGGCCGTTATCGCCGCTCGGTCCTGGTCGTCGGCAGTCCGGAGGCCGCCCGTGCCGTCGCGACCGCGCTATCCGCGCAGGAGATGCACGGCTATCACGTCGTCGGGGTCTGCACCCCTACCGGTGACGCACTCGACGAACCCGCCACCCTGCGCGTGGGGCAGCGCGATATCCCGATCGTCGGCAACGACCGGTCGGTACGCAGCGCGGTCCGCCGCAGTGGCGCCGATACCGTCGTCGTCATGGCCACCGACCGGCTGGGCCCGCGGGATATCCGCCGGCTGGCCTGGGATCTCGACGCGTTCGGCACCGAACTCATCGTCGCGCCCGGCATCATGGACATCTCCGGGACCCGGATGTCGAGCCAGGTGCTGGCCGGTATCCCGATGCTGCACATCGAACGGCCCCAGTACGACCGGGCGCTCTCGTTCGGCAAGGCGGTATTCGATCTGTGCTTCTCCGTCCTGGTCCTCGTCGCTATCGCCCCGGTACTGCTGGTTCTGGCCGCCGCCGTGAAATTCACCAGCGCCGGGCCGGTGTTCTACCTGTCGGAGCGGATCGGGATGGACGGTAAACCGTTCCGGATGATCAAGTTCCGCAGTATGTACGTGCGGGCCGACCGGCAAGCCGCCGCACTCATCAGCGCCCACGGCGGCAATCCGTTGTTCTTCAAACTGAAGGACGATCCACGGGTGACCCCGGTCGGCCGGTTCCTGCGCCGGTACAGCCTCGACGAACTGCCGCAGTTCTTCAATGTGCTGTTCCGTGATATGAGTGTCGTCGGGCCGCGGCCGCAGGTCCGCCGCGAGGTGCACTCCTACGACGGCGTGATGCGCCGGCGGTTGCTGGTGCGGCCCGGGATCACCGGGCTGTGGCAGGTCAGCGGACGCTCGGACCTGTCCCCGGAGGACTCGGTCGAACTCGATATCTCCTATGTGGAGAACTGGTCCATGCTGCTGGACCTGCGAATCATAGCCCGTACCCTGCGAGCGGTCGCCAGGGGCGACGGCGCCTACTGACCCCCGGGCGGGTGCCGGGGCCGGTCAGAGCAGGACAAGCGCCAGGCTGACGAAGGCCATGAGGGCCATCCAGGCGATCAGTAGTGAGCGTGCGGACCCCGGACGTCCGAACCTGGTCGCCATCATGGCGGCCGGTCGACGGTTCCTGTGTGTCGTGGCGACGGTGCTCACGGTCCACCTCCTCGAAAGAGTTTGTGTACCTGTCGAATCCGGGCTTCCCAGAATCCGTCCGATCAATCCGCCGATTCGATGCTCGGTAGCGGGTTTGTGCCCCGGGGCCGGGGTAGTCGCTCGACGTACCGAAGCCGACTGTCCGGCCGGCCGCGCGCCCGGATCGCATTCGCCATACCCGCCCGCCCCACCGATCCCCTCGATCAGGCCGATCCGGCCCACTGCTCCACCGAGATCCGGCCGGTGACCAGCAGTAGTATTTCGGCGATCGGTGCGACCAGCGGAGCGCCTGTGCCGGGCCGACAACGCCACCGATTCGAAATTGATGAGCCCGCCGCCCGTCAGCGTCGCCGGGCGGTGACCAGGCCGTGGCGGGACGCCTCGGCGAAACGTGCCATGACGGTGTCGCCGAGCGTAGGTAGGTCCCGGTGGTAGGCGGCGGCGCGTTCGTAGGTGTCGGAGACCTCGGCGTCCCAGCCGTGCCGGGCCAGCCACGGCTGTGCGGGCTCGGCCACGCCGCCGCCCTGCCACATCGCTGTGATCTCCGAGCCGTCCTCGCCGGCCGCCGCGGCGGCCATCAGCGCGACCGAGTCCATGTGCAGATACTCGATCGACAACCGGCTCCCGGCGGCGGACAACCCACTGATCTCGGCCAGCAACCGATCGTTGTGCTCAGGACTCAGATAGAGGAGCAGCCCCTCGACGAGCCAGGTCGCCGGAGCGGACGGATCGAACCCGGCCGCTACCAGCCGGGCACCCCAGTCCTCGCGGAGGTCGGCCGGCACCGTCACCCGGCGGCCGGCGGGTTGTGCGTCCTGCGCGTCGAGGACCTGCTGTTTGAAGGCGAGCATTCCCGTGGTGTCCAGTTCGTACACCACGATCTCCGGCGGCAGCGGAAGCCGGAAGGCCCGGGTGTCCAGTCCGGCGGCGACGATCACGACCTGCTCGACAGTACGGGTGGCGTCGAGGATGTAGTCGTCGAAGTACCGGGTTCGAATGGGCAGGTAGCTGCTGAAAGAGTCCCACATGCGTGCCGCGTCGGAGCCACCGGCGAACTCCTCACCCCCGGCGGCGGCCAGGAAATCGGCGGCGTAGGGGTCGACGAACAGGGCGTCCGGTCGTACCGACTCGGCGGCCCGGGCGGCGGCGACCATCAGCGCGGTGCGGCCGACGCCCGTGGGGGCCGGCGGTGCGGATTCGCCGGGCCTGCTGGAGGAGGAACCGGAAGTGGTCACGACTTCAGCCTAGGGCGCTCCCATGGGCTGTCCCGGGACCGACGCGAGTGTCGCGGCACCGGGCTCGACCTGCCACTATCCACGTGGCGCCGCCCTACCGCCGCTGCCACCCATGTGGACGTCGCGCCGGTGGTGTGTCCCGGCGCCGGGAAGTCGACCGGCGGGAGATACCGGTCTCGCCACCGATCGCGGCCATGATGCGCCGGCGGTCCGCACCGCGGTATCGAGTCGGTCCCGGGCGCGGGTGGCTGGGGACCACGAAACCTTCCCGCCGGCCCGACTCGGATTCGGTGTTCGTGAGGTGCGGTGGCTCACGCTTTCGGGAAGTGGCGGGGGTCTGTGGCATGCTGGAGGGTGAGTACGGGTTGTTGAAGTGATCGCTCGGCTCACAACAGGAAGTAAAACAACAGTATGTCGCAAGGCAGTGTGAAGTGGTTCAACGGCGAAAAGGGCTTCGGGTTCATCGCGCAAGACGGTGGCGGTCCTGACGTTTTCGTCCACTACTCCGCGATTTCCGGCTCCGGCTTCAAGTCCCTCGACGAGGGGCAGCGTGTCGAGTTCGAGATCGAGCAGGGCCAGAAGGGTCCGCAGGCTCAGAGCGTCCGCGCCATCTAGGAGCCGACCAATACGGAAACCCGCGCTACGGCGCGGGTTTCTTGCTTTTCGGGTGCCGTGCCGACCGGCGGCCATGAGCGTCCGATGATCGCGCGAACCATGGCTACGAATCGCTGTCGGCAAGTCGGCCACGGCGGAAAGAGCCCGGGCGCGGTGTGGTTTCCGCCGGTTGGTAGCGGGTAAGCCGGGCCGAGTGGGAGCGGCCGCGGGGTGCGGGAGTGCTCGCCGGAGCGGAAGAGGAGCCATAGTGGGTGTGATGACACCGGATTCGGTACGGAGCGGTAGAAGATCGGATGGTCTGGTTGTCGAGGTGGATCTCCAGACATCGCCGACAGCGCAGGTGCGGGCCGAGGTACGCGGCCTGGTAGGCCGTTGCGCGGGTGTCGAGCTCTGTGACGCGGTGCAGGTGAGCGATGAGTTGGTGAGCAACGCCTGCCGCCACGCCCGCTCGCCGCGTGCCTGCCGGCTGATGGTCGACGACCGCGGCCGGTTCCGTATCGAGGTGGATGATGCCTCGCCGACCCCGGCGCGGGTCCGGCGGCCGGACCGCACGGGTGGGCGCGGGCTGCTGCTCGTGGCGCAGCTCGCTACCCGGTGGGGAACCGACTACCGCGACGGCGGCAAAACCGTGTGGGCCGAACTCGACCGACACCCCCGGTAGCTGAGCCGGCGGCGACCGGCCGGGGTGCCGGTTCCGGGGGAGTTCAGGCGAACCAGCCGCCGACCGCCGGTGCGGTGTTGTGCCAGATGTGCTTGATCTCCTGGTACTCGGCCAGCCCGCTCGGACCGAGTTCGCGGCCGATACCGGAACGCCCGAACCCACCCCATTCGGCCGCGGGGGTGTAGGGGCCGAAATCGTTGAGCCACACCGTGCCGTGCCGGAGCGCGCGGACCATCCGTTCGCTGCGGGCCGGATCGCCGGTACGGACGCCGGCCGCGAGTCCGTAGGACGTGTCGTTGCCCAGCTCGACGGCCTGGGCCTCGGTAGCGAACCGTTCCACGGTGAGTACCGGGCCGAAGGTCTCCTCCTGGACTATCCGCATATCGCGGCGGCAGCGGTCCAGTACGGTCGGCAGGTAGTAGCTGCCGGCGGCTGATCGGGGGTCCTCCGGAGGTTTCCCCCCGGTGACCAGGACGGCGCCTTCGGCGAGTCCGCGGGCCACGTGGGCCTCCACCGCGGCAACCGCGCCACTCAGCACTACGCCGTCGACGACTACGACGGCACCGAGCACCGCCGGCTGACCCGGATCACGCTGGCCGGGGGAATCCCGGTCGGGGTCGACGGTAGGCCGAGCACCGTGGTTTCCGGCGACGCCCAATACTATTCGGCGGTCGACTCACCGGCCCGCGCCGCGTAGCCGCGCTCACCCGCCGAAACGGTTTTCACATGGCGCTGCCGCACAACGGATCGGGTATCGACCGTGTATTCCGTACGAATTCCGATCTGTTGCCGTCGGTCGTGCCGGGCGACGGAACAGATGTACCTCGAATATCCGCACGCCCGGTTGCGACTGTTATGAATTCCCGGTGAGCGAAACTCTGGACAGTGATGCGGCGTGTCGTGTTGCCGCCGGTAACGGTCGTGCACGCGCACGGATATGGCGGCGGAGTACCGTATCCGCCGCGTGCCTTCCCTGTCCGACCGGGCGGTATCGATTAGTCTTTTACAGCTTGCCCGTCCGATGACTCCGCACGGACCGGCGCCGAACGATTTCCGGCCGACGATGGGATTCCCGTGAATCTGTGGAGCTATATCCGAGGCCGGGGGGAGCTGCTGACATTTCTGACGTATCAGCATGCCTCCCTGGCATTCCAGACGGTCCTGGTCGGGACCGTCGTCGCAGTCCTCATCGCCGTCGCGGTCTACCGGTTGCCGCTGCTGTCGGCCCTGTCTCTGACCTCCAGCCGGGTAGCCCTGACGATACCCTCGCTGGCCCTGCTGGCATTGCTGCTGGTGCCCTTCGGGCTCGGCGTCGTCCCGTCGTTCATCATGCTGGCGTTCTTCGCGGCCCTGCCGGTGATCGGCAATGCCATCGTCGGTTTGCGGTCGGTACCGGCCTCGGTCGTCGAATCCGCCCGCGGCATCGGCTTTTCGCGGTTGCGCATTCTGCTCACCGTGGAGCTGCCCATCGCCTGGCCGGTGATCCTCACCGGGATCCGAGTGTCCACCCAGATGATCGTCGGTGTCGCGGCCATCGTCGCCTACGTGCTCGGCCCCGGGCTCGGCTCGCTGATCTTCAACGGACTGTCCCGCCTCGGCGGCGCAGGGGCCCTCGAGATGGCGTTCACCGGAACGATTCTCATCGTCGTCATCGCGTTGGTCTTCGACGCGCTTCTCGTCCTGCTCGGACGCCTCACGATCGCGAAGGGACTGTCATGACGCGGCACCCGCGCCTTCGCACCGGTCTCCGCGGACTGTATGTACTCGTTTCGAAGGAGGCCCTATGACCGGCGATATGACGAGCGGCGAGACGGTCACAGGGATAATTGAACGTACGGTCACCGGCGCATCGATCACCCTGGATTCGGTCGTCAAACGGTTCCGAGGCCAGCGCAAGCCGGCGGTGGAACGCTTGGACCTCGAGATCCCCGCCGGCGAGATCGTCGCCTTCGTGGGCCCTTCGGGCTGCGGGAAGACGACCACCCTCAAGATGATCAACCGGTTGATCGAACCCACCGAGGGCCGGATCTTCATCGACGGTCGCGATGTCACCCGCGAGGACCCGGACAAGCTGCGGCAGTCGATCGGCTACGTCATCCAGTCCGGCGGGTTGTTCCCGCACTGGTCGGTCGCCAAGAACGTGGGTGCCATCCCGCGCGTGCTCGGCTGGGACAAGAAGCGGATCGCCGAACGCACCGAATACCTGCTCGATCTGGTCGGCCTCGAGCCCGCCACCTTCGCCGACCGGCTCCCCAAGGATATGTCGGGTGGTCAGCAGCAGCGGGTCGGTGTGGCCCGCGCCCTGGCGGCCGATCCACCGGTGCTGCTGATGGACGAGCCGTTCGGCGCGGTCGACCCGATCACCCGGGCCCGCCTGCAGGACAGTCTCATCGCGATCCAGCACGAACTCGGCAAGACCATCGTGATCGTCACCCACGATTTCGAAGAGGCCACCAAACTCGGTGACAAGGTGCTCATCCTCTCCGAGGGCGGGCATGTGGAGCAGTACGCGAGCCCGGAGGATATTCTCACCGATCCGGCCACCCCCTTCGTGGAGGAATTCGTCGGTTCCGGAGCGAAATTGGCGTACCTGACCGTCTCCCGCGTCCGTGATGTCCCGTCCGACAGAGTGGTCACCGCCCGTATCGGCGAATCCGCACCGGCGGTGATCGAACGCGCGAAAGCCGCCGGGCACAGCTGGGTGGTCGTCGTGGACAGCGCCGGACGGCCGCGGTCCTGGCCGACGCTGACCGAACTGGCCACCAAACCCGAGGTTTCCGATTTCCTCGATCGGCGGCTGCCGGTGGTCGCGCGGTCCTCGACGCTCAACGACGCACTGGACGCCATGCTCGCGACCAGCCAAGGGGCCGCGCTGGTCACCGACGGCCGCGGCGCGGTGGTCGGCTCGCTGAGCATCGACTCGGTGACCGAGCTCATTCGGGACAAACTCGCCGATGCCCGCGCCGACGAGCCGGACGCGTCCTACATCACCTACGTCGACGGCACCGATCCGGCGCCGACCCCGGTGGTCGCCGCCGACGACGAACCCGGATCGGTCGGGCAATCATGAGCCGGCTCCGCCGCCTTCCGCTCGATGTGTGGTTCGAACCACTCATCATCGCGGTCATCGGTATCGGCTATCTGCTGTGGTATCGGTCGACGACGTTCACCGCGACCGAGCAGGCCTCGCTGGGCTGGGGAAACCTGCGCGACACCATCGTCGCGCATATCGAACTCACCGTGGTGGCCACGGTCATCGTGGTGGTGATCGCCATTCCGCTGGGTATCGCGCTGACCCGGCCCGCGCTGAAGCGGTTCGAGCCGATCGCGGTCAATATCGCCAATATCGGTCAGGCCGCGCCCGCCGTCGGCCTGCTCGTGCTGTTCACGTTCTGGTTGGGCACCGGATTCCGCACGGCGATAGTCGGTCTCGTCGTCTACGCCGTCCTGCCGATTCTGCAGAACACGATCGTCGGGTTGCGGCAGGTGGATCAGCGCACGATCGAGGCCTCGCGGGGGATCGGCTACTCCGGTACCCGGACCCTGCTGCAGGTCGAACTACCGCTGGCGGTGCCGGTGATCCTCAACGGTGTCCGCACCGCACTGGTCATCCTGGTCGGTACCGCCACGCTGAGCACGTTCATCGGCGCGACCAGCCTCGGCACGCTGATCACCACCGGAGTCACGCTGTTCCTGCCCAAACTGCTGATCTCGGGCGCGATCCTGGTCGGACTCCTGGCATTGACCATCGACTGGCTGGGCCGACTCGTCGAACTGGCCGCGACCCCGCGAGGTGTGTCATGAGTCCGGCACCGGCACGATCGGCCGCCACGGTTTCCGTTCTACTCGCGGTGATCTCGCTGCTCGCCGGCTGCGGCCTGGTGAGTTCGTCGGGCACCTTCCACTCCGCGCGTCTGCCGGACGGGCAGCTACCGCTCGACGGGGCGAACCTGGTGGTGACCTCCAAGAGCTTCACCGAGGGTGTGCTGCTCGGCAAGATCACCGCGACCTATCTCGCCGCCGCCGGCGCGCAGGTCACCGATCTCACCGGGGCGCCGGGTTCGGCCTCGTCTCGGCAGGCCCAGCTCAACGGCGACGCCGATATCCTCTGGGAGTACACCGGCACGGGCTGGGTCAATTACCACAACCAGACCGAGACCATCTCCGATCCCCGGGAACTGTGGCAGCGCGTCCACGATATCGAGAAGCGCGATTACGACCTGGAGTGGATGCCGCCCGCCGATTTCAACAACACCTACGCGTTCGGCGCGTCGACTCCCACTGCCCGACGACTGGGCGTGAAATCGCTGTCCGATGTCGCCGCGCTTCCCGTCGCCGACCGGACCTTCTGCGTCGACGACGAATTCTTCAGCCGCTCCGACGGTTTCATACCGATGCTGCAGAAGTACGGGATTCCCTACAACGACCCCGGCGGCGTTCCGGCGGGCAATGTCACGCGGATGGACGCCGGGGTCGTCTATACGGCGACAGCCAAGAGCTCACCCTGTAATTTCGGCATGATCTACACCACCGACGGCCGGGTGAAGAACCTGAACTTGGTAGTGCTCGAGGACGATCGGGAATTCTTCCTGCCCTACAGCGGCACAGCGGTCGTGCGCGGCGAGATCATCGACCGCTACCCGGAGCTGGCACCGTTGCTCGCCACCGTCTCCGAGCATCTGACCGATGATCTGATGCAGGACCTCAACGGCCGGGTCGATATCGACGGCGAGGATCCCGCCGATGTGGCCTACGACTGGTTGAAGAGCGAGAACCTCGTCGAGTAGACCGGATGCGCTGCCGGTCTTGTATGTTGGCCTTCGGGTACCGGATGCCCGACCGGCCGCGGGCGAGCGGGTCCGGCACCGGATCCCGAGCCCCGGACGGGCGGATAGCGGCTGTGGTCGCTCGGCGCCCACCGATCGGTTACGTTCCTGTCCACTCGCCGAAGGAGATCCGATGATCACCATCCTGGGAAGCGGTATCGCCGGCACGGCGTTGGCCGGCGCGCTGTCGAGGGCCGGGCGGCCGGTGACGGTCTACGAGCAGCGCGACGGTGGGGGCGGCGGCGCGTTCCTGATCCTCGACGGCCGGGGGCACCGCAGTCTCGTCTCCTTGGGCGTCCCGGAAGACGAACTGCACGCGGCGTCGTACCCGCTGAGCGAACTCCGGTACACCCCCGACGACGGCGTAACCCGGCGGCGGCCCAGCGAGGGGCACCGATTCTGGTTGCGCCGCGATCTGATCGCGGTGCTGAAGCGGTTCGCGGTGCACGCGGGCGCCGAGATCGGTTACGGAAGCCCGGTCACGGAGGTGTCGATCGACGCCGCGACCGGGCATACCACCCTGCGTATCGGTGATCACACGGTGACCGCGCAGGATCTGGTGATCGGTGCCGACGGTATCGATTCGGTGGCGCGCGCGGGTACCGAACCCGGCCGGACCCCGGAATACGCCGGAGACGTGGTGGTCTACGGAATGACCGCGACGCCTGTCGAATGCCCCACCGATCCGTTCGTCCTGCACTTCCACGCCGAATCGGCCGCCGGCACCCGCCCGGCGGCGACCTTCGGCCATATCTGGCGGCCCGGTGCCGATTCGGCGCTGTGGTTCCTGCGTATCGAACGGGACGCGCTGCCGATCGCCGAGACCGGGATCGTGCCGGTGCGGCGCTGGGCCGAGACGGTGGTGGAGGCGGCACCCCGCGCCGTGCGGGAGCTGACCGCGACGCTGGTCGCGGTCACCGAACAGGTCCATGTATCCAACGCGCGCAATGTCGCGCTCGCGACCGCGGCGGTGCCGGTGGCCCCGGTGATCCTGGTCGGCGACGCGGACCACGCCATCACGCCCGCGGCGGGGGTGGGCGCGCGGGAAGGTATCGAGGACGTCGAAGCGGTGCATCACGCGATCGTCGCCGGCGGCTCTCCGGCCGAGGCCATGATCGCCCGCCGTCGCACGATCACCGAGGAGCGTGACCGGGTGGCCCGCAGAATGCGTGGGTGATCGGCCGATCCCGATCGGGCGCCGCACCGCCGACCACCACGGCATTGTGGATCATCGGGCCCGCGATGCCGCGTAGTCGGGACCGAGAGGTCTCTCACCTCGTGGCCGCTCACGGCGCGAGCGGGGCCGGGACGGCTGTCACGGCGTCCGGGAGCTCGCTGCGATCGGTGACGCCGGGGCCGGCCGGGGCGCGCATCCGCTCCTTCCCCGACTGCCCCGAAACCACCTGCGGTGTCCGGCGCGGCAGATGAACGGCGGTCAGTGCGCTCACCACCGTCGAGCACACCGGTAGCAGCGCGGTGCGGGTATCGGCCCGGGCGATCCGGGCGAGGGCCGGAACGGCGGTGACCAGCAGGATCTCGATCCCTTTCCGCCGGAACTCCTGTGCTTCGTCGGACAGCGCGGCGAGGCTGCGCACCGACAGGAAGTCGAGTCGGGTGGTGTCGACGATCAGCGCGCCCCGCGGGCCGTTCACCGTCTCCGCGGCGGCACGTACCTGCTGCCGCCACAGCGGCAGTGTGAAAGCATCCGCCTGCCCACGTACTGCCAGTATGACGATGTCCCCGCGGCGGTGGACCCGGAAACTCAGCTGATCACAGGGTGACCGCCGGGGCGCGGAGGCCGAAGGCGGCGGGCGGCGGGCAGAGGGGCGGTTCATACAGCACTCGAATCGGCTCGAGACGCGTAACGCGTCCTGGTGGGAGCGGCCCTGTGCTCTCAACGCCGGTTCATGACCCTATCCGAAGCCTAGGCGTCGCGGGCGGTGTGGGCAGGGGCCGCGCCGAACCCTTCGTTTCGTGGACCTACCCGCTGTGCGATACCGGCCGCACCCGACGGCCGGACCCGCATCGCGGGCCCCGGTTCGGGACGACGAGGACCGGTCCGGAAGCGATTCCGCTCTTTTCGTTTTCCGGCTTGTTTCCCGGCCGCCGGTGGTGGGCGTCACAGATACCGGCGGATCGGCCACATCGCGGCCTCCCGGACGCGCTGCGCGAGCGAACGTCGCTGCCAGCGGGTTTCCTCGATCAGCACGCTGACCGTGGCGTCGGCGTCGAAATGCTCATCGAGCGTCGTGGTGAACTGTTCGTCGAGCACGACGAGCATGATCTCCTCGTCGTGGTCCAGCGAGCGCCGGTTGAAGTTCGTCGACCCCACCAGCGCCGCGATCCCGTCCACCGTGATGACCTTGGCGTGCATCATCGTCGGCTGGTATTGCAGGATCTTCACCCCGCAGGCGAGCAGATCGCTGTAGAAATGTTGGCCGGCCAGCTGGCATACGCGTTTGTCTGTGTGCGGGCCGGGCAGCAGGATCTCCACCTCCACCCCGCGTCGCGCGGCGGCGCAGAGCAGTTCGATGAAATAGGCGTCCGGCGAGAAGTAGGCCGTGGCCAGCCGGAGCCGCTGCTCGGCCGATTCGATGACGACCCGCAGCAGGGTCTGCATATCCTGCCAGCCGAGGCTCGCCGACCCCCGGACCACCTGGACGACCGCCGAACCGTGGTGTTGCTGTGGGGCGAAGCGGTCGCGCTCGTCGAAGAGCGCGTCATGGCATTCCGCCCAGTTCTGCGCGAAGGCGGCCGCGACCCCGTCCACCGCCGGGCCCTCGATCCGCACATGGGTATCGCGCCATTCGTGCTCGTTGCGCGCGTCGCCGCACCACTCCTCGGCGATACCCACCCCGCCGGTGAACGCGGTCCGTTCATCGACAACAAGCACTTTGCGGTGACACCGGTGGTTCTGCTTGAGCGGGGAGAGGGACACCGGTCTGCGGAACCAGGCGACCTGCACTCCCGCGCGTTCCATGAGTGCCAGCAGGTCTTTCTCGATCGATCGGCTGCCGAAACCGTCCAGCAGCAGCCGTACCCGGAGACCGGCCTCGGCGCGCTCGGCGAGCGCGTAGGCGAACTGCCGGGCGATATCGCCCTGCCAGTACACGAAGGTCATCATGTCGACGGTGTGCTCGGCGTCCCGGATGGCGCCCAGCATCGCCGGGAAGATCTCGTCGCCGTTGCGGAGCGCCACCAGCGCGTTCCCCTCGGTGGCGGCGACCCCGAGGAGCCGTTCCAGCCGCCTGCGCATCCGGACCCCCGCGGTGGGGGGCTCCGCCGCGGGAGACGCCGGCTCGGCGGGCTCGCGTAGATCTCGGGTACTGGTCACGATGAACTCCTCTGCCTGCACACCGAGCGTCATGCCGGTACGGGCGCTTCCTCGGTGTGCTCCGACCTTAACCGGCGGCACCGCCTCCGCTACGCGGTGCCCTGGGGTGATCACAGGTGCGCGGAACCACCTCGGCGAGCCATACCCGATCGCTTCGGCGAAGTATCGCCGCCGACGAGAATCACACCGTCCGAGCCGAGTGGGTGCCCGTCGTGGATGCTCCCGGGACCGGCGCGGCCCGGGCCGCGCCGCGGGCCGGACCGCCCACCCGGTAATAGTGGGAGCGTGATCTACATCGATCTGCCACTCACCGAGGACATCCGGGCCGCGGTCGCCGCATCCTGGGGATACGAAGGCGAGAGCGAACGACTCCACGGCGGCGAGGAATCGGCCGCATACCGGGTGGGCGAGGTCGTCGTGCGGATCGGATCGCCGCGGCGCGACCCGCAGGAGATGGAGTGGTGCCACGGGATCGCCGCCGCCGCACGCGCCGTACCGGAGGTCGTGGCACCGCTGCCCCGCGCGGACGGATCGACGGTGGAGGTGGTGGCCGGGCGCCCCGTCAGCGTCTGGCCGCTGGTCGACGGCCGCTGGACCGAGAGTGCGGACCGGATCCAGTTCACCGAGGCGGCCGGTCTGCTGGCCCGGGTGCATCGTGCTCTCGCCGAGCACCGGCCCCCGCCGCGGCCGCGGCCCTCGTTCCTCGAGATCGGTCTGGACGGTGCGCCCTCGGCCGAGCTACCGGACCCGGAGCTGGACCGCTGGCTGGCCGCCTTCACCGCGACGGCGCAGGCCCAGCCCCTGCACGGTGACTACTACGAGGGCAACCTGTTGTCGCGCGACGGTCATGTGGTGGCTCTGATCGATTGGGACGAGGCCGCGATCGGGCCGCCGGAACTCGAACTGGCCTCGGCGGCGCTCGAGTTCGCCGACGAGTTCGGCCGCGACCTGTCCGGTGCCCGGGCGTTCGTCGATGCCTATCTCGGCGCGGGTGGCACCGCGGGAGAACTCGACGACATCACACTCGCGCAGCTCATGCGCCACAGGTTGCGCCGGGAAGCGGTCTACTTCGGCATCGCCGTCGCCCGTGGGGTGCGGCACGACGAGGACGATCTCGAATACCACCGGCAGCGGCTGGCGGCCTTCCATCGGCTCCGGCCGGATCCGGCCTGCCTGGGGCCCACGGTGTAGTACTCGCGGGTGCGCGGACGGCCCGTGCCGTCACCGTATCGTTTCGATCCTGGCGAATTGCCGGCAATCAACCGGCGGCGTCATATCATGCCTGCATGACATCCAGCGATACGCAGTACGAGGGGCCGTTGCATCGACTGGCCCGCAGCGCGTGGCAGGCGATGTTGGTCATCGGCCTGGTATCGGTGGTCGTCGGTGTCGTGGTGCTGGTCTGGCCCGGCCCGACGATCGTGGTCCTGGCCGTTCTGTTCGGTATCTACCTGCTGGTGTCGGGTGTCTTCCAATTGATCGCGGCGTTCGGCGGTCATGTCTCGGGCGGCTGGCGGGTCATGCTGATCGTCAGTGCGGTGCTGTCGTTCATCCTGGGTTTCTTCGCCTTGCGCCATCTTGGCGACGCCGTGCTGCTGATGGCCCTGTGGATCGGTATCGGCTGGATGTTCCGCGGCGTAGCGGTGCTGGTCGCCGCCGCCGACGCGCCCTCGGGCACCTCTGGGCGCGGTTGGAACGTCTTCTTCGGCATCGTGCTGCTGATCGGTGGCGGAATGTTGATCGTCTGGCCGTTCAATTCCGTCGCGGTCCTGACCCTGGTGGCCGGTTGGTGGTTGATCTTCATGGGCATCGTGGAGGTCGTCGGCGCCTTCCAGGTACGTGGCCGGGCGAAGGTCACGCCGAATGTCCTCTGATCTCACGCCGTCGGCAACCGACTGGCAATCGTGCTCCCGGCCTACCGGGTACCGGTCGGACCGGTGATCACCGTCGCCTGGGTAGCAGCAATGCCGGGATCAGGGCCAGTGCGATCATGGCCGGGGCGATCAGGTAGGTGTGCTGGAAAGCTTCGGCCAGGGCGGGAGTCAGCGCGGCCCGCTGTGCCGGGGCCATGGTGTGCAGGGCCTGCAATCCGCCGTCGGCCGGCAGCAGCGCGGCCAGCGTCACCGAGGTCGTCGCGGTGCCGAGGGCGAGCGCGGTGGTGCTGATCATGTTCAGCACCGTCGATCCCGCGGGCTGTTGTTCCCGGTTCAGCGGCCGGGTCGCGGTCGTCAGCACCGGCATCATGGTGCCGCCGCCGCCCGCGCCCATCAGTAACATCGTGGCTCCGAGCGCCCAGTACGGCGTATCCGCGTCGAGCTGGATCACGAACAGCACGAAACCGGTGAGCGCCACCGCGATGGAGCCGGGCAGGTAGCGACCGGGCGGGATCCGGTCGATCAGCCTGCCCGCCACCTGCATGGTCGCGCCCGACGCCAGCGCGAACGGAATGCCCAGCGCACCGGCCACCAGCGCCGATTCGCCACGCACCACCTGGAAGTACAGGGGCAGCAACACCATCGATCCGAAGTAGCCACTCGCGAACAGCGCCAGCAGCGCGGCCGACGTGCCGGTGATCCGATTGCCGAGCACCCGCAGATCCAGTAGCGGCACCGCGGTGGTCAGCGAGCGGCGCACGAACGCGGCCACGAGCCCGCCGCCCATAAGGATGGGCACCCACACCGCCGGTGTGGCGAAACCGGCGTGTTCACCCGCGGCGGTCACTCCGTAGATCAGCAGCGCCAGTCCCGGCGACATCAGCAGCAGCCCGACGACATCCAGCATGCGCGGCGGCGCCGGTGCGTCGCCGGGCAGCACTTTCACCGCCAGGAGCAGAACCAGTGCGCCCAGCGGCAGATTGATGAAGAACATCCACCGCCATGACACCTCGTCGATGAGATAACCGCCGATCACCGGACCCAGCAGCGGACCGACCAGCACGGCCAAGCCCAGTGTGCTCATCGCCCGGCCCAGCCGCTCCGGCCCGGCGGCGCGCAACAGGATCGTCATCGCCACCGGCATCAGCAATCCACCGCTCGCGCCCTGCACGACCCGGAACGCGATCAGCGACTGGATGTTCCAGGCCAGCCCGGCCAGCACCGAGCCGAACGCGAATACGGCGACCGCGGCCAGATACAGCCGCTTCGCCCCGAACCGGCCGACCAGCCACGCCGAGGCCGGCACCACCGCGCCGAGCGCGAGCGAGTACCCGGTGGCCACCCACTGGATCGTGCTCAGGCCCGCGTGGAACTGCACGGACAATCTGTTGATGGCGACGTTCACTATGGTCTGATCGAGCGTCGCCATAATCGTTCCGACCACGAGAACAAGCGCGATGGTGAGCGGATTACGGGCGTCGGCCGATGGTGCCGGTGTGGTCTCGGTGGTGATCATGGCTCTGGCTTTCGGTCCGGGCGGGGCGGTGGTACCGCCGGGTCTGGAGACCCTCCGGAAAGCCTGTAACCTCAATCGTTATTGAGGTCAATGGGTGTGAGAAATGTGACAGTCGCGGAAGCGAATGCCGGTGATGGAGTTCGTGCCGGGGTTTCGGTATGTGCGGTAGCCGGTTCCTGTATCGGCCGCCGCGGTTTCCCGAGCTCCGGCGGCTCGGGACCGCGTCCGGGGAGCGATTATCGAGCGGAAGCCGACCAGCCGTAGTGGGTCGCGGTATGCCCCGCCGGCACCGTGGCCACGGGTGCGCCGCTGCAGTCCGGGGAGTTGTATACGTGGAAATCGCGAGTGCTGCGGTTGTCGAACCGGATCTCACGCTGGAAACCGCTCGCCCAGCAGGAATCGAGATCGGACAATTCCAAGTTGTTGTCGACGATCACCACTTCCCGGCCGTCACCGAGACCAGCCGATCCGGTGGGAAACGCGGCTGCGGCGGGAGCCGTGGCGGTTACTGCGGCGACTGCGAGAATAGCTGTGAGAGAGAATTTTTCGAATTTCATGTGCTCGATATTAGCTGAGCTCCGGTGAGTAATTGCCACCGGGGCCGGTTCGACGCTGCTCGATTCGACCGAGGAATTCCTCGGCCACGCGCACGAATTCGGCCGGCCGATCATAGGTGACGATATGGCCGGCTCCGGGTAAAGTGACCAGCTCTCCGCCGGGTGCTGCCGTGGCGGCGGCGGCGAGTTCGGTGTGGCCGACCAGGGTGTCGTGTTCGCCGCGCATCCAGAGGCTGGGCACCTCGAGCCCGGCCAGTTCGGTGAGGTAGTTGAGCCGCATGCGCCGGGGGCCGTACGCGTCGACCATCCAGTCGTCGAGTGCCGGTTCGCCGTACTCGGCCTTGGCGCGCGCTTCGGCCCGGACGAGGTCGAGGATCGTATCGAAGCCGGGTGTCTCGGCTCCGGCGGTGAGGCTGCCGATCATCGACTTCCGGAGTGTTTTCGGGCTGCGGGCGAGGTATTTGCTCGTGAGTTTCAACAGTCCCGGGGTGTTGATCATCGCCCAGGTGGTGAACTGGGCGGGCCGTTTCGCGCCGATACCGCCCGGTCCGATCGCGAGCAGGGCCGAGACCCGCTCGGGGTGGCGCAGGGCGTATCCGATACCGAGTCCGCCGCCGAGGGACAACCCGATGAGCGCTGTTCGGGGGAGGTCGAGCTGGTTGAGGAGGTCATCGAGGAAGTCGTCGAAGAACCGGCGGTCGAGGCGGCCGTGCCATGGTCGGCTGGCCCCGTGGCGGGGCAGGTCGATCGCATGAACCTGGTATTTCGCCGCCAGGCGGTGGGCGACATCGCGCCAGACGCCCGCGGCGGTATCGAGCATGCCGCCGTGTAGCAGCAGCACGGGTGGGCCGTGGTCGCCGGACCGGTAATGGCGGACCGGGCCGCCGCGGACGACGAGGTCGGTATGAGAGGTGAAAGCGGTGGTGGTCACAGAGGGTCTCCCGGTCGGGCGAGTTGATCGGACAGTTGGTCGAGCAGGGTGAGCTGGGCGTGGCGGGCGGCCGCGGCGTCCACCGGCCCGTCGCCGGCCAGTCCGCGGCCCGCCAGCTCCGCGAAGAGCGTGACGACGTCGCCGAACTCCGCCGGGCTCGCGGCGCCGAGGACGCCCGGGGCGTTGATCAGGCCGATGGTGAAGAAGCCGAGCATCCGGGTGATGGTCTCGCTCGGCACGGTGTCCACGACGACACCGGCTCGTTGCAGTCGTTCGATGTAGTCGGCGAGCCAGCCGAAACGCATGGCGTAACGCTGGTCGGCGACTCCGCGGACGTGTTCGCCCAGCACCGCGTCGTCGCCCAGATACAGCGCTCGCATGAGCGGTTCGGACAGCAGCGCCTCCACGCCGAACCGGTACACGGCGGGTAGATCGACCACGCCGTCGGTATCGCGCACCTGCTGGTGGACCTGTGTGGTCATCCGGCGCATGCTGCGGACGAGGACGGCGTCCAGGATGGCCGCTTTGTCGGCGAACTCGCGGTAGACGGCGCCTTTGCCGATGCCGGCGCGTTCGGCGATATCCGCGACCGTGGTGCGGGGCCATCCGGTTTCGAGGATCAGCTCGGCGGCCGCGGTCAGGATCCTGCCGCGCCGGTCGGGGACCAGAGGGCGGGGCATACGGCTCCTGCGGTTGTAGTGACCAGAATTCAATACCTGGTCACTACGGTAGCAGAGGTATACGGCGGTTCGACAGGCGAACTGGGCGGGATCGGGATAGCCAGTAGGATGCCAACCACTTCGAAAGGGGTTGTCGGGTCCGGCCGCGACGCGTCTTCCTGGCTTGTCCAGTGACTCCCGCGGGAAACCGGATACCGGTAGCCTTCTGTGTGCCGAAGGCGGGGGGATTTCGATGAATACAGCGACGAGAGCGATATCCGAGGCGGATCGCGAGAGGGGTCGCCGATGGCTACGAAAGCGGGGCCGACGCCTGCGCGCATCCGGCGCGGGTGGGTGGACCGCCGTGCCGAGGTTCCACACTTCGCCGCGCTTACGGTCGGAGTGTTCGCCGTCGTCGTCGCGCTGTGGAGCCTGTCCCCGATCTTGCGCAAGGTGTTGCACGTCCCTCGCGCGTACATCGACCATTACTACTTCGGCGCGCCGGATACGAGTGTCACCTGGGCGCTGGTCCTCGGCCTGCTGGCCGCCGCGCTGGCGCGCCGCAAACGAGTCGCCTGGTGGCTGCTGACGGTCTATCTGGCCGCGTTCACCCTGCTCAATCTGTTCGAGGTGATCACCGACCACAGTGTGCACGCCGGGGTGGCTCTCGGTGTGCACCTCGTGACGCTCGGCATCCTGATCGACGCGCACCGGGAATTCGGCACCCGGGTCCGGCGCGGTGCCGGCCGGCGCGCGCTGCTGGTGCTCGTCGGCCTGTTGTCGGCCGGGACGCTGCTCGGCTGGGGACTGGTCGAGCTCTTCCCCGGGACACTGGCCCCCGGGCAACGGTTCCTCTGGTCGTTGGCGCGGGTGACCGCGCTCGCCGCGGCGATCAGCCGGGAATCCGAAGTGTTCGACGGCCGTCCCGGACCGGGGCTCAACACTCTGCTCGGGCTCTTCGGCGTGGTCGCGGTGCTGGCCGCGGTTTTCGTGCTGTTCCGGTCCCAGCGCGCCGACAACGCGATGTCCGGTACCGATGAATCCGCTCTCCGCGGCCTGCTCGCCACCTCCGCCAACCCCGACTCGCTGGACTATTTCGCCACCCGCCGTGACAAGTCGGTGGTTTTCGCGCCCGACGCCACCGCGGCGATCACCTACCGGGTCGAGGCCGGTGTCTGCCTGGCGGGCGGCGACCCGCTCGGCACCGCTGCCCACTGGCCACAGGCGATCGCCGAATGGCGTGCGTTGTGCGCACGATACGGCTGGGAGCCCGCGGTGATGGGGGCGAGCGAGGCGGGCGCCCGCGCGCATGCGGCGGCCGGTGCCGCAGTCCTGCATCTGGGTGACGAGGCGATCGTCTCCACCCGCGCGCTGCGCACCCTCGGCGGCCAGCAGATGCGGTCCGTACGGCAGGCCGCCGCCCGGGCCCGCGGGCACGGCCTGCGGGTCCGGGTGCGCCGGCATCGTGACATCCCACCCGACGAGATGAGCGAGCTGATCCGGCTGGCCGATCTGTGGCGGGACACCGGGACCGAACGCGGTTTCTCGATGGCTCTCGGCCGGCTCGGCGACCGCCTCGACGGCGATTGCCTGCTCGTCGAGGCGCTGACCGCCGACGGCGAGTGCGTCGGACTGCTGTCACTGGTGCCGTGGGGTTCCTCGGGTGCGTCACTGGATCTGATGCGGCGCGGCCCGCATGCGCCGAACGGGTGCGTGGAGCTGATGGTGACCGACCTCGCGGCTGCCGCCGACGGCTTCGGCCTACGGCGACTGTCGTTGAATTTCGCGGTGATGCGATCGGTTTTCGAGGAGGGCGCGCGAATCGGTGCCGGGCCGGTCCTGCGGCTGTGGCGATCGCTGCTGGTCTTCTCGTCCCGGTGGTGGCAACTGGAATCCCTGTACCGGTCCAACGCGAAGTATCAGCCGCAATGGATACCCCGCTTCGTCTGCTACCAGGATAAACGCTCGCTACCGCGAGTCGGTTGGGCCGCTGCGCTCGCCGAGGGTTTCGTCACGATGCCGTGGCGCAACGATCGCGGGGACGCCGCGCGAGAGCACACCGGCACGCGGATCGCGGTGCCCGCCGCGGTGCTGGAATCCGGTGCGCTGCACGCCGACGGCAGCCCGCCTCGCCTCGCGGAACCCGCCCCGGCGTCGCGCCCGCGCCGCAGACCCGAGCAGGTCCGGGTCCGGATGGCCGAACTCGCCGCGCTCGGCGACGCCGGTATCGACCCGTACCCGGTCGCCGTGGCGCCGACTCATACGATCGCCGACGCGACCGGGACGGCACGCGGCACCACGGTGCGCATCGCGGGTCGGATTCTACGGCTGCGCGATTTCGGCGGCGTGGTGTTCGCGGTGCTGCGGGACTGGTCCGGCGATATCCAGGTGCTGGTCGACGCCGAGCGGGTGGGTCGCGGCCGGGTGCGCGATTTCGCCGGCTTCGATCTCGGGGACCTGGTCGGTGTCCGCGGTACGGTCGGGGCCAGCCGGAACGGAACGGAATCCGTCGTCGCCACCGAGTGGCGGCTGGACGGGAAATGCCTGCACCCGCTACCCGACAAATGGCGGGGGCTGGTGGATCCCGAAGCCCGGGTACGGCAGCGCTATGTGGATCTGGCGGTCAACGGGAACGCCCGCGGCCTGTTGCGGCGGCGTAGCGCCATCGTCCGGTCCATGCGCGAGACGCTCGGCGCCCGCGGCTACCTCGAGGTCGAGACCCCGATCCTCCAGCAGGTGCACGGGGGCGCCAATGCGGCACCGTTCCGCACCCACATCAACGCCTACAACCTCGATCTGTATCTGCGGATCGCGCCGGAGCTGTATCTCAAACGCCTGTGCGTCGCCGGGATACCCAAGGTTTTCGAGCTCGGCCGGGCGTTCCGCAACGAAGGCGCCGACTTCGCGCACAACCCCGAGTTCACGATCCTGGAGGCCTATGAGGCCTACAGCGACTACGAGAAGATGATGGAGTTGTGCCGCAGTCTGATCCAGTCCGCAGCGCTCGCCGCGCACGGCAGGCCGATCGTCCGGCGGCCCGGCCCGGACGGCACGCTGGTCGATATCGATATCTCCGGGCCGTGGCCGGTGCGGACGATGCACGACGCGGTCGGCGAGGCGATCGGACACCGGCTCACTCCGCAGACCCCGGCGCCGGTGCTGCGGCAGTGGTGCGACGAGCGGGGGATCGCGCACCAGCCGAGCTGGGATGCCGGCGCCCTGGCACAGAAGATGTACGAGCACCTGGTCGAGGGCCACACCGGGTTCCCCACCTTCTATACGAATTTCCCGACCTCGATGTCACCGCTGACCCGGCCGCATCCCACCATCGCCGGTGTCGCGGCGAAATGGGATCTGGTGGCCTGGGGGGTCGAGCTCGGCACGGCCTACAGCGAGTTGACCGATCCGATCGACCAGCGTCGCCGGCTCACCGCGCAGTCGTTGCTCGCCGCCGCCGGTAACGAGGAGGCCATGGAGGTGGACGAGGACTTCCTCCAGGCGCTGGAACACGCCATGCCCCCGACGGGCGGGCTCGGTCTCGGCGTCGACCGTGTCGTCATGCTCATCACCGGCGGCAGCATCCGGGAATCGCTGGCGTTCCCGCTGGCGAAACCGCACGGATAGCCGAGACCCAGTCGAGCCTCGGGCGGTTGCCCGGGTCAGGAGGTTCGGGCCCGGTGTCGTCGCCACTCGGTGACCGGGTCCCACTGCGGCGCGGTCCGGCCCCGGGTGAGCGGGTAGGCGGCCAGTCCGATCAACAGCGCGGCGAAATGCCCGATCGCGGTGAAGTTCGGGTCGGTCACCAGCGGAATGCCGAACCACAGGAGGCTCGCGCCGAGATACAGCCACCGCCATGGGGGCGCCATGTGATAGGTGAGAACCCCGACGATGCCGGCGAGGAAGTAGCTGACACCGATATCGCGCACGTCGATCATGCCGGGATCGGCGTAACCGCGGTGAATGGCCAGGGCGAGTATGCCCTGGCTGATATAGGTGGCCCCGACGTGCGCGGTGAGACCGGCGATCGCCCAGCGCAGCGAGCCGAGCCACCGTTCGGCCGGGGCATGGAAGACACAGAACAGCAGCAGGTACGGGAACCAGAAGTAGCCGGCGACCCACAGCAGACTGGTGACGAGGACATGCACCGGATCGGATTCGAGATGACGGAGGTTGGTCGACCGTTCACCGAGGACGCGCTGTAGATCGTCGAGCGGCAGCAGATGCTGGACGATCGTGGTGATCAACAGCAGCATCAGCCAGGCGAACGTCCACGGCGCGCTACGCACGTAATGCCATACGAAGGCTGTGCCACGGTGCACGGCGTGGCCGGTATCGGCTGTCTCACTCATCGGCGGCCCTCCCGGTGGAAGTCCTTCGCCACGAGGGCTGCGGTCGCCCGGCCGACCGCTACCGGTTCCGCGAGCTCCGCGTTTCCCGACGCGGCCGACTGGCGGTACGGGCCGACTGTCCTACACCCTTCGGGTACGACACTACCCAGGTCAGGTGCGCCTCGGCGGCAACTGCACGAGGTTTCCGACAGGCATACGGCCGAGCGGGCGCCCGGCGGCGGCCGCATACTGGACATTATGTCGTGGACCGGGCTCCGGGCGGGGGTGCTCGACCTTCCGGTGACGACGACCGGCGCAGTGTTCGTGTTCGTCGTCGTCACGGCGGTGGGTCTGGCGACGCTGGTCACCCGGGTGCAGCGCCGCTGGCTGCTCGTCGGGCTCAGCACGGTGGCGGTGGGGAGTGTCGCGGTGGTGGCGCTCGCCGCGGTGTTCGTGGAGAAGGTGTGGCGGCCTTTTCCCGACCGCCTGCCGGGGGTCGTCTATGTGTGGTCGGGGGTGGCGGTTCTCGCGATCGCGCTGCTCGTCGGCCGGTATATCGTGCGGCGGCGGGATCGGTCCCGGCCGCTGGTCGCCGCGGGGCTCCTCGCGATGGCGGCGGCGGTGGTGCTCTGTGCCGCAGGCGGGATCAACGCGGTCTACGTCGCGTATCCGACGGTACGCACGGTCCTCGGCATCCGCGACTTCCGCACTGTTCCATTCGATGCCGCCCTGGCACCCGGGCCGGGAGCGGCGGCGAATCCGCCGCTCGCGAGTTGGACGCCCCCCGCCGATCTGCCGAAAACCGGTGCGGTGACCGAGACCGATATTCCCGGGGCCGTCTCCCGGTTCTCCGCTCGTGCGGCGCGGATCTATCTCCCGCCCGCCTACTTCGCCACGCCACGACCCGACCTGCCGGTGCTCGTGCTCTTGGCGGGCCAGCCCGGCAGTACCGCCGACTGGCTGGTCGGCGGCCGGCTGACCGAGACCATGGATGCGTACGCGGCCGGGCACCGGGGTCTCGCGCCGATCGTCGTCCTCGCCGACGGCACCGGCGGTCAGTTGCGCAACCCACTCTGTGTCGATTCGCGCCTCGGGAACGCCGCGACGTACCTGAGCGTCGACGTGCCGACATGGGTGCGGGCCCACCTGCAGGTCGACCCGGATCCGCGGGCGTGGGCCGTCGGTGGTCTGTCCTCCGGCGGTACCTGTGCCGTGCAACTGGCGACCACCCGCCCCGAGGTGTATCCCACATTCCTGGACATGTCCGGGCAGGCCGACCCGGGCCTCGGCGACCGGGACACCACGATCCGGGAGGTTTTCGGCGGGGACGCGGCGGCCTTCGCCCGTAACGATCCCGCCGAGCTACTGGCCCACAACAGCTATCCCGGCTCGGCCGGTGGGTTCGTGGTGGGCCTCGGTGACACCGAATATCGTGGTGCAGTGGAGCGGCTCGCCGTCGCGGCGCGGGCTGCGGGAATGGACGTTCACCTCACCGAGGTGCCGGGTTCGCACAGCTTCGCCGTATGGTCCGCCGGCCTCGAGAAGGAGATGCCGTGGCTCGGCCACCGGCTCGGCCTGGACGGGTCGTAACGGCCGATACGGTCGCGGTCCATCCGTTCGCCTCCTGTCATGGTGATGGAGGCGGCGATGCCGCGGCGCGGGAGGTTCGCGACCCGAGTGAGGGCGTCGGTCGCCTGCCCGCTGCGGCTACCGACCGCCGCCGAGTAGAGCCTTGCGGAGGACTGCCCGGATGTGGGCGGGGTCGGCTTCGCGGTCGTCGAGGAGGATGGCGGTGCACAGGCCGTCGGACAAGGCCACAAAGGCCTCGATCGTCTCGGTGTCGTCGGTGTGTGCCCGGGCGAGTTCGGCGACATTGTCGCGCCAGCGTCGCGCGATCGGCCGCAGGGCCGGTCGGCGGGCGGCGAGGGTCGACAGTTCGCGTTCGGCGAGTGCTCGCTCGCGTCCGGGTCCGCCGGATTCGACGATCAGCTCCGCCAGCCCGGCCAGTGGATCGTCCGCGGTGTCGATGAGTTGTCGAATACGGCGGGTGTATTCGTCCGTCACGCTGGTCAGGGCGGCTATCAGCAGGTCGTCCAGGGTGGCGAAGTAGTAGAGCGTCAGACTGGTGGTGATGCCGGCTTCCTTGGCGACGGTGCGGTGGGTGACGCCGGTCGCGCCGTCACGTCGGACGATCTCGAGCGTGGCCTCGATGATCTGGGCGCGTCGAAGCCGACCACGCTGTTTGCGCCCGTCGACCGTCTCGTGTCCACTGTTTTCTTCGGCCGTCATTGCCTCATCTGTCATAGATCGGTCCCGGGTGTCGAGGCTATCGACTTCGCGTCACGGTCGGCTTTGCCGGGGGGCCGGAGGTGCCGAAGCATCACGAAGCACACCGAGGACGCGAAGGCGATGGCGACGCCTGCGACGAGGGCGGCCGTGCCGAGGCCGTCGGTGAATACGCTTCGCGCATGGTCGAAAGCGTCGGGCGGGATCCGGTCCACGACCGATGAGGCGCCGGAGAGGCTGGTGCCGTAGGTTTCGGCCACGGATGCCGGCAGACCGGAAGGTGTTTCGATCTCGCGGCGGTAGATGGCGGTGGTGAGGCTGCCCAGGAGCGCGACGCCGGCGGCGATGCCGAACTCTTGAACGGTCTCGGACAGAGCCGCCGCCGAACCGGACTTGTCCGGTGGCGCAGCACCCATGACGATGTCGGTACCCAGTGCGGCGATGACCCCGAGACCCAGGTAGACGAGGGCGAATCCGGCGACGACAGCCGGCTTGCTGTCGGTCCCGGCCGAGGCCAGCAGCCAGTATCCGGCCAGCGACAGCGTCAGGGTGCCCGCCATGATGACGCCGGGGGATACGCGGCCGGACAACAGCGGGGCACCGATCGCGCCGATGAGCATGGCCAGCGCGGGCGGGCCCATCCACAGCCCGGTGTCGGTCGGCGACAGGCCGGTCACGAACTGCAGGTACTGGGTGACCAGGAACATCACGCCACCGAACCCGGCCAAGCCGATCAACAACACCGATAGGGCCGCGGTGAAGGCCGGGTTGGCGAACAGCTTCATATCGAGCAGCGGTTCCGCGAGCCGCAGCTGACGCCGGACGAATGCGACGGTAGCGCCACCACCGAGCAGGATTGCGGCCGCGGTCTGGATATCGATGCCGTGGACGGCGACATGTTTGATCGCATAGATGATCGGCAGCATGGCCGCCAGGGACAACCCGACGCTGAGCATGTCGAGTCCACCTGCGCGCGTGCGGTACTCCGGAAGCAGCACGGGTGCGCCGGCCAGGACCAGCAAGGCGACGGGCACCGCGATGAGGAAGACCGCGCCCCACCAGAAGGTGGTGACCAGTATTCCGCCGACGACCGGGCCCGCGGCCATCCCCGCAGCGAACATCGTCGCCCACACCCCGATGGCCAATGCTCGTTGCCGGGAGTCGGTGAACATGGTGCCGATCAAGGACAGGGTCGAGGGCATCAGCGTCGCTCCGGCCACGCCGAGAAGTGCGCGCGCCACGATCAGCCACAGCGTGCCGGGAGCGAACGCCGCGAAGACGGAGGCCGCGGCGAACGCCGACACTCCGATCATCAGCAACCGGCGCCGTCCGATCCGATCACCCAACGTACCCATCGTGACCAGGAATCCGGCGATGAAGAAGCCGTAGGCGTCCATGATCCACAGGGTCTCGGTCGCGCTCGGGGCCAGGTCCACGGTCAGCTTCGGTACGACCAGGTAGAGCGCGGTCACATCCAGCCCCAACAGCATGGTCGGCACCGCCAGCAACCCGAGACCACTCCATTCACGCCATCCGGCGCCCCGTCCCGCGGCCATCCCGGCTCCTCTCTCTATTTGAACCATCGTACTAGTTGTACCATCGTTCAAATATTGGCGAAAGGGGCTCCCCGGGCCGGCTCAGGAGAGTGCTCCCTCGGCACGGCGTGGGGCCCGGGTCCGGTGGACGGTGCGGACGTTGCCTCACTACGGCCGCATCGGGCTGGTGCGGCCCGCGGGGCGGACGAGCACCGGCCACCGGCTCTACACCGCCGGCGACGTCGAGCGTCTCTACCAGGTGCTTGCCCTGCGTCAACCCGGCCTGGGTTTGGACCGGATCGCGGACCTGCTCGCGGGCACTGTGGCGATGACGCAGGTACGGTCCGCTCACCGCGACTATCTGGCCGCGCAATTGGCCGCGACCCAGGAACTCCATGCCCCGGTCGCGGCACTGGCCGCGAAGGCGGAGAACCGGCCAAACGCATCCGCGGATCGCTTCCTGGAATTGATCAGGAGGACCGTCATGGTCGACGACACCTTCAAGGAATATTTCACCGAGGGGCAGTTGACGCAGCTCGCTCAGCGTCGTGAGGATCTCGGTGAAGAGCACATCCGGCAAGCCGAAGCGGGATGGGCCGTGCTCATCCCGAAGGTCGACGCGGCGATCGCCGCCGGTGTGGATCCGGCTTCGCGCGAGGCGCAGCAGATGGCGGAGCGCTCATTCATTCCTCCCGGAATCCGCGCACGGTCAGCGAAATCGACCGTGCCGCCGAGTGTCCGGCCTTTCCGACGCTCGATTCACCGAGCGGGACCGAGCAGATCCCATCGGTTGCCCGCGATGTCCAGGAAAACCGCGACGCGACCATACGGTTCGGACCGCGGTTGCGTCACGAACTCGACACCCGCCGCGACCAGCCGGTCGTATTCGGATCGGAAATCGTCGACCCGCAAGAAGAATCCCACGCGCCCGGCGACCTGACCGCCGACGACGCCGGTCTGCCGATCGCCATCCGCACGTGCCAGCAGGATCCCGGTCTGCGCGCCCGACGGACGAACGACCACCCATCGCTTCGGCCTGCCGTCGTCGGTCAGTGACGGCACATCCTCGACCAGTTCGAACCCCAGCACCGCGACGAAGAACTCGATTGCCGGGTCGTACTCCGCGACCACGATCGCCACCAACTCGAGATGCATCCCTCGAGCATAGGGAGCATCGTCCGCCCGGGCGCGCCCCTCGGCTGTCGGTCGCGGAAAACAATGGCCGCGTCGTGATATGGGTGGGATGTCCGGCAGGGGTTGTCCTCGCTTTTTCGGCGGCATCGCCGGCCGGGCCGACCGCAGATCGGTCGTGCCCGGGGCGGAGGCATACAAGCCGAACTGGCCGGGAAATCCTCAGCGGCTCGCCCGTAGTATGCGGACCGGGCGCAGTGCCTGGGGTGGTTCGCCCTCGAATTCCGCGGATCCATCGAGGTATCCAGCGATGAGGTCCGCGGCGGAGTGGTCTTCGATGTCGGTGAAGCCGAGCGCGCGCAACCGTGCGGCGATATCGTCGGAAGCGAAATAGCTGAACCAGGGTTCGCCGACAGCCGCCGCTCGATTCGCGCGCGCCTGCAGCTGCGCGCGATCCTCGTCGGTGTCTGCCGACCGGAGGTAGTCGAAGATCACCTCGGTCGGTTCGGATTGACGAGCGATGTATTCGAGGGTGCTGCGGGCGGCGTCCGGGGTCAGATAGAAGACGACACCGAGCCACACGAATACCGCCGGATCGGTCCGGTTGAATCCGGCGGCTTCCAATCGTGTCGCCAGGGTGTCGGTTTCGAAGTCGACCGGTACGAAGGTCAACTGTTCGGGCCGGTCGATACCGGATGCGGCGAGGTGTTGATGCTTCCACGCTTGGGTATCGGGATGGTCGACCTCGAAGACACGCAGGCCGGGATGCGGGTTGCGGTAGGCGAAGGTATCCAGGCCCGCGCCGAGGATCACGACCTGCCGCGTGCCGGCCGCGACCGCCTCGGCCACTCGGTCCTCGGCGAAACGGGCACGAGCGGCAAAGAACAGGCGGCGCGGCCGATCACCGACGGCCAGCCGCAGGATCCCCGGACCGGTACCGCTATCGAGACCGTCCTCCGCGGGCCGGCCCAATTCGGTCAGCTCATTCGCAGTGACACCCAGCAGGCGTGCCGCCAGTGGATCGGTGAGAATCATCGGCCGATCAGCGATTTGATGATAGGCGCGTGCGTAGGCAGCCGCGAGCGCTGTCCGGCTGGGTCCCTCATCGTCCATACTCGAGAGGCTACTCACGAACGCGACGCGATGGCTACGCTGTGCATCGCTCGGTCATCAGCCTCCGCAAACTCATTCCGAACCGATCTCTTGGTCGGCCCTGCTTTGCGCCAATGCTGCCCGCACGGCGGCCGGCGGGCTGGTTGCCGTGACGGCCGCCTTGGTGGGGTTGCCGTCGGCGTCGAGGATCTTCCAGCCGCCGAGCGTGATCACCGGAGTGTTCCCGCGGTGATTGGCGAGAGCGAGTTCGGACAGCGTTCCCCAGGAACCGCCTACGACGATGACCGCATCGGCGGACCGGACCAGGATGGCATTACGCGCCTCTCCCATGTTCGTGTACAGGACAGCAGAAAGTCCCTCGCAGATTTCGGCCGGGTCGGTATCGGGGCGGACGCCGATGACCAGACCGTTTTCGGCGGAGGCCCCTTGCGCCACCGCGGCCATGACCCCGCGCCCGCCACCGCACAGCACGGTGGCTCCGGCTCGGGCCAATAGCATTTCCCGACCGATCCGCGGACCTGGCGAATAGCCTGCGTGTTCATCGTCGAACGCAGGCTCACGGCAGCGACCGAGCGATATCCGTGCGGGCCCGGCACATTGAGGAGCGCGGCGGCACCGGCCGGTCAGGAGAAGTCCAGGACCACCCGGCCGCGCAGTCCGCCGCGTTCGAGCAGGCGGTGGGCTTCGGCTGCTTCGGCGGCAGGGAGCACCTCGGCGACATGCAGGGTGAGCGTGCCGTCTTCGGCATAGCGGCGCAGGGTGTCCAGCCGTTCGGTGTCGGTGATGCCGTCGGGGACCATGACCGGGCACACTCGGATCCCGCGTTCGGCCGGCCCGGACCAGCCCCGCAACTCGGCCAGTGTGCCGCCGTCGGAGACGGCGGGCAGGGTTCGGGTGGTCTGCATCGACCCGTCCACGAGACCGGGAACGCCCTGCGGCAGCAGCGCCCGTATGCGGTCGGCGACATCGGCGCCGCGGGCGACGACGTGGTCGGCGCCGAAGCCGCGTACCCGGTCGTTATCGTGCGGGGCGGCATCCGCGACGACGGTCAGGCCGTCGGCCTTCGCGAGCTGCACCGCGTATCCGCCGACTGCACCGGCCGCCCCGGTCACCGCTACGGTGGCGCCGGCGGGCACGGCCAGCGCGTCCAGGGCGAGGCGGGCGGTCATGGCGTTCATCAGCAGGGTGGAGGCGGCGGGGAAGTCGGCGCCCTCGGGAGCGGGCACCACCGAGGCGGCAGGCACGACGACCTGTTCGGCATAGGCTCCGCCGCGCGGACCGGTGAACAGCACCATGGCGATCACGCGCTGGCCCACGCCCAGCCGGTCACCGGTTCCCGGGCCGAGTTGGTCGATTACGCCGGCGGCGTCCATCCCGGGCACGAACGGCGGCCGCCGGTCCGGCATCCGCACCGCGTGACCACCTGTGCGCAACAGGACATCGGTCGGGTTCACGGCGGCGGCGTGTACACGGATGCGGACCTCGCCCGGGCCGGCCTGAGGTTCGGGCAATTCCAGCAGTCGCAATACGTCGGGATCGCCGAATTCGTGCAAACCGATAGCCTTCATACCCCGCCGCAACCCGTTGCGGCGGTACGGTATTCCGGGCGCCGAGTCGCCCGGGGAGGCTGAGCGGCCGCACTGATCGGGCCTGTCTTCGTGAGGTGCCGATATCCGGCCCGTCGGTATCGGCGCCCGGCGGTCGGAGGTGGCGCGTTACGGGCCGATTCCGACGAGGTCCTGGCGGGATCGGGCGTCTGCGTGCAAGGTGCCGAGCAGCGTGGAGGTGACCGTGGTGGTCCCGACGGCTCGCACTCCGCGCAGGGTCATACAGGTGTGCTCGGCTTCGATGACCACGTCGACGGCCTTGGGCTGCCCTCCTCGTTCGGGAAGGTGGTCAGATCGAACGCGTGCGGGGGTGAACAACTCGGCATAGGCCCGGGCCATCCGCCCCGGCGTGGCCTGGACAGGTTCGCTGTCCAGCCGCACGCCGAGGTTGGTCAGAAAAGCGGCGGGCGGCGTCCTCGGCGGCGGTCGGTCGGATCGATCGCGCTGCTGTCGTGGACGAGGCGCAGGGCAGGCCGGGACATGATCAGCTTCCCCCGACACCGAGCGCGGTGAGCAGCACCAGCACGAGGGTGGCGACCGCGAACACGCCGTGCCCGCCGACGATCGCCACCGGGAAGTGTCGCTCGGGCGGCGTCTTGCCCACCAATCCGGTGGTTCGGGAGCGGTAGACCGGCAGCCAACGCGCCAGCATCACGAACCCGAGCAGCGCGACGGGAACCAGTAGTCCGAAGGCGACCCAGGCCAGCGCGACATTGTCGACGGCGAGGTAGACGATCCACACCACCAGCCCGGCCACGGCGAGCAGGAAGTGCCCGAATACCACCGGAACGGGAAGGTGGCTGGAATCCGAATCACGTGCACCGCCTTTGGCGATCCACGTGCCCAGCAGGACGAAGCCGCCGACCGCGGTGAGCAGCCAGAGGATCAGAGCCGCGATGCCCATGATGACTCCTGATGAAGAGAAGGGACAGAGGAGAGGTCAGCGCCGGAAACCGGTGGCCTGGGTGCGCTCGTCGGCGACCCGGACACCGTAGTGATAGGCAAGCTTGCCGCCCAGATAACCCGACACCGCCAGCACCACGACGGCGACGATCGACAGGGTCAGCGGGCCACCTGCGACGGCGGCGCCGGCATCGGTGTCGGCGACGCGCCACCAGAAATCGAGTGCGAACGCCACGGTGACCGCCAGATTCAGGCTCATGTGCACCAGCCCGATCCGGAAAGCGGGTGTGCCGGTCGGGATGGCGAACAGATCGAGGAATCCGACCGTCGCCGCGGCGAGCGCGCCCAGCACCCCGATCGCGATCAGCCACTGCGCGCCCCGCGCCAGGAATCCGGGGTCGTCGACCAGGCGCGAGCCGATATCGAAGACCACACTTGCCAGCCATGCTCCGATCGGCACGGTGACCAGGATCGGATGGAACGGGTGTCCGTACGGCCCGGCCAGCACGGCGCTGACCGGGCGTTTGGCCTGCCGCCAGTCCTCGGTCATGACAACCTCCGCGTATTGGCGCCGTTGCCGCACTGGATGACGATCTACGCCGGAACATGTGCTGGTTCATCCGGCGCGCCGGACGTCCCGTGACCCGCGACGAAGCCGCCGAACACGTCGGGATATTCCGCAAACTCGCCGCGTTCCACCTCGACAAACTCGTCGGCATCGGGCTACTGCGGGCCCACTACGAACACACCGGCGGGATCCGTCGCGTCGGACGGGCGCCCAAGGTGTACGAACCCGCCGACATCGAAGTACAGATCAGCATTCCCGAACGCCGCTACGAGATTCTCGCCGAAATATTGATGCAGGCCGTCCTCACCGAGGTTACCGGGGAATCCGCACGCGAGGCCACCCTGCGGGTCGCCGGGGATCGGGGCACCGCCACTGGTCGCGAAATCCGTGCGCGGTTACGGCCGGGACGATTCGGCGCCGACACGCCATCACCGTCCTGGTCGCCACGCTCGGCGAACAAGGCTTCGAACCCGCGCGCACCGCGCCGGCCTGCCTGCGATTGCGTAATTGCCCGTTCCACCCGCTGGCGGCTCGGGCACCCGACCTGGTGTGCTCGCTCAACCGCGCCTACCTCACCGGGCTGCTCCACGGTCTCGAAGCCGACGCCGTCCACGCCGATCTTGCCCCCGCCGCCGGTGACTACTGCGTCGAAATCCGCGCCGTACCCGATTCCTGAGGGGTCGCCGTGATCGATTCCTACGGGGACGGCCTGATCGGAGGCGGAATAATGCGACCGGGCCTCCGGTTGGCGGCCCGGGGCAACGAACTCGGTCGCGTACCGGGTGGTCCACCGCACAACCTCGGCGGAATGCGACCCTTGCCGGTGCGGTCGAAAAATCTGTCGGCTCCGGACAGCCCCGGGCCTCACCCCGTCGGTCGCTACGAGCGACCTCTCGCCGAGAGGTCCTTACGGGACGTCGACGCCCCGACCGAACGCCACCGGACCTCGTGCCCGGTGGCGTTTCGCGTACGGCTGTCGAACCATTGCGTCGGTGACCATCGCCGACGGGTTCATCGCTGTTCGGCGAGGTTCGGAGCGCGAATGCGTTCGAAAATCCATGTTTGACCGACGGGGCGCATCCCGGGTGGCCCGAAGCGCCGGCGGTCCGCTGCCAAGGGTCAGCGGCAGCAGTTCGGGTCGAGCACGGTGCACAGTGCGGTCAGAGCGTCGCGACGGGCCTGATGGAGCACGCTCATACCGCGGCGTTCGGAGTCGATGAATCCGGCTTTACGGAGCTGGGTGAGGTGGTGGCTGACAGTCGATTCCGATAGGCCGACCGCCGCGGCGAGTTCGCCGCCGGTGCGGCCGGTGTCGGGGTCGGCCAGTAGCAGGGAGATGAGTTTGACCCGGACCGGGTCGGCCAAAGCCTTCAGCCGCAGGGCGACGTGCAGGGCCGCCTCGTCGTCGACCGGTCCGGCGGCCACCGGGGCGCAGCAGACGGGGGCGGTGATATCGAGGACGGGCAGCGCTTTCGGCATGAAGGCGATCCTACCCGGACTTATTGACTTATGTCGAAAAGGTGGCAGACTGGCCGCCGTCAGCTATTCGATATACGTCACACAGGTGGTGGTCATGATGTCCCGGATACAGCTCGCCCTCGATGTCGACGATCTGGAAACCGCGGTCCAGTTCTATTCGGCCTTGTTCGGCACCGCACCCGCGAAGGTGAAACCCGGCTACGCCAACTTCGCGATCACCGAACCGCCACTGAAGCTGGTGCTCATCGAGAATCCCGGCCACGGCGGCAGCCTGAATCACCTCGGCGTCGAGGTCGAGTCCTCGGAGAAAGTCCATTCCGAGATCGCCCGGCTGTCGGAGGCCGGCTTGTTCACCGAGGAGCAGATCGCGACCACATGTTGCTTCGCCACCCAGGACAAGGCGTGGGTGACCGGGCCGGGCGGAGAGCGGTGGGAGGTCTACGCGGTACTGGCCGATTCGGACTCCTTCGGCACGGCTCCGGAGTTCGCCGAGGTCTCCGACGAGGAAGCGGTACAGGCATGCTGCGGTACCGACGGCCGCGGCGAGTCCGAAACCGCGTGCTGCGCCCCTGCCGCCGGCGCCGCCCGATGACCGCGCCACGGGGAAGCGGGGCGGTGCGGGGGTGAGCACCGTGGTGCAGGCGCCGGCGCCGCGGTTGGCGATGCCGGATCGGCTGTTGCCGGTCTGGATCGGTGTCGCCATGGCCGCGGGGCTCGCGCTGGGCCGCCTGGTGCCCGGCCTGGGCGGGGCATTGTCGGCGGTGGAGGTCGAGGGGGTCTCGCTGCCGATCGCGGCCGGCCTGCTGATCATGATGTATCCAGTGCTGGCCGGGGTCCGCTACGACCGTCTGTACACCGTCGCCGGCGACCGGCGCCTGCTCGCGGGCTCGCTGCTGCTGAACTGGGTGCTCGGGCCCGCAGTGATGTTCGCGCTGGCGTGGCTGCTGCTACCGGACCTGCCCGCCTACCGGACCGGGCTGATCATCGTCGGCTTGGCGCGCTGCATCGCGATGGTCATCATCTGGAACGACCTCGCCTGCGGGGACCGGGAAGCCGCCGCGGTGCTGGTCGCGATCAACTCGATATTCCAGGTGCTCATGTTCGCGGTCCTGGGCTGGTTCTACCTCTCCGCGTTGCCGGGATGGCTCGGCCGGGAGCAGGCCACGATCGAGGCCTCCCCGGTCGATATCGCGATCTCGGTGCTGGTGTTCCTCGGAATCCCGCTGGCCGCCGGATATCTCACCCGCCGAATCGGGGAGAGAACCCGCGGCCGGGACTGGTACGAAACCCGGCTACTTCCGAAGGTCGGGCCATGGGCGCGCTACGGGCTGCTGTTCACCATCGTGATCCTGTTCGCACTGCAAGGAGAGCAGATCACCGGCCGGCCGCTCGATGTCGCGCGGATCGCGGTACCGCTGCTGAGCTACTTCGCGCTCATGTGGGGCGGCGGTATCGTCCTCGGCGCGGTCCTGCGGCTCGGGTACGCGCGTACCGTGACAATGGCGTTCACCGCGGCGGGCAACAACTTCGAGCTCGCCATCGCCGTCGCGATCGCCACCTACGGAGCAACCTCCGGCCAGGCCCTGGCCGGTGTGGTCGGCCCGTTGATCGAGGTCCCGGTACTGCTTGCCCTGGTCTATCTCTCCCTCGCGTTGCGCCGGCACCTCTCTCCGGCACCGGTCGGCTGAAAGGTCTCCGCTCCCATGTCCTCCGATACCCCCACCGTGCTGTTCGTATGCGTCCACAACGCCGGACGCTCCCAGATGGCCGCCGCGTTCCTCACCCATCTCGCCGGGGGCCGGGTCCGGGTCCGCTCCGCAGGCACCGCGCCCACCGACACGATCAACCCGGCCGCGGTCGAGGCGATGCGCGAGGCCGGGATCGATATCTCCACCCGGGCCCCGACCGCGCTGACCGCGGGCACCGTCGAATTCTCCGACGTGGTGATCACCATGGGCTGTGGGGACGCCTGCCCCTCCTTCCCCGGAACCCGCTACCTCGACTGGCAACTCGACGACCCCGCCGGCGCCGGCCTCGCGCTCGTGCGCCGGATCCGCGACGATATCGAGTACCGGGTCCGTGGTCTGCTCACCGAACTCGGAATCCCCGCGCGCGCGTAACGGCAGCCGGGAGAACGCCGTATCCGTTCCGTAGTAGTTCCGTATCACCCTCGCCGCCTGGCTGCCCGTGGTCGTCAATTGCTGTATTCGTGGATACCGGCGGCACAATCATCGCTGGCCAACCAGTTCGACTGCGATGTATGGGATTATCTGAGTTCCGGCAAGTCGCACGTCGAGATCGTCAGCGATCAAGGGCGAGATCGAGGTCACCAGATCGTGGCACCCCGACCGGCGGGAAGGCGACCCTCGCGCCCACCGCACGGTCGAACCTCGGCTCCTTCTGGCGGGCGCTCCGCATCCGGCCCGGCCGGTGCGGAGCAGTCGGCCGGGTATCAATAGGTGCTCGGGGCGCACGGATTCGGGAGCGACGATCCGGCGGCGAGGTCGCAGACCCCGCCGGTCAGCATCTGGAAGGGCGTGAGCGCGAGGAGCACGATGATCCCGATGATGTCGCCGCGCTGAACGGCTTCGACCGCCGACTGCGCGGCCGCCGACCCCGAGTCCACCATTGCCGAGCCGGTTCCGGATTCGGCGGCGGCGACCGGTGCGGGGATCGGGGCGATCGGGGGAGTGGCCGTCGCGCCGGCCGCGGTGCCGATCAGTCCGGCCATGGCAATGGAGGTGGCGGCCAAGCGGAGGGGGGGGGCGCGTCATCGTTTTTCCTTCGAGGGTCGGCGAAAGGGTGTGGAGCGGGTCGGGGTCACGGGTGCGAAACGGTGTGGTCGTCCGGTGGCTTCGGCGCATCGCGCCCATCGAGTCGGTCCATCGGGCCCAGCTCCTCATCGAGTCGAAACGGCCCCGCCCGGCACAATCGGACCATCCAGAATGGACAGTAACTTATCAGTTCTGATCGACGGGCGCCCAATCTTCGGAGTTGGTCGTATATCTGTCGGTTATAGGTCAAATTCGTGAAAATAGTTGCGGTAGAGTGTCAAATGCACTGAAGTATGTATGCGATGTATATGCGCGAATCAGGTGATCTGGTGCCTGGATGTCACAGAATTGGTATGGACATTGCTGAGTTGTGTGGCCTACTGTCAGTCTGGCGCGAACGTCTGTGGTGCCCGCCGACCCCGAACCGTGAACGATGAACGAGCGCTGCGACGGTGTCCGGAGCATTCGCGATCACGGCGGGAGCCGACTCCATATTCGCACCCGGTCGCCACCGGCAGCGCATCTTGTTTCCCCCGGCGCCATGGTGGTACGCGACCGGCCAGGCAACACCCGCCGCAACCCGACTCGCCCGCGCGGTCCGAAGCCGGAATCCGCCGATATCTCGATAGCCTGTCGGAATGGCAGTGACCGATACCGGTGACGAGGACGTTCCCGCGGAGCGTCATCGCCGGCCGGCGGGTGTCGGCGACACAACAGTCGAGGCGGTGGGCAAGTTGTCCGAAGCCTTCGAAATCGCCGAACGCGCGCGAGGGCATCTGTACGCATTCCATCAACTGACCGGTCGCGCCGACTTTGTTCTGGGGTCGGCGGCGGCGTTGTTGCGGGAGGCCGGTCATCACCACCTCGCCGATCGGATGACGGCCGACCTGATCGGCCGCAATGTCCTGGAGGGCCGATGGACCTTCCAGATCGTCGAGGAGTACGACGACGGCTACTACAACTTGTTCCGCGATATCGAACGCGAAGTGCGGGAGGAGTTGCTCGAAGGCCGGCGGCATGTCTACGAGGCGGAAATGAAGGAAGCGCGCCGGACGCACGGCCGGCCCGGTCACGAGGCGCGGCCACGGCCCTCGGCGAACTCCTGAAGGACAGGCCGGGCCCGCCGGGCGACCGAGTACCCGAGCGAATGCCCCTCGAACTTCCCTTGGTGCAGGCGCATGAACCCGGCGGGGAAGTGCTCGGGTCACCGAATCGCGTCGCCGAACGCCGCGGTCGGTGGTAGATTCGGGATCGGCTCGTCGCGTCCGCTTCTGATGTGGGCCGCATATTCTCACGGCCGACTCCAGGATTCACGATCGCGAGGCTCGCGATCATTCGGCGCCGTTTCTTCCGGCGAGCCGATTCCGAACCACCACAGGCACATCGGTCTGTTCGGCGTGCGCCGGACCGGCCGTGGAAGGACTCCGATGACTGCTCCGTCCCGTACCACCGGCACCGAACGCGAACTGCTCGAGACCATGCTCGACCAGGCGCGCACCGACCTCGTCGACACAGTGCGCGGACTGTCCGAGACCGACGCCCGGCGCCGGCTCGTACCGTCGCTGACCACTCCGATAGCGCTGATCAAACATGCCACGTACGCGGAACGAATGTGGTTCCAGCGCACGCTCGGACGGCTCACCGATGCCGACTGCGATGGTCCGCTGTGGGCGCACGGCGGTTTCCGGGTGGGCAATGCGGAGACCGTGGCCGAGGTGATCGCGGAATTCGAACGTGCGAGTGCTCGAGCCAGGTCCGTCGCGGCGGGGATTCCACTGGACGAGACGCGCGAGCACCCGCGCGTGGGAGTTGTCAGCCTTCGCTGGATCTATCTGGCCATGACCGCCGAGTTCGCCCGGCATGCCGGGCACGGGGACATCCTGCGCGAGCAGATCGGAGCCGAGGCGGATTCACCGGCACAGCTCAGCTGACGGTGCCATCCACGGTGACCGGGATATTGCCGCGGGTGCGTTGGAGTAGGGGCATACCGCGTACGCGGCCGCGACGAGCGAGTCGGCGGCGGCGGCCTGTTCGATACCACCCATCTCTACGTGGAGTGCGGCGGCGAGACCGAAACCGCCCTGCTCGGTGCGGTGCAGGCCGATCTCGGCAACGACGGTCGAATCGCTGAAACCGATCTTCTGTCCGGCGGCGACGGCCTTCACCGCGGAGTGGAAGCAGGAGGCCCAGCCGGCGGCGAAGAGCTGTTCGGGGTTCGTCGCGCCACCCGGCCCGCCCATTTCACGCAGGATGGCGACGGTGACGTCGATCAGCCCGTCATTGCTGGTCGCGCGCCCTCCGGCGCGGCCGTCGCCGGTGGAGGTGGCGGTGGCGGTGTAGACGGGTTCGGACATGGTGTTTCTTCTTCGGTGGTGAGGGGCTACTGCGTGTGGTCCGGCGATCCGGGGGCGCGGCCGAAACCGGCCGATGAATGGGGCTGCGGCCGGGCGCGGCCGATGGACGGAAGACGGGTCGTTGCGGGAGGCGATCCGACGGGGCCTCGCCTGGGCGGGCGACGGTGATCACCTCACCTCACCGCGCCCGTGCGGCGGTGCAGGCGGATCGCCGAGATGAGGAAGAAGATGCCGCCCAGCGTCGCGTACCCGGCGAGGGCGTTGAGAGACGCAGGACATCGGGGATGCCGGAGGCGACGGCCACACCCAGCCCGACGGCGGTGAGCAGGCTCAGGGCCATGTTGAGGTACAGCGGCGACTTCGAGCGTGTGGCACCCGAGGTGCGGAAGTCGAAGACGCCGCGGCCAGGTCGAACAGTGGGTAGAGCACCAGCAGGGCAATGCCGACCGGGGTGAGCGTCACCGCGGTCCCCAGCAGCAGAACCGCCCAGACGATGGCGACCCCGAAGCGGGCGTAATACAGGTTCCGCAGCCCCTCGGTGCTGCCGGCGTCTCGGCGACGGGGCCGGCCCCACCGGTCTCGATTGAACTGGACATCGGACTCTCTTTCGATGGTCGAGGCGGCCGAGGTGTGACTGCCTGAGGAGAAAGAACGATCGGTCCGATCTGTGAGACGGTCCTGCTCGGAATCGAAGGACTGCTGAATTCTCGCCAACGCACTCGCCGGGAACCGGTCGCATAGTTCTCGATATCCCAGCGAAGCCGGTGGGGCGGCGCCCGGCCGGCCGATCTACAGCTCGGGTGCGCGCAGGATGGGTGCGGGCCGGACGCCGGAGGAGGGGTCGGTGACGAGGCTGTGGTAGAGGCTTCTGAGGTCCAGGGTGTCGGCCGGCTCGGGCTGGGTGCGCTCGGTGCGGTCGACCTGGCGGTGCAGGGCTTCCATTTTCTCGTCCAGCTGGGTGGCGACCTCGGCGGCCTGGGCCAGATCGCTGCGGAGGTTCGGGGGTACCTCGCCGCGGTATTTGTAGTAGATCTTGTGTTCGAGGCTGGCCCAGAAATCCATCGCGATGGTGCGGATCTGGATTTCGACCGGAATGTGTTCGGTGCCCTGGGAGCGGAAGACCGGGATAGAAACGATCAGGTGCAGGCTCTGGTAGCCGTTCGGTTTGCGGTGGGTGATGTAATCGCGTTCCTCCAGGACCGTGATGTCCTCCTGGCCGGCGAGCATATCCCTGATCACGGTGATATCGGAGATGAAGCTGCACACCACGCGGACTCCAGCGATATCGAGGATGTTGTCCCGGATGGCGGCCAGGGTCATCGGATATTTCTTGCGTTGGACCTTTTCCATCACGCTTTCGGGCGATTTCAGTCGCGATCCGACGTGTTCGATGGGGTTGTACTCGTGGGTACTGTTGAAATCCTCGCGCAGAATATTGATCTTGGTGGTGATCTCGTCGATCGCGAATTTGTAGCCGAGCATGAAGTCGAGGAACTGTTCGCGGAGCGCGCGCACGTCGTCGACGGTGATCGGGCCCGCACCGGCGGAGTCGGTGTCGGCGGGCGGGCTCGGCTGCCAAGGTCTCATTGGTTCCATTGTGCCGTCGCCTGCGATTTTGCCGCTACGCCGGGTGAGCCACACCACGATCGTCTCGGCGTTCGATCGGACCGGATGGTGCCGCGCCGGAGAGTGTGCGTCGGTGATCGTGTGGGAGCGTGTGAGAGGTATCCCGAGGCGATCTCGAGTCCATCTCGGTGAGATCGGTCGAAAAACGAAGTATTTCCCCCGACCGCCGGTAACGGTTTCATAAACCGAGTGGTGGGGAAGCCTGTAGATATGACTGCGATTCGGAACCAGCCCGCCCGGGTCGTCGGTGTCGAACGGGGAACGGCGGTCCTGGCCGTATTCACCTGCCTGGTGTTCTCCATCGGGATCACCGTCCTCGCCGGCTCGGCGCTGATCGGTGTCACCGTGACCGCGGCACTGGCCGTGGGAATATGGCTGACCTCGAAAATCCTTCCCACCAACTGAACTGTCTCGCGGCCGGGCCGGTACGCGCGCCGGTCACACGGGTGTCGTGGCGGGGGTGAGGATGCCGGATCGGCCGTTGCGGCGGGCCCACAGCGCTCGGGCGAGCGCCGATCCGGCGACGTGCGCGCGGCGGGCACGTCCGACGGTGGCCCGCTCGGTGAAGACCGCGAAGTCGAGATCCTCTATCCGGTCGAGGATTTCGCCGTAGAGGACGGCAGCGGTTGCCACGCAGGGGCGTGAGACGGGGTGCAGCAGATCGATGCCCGGCGTGGCCCGGGCATACCACTGGCGGGCGACGGCATGCTGGGCGGCCAGGGCCGCACGGACGCGGGTATCGGTGCGGCGATGCGCGCGGCACCATTGCAGCAGGTCCCGGTCGACGCGGAAGGCGGCCAGTTCGTCGGCCGGTAGGTACACCCGCCCGCGGTCGAGGTCTTCGGCGATATCGCGCAGAAAGTTGGTGAGCTGGAACGCTTTACCGAGCGCGGCCGCATACGGCGCGGCTTCGGGCTGTGGGCAGACGGCGCCGAGAACGGGCAGCACCTGCAAACCGATCACTTCGGCCGAGCCGTACACATAGCGGTCCAGGGCCGGACGGTCCGGGTAGTCGGTGACGGTCAGATCCATCCGCATGGAGTCCAGGAAAGCCCGGAAGAGATCGCTGTCGATGGTGTATCGGGACGCGGTGTGACCCACCGCGGCGACAACCGGCGCGCCCTGCCCGGGGCTATCGAGACCACTCGACAGTTGCCGGGTCAGCTCGTCCAGACGTGCCCGCGGCGTGCCCGCGGCAGGGTCGGGTAGGTCGACGATATCGTCGGCCCAGCGGGCGAAGCCGTAGAGGGCGTGGATCGCCGGGCGTTGCGCGGGGGCGAGCAGTCGGGTCGCGAGGAAGAAGGTGCGGCCGTGGCGGGCATTGAGGTCGCGGCAGTACCGGTAGGCCCGACGCAGGCACGGGTCCGTGATCGCGGCGGCGTCGAGTTCGCTGCCGATCATGAACGAGCACCCCCGGTGTGCAGGGGTGCGTCCGGTCGGCCCGCGGCCAGTGTGCCGGTGATTCGGTCGGCGGCCAGCCGCCCGGAGATCAACACCGGTGGTACGCCGACCCCGGGCACGGTCGAACTGCCCGCGAGCACGACATTGTCGAGGCCGCGGATCATATTGGCCGGCCGCAACGGTCCGGTCTGCGACAGCGTGTGCGCCAGCGCGAAAGGGCTACCCGCGAGCATGCCCTGGCGCGCCCAATCCGCCGGTGTGATCACGCGGAGTATCTCCACTCCGGTCAAGGGGCGGGGCAGGCGCTGGTTCACCGTGGCGACGAGTTCGTCCGCGTAGGCGGGCCCGAGCCGGTCCCAGTCGATCGGTGCCCGTTCCAGATTGGGCGCTGGCGCGAGGATGGACAGCAACTCGCGTCCGGGCGGGGCCAGCAGCGTATCGGTGGCGGTGGGGCGCGTGACGAGCAGTGACGGGTCCCGCATGGGTTGCCCGCGGGTGAGGATGTCGTCGAAGGTCCGCCGCCACGCGCGTCCGAACAGCAGCGAATGATGTGCCAGATGTGGGGCGGGATCGCTACCGAGGTGCACCACTACGGCCGAAGGCGACGCGATGGGCCGTTTCGGGCGTCGTGAGTGGTGACCGATCAGCCGGTACGCGTGGTGCAGTTCGGTGGTGACGACGGCCGCGTCGCACTCGATATCCCGCCCGTCGGAAGTGGTGACGGCTTCGATCCGGGACCCCGAACGCCGAGTGGATTCCGCGGTGACTCCGTAGTGGAAACGCACCCCGGCCGTGGTCGCGGCGGCGGCGAGGGCGTCGGGTAGCGCGCGCATTCCGCCCAGCGGGAAGAAGACTCCGCCGATGGTGTCCATGTAGGCGATCACGGCGTAGGCGGCCAGCGCCCGCTGCGGTGGGACCCCGGCGTAGAGCGACTGGAAGGTGAAGAGTCTGCGCACGTCCGGGTCGTGCAGATGGTCGGCGACCGCCCGGTCCCAGCGGCGTAGCCCGCCGGCCAGGACCAGCTGCCCCGCTGCCGGGGTCATCAGCGACATCGGTGAATCGACATTGGCGGCGATGAAGTGATCGAATTCGGTGTGGTACAGGTGGGTCAGCCAGCGCCGTAATTTCAGATAACCGTCCGCCTCACGGGATCCGGCGAAATCGGTTATCGCCGCGGCCATGGGTTCGGGGCCGGTATGCAGGTCGAGGGTGCGGCCATCGGCGAAATGGGCCCGGTAGGCCGGGTCGATGGGGACGAGGCGCAGATGATCGTCGGTGTCGGCGCCGACGGCGGCGAACACCTCGTCGATCAGGTCGGGCATGGTGAGCACGGTCGGTCCCAGATCGAGGCGGTAGTCACCGATATCGGCTCGGGCGGCGCGGCCCCCGGGGACCGGTTCACGTTCGAGGACGGTGACCGCGACCCCGCGGCCGGCCAGATGGATCGCGGCCGATAGTCCGGCCAGCCCCGCGCCGATCACCACGACATGATCACAGCGACCTTCGACGCCGCGCATCGTCTTCTCCTCTCAGGATTCGCGGACGGTACAGCGGGCGGCCATACCGTCCAGTAGTTCGCGCCGGACGTCGGGAAGTGGCGCGGCGGCCAGTGCGTGGCGGGCGTCGGTGACCCGGTTGTCGATCATCGCCTCGATGCGCGCCGGGGCGCCGGTGGCGGTGATCAGGGCGCGAACCCGGGCGACCTCGGACGAGCCGAGCGTCGGCGCCTGCAGCAGGGTGCACAGTTCGCGGTGCAGGCGTGAGCCGGCCATCTCGATCGCCGCCACGATCAAGGTGGACGCCTTGTGCTGGGCGATATCGTTATCGGGTTTTCCGGTGATCTCCGGGAGGCCGTAGACGCCGAGGATATCGTCGCGCAGCTGGAAGGCTTCGCCGATCGCCCGGCCGTATTCGGTCAGCGCGGCCGTCACGCCCGGGTCGCAGTCCGCCATCGTCGCCCCCAGGACGAGGGGCCATTTCACGGTGTAGTTGCCGGATTTGGCGCGTGCGATCGCCAGCACCCCGTCCAGGGTGGGTGTGCTGCGGATATCGTTGCTCAGATCGGCGAATTGACCCAGGGCCAGTTCGATCCGCATGCGATCGTAATGGGGCCGGACCCGGGCCAGCGCGGATTCGTCCACTCCACTCTCGCGCAGCATTTGCTCGGCCCAGATCAGGCATATATCGCCCAGGAGCGTGGCCGCGGATTCGCCGAAGCGGCGCGGGCAACCGGGCAGTCCGTTCCGTTCGTGCCGGTCGGCGAGCCGTCGGTGCGCGGTGGGCTCACCCCGGCGCCGGGCGGATTCGTCCATCACATCGTCTTGGAGCAGCGCGAACGCGTGCAACAGTTCCAGTGCCGCGCTGGCCCGTAACGCTGTGTCGTCCTCGGGGGCGCCGCACAACCACCCCGCGTACATGAAGGCCGACCGCACGCATTTGCCGCCGCCGACGTATTGCCACAGCACATGCTGCACCGTCGGCCGCACGGCCGATTCGACGGACCGCCGCTGCACGAACTCGGCCAGCTCGGCCAGCACCCGCGCGCGGACCGTCTGCTGCCACTCGGCTGTCGGCTGCTCGGGTAGCCCGGCCCCACCGTGGGGCCTGGCGCGCGGTGCGCGGTCGGATCCCACGATCTGTGTGTTCATCACAGCTCCTCGAGTCCATTGCCGGGTGTGGGTCACATACCATCGTAGACCTTCTTCGATGCGTAAACGATGCGTAGTCAGAGAGTATGCACGGACCGGACGATGTCGCCGAGCGCGTCCTCGAGCGAGTCGACCCGGCGGGCGCCGGGGAATACGACGGCCACCGGCCAGCCGGGGCCGGCCAGCAACAGGCGGGCCGGTGCGGGGCATCCCGGCGGGATCGGGACCGGGGACGCCGTCCGCTCGGTCTGGGACCACAGCACCACCACCGGCTCGCGCGGCTGCCGGGTGATGGCGGCAGCCAGCGCGTCGGCGGGGAGCGCGGCGCCGAGCAGCAGGGCCGGTATGCCGGCTTCGGTCAGCGCGGCCCGCAGCACTTCCAGCGGCAGGACATGGTTCTCGCCGGCGGTACAGGCCAGCAGCACCGGGGCGCGCCCGACGGTGTACCGGATGGGTGGAACCGCCCGGTGCAATGCGGTGGTGACGGCCCAGGACAGCACATGTTCCACCTCGATCAATCCCTGGTCGCCGGTCTGCCGGTCGACGATGTCGGCGAACACCGGGCGACACAGCCGGTTCCAGGTGCTCACCACACCGAAATGCGCGACGTGGGTGGTGCAGATCGCCAGGAGTTCCGCCGCGTCGAGCCGGTCGGCGGCCGCCAGGGCGGGCCCCACGTCGCCGAAAGTGGGCGCCGGTTCGGCTGCGGCGCGCGCGGCCTTCGCGGCGGTGACGGGGGCGACTCCGGCGCGAACGAGATCGACCATGCGGCCCAGCAACGCCACGTCGCTCGGCGTGTAGTACCGGTGTTCGCCTGGATTGTGGCGGGGCGGCCCCAAGCCGTAGCGCTGGTTCCAGCTGCGCAGGGTCGCCACCGGAATATCGAGGGCCTGGGCCACCGTACCGACGGTGAACCCGATCCCGGAATCGTCTGCCGGGTCGGTCTCGCGCACGGCCGCACACACCTTTCCCACGCAGGACGGCTGGAGCTGGCTGCGCCTCCTCTCGTGTGCCGGTGGTCCAGCCGGTGCCGGGCGCGGGCGGGCAGCCGCCTCGTCCCGTAGCCGATCCCGGAATTGCCACCTGTGAGGCTTCACGCTACACGCCTAGCGATGCGAAATCGACTCAAGGGTGAATGGGCGGTCGACGCACGACGCGCTCGGCGGCCACCGGGGCACCCCGCCCGTGAGTCGGCCACTCGTCAGCACACCGATTTTCACTCGAGGGTGGCCGCGGGGGTGCGATGATCTCGGTCGTCGGCCGGTTCGTCACGAGGGTGACCGCCGTCCGTCACGGCGTCCGGGGACGGTGGTCTCCGAACGGCGAGAGGGCACCCGAGTAACCCGTATTCGATACCGACGGTGTGCTCCCAACTGATCGAACGGCGTAGGGAACGAGAGCGTAGTGAGCGGAACAGATCGATTGTTCGGCATCCTCCGGCCGAACCTGCCGGTGGTCGATTTCGACGAATGGAGCAGCGGTACGCGAGCGGAAAAGCTCCGGCCCATGGCGCGGCACTGGGCCGAGGTCGGTTTCGGCACGCCGGTGCTGCTGCACCTGTGCTATGTCGTCAAGATCGGCCTCTACGTCCTCGGCGGATGGTTGTTCGCGCTGACGACCGAAGGTATCGACGGATTCACCGCGGTCGGTACCTGGTGGTCGGAGCCGATCGTCTTCCAGAAGGTCGTGCTGTTCACGATGCTCTTCGAGGTGGTCGGGCTGGGCTGCGGGTTCGGTCCGCTCAACAACAGGTTCTTCCCGCCCATGGGCTCGATCCTGTACTGGTTGCGCCCCGGCACCATCCGCCTGCCACCCTGGCCGGATCGGGTGCCCGGCACCCGCGGTACCCGCCGCACACTGTTCGAAGTGGTGTTGTACGCGGCGCTGCTGGTCATGCTGCTGGTGGCGCTGGTGTCCAACGGAACCGGACCGGACGCGGCACTCGACACGACCGTCGGCGTCCTGCCGGTCTGGCAGATCGCGACGGTGCTCGGTCTGCTCGCCGTGCTGGGACTACGCGACAAGACCATCTTCCTGGCGGCGCGCGGTGAGGTGTACGCGACACTCGCGGTCACGTTCCTCTTCGGCGGCGCGGACCTGATCGTCGGCGCCAAGATCGTTTTCGTCGTCATCTGGATCGGTGCGGCGGTCTCGAAGCTGAACAAACATTTCCCGTTCGTGGTGTCGACGATGATGTCGAACAGTCCGGTGGTGCGGCCCCGGGCTCTCAAACGGCTTTTCTTCGAACGTTTTCCCGACGATCTGCGGCCGGGACGGTTGTCGCGGTGGTTCGCCCACGGCGGGACCGCGGTCGAGATGGGTGCGCCGCTGGTGCTGTTCTTCGCGCACGGCGGCTGGCCCACGGCGGTCGCCGCCACCGCGCTGATTGGCTTCCACCTGGTGATCCTCACCGCGATACCGATGGGTGTACCGCTGGAGTGGAACGTCTTCATGATCTTCGGTGTGCTGACACTGTTCGTCGCGCACGCCGATGTGGGCCTGTCCGCGGTGACCAACCCGGTGCCGCCGGTCCTGCTGCTGATCGTGCTCGCCGGAGCGGTCACCCTGGGAAATCTGTTCCCGCGCAAGGTGTCGTTCCTGCCCGGGATGCGCTACTACGCGGGCAACTGGGATACCACGCTCTGGTGTATCCGGCCCTCGGCCGACGCGAAGATCCGGCAGGGGATCGTCGCCGTCGCGACCATGCCGGCCGCGCAGTTGCAACGGTTCTACGGAAGTCCGGAGGCCGCGCAGATCCCGCTGTATCTCGGCTATGCCTTCCGGGCCTTCAACACCCACGGCAAGGCGCTGTTCACGCTCGCGCATCGCGCGATGGCCGATCAGGACGAGGCCGACTATGTTCTGACCGACGGCGAGCGCATCTGCTCGACCGCCCTCGGCTGGAACTTCGGTGACGGTCATCTGCACAGCGAGCAGCTGATCGCCGCCCTCCAGCAGCGCTGCGGGTTCGAGCCGGGGGAAGTCCGGGTTGTGCTGCTGGATGCGCAACCCATCCATCGGCAGACCCAGCGTTACCGGCTCGTGGACGCCGCGACCGGGGAATTCGAGAGCGGTTCGGTGCGGGTCGCCGATATGGTCGTGCGCCAGCCCTGGGACGACGATGTGCCGGTGTACCCGGATCGCCGGTCCTGACGGGCCGGGCGCCGGTTCCTGCCGGTGCCCGGTGTACCGGGAGAATTCGCACTCCGACGGTGCGGGGACCGGCATCCGGTCGCGGTCCCGGGCGGATGGTGACGTCGCACGCGCCAGTGGTGGAGCCCGACCGGCGGGTTTCGCCGTCGGCGTCGCCAGGGCACCGGCCTGTCTAGACTGACCTGCGTGTGGCAGGACGCAATGATTCGGACCTGGGCCACCCGGTGGCGTATCGCGGGGACCGTTCGCGGTGTCACCGGTGGGGTCCGGCACTCGGAAGTGGGGTACTGATGTCGACGGATTCCGAATCCGAAGGAGTGCTTGTGCCGGCTGTACTGGGGCGAGCCCACGACCGCGCCGAGGAGTTGGCCGCCATCGCCGACCGCACGGGTCTGCAGGTGGCGGTGGCGGAATCGCTCACCTCCGGCCAGCTCGCGGCGGCGCTGGGCGCCGCGAGTAACTCGGGGGAGTGGTTCCGCGGCGCGGTGGTGGCCTATAGCCGCGGGGTCAAGCACCGGGTGCTCGGCGTACCGGACGGGCCGGTGGTCTGCGCGGCGGCGGCCCGGGCGATGGCCGAAGGGGTGCGGACACTGTTCGACGCGACACTGTCGGTGGGAGTGACCGGTGCCGGTGGCCCCGACCCACAGGACGGGCAGGAGCCGGGTTCGGTGTGGTTCGCCGTCGCGGTCGAGGGGCGGGTCACCGCCTCGTTCCGGCTGTTCGAGGGTGAACCCGCCGAAATACTGGACCAGGTGGTCGATCACGCGGTCGAGCTGCTGCTGGACACGGCGAAGGGACTGCGGGTCTGAGCCGCCGCCGCGGGAGCGCCGCGCTGCCCGCCGGAAATGTCGGGTAGGCCACGATCATGCCGACAGTCGCGATCGAAATGCCCGGTGGCTCCGCCGAAGCGTACGTGGCCCGAGCCGCCGGTCCGGGTGTCCGGCTCCGAACCTGGGTCTGACGCGGATGGCCGAGGCCTGCCGCATCCCCCACGACATCCTGTCCCGGATCGACGAATGGTACGTGCGGGAGAAGACCCTGCGCGCGGCCAACCTCGCGATCATCGACTACAAACAGCGGCTCCCGCTGACATCGGTGTCGGCGCTGGGACGCAGTCGTCGAGCGATGGGCAGCAGTTCCCGACGCGCGGGTAGGCGACGACCGCGCGGCCGTTGAGCCGCTACGTCGCCGATGAGGGGCTGTCGACCTATACCCATGTCACCGATCAGCACGCCACCTACAGCACCAAGGTGATCGTGGCGACCAAACGCGAAGCCGCTGGTCGGCAAGCTCTCGGCCGCCGGACGCCAGAACACACTGGCCGCGGCCCCGAAGGAGTACGGGGCCCTTTCATCGATGCCGATTACAGCGCGATTCGAGGGTTGGCCGGCCGCCGACGCAGACCCGTCCCTGCCGCTTCTTGACTGATGTCCATGAAGCCTTTACCGTAACCGCGACCTTCTTCTTGGACGTCATCCAAGAAGGGTAGTGGTGAAGCGGGAGGACGCGCGTCATGGAAACCAGTGGACCTGCTGATCGGCATGAGGCGGCGAGGGTGCGGCGGCGTGAGGTCTCGTTCACCTCAGGTCAGGACGAGTGCGCGGCATGGTTGTACACCGCACCTGATCCGAACGGCCCGCGTCCGATGGTGATCATGGGCCACGGGCTGGGGGCGGTGCGGGAGATGCGCCTGGACGCCTACGCGGAACGGTTCGCCGAGGCGGGATGGTCGGTGCTGGTGTTCGACTACCGTCATCTCGGGGCCAGCGGCGGAGCGCCGCGCCAGCTCCTCGATATCGGTCGGCAACGCGCTGACTGGCATGCCGCCCTGGCGTTCGTACGCACCCTTCCAGAGGTAGATGTCGACCGGATCGCTTTGTGGGGCAGTTCGTTCGGCGGCGGGCATGTTCTTCAGGTCGCCTCTGAAGACACCCGTATCGCGGCGGTCGTGGCCCAGTGCCCCTTCACCGACGGACCGGCGTCGTTGCGCTCGCGTCTACGGGCCGGACCGCTGAGCGTAGTAGCGCTGACAGTGGCCGGCATCCTCGACACGGTAGGTTCCTGGTTCGGCGCGAAGCCGATCCTGTTGCCGATGGCGGGGACGTCCTGGATGCCCGCGTTCGTCGCCTCACCCGACGCCCTCGCCGGCGCTTCCGCACTCCTGCCTGCGGGGACCCGGCTCTCGCGGCGCACCAGCGCGTTGTTGAAACGGCTGCCCTCGGTGCGGGCTCGGGTGTCGAAGAATATCGAGCTGACCGAGATCGACAGTAGGGAAGAACCCGTGACCGGTGTCGGTCGCGACAGCGTATGGGGTGTACTGCGCGGCCCGCACGGTGAATTCGATGCCGCCAACGCCCTGGCCGCCCGGCTGGTGCTGCACCTTCCGCTCGATCGGCCCGGTCGCGCGCTGGCACGCTTGCGCACCCCGACGCTGCTGTGTGTCTGCGACAACGACGCGGCCGCGCCCGCGAAGACTACGAAGCGTCGCGCGCAGGGGCTGGCACACGTGCACGTCCAGAACTACCCGTGCGACCACTTCGGCATTTACCTGGGCGAGCACTTCGAACGCGCCGTGCGTGACCAACTCTATTTCCTGGCAACGCAATTCGACTACACCGCACGCACCACGCAGTAGATCGCCCCTGGCTCGTGGACGTGCCGAGACCGAGCGCTCAGCCGGCGGTTGCGGCAAGACTGCGAGCGCTGTTCAGCAGCGTCTCGATCACGGTGCGCCGCTGGGCCTGATCCGCCGGATGCGTCAGCAAGCCCTCGACAACGAAAACGCCGATCGTGACCAGCGGATCCACCTCGTCATCGGGCACGCCGAGTCCGATAAGCTCTGCTCGGAACAATCCCTCGGCCAGTGCGTGGAATTGCTCGTGCCATTCCTGAATGGACGCGGACTCCTCGGCGCGCGTGTGCACCGTGCTGACCAATCGCCCCAGTTGCTTCAATTCCTCGACCAGCCACAACAGCCGATCACCCAGCTCCGTGTCCAGCACTTCGCGGTAGGAGGCCATCGAGTCGGCCAGGACCGCGTCCAGGACCGCGATCAATACCGCGTCCTTGTCCTGGAAGTACCAGTACAGCGTGTTCGACACCACTCCGGCGTCGCGGGCGATCCGCGTCATCGACGCCGCGTCGTATCCCTCCTCGACGAACAACCGTCGGGCAGCTACCACAATCTCCGCACGCTTCTCTTCCCGATCCTGCGGACGTCTGTTGCGAGGCATCTCCAGTCCTGACCTAGTTCCGGCCCCGATGCTATCTTGACCAGCCCCCAAGAACGGCTTCGGTAGGCGAACGGTCAAGCAGGCGGTCCGAGGAACATCCTCCCGCTCAATCAGGCCGCCGGGGGCGCATCGGCACCGGAAAAACGGCACCATTGATCTGTGCCGGGTCGCGGTGTCGATCCACGAGTGTGAGATGTCGGTGCGTTATGAGGACGCGCAACGACTGTCGGCGTCCATCCGCACTCTTATCGGCCAGAGAGATTGAGTCCCGTTCCGGGAGATCGAATTCGATAAAAGTCTCGTTCAGCGTTTTCGTTGTCGCCGGCCGGGCCGCTTATGGCTCAGGCGGGAAACGGTGTGCCAGGAACGGCCGGGAGACTCAGGAACTCATCGACTCTCGACGGCGCTCGTAGAGCGCGTCCATGACGAGGCCCAGCAGGCGTTCGGGCTGATCGGGGTCGGAGCTACGGGAGGTGGTCAAAGCGATGCCCACGATGAGTTGGATGACATCGCGGGCGTGGACATCGGCGCGTACGCTGCCCGCGTGCTGGGCATGGGACACGACCGCATGGGCGGCTTCGTGAATCGCGGCGTGACAGTCGAACCCCGGGTCGACCGGCTCGGTCAGTGCCGCGCCCCCTAGGCCGTGGTCGGTTCGCGCGTGGGTAAGGAAGGCTCGCAACCACTCGCGGAGTGCGTTATCCGCGTCGGTTGTCGACATCAGTTCCTCTGCCCGCGCGCCCAGTGCTTCGATCCGCTCGCGGAGTACGGCGGCCAGCAGTGCCTGCCGGTTGGGGAAGTGCCGGTAGAGCGTGCCCGGTCCGACATTCGCGCGACGGGCGATCTCGTTGAGGGAGGCGTCCGGTCCCTCCTCGGCGAACGTTTCGGCGGCGGCGCTCAGCATGCGCTCGTAGTTGCGCTGTGCATCGGCTCGCATGCCTGCCCCTTGTCATTCGGAGAAGTTCTCCGTATCGTACCTCGGGTGAATCGGAGAACCTCTCCGGAAAGGTCTGGGAAAATGACAGAACGACAACTGGGCAGCGTTGGGATCTGGACGTTCGCGTTCGAGAGCCAGCCCGCCGGGCGAGTCCGCGAGGCGGCGGCCGAACTCGAGGAACTCGGTTACGGCACGCTGTGGTTCGGTGAGGCCTTCGGCCGGGAAGCGATGGGGCAGGCGTGGCTGCTGCTCACCGCGACCGAGCGCGTTACGGTCGCCGCGGGGATCGCCAATGTCGCCTTCCGTGATCCGATCGCCATGGCGACCGCGGAACGCACTCTCGGCGACGCGTTTCCCGGTCGCTTCCTGCTCGGACTCGGCGGCCACCGGGTCGGTGGGCAAACCGGCGTGTTCGACGGCTACCCGATGCCTGCGATCGGGAACCGGCCGCTGGCGGTGATGCGTGACTATCTCGATGCGATGGACGCCGTACCGCACCACGGTCCCGTTCCCGACCCCGCGCCGCGCCGTGTGCTCGCCGCACTCGGGCCGAAGATGCTCGAACTGGCCGCCGAACGCACCTGGGGCGCACATCCCTACTTCGTCCCCGTCGAACACACCGCGCGCGCACGCAGGATCATGGGTCCGCACGCGGTCCTGGCCGTCGAGCAAGCCGTGGTCTTGGACACCGACCGGACCCGCGCACGTGCGCTGGCCCGGGCGCATGTCGCCGGATATGTCGAGGCGTCGCCGCATCAGCAGGCGAATGTGCGGCGGCTGGGCTTCGGCGACGCCGATATCGTGGGCGGTCCAAGTGATCGTCTTGTCGACGCGATCGTCGCCTACGGTGATATCGACGCCATCGAGCAGCGGGTGCGCGAGCACCTCGCGGCCGGCGCAGATCATGTATGTCTCCAGGTGCTGACTGCCACCCCTGCTGAGCTGCCGATGCCGGAATGGCGCGAGCTTGCGGGCCTGATGGCCGCCGTGCCTGCGTGAATACGGCGCGTTTTCGAGGATTTCGCGCACCTCTTTGGTGTCGGATCGGGCGGAAACGCTCCTCGACCCCCGATACAGCGGCCTACCAAGAGGCGGGCGCGGAATGGCACTATCGCGAACTGCGCGAACTGTTCGCCCGCACGCTGCCGCGGTAGCGGGTGCGGCCACGGATCAAGCGCCTGCCACGAACACCAGCCCGTGCCCGGTTTCGGCGGGTGCATTCACGGCGCGCGTCTCAATCCGGTCCAGCCGGTAACCCAGGCGGCGGGGTACCGCGGCGCTGCGCTCGTTGGCGGCATCACAGCGGATCTGTACCTGCTCGATACCGGGCAGCCGCAGGGCGACATCGGTGAGCGCGGCGACCGCGCGGGTGATGATCCCCCGACCGGTATACGCGATATGACACCAGTAGCCGATTTCCAGGGCCGCGGGCCCCACCCGGTCGTGCAGCCCGACCGCGCCGAGCAGAGTGCCTTCGGAATCGAAGATGCCGTAGCCGAAATCTCCGTCGGCCGACGGCCATCCGGTGGCCGCGATGTCGTTGAAGACTCGCTGTTCCTCCTGGGTGCGTGGTGTGGGCAGCCACGGCATCCAGGGATGGAGATGATCGAACGAGGCGTTGATCGCCCCGCGCTGAGCTGTGAGATCGCCGGTTTCCCAGCGCCGTACCACGAGGTCACCGAGGTCGATACGCTGCGGTGGCACGATCCCGGGAGCCAGTGCGGGCGGGTGGGTGGTACTCACCTCGCAATCATCCCGGCCCGGGTGTGGGCCGGGCAACCGTTGTGCGCGGTCGCGGTCGCGGTCGCGTCCGGCGACGCGCTCCGCACCACCGGAAAGTGGACCGTCCGCGTCCGCTGGAAGTGCGCTCGATACAGTCGCAACGGTGCGCACCGATCGGAAACTCCTCGTCCTCATGGCCGCCCTCGGTCTGGCGTTGGCCGGTTGCTCGTCTGCGCCACCCGAGCCGGATACCGTCGCCGAACGCTTCACCGAGGCGCTGAACAGCGACGATATCGCTGCCGCCGCGGCACTCACCGATGATCCGGCGCGGGCCGGTGAAACACTCGGCGCCCTCTACGACGGGTTGGGCAAAGAAGCGACCTTCGCGGTCGCCGGGGTGGACGAGGACAGGTTCACTCTCGAGGCGACCTGGAAATTGGGGGCCGGCGGCGGCAAGGAATGGAAGTACACAACCACCGGGACCGCCGGCGAGACCGACGACGGCTGGAAAGTGCACTGGAACCCGGCCACCGTCGCGCCGGGGCTCGATACCGGCCCGCTGAGCTACGCACCGGTGTACCCGCGGCCCGCCCGGGTCCTGGACGCCGCGGGCGGTGAGCTCATGACCGAGCAGGTGGTGACGCTCGTGCAATTGGCGCCCGGCGCCGATACCGCCGCCGCGGCCGCGCTGCTCGCCCCGCTCGCCGCCGGGATCACGCCGGCCTCCCTGGACGACGAACTGGCTGCCGCGCAGGGCAAACCGGTGACGACGATCAGTCTCCGCGAAGCCGATATCGCACCGGTCCGGGACGCGTTGACCGCGGTCCGCGGGGTGACCCTCGCCCCGCAGACGCGGCTGCTCACCACCGACAAGGCGATATCCGCACCGACCCTATCGGGGCTGAGCGAACTCTGGCAGCAGCAGGCCGACGACGCCGCCGGTTGGGCGGTGCGCGCGCAGACCGCGGACGGCACGGTCCGTATCGCCGGAGCGGATCCGCGGCCCACCACCGATATCCGGTCCACCATCGATATCCGGCTGCAGCGGGCCGCGGAGACCGCACTGGACCCGATCGGCGGCCCCGCGGCGATCGTCGCGATGCGCCCCTCGACCGGCGAGATCCTGGCGGTCGGGCAGAACGCCGCCGCCGACGGTACGGGGGCGATCGCGCTCACCGGTCTGTATCCGCCGGGTTCGACCTTCAAGACGGTTACCACCGCCGCGGTGCTGGACGCGGGACGCGCCGCCCCCGACACTGTGCTGCCCTGCCCCGGCGTCGCCGATATCGAGGGGCGCCGCATACCCAACGACGACAGTTTCGATCTGGGACAGGCCCCGCTGCACACCGCGTTCGCCCACTCCTGCAACACCACCATGGCCGGGCTCGCCGTCAACTTGCCGCCGGACGCGCTGCGCACCGCCGCCGAGCGGCTCGGCCTCGGAGTGGACTACGTGACGCCCGGGCTGACCACGGTGACCGGCAGTGTGCCGGTCGCGCAGAGTCCGGCGGAGCGGGTGGAGGCCAGTATCGGCCAAGGTCAGGTGACGGCCTCACCCTTCGGTATGGCGCTGGTCGCCGCGTCCGTCGCACACGGGACCACGCCCGCTCCGGTACTGGTGACCGGTTCGCCGGGCATCCCCGACCGGACACCGCAGCCGCTGCCCACCGCGGTCACCGGCGATCTGAAGACCATGATGCGGGAAACCGTCACGGCGGGTACCGCCACCCGGCTGGCCGATATCCCCGGCCTGCTCGGTAAGACCGGTACCGCGGAATACGGTGATAACAGCAGCGCGCACGGCTGGTTCATCGGTATCCAGGACGATCTGGCGTTCGCGGTGTTCGTGGCCGACGCGGGAAGTTCCGGACCCGCTGTCGACGCGGCGGGCCGGATGCTGCGGGCACCGCGCTGATCACCGGGGCCCGGCTCTCCGATGCTCAGCGGGCGCTCGCCTTCCGGAGCCGCCGGACGCCCTCGTCCAAGGTCTCGGGACGCTTACAGAAGGTGAAGCGGGCGAGATGCCGCCACGCGGCCGGATCGTCGGTGAAAACACTGACCGGCACCGCGGCCACCCCGAGCCGTGCGGGCAGGTCCCGGCAGAACCGGATGCCGTCTTCCTCGCCCGTGGGGCGGATATCGGCGCAGACGAAATAACTCCCCGCGCTGGGATGCACCCGGAAACCTGTCTCGGTCAGCGCCGCGGAGAGGCGCAGCCGCTGCTCGGCGAGTCGGGCGCGCAGCCGGGCCACCCACTCGAGTTCATGGGTGAGCGCATGCGCGACGGCGGGCTGGAACGGTCCGCCGCCCACGAAGGTGAGGAACTGTTTGGCGGCGAGCACCGCGTCGATCAGGGGAGCCGCCCCACCGATCCACCCGATCTTCCAGCCGGTGACGCTGAACGTCTTCGCGGCGCTCGACACCACCAGGGTCCGGTCGGCCATGCCGGGGAAGGTGGCGATGCTCAGATGTTCGGCGTCGTCGTACACGAGGTGCTCGTACACCTCGTCGGTCAGCACCAGCAGGTCGTGCGCACAGGCGAGCTCGGCGAGTGCGGCCAGATCGGCGCGGTCGAGGACCGTGCCGGTGGGATTGTGCGGTGAGTTCAGGATCAACATGCGTGTGGCCGGGGTGATCGCGGCGCGCAGGCTGTCGTGGTCGAGGACGAAACGGTCCCCGTCGGGGACGAGCCGGGCGGTGCGCCGCTGCGCGCCGGCCAGGGCCACCGCCGCGGGATATGAGTCGTAGTAGGGCTCGATCAGCACGACTTCGGCGCCGGGTTCGACCAGGCCGAGAACCGCGGCGCTGATCGCCTCGGTGGCGCCGACTGTCACCAGTATCTCGGTGTCCGGGTCGTAGTGCGTTCCGTAGCGGCGGGCACGGTCCGCGGCGATCGCGCGGCGCAGCACCGGCATACCGCGGCCGGGCGGGTACTGGTTGAGTCCGTCGGCGATCGCCGCGCGGGCGGCCTCGAGCATGCCCGCGGGGCCGTCACTGTCCGGGAAGCCCTGCCCCAGGTTGATCGCCTCGTGCCGGACCGCGAGTTCGGTCATCTCGGCGAAGATGGTGGCGGCGAAGGGCCGCAGGCGGTCGACAGTGGGGACTCGGTCACGCATGGCACGAGCCTAGACGGCCCACACTGTCGCGCCGGGCCCCGCTCAGACCTCACCGCTGCGCCGGTCCCCGGTCGATCCGCCCGGTTCGGCGAGCGGACTGCGCTCGAACTGCGCGAGCAACTCGGCGGGGTCGTCGTAGACCGCGACCGCGCCCGCCTCGCGTAGTTCCGCGCCGCCGATCCCGCCGGACCGGAAGCCGATGAAGTCCACTCCCGCCCGCCGGGCCGCTTCGGCGTCCCATACCGTGTCACCGACGAAGATCGCCGATCCGGCCGCGGCACCGGCCCGGTCGAGCGCGGTGCGCACGATATCGGGTCGCGGTTTCGCGGTGCCGACATCCTCGCTGGAGGTCTGCGCCGAGATCACCTCCGACGCGCCGAGTACCTCCCGCAGTACCGAGAGTTCGTCCTCCGGCGCGGAGGTCGCCAGCACCACGGTCAGCCCGGCCGCCGCGACCCGCTCGAGCAGTTCGCGCGCGCCGTCGACCGGGCGCATGAGCGCACCGGAATCCAGGTAGTAGCGCAGATGCAGGTCCTTCGCTCGGTCGTGGGTGTCGTCGTCGGCATCGGGCAGCAGAGTGCTCACCAGCAGGGAGCCGTCCATGCCGATACTCCGGTGCACCCGCCAGGCGTCCACCTCGGCGCCGACTTCCCGGAAAGCCCGGGCCCAGGCGTGGACGTGCAGGTAGTTCGAATCGACCAGCGTTCCGTCGATATCGAAGAGGACCGCGCCCGCGGTATCGGTTTCGGGCACGGGTGCTCAGCTCCTGGCGTCGCGGGGGATACCGGTGGACCAGAGCGCCCACAGGATCAGGACCGGCTGGAACAACAATCGCACGAAGCGCTTCCCGTCGGTGTCGAGCCGGAAGGCGGATCGGTGGTCGCGCCACTGGGCGATATTGCCGGGGAAGACCGCGACGAAGAACAGTGCGGCGATCCGCCCCATCCGGACCCGATCCCGGGTCATCGCCGCCAATCCCGCGCCGAGCATGATCTCCACGCCGCCGGAGGCCATCACGACACCGTCCTTGTCCAACGGTACCCAATCGGGTACCTGGGCCTGGAACTCCCGCCGGGCCCAGAACAGATGGCTCAGACCCGCGAACACCAGCGCCGCCGACAAGAGATAGCGGGCGGTCGTACGAGCCGGTGTGGTGGGCGCACTCTCCGATTCGTGACTGGCCATGCATCGCAGCCTACCTGCGACAGCGGTGGCGGTGGCGTCGCGCATGGGCCGTGTCCCGGCGGTCGCCGGCCCTCGCCGTTTCGCCGCGGGCCATCGGTGGCCGGGCACGAAACCTTTTGCGAATGGTCGTTTCCTACGCTTGTACACGTGAAGCCGAGCTTGCTGTAGACGCCGAGCGCGGCCGCGTTGGTGTCCACTGCAAATGCCGGGCGAAGAACCGGTTCCCGGCGTCCCCCTCGAAGTGCGGGACGCCGGTATGCCCGCCCATATTGGCGTGCAGTGTCTTCGCCGCCGAGCCGAAGGCGTCGAACAGATCCAGGGCCTGTTGCCGGTCGTTTCCTTCGTCGTCCCATTGCAGCAGTACGTGCAGCGGAATGGTGACGTGCCGGGCCTCCTCGACGATTCCGCGGGGAACGAAGCTGCCGGCGAACAGCAGGGCGGCCGAGATACGCGGCTCGACCGCCGCCAGCCGGACACCGATGGAGATCACCCCGCCCGAATACCCGACCGGGCCACCGATCTCGGGCAGCGCGAGAAGGGCGTCCAGGGTGGCTTGCCATTCCGGGACCGCCTTGTCGACCAGCGGGAGGATCAGCCTGTCGACGATCTCGTCGTCGACAGGCCCGCCGGCTGCCAGCGCCCGGTGCAGGTCGGCGAGGGCCCGGTCGGCGGCGGCGATGCGGGGTCGCTCACCGCTACCGGGGAGTTCGATGGTGGCCGCGGCGTAGCCCTCGGCCACGGTGGCCCGGGCCCGGGCCAGCAGTCGCGGATACACCTTGCGCAGCCCGAGGGGAGGGGGGCCGACCAGGATCAGCGGTACCGGTGTGGGCGCGGATGCGGGCGTCCACAGGATGCCGGGGATCTCGCCGAGGGTGAATTCACGTTCGAGGATGCCGTCGTCGAGACGTTGTTCGGAAGTGAAGTGCATGGTCGTACCTTTCGGGAGTGCTCGTGAGCGGCGCTCCCGGACGGCCTATCGTCCGACCGTGACCCCGGAGAGGAGCACCCATGTCGATACTGTGTTCACGGGTACCACCTCCTCGTTCTCTTGCACGGTCTCCGGAAGGTAGCAGTGGCCGTCGTGGTCCGCCAACTGGTTTTCGCGGAGGCTGCGGGACCGGCGGCGATCGATTCCGGCACCGGATTCGAACCGCCGATCCGGGTGTACGACCGTGAGGCGATGGCGACGTTGCGTTTCGGGGCGCTCTATCCCACGGCGAATGCCGACGTCGAGGACTTCCAGCGGCTACTGGGGCGGGTGTCGCCGCCGGCCGGACCAGAGGTGGTGGAATTGCGGTGGCCGCCCGGCGTGGACGTGGGCCTAACGAACATGTCCGATGACCGTTTGACGGACGCGGCGGCCGGGCTGGGCGATCCGGCCCTGCTCGCGACCGCGCTGGACGGTTCCGTGGGTAGGTTCGAGGCCGTCGCCCTCGCGGTCACTTCTGCGAGCTTCTTGCGCAGCGCCCACGACCACCGGCGCCAACTGGCCACCCTCGCCCGGGCTGCTCGATGCGGCGGCACGACCACACTGCGCGGCTTCCACGACGCGGTCCGCCATCTCGGAGTCGCCCGGGTCGCTGTGGCGTCGGTCTATCCCTCGCATTTCACCGCTGAGTTCATCGCCCAACGCGGTGCGACGGACGCGGCCGTCGTGCACCGCGTCGACGCGAATGCGCCTGGCCGACGCGGCATACCGGCTCGATCGGCAGCGCATGGTCTCCTGGGACGCCCCGGACGGAAAGAGGATGGACCGGGTGAACGACCCCGTCCCGGACCGGGAACCCGGGCAGCCGCCGGACAATGACCGCTAGCCGCGGGTGGGTTCACGTTGGCGAGGGATCGAGGCGCGAGGTGCTCGCCGGTATTCGTCCGGCGAGCGGGCCCTGGGTCGTGCGGCTCAGGCCGGTTTGCCGATACCGGCCAGTACCTTTTCGTGCCACTCGATCTCGGTGCGGATCCGCAGGCGGGCGTGTTCGGCGATGAGATCGTCGGCGGTGCTCTGGTCGGGCCAGCGGCGGTCGAGCTGATGTTCCATCCGCGAGCCGATCGCGCGGAGCGCGGCGATCCGGTCTTCGAGGTAGCCGCGCAGCAGTTCCGGATCGAGATCGTCGCCGACAGCCAGCGCGAGATCGACCGGATCGGGCCGGATATCGACCTCGGTGAAGGCCTCGTCGCGTAATGCGCGCAGTTCCCGCAGGCCCTCATCGGTGATCTCGTAGATCGTGCGCGCGGGGAGCGCGCCCTGCTGTTCGGTACGCAGCGGGCGGACGAGGCCTTCGCTTTCCATGCGGTGCAACGCGCCGTACAGCGAGCCGGGTTTGACGCGCGACCACAGGTCGGCTCGATCCAGGCGGGCGTCCCGGCGCAATTGGTGGCCGTGCATCGGTCCGCGCCGGGCCAGGGCGGCCAGGACGAACAGGCGGGTCTCGTTCACGAAACCAGTCTGACACGACTACTCGTATTTGAGTAGTCTGACCGTATGACTGTGCGCCCCATCCTCATTGCCGGCGATCCGCGGCTCGCCACTCCCGCGATTCCGGTGACCGTGTTCGACGACGAGCTCGCCGCGTTCGTCGGCGACCTGTTCGACACCAACACCGCCGCCGCAGGTGCCGGATTGGCGGCCAACCAGATCGGCGACCCGCGCGCGGTGTTCGTCTACGACCTCACCGATTCCGGCACCCGCTACCGTGGCCACGTGGTGAATCCGGTGCTGCGGACTTCCGCGCTGCCGGAGGGCATGCCCCACCCGGAGGACGATCTCGAAGGGTGTCTGTCCGTTCCGGATGAGTGGTTTCCCACGGGCCGGGCGCACCGGGCCGAGGTGACGGGCGTGGATATGACCGGAGCCCCCGTCGCCGTGGCGGCCACCGGATACCTGGCCCGCTGCCTGCAACACGAGACCGACCATCTCGCGGGAACCCTGTACCTGGAGCGACTGATCGGCCGGAACCGGCGCGCTGCCCGGCGGATGATCAAGGACCGGCGGTGGACCGTGCCCGGCAACAGCCGGCTACCCGGCGCGGCCGGCCGCGCCGCCGGTGCTCAGTAGTTCGTCGCCTCGAGCGGACCCGGCGTCGATCTCGGCCGCGAGATCACCGGCCGCGTACGCGCCCTGGCTGTAGCCGAGGATCGCGATACGTGTCGCCGGGCAGGCCAAGGACTGTGCCGCGGCCGCGACTCTATCGCGTGCTCGGTCGGTGGCCTCCTGTTCGGAGCGGCCGTAGACTCATCCCTCCCCGAGAAAGCCGTCGCGGCATAGGCGATGTAGTCCACCGCCACATTTCCCGGCAGCCGGTCGACGGTCGCCGCGAGCATGCCCGTCCCGGGCTCGGTATCGGAGGTTTCCCAGGTGCCGGGGATCGCTACGACGTAGAGGTCGGAGCACGGGGCCGGTGTGCCCGCTGCCACCGGGGTTCCGCCGACCTGGACGGCTGTGGCCACGAGCGTGTAGACGCAGTCGGCGGAACTCCCGTGATATGAGCTCGACTCGGGTCCGGGTGGACGCCGGGTCTGCGCACCCGCCCGCTCGCCCGCACGGAGAGGGCCCGTGCGGGCTCGACGGGCTGCCGGGTCAGCGTGGCGGCCGGCTCATATCCCGGTTCATCATCGGGAGCTCGATACTGATCGGCATCCGGAGTTCGGCCAGGTACCACAGGGCGAACTGGCGCAGGAACTCGTCGAACAGCCAGTACGCCTCCTGTGTCGGCGGGGCGACGGTGAGTAGGCCTTCCCGGACCGCGATGAACGGGCCCCAGCTGAACCGCAGTAGCGGATCCCAAACCGGTTCGCGGGCGATGGCCAGCTCGTCGGCGATCTTGTCGCCGAGCAGGAAGCGCGTGAAGGCGCCGAGGACCCCCTTACTCAGAATGGCGAGGTCGAGATTCGTCCCCAGGCGCAGCAGCCGGTCGGCCAGTTTCACCCCCTCCGGGGTCGGCGCGAGGATCGGATCCAGGACCTGCGCGGCCTGGGATTCGGCCTGATCCCAGGAATTCGGGATGTACTCGTCGCGGACGCCGAGCAGATGCGCGGCGACCTGCCAGGAATGCAGGAACGCGTCCGATTCGTGGATAGGGATCGGCACCTTCCATGCCGTGAGGTGACGCATCACGGTGGTGGGCAGGCTGTGCCAGGTGACCATGATGTCGTTCTGGCTGATCGGGATGTCCTCGTCGGCCGAGTTCACCCAGTGCGGCGACTGGGGCAGCAGATGTCGCACCGCGGCGTGTACCAGACGCGTTTTGACACAGGTGACGACCATCTGCCCATCCGGGCCGTAGGCGTTCCCGCTGCCGATGTCGTAGCCGAGTTTCGCGGTCTTGGAGATACGGTCCTTGAGGTCGTGGCCGCCCTTGGAGTAGTAGACCGAGCGCGCTTCCTTGGGGATGACCGTGCTCATCATGCCGCTGGCGAGGCCGTACAGGACGCCGAGGTAGAGACCGCGCTTCTTGTTGAAGTCGACGGCGGTGGCCAGCTTTCCGGGATCGGTCCACCGGGGGAGCTGCCGCGCGTATTCCATGAAGTCCCGCAGGTCCGAGGGTAGCCCGTCGGGTAACGGCTGACTGTTACGGGTCCAGGTGCGCAGCAGATCGTTGACGGCGGGTACCGCGCCGCGGTCGAGCAGGGAGGCGACCAGTTCGTCGGCTTCGGGGTCCCAGACGCCGAGCGGATCGACACCGGCACCGCTGCCCGCCACCGACCCCTGCGGCGACCATGTCCACGGTTGCGCTCTGGCCGGGGTCGCGATGGCGAGTGCGCCGAACGCGCCCAGCACCCCGCCCGCTTTCAACGCACCCCGCCTGTTGAGTCGGTCCATGTCGCCACTCCTCGTCGAGTTCGAGTATTGCGGTGGCGCAGATGCGTCACCGGGTTGGTGTTAGAAGAATAAGCAGTAACTTAACAGCTGTACAGGTGTCGTGTTCACTTAATCGGTGATCTGTGTGGATCACGGCCGTCTATGGTCGCCGGCGGAACATGTCAACCGATATTGCCCTGTCTTAATGCGAATATGCATCGATCGGGATCGGGCCGTCGGAGCTCGGGTGCGTCCGAGCTGGGCCGTCGGATGGGCCTCATGGGGCTTCCGTCGAGTGTAGAATCACCGATAACTGCAGGTCACTGACCCAGACGGTGTGCACGGAGTCCCGCCCTCCTTCTGCGCTGTCCGGTGGTCGGTCGGACGGGTAAGCGGGCCGGGTTCTTCCTGGTCGATCCGCAGTTGTGTGGTTTCGCGCCGGCCGTGCTCTCGTCGCGGATCCGACCCGGCCGGTGTGTTTCGGATCGGTGGGCCGCTGTGCGGTACGGGCCCTGCCCTCGGGGGCCACGCCGGGGTCGTGCGGTCACCCGCCGGGAGGGTTCGCCGGTGCGGGTGGCCGGACCTGGGAGGGGTGTCCGGTCCACGCCGTTCTCGCGGCGACGGTTACATGTACATGCGCGGAGTCGGCTGCTAGTCGTGGAGTATGACGACACCCGGTGATTTCGAGTTCGAATCCGTCTATCGTGGTACCGGTCCGTTCGGACCGGACGTGACTCCGCCGTGGAGTATCGGGGAGCCGCAGCCCGAACTCGCCGCGCTCATCGAGCAGGGCAGATTCCACGGCGACGTGCTCGACGCCGGCTGCGGCGAGGGTGCTATCTCGCTGTATCTGGCGGAGCGCGGTTTCACCACCGTGGGTCTGGATCTCGCGCCGACCGCGATCGAATCGGCCCGGGCCGAAGCCGAACGGCGCGGCCTGGGCGGCGCCACCTTCGAGGTCGCCGACATCACCTCGTTCACCGGCTACGACGGCCGCTTCGGCACCGTGGTGGACAGCACGCTGTTCCATTCGATCCCGGTGGCGGCGCGGGAGGGTTATCTGCGGTCCATCGCGCGGGCCGCCGCTCCGGGGGCGGACTATTTCGCGCTGGTCTTCGACCGGGCCGGTTTTCCCGAACTCCCCGAGACGGGACCCGCGCCGGTCACCGCCGACGAACTCCGCGACGCGGTATCGAAATACTGGGTGATCGATGAGATCGCCCCGGCGCGGATCCACGCGAATCTGCCGGAGCGCATGGATTCCCCGACCGGCGAACCGCTGCTGCGGTTCGAGGATCTGCGCGATGAACCGAAGGGCCGCAAATCCGTTCCGGCCTGGTTGCTCTCGGCGCATCTGGGCTGAGCGGCCGGCCGTCCACCGCCGGTGTGCGCTCCGGTGGCGCCGGGTGCGGCGCTACCGGAGGTAGGGCGTTCGTGGCCGCGGCCGGCGGGTGGCTCAGAGCCCCTGCGGGCCCTCCGCGCGGAGGTCGTCCACCTTGCGCATGGCGGTGCGCAATTCCTCCAGCCAGCTCTGCGTGTGCTCGCCCGCCAGTTTTACCGTCCAGGCCAGCGCATCGGCCCGGGATCGCGCGACGCCCGCGTCGACGAGCGTATCGAGGACCTTGCGTTCCGGCTGGCGTAGTCGCGTCATCACCGGTACTGCCAGGTGGGTGAACAGGATCCGCTCACCGTCGACCGAGACGCCCCAGGCCACACTGCGGCCGTAGCGCTGCTGGGCCTCGTCGGCGTTCTGCATCCGCGCGGGCCGGGTGGTCTCCCGGAAGCGTGCCACCGCCCCCTGTTTCGTCGCCTCCGGAACCGTGCGGGTGGTCTCGTCCCCACCGCCCGTCGCATCGGCCGCGGGCTCGTCCGCCGCGGCGGGGAGGGGGAGTTTGCCGACCACCACGATCTCGTCCCGGTCTATCTCGATGGCGGGACTGCCGGTGAACCAATCGCCGGGCAGCCGTCCCGTGAACCAGTCCGCCGCGTCCGCCGCGTCGGGTAGGTCGGCCTGCTGCCAGCCGCCGGGCCGGCCGAATCCACGCCCCCGATGTCCATGCCTCATGGTGCACCTTCTCAGCTGTGACGATTACTTGATTACAAGATTACGCCGTTTCTGCTGCCGGTGGTTCCGCGCACAGTGAACCGGACCCCAATCAGTTCCTCGGAGGCCGACCAGAGGTTTTCCTGCTGGTGGCCGATCTCGCAGACACGATCGCCCGATCACTGGACGCGGCAAGTGCCTCCCGGTAGTGCGTGACAGCGCCGGGAGGTCGACGGTCATGCGGCGCGTACGAGGCGGTTGGCCAGTGTCGACATCGTGTAGGTGCCGATCCCGAAAACGACTTCCAGAGCGTTGCGTTCGGTGTACCCGTGTGCCAGCAGGGCGGCGACGGCTTCGTCGTCCACGCCGCCCGCGGTGGCGAGGACGTCGAGGGTGAATATTCGAATCGCCTCGAGGCGCGCATCGGGAAGGGGTGCGGCCGCGCGCAGGGCGGTGGCGATCTCCGGCGCCGCTCCGAGCTTGCGGAGTTTGCCGCTGTGCATGGTGATGCACACATGACAGTCGTTGCGTACGGCGACGGTCATGATGACGACCTCCCGTGCCAGTGGATCCAGGGTGCACTGGTCGAAACCGGCGCTCATGGCCAGGAATCCGTTGAGCAGCTCGGGTGATCCGGCCAACCGGCGGACCGCGTCGGGGATCGTGCCGGTGGGGCTCTGTAGGGCCTGCATCGCCTGCCGGGCGGCGTGCGGAGCGGTCTCCAGGGTGTGGGCGCGGAACATCTCTCTCCTAAGATGGACAACATGGTTGACGATTCGCTAGAGATAGTAAACCAGGTTGACGGTTATGCCAAGGGTGCTACGGCGGGCCCGGGGGCGGACGGCCCGTCGCGCGCGGGGTACGAACTCGCCCTCCTGCTGTTCGCCGGGTTCCGGACGCTGATCGACGAATTGCATGCCGAACTGGCCCGACAAGGACATCCGGAAATGCGGCCCGCCCACGGTTTCGCCATGCAGGCGATCGGCGCCGACGGGGCTTCGGCCAGCGATATCGGTCGCCGGCTGGGGATCTCGAAACAGGCCGCCGGCAAAACGGTCGACCGCCTTGTCGCTCTCGGATACGCCGAACGGGCGGATGATCCGACCGATACCCGGCGGCGCGTCATCCGGCTCACCGCCCGGGGCTTCGACGCGCTGGCCCGCTCGGCCGAGATCTTTCAGCGACTGCGCGGGAACTGGGCGCATGAGCGCGGAGAGGACCGGATCCGTGCCATGGAGGACGATCTGCGCGCCCTGGCTCCGCCGGTGGCATTCCGGCTCGATGCCGCCGGGTGGCTGGGCCGACTGACCTGACGGCCGGCGCCGATTACCCGTACGCTCGCGGTGATGCCGACGGCCGAGCGATTACCCCAGCACGGCACTCCGCTGTGCGACGTACCCGGCGATTCCGCGAGCGCTCTCGGTCTCGGATCCGGCGATCTGTGTATCCCGTATCGCCGTGTCGACGCAGGAAGCTGGGGTTACCTCTGGGGTGACTGCTGGCGGGGGCCGGGGCAGACCGGTGAGTACCTCGGTTCGCCCGTGCTGTCGACCCAGGACGTCTTCGACGCCACCGGCGAGACCGCCATCCGGTTCACCGGTGTGGTCCCCGGCGGCCGGGCACGGCAACTGTTCGACTACGCGCACCACGCCGACAACGGATCCGGCGTCACCGAAATCTCGCGTATCCCCAACGATGCCATCGAAATCGACGGCCGCACCTTCATCCAGTACACCGCGGTGCACCGCCGGGTCGGGCCGGACTCCGCCCTCGACGGATCGGCGTTCTCCGGAATCGCCTGGTCCGACGACTACGGCGGTACCTGGCACGATTTCGGCCACCGCTGGCCGGGTCAGGCACTCGGCATCGACGGAAATCCCTACGCCATGTGGACATTCGCCGGAATCGATCCAGACGGTTACCTCTACGTCTTCGCCAAACGCTGGAACGGCAGCCATTTCTACCGGCGCGATCACGGTGTCGTCCAGCTGTTCCGCTACGACCCCGCCGATTTCTTCCACGGGAATTTCGCCGCTCAGCAGAATTGGGCCCATATCGACGGCCGGTGGGGCTGGTATCCCACCCACCGGCATCCACCGACTCCGCTCTTCGCTCCCGGTCACGCACTCGGGGAACTCTCGGTCGCGCGTATCGGATCGACCTATGTGATGGCGTACTTCGACTGTGTCGATCTCAGCGTCAAGACCCGCACGGCCGACCGGCTCGACGCGGTGTGGTCGGCCGAGAAGATCCAGGTGGTGCACGACGATACGTGGCCGGCTGCGCATGTCGGCAAACCTCGCCTGCCCATGCTCTACGGGGGCTACATCCACCCGGGCTCGGCATCGCTGTCACGGCTGACCATGATGATCAGCCGCTGGAACGGCACCCTCGGCGCGCGTCCGTACACTGTCACACAGTGGACCGGTCCGGCCGCCTGAATCCGGCCCGATCCACAGCCCCGGCCGCGCGCGGTGACCCGTGTCGCGACACACTCGGCACGGGCCGCTCGGATTCGATCAACCGCGCAGCGCGGAGGCGAAGATCGCGGGCAGGCGTGACCAGCGTGGATCGGCGGCGAAGTCGGTGAGCAGTCGCCCGGTCCGCGCGGCCGTCCGGTTGGAGACGAACCACGGCGGTTTCGGGGTGAGCGACCATTCGCCGTGCAGCACCGACCGCGGCGCGGGCCGGAACGGACCCCGTACGACGGTGCGCTCGACCCCATCGATCAGCCACGCGTTGTGCACCACACCGATCCCGCTCTGCACATCGTCGAGCGTATGGCCCGGATAGGCACCCCAGCTCGCGGTAGGGGTCAGATAGCCGACCGCGGTCCACGCGTTCACGGCGACGGTGCCGTAACGCAGCCGCTCGATCATCGTGTCGAATTCCGTGCCGAGCGCGTCGACGGTATCGGGGTGCGCCACGATGTTCACGCCGAGGGTGCCGGTGAACTTCTCGTTGGCCGTATCCACCGCGGTGCGGGCGAAGTCGGCTCCGCTGCCGGGCAGCTCCACGATGCCGAGGACAGGTGCGAAGTACTCCGAGATGAACAATGCTTCGTCTGCGTCCGGATCCAGCCCGGCCACCAGTAGTCGCTCGCCCCGGCGGCCGAGCCGGCGAGCGTCGGGATAGCTGGTCCGCGCCCCGGCGACGCGGTGGTCGCTACCCGGGTAGTAAGCGTGACGGGTCGGCGCGCGATCGACCGCCGCAGTGAGCGCGGCGAGGAAGGCGTCCTTCTGCGGCCAATCCGCGGATACGATCACCGCCTGCGTGGCCACGCAGTTGTAGCCGCCGTTGTGCAGGCGCTGGGTGGCGATGTGCTCGGCCTGGAACTCCAGGTCGGCGGTACTCCATTCGCCGGGCAGCACGATCGTCGGGGACACTCCGCCGAGCTCGCTGGTGATGGGTTTGTCCAGCAGCGGAGCGCCGGCCTTCTTCCGTTCCGCCGCCGCCTCACCCGTACCCCATACGATGGCGTCGTGCGTCGCGGCGCTGCCGGTCATATGGACATGCGCGACCCGCTCGTGGGTCACGAGCTGCCCGCCGATCTCGGGGCCGCCGGTGAACACCCGCACCACGCCGAGCTCGATCAGCGGCGCGAAGATCTTCTCGAACACCGGCAGCAGTGGATCGGTGACCGGGTTCAGTTTCAGCGCCACCACGCGGTTGTGCGCGATGAGTTCGTAGATCGTGTCCAGCGGTGCGATCGAGGTGATGTTTCCCGCGCCCAGCACCGCGCCGATACCGTGGGTGCGGGCGGGGTCGCGCTGGGCGAGGCCCGCGCCGGCCCGGGCGGTGGCCGCGTCGACGCCTCGCTGCAACCACACCTCGGCCCGGAAACCGCTGAGCAGGAGCTCGTCGTAGAGACCGGCGGGGAGCGCGCGCACGGTCACCCGGCCGCCGGCGGTGCCGAAGGTCGCGTTCGCGAGCGGGCTCACGCCGCGCTCCAGCGATTCGAGAGTGCGGGATACCGCGGTGAGACTCGTCGCGAAGACATAGGGGCCGGACAGCCACTCCTCGCCCACCAGTGGGGACGCGGGGTCGAGACCCTTGATCCGCACCGCGGCCTCGACCCATTCGCGGGCATGCCGGCCGGTGAGCGTACGCATCCGGTCGAGCAGGGCCCGTCGTCCGGCCAGCGGCAGGCGGGACCATTTCTGCTCGCCCGCGGTGAGTTCGGCGAGGGCGGTATCGATAACCGTGTCGGCCGCGACGGCCTGTTCTGGCTGCACGTGGGCATACTCCGTAGCTGAGATCCGTGATCCGAGTAGAACTCAGTGTGGCTGTGCCGGTGCCTGAAGGAAATGTGTCGGCGTTGCGTCATTCGCGGCTCGATCTTGTGCCCGGGCACAAAATCGGCGTGGTGTGGGTCACGGTCGGGTGACTAGACTGTTCCGGTATGAGCACGCCCGCGCCGCCCGCGGCACCCCTGGCCGCCGCACTCGCCGATTCCGTCGAGGCGCTGACCGATGTTCTGGTCGGCCGGATCGCGGCGGCCGACCCGTCCTATGGAGAGTCCGGGCTGCTGACCGCGGACCAGCTGTACCGCACCTGCCTGGAGAATCTCACCGCGGTGATCGGGGCGCTCGCCGGAACCGGCCCGTTGCGGCTCCAGCCGGCCCGCGACGCAGGACGTCTCAAGGCCGAACAGGGCATTCCGGTCGCGAGCCTGTTGCATGCCTACCGGCTGGGTGGCCGGCTCGTCTGGGACGAACTGACCAACTGGTCGGCCGGTCCGGGGGACGCCCGGCTGCACGAACTGGCGACGCGGCTGTGGGAGCTCGTCGATCTGTACTCCGATGCGGCCGTCGAGGCCTACCGTGAAACCGAGGTGCTGCTCGCGCATTCCGACGCGCAGATCCAGAGCCGGCTGGTCCGGACACTGTTCGACGACCATACCGGTAATCCCGCCCGTGTCCTCGAGGTCCTGCGCACCCTCGGATTCCCGGAACGCGGTACGTTCGCGGTGGTCGCCATCGATACCGAACCCACCGCGCCACTGCCGGGGCGACTCACCGCGGCGCTGCGCGAGATCGGTATCCGGTCGGTGTGGGATGCACAGATCGATGCCTATATCGGGTTGCTGTCCGCGGCTTCCCCGGAGGTATTGGGACGCGCCACGGCCACGATCTCGGCGTGCGTCACCGAGCGGGTGGGTCTCAGCGACGCCTTCACGACCCCGCGTAGCATCACCGCCGCACTGGCCGAGGCACGTCTGGCGTCCCGGTCGGTGCGCCGGGGTGCGGCCGCAACGGTCCGCTTCGGCGACGAACCGGTCGCCCATCTTCTCGTCGCGGTTCCCGAGGCCGGGCGGCGGGCCGCCGCCCAGATCCTGGGTCCGCTGCTCGACCTCCCGGTCGCCGAGCGCGATGATCTGATCGGTGCGCTCGAAGCCTGGTACCGAGGCGGCGGGTCGGCCGCGGCCGTCGCCGAAATCCTGCACTGCCACCGCAATACGGTGCGTTATCGGCTGCGCAAAATCCGCGATCTCACCGGCCGCGACACCACCGACCCCCGCCAGTCGGCCGAACTGTATCTGGCACTGGAAGCATTCGGCCTGCTCGGCACCGAGACCAGCGGCGGCCGGGCCTGATCGGTGGGGAACGGCCCGGGAGCACGCCGGAGGCCATAGGCTCGGGCCGTGACCGCGAACGAAGGGACAGTTATGACCGGCGTACCCGTGAGAATCGAACGGGAGGGGCCGGTCTTCACCATCGTCCTGTCCCGGCCGCAGGTCCGTAACGCGGTCGACGGACCCACCGGCACCGCCCTGTACGACGCGTTCACCGCCTTCGAGAACGACGATTCGGCGACGGTGGCGGTGCTGTGGGGCGAGGGCGGAAACTTCTGCGCGGGAGCCGATCTCAAGGCCGTCGGGACCGACCGGGCCAATCCGCTGTCGGCCAAGGGGCGCGGACCCATGGGGCCGACCCGTATGCAGTTGAGCAAACCGGTGATCGCCGCGGTCGCCGGTCACGCGGTGGCCGGTGGGCTGGAACTGGCGATTTGGTGCGATCTGCGGGTGGCCGCCGAAGACGCGGTGTTCGGTGTCTTCTGCCGGCGGTGGGGAGTTCCGCTCATCGACGGCGGTACGGTGCGGCTGCCGCGGCTGATCGGTACCGGGCGGGCCATGGACATGGTGCTCACCGGGCGGCCGGTGGACGCGGCCGAGGCGCTCGCGATGGGCCTGGCCGACCGTATCGTCCCGGTCGGGGAGGAACGGCGGGCCGCCGAAGCGCTCGCCGCCGAGATCGCGCGTTTCCCGCAGACCTGTCAGCGGCACGACCGGCTCTCGCTGCTGCAGCAGGAGGGGATGGGCGAGCAGGAGGCGATCGCCAACGAATGGGAGCACGGCGTCATCTCCCTGGCCGAAGCGGCTGCGGGTGTCCAGCGTTTCACCGCCGGGGCCGGGCGCGGTGGCTCGTTCACCGATCACGGCGCTCCGTCTGCCTAGAACATCGGCGCACGGCGAAGCACCGGACGCTTCGAGCGCCTCGGCGGAACAGGGCCCGGCGACCGTCTGTCCCGCCGAGGCGCGCCGGGATCGCGCGCCGTCCGGTTCGTCAGCCCGCCGCGGGCACCGGTGTGTTGTGTCGGGCGGCCACCCACCAGCGCCCGTTCTCCGCGATCAGGACATAGAGCGCGACCATCGCCGGATCGCGGTCGAGGAGAACGCCGTCGGCGGTGCGCGCGCGAGCGGCCTTGTGGGCGATCGCGATATCGGGGCGTAGGAAGACGATATCGGTGAGCTCGTAGGCCACGTACTCGTTCTTCAGGAACCCGGACAGTCCGAGACGTGCGGCTTCCAGCAGCGCCTCGCGGCCGGTGATCACCGTGCCCACGGCATTGCCGGCAGCGGCGTTGGCGAGGAAACCACTGACCATCAATTCGGCGTCGTTGGTGTTGTAGCCGGTTTCGACATCTTTGATCAGCTGCTCGATCGCCGCGATATCGGCGGTGTGGTCGGTTCCGGAATCCGCGACGGCGGGTGCTTCGTTCGTGCTCATGAGATCATCCTCGAACCTGAACAGAACTCGAGGTCAACTCGTCCCGTCGGAGGGGCCGTGCGCCGGTCGGCGTAGCCGATGCGACGTCCCCCCCGGGCACGGCTCAGCGAAGCCGGACCACCGCGGTGGCGCGTCCGAAGATCCGGCGGGCGCCGTGCCGGGCGGTGAGCGCGACGGTCGCGGTGCGCTGCACCGGATCCACCGCGTTCACCCGGCCGGAGTATTCGACGTCGGCTCCATCCCCGGTGACGCGCACCGGCGTGGTCAGGCGCACCGCGTATTCTCGGACCGCACCCGGATCACCGAGCCAGGAGGTGACGAATCCGGCGCCGATACCGATGTTCAGCATGCCGTGTGCGACGGCGGAGTCCGGTTCCGCCAGTTCGGCGACCTCGCCGCTCCAATGGATCGGATTCGGATCGCCGGGGACACCGGCGTAGTTCACCAGATCGCCCGCGGTGAGCCGTATGGTGCGGGGCGGGAGTTCGGTAGTGATTTCCGGTACCGACATCGCCGTCAGCCGATATTCGCGGAGAGGTCGGGAAGCATTCGCAGGGCTTGGTCGGCCCAGTTGTTCCATGCGTGGATACCGTAGGCGGGGAAGTCGTAGTGCACGTTCTGCGCGCCCAGGGTGGCCATCCGGATCTGGAAGGCGCGCGTGTTCACCAGCGCCAGCGCCTCGAGGCCCATCCCGTTCACCGTGGTGATGCTCGGACTGTCGGTCGCGGTGGGCAGGCCGCTCGCCGCGGAGACCCAGAGTCGGGTGTTGTTGGCGACGAGCCGGGGCGCGGCCACGAACGGGTCGATCCGCAGCCATTTCGGATCCCAGGGTGCGGCCATCGAGTCCACGTTGTAGCCGCCCGCGTCGATCATGGCGACCCGGATCGCCTCCCGCATCCCGGGCGCCGAGATGTTCAGGTAGCCGGAGTAGGACCCGGCGAAGCTGAACTGGTCGGGATGGTCGCCGGCCAGGGTCAGGGCGGCGCTGCCACCCATCGACAGGCCGAAGACGCCGTTGCGCCGGGTGGCGAAGCCCAGCCGGTCCCGCAGGGCAGCGGGCAGTTCACGGGTGAGGAAGGTTTCCCATTTATAGGTATAGGACTTGCCCGGGCCGCCCGAGAGGGTCTGCAATCCACCGGAGCCCGACGCCGACCCGGAGGCCGATCCGCCGGCCGAACCCGAACCGGGCGGAACGCCGAGGAACGAACTCGGCGCGTTCCAGTCGGTGTAGAAACTGGACCGGCCACCGACCGGCATCACCACGTTGATATTCCACTTGGTGAATTCCCGGGCGATATCGGTATCGATCTCCCAGCCGCTGAGATCTTCGCGGGCGCGCATTCCGTCCAACGCGTAGACCACCCGCGAGGTATTGCCGTCGGCGGCGCGGAACACCCGCGATTTGATGGGTCCCATACTCGAGTCGACCCAGAAATCGGCTCCGGCGGGATCGAAGGCGGCCCGGGCGGGCGCGGTGCTGCCGCCGATCAGGAAGAGGGCTTGGGTGACGACCGCGAACGCGGCGGTGAGCAGCCAGCGGGCGCGGCGGTTCGGGGCGTCCACCGGCGCCGGAGACAATCGAGTTCGCATCGCGGAGCAGGGCCTTTCGTCCGGGTGAGCACAGGGTCGAGGTGACCGGCCGGTGCCGGTCACGCGGATCCCGACCGGTGCCGAACAGCTCGCGGCCCCCGCCACGGTCTCGGCATACCGATCGGTCCGTCGTCGACGGAGGCGGGTTCGTTACCTATCTGTGATCTGATTCGCCCCGGGGTGGGTATCGGTATCACCGGCCGGCGGCCTGCCGTGAGTAGCGGTCGCGATTCGGGCTGTTCCGGTATTCGCGCAGTTCAGGTCGTTATTTGGTCGGCCGGTCGCTGTCCCGTCTCGCCGAGGGGTATCGGCGCGGTGATCACCGGACGGCGTTCGCGGAAGCCGGAACCGTATTCGTGGATGAAGTTCGCACCATGGTGCGTCCGGCGATCCAGCGCAGTAAACGGACGCGACGGGCCCACCGGGCGGGGTGGGAAACGGAGCCGGTGAGGGCGTGTTCTGCACGATCCAGGCAATCTTCCAGGAGGGCGTCGTGCATCCATCGGTAGGCCAGGGGCCATGTCAGTCGCGCCCGGCCGCGAGCGTTCATGGCGAGCAGGTGAATCAGATCGGTGCCGCCGGAAGCGGCCTGGACGGTGAATTCGTGGAAGCCGTCGAAGCCGCGGGGTCCGGTGAAACGGAAGCGCACCCAGTGGCCGGGTACGTAGTGCTCCACCGTGTACCGGATGGGGCCGTGCCCACCGGCCGCGCCTGCTTCGAGAGGGCGGTCGAACCGCATCGCCGGCCAGCAGTGCGCTGGCCAGAGGGCGTCGTCCTCGCCGGCGAGGCTGTCCACCAATGCGCTGACCGCGCTGACCGGGGCAGGCAGGTGACGTAGGTGAACGTTGACAACAGCCATGTTCGGCTCCTTACTTCGGGCCGGTACGGCGTAACAACCCGCCGACGCGCGGGGCCGGTCGTGGGAGGTCGACCGGCGGGTCGGGTCCGGGCGGTCGGCTTCCGGCAGATCAAATTTTGGAGATTAATCTCTAAAAAGAATTAGAGCATATCCTCTAGTACATGGGAAGGCCCCCGAGACACGATGCCGATCGGCTCCTGGACGCCGCCGCAGAACTCCTGGCCGGAGGCGGGCCGGCCGCTGTCACCATGTCGGGAGTGGCCAAAGCCGCCGGCGCACCGAGCGGGTCGGTGTATCACCGCTTCCCGGATCGCCCTGCGTTACTGGCCGCGCTGTGGTCACGCGCGCTACGGGGATTCCACGACGAACTGTTCGCCGCGCTGAGTCTCGGAGAACCGCAGGAAGCGATTCGCCGCAGCGCCCGTACGAGTCTCGAGTGGGCTCGGCGCAATCCCCGCGAAGCGCGCGTCCTGCTCGTCGGAGCGAAAGAGCTGGAAGAGCAGAACTGGAGCGAGCGGGCTCGCAGGGACGCCGCGCGAGACAACACCGCGCTACACGACGCCCTGAACGCCCTGATCCAGAACGGCGACGATCCCGCTCCCGACGCCGCCGACCGGGCACTTCTCGCGGTGGTCGACCTGCCCTATGCCATGATCAAGCGATATCTGAGTGCCGGTCGGCAGATCCCCGACTACGCACCCGACCTCGCCGAGCAGGCGGCGGCCGCGCTGTTCGCTATGAGCCGGAGCCGGACAACCAACACTCGCTCGGTGGACCACAGCGGCGAGACCACGCAGTAAGCAATCGGTGCCCCGGGCGCCGCGCGGTTGTCGACGTGACCTGCTCGCGACCGGTCACATATAGCTCTTCGGCCGGCCGCTCGCGCGGGGTGTTCCGGACCGACCGCCGCCTCCCGCGTCCGGCGAGGAGTACACGCCCATTCCGCCGGAGCCGTAGAGATTCCGCAGGCACGAGATTCACCCGTGCCTGTGACGAATCAAGGGTGGGCCTTCTGATACGCCTCGGCGATCTCCGCCGAGATCCGTCCCCGGCTCGACACTTCCAGCCCGTTCTTGCGGGCCCACTCGCGGATCGTCTGGGTCCGGGCATTGCCGCCCGTGGCCTGCGGACGCTGTTTACCCTTCGCCCGGCCGCCGACCCGGCGCGCATGCGCCGACCAAAAACCGATTGTCTCGCGCAGCTTTTCGGCATTTCCGGCCGACAGGTCGATCTCGTAGGTGACACCGTCCAGAGCGAGCGTGACAGTTTCCTCGGCGATGGAAGTTCCGTCGTAGTCGTCGACCAGCTCGACGATCACCTTGCGCGCCATGCAGTCCTCCGAACAATGGGCAAACTATCCGGACAATGGTAGCCATAGGGACCTGCAGGCCCGGAACCCGGCAGCGCAGTCCGCTCCGGCGAACCGGAAGACCAGGGCCCAGTCCGGTGTTCCACGGGTGTGGAACTGTCGTTGCTGGATCGCTCGCGGACCCGGGTGGGAGAACCCGAATCGGCCGCGTTGGCCCATACCGTCGAACGGGCTGTGGCGGCCGAGAAGTCGGGATATCGGCGTTTCTGGGTGGCCGAGCACCACGCGGTGCCCGGGATCGCCTCCGGGTCGCCGCCGGTCCTGCTGGGGGCGCTGGGCTCCCGGACATCGACCATCCGGATCGGGTCCGGCGGCGTAATGCTGCCGCATCATCGGCCCCTGGTGGTGGCGGAGCAGTTTCTCATGCTGGAGGCGCTGTTCCCGGGTCGTATCGATCTCGGCTTGGGGCGCTCGCCGGCGTTCACCGCCCCGGTGCGGCGGGCCATGCGGCAGGACGAGGCCGCACCCCACCGGTTCCCGGACGATCTGGCCGAACTGCGCGACTATCTCGACGGCACCGGTCCGGTCACCGCTCATCCGGTGAGCGACCGGAAGATCCCCATGTTCGTTCTGGCCACCGGGCAGGGCCTGACCGTGGCCGCGCGGCTGGGGCTGCCGGCGGTGCTCGGCGGGCCGCTGCTCGACAGCCCGGATCTGGCGGCGGCTCTGGCCGGTTACCGCCGGGATTTCCGGCCGAGCCCGCGGGCCGAGCGGCCGCGCGTGATGCTCGCGCTGGAGGTCACCGTCGCCGAAACCGACGAGCAGGCCCGCGCACTCGTCCTGCCCGAGGCCTGGGCGATGGCGCAGTCCCGGTCCACCGGCGTCTTCCCGCCGTTGGCGCCGGTCGGTGAGCGCACGGCGTGGACCGACCAAACGCGTCGTCGCGTCGAGGCGGCGGTGCGGCGTGCGATCGCGGGCACACCGCAGACGGTGCGGCGCCGGATCGAGCAGCTCACCGACCGGACCGGCGCCGCGGAACTGCTGGCCACCACCTCCACCTACGACCGCGCGGCGCTGGCCGCCTCCGATGCCGCATTGGCGCGGATCGTCGCCGGTTGAGCGTCAGGGCCGAGTGGGAGCCCAACGGGCTGTGGTGAGGCGCCGGATCTCCTCGACCACCAGGTCGGGTTCGGTCAGCGGGACGTAGTGGCCGGAGGCCGGCGCGAGCACATGGCGCCCGGCGGGCGATACCGCGGCCCGGTGGGCGTGGGCGGCGTTCGCCGCGGCGCGGATACGGGCGGTCATCCCGTCCCCGGCGCGGCCGCCCGAGATCACCGTCACCGGGATGGCGCCGAGTTCGGGCGGATCGTCGCGCCAGGTGGCGAGCTCGTCGAGGAAGGTGCGGGCCTGGACCGACTGCGTGCGCATGGCGCCCGGAGTGAACGCCTCTCGTTCCATATCCCGCCGGACGTCCGCCGGGACCGCGTTCAGCATCGAGCGGTACATCGATCCGAGCAACCCGAGTCGCGCGAGGGCGCTGTGCACCACCAGGGTGAGGCGCTCCACCCGGCGGATCGCCGCACCGAACAATAGGTCGGTCGCCTCGTCGGTGGGATCGACGAGCACGAGTCCGCGGATCCGTGCCGGCCGGCGGCACGCGGCGAGCCGGGCGACGACACCACCGGCACTGTGCCCGACCAGGACGAACGGACCGGGTCCGAAGTGATCGAGGACATCCGCCAGATCGCCGGCGATCCGGTCCAGGGCACGGCCGGCGGGGTCGGCCGGACTGCGGCCCAGCCCGGCCCTGTCGTAGACCACGGCCCGGGCGAACAGGCCGACCGCGGGCTGCACGAGACCCCACGACGAACGGGTCGCCGCCGCACCCGCTTCGAAGACGACGGTGGGTGCTATCGTTCCCGGCGGACCGGGCAGGACCATGGCGTGCAGCGGTCGGCCCTCCCGCGTGGTGATCCGCTCCGGCACACCCTGGGTGTGCTGATCGGGTCCGGAAACGAAATCCGTCTCGGGCAATTCGAGGGCACCTCATCGATTCGGCACCGCGGGCCGGACGACCCGGAGCGGCGGGCAGCGGAGTCGGGAGCGCCGGTGGGGCGCGGAGGCGACGCTATCATTCGTGGGGCGCCGACCGGGCACCTTCCTCGACTCTGCCGCGCGCTACCGGATGGGGGACCGGTTGCGCCGCAAGCTTTTCGATCACCCGCTTCCGGCCGCGCCGAGAGCTTACCCGCCCCGTGGGCCGCTCCGGGCGCTAACCGACGCGGGACGCGAGGAACTCGCGGAAGGCGCGCAGGGTCTCGGTCGGCGCCTCGAGCTGCGGGTAATGCCCCACATCGGGCAGTTCCACCACATCGGGCTCGGCGACCAGCTGCCGGTACCGGCGCACCATTCGCGCGCCCGATACCGGGTCGCGCAGGCCGTCGATCAGCCGGACCGGGACCTGCGGGCGGACCAGCGCCCCGACCCAGCGCTCCCGGTGGGCACGCCGCTCGGCCATATAGCCCATCAATTTGTGGCCGTTGCGCTTTCCGTGCTTACTGCACCACAGCATCCAGAACTGGTGCATCTGTTCCTCGTCCGGTCGCGACTCGGCGGCGAACACCGCGCCCAGGCTGTGCGCGAAGGTCTTCTCGTTGCCGAACCGGCCGACCAGCGGCCCCAGCGGGCTCGCGAGCAGGTTCTGGATGGGCCGGGGCCGATGGGCCTCGGGGAAGAGGCCGCCGTTGAGCAGGCAAACCGATTCGATCACCAGGGACCGATCGCCGGCGGCCCGGCGTTCGGCATCCCGGGCCAGCATTTCCTGGGCCACCGTATCGCCGTAGTCGTGGGCCAGGATGTGGAACTCCTGCACACCTTGTTCCCGGAGCAGCTGTTCGGCCAGATCGGCCTGGTCGGCGATCGTGTAGTCGTAGTGCTGCGGTTTGGCGGACCAGCCGAAACCGATCAGATCCGGGGCGAGGACCCGCTCGAACTGCTCGCACAGCTCCGGCCACAGGGCGTGCCAGTCCCAGGACGCGGTGGGGAAACCGTGTAGGCACAGTAGCGTCCCGGACGATCCGGTACCGCCCGCGCGCCAGAAGATCTGGTGTCCGCGATGGGTGAAACGCGCTCCGCTCGACCGCCAACTCGCAAACTCGTCCATAGCCCCAGCATGCCCCGCCGCGGGGCGCCGGTCGAGTAGGTCGCGGGCGAGTCGGCGCGACGTCGCCACCTGCGGAATGCGCGGGCAGTACGCAGGTAGGCTCGGCGCCCGGAGGAACTGCCGGCCGGGCCGGCGATCCGGCCCGGCCATTCGACGAGGAGGCACACCGTGCGTATCGGCATTCTGCTCAGTGAACGGTCCGGCGCCGACGCGCTGCGCCTGCTCACCGACGATCTCCGCCGGGTCGCCGAGGAGGGGTTCGCCTCGGCCTGGCTCTCGCATATCTTCGGCGTGGACGCGCTCACGGCGCTCGCGGTCGCGGGCGGCCAGGTGCCCGGGATCGAACTCGGCACCGCGGTGGTGCCCACCTATCCACGCCATCCCGGGGCGCTGGCCCAGCAGGCGCGGACCACGGCGCTCGCGGTGGGACCGGACCGGCTCACCCTCGGTATCGGACTGTCACACCAGGTGGTCATCGAGAACATCTACGGGTACGGGTTCGAGCGGCCGGCCCGCCATATGCGCGAGTACCTCGCTGTGCTGGGCCCGCTGCTGGAGCGGCGGCCGGTTTCCTACAAGGGCGAAACGCTGAGCGGGAACTTGGAACTCGGAATCCCCGACGAGGGCCGGATTCCCGTGCTGCTCGCCGCGCTCGGCACCCAGATGCTGCGGCTGGCGGGCCGGCACGCCGACGGCACCGTGCTGTGGATGACCGGCCCGGCCACTATTCGCGACCATATCGCGCCGACGATCGACGCCGCCGTCGCCGACGCGGGCCGGCCGCCGGCGCGTATCGTCTGCGCGCTTCCGGTATTGGTGACCGATGATGTCGCCGGCGCCCGGGAACGGGCGGCCACCACCTTCGCGATGTACGGCACCCTGCCGTCGTATCGAGCGATGATGGATCGCGAAGGCGTGGCCGGGCCCGCGGATCTGGCCATCATCGGGTCCGAGGAGCAGGTCGAGGCCCGTATCCGCGATATCTTCGACGCGGGAGCCACCGAATTCGTCGCCTCGGTCTTCGCCGGCGGGGCGGAGGCAACTCGAACGCGCGCACTGCTGTCGGGGCTGACGGGCTGACCGCGGCGCCGCCGTCCCGGGCCCGGTGGTGCGTCAGGCCGGATGGGTGATCATGACCGGGCACGCGGAGTGCTGGATGAGCGACTGGCTGGTCGAACCGAGCAGCAGTCCACGGAATCCGCCCCGGCCCCGGCTGCCGACCACGACGAGTTGCGCGCGTTCGGACCATTCGCGCAGATGCTGGGCCGGTGTGGACGGGTACACCTCGCGGTGCACGGTGACCTCCGGATAACGCTGCTGCCAGCCCGCCAGCCGTTCGGCCAGCACCGCCTGTTCGGCGGTCTGCAGATCCTCGGCCGGGATCTCGATCAAACCGGTGCTCGCGAATTCGGTGAAGGTCAGATCACTCCAGGTGTGGACGGCGACCAGATCGGTTTCGCGTTCGGCGGCCTCGGCGAAGGCGGCGGCGACCGCGGTGTCACTGACCGGGCTGCCGTCGACACCGACGACCACCGGGCCGCTGGTGATCTCGTCCCCGTTCTCGCGGACCGCGACGATCGTGCCGCTGCCGTGCGCGGCGACCGCCAGGATTGTCGAGCCCAGATGGGAGACCGCGCCACCCCGCCGCGAGCCGAGTACCACCATATACGCGGATTCGGACAATTCGATCAGCATCTTCGCTGGGCTGTGCTCGGAGAGCAGAGTATCGACCTGCACCCTCGGCGCCGCCTCCCGGGCCACCTGGGTTCCGGTCGCCAGCGCCTGCTCACCGTGGGTTTTCAGCATGTGCACGGCTTCGTCGACCATGGGCTGGTAAGCAACCAGCCAGGTCTTGGCCGGGGTCGAATTCATCGCGTAGGCGAGGACCAGACGGCGGCCGCGCCGCGCGGCGACCGCCGCTGCCCAGCGGATGGCCGAATGCGCGTCGGGAGTACCGTCCACACCCACTACGACGGCAGCGGATACGAGCCGGTGCGGAGTGTCTTCGTGTGCGGTCATAGGCCGAGTATCCCTCCGGCGGACAACCGCGGCGATATCCGCCGGGCGTGTCCGGCGAATTCGATTACGCGTATCGCGGGCTCGCCGTCCCGATATTCGCTACCACGGTTTTCGTTCGCGGCGCGCCGTAGCCGAGGCTTGTCGAATGCGGCGTGATGTGCAGATCATGATCGCGTGCTGATATCGGATGGGGTGATCGGGCTACGGCCGATCGCGGTAGCCGACGCCGCCGCGCATCTGGCGGCTCAGGGCCGGGAATCGATGCGCCGCGCCCCAGGACCGGGAACCCCGAATGTGGTGGCCGATTTCGAACGCTGCGCCGACCAGTGGGCACAGGACGGCCCGTACAAAACCTTCGGCGTGGTGGACGCGCTGACCCATGCGCTGGCGGGGACCCTGGACCTGGCGGTGGAACAGGAGTTCCTCGCGAAACGTCAGGCCGATATCGCCTTCGGTATCTACGCGCCGTGGCGGGGCCGGGGTGTCGCCGGCCGCAGCGTCGTGCTGGCGTGCCGCTATCTGGCCCGGCACGATCTGGCCGACGAGGCGGTATTGCGGATCGATCCGGACAACACGGCCGCGATGGCGCTGGCGCACCGGCTCGGATTTCATTACCACCACACCGGCGTGGGCCCCGAGGGCCGCCTCGACTGGTTCATCCAGGCGGTCTGACCAGGGTTCACGCGCCCTTCCGGGTTCGCTTCTGGGCGGTTTTCCGGGTCTTCGGCTCCGCCGTCTTGCGGGGTTGCGCTTTCCTGGTCGTAGACTTTCGCGCCTTCTTCGGGGCCGTGGATTCGGCGTCTCCGCCCGCGCCGCTGGCCTCCAGGCTGCGCTGCAACGCGGCCACCAGATCGACCACCTCGGCATCGGACTCCGCGGCGGCCGCCTCGGGGCGTTCGGGTGCCTTCCCGCCCCCGCCGGCGACGGCCTCGTCCAGCAGGCGCTGCAACTCGACCTGATATTCGTCGGTGTACTGGTCGGGGTCGAAATCGTCGGACATGGACTCGACCAGCGTCTCGGCCATCTTGATCTCCTGAGGCCGCGGCGTGCCCGCTTCCTCCAGCGATTCGAAGGAGACCGCGCGTACCTCGTCGGGCCACAGCAGGGTCTGCAGTACCAGCATGCCGTCCCGGACCCGCATGGCCGCCAGCCTGGTCTTCTGGCGCAGGGTGAAGTGCACGAGCGCGGTGCGGTCGATACGTTCCAGGGTGGCGGCGAGGAGCACATAGGCCTTGGGCGTATTCGAATCCGGTTCCAGATAGTAGGTCTTGTCGTACAGGATGGGATCGATCTGATCCGACGGGACGAATTGCAGTACCGGAATCTCGTGTTTCTCGGCGACCGGCAGTTTGGCGAAATCATCGTCGGTGAGGACGACTTTTTCCCCTTCCGGTGATTCGTACTGTTTATCGATATCGGCGAATGCGACCGATTTTCCGCATATCGTGCACACGCGGTCGTATTTGATCCGCCCGCCGTCCGCGGCGTGGACCTGATGGAATTTGATGTCGTGGTCCTCTGTGGCGGTGTAGACCTTCACGGGGACGTTCACCAGCCCGAACGCGATCGAGCCTTTCCAGATTGACCGCATCACTCCATGATGACCGAACCGGGCCCCCGGGGCGAGATCGGTCGAAGTCCGAGTGTCGCCGCCGCGAGCCGGGCCCGCACGGGGCCCGGAAGTCCGAAAAAGAGCCCGGACATGGCGGTGAGCATGCCGACCGGGTCGTCACGCCGAGAGAGATAGGCGCGTTGCAGTTCGATATCGAGGTCGAAGAACGCGTCGAAGAAACGCGGGATCTCGGTCGGCGGCAGCGCCAGCAATGCCCGCAGCCCGGCCTGCCGGAGCCGGTGGACCGCGCGCGCCGCGGCTGTCCACCCCGAGCCGCCGGCGGCAACGGACTCGGCGGCCGACAGTGTGGCCGCGACGCTGTAGCCGGTGGCGGGATGCAGATACCCACCTGCTGCGCCGAAGCGGCCGGCGCCGGGCCTGCCGCCGGCCACCGGGAAACGCACCCGCTCGACCGGTTCGTCGCCCGCCGTCGTGATGTGCCGGGCCCGCAGCCGGCGGTGCAGGCGGCGCGCGAGTTCCTCCTGAGTGAGGGCGGGTGCGCCCACCAGGCAGGTTTCCTCGTACAGCACGGAGTCGGCCCCCAGCGGTACCGCGTACAGGAACGAGGGGGGAGAATCCGGCGCGGCACCGTTGTCCGTTCGCCAGTCCATGAACAGGGCGGGGTCCGATGTGGCGTCGCGGGGCAGTTTCAGGCCGTAGGCGGTCTGCTCGGCCCGGCCCGGGCGGCGTCGCAGCCCGCGTGCGTCGATGACCCGGCCGGCGCGCAGGATCCGGCCGCTGTGGAGTGTGACCGTGCGCCGGTCGAGTGCCACCACCCGCCCCGGCACCACTGTGGCGCCGGTGAGGTCGAGGGACTGCTGAAGCAGCCCGGTGTCCAGGACGGAGTACGCGCGCGGGATGCTGTGGTCGCGTAGGCCGTGCGCCCGCGGTCGCGCGACGGTGGCCGCGACGACGGCGCTGTCGAGCCAGGCCGGGAGTTCGTCGGACCAGGCGGCGTAGGTCGCCCGCCAGACCCGCCGCGGATTCGGGTCCACGACGAGTACGGTCATCCCGCGGGCCAGACAGCGGTGGGCGAGCGCGCGCCCGGCCGGCCCGAGCCCGCAGATGGCGATATCGGCGCTCACCGTCGGATCGAAACACGGCCGCCGCGCATCGCGCGCGCCGGGGTGGTGGTGACCGTCGCCGCTCGCCGCCGTGGCCCGGAACAGCCGCTGCGGTTACGCGTGTTACGACTGGGTGAACCGACGACTCGGAAGGAACGTGGATGACGAACGTGGAGGCGGCGCGGGCCGCACCGGATACGAGCGGTGGACGGCGTGCCTGGTTCGGTCTGGCCGTACTCCTGCTGCCGGTGCTGCTGGTTTCCATGGATATGTCGGTGTTGTTCCTGGCGTTGCCCACTCTCACCGCCGACCTGGATCCGACCGCCGCCCAGCAATTGTGGATCCTCGACATCTACGGGTTCCTCATCGCCGGTCTGCTGATCACCATGGGCAATCTGGGCGACCGCATCGGCCGCCGCAAGATCCTGCTCGCCGGTGCCACCCTGTTCGGTATCGCTTCGGCGATCGCGGCATTCGCGCCCAGCGCCGGCGTACTCATCGCGGCGCGTGCGCTGATGGGTATCGGTGGGGCGACGCTGCTGCCGTCGAGCCTGGCATTGATCTCGAATCTGTTCCGCGACCAGCGGCAGCGGTCCACCGCGATCGGTATATGGACGGCGTTCTTCGCCGGGGGTTCCGCGGTCGGGCCGATCATCGGCGGCGTGCTGCTGCATCATTTCTCATGGGGTTCGGTCTTCCTGATCAACGTTCCGGTACTGCTCGTACTGCTGTTGTTCGCCCCGGTCCTGCTACCCGAACACCGGGCGAGCGCGCTGGGCCCGCTGGATCTGCCGAGTGTGCTGCTCTCCATCGGCGGCATCCTGCCCGCGGTGTACGCGGTCAAACACGTGGCCGAATACGGCCCGGATGTCGAGGCGCTGCTGTGCGCGCTGGTCGGCGTGGTGATACTGACCGTCTTCGTCCGACGGCAGCGCCGGCTGGCCGAACCCTTGGTCGACCTGGGTCTGTTCCGCCGGGCCCGCTTCTCCCTCGCCATCGGGTCGAGTACCGCGGCCATGATGTCACTGGCCGGACTGAGTTATCTGAGCAGTATCTGGCTGCAATCGGTGACCGGGCGTGATCCACTACAGGCGGCGCTGCTCGGGATACCGATGGCGATCACCGTTTTCGTTTTCTCGGTCAGCGGTTCCGCGGTCGGTCGCCGGCTCGGCGTGCGCTGGGCCTTCGCGCTGGCACTACTGGTGGCCGCGCTCGGCAATCTCCTGGTGCTGGGTATCGGCACAAGCGGCGGCACCGGCTGGTACCTGGCCGGATCGGCGCTGGCCGGTATCGGCTACGGGATCGTGTTCACCCTGGTATCCGAAGTGGCGGTGGCCGCGGTACCAGCGGAACGGGCGGGATCGGCGGTCGGCATCTCCGAAACGAGTTTCGAACTCGGTAACGCGCTGGGATTGGCGCTGCTGGGTTCGCTGGCGGCGCTGGTCTTCCGTTCCGGGGGCGATTTCGCTCCCACACTGGGCGAGACGATCGAGCGGCACAACGCGGATGCCGGGTTGCTCGCGGCGGCCCGGGAGGCGTTCGTCACCGGTGCGCATACCTCGATCTCGGTGGGTGCGGGCGTCCTGCTGGTCGTGGCGGCGATCGCAGTAGTGGTGGGGAAGGGCGGCCGCTCGGCCCCTACCGAGCCGATCGGCCCGTAGGCGTACCGCAGTTGGCTGCCGGATGTGAATGCCGGCACGTTCTGCCGCGGCGTCGTCGGGGGTTGCTGCGCCGAAACCGACCTATCCCCGCCCGTCAGGTGTCCGGCGGGTCAGCACCCGCCGGACACCCCGAATCACTGCGGCGGTGTGCCGTACGGTGCGGCGGTATAGGCCTCGGCCGCGCCGACCGCCCCGCCGATGGCCGCGCCGGTGAGTATGGCAGGCGCCGCGACGAGCGTGAATGCGGTGGTCGCGGCGATTACGGGCATATACACCAGACCGGCCGGCATGAACGGTATGCCCACGACCAGGCCCACCGCCCCGCCGACCAGCGCAGCGACGCCGGCGACCGGTGACGCCACCGCACTGCCGACCGATGCGCCGACCGCCGCGGAACCCAGGGTCTGCGCCGCCATCCGGTCCGATCGGCTCCGTTCCACACCCACCGAGTCGTAGAAGGTCGCCAGCTGCGCTTCGGCCTGCGCGGCGCCGGTATTGATCTCCCGGACATCGAACGGCGGCGCATCGATGACGACATTGCCCACCCGGAGTTTGCCGGGTGGAGCCTCGATCGGCGCCACCGGCGCGACCGGCTCGGGCGCGTGCAGCTCACCCTGCGGTGCGAGGTAGGCGTAGTTCGGCACCGGGCGCGTCGCGAGGGCGGGCGCCGAGGCGGCCGGTTCCGCGATCACGGTCGGCCGCGGGCCCGTGGGCACCGCGGGCGCGGTGTGGGTGAACGGTGCCGTGGCCGCGGTGATGGTATCGGTGGCCGATCGGACCGCGACCCGCGTGGCCTCCTGCACGGCATCGGTGGCCGTGCCCAACGGGTCCACCGCGGCGGCGATCGGGGCGCCGGGTAGCGCCGGTAGCGCGGCGGGGATCGGGGATGACGCGGGTGGAGCGGGGAGTACCTCGGCATTGGCGGTGCCGGCGCCGATCAGTGTCGCGATGAGCGGGATCGCGCCCGCCGCGACGACCGAGCCGGCAGCACGCCGGGACGGACCGGTTGCCCTGTGCTTACCCATGGTCGCCTTTCTCCGGGAATTTGTCGGTTTGCCAGACATTCGTTCCGGAGTGCGGCGTGGATGGGTTCGGCCTGTTCAGTCGGCTTACAACAACAGGTGGTCCGGGTTTTCCGGGCTTGGGTTGATAGTTGTCCGGCGGTTCGCCGGCGTGGCCGGTGTAAGTGGCGGTATGCGGGGATCGCACGTTGGGCCGCGCGGATGATCGGCGACGCGCAGGTTCGCCCTCCGGCCACACGACAACCGCGACCGCCGGACGCGACGTCAGCGCAGGGCCGGTCACCGTAGTCGCGGTAATCGAGGCGCCGTGGGCCGCTGGACCGGGACGCGGGACCGGTTCGTCATCCGGTTTCGCTCGGGGTTACATCGAAAGGGCCGCTGCATTCTCCGGGTGGCGACCGCCGGACCGGGCGTCCGGTTACAGGGGCGGCAGCGGGCCGAACGGTTGCGTGGTGAAACCGTCGGTCGCCCCGAAGGCGGCGCCGAGCGCGGCTCCGGCGATCACGGCCGGTACTGTGACGATCCCGTAGGCAAGGGTCGCGCCGAGGACGGGGCCGACGACGAGCCCGGTGGGGAGGAAGGGCAACCCGACCACGAACCCCGCGGCGGCGCCGAGCATCGCGAACGGAATGGCCACCGGTGCCGCGGCCGCGGCACCGATCCCGGCACCGATCAGGCCCGAACTCATGGCCTGGGCGGCGACCCGGTCCGCCCGGCTGCGCTCGATACCGGACGAGTCCAGGAAGGCCGTCAGCTGCTCTTGGACCCGGTCGGACCCGGCATTGAGCTCTCGCGTATCGAACGGCAGGCCGATCTCGAGGTCGCCGACCCGTAGGGTGCCGGGCGACGCCTCGATCGGTGCGGCCGGGCGGGCGGCGTGCGATGCCGTTCCGGGCGCCGGGTGGTCGTCCACGAGCTCGAGGCCCGGAGTCGCCGCCGGGATCGGGCCCGCGGGCAGCAGTGCACCGGGTACCGGGTGGATGAACCGGTCGGTGGCCGCGGTGACGGTATCGGTGATCGACCGGGTGGCCTCCTGGACAGCGCCGGTGACCGCGCCGAACGGATCCACGGCGGGGCCCGGAGCGGGCGGAAGCAGAACGGTGGGCAGCGTGGGCAGCGCCGGCAGTGCCGGGGGCGCAGCGGGCAGCGGGGGTAGCGACGGCAGTGCCGCGGGAACGGCGGGTGGGGCGGGAAGAACGTCGGCGTGGGCCGTCCCGGCGCCGATCAGTGCCGCGATGAGCGGGACGGCTCCCGCCGCGACGACCGAGCCGGCGGCATGCCGGGAACGGACGGGTGTCCTGTGCTTACCCATAGACGCCTCTCTGGAGATGATCTGATTGCCAGATGTTAGCTCCGAAAGGGCGTTGAATCGGGGAGGTGGGCCCGGTCAGCCGACTTTGCGATCGCCACCCGGTTTCCCGGGGAGGCCGGCTTCGGCGGTGACGGCCGGAGTTCCGGGCGAGGGAGCCGGAGGCCGGCGCCCCGCCGCGCCGCGCACGAACTCTTCGCCCTCCTCGCTGTCGCCGTACACCGCTTCCAAGGCCAGGCGCGCGAAGATCCACTGTTCGGTCGCCGCCATCTGGCCACGGGTACGGCCGAGGAAGGTGACGAACCACTGGATGATCGTGGTGATCCGGCTGCGGTAGCCGACCAGGTAGTACAGGTGCAGGCCGAGCCAGGCCAGCCAGGCGATGAACCCGCCGAACTCCAGCTTGCCCACCTGGCAGACCGCGCTGAAACGCGAGATCGTCGCCATACTGCCCTTGTTGAAGTAGGAGAACGGCCTGCGTTCCTGTGCCGTCTGCTTACCGGCCAGCTCGGCCCTGATCTGCTTCGCGGCATAGGTGGCGCCCTGGATGGCGCCCTGGGCCTGGCCGGGGACGCCCGGCACCGACATCAGATCGCCGACGACGAAAACGTTCGGATGCCCTTTGACCGTGAGGTCGGGTTCCACCACGACCCGCCCGGCCCGGTCGACCTCGGTGCCGTCGGACTGGTCGGCGACCATCTTGCCCAGCGGGCTGGCCTGCACTCCGGCCGACCAGACCTTGCACGCCGATTCGATGCGGCGGCTGGTGCCGTCGGCATCCTTCACCGTGACCCCGTGCGCGTCCACGTCGGTGACCAGGGCGTTCAATTGGATCTCCACGCCCATGGACTCCAGACGCCGCTGCGCCTTACCGCCGAGTTTCGGCCCCATCGGGCCCAGCACCGCGCCCGCGCCCTCGACCAGGATCACCCGGGCGTCGCGGGGGTCGATGTTGTGGAAAGTGCCTTCCAGCGTGCGGTCGGCGAGTTCGGCGATCTGCCCGGCCAGTTCGACCCCGGTAGGCCCGGCGCCCACCACCACGAAGCTGAGCAGCCGGTCGCGCTCCTCCTGAGTCTGTGTCACCTCGGCCTGTTCGAAGGAGCCGAGGATACGACCGCGCAGTTCCAGTGCGTCGTCGATGGTCTTCATACCCGGCGCGAAGGTGGCGAAGTGGTCGTTGCCGAAATACGACTGCTGGGCCCCGGTGGCCAGGATGAGGCTGTCGTAGGGGGTGACCGTCTTTTCGCCGAGCAGCACCGAGGCGACGGTGCGCTGCGCCAGGTCGATCTCGGTCACCTCGCCCAACAGCACCCGGGCGTTCTTTTGTTTGCGGAGCACGAGCCGGGTCGCCGGTGCGATCTCGCCGACCGACAGGATACCGGTCGCGACCTGGTAGAGCAGCGGCTGGAAGAGGTGGGTGGTGGTTTTGGAGATGAGGGTGACGTCGACATCGGCGCGTTTGAGGTGCTTCGTGCCGAACAGGCCGCCGAAACCCGATCCGATGACGACGACGCGGTGCCGGCCGTTTCCAACAGGTTGCGTGCTCATGGTCGCTCCTCGCCGGCGGTGGGCCCGGTGCTGCCCTGGTGATCATTTCCTGACAACGCACACGGTAGTAGCAGTACCCGGGTACGACACAGTCGGACGCACGTTGTTCACCCGCGGTGGTGCGGCAACTCACCACGATAGCGATTGCGACGGGATCTCGGCGGGGCGCGGGATGATACCGATTCGGTGGAATCGGCTGAGCCGTTGCAACAAAGACAATACGATGGGTACTGTCTCTCAGGAGGTTTCGCCATGGTCACCGTCGACCGTGTCGCCGCGCATCGCGCGCGTGCGCGCACCGATACCGAGAATTCGGCGCTCATCGAGATCCCGCATCGAACTGTGGTCGACCGGCTGCTGTCGAAGGTGCCGGACCGGCAGCGGACACTGGCCACTCCGCCCCGCGGTAGCCACACCGTCGCGGTGCGCGGTGACGCGGGCCTGCCGTATGTGGGGCGTACATTCCACTACATGCGCTGGGGTCCGGCCGAACTGCTGGACAAGTACCGCCGCTTCGGCCCGGTGAACATCAACAGTTCCATGGGTATGGACCGGGTGTTCGCCGCCGGGCCCGAAGCCATCGACGAGGTGGTCGGCCGGCGCCGTCGCGACTTCGGGCAGGGCTGGGACTACTTCATCGGCCCCTTCTTTCGCCGCGGGCTGCTGCTGCTCGAATTCGACGAGCATATGTTCCACCGCCGCATCATGCAGCAGGCGTTCACGCGGGAACGTCTGGAAGCCCACCTCGCCGAGCTGACTCCGGTGGTGCGCGCCAGTATCGGCCGCTGGGTGCCGCAAGGTGGTGGCGCGAGCCGGACCGTGCAACTGTTCCCGGCGATCAAGGAACTGGCCCTCGATATCGCGGGGGAGACCTTCATGGCGGTCGAGGTCGGTGACCGGCGCAAGGATCTCACCGACGCCTTCGTCGCCTGCACCCACGCCGGGCTGGCCCTGATGCGCCACAGTGTGCCCGGCGGGAAATGGCGCGCGGGGTTGCGTGGCCGCGCCGTGCTCGAGGAGTACTTCACCGCGATGGTGCCGGAGAAACGGCGCAGCGATGCCCCGGATTTCTTCTCGGGCCTGTGTCACGCGCGCGCCGAGGACGGGTCGGTGTTCGGTGACGCCGACGTGGTCAACCATATGATCTTCCTGATCATGGCCGCGCACGATACGACCACGACCACCGCCACGGCCGTAGCCTACTACCTGGGCAAACACCCGGAATGGCAGGAGAAGGTGCGCGCGGAGGTGCGGGCGCTGGATCTGGACAACCAGTCTCCGACGATCGCCGATCTGGACACTTTGCGCACGCTGGATCTCGTGGTGAAAGAGAGTCTGCGCCTTATGCCGCCGGTGCCCGGGATGGTGCGCCGTGCGGTGCGCGATACCGAGATCCTCGGCCACTATATCCCCGCCGGAACTCCGGTGGACCTCGGCTACCAGGTGAACCATCTGCTCGAGGAGCTGTGGACCGATCCCGAGGTCTTCGATCCGCTACGGTTCTCCGAGGAGCGGCGCGAGGACAAATCGCACCGGCTGGCCTGGATGCCGTTCGGCGCCGGTTCGCACAAGTGCATCGGGATGCATTTCGGCACCTTCGAGGTCAAGACGATCATCTCGGCGCTCGTCCGCGATTACGAGTGGAGTTTCCCGGATACCTATCGCATGCCCTGGGGCTTCACCACCATCCCGTTCCCCCGCGACGATGCCCCGATGCGGTTGCGCCGGCTCGAGTGAGACATCACTCGAAAACGACTCCGGGCCCCCGTCGCGCAACGGGGCCCGGAGTACGCCGGTCGCGGTGATCAGCGTCCGGCCAGCAGTTTTTCGGCGATCGTCGTATCGGTTTCGGCGCCCTCCCGGTAGCCGCCCTCCCCGTTCATCGCGGTCATGATCGCGAGCGTGTAGCGCTCACCCGGCCCGGCGAAACCGACCGAGTTCACCACCCAGCCGCCCTGCTCGTCCGACCAGCCGTTCTTCAGACCCGGCCGCATGGCCGAACCGGCGCCCCACACACCCCAGTGCTGATTGGAATCGACCCGGCGCATAACGTCGAGCAGGTAGCCACGATCGTCGGGGTGCATCCGGTCCAGCACATTGGACATGAGCCGGTCCAGATCGGCCGCGGTGGTCTTCTGGAAACCCCAGTTCGGGCGCCCGTTGGGTGATGGTTCGGGCCGCAGACTGGTCATACCGTTCGCGCGGAACGCATTGTTGAACGCCTGGCCGTCGAGGCCGGAGTACTTGTTCCACAGGATATCGGTGGCCTGGTCGTTGGAGGTGGCCATCATCTGCTCCAGGAGCTGACGATCCTCCGGCGGCAGGGTGATGGCCCCGACCCGGGCACGGTTGAGTAGATCCGAGGCGATGGCCAGCTTGATGGTGGACGCGGTGAACACCATGTCCTCGGCATGCGGGCTGGCGTAGACCGCGCCGGTCTGGCGGTCACGGAAGACGTAGCCGGTCACGCCGGGGCGGGAGTCCAGATACGCGTTCACGGATTCGATGCGGGCGGCCAGATCGCAGTCGAAGCCGTTCGCGCAACCCTGGGTATGGGCGTGCGGTACGGCGTCGGCCGAGGGGAGGCCGGAGGGCGCACCGGCGAACAGGATCGCGGCGGCGGCCAGGACAGTGGCGGGTGCGGCCACGCGGGGAGCCGCACCGGTGAGCAGGGGGTAACGCACGAGGAAACACCTTGTCATATCGGCGCTCTGCGCGCACGTTTTCCCCTCGGGCCGCTAACGGACTCGCGCGGTGGCCTTCAGCGCGGCGGCGGCGCGGCCGTTGAGCCGATAGCAGTGCTCGAATGCTTCGGTGTGTTCCGCGCGCGGCCACGAGTGCAGTACGACGGTGCGTCCGTAGTGCCGGGAGTTGACGAGCTCCCACCGGTCACCGGACCGGCGGACGGTGAATCCGTCCTTCGGTATCAGGGGCACAACCAGCGCTTTCATCGACGCGAACCAGCCTTTCGTGCGGTAACCGTTCCTCCCGGAGTTGCACTGTGACACAGTGCGTCCGCGAGATCGCTGCCATGCGACCGCGTGTCGGTGACTCATGTGCGCTAAATCACTGTGCGCCGGCTGTCGATATCCGGTAAAAGCTGTTGGCGCTAGGGACATTCGGGGATGATCTCCTGTCCCGGGGTTGTCCGCTCCGTCGTGGGGTCTTGGCGAGCGGTGTCGGACAGCGGGCGTATAAACGGGTGGACGATGCGCCCGCCCGAGCAGTGCGGACGTGACGAAGGATGGTGATCGAGCCGAGCGGAAGGGCGGAGATGGCGCTGCACATCCACCGTGCCGAACGCGCGGATACGCTGGTCACCGCGTTGGCCGGGCTGCTGGCCGAACCGCTGCCCGATCCGTTCGCCGCCGAGGTGATCGCCGTGCCCGGTAAGGGCGTGGAACGCTGGCTGACACAGCGACTCTCGGGTGTGCTGGGGGCTTCGGCGGCCTCCGGCGATGGTGTCACGGCCAATATCCGGTTCCCCGCCCCGGCCGCGCTGGCCGCGGAGGTATCGGCCGCGATCAGCGGTTTCGGTCCGCACGAGGATCCGTGGTCGCCCGATCGCGTGGTGTGGACGCTGCTGCGAGTGATCGATGAATCGGTGCGTGAACCGTGGTGTGCCGTGCTCACCCGCCATCTCGGCCTGGACGCCGAAGATCCGGTGCCCACCGGAGCCGAGCCCGTGCCCGCCGCCGGCCCCGAGCACCGGCGCGGCCGCCGCTACGCGACCGCCGCCCGGCTGGCCGCGCTGTTCGAGAGCTACACGGTCCAGCGCCCGGCCCTGATCACCGAATGGGCGCGCGGCGACGATACCGATGGCACCGGCCGGCCGCTGCCCGACGATCTGAGCTGGCAACCGGCCCTGTGGCGGCGGCTGCGCGACGCGGTCGGCGCGCCCGATCCGGCCGAACGGCTGCACACCACCTGCGCGCGATTGCGGGACGATCCGGGCGCGGTGGATCTACCGCCGCGGCTGTCGGTCTTCGGCGCGACCCGGCTGCCCGCCGCCCACCTGGCGGTGCTCACCGCCGTGGCCGAGCACCGCGAGCTGCATCTGTGGCTGGCCCATCCCAGCCCGGCCATGTGGGACGCGCTGGCCGGAATCGGCCCGAAACCGCAACGAGCGCGCGATGATTCGGCCACCCGGGTGCGGCACCCGCTGCTGGCGGGCCTGAGCCGGGATATTCGGGAGCTCCAGCTGCGCCTGCCCGCGGCCGCCACCGATATGCGGTATCCGGAACCGGCGGGCGCCCTGGTCCGCGCCGGTGCCCCGGCCGGGCACTCGGACGACGCGTCCCGCCGGGACGAGCCCCCGGCGACACTGCTGGGAACGGTTCAGCGGCACCTCCGTGACGATCGCTGGCCGCCCGGCCCCGAGGACGCCGACGCCGACGGCAGTGTGCAGGTGCACGCGTGTCACGGCCCGGTGCGGCAGGTGGAAGTACTCCGGGAGTGCCTGCTCGGCCTCTTCGCCGCCGATTCGACACTCGAACCCCGCGATGTGCTGATCATGTGCCCGGAGGTCGAGACCTTCGCCCCGCTGCTGCGGGCGGCGTTCGGGCATCCCGGGCCGGTGGGCCCGGAAACCCCTGCCGCTTCCGGGCATCCGGGGCACCGGTTACGGGTGCGTCTCGCCGACCGCGGCCGGGCGGTCACCAATCCGCTGCTCGGCGTGGTGGCGACCCTGCTGGAACTGGCCCGCAGCCGGGTCACCGTCACCGAGGTGCTGGATCTGGCGGCCGGCGAACCCGTGCGCCGCGCCTGCGGTTTCGACGACGACGATATCGAGCGCTTGCGGGAGTGGGCGGTCGAGGCCGGTGCCCGATGGGGCATCGGCCGGCGGCAGCGGCAGGCATTCGGTCTCGGCGATTTCGAGCAGAACACGGTGAACGCGGCGGTGGACCGGATCCTGCTCGGGGTCACCGCCGACGAGACCTCCGGGAGCTATCTGGACCGGGTGCTGCCGCTCGACGATGTGGACAGCAACGATATCGACCTGGCCGGCCGGTTCGCCGAATACGCCGACCGGCTGGCGTCGGTGCTGCGGGATCTACAGGGGCCCGGGCCCGCGGCACAGTGGACCGCGGTGCTGGACCGGGCCCTGGATCTGCTGACCGATGTACCGGAGTCGCAGTCGTGGATCCGTACCGAGGCGCGCCGGGAGCTGACAGCCGCCACCGCCCACGCCGGTGCCGTCGAGCTACGGCTGGCCGATCTCACCGGTCTGCTGCAGGAGCGCCTCGCCGCCGCCCCGGCCCGGTCCAACTTCCGCACCGGCGAGCTCACCGTGTGTGGCCTGTCCCCGATGCGATCGGTGCCGCACCGGGTGGTGGTACTGCTGGGCGTGGACGACGAGATATTCCCGCGCGGTGCGGGTATCGACGGTGACGAGGTGCCGGCCCGGGAACCGCTCCTGGGTGAACGCGACCCGCGCTCCGAGGACCGGCAGCTGCTGCTGGACGCGATCGGCGCCGCCCGCGACACCCTGGTGGTCGTGCACACCGGTGCCGATCCCGTCACCGGCGCCTACCGGCCGCCCGCCGTGCCGGTCGCCGAACTACTCGATGTGCTGCGTGCCCACGTCGGTGCCGCCGGGATGGCCGAGGTGGTCACCCGCCACCCGCTACAGGCACACGACCCGCGCAATTTCGCCGCCGGGCGGCCGTTCAGTTTCGACGCCGTCGCTTTCGCGGGTGCCCGGGCCACGGGCGCGGCGCCCACCGCGCCACCGGAACTGCTCACCCGCACCCTGCCCGGTACCGAGACCACCGAGATCGGGCTGGCCGAGCTGATCTCGTTCCTGGAACATCCCGTACGCGGTTTCCTGTGGCAGCGGCTCGGGGTGCGGGTCCCCGACCAGGACGACGATATCGCCGACCGGCTGCCCATCGAGTTCGGCGGACTCGAGACCTGGGCGCTGGGTGAGCGGATGCTCGCCGCGCGCCTGGCCGGCGCCGACCCGGCCGAATTGCGGGCCGCCGAATGGCGGCGCGGAATCCTGCCGCCCGCCGAACTGGGCCGGGCCGTCCTGAACGATGTGGAACGCACCGTCGAAACCCTGGTCCGGGCCGCCGGTCCCGACTACACCCGGCCGCCGCGCGATATCGATATCTCGTTCGACCTCGGCGACGGCCGCCGTCTCACCGGCACGGTCGCCGAGGTGCGCGGGGACCTGCTGGTACGCACCACGTATTCGCGGGTCGCGCCCAAACACCGGCTCGCGGCATGGGTATCACTGCTGGCGCTGGCGGTCACCGACGAGCGGTCGTGGCGGGCGGCGGTCACCGGCCGCGGCCGTTTCCCGACGCCGGCCTGGCGCGCCGAACTCACCGCGCCCGGCACGGCCGAGGCGACGACGATGCTGCGCACCCTGGTCGCGCTGCGCGATGCCGGTCTCACCGAACCGCTGCCCATTTCCACGGCCACAACCGCCGCCTACGCCGAGGCGCGATACCGGCGGCTGCCCCCGGAAGAGGCGATCGCCGCCGCCGACCGCGAATTCGGCGGCGGGGACAAGACCAGGGATTTCGCCGAACACACCGACCGGAATCTGCGGTACGTCTGGGGGCCGGCACCCGACCTGCGCGACCTCACCGCCGCCCCCGCGCCGTCCGGGGAACCGATCGAGAACACCCGTTTCGGGTCGATCGCCCGCCGCCTGTGGGTGCCGCTGCTGCGCGCCGAACAGCAGGGGGCGCCATGACCGCCGCCGTCCGCCGCCGTGGAACGGAGCAGCTGTGACCACGACCGCGCCCGCCCCACCGGCGGGCAATGCGTTCGAGCTGTGCGGCCCGTTGCCGCACGGCACCACCGTCCTCGAGGCGAGTGCCGGTACCGGCAAGACCTACGCCATCGTCGGGCTCGCCGCCCGATATGTCGCCGAGGCCGGCGTGGACATCTCCCGGTTGCTCCTGGTCACCTTCAGTCGCGCGGCGACCCAGGAGCTGCGCGAACGTACCCGCGACCGGTTCGTCGCCGTCGCCGCCGCACTCGCCGATCCCGACGCCGCCCGGACCGCCGCCGATGAACTGATCCGCCATCTGGCCGACGCGGAGCCGGAGGAGGTGCGTGCCCGCCGGACCCGGCTGCGGGCCGCGCTCTCGGACTTCGATGCCGGGGTCATCGCCACCACCCACAGCTTCTGCCAGCGCATGCTGGCCGAACTCGGTCTGGCCGGCGACCTCGAGCCCGGTGCGCGCCTGGTGGAGGAGGCCGACGACATCATCCGCACCGTCGTCGACGATCTGTATCTGAGCCGCTTCGCGCGGACCGCGGCACCGTTCTCGGTGAAACAGGCCCAGCGGTTCGCGCTCGCGGCGGTGCGCGACCGGCAGGCCCGGCTCGCGCCCGATACCGATGAGACCTCGGCGCAGCGGGTCGCGTTCGCGGCCGCGGTCCGCGCCGAAACCGAACGCCGGAAACGACTGGCGGGGTTGCGGGACTTCGACGATCTGCTGGTGCTGCTACGCGATATCCTCGCCGACCCCGCGCGCGGCCCGGCCGCGTGCCGGCGTATCCGGGACCGCTACCAGGTGGTGCTCGTCGACGAATTCCAGGACACCGATCCGCTGCAGTGGGAGATCCTGCGCCGGGCCTTCCACGGCCACAACCCGCTGGTCCTGGTGGGCGATCCGAAACAGGCGATCTACGCGTTCCGGGGTGCCGAGGTGCTGAGCTATCTGGACGCGGTCGGGCACGCCACCGCACGCCACGAGCTCACTACCAACCGCCGCAGCGACGCGGGATTGCTCGCCGCGCTCGACCATCTGCTGGGCGGAGCGGCACTGGGCCACGACCAGATCGTGGTGCCCGCCGTCACGCCCACCCAGCCGTGGAGCCGATTGCGCGGTCCCGCCGAACTGACCACCCCGCTGCGGTTGCGGTGTCTGCCGCGGACCGGTGCGGGCCCGCGCGGCGCGTCCGGGTTCCCGAACATCCACCGGCAGCGAGCCCGGGTCGCGGCCGATGTGGCGGCCGATATCGTCGCTCTCCTCGAATCCGGGACGGTCGTGGCGGATTCGCCGGGCACCCGGGCGGCCTCGGACGTCGCGGCCGACGACCGCCGGGAAAGGGCGGCGGGCCCCGGTGATATCGCGGTGCTGGTCCGTACCCACACACAGCTCGAGGTGGTGCGGGCGGCGCTGGAACGTGCCGGCGTTCCGGTGGTCTTGACCGGTGGTAGCAGTATTTTCGCGACACGCAGTGCCACCGACTGGCTGTGGGTGTTACGCGCGCTGGAACAGCCGCATCGCGCGGACCGGGTGCGGCTGGCCGCGCTCACCCCGCTGTTCGGGCATACCGCCGCCGAGATCGACAGCGGGGGCGCGGATCTGGTCGGCCGGGTCAGTGCCGATCTCCGGGACGCCGCCCGGTTGTTCGCCCGGGCCGGTTTCGCCGCCGTATTCGACGAACTGGCGACCGGGACCCGGCTGGCGCCGCGGCTGCTCGCGGTCGAACACGGCGAACGGCGGCTCACCGATATCCGGCATGTCGCCCAGCTGCTCGACGAGGTCTCGGTGACCGAGGGCCTCGGTCTCACCGCGCTCACCCGCTGGCTGGCCGACCGGGTCCGCGAGCCCGCCTCGGGGTCGGTGTCGGGCCGTAGCCGCCGGCTCGACCGGGATATCGCGGCGGTGCAGATCGCGACCGTACATGCCAGCAAGGGGCTCGAATTCCCGGTCGTCTATCTCCCGTTCGGCTGGGACAGTTCCGCCGACCCCAAACCCGCCACCCTGCTGATGCACGAGGACGGCGCGCGGGTGCTGGATATCGGTGGGCCGGATGCTCCCGGGTACGGGATGCGCAAGGAACGCGCCGACAGCGAATCCGCGGGTGAGGAACTGCGCCTGTGCTATGTGGCGCTCACCCGGGCCTGCTGCCAGGTAGTTGCCTGGTGGGCGCCGTCGTTCGGTACCGGCGCCGCGCCGCTGCACCGGTTGCTGTTCGGTCGGGCGCCGGGGGCGGCGCAGCCGAGTGCCCGCGCCGCGGTCGCCGAGGATGCCGTGGTGGTCGACCGGCTCCGGGCCTGGGCAGCCGGGGCGGGCGAGTCGATCTCGGTGACCGCGGCCGATCCCGCCGCCGAGCCACCCGCCTACCGGCCGCCGGCCGATGCCCGGCCCGGTGCGGTGTCGGTCGCGACCTTCGATCGGGAGATCGACGTGCACTGGCGGCGCACTTCGTATTCGGCGCTCACCGCGGCCGCCCACCTGCCGGCTCCGGAGTCCGAGCCGGTGGACCCCCTCGGTCCCGGTGACGAACCCGAGGCTCCGGCCCCGTCGGCCGAGCCCGAGCCCGGCGCACCGTCGCTGATGAACGAACTTCCCTACGGCGCCGAATTCGGCACCCTGGTGCACGGAGTCCTCGAGCGCGTAGACACCGATGTCCCGGATCTGGTCGCCGAGGTACGGGGGCGGTGCGCCGAAGCGATCGGCGAAAGGCTTTCCACCGCCGATCCGGAATTGCTGACCGCGGCCCTGGTGGAGGTCTTGCGCACGCCGATCGGGTTCGGCGCCCTCGCCGATGTCCCGGGCCGGGACCGGTTGTGCGAGCTCGAATTCGAATTGCCGCTCACCGGCGGTGACACCCCCTCCGGGGCGGCCGCCACTCTGGGCCGTATCGCCGCCACCGTGCGTGCGCACCTGGACCCCGCCGACGATTTCCACGCCTACGCGGACGCACTCGACACCCTCGAGGATGTCCCGTTACGCGGGTATCTCACCGGCAGTATCGACGCGGTGCTGCGCACCTCGGATGAGCGTTACGTCATCGTCGACTACAAGACGAACCGGCTGGGCACCGGCGACCTCACCGTCGCGCATTACACCCGCGACCGGATGGCCGCGGAGATGGTCCGCTCGCACTATCCCTTACAGGCGCTGCTGTACTCGGTGGCGCTGCACCGGTACCTGCGTTGGCGGCTCGCCGGCTACGATCCCGCGGTTCATCTCGGCGGTATCCGCTATCTCTTCGTGCGCGGCATGATCGGAATCGAAACCCCGGCGGGCGCGGGCGTTTTCGACTGGACGCCGCCGCCCGGCCTGATCGTCGCCCTGTCGGACCTACTGGCCGGAGGTGCGGTGTGATCCCCATCCGGGTGGCGCAACGGGGGACCGGAATCCTGCGCGAGTTCAACGAGGCCGGGGTGCTCTCGGCGGCCGATGTACACGTGGCCGAACGGCTGGGCAGGTTCGGTGGGGAGGACCGGGAACTGGTCCTGTTCGCCGCCGCGCTGGCGGTGCGCGCCGTGCGGTCCGGGTCGGTGTGCCTGGACCTCACCCGGATGCGGGATATCGGTGTGGACGCCGACCAGGAACGGGCGGAACTGCCGGTCGCGCCCGCGGATCTGCCGTGGCCCGAGGAGGCGCGAGTCGTCGAGGCATTGCGGGAGAGCCCGCTGGTGCTGGGCGGTCCGGCCGGACCGCTGCGCCCGCTGCGGCTCACCGAGCCGTCCCGCGCGGGAATGGGCCCACTGCTCTACCTGGATCGTTACTACCAGCAGGAGCAGATCATCCGCCGGGTGCTCACCGCCCGCGCCGCCGACCATCCGCGCACCGACCCCGCGGTGGTGCGCCGCGAACTGGACCGGTTGTTCGGCCCCCCGGCCGGCGTGGTGGACCGGCAGCGCATCGCCGCCGCGCTCGCCGCCACCCACTGGACCACCGTCGTCGCCGGTGGTCCCGGTACGGGCAAGACGCACACCATCGCCCGTATTCTCGCCTTGCTCGTCGCGCAGCACGTGGCTGCTCCCGCCGGCGCCGCCCCGCCGCGGATCGCGCTGGCCGCGCCCACCGGGAAGGCGGCCGCCCGGCTGCAAGAGGCCGTCCGGGACCAGGCATCCGACCTGGGGCTGCCGGAGCTGTCCGCCGCCACCCTGCACCGGCTGCTCGGCTGGCAACGCGGCCGTACCACCCGATTCCGCTACCACGAACACAATCGACTGCCCTACGACGTAGTGGTCGTGGACGAGACGTCCATGGTCTCGCTGACCATGATGAGCAGGTTGCTCGCGGCGCTGCGGCCCGATACCCGGCTTGTTCTCGCCGGCGACCCGGACCAGCTCGCTTCGGTGGACGCGGGCGCGGTGCTCGCCGATATGGTGGCCGCTCCCTTTCCCGGGACCGCCGATCCGTCGTTCGAGGAGGTGCTCGGCGGCGAAATGGCGGCCGCCCGGGAGGCGGAGCCGGCCGATACCGAGGCGTTCACCGAAACAGAACGGGACCGCTTGCGCGGCGGTATCGTCCGCTTGACCCGGGGCCGGCGGTTCGGTGGCCGGATCGCCGATCTCGCTGTCGCCGTCCGGGCCGGGGATACCGAGTCCGCGCTGGAATTGTTGCGGGCCGGCGGCGATATGCTCGAGCTGGCCCGCCCGGATGAGATCGCGGCCGTCCGTGCCGATGTCGTCACCACCGCGCAGCAGGTCACCACCGCCGCCCGCACCGGTGACGCGGCAGGCGCGCTCGCGGCCTTCGAATCACATCGACTGCTGTGCGCCCACCGCCGCGGTCCGTTCGGGGTCGAACACTGGGGCCGTGCCGCCGCCGAATGGGCCGCGGCGGCGGGGTCGGGCCCCGAGAACCGGTACGGCGCCTGGTATCCGGGGCAGCCGCTGCTGGTGACCGCCAACGACCACGAGGCCCGGATCTACAACGGGGACACCGGGGTGGTGGTGTGCCGCCCGGACGGGTCGCTGCGGGTGGCGTTGCAGCGCGGGGACCAGCCGTTCCTGGTGCATCCCACCCAGTTTCCCGCGGTCGTCACGGTCTTCGCCATGACCATCCATCGCAGCCAGGGCAGCCAGTACGACGCGGTGACCATCGTGCTGCCGGAACCGGGTTCGAGTCTGCTCACCCGCGAACTCCTCTATACCGCGATCACCCGGGCCCGTCGGCACGTACGCATTCTGGGCACCGAGGAGGCCATTCGCGCGGCGATCGACCGGCACGTCCTGCGCGCCAGCGGCCTCGGCCCGGACGACGCCGGCCCGGTGCCCGGCCCGGAAGGCTGACTTCGACGGCCGCGTCGTCCGCCCGTTCGACCGGGCGGACCCCATACGGCGAAAGGGTCACGGGGCCGGAGCCGACGGGCTGCCCTGCTCCGGCGACGTCTGTACCCCGTGGCCCACCGGTCCTCGCCGGTTCGGGGTCGCCGGGTAAGGCGACGAGGCGGGCCGGTGTTGTCCGGCCGCGGCGGTGCGAATGCGCGCGCATCGGCCGTGCCAGGTGCGGGCCTGCCGGTTCCACGGTGGCGTGCGTCTGGTGAGTGGCCGCCTTGTGGCGTCGCGGTCAGTGGCCGGGGGAGTCCGCCGGCGCCGCCGGGAAGATACCGGGCAGGCTCATCGCGTACTGCACATCGCCGGTGTTGCCGAGGGTGGCGAGTACCACGCGGATCATGGTCAGCCGGGCCGCGGCCACGGTGTCCGGATCCGGTTCGCTGCCCGGTTCGGCCGCGGCCGATATCCGGTAGACCACGTATTCGCACACGTGCAGCGCCGCGTCGAGATCGAGAGGCGCGGGAACCGGGCGGTCCAGTTCGGCGAACTTGGTGCGGACGATCGCGCGGATGCCGTCCAACGCGTTGTTGCGGTACTCCGACACCGGCGACCCCGGATCATGGAGTTCGGCGAACAATGGCCGCAGCATGGGGCCGTGCCCGCGCGCCCAGTCGAGATAGGCGTCGATGAGCCGGATCCCGAGATCCACGCCCTCGCCGGACGCCTCGAGGGCGGCCCCTATTCCACCGACGAGCTCGGCGTTGGAGACATCGAGAACCACATTGAGCGGTTCGGTGGCGTTGGCGAAGTAGCGGTAGAAGGTCGGGCGCGACAGTCCCGCCTGTTCGATGATCTGCGCGACGCTCGAACCGCGGGAGCCGTTGCGGGTGAACACCTCGGCGGTGGCCCGCACGATCCGGGCGCGCACCTGATCGGCCTGTTCCGGCGTCTGCGGTGGCCGGCCGCGCCGTGGCGCCCGTTCGGTGTCCGGGGCGCTCATGCCGCGGCTTCCGGTGGGTCTGTGAGATCCCACAGCCTGCGGTGGTTCCGGACTGTTGTGGGGAACGGAGCCCTTGACACGGCGTACGGCACGAGGATTACCCTAACACCGCTGTTCAATTAATCATTTCCGCTGTGGTTCTGCGGCCGCGGCGCGCGAACGTCCAGGAGAACGCCGACCATGACGACCGCCCAGCGTCCCACCGCCACCGGCGCACTGACCCCGGATCTGGTGAAACCGCTGCTCGCGCGGGCCGCAGCCGGTGGCGCCCCGGCTGTCACGGTGCACGCGCCGGCCACTGGGGAACGGATCGCCGAACTCCCGCAGTCCTCGGTCGCCGATATCGAGGCCGCGTTCGACCGCGCACGTACCGCGCAGCGGCGGTGGGCGAAGGTTCCGGTCCGCGACCGGGCCGCGGTGCTACGGCGTTTCCACGATCTGGTGCTGGCCGAACAGGACACCATCCTCGATATCGTCCAGACCGAAACGGGTAAGTCCCGGGCGCACGCCTTCGACGAGGTCGGCGATGTCGCGGTCAACTCCCGGTACTACGCCGCCACCGCACCCAAACTGCTCGCGCGCCGCAATCCGCGCGGCGTGCTGCCGGTGCTCACCGATGTGCAGGTGCATCAGCGGGCCAAGGGCGTGGTCGCGGTGATCTCGCCGTGGAACTACCCCCTCGCGCTGGCCGTCTCCGATGTGCTGCCCGCCCTGGTCGCCGGGAACGCGGTGGTCGGCCGCCCGGACAACCAAACCGCGCTCACCGCGCTGTGGGCGGTGGACGCGGCGGTCCGCGCCGGGCTCCCGGAAGACCTCTGGCAGATTGTGCTGGGCCGCGGCTCGGTGATCGGCGGCGAGGTGATCGACCGGGCCGATTATGTCGACTACACCGGTTCCAGCGCCACCGGACGCACCATCGGCCGCCAGGCCGGCGAGCGCCTCATCGGTTGCTCACTCGAACTCGGTGGCAAGAACCCGCTGCTGGTGCTGTCGGACGCCGACCCCGTCGCGGCCGCCCGCACCGCGGTCCGGGCCAGTTTCGCCTCCGCCGGTCAGCTCTGCGAATCCATGGAACGTATCTATGTCCACGAGGCCGTCCATGATCGCTTCGTGGCCGAATTCGTCACGGCGGTGAAGGCATTGAAGCTGGGCTCGCCGCTGGACTACTCCACCGATATGGGATCGCTGACCTTCCCGCGGCAACTCGATACGGTCCGCGCCCACGTGGACGACGCCGTCGCCAAGGGCGCGACCGTGCTCGCCGGCGGTGTCCACCGCCCCGACCTCGGTCCGTACTTCTACGAACCCACCGTGCTCACCGATGTCACCGCCGAGATGACGGTCTACCGCGAGGAGACCTTCGGCCCGGTCGTCTCGATCTACAAGGTGGCCACCGACGACGAGGCCGTGGCCCAGGCCAACGACACCCCCTACGGGCTCAATGCCAGTGTCTGGACCCGCAGCGCCGCCCGCGGCCGGGAATTCGCCGCGCGGATCAACGCGGGCTCGGTGAACGTGAACGAGGGTTTCATCGCCGCGTGGGGCAGTGCCGACGCGCCGTCGGGTGGGATGGGCATCTCCGGAACCGGCCGCCGGCACGGCCCGGAGGGGCTGCTGAAGTACGTCGACACCCAGACCATCGCGGTGCAGCGGATGCTGCCGATCGCGCCGTTGCCGGGGATGTCGGAGGCGATGTGGGCGAAGACCATGACACTCTACTTCCGGGTCATGAAGACGCTGCGCCAGAAGTAGGCCACTTCCTCAGCTGACTGCGACGACAAGGATCCGAAAGCGATGAAACTGGATACGGTGGCCGGTAAGAAGGTGCTGATTACCGGCGCCGCCATGGGCCTGGGCAAACTCTTCGCCGCCCGGGCGGTGCGCGAAGGCGCCGCCGCCGTGGTGCTCTGGGATATCAACGCCACCGCGCTGCGCGAGACCGCGGCCGAACTGACCGCGGCCGGGGGGACCGTGCACACCTACACCGTCGATATCTCCGACAGCGACGCGGTCAATACGGCCGCGGCCGCGGTGCGGGTCGCTGTCGGAGATATCGATGTCCTGGTGAACAATGCCGGGATCGTCCGCGGGAACACCTACTTCTGGGAGACCGAGGACCGCAACGATATCGACAAGACCATGGCGATCAACTCGCTGGCGCCGATGTATGTGACCCTGGAATTCCTGCCGGCGATGGTCGCCGGGACCACCGAGGCCCGGGTGCTCACCATCTCCTCCTCGGCCGGGCTGGTCCACAACCCACGGATGAGTGTGTACGCGGCATCGAAATGGGCGGCGCTGGGCTGGTCGGATTCGGTGCGAATCGAACTCGAACAGGCCGGTCACGGCCATGTCAAGGTCACCACCGTATGCCCGACCTATATCGACACCGGAATGTTCGAGGGTGCCAAGGGTTTCTGGCTCACCCCCATCCTGGACCAGCACAAGGTCGTCGACACCTCCTGGACCGCGATGAAGAAGGGCACGCCGGTGGTGATCCTGCCGTGGACCTCGCGCCTGAACAAGGTGCTGTCCGGTGTGCTGCCGCTCAAACTGCGCGATCTGTTCCTGAACACCGTCGGCGTCTACCACTCGATGGACGAGTTCACCGGCCGGAAGTAGCCGTCGGACGACGGCCCACGGCCACGGTGGCGTCGAGATCCGGGGAGCGCACGATCCGGGCGGTGAGCCCGCCGGTGGTGAGCAGTTCTCTGGCGGCCGGCATCTGATCCACACCTATCTCGATCAGCAGACTCCCGCCCGGCGCCAGCCATCCGGCCGCTGCCGCCGCGGTGCGCCGGGCCAGCGCCAGGCCGTCGGGTCCGCCGTCGAGGGCGACCTGGGGTTCGTGATCGCGCGCCTCCGGTGGCAGCCGCGCGATCAGGCCCGACGGTACATACGGGGTGTTGGCGAGCAGGATATCGATCCGGCCGCGCAGTTCTTCCGGTAGCGCGTCGAAGAGATCGCCCTGGTGGACGCGGCCGCCGACCGCCGCGAGATTGTCGCGGGCGCAGGCCACCGCGACCGGGTCGATATCGGCGGCCACCAATTCCACCGGCCGCCGGCCGAGGCCGGTGAGCAGGGCCAGGCCCAGGGCTCCCGAGCCACAGCACAGGTCGACCACCGTGCGTACCGGGTGCGTGGTGGCCAGCTCCAGCGCCTCGTCGACGAGCAGGGCCGAGCGCTGTCGCGGCACGAACACGCCGTCCCGGACGCCGATCCGAAGGCCGCGGAACCGCACCCACCCGAGCAGATGCTCCAGTGGAGTGCCCGCGACGCGGCGGTCCAGCAGGCCTGCCAGTTCCGCATCGGAGGCCGCCGCTTCGCGCAGTAACCGCGTTTCCTCTTCCGCGAACACGCAGCCGGCGGCACGGAGCCGCCGGGTGATCTCGGCGGTATCGAAAGCGGTCATGGGCACAGTCTGTCGGCTCCGCCCGCGGTGCGCACCGGAAATAGCGGGCGTGGCCCGCTACCGGTCGGCGGTGAAGGACCAGACAGCGGCCGGCCGGCCGGTGGCCTTGGTGCGGCGGCGCTCGTCGGTCTTGTGCAGTCCCGGCATACCTGCGAGCGTGCGGTTGAGATTCGCCGCATCGGGCCGGGCGCCCAGCACGGAGGTGGCGAGGTCGACCGCGCGGGTCGCCGGGAACTCGTCTCCGAGCAGGCTCCGGGTCAGCGACAGATCCTTCCAGAGCAGTGCCGACAGCAGACCGCGCGCCGCGACCACGATGCTGTCGTGATCGAAGGCCAGTGCCGGGGCGCCGTCGAACGACACCCACTGCGCGGGCCCGTCGTGCGCTGCGGTCACCGCCCACATGACGATGGACAGCGTAGGCCCGCGGGGGTCGCGATTGGGCTCGTCGAAGGTTACCAGTTGCCCGACCGGGCCGATGGCGCCGTCGGGGACACCGAGTTTCGTGTGTACGGCCCGGCGCGCCGCCTCGGCGAGGCGTTCGCCGCGTCCCAGCAGGACGCCGGGCAAAGCGACGTGCCCGGTGAAGGGCTCGTGCGGGCGTGCCGCAATTCCGAAGGTGACCGCGGCGTCGTCGGCCCAGAACCGCAACGCCACGACATCCACCGATACCGCCGATTGGTCCACAGCACCCATACTGCCGTATCGGGGACGGGGCCGACCGGCCCGCGACCTTCGGCCCACCGCGCCGCGCCACCGTGGCCGACCCGCCGGGCGACACGGAAGGTCGGCGACCGTTCGCGGCTCGTTATCGTGAACGAGTGCCCAGCCGCATCGTGAAGCGCACCGCGAAACTGGCCGACGGCCGGGATCTCATCTACTACGACGACGCCGATACCCGGCTCGGCCCCGAACGCCGGATCGACACCCGCCGCCTGGAACCCAGACCGCCGACCGCGGTGATGCGCCAGGATGTCCTCACCGGCGAATGGATCTCCATCGCCGCGGCCCGGCAGAGCCGGGTGGTGCTACCACCGGCCGATCGTGACCCGCTCGCCCCGCAGACCCCGGGCAACCCGTCCGAGATACCCGACCGGTATGACGTCGCCGTCTTCGAGAACCGATCCCCGTCCTTCGGCCCCGCGCTGGCGAACGAGCCGGCCGGTATCCCGCCGGTCCCGGCCGGAGCCGACGATATGGCCGCCCTGGGGTTCGACCGGGAACGGGTGGCGGTCGGACGCTGCGAAGTCGTGTGCTTCAGTCCGGCGCCCGAGGGTTCGTTCGGCGATCTCACCCCGGGCCGGGCCCGTACGGTGATCGAGGCCTGGGCCGATCGCACCGCCGAACTGTCCGCGCTGCCCGGGGTCGAGCAGGTGTTCCCGTTCGAGAACCGCGGCGAAGCCATCGGCGTCACCCTGCCGCATCCGCACGGCCAGATCTACGCCTACCCCTACGTGACACCGCGGACCGCCCGGGTGCTCGATTCCGTGCGACGACTGGGTCCGGACCTGTTCCAGCGCATCCTGGACGGTGAACGCGCGGGCGGGCGCGTCGTCCTGGCCGGGGAGCGGTGGACGGCGTTCGTTCCGTTCGCGGCCCGGTGGCCGATCGAGGTGCATCTGCTCCCACACCGGCAGATCCCGGATTTCGCAGCCACCGACGAGGCGGAACGCGACGAACTCGCCACCCTGTACCTGCGCCTGCTGCGCGGGATCGACGCCCTCTACGACGATCCGACCCCCTATATCGCCGCGTGGCATCAGGCGCCCGTACACACCGGACGCGATACCGTCCGCCTGCATCTACAGCTGACCTCGATCCGGCGCGGCGCGGACAAGATCAAATACCTGGCCGGTTCCGAGTCGGCGATGGGCGCGTTCATCGCCGATATCCCGCCCGACGCGGCGGCGGCCCGGATCCGGGCGGCCGTGGCCTCCGGCTGAGCGCTCGCACGGTGTGCGGCGGTTCCGTGTTCTCCCTTCCCCGCGCCCGGCCGGTCGGCCGGACGCGGGGAAGGGCGTCAGCGGCTGGTACTGAGCCGGAAGGTCCGAGTCGCATCGAGATAGATGCTGTACTGGGCCTGCTTGCTCGGCGGCGGTAACTGCGAGACCAGCTGGTTCAGCGAGGTGGTGGCACCCACCACCGGGATACCGGCGACATACAGATCCGCCACCGCGCGCCGGATATGGTTCGGTGAGGTCACCGCCACCGCGCTGTGGGCGCCCACCCTGTGCAGAATATCGGCGCTGAACAGCGCGTTCTGCACCGTGGAACCCGCCCGGTTCTCCACATGGATACGGTTGGCCGGGATACCGCGCCCCACCAGCCAGTCGGCCATGGCCTGGGCCTCGGTGATGCCGTTGCTCGGATTGTTGCCGCTGACCACGATCGGCGAGAGCGGTGAGGCGATGGCCTGCAGCCAGGCGGCCTGCAGGCGTTCGACCAGCTCGGGACGGGGGGTGCCGTCGGGCAGCAGCCCGAAACCGAAGACCACGATGCCGGTCTGCGGTCCGACCAGCGCCGGAAGGGGATTGGGGAGGGTGGCGATGCCCGCGCCGACCGCGTTCAGGACGCCCTCGGTGCCCGCGGCCATAGCGCCGTCGACCGCGCGCAGGCGGCCCATCGCATCGTGCAGGGCCGGGATATCACCCGCGTAATGGGACCAGATCGCCTGCAGGGACAGCGCCTCGGCATCGGTGGGATCCCGCCCGATCAGATCGTGCAGCGCGGCCCGGCCGGCGACGGAATCGCCGTCGGTGAAATGGCGCTGAGCGGAGTTGTACAGGGCGTCTGTATCAGGGCTGGCCTGGGCCGGCGCGCCGGCGAATCCGGCGAGCGTGATACTCGTCGCGGCGGCCGCGGCCGCCACCAGATACGGCAAACCTCTTCGACTGTGCACTACGGCGACACCTTTCCACGGGGGAGCGGGGTTCTCGCAGATGATTCGTTCGATGAAATTCGGGTGCGGTACGTGGCAACCCACCATAGGTCCGGTGTCGGCCGGAACCCGGTATTTGCGGCTGTCCGATGGGGGACATGTCCCATGAAACCCCTGGCTACAGCTGCGCGGGGCGCATCGGTGCCATCGACACACTAACGTCCGGCGGTCTGCGGGGTTGCGGGTGGGGTGCTCTCGGGCCCCGACCGTTAGGGTGAACATCCGTGGATACCGCATCGCTGACCGGGAAAGATCTCGCCGCCGCCATCAACGCCGACACCACCGCGCGGGCGCGGGCCCTGACCGAGCAGGTGGGCCGGGCCCCGCGGCTGGCGCTGGTCGTCGCCAACGCCGATCCGGCCAGTGCCTGGTACGTGAACTCCCTGAAGAAATCGGCCGCCAATCGCGGAATCGACTGCGATACGGTCGATCTCGGTGCGGACGCCTCCGTCGACACGCTGCGCACCGAACTCGCCGTGCGCAGCGCCGACCCCGAGACCGACGCCATCATGCTGCAGACGCCGCTGCCGGGCGGTGTGACGCTCGACGAGGTGTCCCCGGCGATCGTGGCCACCAAGGATGTCGACGGGGTGAGCCCGCTGTCGCTCGGACTGCTCACCGCCGGATCGGCCGGGTTCGCCCCGGCCACCGCCGAAGCGGTGGTGGAGTTGCTGAAACACCACGGTATCGAACTGGCCGGTCGGCATGTGGCCGTGGTGGGGCGGTCGAATGTCGTCGGCAAGCCACTGGCACAGCTGTTGCTGGCGGAGAACGCGACGGTCACGATCTGCCATTCCCGCACCACGAACCTGCCCCGGGTGACCGCGGCGGCCGATGTGGTCGTCGCCGCCGCGGGCCGGATCGGGCTGGTGACCGGCGCGAATGTGGGGGAGGGGGCTGTGGTGATCGATGTCGGCACCAATGAGGACGCCGACGGGAAGATCGTCGGTGACGTCGACGCGGAGTCGGTCCGGGGTATCGCGGGCGGGCTGAGCCCGGTGCCGGGCGGGGTGGGCCCGGTGACGACCGCGCTGCTCATGCGCCATGTCGTGCTCGCCGCCGAACGGGCGCGGTGATCCGCGCCGTAAACTGCTGTCGAAGGCGCTGCCGCTGCTGTCCGGGCTGTCGTGGAGGTTCGGGACCGGGCCCCACGGGGTAGCGCTAGTGTGTGTGCGGCTATCGGGCCGCACTCGCAGTCGAGTTAAGGTGACATCGTGAACGTCGAAGTGACACCCTTGCCGGGAATAGGCGTCCGCAAGGATTTTCCGCTTACCGCTGTACGCCGGCGGATCGGGGTCGTCGATCACAAGGACGGGACGATCGATCTGATCTTCACCAGGATCGGCGATCCCGACGCCACCACCCAGATTCCGATGACCGAGGCCGAGGCGGGCACCCTGGCCAATCTCCTGGGCGCCCCGCAGCTGGTGGGGCAGCTGCGCAACGAGCATCGGGACATGGACGGCGTGAACACCCGGCAGTTGCCGGTCAGTGAGAACTCGCCCTACGACGGGCGGACCCTGGGTGAAACACGGATGCGCACCCGGACCAAGACCTCCATCGTGGCGGTCATGCGGGCCGGCCAGGCGATGCCGGCCCCGGGGCCGGACTTCGTGTTCACTGGTGGTGATGTGTTGATCGTGGTGGGCACCTCGGAGGGGCTGGACAGCGCCGCGGATATCTTGAAAGACGGCTGAACCTGTAGCGATGAATGCGACCACGCTGGCGATGATCCAGCTGGGGGCGGTGTTCTTCGGGCTCGGAGTGCTCGGACGCATCGCAGCCCGGATCGGCATGTCCCCTATTCCGTTGTATCTGGTGGGTGGACTGGTGTTCGGGGAAGGAGGTTTCTTCGAACTACACGAGGTCGGGGAGTTCATCCATCTCGCCAGCGAGATCGGCGTGGTCCTGCTGTTGTTGCTGCTGGGTCTCGAATACAGTGCGGCCGAATTGTTCACCGGGATGCGCAGATCCTGGATGGCCGGCCTGCTGGACCTGGTCCTGAACACCACGCCCGGTGTGGTGGTCGCCTTGCTCCTCGGACTGGGCCCCACCGGGGCGCTGGCCATGGCCGGCGTCACCTATATCTCGTCGTCCGGGATCATCGCGAAGGTACTGAACGATCTGGGCCGGCTCGGTAACCGGGAAACCCCGGTGATCCTGTCGATCCTGGTCTTCGAGGATCTCGCGATGGCCGCCTATCTGCCGGTACTGACCGCGGTACTGGCGGGCCTCGGTTTCGTGGCGGGCCTGCAATCGCTGGGTATCGCCCTGCTCGCGGTGACCGTCGTCCTCGTGGTCGCGCTCCGCTACGGTAAATACGTTTCCGCGGTGGTGGCCAGTGACGATCGCGAGATCTTCCTACTCAAACTGCTCGGCTCGGCGCTGCTGGTGGCCGGGGTCGCCTCCGCGCTGCAGGTGTCGGCGGCGGTCGGGGCGTTCCTGCTCGGGATCGCGATCTCCGATACGACCGCGCACAGCGCGACCAAGATCCTGGAACCGCTGCGAGATCTGTTCGCCGCCATGTTCTTCGTACTCTTCGGTCTGACCACCGATCCGCGCAGTATCCCGCCGGTACTGGCATGGGCGGTGCTGCTCGCGGTGATCACCACGGTCACCAAGATCGCCACCGGTTGGTGGGCCGCCGCGCACGCCGGCTCCTCGCGGCTGGGCCGCGCCCGCGCCGGTGCGGCACTGGTGGCGCGCGGCGAGTTCTCCATCGTCATCGCCGGCCTGGCGGTGGCCGCGGGTGCGGTGCCCGACGAATTCGCCGCTCTCGCCACGACTTACGTGCTGCTGATGGCCTCGATCGGCCCGATCGTGGCACGCGTGGTGGAGCCGGTGCTGCGGATCATCACGCGGCAGCCGAAACCGGAACTCGATACCGCCGACGAGTAAAGCCGGGACTGGATCAGAGGGCGGTGTAGCTGCCGTCGACCAGATATCGGGCCCTCGTGATGAACGAGGTCTCCGCGGAGAGCAGGAATGCGGCCACCGCGGCGACCTCGTCGGCCCGGCCGAACCGCTCGAGCGGATGTTCGTTCTCCAGGAACTGCCGTCCGTCAATGGGCATTTCGGTGAGCGCAGTGGCGATGACGCCGGGCTGGACCGCGTCTGGTTCCAAACGTTGCGACCGTAACTCGCACGTCCACACCGGTCGGCCGTGCTCGGACACAATGGCCGGGGCGTACCAGTTCCCTGCCGTGGTTCGATCGTAGAGTGCAGACCCGAGAAGTCGCTGTCTCATATTCCATGAGTACGGAGCAGGTACCGGCGCTCGGCGTAGGCCATGTCGTCGCGCCACAGCCGGGCCGCCGTCCGATCCAGCAGCGGGCGCACCAGTGGCAGCACTCGGTGTACATGCCGGAATCCCGGTCGTTCGGAAGTGGCGATGGTCGCTTCCACGACCGCGGTGCGCGCGCGGCCCCCGGAATCGGTGCCGAGGGGCGTGGCGTGTGTTTCGACAACGCTGCCCGACCCTTCACCGTCCACGATGCGCATGACGATGGTGCGTGGATCCGGGCAACTGAACTCGGCGCGAACCGGCACGCCGAGCCGTCGGGTCACCCGGAATGTCACGTCGACCAGGAACTGGTGATTGTTTTCGGTGATCCCTTCGCGCGGAGGAGTTCGCGTCACCTCCAGGCGAGCGAACGAATAGGGATGGAACCAGGCGCCGTGCCATGGATCGAGCCGGTTGGCGATGATATCGCGGGGTTCACACACCCCTACCAGCCGAGTCACCGCGTGGACAGTGGAGTCGGCGGGGCGTGGACCGATGATCGGCGCGTCGGTGGGCGTATCTGCCCCGAGTGAATCCAATCGCACCCAGGCCAGCACCCCGTCGTCGAAACTCGGATAGCAATGCCACCGGGAGCTGCTGCTCACCTCGCCCACCCGCAGACCGTGCCAGCGGCAGATCAGCGCGTTGTCGTCGACCTGCGCGGTCGTCAGCGATGCACCCAGATGGGGACAGGTGCCGGGGCCTGCGTGCAGGTTGCCCGCGTCGTCGCGCCAGACCACTATCTCCTGGCCACTGACCCGGGCACCGTAGGGGCGGCCGCGGCGGATCGCCCTACTTGCGGCGACGGCGTACCAGTTACCCGAAGGGCGCTGTTGCGAGAAACGCAGTGCGGCCTCGATCAAGCCGGGATCGGCGTCGCGGTAGGTCGGTTGCTGCCGCGACCACTTCTCCGGTGAGAACCGCCGCAGGGGTGAGTTCTGCGGCCACCTCCCGGCGGAGTCGGAGCGAGGGCTCATTGCCGTTACCTTTCGCGAGTAGCGAGGGCGCGTAGTAATGCCGAGCGCCCGCGAACGGGAACCGTGTACAGGTCATGCCCGGCAGCGCCCCATTGGCGCAGGACGGTGTTGGCCGCCATCCAGCCGGTCGTCGCGGCCCGTTCCATCAACGCCACCGGGAGATCGACCCGGATGCCGTCCCCGGCCAGGGCCAGCCGTGCATGCGGAGTGGTGATGCCCGGACGAGTGGCGAAATCCCCCGGGGAGAAACGGGGGCAATCCTGGCGCCACAACATGGTTTCCCCGACGATATTCGCTGCCGCGGTCTCGGGGTATATCGAGTGCAGCCGCATCAGCAACCGGTCGCGCAGTTCGGCCCGAGCTCGTGGCGGTGGTGTCGTATCGGCCACCGCGTAGGCGTGCAGTTCGACAACACTGCCGGCCGTACTACCGGCCCAGTCCGTGGCCTGTCGCTCATAACGGTCCAGCACGCTGATGTTGTCGAGCGGTGGCGAACCGCCGGTGCCGAGGAAACACGCTCGCTCGGCACCCACCGGACGATCCAGCCAGAGCCGATGCACCGCGAATGCCGGGGCGGGGGCCAGCCCGGCCACTCGGGCGCGCCACGGGTCGTCCCCGAGCGTCGGTGATGCCGCGACGATACGACGGAGCCCGGCGATATCGGTGGCGAGCACCACCGCATCGGCTCGCGAGGTCGCTCCGGTGCTGTCGGCCAGCCGGAATCCGTCGCCTTCGGTGTCGATGCGGTCGACGGCGACGCCCAGACGAAATTCGACGGTGCCGGGCCGCGCCGACGTGGCCGGCCCGCTCAAGTACTCCGCCAGCGGCGCCCACAGAGCCACGTCGAAATTATCCCGCGCGACGTCGAAGACGAGCCCCTCGCTGGAACCGAGGAAGTAGATGTGGAACATCAGCGCCAACTCGGCGGCGGACATCCGCTGCGGATCGATGAAGAAGCTCCGGGAGAACACCTCGAACGCCAGATGCCGCGCGGCCGCCGGAAAATTGATATCGCGCAGAAACGTCTCCGCGTCGAGGTGATCGAGCCGGGCGTAGATATCGGGCACCGACACCGCGGCCAGCGGCGCTGCGGCGCGCGCGTTCATCCGAACGAGGTCGCGGAGCCGGAAGGTGGGGCTGCGCAGCGCGAATGCCAGCGCATTCCAGGGCGGGGTGTGCGGTAACCCGCGGAAGGTGTCTTGGCGGCCGTATGCGTCGACCAGTGGATAGTCCGCCAGCCGGCGCAGCCGTCCCAGCGCAGTATCGCTGCGCATCAGCAACTTCCGCAGGTTGTAGTACTGGGCGAAGAAGGCGTGGAAGCCGCGATTCATGCCCACGGTGGTGCCGTCGGCGAGGCGTTCGCTCCACCCGCCCACGCGCCCGCCCAGATAACGCTCCCGTTCGACGACATCGACGTGGCAGCCACGCTCGGCCAGACCTGTCGCGGCAGCCAGGCCCGCGATCCCGCCGCCGACGACGACCACTCGGGGTGGTGAGCCGTGACGGCTCATATCGTGATGGCCCGGTGGCGGCGGGAGATGCACGCGTCGCCGGTCGCGCCCGCCTCCCAGGCTCCCCGCGGTCACGACTGTGCGCCTGTCTGTCGCTGTCGTGTGTGTTCCCAGCCCAGTAGGACCGCGGTTACCAGGGCGAATCCGAACAGGAAATCTTCCACCGGAATGTTCCACGGAAACCGGAGCCGGAGAATGTGGTCTGGGTTGTACACCACGACCGAGGCGTCGCGCTTGGTGAGCCATCCGTCCACCAGGATCTGGAAGCCGAGGACGATGAGCATCGTCAGCCAGTAGGCCGGCCGACGGAACAGCCCGGTACGCAGCAGCGCCGGCTCGGCGACACACACCACGATCACGGCGGCAACAGCGGGCAGGGTGTATCCGACTCCGGTGAAGTTCATCGCCCGGCCGCGTTCCCGACGTTGTCGACCAGGCGGTGCCACCTCGCGAGCAGCGTCTGCACGGCGACGAAGGTGAGCAGGGCGCAGATCGGCACGACGAGAAAGAACAGGAACTCTTCCAGCGGCATCGCACCGGGCAAGAACACCCCGAGGATATAGCGGTCGTCGAAGCCCCACACACCCGCGGCGATCGCTACCAGATCCCACACGATGAACAATGCTGCGGCCGGCCACAATGCCCCCAGCAGCAACCGCGGCCGCCGATACACACCGGCGCCGAAGAACTCCAGTGGCGCCGTCGATGCGAGACAGGCCAGTAACGCGAGCAGGTAATGCCAGCGATCCATGCGATCTCCTCAGCGGTGCGCGCGGTTCGTCGATTGCGGACTGCGGTGGTGGGGCCGGTCACACCAGGGTGTGACCGTGCTGCCGGCAGGTGGTCGAATCGGGGCGGGAGGCCCGTGGGTGCTGTGTTCATCAGCGTATTCGCCTGCGTGTCGAGCGGAGATCCGGCCCGGCCCCATCCGCGCCGAGTTCGGCGAGGACATCCGAGATGATGTCCAGCGGCGATGTCTCCGCGATCTCACGCGCCAAACGAGCAGCCCCGCAACGATATTCGTTGTTGTCCAGTATCCGGTCGACCGCCGCCGCCACGGCCCCGGGCCGGGGGCGTGCCGTGCCCAGATCGATTCCCGTTCCCGTGTATGCGACCCGTGCGGCGACTTCCGGTTTGTCGGCATTGTCACCGGCGACGATCAGCGGTACCCCGTGCCGGAGAGCTTCTTGCACGCCGCCGTACCCACCGTTGGTGATCATCACGTCGACGTGCGGGAGCAGATGAGAGTAGGGGAGGAAATCGGTGACGTAGGTATTGGCCGGGATCGACCCGAGCGGGTCCCGCGAGCCACCGGTGCACGCCACGACCACAGTATCTGCTCGCCCGCCCAGCGCCTCGAGTGTGGGCCGCAGCAGTTGGCCGAGGTCACCGTTGTCCCACGTCCCCTGAGTCACGTGCACAACGGTTTTCGCATCGGACAGCACACCGCTCCAGCCCGGTTGCGGTATCGCCTGGGAACTCTCGATCGGTATCGGCCCTGTGAATACCACTGTCGGTGGCAGATCGCTGCGCGGATACTCGAAGCCGGGCACCGTGAATTGGAGTAGCCGGTCTGCCAGAACGGGCCAATCGAGCACGAACTTCGGGGCGGGCCCGAGAGCGAGCCCGCGCAGAATCGCATCGAGTCGTTGCTGAGCACCACGGAACATCAGGTGCTGGACAAACCAGTTCATCGCTGTGTGGTCACGATTCGGCCGCGGCTGCCATCCCATACCGAACGGTGTGGTGTCCGCGCTCGACAGCATCAACGGAACGACTCCGCAGCACAGGACCGGAGGACGCGGAGCGGATCCGGGCGACAACAACGGTATGGCGCCGGTGAACATCACGTCGACGAACACGGCGTCGACAGCTGCGCGTGTCAGCTCGGTGGTGACCGCACGGAACTGTCCGACGAGGGGGTCGAGGTAACACGAATACAATTCCGCGCATCCGGTGCGCCATCGGCCGAGCAGACCGGCCGCCTCGGCGCGGCGATGACCGGCCGATATCACCGGCGCCTCGATCGTCTGATCGGAACACTCGATTCCCTGTGACGTGACGGTGTCACGGAACAACGCACCGGTCAGAAATCGCACCTCGTGGCCGCGGCGCTGTAACTCCACTGCCAAGGCCAGCATGGGCCCGACGTGCCCCGGGATCGGAGTTGCAGCAAACAGATACCGTGCCATGCAGTAATTCCTTTGCTGATCATCCTCGATGCAGGCGTGATGCAGATTTCGGACGCACCGGTTCGGCCAGACCGTATGCGGCCGCCCGGACAGGGCGTCCGCGCGAACGTTCGGCCACCAACGCACCCACCGACTGCGGCGTGTGCCGCAGATGACTCACACCTATGGAGACCGTCCGACCGGAAGCGCTGCCGGATCCACCGGCCGTTGCCCGGACTGTCCGGTCGGGAAGTATTTCAGAACTCGATGAGATGACCGATACGACGCGCCGCCGTGGTCGGCGCAAGCGTGTACGACAAAACCGCTGCTGCGTCGACGGTGGCGACGGACTCGAACCGAGATTCGTGCGCGGTACGGCCGGGTGGGCGGTTACCGGTCGGCACCCGCGGATCGCGGCGGGGCCGGTCATCGAGGACCGACAGGGTCGGCGACCGGTTGCGGTGCGGAGCCGCGGTGACGTCGGGGCCGGGCGGAGGTGTGTCGTGTACACCAGGCGGTAACCAGTCCGGTTGTTCCGACCGTGATGCGTCGGGGCAGTGGGACGCGGGCGCGCCGGCCGAACACGGCGAAGTCGCTGTCTTCGACCCGGTCGAGTATCTCCGAGTACAGGGTCAGCGCAGTGGCGACACACGGCCGGGAGCGAGGTTCGAGCAACGCGATTCCACGGTGGGCGTATCGATATCGGGCGCGGGTCAGCGCATGCTGGTGGGCCAGGGCGCGCCGCAGCCTCGGGTCGGTCCGGCGGTGGTCGCGACACCAGTGCAACAATTCACGGTCCACGCCGTAGACAGCGAGTTCGTCGGCGGGGAGATAGATCCGGCCCCGAGCGAGATCTTCGTCGATATCCCGAAGGAAGTTGGTCAGCTGGAACGCATATCCGAGCGCCGCCGCGAACGGGGCGGCTTCGTCGCGCGGGGCGATGGTGCCGAGTATCGGCAGCACCTGAAGACCGATCACTTCGGCCGACCCGTGGACGTAGCGGTCCAGGGCGGCACGGTCGGGGTAGTCGGTGATCGACAGGTCCATTCGCATGGACTCGAAGAAGGCTTCGAACAGTTCCGAGGGCAGTTGATAGATGTCCGCGGTATGTGCGACTGCGGCAAGAGCCGGGTCGGCGTCGACGTCGTGGTGGCGAAATCGGTGGACCAGGGTCTCCAGTCGTGCGGTGCGTTCCTTCATATCGAGGTCGGGCCCAGGGGCGTCGAGGATATCGTCGGCGCGGCGGGCGAATCCGTAGAGGGCGTGGATGGCGGGGCGCTGGTCGGGGGCGAGTAGGCGGGTGGCGAGGAAGAACGTTTTCCCGTGTCGGGCGTTGAGGTCGCGGCATGCGCGGTAGGAGCGGCGCAGTGCCGGGTCGTGGATGTGGGCGGCGTCGAGTTCTTTCCTGGTCATGGCGTCAGCCTTTGCTGGAGGACCGGGGCGGGCATATGTATGTGAAGCGGGGACCGGTGATACGGTCGGCTGCCAGGCGCCCAAGAGATCAGCACCGGGGGATTCCGACTCCGGGCGCGGTGGAGCCGTCGGCGAGGACGACATCGTCCGGGCCGCGGATCATAGTGGCCGGACGCAGCGGTCCTACCTGCGAAAGGGGCGCGCCAACGCGAACGGAGTGTCGGTGATTATACCCTGGCGGGTCCAGTCCGCCGGAGCGGGCGTGTGCAGGATCCGGGTGCCGATCAGGGGAGGGGCAGCCGCTGGTTCACGGTGGCTGGTGGACCGTCGACGTAGGCAGGCACATCGCGGTCCCAGTCGATCGACCCGTGGCGAGGTTGGGTGCGTCGGGCGCGGGTGACGCGGCGGGCAGGGCGCGCGGGTGGGCCTGCATCGATGGTCGAGCCCGCCTCGTCTATGGAGCGTATGGGGCCGGTCTTCGCCAGATCGGCGACCGGCCGCGGTGGTAAGCCTGCTCGGGCGCCACATCCGTACGCTTCGTTCATCTACTTCGAATCGCGGGCTACACCCCCGTCGAGCCCGCGGCGCCGAAGAAGCCGGTCCGCCGATCGGCCCCGCGGCGAGGAGGTCGATCGGCGGATCCGTGGGCCGCCCTCAGGCTGCGGCGGCGTGGCGGAGGGAACCGATCGCGGTGCCGACATCGTCGACGTCGACGACCAGGCGGGTGTAATCGTGTCCGCGCAGGTCGATGCGGACGGCGTTACCACCGAAGAGGGTGTCCCAGTATTCTTTCCGGCCCTTGCCGCGGAAGGTGCCCGCGGCGATCGCGCCGGGAAAGAACACGCCAGGGGCGCGCACCCAGGGGGGACGGCGGTCGATTTCGGCCGGTTCGACGGCCACGATATTGGTGAGATCGAAGGTGATGTGGTCGCACAGCGACAGCACTCGGTGTGCGCCGCGGACGTGGACAGTGACGGTGGTGCCGGTGATCTCGAAGTCCACCATGGGTTCCTCCCTGATGCCGAGTTCCGCTCGTCCGATTCCAGGATGCCGCCGTGGCCTGGCCGTTGGCTGTGCTGCGGCTGTGAAAATTCTCAGGTTCGTCGGCGGTTCACCGGAGACATCGTCGCTGAGCGCGGTGGCGTTTCGTCGCAGGTGGCGTGCTCGCCGGCGGCGTGTCGAATACTGCGGTGGCGCGGCGCGGGCGCTATCGGTCACACTCGTCGGTGTGGAACAGAAGTCAGCTGGGTGGGCGGCCGGGGGCCGGGCCACCCGCGGGGTCGGCGGGTACCCGGTCCGGTACGTATCGGGTCGGGGTGATACGAGGTGACCGCGCTCGCTCCGGGGGAGAACCGGCCCGCGCCGGGTGATCGGCTGACGGTGACGGTGACCTGTTCCGCGGCGGTGGATGTGTCGGCGCTACTGCTCGCCGCGGACGGAAAGGTCAGGTCCGACGGCGATTTCGTATTCTTCAACCAGCCCGCCGGGCCGGGGGTGACCTACCGGCATGGGCGGGGCGCCGGCGATGTCGTCGACGTGCAGACGCCGGGCCTGCCCGGCGATATCGAGCGGGTGGTGGTCACCGCGAGCCTGGACGGCAGCGGGCCACCCACCTTCGGGTCGGTGGGGTCGCTCACCGCGACGGTGACCGGGCAGCAGGGCACGCTCACCTTCGCGGTGTCGAAGCTGAGCGCCGAGACGGCAGTGGTCTGCGTGGAGATCTATCGACGGGCGGGCGCGTGGAAGGTACGCGCTGTCGGGCAGGGGTACGACAACGGTCTGGCGGGTATTGCCACCGACTTCGGGGTGAACGTCGACGACGAGCCGGTTCCGCCGGCCCCGCCCGTACCGCCCGCGTCCCGTACCGATCCCACCGTGGTCGCCAACCCTGCTTCGGCGCAACATTATTCGGCTTCGCAATATCCGGCTCCGCAGCACCAGGCGCCGTTGTACCAGGCGCCGCAGTACCCGCAGCACCCCGGCCCGCCGCCCTGGTACCCCGCCGCGCCGCCGGCCGCCGGTTATCCGTCGTCGCAGCCGTATTCATCCGGGCCGGCCCATCCGGCGCCGCCCGCCCCCGCGCACCAGCCTCCCGCATATCCTTCCCAGCAAGGAGCTCAGCCGATGCACAGCGAGCTGTTCGACCCGCGTCATGCCGAAGTGTCCGGGATGGGCATCCAGAAGCAGGGCAGCAAGATGATCAAGGTCGGCGTGAACGGCGAAACGCTGGTCCGTTCCGGATCCATGGTCGCCTACCAGGGGGATCTGAATTTCCAGGCGCTCGGTTCCGGCGGGATCGGCCGGGCGATCCAGCAGCGGCTCACCGGCGAGGGCGTGCCGCTGATGAAGGTGTCCGGGCGCGGTGATCTGTTCGTCGCCAACGGGGCGGCCGATGTGCACATCATCGATCTGGACGGCACCGACGGGCTCACCATCAACGGGTCCAATGTGCTCGCCTTCGATCCCACTCTGGGCTACGACATCCGGATGGTGCAGGGCGCGGCGGGGTACGCCAGTAACGCGGGCCTGTTCAACTGCGTGTTCACCGGCCGCGGCCGGATCGCCATCACCAGCCACGGCGGCCCGGTCGTACTGAATGTCGATCAGCCCACCTATGCCGATCCGCAGGCGGCCATCGCCTGGTCGTCGAGCCTGCAGACGAGTGTGAAACGCAATGACTCCTTCGGGCTGGGCCGGCTCATCGGCCGTAGCACCGGGGAGGGCATGACCCTGGCGTTCGCCGGCCGCGGTTTCGTGATCGTGCAGCCCTCGGAGTTGCCGCCCGGCGGCATGATCGGCGGGACCGGGGGCGGGCAGGAGGCCGGGCAGAGCGGCGGCCTGCTGGGCGGTCTGCTCGGGTAGCCTCACCGCCGCCGCGGCGCCGGTATGGTATCGACGTCCTATGGTGAT
>NZ_BDCJ01000002.1 GCF_001613445.1 Nocardia grenadensis NBRC 108939
TGCCGGATCGGATCGTGAGCGATCTGGGCCTGCGGTTCCGGACGCGTAAGCGGCGGATCTCCTCCTATACGCCGGCCGGATCGTCGGGTCTGCTGGTCGATAACCGGTCGCCGGCGGTTACCCGGGACAGTTTCGTCCGGGTCACCGGATCGGAGCGCGAGTTCACCGCGTGGCAGCGGTTCTATGCGATGACGGGGGAGGTGGCACGGGCGGTGTTCCCGACATTCACCGAACCGCTACCGACCGCCGACCGGCTCCGGCGGCGGGTGGGCGGCCGGGTGTGGGCGGAACTTTTCGAACGACCTCTCGGCGAGACGATCGAGGAGTACTTCGCCGACGACGTGGTGCGCGGGGTGGTGTTCACCGATGCGCTCATCGGCACGTTCACCCACGCGCACGATCCGTCGCTCGCGCAGAACCGCTGTTTCCTCTATCACGTGATCGGTGGCGGCACCGGCGACTGGGATGTGCCGGTGGGCGGTATGGGTGCGCTGACCGACGCGCTGGCCGACGCGGCCCGGGCCGCCGGGGCGGAACTGGTGACCGGTACGGAAGTGACCGGGGTGGCGACCGACGGGCGAACCGCGGCGGTGGATTTCGCCGGCGTGGCGGCCGGGACGGTGGCGGCGCGGTATGTGCTCGTCAACGCCTCGCCCGCCGAGGCCGCCCGGCTGCTCGGCGAACCGGCCGGCGAGAAACCCGAAGGCGCCCAGCTGAAGATCAATATGGTGCTGGACCGGTTGCCGCGTCTGCGTGATCCCGCGGTGGCCGCGCACGACGCGTTCGCCGGGACCTTCCATATCGCCGAAACCTATGAACAGCTGGCGCAGGCATACCGGGAGGCGGCGGCCGGGCGGCTGCCCGCGGTCCCGCCCGCGGAGATCTACTGTCACACCCTGACCGATCCCGGTATCGCGGCCGGCTCGTCGCGGCACACCCTCACGCTTTTCGGGTTGCACACTCCGGCGAGGCTTTTCGAGTCCGACCCGGAAGCCGCGAAACAGGCTGCGGTCGACGCGAGCCTGGACGCGCTCGATGCCGTACTGGCCGAACCCATCCGGGAGTGCCTGGCCCGCGATATCCATGGCGGGCAGTGTCTGGAGGCCGCCACACCTGTGGACCTGGAACATGCGCTGCGCCTGCCCGGCGGGCACATCTTCCACGGTGATCTGTCGTTTCCCTACCGGACCGGGCCCGGGGACACACCGGCGCAACGCTGGGGCGTGGCGACCGGTCACGCGAATGTGCTGCGCTGTGGGTCGGGTGCGGTGCGCGGGGGCGGAGTGAGCGGAGTCGGCGGCCACAATGCGGCCATGGCCGTCCTCGAGGAAACCGCCGGCCGGCGTCCGGGAAACGCCGGGTGAATTCTGGTCGGAGAATCGGTGGTCACGCTCACTGGTGGGAGTATCCGAATACTGTGTGGCGGTAGCGTTGTCGGCTGTGGATCGGCCCGGCGGGTCGTTTCGATTCCATGCCCGGCGCCGAGGAGATATAGGTGGCACTCGATACCGTCCCGAAGAGCAGGGTTCCCGAGGACAAGGCGGCTCGGGAGCAGAAGGCGATACATGACCTCGCGGGCCGCTTGTCCGCCGCCTATTCCGAGGACCGCTCACCGGACGAGGTGAACGTCGCGATCCGGACGGCGCACGAACGGTTCGCCGGAAGTACCGTGCGCGATTTCGTGCCCATCCTCGTGGAGCGGGTGGTCCGCCGGGAATTCGAATCCACCGAGGAGGCCGGTGCCGCCGCGGCGGTCACCGCCCCCGGTGTCACGCCGGTCTCGCTGTCGAAGAGCGCACCCGCCGCGCCGACCGAACCGGCCGATGCCGACCGCCCGCTGCGGACCGACCGCCGCGGGTTGTTCGCGCTGGCGGGCGCAGCGGGCGTGGTGGCGGTGGGCGCTACGGCGTGGGCGGTGTCGCGACCGGATTCGGCGCCCGCCGCGGCGCCGCCGGTCGCCGGAGTGCCACTGACGAGGGTTACCGGGGTGGTCGGTTCGGAGAAGGCGGCCTTCTTCGCCGACGAGCGGGTCACCGGGGCGTTCGCCGCGCACGGCTACGACGTGCGGGTCGAGCCGGCCGGCTCGCGGGAGATCTCCACCTCGGTGGATCTGGACGGCCGGGCATTCGCGTTCCCGTCCAGCCTGCCGGCGGCCGAGCGGCTCAAACGCGAGGTGGGGGTGAGCACCCAGTTCGTGCCGTTCTATTCGCCGATGGCGATCGCCACGTTCACCCCGATCGTGCAACTGCTGGACGCCGCGGGGGCGGTGAAGTTCGACGGTCCGGCGCCCGGTCTGGATTTCGCCGCCTATATCGAGCTCGTGCAGAGCGGTGTGCACTGGGACGACTTGGCCGGTAACACTTCCTATCGGGTAGGTAAGAACATTCTGGTCAGCACCACCGACGCCCGGACCTCGAATTCGGCGGCCATGTACCTGGCGCTGGCCAGCTATGTGGTCAACGATCATGCGGTGGTGCGCGGCACAGGCGCCGAACGGCATGTGCTGCCCACTCTGCAGCGCCTGTTCCTCGCCCAGGGCTACACCGAGGGGTCCAGCGCGGGGCCATTCGAGGAATACCTCACCGCGGGGATGGGGCCGACTCCGATGACCTGGATCTACGAGGCGCAGTATGTGGCGGCCGCGGTGGCGGGGCGCCTGCGGCCCGATTCGGTGTTGCTGTACCCGTCGCCCACCGTGCTGTCCCGGCATACCGTCGTCCCGCTCACCCCTGAGGGGGAGGAGATCGGTGCGCTGCTGCACAACGACGCCGAGTTGCAGTCGCTGGCCGCCGAGCACGGTTTCCGGACCGGGGATGTCGCCCGTTTCGACGAGGTGGTCGCCGAACACGACGTACCGGTGTCGCAGGATCTGGTCGACATCGTCGATGTCCCCGCCTACGAGACCCTCGAGCATCTGATCGACGGGGTGGCCACCGCGTACCGGTGATCCGGAGTCCGGGCGGACGGAGCCCACGGCCCCGTCCGCCCCTTGTCACAACTGGGTGGCGACCTCGTCGGCGATGAGGGCGAGGTGGTCCAGATCGGCGAGGTCCAGGATCTGCAGGTAGATCCGTTGGGTGCCGATCTCGCGGTAACGCCCGATCTTGTCGACCACCTCCGCGGGGGACCCGGCCAGGCCGTTGGCCCGGAGTTCGTCCACCTCACGGCCGATCGCGGCGGCGCGGCGCGCGATCTCCGCCTCGCCGGATCCCACGCAGGCGACCAGCGCGTTGGAGTACACCATGCTGTCGGCCGTCCGGCCGCCCGCGGCGACCGCGGCGCGCACCCGGTCGAACTGGGCGGCGCTGTCGTCCACCGAGACGAACGGGGCATTGAATTCGGTCGCGTACCGCGCGGCGAGCCGCGGGGTACGTTTCGGTCCCTGGCCGCCGATGATCACCGGTACCGGCTGCTGCACCGGTTTCGGCAGGGCCGGGGATTTCACGAGCTCGTAGTACTTGCCGGTGAAATCGAAGGTCGCACCGAGCCGGGTCTCCCAGAGCCCGGTGATCACGGCCAGCTGCTCTTCGAAACGCCCGAATTTATCGTCCGGGAACGGTATCCCGTACGCGGTGTGCTCGTCGGTGAACCAGCCGGTGCCGAGTCCCAGTTCGACCCGGCCGCCCGACATCTGATCGACCTGGGCCACCTGGATCGCCAGCGGACCCGGCAGCCGGAAAGTGGCGGCGGTGACCAGTGTGCCGAGGCGGATCCGGCTGGTCTCCCGGGCCAGGCCGGCCAGCGTGATCCAGGCGTCGGTGGGGCCGGGCAGGCCGTCGACCGACCCCATGTGCAGATAATGGTCGGAACGGAAGAATGCCCCGAAGCCGAGGTCCTCCGCGGCGCGGGCCACGCTGAGCAGTGTCGGGTAGTCGGCGCCCTGCTGTGGTTCGGTGAAGATTCTCAGTTCCATGGACCTCATCGTGCCGTACGGGTCCGGCGGCGGCCGCGGGTGGCATAACTCCGGTGGGTCAGGCGGCCGGGCCGGTCATCCTGGTGGGCGACACCCGATCGGACCAGCCGCAGGGCAGCGAGCAACTGGCGATGACGAGGGTTTCGATTTCGCCGTTGTCGAATACGCGCCGGGTGGATTCGGCGCGGGCCGGATACCCGCAGGACGCACATTTGCCGAAATAGTCGAGGATCTCGTCGATTTGGGTGATGGCCACCCGGCGTCGGGTCTGGTGCATCGTGGTCCTCCGGATCGCAAACGAGTGGTATGCGGCCGAATGTAATTCGCGCCCAACGCTCGTACGGGCGGAGTGAGCTGTCGCTGGGAGTTCTCACACCGGACCGGCCGGCGGGGTTGGACAAGCCCCAACGGCGGTTTCGGCACCTGTGGTGAACTCTGGGCAAACAGCTTCGTGACCTGTCACAGAGCGCTGCTACTCGCTGGTAACAACTATGGTGCCGAGCTACTGTGAGAGACATTACAGATGGGTTACCCGCCGGCCCAGTTGTTCGTTGCGGGCCGACGAGAAGTTGCGGGAGTTGGTTACCGACGTCATCGATATGGTCGCGGAGATCCCCGCAGCGCGTGCCGCTGTCTGGGAGCTGCTCCTCGACCCGCAGACCTATCCGCGGGTGTTCACCGGAATCGGCGCCTGCTCCCGGCTGGAGCTGCCCGGTGCGGAGCCGGTGTTCGAATTCCGGCTCGGCACGCCGGAGGCCGGTATCCGCGTGCTGCGCGTGCGCGTGGTGACCGGCCGCTGGTACGAGAGACTGGAACTGCACGCGCCGGAGATCGGCAGTTTCGCCGCGCTGCGGATGTACGGGGAAGGCGACCGGAGCACCGTATCGATCACCTTCTTCGCGCCGGGGCGGGTACACCGGCACCTCACCGAGCTGTCGAATTCGGCGATCCAGGACTGGACCGCCGAGGGCCTGCGTCGGATCGCCGATATCCTGCGCGGTGCGCGGACATCCATGCTGGTCAACGGGGAAGGGTCGCTGGTCCGTCGCCAGCTCGAGGTGCTGCGTCAGGTCACGGTGAGCGGTGTCGTGCGCACCCGGCCCAATGCGGTGATGAAACAGCTGCTGTCACTGAACAAATGGGGTTTCAACCTGGCGGGAGGTTATGCGGCCGGCGCCGCGTACGCTCCGGACCGGCTCGCCGTGGTCGACGATCGGGGAGTCCGCACATTCGCCGAGATGGACCGGTGCAGCACCGCCCTGGCCGGTGCGATGGCGGCCCGGGGACTCGGTGCGGGCGACGCTATCGGGCTGCTGTCCCGTAACCACGCCGGCATGGTCGAAACCATGGTGGCCGCCGGCAAACTCGGGGTGGATGTCGCGCTGCTCAATGCCGGCCTGTCCGCACGCACCATCGAACAGATCGTGCAGCGGCACCGGCTCTCGGCCCTCTTCGTCGACGGCGACCTCGAACAACTGGTCCAGTATCTGCACGACGATCTGCCCCGGTTCAATACCGACCTGCGGCCGCCGTTCCCCGGTCGGTACACCCTCGAGGACCTGATCGAGAGAGAGGAGGGGGAATTCCGTCGGCCCGCAAATCCGGGCCGGCTGATCGTGCTCACCTCGGGTACCAGCGGGATCCCGAAAGGTGCGCGGCGGCCCCATCCCAAGGGATTCGGCACCATCGCCGCGCTGTTGTCGCGGATCCCGATGGAGATGGAATCGACCATGCTCATCCCGGCGCCGCTGTTCCACACCTGGGGCCTGGCCGGACTACAGCTCAGTACCGCGCTGCGGTGCACGGTGGTGCTGCCGGAACGCTTCGATGCCGAGGACTGCCTGCGCGCGGTCGCCGAACATCGGGTGACCACCATGATCGTGGTGCCCACCATGGTGAATCGGATCCTTGATCTGCCCCCGGCGGTACGGGCCCGTTACGACACCTCCAGTCTGGGCCAGGTGATCAGTTGCGGGGCGCCACTGGCCGGGGCCACGGTGCTGCGGTTCATGGACACCTACGGCGATATCCTCTACAACGTCTACGGATCGACCGAGGTCTCCTGGGCGACCATCGCCACCCCCGCCGATCTGCGCTTCGCGCCCACCACCGCCGGGCGGCCGCCGCTGGGCACCCGCGTCTCGGTGCTGGGGCCCGACCACAAACCGGTGCCGATCGGTGCCACCGGGCATATCTTCGTCGGAAACCACATGCTGTTCGACGGCTACGTCAATTCCGCGCCGCCCGACGAGGCGCACGGCATGCTCGACACCGGTGACCTCGGCTACTTCGACGTCAACGGCCGATTGTTCATCGCCGGCCGGGACGACGAGATGATCATCTCCGGGGGCGAGAACGTCTTCCCGCGGCCGGTCGAGGAGGCCCTGGCGCATCTGCCGCAGGTCAGCGAAGTTGCCGTGGTGGGTGTCCCGGACCCCGAATTCGGCCAGCGGCTCGCGGCCTTCGTGGTGAAACACGAAGGGGCGGGACTGGATTCGGATATGGTGCGCACCTATATCCGGCATCGGCTGAGCCGGTTCTCGGTGCCCCGGGACGTGACGTTCATGTCGGCGCTGCCGCGCGGGGAAACGGGAAAGATCTTGAAATGGCTGCTCGCCGGACGACAGGACGGGGACCTCCCACCGTCCGGTCCAATCGGGCTGGGGGTTTCCGGGTCGGTGTGACACCGGCCGCGTGCGGTGCCCGCGGCGCGGCGCGAATGCCGGTGCGATGCCGAACTACCCGATGATCACGGCGACATGGAGTTATCCATGGTTGCCGGAGGGGGCACGTGGGCGCGCGTGCCGCCGGCGGGCAGGGGAACGGGTGCGGGGGCCACGGCGGGCCGGGCGGCGAAGGGTAGATTCATCAGCCGCACAATCAATCGGTCGGGAGAGGCATCCTCCGTGGTAGTAGTTTCCGTGCTCACCGGACTGGCCGTGGCGTGGTTGATCGCCGGCCTGCACTGGTATCTGTGGCGGCGGCTCGTTCGCGACACCACGCGGGACGGATCCCGCTGGCGGATACCCGGCGGTATCGTCCTCGGGACCGGCGCGATCGCGATGTGTAGTGCCTTCGCGGTGATGTTTGCGGAGGTGGACCGGGCCGACTGGCGCTGGCTGACCTGGCCCGGATTCCTGTGGGCGGCGCTCTTCCTCTATCTGCTGCTCGGCGTGCTGGCCGGGGAGGTCGTGCGGCCGCTGCTGCTGCGGGGCCTGGTCCGGCGCGACGCCGGCACCGCCGCACCGGCCGGCGGGAGCGAAACCCCGGCGTCCGGAGTCGTCGAATCGGGGGTGACAGCGCAGCCGGTGGGCGCTGCGGTGGGAGAAGCGTCCGGGGCGAGCGCGCCCCGGCCCGGCCTCCCCGGCCCGGCGGCCCCCGCCGGCCCGGACCCCGGCGCCGCGGTATCCGGCGCGCCGCCGCCCCCGGTATCGCGCACGCTGTCGCGACGACTGCTGGTCTCCCGGCTGGCCGCCGGGGCCACCGTGATCGCGGCCGGCGCGATCGTGGGGACCGGTACCTACGGAGTCCTGAACGGACCGATGGTGCGGCGGGTGACCGTACCGCTGGCGAAACTGCCCGCGCAGGCCCACGGCCTGCGGATCGCCCTGGTCAGCGATCTGCATCTGGGCCCGGCGTTGGGCCGCGCGTTCTGCGAACAGGTGGTGCGCACGGTGAACGACACCCGCCCGGACCTCATTGCCGTCGTCGGCGATCTCGCCGACGGCACGGTGGACGATCTGCGGGCCGAAACCGAGCCGCTGGCCGGCCTCACCGCGCCACTGGGCGCCTATTACGTACCGGGCAACCACGAATACTTCTCCGACGCCGATGCGTGGCTCGCCCGAGCCGGTGAACTGGGGATGAAGGTACTGCTCAACGATCGGGTGTCGCTGCCGGACTTCGATCTCGCCGGGGTCGACGATCCGCGGGGCACCGGTATCGGCCGGGGGCCCGATTTCGCGGCGGCACTGGACGGCCGGGACACCCGCCGGGCCTGTGTACTGCTGGCCCATCAGCCGGTCGTGGTCCACGAGTCCGTGGGTTACGGGGTCGACCTGCAATTGTCCGGGCACACCCACGGGGGACAGCTGTGGCCGGGGCCCCTGATCGCGCGGCTGCCCAACCCGACCGTCGCCGGGCTGGAACTGTACGGAGCGACCGCGCTGTATGTGACCCGCGGTGCGGGAGCCTGGGGTCCGCCGGTGCGGGCGGCGGCCCCGTCGGATATCACGGTGCTCGAGCTCGCCTCGCTCCAGGGAGTCTGAACCGCCCCTGCCGAATACCCGGCCTATGTACGCCGGAGGGCAGTGCCCGAGTCAGCGGTTCCGCGCCGCGGCTCGCCCGATGGTGACGCACCGGGACGATCGCAGCGGCCGGCTCGGCGGTGTCAGAGGTGGGTGAGCAGATTCTCCAGCCGTTCGACCCGGGGTGTCTGCACCGGCGTGAACTCGGGCGGATGGTGGATCTCGACGCTGAGACGGTCGTCGTAGGTGGTGATGATGCTGGTACCGCCACCGGCCTGTGGGGGGCGGCGGCCGGTCGGATCGGGTTTGGCGATCATGGTGGTGCGGAAATCGTGGATCCGGAGCGTGGGCACCGACAGCCGGGGTAATCGACCCCAGTTCGTGGTCATCACCGTGTCGAACGGGTTGGCCGGTGGTGCGGCCAGGGTGTCGGGGAGTTGGAGCGGGGTCTGCTGGATATGGCCGGAGGCCAGGTCGGCGCGCAGGGCGTGGAACACTCCGCGTGCCAGGGCCGGGAGCGTGGCCTCGGTGCCGGGACCGGGCCGGTAACCGGCGAAGCCCAGGACATTCGTACCCTCGATCGGGCCGATAGAGGGCCGGACCCGGCGGCGTAGATCCACCGAGTACGAACACAGCAGTTCGTCGACCGGCAGCTGCCGGGCCTCGGATTCGGTGAGCAGCAGGGCGGCCGCCACCAGGCTGTGCACCGTCACCCCCACCCGGTGCCCGTACGCGACGAGCGCGCCGGTCTGCTCCCGGCTCAGCCGGCAGCGGTGGGTGACCAGGGGCGGGTACGGGTGTTCGTTCGCGTCGAGCGCATGCGCCGGGGGCAGCGGTGGTGCGACGCGTGGCGGCTCGATACCGCCCGGGACGGGCCGGCGCACGATGCCCCGGCGGGCGAGTAGATCCTCCACCGGCATCGGCTGCCGGCTGGGCGGGAGCGTGGGCGCCCGTCCGGCCGCGGCGGCCACATAGCAGTGCCACAGCTGCTCGAGCAGGTGCAGGGCATGGGTGGCGTCGGCAATGCTGTGGTGGACCAGCAGGGTGACGCTCGCGATATCCGCCGACCGCACCACGTGCAGTGTGCCCAGGGCTCGTCGCTGATCCGGGTCGGCGCCGGTGAGCAACTGTTCGGGATCGCCGTCGGCGACGGTCAGCACGACCTCGGGCGGGCCGGAGGTGACCAGGGTGTGCCCGACCGGCTCGGTGGGCGCGAGCTGCGCGCCGAGGATGGGATGGGCCGTGACCAGGAATTCGAAGGCGGCGGCCAGCGCGCTGAGATCGATCCGCCCGGACATTCGGGCACAGTATCCGACGAAAACCTCGCTGAATGCGAAGATCTGTTCGCTGGGCGCCAGGGGGCGGATGACGGTTGCCGCGGTCATGATGTGGTGCCTTCGTCCGGAGATTTGTGTGAGGTTAACCCAAAAACGGTTCCTTGCCGGATATTTCGGTCAGGACGAGACGGACGCTACACAACCGGGCGGATCCGGCTGGTACGTTCGCTTAGGTAAGCCTAATTAATGAAGGAGGCCGGATGGCCAGAAAGCGCACGACCATGACCGTCGCCCGGACGGAGTGGCTCGGCCCCCATATCGTGCGGGTATATCTGGGTGATCCCGGATTCGACGATTTCGATGCCGGCGAGTTCACCGACGCGTATGTGAAACTGCTGTTCGACCGCCCCGACGGCGAGGTGATGCGCACATACACGGTCCGTTCGGTGGATACCGCGGCCCGCGAAATCGCCATCGACTTCGTGGTGCACGGCGACGAGGGGATCGCGGGCCCGTGGGCCGCCGCGGTACAGCCCGGCGAGCAGGTCACGTTCTTCGGGCCCGGCGGGGCCTACGCACCGCGCGCGGACGCCGACTGGCATCTGCTCGCCGGTGATGAGGCTGCCCTGCCCGCCATTTCCGCCGCCGTGGAGGCGCTGCCCGAGGGGGTGCCCGCGAAGGTGTTCATCGAGATCGCCGACCCTGCCGACGAGATCACCCTGACCACCAAGGCGCTGGTGGACGTCACCTGGGTACATCGCGGCGGCGCCGCGCACGAGGTCGGCGACGACCGCGCCGGTGACAACGCACCCCTGATCGGCGCGGTCCGGGCAGCGCCGTGGCTGCCGGGCCGGGTACAGGTCTTCATCCACGGGGAGGCGCAGGCTGTGATGCACAATCTGCGCCCCTACATCCGCAAGGAACGGGGCGTCTCCGCGGAGTTCGCTTCCATTTCCGGGTATTGGCGCCGGGGGCGGACCGAGGAGAGCTTCCGGGTCTGGAAGAAGGAACTCGCCGCGGCCGAGAGTCCCGGCTGAGCGCGGTTCGGCGGTTCTAGTTCGCCGGGCAGTCCGCGCCGTTGGGGATCGGCAGGCAGATTCCCGCGGTCGCCGACAGCAGCAGGCCCGCTCCGGCCACGAGTGCGCCGAGGGCGACGGCCAGGAAGACGACCACCCAGAGCAGGCCCGGCAACCGGGTGAGCCGGGCCAGTTGATCGGCGTCGGTGGTGCCGTCGCGCATCCGTGAGCGGGTGCGCTGCAGTTCCAGTACCGGGCGGCTGCCGGCCAGTAACAGCAGCCACGTCGCGAGGTAGGCGAAGCCGGCCTGCAGCGCGTCCGAGCCGAACCACGACACCGCGAAAACCAGTGCGCCGGTGCTCACCACGGAGACGACGCCGTACACATTCCGGATCATCACGAGCATCACGGCCAGCGCGGCGATCGCGATCCACAGCATGAGGGTGATGCGCCCGGCGCCCAGCAGTGCGGCGAACCCCAGCCCCACCAGGGGTGGGGCCGGGTAGCCGGCCAGTGCGGTCAGGATCATGCCGAGCCCGTAGGGTTTTCCGCTGGACACGGTGAGTCCCGATGTGTCCGAATGCAGGGTGATGGCATTGAGCCGGCGTCCGCTCAGCAACGCCACCAGTGCGTGCCCGCCCTCGTGTGCGATGGTGACCACATTGCGGGTGATCCGCCACAGCGGGCCGTAGGCCACCAGTACCAGTGCCGCCACGGCGGTGGCGAGTACCAGCCACGACGGCGGCGCCGCCTGGGTCGCCGTGAGCCGCTCCGCGATGGAACTGCTGCGGTCTATCAGATCACCGGTATCCACCGCCGCACCTTAACTGGGGAACGCGGCGGGGCGCGCGTCGCGGGTGGGGCCCGGTGATCGGGCGGTGCCGGTGGGCGCGGGCACGAAAACGAAGTATCTGTTGATGGGACGTCTCACTATCTTTGCCGACCCGAGTTCCGAGGTGGACCGAAGTCCGAGCGATGTGTCTGCCGGAGAAGGGCGGGTAACTATACGTTTGTCCATATCGGTTGCCGGTCGCTGGTGGAGGGAGCACGGATGTGCACGGGTGAGCAGTACGACCGCGAGCCTGAGGAGCCCGGGCAGACCTTCGAGGTGCCGGATCCGGTGGAGCTGATGCGGATCTGGTCGTCCGGCCCGGCGGCGCGCGAACGGCCCGGACCGGATTTCGAAACGGCCTTTCGGGTGGGGCTGGGCATGGCGCTGGCCCTGCTCGACGATTCGGATCCGTCCGGACGTCAGGTACTCGCCCGGCTCGAGGTGGCCGCCGCGCGCTGGGCGCGCGAGGAGGTGCCGCTGGAGATGATTCAGCACGCCCTGCACCAAGGGGTGAAAAGCGGTCTGGGCCTGCGTAATTCGGCCGAGCGCGTGGACGGAGGTTTCGTGGTCGATGTGCTCGATACGTTGACCGCGGCGGTGTCGCGCGCCTATGTGGCGCAGGTGCGCAGTCGCCCGGGGCCGGCGTGAAGGGTCAGCTCGCCCGGTAACTGCGCGCGACCAGCGCGGACCGCAGGTACCACAGGCCGGACGGCTGCGTGGGATCGAAGCCGGTGAGCTGGGCGACCCGTTTGAGCCGATAATCGATGGTGTTGGTGTGGATGTGCATGAGGCGCGCGGTCCGCTGTCGGTTCAGGTTGTTGCTGATATGGCGCTGCAGGGTTTCCAGCAGTTCCGGATGATCGTCGAGCGGATCCAGCAGCGAGCCGAGGTATTCGCGGCCGGGCCCGGGCCGGGTCAGCTGATATTCCAGCGCCATATCATCGAACCGGTACAGTCCGGGCACACAGTCGAGCCGCTGGACCATATCCAGCAGTTCGTGGGCCTGATCCGCCGCCGACGGCACCTCCGCGGTGGGGGCCTCCACCACCGCGGCGCTGACCGGCACCTGGGCGGCCCGCGACAGCTGCGCGACCAGTTCGTCGAGTTGCTCGCCGGTCAGAATATCGGCGGGTAGCAGGACGGTGCCGCCGTCGACGCTCAGCAGCGACAGCGCCGAATCCTCGCAGCGGGTCGCCAGTTCGGCCTGGACCCGGCGCAGTTTGCGGCGCGCGACCACCTTGCCGTCCAGCGCCGGGACCGCTTCGTCCGGATGGGCCGGAATGGCCATCGCCAGCACGGTGTAGGCGGGGGCGATCTCGATCCCGCATTCGCGGGCCATGGTGGAGGTGCCGTGCCCGCCCAGCAGCGCGGAGGTCAGGGTGTGCACGGCGGTGTGGTGCTCGCTCACCACCGACCGCAGTTCGCGGACGTAGGCCATGGAGATACAGACGGTCATCTTGTCCAGCATCTCGACGACCAGTTTGGCCCCGTCGACCAGCGCCGAATAGTCGGTGACGGTCGCATGGGACACCACCAGGTCCAGGCCGAGCCGGAAACCCTCGTGCACGGCATGGTGGATGGTGTCGATCGGAACGCCTTCGCGTGCCCAGCCGGCGGCGGCGTTCTCCAGCCGCCGGGTCTTCTCCGGAATGTCCTTACCGTCGAGCATACTGACCGCGAGCTCGAGGCAGGTCCGGGTGATGGTGGTGACATCGCCGTGGATGGCGTCTCCCGGCAGCGTGCCGCAGGGGACCACGTTCTCGACGAAATGGCCCACCATATGGCGGGACAGTGTGCGCACATCCTGTAGCGGGGCGGACATGGGCTGGCCGGATAGGGTCAGCTTCGTTCTGGTCGTGTCGACGGTCATGCTGCTGACTCCTTCTACCCCTGGGCGAGACTGCGGCTCCACAGTAATGATCATGTGTCGTATCCCGGGTGGCTTTGCGAACTCGACTGGACGACCGTGCAGGCACCGCCCGTCGAGCTTGTGACCGGTCACAGTGGTGCGAGTTATGGTCGAATCCGCTGATCAGACCGGAAACGCGGGTGCGAGAGTACTTGCCGCGCGCTCGGCTCGGGTACAGGCGTTCTCGGTGGCGCCCGGGGCGCTGTCGACCCGTACCCGCACCACGCCGCCGTCGGCGGTGGGCAGGGCGACGGTGCACGTTGCCGCGGTATCGGCGGCGCCGGTGTGCAGTAGCCGGCCGGTGCGGTCCACCAGAGTGACCTCGGTACGGGTGTCGCCGTCACCGGCGACCTCGTCCGGCGAACCGTCGGCGGAGAACAGCACACGCAGCGCGGCCCGCTCGCTGCTCCAGCCGCAGCCCGCCCAGCCCGGTTCCGTGGCCACATCGCGCCGGATCGAACCAGGCGCGAACCCCGATTCGGTGAGGAGACCGGCGGGGAGACCACACGGATCGAAGATCGCCGCGGGGTCCGTGGGCTCGGCCGCGCCTCCGCAGCCGGCCGTGAGGATCGCGACGGCGGCGGCCGGCCCACCGAGCAGAAGGCGGGAGGAAACGTCCCGGCGGCGCGAGCGTAGAAGTGCACCCATGACGCGGATGCTATCCACCGATCCCGCTGCGCCACAGCTGCTCTGTGCGGGTCACAACGGCGCGGCGCGGGAACCAGTGTTGCTCCGCTGCACAAAGGAACGTGTCCGTCTCACCATGTGGAAATGCGGCGGCGTCTACGACGGTCGGGGGAATACGGTGGCCCGGCGATCGTGTTGAGGTGTCCGGTCCGGAGAAAGAGGGTGCGGCAGTGGTGGCGGAGACGGCGCGAACCGATGTGGGGCTCCGCTCCGAACGTGGCGCGATCCTCGGATCGCTCATGCTGGCCACCGGTCTGATCGCCCTCGATTCCACCATCATCGCGACCGCGGTGCTCACCATCACCGAGAGCCTGGGCGGTTTTGCGCAGTTCCCGTGGTTGTTCTCCGTCTATCTGCTCGCCCAGGCCGTCACGGTGCCGGTGTACGGCAAGATCGCCGATACGGTGGGCCGTAAACCGGTGATCCTGTTCGGCATCGCTGTCTTCGCGGTCGGCTCGCTGCTGTGCGGGCTCGCGGGCAGCATGCTGTGGTTGATCGTGTTCCGGGCCGTGCAGGGTATCGGCGCGGGGGCCATCCAGCCCATGACCATGACCATCGCCGGTGATCTGTACACCCTGGCCGAGCGCGCCAAGGTGCAGGGCTATCTCGCGGGTGTCTGGGCCTTCTCCTCGGTCTCGGGTCCGCTGCTGGGTGGCGTCTTCGCCGAGTATGTCGGCTGGCGGTGGATCTTCCTGATCAATCTGCCGTTGTCGGCATGGGCCGGATGGATGCTGCTGCGCCACTTCACCGAAACCCCGGCCCGTCAGCGCCGGCGGGTGGACTACGCCGGGGCGCTGCTGCTGACCTCCGGAGCGGGTGCGCTGATTCTCGGGTTGCTCGAGGGCGGCCGTGCCTGGGCCTGGGATGCCCCCATCAGTATCGCGATCTTCGCCGGTGGCGCCGCGGTGCTGGTGTTGTTCGTCCTCGTGGAACGCCGGGCCGCCGATCCGGTGCTGCCACTGTGGCTTTTCACCCGGCGCGTGGTGATCGCCAGTTCGACGATCTCCGCCCTGGTGGGTGCGCTGCTGCTCGGTCTGACGTCCTATGTGCCGACCTTCACCCAGGGGGTGCTGGGTGCCGGTGCGGTGGTGGGCGGGCTGACGGTCGGCGCGCTGACCCTGGGCTGGCCGGTCTCGGCATCCCAGTCCGGCCGGGTATATCTGCGCATCGGCTTCCGGAGCACCGCACTCATCGGCGGGGCCACGGCCACGGTCGGTGCCGTCGGTACCCTGTTCATCGGGCCCACGACGTCCATCGCGCAGGTCGCGGCCACCTGTTTCGTCATCGGCCTCGGTATGGGGCTGGTGGCGAGCCCGACCTTGATCGCCGCGCAGACCAGCGCCACCTGGGGCGAACGTGGCGTGGTGACCTCGGTCAATATGTTCGCCCGGTCCATCGGCAGTGCCGTGGGTGTGGCAGTGTTCGGCGCACTCGTGAATTCCCGGGTGGGCGATACCGGCACCCCCTCGCCGACGGCGCTGGCCGAGGGGGTGCACTTGGTGTTCGTGGCGGTGGCCGTCATGGCCGTGGCCATTGTGGTCGCCTCCGCGGTGATGCCCGGCCGCGCGGAGGCGGCCGGGCATCACCGCACCGTCACTCCCCGGCGGTGAGCACCTCCACCCGCTCCCCGGCATCGAATTCGATCACCTGGTGGACCCGCGAATCGCCGACGGGCCCGAGATCGGCGACGACGACGTCACCGCGCTGAGCGATCGATTCGACCAGGGCTTCCTGCGGATTACCGTCCGGTCCGGCGATCAGAATGCGGTCCCCGACCGCGAGTGCGTCGGCGCGGACCCCGCTGTCGATCAGGCGCGGCGTGAAAACGCCGCAGTAGGTGCGGCCGGCGGAGTCGCCGACGCCGCGCTGGGCGATCGTCCACCAGACGGGTGTGGTGCTGTCCCCCGCGGTCCGGCGGTGCCAGCGCAGCACCCGATCCCGGCCCGCTTCGGCGGCGGCCCGGTTCTCGTGCACCGAAACATGCCGACGTACCGGTGCGCTGCGCGGTTTCACGGTGCCCGCGGCACCGTCCACCACCAGGATCCAGGCGGCGGATTGTTCCTGATCGCGGGCCGCGTTCACGCGTTTGGCCAGCGCCTGGCCCGGCGTCGCGCCGAGCCGATCGGCGACCTCGGCCAGGTTCTCCGCCAGCCCGAGCGCGCGCAGGAAGGCGGCCACCTCGATTTCGGCGGTATCGAGCCGCTGGGCAAGCACCGGCATGGGTGTGCGGTCACGCCAGGCGCCACGCGCGATGTGCTCGTGTTCGGTGAGCCAGAGCGCGGACGGACCGTGCCGATGATGGTCCAGTACCACCGCCCACCAATCCCACTGCGGATCGGTCGCCATCCGGTCCTGGATCCAGCCGGCCCGGTCGTTCGCGCGTACCTTCTCCTCCGGTGGAACGAAGTTGCGCAGTGCCGCCTGGACGGCCGACGGCGTCCGCCCGAGTTCCGCGGCGATCTCGGGCAACCCCTTACCCGCCCGCAGTTCCGCGGCGATGGCCCGGTATTCCGATTCGCGCCACGACGTCCCGTGCTGACGCGGCGGCAGCAATCGTTCCTGTCCGATTTCACTCATCACAGAACCCCCGGTTCCGAAGCGTCGGAGAGGCTTGCGGTGCGACCGGTCCGCCGGCCGAACATCACCCCTCCGACTGTGTCCTACCTGCATGATTTTACGTGGGGGGTCCGACAGAAAACGGCCTCACGGCGCCTGTTCGGGCCGGGACCGTAGGGTGAGTATTCGTTCCGGCGCAAGGATTTCGGTGCGCCCGAGCCGCTGGCGAACCCGGCCCGGCCCACCGGTGCCGGTGGGCCGCAGCCGAGTTCGTCGATCACGGAGTGGAGTAGCCGATCAGCGCACCGACCCCCGCACCGATCGGAATGGTGATCAGGGCGCCCACGCCGCCCAGGAAGAAGCCGAGTACGGCACCGATCCCGCCACCGATCAAGGCGCCGATCCCGGCATTGTGCAGTTTGCGGGACTCGGTATCCGGGTCGGCCACGAGCTGGGCCACGTGCTGTCCCGCCGGCGTGGACACATCCGGTGTGAGCGTGAGGGTGCGACCGTCGGCCGAGATGGCCGATGCCAGTGGCGCGGTCTGCCCGGCGGCCGCGACGCCCAGCGGCAGCGTGGTCAGTACGTGGCCTGCCGGATCCGACAGGGTGACGGCCGCGCCGTCGGCGGTGAGCGCGAAGCTGCCGGCGTCGAGAGTGGTGACGATCGCGGTGCCGGCCTCGTTCGGCGCCACGACATAGCCGATCCCCTGCTCGGCGCCGCGTACGGCGACCTCGGTGGCCACGGGCTGCGCCTGCGCCGTCCCCGCGGCGACTCCGAGGGCCCCGATCGAGATCAGCGCGGTGGCGGCGAGTTGCTTGATTCTCATGGTGTTCCCCACTTGTTCTGCCGGCGCCGCGGCGCCGACGGTCCCCAAGAAGCCGGATCTCGGCTCGGAACCCATTCTCACGGAACAAGATCGAGCCCACAATGCTTTGTGCTAATCGGCGCTGCCGTGAATTCGGCCGCGCCGCACATCATCCGGCGCCATCCACGGCGCTCCGTGGGAGTCCGGCGGCGGCGGAGGTTTCGCTGTCCGGACAGGGCGTGCGGGTGGTACGACGCCGCTGTGCTACCCGCACGCCTCCCCACTACACGTCCAGGATGTGGGGGAGCCCAGCCTGGAACCGGTCGGCGTCGATCTTTTTCGCCGCGTCGAAGGCAGGCGGCGCGACCAGCGGGAACACCGGTGCGTGCGGCGCGGGATCGTCCGCGGCGTCGATGATCGCATTGGCTGCCGACCGGCCGGATTCGTTGGCGCCCTCCATGGTCGCCAGATCGATATTGCTGCGCACATGATCGCCGCCGAAGAACAGATTCGGGATGGCGCAGTGCGCGGTCGGCCGGTGCTCGTAGGAACCGACGGTATTGACCAGCAACGGGGTTTCGTTGTGGGGAGTGCCGCCGGACCAGCGGACCCCCGGATCGAGATGCCAGGAGTGGAGATCCTCGTCGCGCAACCACCCGGTGCCGGTATTCAGCCACAATTTCAGCTGCGCCCAGACCTCGTTCGCGATTTCCGGCGCGCTGCACTGTTTCGCGGGCCGGTGATGGAGAATTCCGGGGGTATCCCAATCGGAGATATCCACCGAGAAGCATTCGGCGACCGAACCGTCGCCGTACTGGGCAGCGAAATCCCCGACCCACATCGGCGCCTGTCGCAGCGCGGTCAGCGCCCACGGTGATCCCAGCGCCGCGATATGGCCCTCCGGAATATCGGTGGGTCGGCGCAGATAGAACTGGATACCGACCATCCAATCGGTGAGCAGTTCGCGCATACCGGCCAGCCGGGGATCGGCGGACAGAATCGCATCGTCGAGCAAGGGGACGGTCTTCTCGACCGGCATGGCGCAGACGTAGTGATCGGCGACCACGGTATTCGCGCCGCCGCCGTCGGTGACGGTGACCGACTCGATCCGGCCGTTGCCGTAGTTCAGCCGGCTCGCGCGCGGCCCCATGACGAACTGCACACCTCGGCTGCGCAGATGGGTCGCCCACGGATCGATCCAGGCCGCATTGGTCGGGCGGTTCAGGATCCGGTCCACACCACCGGAGAATTCGGGGACGAGGCCCGTTCCCGCCAGGACCAGGGCTTCGCCGATGGTGCCGATGGTGCGCGCCGAACTGAGATGCGGTTTCGCCGCGACGGTGATCCGGGTGAGCGCGTTGACCAGGTAGGACCGGTAGGTCGGCGATTTGCCGTCGACGCGCATGATCTGTTCCCAGGTCGAATACTCCCACTGCCCGAACCGGCGCTCGGTGCTGGAGGTGAACCACATGAGCATCTGTTTTGCGAAGAAGGCCAATTCGTGTGACGGCAGTTCCGGAATGAATCCGAACGCGCTGATAATGCTGTTCTGCAGGCGTTCCGGGGTGAGCTGGTCGAGCGCACCCACCTCCACCGGCGCGAAGATCGGTGGTCTGTCGCGGAATCCCGCCACCGTCCCCTCGACGCGGATCAGATTGTCGAGTACACCGTTCGGATTACCGGGGAACGGAATACGACGCATGGTGTCGGGAATGTGCTGATAGCAGCCGGGAAAGAAGCGGAAGCCGTGTTCGCCGGGCAGATCCGCCCGCCCGTCGGCTCCGGTGCCGGGGACCGGCATACTGCGTGCCTTGCCGCCGAGGAAAGCGGGTTCGTAGACGGTCACCTTGAAACCACGTTCGGCGAGCTCATGCGCGGCGGACAGACCGGCCATGCCGCCGCCGAAGACGGCGACCTCTTTTCCGCCCGTGCGTAGGCCCGGAGTCCGGCCCCGGGGGGCGGCAGCGTGCGCGGTGCCGCCGGTCGCCGATCCCGCCGCGAGGATCGCGGCGCCGGCGAGGGCACCGCGCAGGGCGGTGCGGCGGTCGATCGTGGCTGACTTCTTCGGCAGCTGATCCGACATGGTGAACTCCTGGTCAGGCGGTGGCGGTACCGGGGGACGGCGGGGGCACGGCGGGCGGGGCGCCGTGCAATGTGGTGCAGGAAGTGTGGAATTCGTCCGCAACGGAACGGATTTCGTGCGCGATATCGGCGAGCGCGGGTCTCGGATCGCCGCGGTGGTGCCACAGCGCCCCGGCGGCGAGGCGGGCCATGCGCGCCGGGGTGTAGAGCTCGGCGGGCCGCCGGGTGCGGGAGAAGATACCGATGGTGATCGCCGCCAGGGTCGGATCCTCGGTCGCGGCGCGGTACAGCTCGACTTCGAGCGGGCTCATCGCGGTGCCGCGGGCGAGCCGGTTGGTCCAGTGATAGATCTCCCGGCATTCGCGTACCCGCCGGCGCTCCCATGCGGCGACGGCGCGGTCCAGCCGGACGGGGTCGTCGAGAACCGGTGCGACGGCTTCGGCCAGCAGGCGTCCGTAGTGCAGGGCGTCGCGGATGCCCTGAGCGGTGACGGGGTCCTTGAAATGACCGGAGTCACCGGGGAGCGCCCAGCCCGGCCCGCTGGAACGGCGGAAATAGGAGGCGATATCGGTGGCCGACCGTACCCGGCCCACTCTTTCGCAATCGCGCAGCCGCTCCCGCAGCGGCGGGATGCGGTCGAGCGCGGCGGTATAGCGCTCCTCGGCGTCGCCGGGGCGCGGCGGGCCCGCTGCGGCCGGCGGCTGGACCAGGCTCAACAGCAACCCGTCGTCGCAGGGGAAGGCGGTGCCGAGATCGGCGCCCACCCGCCACTGTGCGGCGATATCGCGCCGGTCGCCGGAGGGGTCGCGCCAGTAGGCGAAATAGCAGTCGCGCCCGCTGGGCGTGGATTCGTACGGAGTCGGTGCCCCGGCCAGTTTCGCTACGGTGCTCCGGCGGCCGTCGGCGCCGACCACCAGGGCGGCGCGGATCTCGACGAGCCGGCCGTTGGGGTCGATATAGCGCACACCGGCACAGCGCCGACCGTCCCAGACGAGTTCGGTCACCCGGCATTTCTCGCGGATTTCGGCCCCGGCCGCGCGGGCGGTGCGCACCAGCGCGTGGTCGAGGCCGGTGCGGCGTACGCACAGGGTGTAGTCGATCCCGTCGACCTGCGGGAACCTGCTGGCGATCGCATACTCCGCCGCGGCGGCGTAGGCCCGGGTGAGTCGTGGCGCGCCCAGTTTCTCGACGGCGTCGAGTGCGTCCAGCCGGGACAGTTCGGCGACTCCGGCAGGCCACAGCAGATGGGTGGACAAGGTGTCGGAGGGAAAGCGCGAGCTGTCCAGTGCGACGACCAGGCGGCCCGCTCGGGCGAGAGTGGCCGCGGTGGCGGAACCGGCACACCGGGCGCCGACGACCACGGTATCGGCCTGCTCGACCGCGCTGGGGGACTCGGCCACGGTAACCGTCCTCGGTCATCGAGTCTCGGACACTATGTCCGATTGATGGTGCGGTGCGTCGGCGTGATTGTCAACTATCCGATCGGCACTGTCCCGCACAGTTTTCCGGCGCTGTGCCGGATCGCGTCGACTGCCTCGGGGCTCGCGGCGGAACCCGAGGGGTGCGCCGGCGGGGAACCGGCCGGCGTGGACAAAGGCGGGCACAATGTCTGCCATGGACTTTGCGAGCCGATATCCACTGCACCGTGCGCTCGGGCCGGGGAGTGCCGGATGCCCTCGCTGACCCGGACCCCGCGGTCCGCCCGGAAATCGGACGAGGACCGCCGGGCCGAGTTCGAACAGCGGGTCCTCCGGGCAGTCGAGGATCTGCTGGCCGATGGCACTCCGTTCACCGAGATCGCGGTACAGAAGATCGCCGCCACCGCGCGGATGGCACGCTCCACTTTCTACCGGTACTTCCCGGACAAGAGCCAGCTGTTGATCCGGACCGCCGACCTGGCCACGGCCGATCTGTTCGAGGCCGCCGAGCGGTGGTGGGGTGCCGAGCACACCGAGCGGGAGGCGGGGGTGCGGCGGGCGATGAGCGCGATGATCGCCGGGTTCCGCCGCCACCGCTATCTGCTGTTGGCTCTGAGTGAGGTCGCGGCCTACGACCGGGATGTCGGCGCCTATTGGCGGGCCCGGGTGGCTACCTTCGTCGACCTGGTCCGCGCCCGCCTGGAAACAGATCGTGCGGCCGGTCGCGTCGCGCCCGAACTGGAACCCGCGGCGACCGCGCTGGTGCTGGCCGCCATGGTGGAACGCTCCATCACCACCGCGTTCGCGGTGCCGACCGGGATCGGTGACGCGGAACTGGCGGCCGCGCTGGGCCGCTCCATCTGGCTGGTGGTCTACGGCGACGCCCCCGCCGGTGGTGGCCCGGCCGGCACGGCCTGATCGCAGTCAGGGCGGGGGGCCGGTGGTTCCGCCGGGAACCGTCCGACCAGACGCTGGGCCGCGAGCACTACGGCGGATCGCTGGGTGGCGATCCGGGCGGCCGGCCCGAGGCCCGCGTGCACGGCGGTGCTGCGGGCGAGGTCGGTGAGCATGCGCAGGAGCATGGGTGCCGCGATATCGGTGGTGACCAAACCCTCCCGCTGCCCGCGGCGGATCTCGGCGAGCTTGGGATCGATGGTACGGCGCAGCACCCGGTCGATGTGCTCGTCGGCGGGCTCCAACTCGGCCCAGGCCTGGAGCCGGGCATTCTCCGGGTGGGCCAGGAAATGGTCGAAGAGGCGCCCCACATAGCCGGGGATATCGTCGGCCCGCAGCGCGGTCTCGGTCGTGGTCTGCCGGGTCCATTGCTCGGTGACCGCGGCATAGAGCTCGGATTTGCCGGGGAAGTAGGCGTAGAGGCGGTCCTTGCTGGCGTGCGCGGCCGCGGCGATGCGATTGATCCGGGCACCGGCCGTGCCGTACTCGGCGAATTCCGCTGTGGCGGCAGCGAGAATCCGGTCCCGGGTTGCCTGGCCTGCCGCGCGCATACCCCGAATCCTATCTTGCCGAACCGGATGGTTCGGAACTATCGTCGTTGCCGAACCAGATGGTTCGCCGAACCCGTCGATGGGACAGATATGAGCGCGGAGAAACCACGGTGGCAGCGACTGCGGGAGCTCACCGAAGGCGTTTCGGTGGCGGAGCTCGACGATCTCTGGGCACGGTTGCGGCCCGCCCGCGCCGAAGAGATCCTCGGCGAGTGGCGCGGTGGCGCCTTCCAGACCGGGCATCCGCTGTGCCGGGCGCTGGCCAAGAGCCGCTGGTATGGCAAGACCTTCCACGCGCTCGGCGATGCCAAACCGCTCATCTGCCGCGCCGAGGACGGCACTCTCTTCTCCAATGTCGAACTCGGCCAAGGCGAGGCGACACTGTGGAATATCGAATTCCGGGGTGAGGTGACCGCCACGATGGTCTACGACGGCCGCGCCGTCTTCGACCACTTCAAATGGCTCGACGACACCACACTGATGGGCATCATGAACGGACGCCCGGAACTGGTGCTCGCCGACGGCCAGTTCTTCTACTTCCTGCTGGAACGGGTGTAGCGATGCAGACGACGGCGGTCCTGTCCCGCGATCCGGCGGCACCGTTCTCGGTGGAAACGGTGGACCTCGACGAGCCCCGCGACGACGAAATCCTGGTGCGAATCGCCGCCGCTGGTATCTGTCACACCGACCTGGCGAATCGGGTGCTGGGTAAACCGGACCGGCCGGTCCTGCTCGGCCACGAGGGCGCCGGGACCGTCGAATCGGTCGGGTCGGCGGTGACTTCGGTGGCGCCGGGCGACCACGTGGTCCTCACCTTCCGGCACTGCGGTGCCTGCCCGAACTGCGCGGCCGGGCGGCCGGCCTACTGCCGGAATTCCACCGCGCTCAATCACTTCGGTCGCCGACCGGACCGCTCCCCGCGGGTCACGGTCGCAGGCCTGCCGGTCCGGGACGGTTTCTTCGGTCAATCCAGTTTCGCCGGCTACGCGCTGGCCACCGCGGACAATACAATCGTCGTCGACCCGGCGGCCGATCCGGCCGTCGCCGCCTCGTTCGGCTGCGGCTTCCAGACCGGCGCCGGCGCGGTGCTGAACGCGTTGCGGCCGGAATCGGGGGCCTGGCTGGCAATCTACGGTGCCGGCGCGGTGGGGTCGGCGGCACTACTGGCCGCCCGCACGGTGCCCGGGGTCCGCACCGTGGTGGTGGAGACGGCGGCGGCCCGCCGGGAGCTGGCCCGCGACCTGGGGGCCGACGAGGTACTGGATCCAGGGGCGGCCGATACGGTCGCCGTGATCGGGGAAATCACCGGGGGTGGTGCGACGCACGCCCTGGACACCACCGGGTCGCCGAAAGTACTGGCCGCGGCCTTCGCGGCGCTGGGCACCGGCGCCACCGTGGTCGCGGTCGGGCTGGGCGCGGGTGTCCCGCAGATCGATGTGCGCGATCTGGTGTTGAGCGGCAAAACGGTTCGCGGTTGCCTCGAAGGCGATGCCGAACCGGCCACCTTCATCCCGCACCTGCTCGATCTGCACACCCGCGGGCTGCTTCCGGTGGACCGGCTGGTGACCCGTTTCCCCTACACCGAGATCGACAAGGCCCTCGCCGCGCAGCACGAGGGCACGGTGATCAAACCGGTACTCACCTGGTAGTCATCCGGCCGTGTTCGGTGTCCGGACATCTGCGCGACGAAACCCGTTACGGTACCGCACATCCCGATGTCGTATCCGGAGTCCGTGCTGCGGAGGCCGGGCGGACGGCGCCGTTCGCCCGGTGCGCGGTGCCGGACAGTGGCAAGGTCGATCGCGATGCCCGATACCGTGCCGATCCGGGACCATGTCGCGGAATTCCTGCACACCCATTGCGATCTGGAGTTCGACGAGATCCCGCGCGAGGCCGCCTTGGACGATCTCGACGTGGATTCGTTGACGATCCTGTCGATCGTCGTGCTGGTGGAGAAGGCGTACGGCCTCGGGCTGTCCCAGCGGCAGGTCGCCGCCGCCCGGACCTCCGATCTCATGGGACTGCTCGGTGTGCGGACGGCCGCCCGGCCCTGATCCGGTCCGTCCGGCCCGCGCGGATCGTCCGCCGCTCGCCGCCGCGGCGGAGCACGCCGGACGGCGGGCGTGTCGAGGCCGTGTTGTAACAGCTCGGTGACCCGCGCGGAGCCGCCCGGTCGATCCGCGGAATTGGATGCCGATCGATAGCGGGAACCTCCAGGACGCGCGTGTCGCGCATACGACACGCCGCCGCTCACCGGCCCGACCAGAAAAAACCGGTGAGTCTCACCCCATCGCGCCCCGATTTGCGCTTCAATAACCGGTCGGGTTCGGCTTTACGGAATCGGCATTCGCCGCCACCGCATGTACCGGCATCCGAGAGGGGCACGACCAGATGAGCACGATCCTCACTGCACTGCACGATGGCCTTCCGGCACTGCACGACCACTACGCCGTACTCGCCCAGCTGGGTGATCCGAGTCCGGAAGCACCCCCGCTGTCGGACAAGATCATCCAGATGACCAGGTACCTCACCTGGTTCGTCCTGTTGTCCGGTGTCACTTCGATAGTCTTCGGCGGCGGCAAGTTCGCCTGGGAGAAGTGGAACGGCGGTGCGCTGACGGCGCCCAAACAGATCGCCGGCGCCATGGCCGGCGGTGTGGTGGCGACGAGCGCCGGGACGATCATGAACGCGATCATGGGCTGACGTCCGGCGGGTTCCGCCGTCCGGGCGTGGGCTCGTGGAACGCGCTCGGCGCCTCCGCCGAGGTGCGGCGAGCGCGAGCGGAGGGGCCCGCCCGTCGGGCCGATGTTAGATTCGAGCGGTGTACTCCGGTCTCGCGGGCGTGCTGGCGCGCTGGTTGCTACCGGCCGTGCTGGCGGTGGCCGTTTCGGGTATGCACCATCTGCCTGCCCGAGCCGGCAGTACGACGCACCATCCGGAGGCCGGCTCCCCGGCACTCGTCTCGGCGGCGTTCGTCCCGGAGGTGGGACGGTCGCGCGAGGAGGCGGCGCGGCCGTGCTGTCCGTCCTCGTCCGGTGCGCACGTGCCGGCCCCGCGCGACGACGCCCCGGCCGGCCACGGTGCAGGCCACGATCTACTGCACCTGTGCCTGGCCGTCCTGATGGCCGCGCTGGCCTCGGTACTGATCTTCGCGGCGCTGCGGCGATATCCGTTCGCGAGGCAACCGGTGCCCGCGGCCACGGCCCGGCCGCGGGCGCTGGCCCGGCCACCACCTGTGCCCATAGCGCAGCGCCTGGCAGTTCTGGGCGTGTTGCGGTTGTGATCGGCGCCCGCCGGACCCGTATCCCGGGTCGCGGTGCCGCTTGGTCCCACGCAACACACACTTGAATTCGCAGGAGCAACCATGATCGGAAAACTACGCACCGGAACCGCGCTCGCGGTCCTGATCAGTGCGGTCGTACTGACCGGATGCGGTAACGGTGACGACAACACCGCTCCGGTGACCTCGTCGCCGGCCGGCACCGCCACGGCGAGCGAGCAGGCGGCCGGTGCGCACAATCAGGCCGATATCCGTTTCGCCGAGGGGATGATCCCGCATCATCGCCAGGCCGTGGAGATGGCCGCGCTGGTGCCGTCCCGTTCGAGCGATCCGGCGGTGATCGATCTGGCCGCGCGGATACAGCAGGCGCAGGATCCGGAGATCACCACCATGACCGGATGGCTACGGGACTGGGGCGTCGCGGTACCCGAGGGCAGCGGGCACGGCGGAATGGACCACGAAACCATGCCGGGCATGATGACCCACGAGCAGATGATGCAGCTCGAGGCGGCCCGGGGTCCGGAATTCGACCGGATGTGGCTCACCATGATGATCGACCACCACGAGGGTGCGGTGCAGATGGCCGGAACCGAACTGGCCGAGGGTGCCGACCCCGACGCCAAGGCGCTGGCGCAGCAGATCGCCGATGCACAGCGGGCCGAGATCCAGCAGATGCAGGAACTGCTGAACGGCTGACACCGAGAGGGCCGGCGCGTGTATACACGCGCCGGTCCTTCCGCTCCAAGAGCTCCGAGCACGCGTCAGTGGGTGGCCTCCGGGCCGGTCCGATGAGTGCGGCGATCGGGGTGGTGAGCGCGGCGGCAATCGTCGCGTTGCGCCACGGCGGGTCGGCGCGCTCGCTGTCGGGCACCCCGCCGCCGATCTGCACCGTGGCGCCGGGGCCGCGGGAAACCGACGGGATGCGCGCCGCCGATCACCGGGTCAGACCCTGTGGGGTGTCGGCATCGTCGGGCGAACCGGTGCCGTCGCACGGCACCCGCTGAACCAGTGCGGAATTGGCGGCGAGGAATCCGCGCGCGCCGATATCGCCGACCGCTTCGGCGGCCACCGCCGCGAAGTATTCGGCGCCGAGCAGCACCGGATGTCCGGGACGGCCGTTGTAGGTGGCGGTCGCGAGGCGGGCGCCGCAGGTGAGCAGTTTGCGGACGGCTTCGGCACCGAGCCACGGCATATCGACGGGGACGACCACGGCCGCGGTTTCGTGGACTGCCGCCAGGCCGGTGGTCAGCGAGGAACCCATCCCGGTCGCCCACCGTGGATTGTGCACCACCGTGGCCCCGCGCACCCGCAACTCTACCGCGCCGGAGACCACGACCACCCGGGCGCAACCCCCGTCGCGGAGCAGGCGCACGGCCCGGTCGACCAGCCGTTCGCCCTCGAACAGCACCTCGGCCTTCGGTTTTCCGAAACGCCGGCCGGCGCCCGCGGCGAGTACCAGTCCCGCGACGCCGTTTCCGTCATCCATGCCGAGATCCTCGCCGATGTTCAGTTGCCGGGTGGGTCGATACCCAGCAGGGCCGTCTGTACCCGGTGTAACCGGTCCACATCACCGCGCAGCCCGGTCACGTTGTCCTGATAGAGGAATGCCTCGCCCAGCCGCACCAGGGAGTAGGCGAGCAGTGACCGTTCCAGCCGGGGTGTGTAGCCGTCCTGCTCCTCGGCCCGGGTGATGAGCTGTTCCACCGCGACGAGGATGCGTGGCTGGACCGGGCCGTCACTCGCGGTGAGGATGCGCAGGCCCGCCAGCGGCTCGTTCTCGAAGTACTGGCGGAACGGTTCGTTGCCGGCCATCCAGCGGTTGACCCGGTCCAGCACGCTGAGGATGCGCCGGGCGCCCGATTCGCGCCGGCGGGCGTCCGCGCGTTCGATGAGGGATTCGAATTCCCCGGCCAGCACGGCGCCGAGCACGCCGTCGCGGGAACCGAACCAGCGGTAGATGGAGGCGCGGCTCAGTTTGAGCTGGGCGGCGATCGCCTGGATGTCGACCCGTTCCCCGGCCAGGAAAGCCTGCCGGGCCAGTGCTACTACTTCTTCCCGGGTGGCCGAGGCCGGCCGGCCGGGCGGTCTGGAAGTGCGGCTCGCGGTGGTCACCACGTTATGGTACATGCATTGTCTTGTGTATCTAAAAGTGGTGGTGGTCCGGTCGTGGGTATCGAGTGTAGAGCGGGTCGGACCGGCTGGGTCAGCGGGGATCGCGCCGACCACCGGCCGCCTTCCCGGGTGACCTGCACCGGATGGTCGAACGCCGCGGAAATATTCGCGGTGGTGATAGTTTCGGCCGCCGGGCCCGCCGCGACCGTCCGCCCGTTGGCGATCAGCAGCGCATGGCCGGTCGTCGTCGGCAACTCCTCGAGATGGTGGGTCACCAGGACGGAGGCGAGTTCGGGGTAGGCCCGGTCCAGCGCGTCGATCGTATGCAGCAGCTGTTCCCGGGCGGCCACATCGAGCCCGGTGGTCGGTTCGTCGAGTAGTAGCAGGCGCGGTGCGGTGATCAGCGCGCGGGCGATGAGGGTCCGCCCACGTTCCCCCTGGGAGAGGGTGAACCAGGAGCGTTCGGCCTTCGCGGCCATTCCTACCGCGACGAGTGCTTCTGTCGCCGCCGCGATCTGGGCGTCGGTCGGTGCCCAGCGCGGCGGGGTGTCCACAGTCCCGGTGAGTCCGGTCAGCACCACATCGCGCACCGGCAGCGGTGAGCGCAGCGGATGCCGCGGGTCGACATGCCCGATCGAGCGCCGCAGCCGCTGCAGCTCGGCGCGGCCGAGCTGCTCGCCGAGCACCCGGACAGTGCCGGTGGTCGGGTGGGTCACGGCGCCGCAGAAACCCAGGAGTGTGCTCTTGCCCGCGCCGTTGGGGCCCAGCAGGGCCCAGTGCTCACCCGCGCGCACCGTGAGCGAGATACCGTCGATGATCTGGTTGCCGTCGCGCCGGAAAGTGACATCGGTCAGCTCCAGGACGGGTGTGGTCACGAGAAGGCCTCCTTGATGGCGCGCAGATGATCCCGGCTGAGTGCGGTCGCGGCGTCCGGGTCGCGGGCGGCGATGGCGGCGGCGAGCCGCTCGTGCGCCGCGTGATCGGTGGGTGGGGAGGGGAGCGGGTGGATGTGCAGCATATCGATCATCGCGATCCGCAGCCGCGGCAGGAAGGTATCGAACAGCTGGATCAGTATGTCGTTGTGCGCGGCCACGATCACGGCGCGATGGAAGGCCGTATCGGCATCGACGTGCTCGGGTACCGAGAGGCCGGGCGCCGCGCGGCCGGCCAGGGTGCGGAGCTTCTCCTCGACCGCCACGGCGGGGCCTGAACGATCGGCCACCCCGCCGCGGTGCTGCGCGCGGCCGGAAGTCCCGCCTGAGACCGGTGGGGCTCCGTCCCTGGTGCGCCCGTCGATCCGTTCGCGCAGCAGATCCGCGTGCCCGTTGAGCCGGGCGTAGTCCTCGATGAGATGTAGATACACCCAACACAGGCTTCGGTGCTGTCGGGGTGACGACAGCGGTGGTCGAGCCCGCGCTCGGCCACCGGCCGCGTCCGCCACCCGTATCTCGCGCCGGTACACCGCGAAACCGGTGGCCGGATGCGCGCGACCCGTCAGAACCAGTTCTCGCGCATATCGAGGGTGGTGGTGTCCAGGCCGGCGAGCAGATCCAGCTGTGGGCCGGTGCGGGGCAGCTCATGGCGGAAGAAGTAGCGGGCGGCGTGCCGTTTGCCGTCGTAGAAGTCGCCGTCGCGGCCGTGGGCGGCAACCGTCTGCGCCAGCCAGATCCAGGCCACCACATGGTGGCCGAACGCCTCCAGGTAGACCGAGCTGTTGGCCAGGGCGACCTCGATATCGCCGGCCGCGAACAGGCCGCCGGTCACCGCGACCAGCCGGCTCCAGGATTCGTCGAGCCGGTCGGCGAGCTCGGCGGTCTCCCCGCCGAGTGCCCGGGCGGCCGCGAGGGTTTCCCGGATCCTGGTGTCGAGTTCACGCAGGCTCGCGCCCGATTGCTGGGTCACCTTGCGGCCCAGTAGGTCCAGGCCCTGGATGCCGTGCGTCCCCTCGTGGATCGGGTTGAGCCGGTTGTCGCGGTAGTGCTGTTCGACGTTGTACTCGCGGGTGTAGCCGTAACCGCCGAGGACCTGGATGGCGAGATCGTTGGCGGTCAGACACCACTGGGAGGGCCAGCTCTTGGCGATCGGGGTGAGGATGTCCAGCAGCAGGGTGAGCGCGCGGCGTTCGTCGTCGGAACCGGCGGTCCGTTGTTCGTCGATGAGCCGCGCGCAGTACAGCACCAACGCCAAGCCGCCCTCGGCGTAGCTCTTCTGTGCCAGCAACATTCGCTTCACATCGGCGTGTTCGATGATCGGGCGCTGCGGAGAGGCCGGGTCGGCGGCGCCCTTGGTGCGGCCCTGTGGGCGGTCGCGGGCGTACTCGAGCGATTCGAGGTAGCCGGTGTAGCCGAGTGCCGCGGCGACCAGCCCGACTCCGCTGCGGGCCTCGTTCATCATGTGGAACATGTACTTCAGCCCCTGGTGCGGTGCACCGACCAGATAGCCGATCGCGCCGGGGGAGCGGTCCGGCGTCCAGCGGCCCTCACCGAAGTTGAGCACGGTATTGACGGTGCCGCGGAAACCCATCTTGTGATTGAGCCCGGCCAGCGTCACGTCATTGCGTTCGCCGCGGGAACCGTCCTCGTTCACCAGATAGCGGGGGACCACGAACAGTGAGATGCCCTTGGTGCCCACCGGCCCGCCGGGGATCTTGGCCAGCACCAGGTGCACGATATTGTCCCCGAGTTCGTGGTCACCGCCGGAGATCCACATCTTGGTGCCGAAGATGCGGTAGGTGCCGTCATCGCGCGGTTCGGCCCGGGTGACGATATCGGCCAGCGAGGAACCGGCCTGGGGTTCGGACAGGCACATGGTGCCGAAGTAGCGGCCTTCCAGCATCGGTGGGACGAAACGTCGCACCAGTTCTTCGTCGGCGTGCGCGATGAGCAGATTGGCGTTGCCGATGGTGAGCAGCGGGTAAGCGCTGGTACCAGGGTTGGCGGCGTGGAACCAGGCGAAGGCGGCCTGGGCCACCGCGGCCGGGAGTTGCGCGCCGCCCAGCTCCGCGTCCATGGTGGCCCCGACCATGCCCGCGTCGGCGAACGCGGTCAGTGCGGTGCGCACCTCCGGGATGATGGTGACCGTCTCGCCGTCGAAGCTGGGTTCGTGGGCGTCGTTGAGTTTGTTGTGGGTGGCGAAGTACCTGGTGGCCAGCTGTTCGCTCAGGTCGAGGACGGCGTCGAAGGTCTGGCGTGAATGGTCGGAGAAGCGCGGCCGCCGGGTCAGGTCCTCGACCGCGAGCCATTCGTGGAGCAGGAACTCGAGGTCGCGCCGGGACAGCAGAGTAGACCGCATAACACCCTTTCGGTACAAGTTATCGCCAGAGTATCAAATGTCGTGCGGCGGTCGGCGCTCTGCCGGTCCACCACCCGTCTCCGACCTTCCTCCGGTGGTGAGGCGCCACATGTACGCGGGCGCCGCCGGGTTATGCTGGGCGCGGCGATGGATCTCCGCCGAGACGCCCGCAGGGATGTCTGAACCGCCTCGTATTCCGGGGGCTGATGGTTCCTTCCCCCATGGAAGGAGTCTGTCCTATGGCCGAGCATGCGGATCCACATCCGGCTCTACCCATCGATCCCGACACTTCGACCACTGCTGTCACCCCGCTGCATCTGCGGGTGTGGGCGGTCGTGGCGGTCGGGGTCGGCGGGGTGTTCGGTGCTCCGCTGCGATACCAGCTCGGTGTGTGGTTTCCGCATTCGGTGGGTGAGTGGCCGGTGACGACGTTCGCGATCAACACTGCCGGTGCGTTCGCGCTGGGTTGGCTGCTCGAAGGGTTGACGCGGCTCGGCCCCGACAACGGCTGGCGGCGGCGGGCACGGCTGGGTGTGGGTACCGGATTTCTGGGGGCATTCACCACCTACAGCACCTTGGCCGTGGATACCGACCTGTTGCTACGGGGCCACCACTGGTCGTCCGCGGCCACCTACGCGGTGGGCACCGTATCGGCCGGGCTGGTGGCCACCGCCACGGGTATCGCGGTAGGTGCGCGGATGCGGTCCGGGCGGGCGAAAGGGCTGTGATGACCACGGTATGGATCGCGGTCGCCGGCAGCGCCGGCGCGATGGCACGGTTCGTGCTGGACGGGGTTATCAAGCATCGCCGCACATCGCAGTTTCCCTGGGCCACGTTGGTGATCAACGTCACCGGTTCGCTCATCCTCGGGGTCGTCACCGGTGTAGTGCTGTTCCACGGTGCCGCCCGTGACCTCGAACTGATTGTCGGTGTCGGGTTCTGTGGCGGGTACACCACCTTCAGTACCGCCAGTTTCGAGACCGTGCGCCTGATCCAGAACCAGCGCTACGCGGCGGCGACCGGTAACGCGTTCGGCAGCCTGCTGATCACACTGGCGGCCGGCGGTGCCGGCCTGGCGCTGGCCGGACTGTGAGGAGTGGGGAGTGATGACCGACCACGACGACCGCGAGCCCCCACCCGGCGGTGCGGGTTGGCGGGCTCCGCACCGGATCGACGGCCCCATATCGCCCACCGTGGCCCGCTGCCATCTGGTGGTCGGGTTCGACCGCCACCCTGCCGGCCACGCCGCCCTGTCCTACGCGCTCGACCTCGGGGCCCGGATCGGCGCGTTCCTGCATGTGGCGCATATCGTCGACACCGACGACCTGCCGATCGACCCCGATGCGGCGGACTGGGAACGAGCCGTGACCGAGGCGGTCGAGCGGGAACGTCGTACGGCCTGCGCGATGCTCGAACACGCAGCGGGGCCCTGGGCCTACTACAGCCGCCCGGGTCGCCCGGCGCAGCTGCTGGCCGGGCTCGCCGACGCCTACGACGCGGAGATGATCATCATCGGTGCTTCCCGCGGCGGGCTGGTATCGCTGCTGGAGCGGCTGCTGGGGGAATCGGTCTCCGCAACGCTGGTCCACCACGCCCACCGGCCTGTGCTCCTGGTCCCCGCACCCGCGAGGGCTCGGAAACCGGACGGAGCGTGATCCGCGACGCACCCGGTCGGCGGAACTCCTGAATTCAGGAGTACCGGGCAGAACACGGCCTGGGCGGTAGGCGGCGCGCGATCCCGTCGGGCGCCGCGACCGAGCGCCGACGAAACCGGTCCCGCCGACGGCTCCCACCGGTTCCTACCACCGCGCGGGTCAGGCGCTCTCCTCCCGGGCGAGCAGCGCCAGGATCGCGCCGGCCATGGCGGCCGGATCGCCGTCCTCCGGGCGCAGCACCAGTGCCGGTGCGATCGGCGCCTCGTAGGGATCGTCGATACCGGTGAAACCACGAACCTCGCCGGCCCGGGCCTTCGCGTAGAGGCCTTTGGGGTCGCGGGCCTCGCACACCTCCAGCGGGGTGTCCACGAAAACCTCCACGAAGGGAATGCCCGCGGTGGTGTGCGTGTCCCGCGCACGCTCCCGATCGGCCCGGTAGGGGCTGATGAGCGAGACGATGGCGACGGTTCCGGATTCGGCGAACAGCCGGGCTACCTCACCCACCCGGCGGATGTTCTCGGTGCGATCGGCCGCGCCGAAACCCAGATCCGCGTTCAGGCCGTGGCGCAGATTGTCGCCGTCGAGCAGAAACGCCGGGCGCCCCGCGGCCACCAGGCGGCGCTCGAGTTCCACCGCCACCGAGGATTTCCCGGAGCCCGACAGTCCGGTGAGCCAGACGATCAGCCCCCGGGTCGCGCGTTCGGACCGCTCCACCGCGCTCGCGTGCCACACCACCCGAGAGGAGGGCAGGCTCGGCCCGGTGATCATCCCGGCGCCCACGGTATCGCCGGTAGTGTCGTCGACCAGCAGGAAACTACCCGTGGTGCGGTTGCGGCGATACGGGTCGAACTGCAGCGGCTGCCGGGTGCGCAACTGCACCCGGCCGATCTCGTTGAGCGACAGCGCGGTCGCCTCCTCGTCCCGGTGCAGCGTGTTCACATCGAGGCGGTAGTCCAGCGAGCGGATCTGCGCGGGCATACTGCGGGTGGTGTGGCGGACGGTATAGGATGCGCCGGGGCGCAGCCGGCCCTCGTCGCTGAACCAGCACACCATGGTGTCCAGATCCCGGCCGACCTGCGGGCGGTTGGCGGGCCGGCAGAGCATATCGCCGCGGCCGATATCGAGTTGATCGGCGAGGGCAACCGTGACCGCCTGCGGGGGGAACGCCTGCTCGAGCGGTACCCCGCCGGGCCCCCAGATCCCGGTGACCGTGGTCGTGAGACCCGAGGGCAGCACGCTGATCTCGTCGCCGGCCGACCAGACCCCGCTGGCGACGGTGCCCGCGTAGCCGCGGAAATCCGGTGTGTGGCTGCGGATCACGTACTGCACCGGCAGGCGCGCGTCGATGAGGTTGCGGTCCGAGGCGATATGCACCTCTTCGAGGTGGTGCAGTAGCGGGGTGCCCTCGTACCAGTCCATGGTGGCGCTGCGGTGCACGATATTGTCGCCGTGCAGCGCCGACATCGGGATGAAGGTCAGGTCGGCGATCTGCAGTCGGGAGGCGAAACCGGCGAATTCCTCCCGGATCTCGGCGAACCGCTGCGCCGAATAATCCACCAGATCCATCTTGTTCACACACAGCACCAGGTGCGGGACGCCCAGCAGCGAGGCCAGGAACGCGTGCCGGCGGGTCTGTTCGACCACCCCGTGCCGGGCGTCGACCAGGATGAGCGCGAGGTCGGCGGTGGAGGCTCCGGTGACCATATTGCGGGTGTACTGCACATGCCCCGGGGTGTCGGCGATGATGAACTTGCGCCGCGGGGTCGCGAAATAGCGGTGCGCGACATCGATGGTGATGCCCTGCTCGCGTTCGGCGCGCAGGCCGTCGGTGAGCAGCGCGAGATCGGGGTAGTCCTGGCCACGTTCACGGCTGGTGCGTTCCACCGCGTCGAGCTGGTCGGTGAACAGGGTTTTGGAATCGAAGAGGAGCCGTCCGATCAGCGTGGACTTCCCGTCGTCGACGCTGCCCGCGGTGGCCAGGCGCAGCAGGGTGCTCATCAGAAGTAGCCCTCTCGTTTACGGTCTTCCATCCCGGCCTCGGAGATCCGGTCGTCGGCGCGGGTCGCGCCGCGTTCGGTGACCCGCGCGGTCGCCACTTCCTCGACGACCTCGGCGGGGGTGGCGGCGGTCGATTCCACGCAGCCGGTGCAGGTGGCGTCGCCCACGGTGCGGAAGCGCACCAGCGCTTCCTGGGGTTCCTCACCGTCGAGCAGGGTCAGGAACCTGGTGTGCGCGAGCAGCATGCCGTCGCGCTGGACCACCGGGCGGCGGTGCGCGTAGTACAGCGACGGCAGGTCGATACCTTCGCTCGCGATATAGGTCCAGATGTCGAGTTCGGTCCAGTTGGACAGAGGAAACACCCGGATATGTTCGCCGGGGCGGTGTTTGCCGTTGTAGAGGTTCCACAGTTCGGGGCGCTGCCGGCGCGGATCCCACTGGCCGAATTCGTCGCGGAAACTGAAGACCCGTTCCTTGGCGCGGGCCTTCTCCTCGTCGCGCCGGGCGCCGCCGAAGACCGCGTCGAACCGGCCCTCGCGCAGGGTGCGCAGCAGGGTGGCGGTCTGCAACCGGTTGCGGCTGGACCGGGGCCCGGTGTCCTCGGTGACCCGCCCGGCGTCGATATCGTCCTGGACCCGGCCGACGAGCAGGCGTAACCCGTACTTCGCGACGGCGGCGTCGCGATAGGCGATCACCTCGTCGAAATTGTGCCCGGTGTCGATGTGCAGGATCGGGAAGGGGACCGGGGCCGGCCAGAACGCCTTGGTGGCCAGATGCAACATCACCACCGAATCCTTGCCGCCGGAGAACAGCAGGACGGGACGTTCGAAGGTGGCGGCCACCTCCCGGAGGATATGGACCGATTCGGCCTCGAGTGCGGCCTGATGCGAGAGCTCGTATGTACTCGCCGCCGACTTCGTGTGCTGGCTCACGCCTAAAAACTAGAACACGTTTCTATATTTGGTCAACGGTTTGCCGGCGGCCGGCCACCCGCCGCGGCGGTGACCGCGTCGGCCGCGGCCACCAGTGCGGCGCCCCGGCGAGCGATTTCCGCGCCGGTGATCGGTTTGCCGACGTACATGGTGAGCACCAGTTGCTGGCGGCCGGCCACGTCGTAGGTCGGTGCGGCGAGCAGGCTCACCGGATGTTCCTTGCGCGGTCGCAGGTCGGAGCCCAGATAGACCCGTTCGCCGAGGGTGCCGACCAGCTCGGCGACCGCGGTGCGCAGCTCCTCGGGCAGATCCAGACCGGCTACTCCGGCGAGCAGTGAATACAGCCGGCGGCCCGCACCGGTCATGCTCTCCACCAGGTAGCCGCGCTCGCGGCATTCGGCCACGATATGGCGCAGCAGGGTCTCGTCCTGGTGTAGTGGGACGGTCGGCGCGGTGGCGCGCCAGGCGTCGAAAGCGGCCTCGGTGTCCCAGAGCACGTACATGAGCCCGACCGGTGGGGCGAACCGGTAGGTGGCCCCGACCTGCACCATTGCCGGTCCGGCGCTGTCCAGGACGCTGATCCGTTCGCCTACCACCGCGGAGGCGGTGCAGGTGGTGCCGTAGGTCGCGCTCAATCGTTCCAGTTCGGGATGGGCGAGCGCGGCGATGGAGAAACTCTCCTGGGCCACCTGGCCCGCGGCGATCAGGGCCGGGCCCGGGCCATACTCGCGAGTGCGCGGATCGCGGGTGAGGTAGCCGGCCGCGGTGAGCTCGGTGAGGATGCCCAGGCAGGTGGGTTTGGCCAGGCCCAGGTCGCGGGCCATTTCGGAAAGTCCGGTCCGGCGGCCGCGCCGGGCGACGACATAGTCGATCACCTGGACCACGCGCTGGGTGGGAGCGGACCGGCGCCCGACTTCGCGCACCTCCGAAACCTCTGCCGTCATTGACCACTCCTAGAACAGGTTCTAATCTTCTCGGTATCGCAATGTACCAGGGCGGTACATATATGGAACATCGGGAGTATCGTGCTGACCCAGCCGTTCGCGGAATCGATCGCCGCCGCCGAGGAAATCATCAAGAGTGCCCCGCATATCCGCACCGCACAGGATCTCGCCGAGGGGTACGACTACCTCGCGGGCAGTATCCGTGCCGCCATCCAGATGTCGTGGGCCTTCGAGCGGGACTTCCCGTTCTTCGTCCAGTCCACCGGGCCCTACACCAAGATGGCCCTGGACAACCCGGACACCCTCTACTGGCACGCCAACCTGCGGCCAGACGCCGAGTACGTGGTCACCGGCACCCGCGGTACCACCCGTGACCTGAGCTTCCAGGTACTCAACGGCAACTACTCGCCGACCGAGGTCCCCGGCGGGGAGACCGCCTTCGACGACCGCTCCATCGATATCGCCGCCGACGGCAGCTACGAACTGACTCTGGGCCCCGGCCCGGGTGGCCGCAACCATATCCAACTCGCGGCGGATTCCAGCATGCTCGCGGTCCGGGAAGTCTACGGCGACTGGGCGAACGAGAAAGCCGGTACCGTCCGCATCGGCCGGGTCGACACCGTGGGCTCCGCCCCGCCGGCCATCACCTCCGACCTGATGGCCAAACGCTACGATGTCGCGGGCAAGATGCTGGTGTCACGGCTGAAGACCTTTCTGGCCTTCCCCGAATGGTTCTATCTGAACCTGCCGGTCAACACCATGACCGAACCCCGGCGCACCCCCGGCGGTCTGTCCACCCAGTTCTCCTCGGTCGGACACTACGACCTCACCGACGACCAGGTCATGATCCTGACCGTGCCCAAGTCCGACGCCCCTTACCAGGGCTTCCAACTCGGCAGTATGTGGTATCTGTCGCTGGACTACATCAACCACCAGACCAGTCTCAATGCCGATCAGGCCAATGTCGATCCCGACGGGATGATCCGGCTGGTGATCAGCGAACGCGATCCGGGCCTGATCAACTGGATCGAACGCACCGGCCACGACCGCGCCTATCTGCAGTTCCGGTGGCAGCGGCTGTCCCGCGAGATGACACCGGAGGACGGGCCGGCCGTGGAATTGGTGTCCTTCGACGAACTGCCCGACCGGCTGCCGTATTACAAGGAGTCGCGCATCTCCCCGCAGGACTGGAAAGCCCGGATCGCGGTCCGGCAGGCCGCGGTGGCGGAGAGGATGCTCGGCTGATGTCGCTGCAGGACAAGGTCGTCGTCGTCTCCGGAATCGGCCCGGGGCTGGGACAGGCGATCGCGCTGCGGAGCGCTGAGGCCGGTGCCGATGTGGTGCTGGTATCGCGCACCGAGAAGCGGCTGCGCAAGGTCGCGGCCCGGGTCGAGGAACTCGGCCGGCGGGCGCTGGTGGTGCCCACCGATATCACCGACGACGCCGCCGCGCAGAATCTGGTCACCACCGCTCACGCGGAGTTCGGCCGGGTCGACGCGCTGGTGAACAATGCCTTCGCCATGCCGCCCATGGTCGACCTCGCCGAGGTGGCCTTCGACGATCTGCGGACCAACCTGGAGACCAATGTCTTCGCCGCCCTGCGGTTGACCCGCCTGTTCGCCCCCGCCCTGGCCGAGAGCAAGGGCTCGGTGGTGATGATCAACTCGGCGGTACTGCGGCACTCCCGGCAGCCCTACGGCCCCTACAAGATGGCCAAGACCACACTGCTGGCGCTCGCGCAGAGCCTGGCCACCGAACTGGGACCGCGCGGAATCCGGGTCAATTCCGTGGCTCCGGGCTGGATCTGGGCCGACACGCTGAAGTGGTATTTCGACTATCTGGCCCAGCAGCGCGGGGTGAGCGCGGACGATATCTACCGCGAGACCGCGGCCGATATCGACCTGCGCCGGCTGCCCGAACCCGACGAGATCGCCGACGCGGTCGTCTTCTTCGCCTCCACGATGTCGCGGGCGATCACCGGAACCTGTCTCGACGTGAACTGCGGCGAATTCCACCACTGAGGAGTTAGAAGAGATGATCGGCAGGGATGACGTCGGGACCATCGACGATCTGCACGCCTCCGCCACCAAGGTGGTCGGACTCGACGATTTCGGCGACGACGACTACCGCACCGGCCTGTCGGTGCTGCTGGAGTCCTATGAACACGACGCCGAACTCACCCCGTTCGGCAACAAGGTCAATCGCGCGCTGCTGCGCGGCGCCCTGATCGCCCGGGCCCTGAGCGAAGCCGGGTGGAAGCAGTACCCGCAGCACGCCGAGCTCGCGATCGAACGACCGATCTTCGTGACCGGGCTACCGCGCTCGGGCACCACAGCGGTGCACCGCCTGCTCACCGCCGACCCCGGCCACCAGGGCCTGGAGATGTGGCTGACCGAGATGCCGCAACCCCGCCCGCCCCGCGAGACCTGGGAACAGAACCCGGTGTTCGCGCGCCTGCAGGCCGGTTACGAGAAACATCATGTGGAGCATCCCGAATTCATGGGCGTGCACCATATCTCCGCGGACCAGGTGGAGGAGTGCTGGCAGTTGCTACGGCAGTCGGCGATGTCGGTCTCCTACGAGTGCCTGGCCTATCTGCCCCGCTACTCGGAATGGCTACGTGAGCAGGACTGGACACCGGCCTACGCCCGGCATCGCCGGAATCTGCAACTGATCGGCCTCAACGACCCCGGCCGGCGGTGGGTGCTGAAGAATCCGAGCCATCTGTTCGCCCTCGACGCGCTGCTCGCCGTCTACCCCGACGCCCTGGTGATCCAGATGCACCGGGTACCGCGCACCATCGTCGCCTCGGTCTGCAGCCTGAACGAACAGGCGACCGCGGGCTGGTCGGAGAAGTTCCGCGGACCCGTGGTGGGGGCCGCGCAGCTGGAACTGTGGTCGCGCGGCGCGACGACCTTCCTCGAAGACCGGAGGAAGTATCCGGCGGCGCAGTTCTGCGATGTGTACTACGAGGATTTCGTGACCGACCCGATCGGCACCGTCGAGAAGATCTACACGCAGTTCGGCATCGAGTTCACCGACGCGGCCCGGGCACGGATGACCGCTCTGCACGGTGAATCCACCTCGGGCGCGGCCCGGCCCGTCCACAAGTACTCGCTGGACGATTTCGGGCTGACGCCGGAGGGGGTGGACGCCGCATTCGCGCCCTACCTGGACGCGCACTACCCGGGTGGCAGCCGGGCCTGAGCGGTATCCGGCGGGCGGCTGGACCGGGAAACCGGCGGCGCCGCCCCGCCCGGCGCACCGTGCCCGATACGGCATCCGGCCGGCCACCACCCGTTCTCCGCGGCGGTGGCCGGCCGGTGTGAGGTCAGGGCTGACCGGGCTTCAAAACGATGAACAGACCGTGGGCCTCGGCGCAGAGCCGGTCGCCGTCGTGCAGGGTGGCCTTGATCCAGACCTTGCGGCCCTCTCGGCGTTCGGCCCAGGCGTGCAGTGCCAGCTCCTTGTTCAACGGTGTGATCGACCGGTAATCCACCGTGAGCGATGCCGTCCGGGTCACCGACCCGGAGTGCACCGAACCGGCCAGCCCCATCAGATCGTCGAAGCCCAGCGAGATGTACCCGCCGTGCGCGGCGGCGTTACCGCCGAGATGAAAGGTGCGATAGGTGATCCGGGCCTGCACACCGTCGCGGTTCACCCGATCCACCTGGTACGGGGGCAGGGTGACGTTTCCGCGGGAGGGCAGATCGAACCGGGTCCAGCCCGGCGCGTCCCATTCCTCGCCGACATGGGCGCCCAGCCGGTCGTTCAACTTCTCCAGGATGCCCGCCGCTTCCTGCACCAGATCGTCCGGCGGCACGGCCAGCCGGGCACGGTCCATGAGCGTGCGCACCTGTTCCACGAAATCGCCGTAGTGCGGGCCGCCGCGGCTGGTGTCGACAGTGCGGACCGCCTCCATCAACTCCGACATCGGCCGGAATCCGCCCTCGTGATGCTCGGCATCGGGCAGGGCGTTACCGGCCTCGTTTTCGCTCATGAGAACACGTTATCGTCACAGGTACGGCCGGGTGGTGGCCGGGGCCGCCACCCGGAGTACGCGGCCGGGCTGCTCGTCGTCGTCCCGGCCGCGTAGGCTGCCGGATATCGGCGGTCGGGGAGTGCGCCTTTCTCCCCGGCGGCCGTTGCCCGTTCGTGCGAGGATTCCGGACGGGCCAGTACGCACGCGGGGCGGTCCGGAATCGGGCCGCGGGAGGACGACCATGCCGACGACGCCACTGACCCAGCAGAGCTTCCAGACGGTGGTGTCCACCAATCACATAGTGCTGGTGGACTTCTGGGCGACCTGGTGTGGTTGGTGCACCCGGTTCGCGCCGGTGTTCGAGGAGTCCTCGGAGTTACATCGCGACATCGTGCACGCCACCGTGGAAGCCGAGGCCGAACCCGCGCTCGCGGCCGCCGGCCAGGTGGACCGCTACCCGTGGCTGATGGCCTTCCGCGAGGGCACGCTGGTGTACTCCAAGGCCGGATTCCTGCCCGGCGACCAACTCGAGGAACTCATCCAGCAGGTGCGCTGGATGGATATCGACGAGTTCCGCCGCGAGAACCACATCGCCCAGCCCACGGCCGCCGCGCCCTCGGCGCCTACGCCGACCACGGCCGGCCGGGCGGGGTCCGCGCCCGGACCGCAGGCCTACGGCTGGCCCGGTCTGCGCACCGCGTGAAGAGCGGTCTCGAACCGGGCCGGATCTTCGCCGGTTACCGGATCGACCGCCTGCTGGGCGCCGGCGGTATGGGCGAGGTCTATCTCGCCCGCGACCGTGACCTACCGCGGCCCGTGGCCCTGAAGTTGCTGACCCCCATCGCCGGCGACGATCGTGATCTTCGGGCCCGTTTCCTGCGCGAGGCCGATACCGCGGCGCGGCTGTCCCATCCCAATATCGTCGCCGTATACGCGCGCGGCGAGGAGCAGGGCCGGCTGTGGATGGCGATCCAGTACATCGAGGGCACCGATGTGGCGGCGGTATTGCGGCGCGGGCCCGTGCGGCCCGAGCACGCGGTGCGGATCACCGAGGAGACCGCGCGCGCCCTCGACCACGCCCACGCGGCGGGGGTCCTGCACCGAGACGTGAAACCGGCGAACATCCTGTTGGCCTGGGGTGACCAGCAGCAGGTGTACCTCTCCGATTTCGGTATCGCCAAGGCGCTGGACCGCACCGACGGACTCACTCGTACCGGAGAGCTGTACGCAAGTTTTCACTACGCGGCGCCCGAACAGTTCGAGATGCGCCCCGATATCGACCGCCGCGCCGATGTGTACTCGCTCGGCTGCACCCTCTACTACCTACTGACCGGGCGCCTGCCGTATCCGGCCACGACCACCGGCGCACTTGTCAACGCCCATCTCAATGCCCCGGTCCCGCGGCCCTGCGCGGTGGATCCACGGCTACCGTCCGGATTCGACGGTGTCATCGCGCGCGCCATGGCCAAAGACCGGGACGAAAGATTCTCCGGCTGTGGTGAATTGGCCCTGGCCGCGCGGCGCGCACTCACCGAGCCGGCGGTGACCGTGCCGGCCGTACGCACCGTGCCGGTTCCGTCTCCGCCCCCCGCGGCCGGGCAGGCCGGGCCCCGGCGTCCGCGCCGCCTCTCGCCGAGGCGAAAACCGCCGCCGAACAAGCGGCCTGCGCGTACACCGCGCTCGTCGCGAGCTACGACTACGATGACCCGGCGGGCTGGGAACAGAAGGTACAGGCCGGCGCCACCGGACAGTGGAAGAACCAGGCCGCGACCGTGCTGCCGATGGCCCGGGTACTGATCTCCGCCGACTCGGAGCGGTCCCGGGCGGGGGATACCAGCTGTACGGCGACCATGACCGACGGCGACACCCGCGCCGACGTCCAGGTGCAGATCAGCACCCTCAACCAGGTTGCGGGCGAGGCGGAGACGACGCGGGAGCTGTCGGTGTCCACGGTGATGGAACTGGTGGATGGCCGGTGGCTGTGCAGTGTTTTCAACGCCCCCTTCCTGCCGAGCTGAGTGACCTGTGATGGTTTGCACAGGTCCGGAAAGGGGCATCGTCGGTACGGTGCGGTTCGCTGCGCATATGCTGGCCGGGCTGCACGATGGAGGTAAGTCATGACGGTCGAGGTGCTGGCCGACCCGGAGCCGGGCGGGTCGTGGCGGGGTGCGCAATCCCCGGCCCGGCCCACGCCCCCGGTGTCGATGATCGAGCGGATGACAGTGATCCTGGACGCTTTCGAGCCGGCGACGCCCGTGCTCACGCTGCAGGATCTGGTGGAACGCACCGGTTTGCCGCGTTCCACGGTCCATCGCATCCTGGACCAGATGATCCGGTTGCGCTGGCTGGCGCACTACCCGGGTGGTTACCGGCTGGGCCTGCGCACCCTCGAGCTGGGTGGGCTGGCCGCGGGCCACAACGAATTACGGGCCGTGATCGGCCCCCTGCTACACGAGTTGTGCCAGCGCACCCTGTCGGTCGGGCATCTGGGGGTGCTCGACGGCCGCGACGTCGTCTATCTGGACAAGACCGGCGGCCGGCAGAGCGCGGCCGTCCCGACACGGGTCGGCGGTAGATTGCCGGCGCACAGCACCGCACTGGGCAAGGCGCTGCTGGCCGGCGTGGACCCCGGTGTGGTGGAAAACTCACTGCGCGAACAACTTCCCCGGCTGACCCCGCGCACCATCGGTGACCGGCTGGAACTGCACCGGGAGCTGGCGCGAATCCGCAGCAGGCAGGGTGTCGCCGTCGACAACGAGGAAGCGGTCACCGGTATCGGCTGTGTGGCGGTACCGGTACGCCGCCGCGGGGTCACGGTCGCGGCGTTGTCGCTGGCCACCCGGATCGGTTCCGGTCGTCCGGCGATCGATACCGGACGGCAGGCCCGGCAGCTGTCGGCACTCGCCGCCGAGGCGGGACGGCTGCTCTCCCAGGACTAGAACGGCGGTCCGGCCCGTGGCAGGCCGGACCGTCCGTTCAGGCGTGGTCCAGCGCGGTGGCGAGGGCGCGTCCGGCGGTGCGGCCGGAGAAGATGCAGCCGCCCAGGAACGTGCCTTCCAGAGCGTTGTAGCCGTGTACGCCGCCGCCGCCGAATCCGGCGACCTCGCCGGCGGCGTAGAGGCCGGGCAGCGGGCTGCCGTCGGGTCGCATCACCCGGGAATGCAGATCGGTCTGCAGTCCGCCGAGGGTTTTGCGGGTCAGGATATTGAGCCGGACCGCGATGAGCGGGCCGGTGGCCGGATCGAGGATGCGATGCGGTTTGGCGACCCGGGCGGTGCGGTCGCCGAAGAAGGTGCGCGCGTTGTGGATCGCGGTCACCTGGGCGTCCTTGCTGAACTTGTTGGTGATCTCGCGATCGCGGGCCACGATCTGCCGTTCCATCGCGGCGTAGTCCAGTTGTGGGCCGCGGGCGAGGCCGTTCATCCCGTCGACGAGTTCGCGCAGCGTATCGGCCACCACGAAATCGACCCCGTGCTCCTTGAACGCCTCCACCGGCTGCGGGGCGCCCTTGGTGAAACGGCTGCGGACCGTGGTGAGCCGGTCCTTGCTGGTAATATCCGGATTCTGCTCGGACCCGGAGAGCGCGAACTCCTTCTCGATGATCGACTGGGTCAGCACGAACCACGAATAGTCGTGGCCGGTCGCCAGGATCGCCTTCATGGTCGAGTTGGTATCGAAACCGGGGAAGCACGGCGCGGGCAGCCGTTTACCGTTCGCGTCGAACCACAGCGAGGACGGGCCGGGAATGATCCGGATGGCGTGATCGGGCCAGATCGGATCCCAGTTGTTGATGCCCTCGGTGTAGTGCCACATCCGGTCCCGGTTCACCAGGGCCGCGCCGGCCGATTCGGAGATACCGAGCATCCGTCCATCCACATGGGCGGGCACTCCCGAGATCATGGTGCGCGGTGTGGGGCCGAGCCGTTCCGTCGGCCAGTTCTGCCGGATGAGATCGTGATTGTGGCCGATGCCGCCGGAGGTGACGAGCACGGCCCGGGCGTGGAATTCGAACTCGCCCACCACCGTGCGTGAGGACGCGACGCCGCGGGCGAGTTCGGTGGGTTCGAGCACGCTGCCGCGCACCCCGGTGACCGCGCCGTCGTGTACGAGCAGTTCGTCCACTCGGTGCCGGAACGCGAAGCGCACCAGACCCTTGCGCTCGGCTTCCAGCACGGGATTGAGGAACACCTCGAGGACGCCCGGCCCGGTACCCCAGGAGATGTGGAATCGCGGTACCGAGTTCCCGTGCCCGTCGGCGAGGGCACCGCCGCGTTCGGCCCAGCCGACCAGCGGGGTCACCCGCAGGCCGAGGTCGTAGAGATAGTCGCGCTTCTCGGTGGCGGCGAACCGGACGTAGGCCTCGGCCCATTGCCGGGCCCAATGGTCCTCGTCGTCACGGTCGAACCCGGCCGAACCCAGCCAGTCCTGCAGCGCCAGCTCGTAGGAGTCCTTGATTCCGAGGCGCCGCTGCTCCGGGCTGTCCACCAAGAACAGGCCGCCCAGCGACCAGAACGCCTGGCCACCCAGGTTGTTGCGATTCTCCTGGTCGAGTAGGAGCACCCGGTGTCCGGCCCGGGTCAGCTCATAGGTGGCGACGAGACCGGCCAGCCCGGCCCCGACAACGATCACGGGGTACTCGTCGGCCGGTACCGGGTCGGCGGCAGAGGTTTCGGACACTGTTCACCCTTCGCTCACGGTGGCTACGGGCCGGAATGTATCAGACGACCAGGTCGGTCGGTCGGCGATCAGGAAGGGCGCCGGGCCGGGAATTCGGCGGCCAATTCGGTGAACACCGCGCGGTTGAGTACGAAGGCGCGTCTGCCCTCGTCGAGGATGCGGCGCTGCTCGAGCTCATCCACTCCGATCCGATCGAGCAGCTCTCGGTACTCGCGTTTGAATATCGCGGGATTACCGATCTGCTCGAAGACGTAGAACCGCACCCCGTCGCCGCGGCGGGGCAGGTCCCAGAGCTTCTCCGCATTGCCGCGGATCACCTGGCCGCCGGAGAGGTCGCCGAGGTAGCGGGTGTAGTGGTGGGCGATATAGCCGCCCGGCCACGTCCGGGCGCATTCCTCGATCCGCGCGGCGTAGGCGGTCGTGGCCGGCAGCGGGGTGAGTTCCTCGCGCCAGTGCGGTCCGGCGAGATGGGCCAGATCCCGCTCCAGCTCGGCGGTGCGGGCCAGTTCCGGTTTGATGAACGGACCGGCCACCGGGTCGGTGGCGAGTGCGTCGGCATGCGCCTCCAGCGCCCGGTAGATGAACCAGAGCTGACCGGTGTAGCGGCGATACGACTCGATCCCCAGGGACCCGTCCAGCATCTCCGTGATGAAGGTGGAGTTCTCCGCTTCCTCGTGTTCGCGGGCGGTGGCCTCCCGGATCCGGGTGGAGAACGAGGACACGGCCGGTTCGGCGGTTTCGGGGGCGTCCGGCATCGAGTGAACCTTCCTGCGAATGCGGTCCGGGCACCTCACCCGTACCGATTGCGCCGGTCGCGCGGTGTGCCGGGCACACCGCGCGACCGGGCGGTCGACACCCCGAACGATACCGGCTCCGGCGCCCGGCCAGGGTCTGTCCGTCAGCGGACGTCGGGGCGCAGGGCCGCGGGGAGCGGTTCGGTCGGCGCGAGCCGCGCCTCCGCCGCGCCGACGCCCACCGGTTCGCCCACGCGGACTGCCACCGGTTCCGCGGGCCCGGCCGGTTCGGGGGGGACGAGGATCGGCATCGCCTCGGTGGGCAGGATGTCCTCGGTGACGCCGAGGGGCGCGGTGGGCAGGCCCACCAGATCCGCCGGCAACTGCGGCATTTCCAGCATTTCGGTGGGAACGGCCGCCGGCGCCGCGTCGGACAGCGTCGTGGGCACACCCAGCGGTGCCGCGTCCAGGTCGTGGGTCCAGCCGCCGCGATCGAACTCGGGCACCGGTGCCGTACCCCGGCCGGTGGGCCTGGGTACCTGTGGCAGTTGTCCCGCGACCGGCAGATTGAGCGGCAGATCCGACGAAGCCCGTTCGGGGACGGGAGCCGGATGCTGCACGGGAACCCGGATCGGGTGCCGTCCCGGCGGGGTCGCCTTCCGCTTGCCGAGGTTCACCGTGGGGCGCCGTGTGCCCAGGTTCACCGCCGGCCGACGCTTGCGCTTGACCACCGGGCGGCGCAGGTTGCCGAACTTGCGCAGGATCGGTGGGCGGCGCACCGTCCGGTCGAACCATTCACCGAGCGTCACACCGCCGGCCAGGGCGCAGCCGATACCGAAGGCCGCCAGCAGCTGGTTCGCCCCGCGCGCCAATTCGTCGTTCAGCAGGCCGTACAGCCCCCGGTAGATACTCAGGCCGGGCAGCAGCGGGGTGATCCCCGCGAGCGCCACGACCAGCGGTGGAGTCAGTGCGCGGCGGGCGAACAGACCACCGACGAGGCCGACCACCACGGCGGCGGCGCCCGCGGCGACCACGGGCCCGAATCCGGCGGTGATCACCATCAGGTAGCAGATGGTGCCCATGGCGCCGCCGCCCGCCGCCGCGGCCAGCGCGCGCCGCTCCGCGTAGCAGGCCAGCGCGAACGCCAGTGAGGCCACCGCACCGGCCGCGACCTGGACGGGCAGATTGGACAGTCCGTGCCCGGGGTTGAGGTCCAATGGCACGGTCGCGTCGAACATTTCGCCGATGCGCAGGGTCAGCGCGATACCGGCGATGATCCCGCCGGTCATCATCAGCAGTTCGAGCATCCGGGCGGCCGCGGTGATCGGCGCACCGGTGATCGCGTCCTGCACCGAACCCACCAGGCTCAAACCACTGAGCAGTACCGTGATCCCGGCCGCGATGATCAGCGTGGGGCTCACCGAGATACCCAGTGGCCCGGCGAAGGCGGCCAGGACGACCGCCGGGACGGCCGCGATCGCGCCACCCACCAGATGCTGGAAGAAGAACGGCAGACCGCGCCGGTTGAGTGCGCGGTTGGTCCGGTCGATCACCGCCGTGGTGACGAAGCTGAGCGCCGCGACCAGGAACCCGCCGCCGAGCAGCAGCGAGATCGCGGCGGCCATGAGCGACCAGCCGAAGGTGGCCGTCCACCGCTTGTACGGGTGGGGTGCGGTGGTGATCGCGTCCAGGGCCCGCCGCGCTTCGTCGGGCGGCACGACATCGCGGCGGATGCGGCGGGTGAGCCGGTCCACCGCGGCGAGCCGGGTGAAGTCGAGCGAGCGGTACTGCACGACGCGCATGGAGCTCGCCGAGGGCAGCCGGGCGCCGCGATGCGCGTAGATGCGGATGGCGTTGTAGGTGACCTCGACATCACAGGCCGACAGACCGTACGTGGCGGCGATGAACCGCACGGTGGTCTCGGTATCGGTGACGGCCGAACCCGATGCCAGCACGACCTCACCCATGCGCACCGCCAGATCCAGCACCTCGGCGACCGCGGCGTCATCGGAGAGATCGATGGGCTGCAGTGGCGCCGGCGCGGACACGATCGTGTCGGCGGTGGCGGGGCGATCGGCGACCAGCTTGCCGATGGCGCCGGTGAGGACGGGCAGGCGCAGGGGATTTCGCCGAGAGTCGGCGTACCCGGTGGGATCCGGGGAGATCGGGGGTGGAGAGGTAGCTCCTTCCAGAATTCCTTGCGCAGCCATAGCCGCGAAGGTAGTGGCCGGAGCGACCTCTTTTCCACCGCAAACGGGGTCTCGGAAATGTGACGTTTGTTACGTACCGGTTTATTTGACATGTCGATTGGAGAAAACGACCCGATCACCCCGCTGACCTGGGCCGTCTTCACGAGCGCCATACCCGCTACCGTGAGCGTTACACACTGCGTGTTCTGCGTTACACCGCCGCGTGTCCACCGACCCCATCCATCGTGTACCCCCGCTAGGGTCGGAAGTATGAGCACCGGCAGCACTTCGACAGCGCAACGTTTACGTGCGGCACTGGACGGGCCGTGGGGCGAGGTCCGGGAAAAGGCCCGCGCTCAGCTCGCGGGACCGGAGTACTCCGGCGACCCCGATCTGGATCTGCCCGAGGCCCGGGCCCGGGCGCTGGAGCAGATGCGGTCGCTGGCGAAACTCGATTACGCCGAGCGGGGTTTCCGGCGGGAGAACGGGGGCACCGGCGAACCCGGCGCGGCCGTCGTCGGCCTAGAGATGCTCGCCTACGCCGACCTGTCGCTGTGGGTGAAATCCGGGGTGCAGTGGGGGCTGTTCGGGGGCGCGGTGGAGAACCTGGGCACCGAGCGGCATCGCGAGTACATCCGGCGGCTCATCTCGCTGGACCTGCTCGGCTGTTTCGCGATGACCGAATCGGGGCACGGCAGCGATGTCGCGAATCTGGAGACGACCGCGACCTACGATCCGGCCACCGAGGAATTCGTCATCCACACGCCGACTCCCTCGGCGCGTAAGGACTACATCGGTGGCGCCGCCGAACACGCGCGGATGGCCGCCGTGTTCGCGCAGCTGCGGACCCCGGCGGGCGAGCACGGTGTGCACTGTCTGCTGGTGCCGATCCGGGACGAGGAGGGCAACGATCTGCCCGGTGTCACCACCTCCGACTGCGGGCGCAAGGGCGGGCTGCCCGGTGTGGACAACGGCCGCATCGTCTTCGACCAGGTGCGGATCCCGCGCGAGAACCTGCTCAACCGTTACGCCGATGTGGAGCCGGACGGTACCTACCGCTCCGAGATCGACAACCCCAGCCGGCGCTTCTTCACCACCCTCGGCACCCTGGTCCGCGGCCGGGTCAGTGTCGGTGGTGCCGCGGCGGCCGGTGCCCGTGTCGCGTTGAGTATCGCGCTGCGGTACGCGCTGAAGCGCCGTCAGTTCGGCGATCCGGACAACGGCAACGAGACCCTGCTGCTGGACTACCGGATGCATCAGCGCCGGTTGCTGCCGCTGCTCGCGCATTCCTACGCGCTGGCGTTCGCGCAGAACGATCTCGTCCGCCGGATGCACCTGGTGCAGACCGGTCAGGATTTGGCGCCCGGGGCGCAGCGGGCCCTGGAGAAGCGGGCCGCGGGCCTGAAGGTGGCGCAGACCCGGCACGCCACCCGCGCCATCCAGGAATGCCGCGAGGCCTGCGGCGGTGCCGGCTACCTGACGGAGAACCGGTTGGTGACGCTGAAGGCCGATACCGATGTGTTCACCACCTTCGAGGGTGACAATGTGGTGCTCACCCAGCTGGTCGCCAAAGAGCTCCTGACCGCCTACGCCGACGAGATCCGCGATCTGGACGCGCTGGGCTGGGTCCGGTTCGCCGCGACCATGGCCGGCGATGTGGTGCGGAAACGGTCCGGGGTGCGTCAGCTCATCCAGACCCTGCGCGATCGCGGCGGCGAAACGGTCGACGAGGGCGATCTCGGGCGCCGCGATACGCAATTGGCGTTGTTCGCCGACCGTGAGGACTATCTGACCCGTACGGCCGCGCACCGGTTGCGGGCGCGGGCCGAGGAGACCGAACCGTTCGAGGCATTCAACAACGCCCAGGACCATATTCTCGCCGCGGGTGCCGCCCATATCGATCGGCTGGTCCTCGAAGCCTTCATCGAGGGCATCGCCGATATCGAGGAGGAGGAGCCCCGCCGGCTGGCCGAAACGGTCTGCGATCTGTACGTGTACTCGATCCTCGAGGAGCATTCGGCCTGGTTCATCATGCACCGGTTCATCTCGGTGGAACGGGCCAAGGCGATCCGGCGTGGGATGAACGAACTCGTCGACCGGCTCCGCCCGGACGCGCTCACGCTCGTCGAGGCGCTGGGCGTGCCGGAATCCATGCTGGGTGCCGCGATGCTGGACGACGCGAGCGTCTACGAGCGGCAGTAAGGGCAGTCGGGGCCCGGGCCGGTCCAACCGGCCCGGGCCCCCGGCACGCGGGCGAGGGACACCGCCACCCAGTAGAGGCCGATGGCCAGCGCGATACCGGCCGCGGCGCCGCCGATGACGTCGGTGGCGAGATGATAGTCCAGCGCGATCATCCCGATGCCTGCCCCGAACCAGGCGACGGTCGTGAGCGCGACGATCACCGCCCGGGCGCGCATCGAGCGCAGCAGCAGGATCAGAGTGGTCACCACCGCCACCAGGTGCACGGTATGGCCGCTGGGGTAGGCGAGATAGTCGTGCAGGGGGCGTGACCAGAACGGTTTCAACACCCAGGCGTTGATCGCGACGGCGGTTTCCGGCACCAGCACCATGGTCGTGGTCTCCCACCACCTGCGCTGCCAGGCGAACCAGGCGGCACCACCGCACAGCACCGCCAGGACCACCCCGGTATTGGTCGCGAGGGCGAGCACTTCGGCGATCCAGGGTCGGGGGTCCAGTCGTGGATCGACCTGCTCGTTGACCGCGAGATCGAAGGAGGTCTCGCCACCGCCCGGCGGGAAGGACCACGGGAGGGCGGCCGCGACGGTCGCCCCGGCGGCCGCGGCCGCCGCGGTGGTGAGCGGGTCCGCGGTGTGGCCGGGCCCGCGGAGCCGGGTGGGTTCGGCGGTGCCCGCCGATTCGGCCGCACCGGGGTGGGACGGGTGTGGGTCGGCGGCATCCGGTGATCGCGGACGATCTGCGCCCGGGTGCTGGATACGGCCGGTGGGCCGGTCCGCGCCGAGCGGATCCGGTGCGCCGGATGCTGTGCTCACGGTCCGACCCTAATAGGCGCAACCGATCGAAGCCCACCCGCGATTCGCGGCCGGGGGAACCGTCGCGGTGGCGCCGGAGTTCGTCCGGCCGGATCGGTCGGCGGGGAACACAGAGCTCGCGTGGTCGCCGGGTATGGGAGGTAGGCCAGGAGAGCCGCCGTCCGCACCGTGACGCTCCGCCGCTGCCTCACCCGGGGCCGTAGGTGAGGAAGGCGGTGATCACGAACCACAGCATCCAGGCGATCGCGACGAACATCCCGAGCGCGATGCCCGCACGCATGGCGGCGCGGCCGAAATCGATATCACCGACCTCACGCGGGTACAGCCGCCACGGGCTGTACCAGGGGGAGCGGAACCGTCGCACCCCGGCCGCGCGTTCGTACTCGGCGAGATCCTCGGCGTACTGTTCGGCCTCCGCCTGGGCCGGTCCGCCGTGCCACAGAGTGACATCGATGGGGCCGAGGAATCCCTCCTCGAGCAGGCGCTGCGGCGCCGGAAGATACGGCAGCATTCCCATCCCGCGGAAGGAGACCGCCACATCATTGGCGGTCCAGCGGTGCGATTCGCGTTGGGCGAGCACGCCGAAATAGTGGCGCAGCCCGTTCCCGTCGTCACCGAGGATCACATCGAAACTCGGGTCGTGCACCTTCTGCTCGATCTGCACGGGCGCGTTCTGCAGGGGGACGATCAGCGCGACCCCGTGGACCGCGCGCTGTCCGAGTCCGCGGGCGGCCAGCCAGGTCTGCAGGGCGAAGGTGTGTTCGCGGGAACGGTCCAGCGGAGAACGGTTGTCGCTGGTCTGGAGTTCGGCGCGTACGCCGTTGAGCGTCCAGTCACCGGTCAGCGGGACCTGCAGGGTACCGCCGTGCGGCGAGTGCAGTCCCGCGACATCGATGACCACACAGCTGGTGGGCGTCCACACGATGGCGTCGAAGGGGTAGGTCTCGCCCTGATGGACGAGGCCGCAGTTCACGGTCGCGACGCCCTGCGGGCTGCCCGCGCCGTCCCAGCCGCTGAGCCAATCGACCAGGGCTCGTTCGGCAACGCTGTCGGTGCTGTTCTGTACCTGCACGAGCATGGTGACCGCCCTTCGCGTCCGAGCCGAGGCAATGGTGTCCGAGCCGAGGCTGTGGCGGCGCCGGCTGTGCGGCGCACCCCATCGAAACTACCGGTCCGGCTCCTGCGCGGGAAGTTTACCGGTGCGAACCGCCGCGAGGAGTTCGGCGTGATCGGCCTCGGCGCGGTCGGCGTAACGTACCGCGAACTCGGCGATCGCGGTGTCGAAATCCTCGTCGTCGCCCAGATAACCGCTGATCAGGCGTGGGTCCAGCGAGCGGGCGTGGGCTCGGGCGAGCAGCGCTCCGGCCAGACGGCCGTAGTCGTCGAGGTCGTGCGGTTCGAGTTCCTCGGGGGCGATTCCGCCCTTGAGATTACGGAATTGCCGCACGATGAACGGCAACTCGCGGGTTCCGTGGGCGGTCGGTACGGACATGGTGGTCCAGCCGAGGAGGATATCGGTCTCTGTCTGAACGAGCCTTGCGCCCTGCACGATTCGTTTCCCCTCGTGTTTCGGCGCGGCGCCGCCGAGTACGGGAGCCAGTGCCGAGGGCGCCGCCTGTTTGAGTTGCAGGACCAGGAACTCGCCCGAATTGCCGTGTAGCAGGGCGACATAGCTGTGCAGGCCGACGCTACCCGTGCCGACGATGCGGAACGCGATATCGGCCACCGCGAACCGGGCCAGCAGCTCCTGCCGGGATTCCCGTAGCGAGGTACCGTAGCGTTCCAGCGCATCGACGGCCGCATCCTCGACCTCCTGGGTGACGGTCGTGAGGAGCGGTGGATCGGCGACGAAACGGTGGCTGTCGATACCGGTTTCGTGGTCGTCGATATGGGTCCATTTCCGTACGACCTTGTCGCTGTTGTTCTTCCGGGCCTTCTTGGCGGCCTTCTTGAAGTTGTCCAGCAGATCCTCGGCCTCGACGCGGTCGAGGACGGATTCGTCGGCGAGCGCGGACCAGGTGGTGAGGAACGGCCGTTCGGCGAGGACGGCCGCGACGCGCCGGTAACTGCGCGCGGCATCCGCGGCGGCGGTCCGGCATTCCTCCTCGCCGGCGCCACCGACCCGCCCCGCCAGGACCAGGCTGGCGGCGAGCCGCTCCAGATCCCATTCCCACGGACCCGGCACGGTGTCGTCGAAATCGTTGATATCCATGACGATCTCGCCGCGCGAGGTGCCGTAGAGGCCGAAGTTGCCGGCGTGGGCGTCGCCGCAGAGCTGGGCGGTGAAGCCGGTATCGGGGCTGCCCGCCAGGTCGGCGGCCATCAGTCCGGCGGAGCCCCGGTAGAACGCGAAGGGGGACGCGGTCATCCGGCCGATGCGCAGCGGGATCAGCTCCTCGATACGACCGGCATTGGACGCCTCGACGAACTCCACCACCGAGGGCCGCCCGTCCGTATCCACGGCACGGTCTCTGGCGGTGCGCGGCACCCGGTCGCGAACGGCCCGGCCGCGGGCGAGTACGTCCTCGGCGGGAGTGTAGGAGCGCAGCGGGATACGACCGGTGGACACGCGGTAACGGTACCGACCCGGCGGTTCCTCCGGGGTCCGGGTTCGCCCGGGCCCGCGGCCGGTCCGGGTCGGCTCAGCTCGCCCGCAGCGGCGTGAGAGGCAGGCGCAGCGCCCCGGGGGCCGCGGCGGGAACCGCCGGCCGCACCGGCGCCACGGGAGCGATCCGCTGGTACGGGGTACCCAGTCCCGGCCGGCTGTCCTCCTGGTCTTTGTTCGGCCAGAACGCCATCGCGCGTTCGGTCTGCGCGGTGATGGTCAGCGACGGATTCACCCCGAGGTTGGCGGTGACCGCGGACCCGTCGGCGATGTGCAGGCCGGGGTGCCCGTAGACCCGCTGATAGGGGTCCACCACGCCCGTCTCGGGCCGGTCTCCGATCACGCAGCCGCCGATGTAGTGCGCGGTCGCCGGGATATCGAGGACGTCGGTGTAGAGCCCGTGGGTGTCCCCGTCGATCTTGGCGGCGAACCGCCGGCCGACTTCGTGCGCCAGCGGGATCCAGGTCGGGTTCGGCTCACCCGTGCCCTGTTTCGTCGTCAGCCCGCCGCGCCGCAGGAACGAGGTGAGTGAATTGTCCAGCGACTGCATGACCAGCAGGATCACCGAGCGCTCCGAGGCGTGCCGGGCATTGAAACTACGCAGGTACACCACCGGGTGGGCGACCGCGGCGAGCAGGAAGCGCAGGAACCGGAACGCCCCGCCGTCGATCACCGGGGCCGAGAGCGGGAACAGCGCGTTCTGACCTTTGCCGTAGTGGCACACCTCGATATGGGTGTTCGCCTCGGGATGTATCGAGGAGGTGATGGCGACACCGGCAGCGAAATCGCGGCGCGACCGGCTCACCACCGCCAGGATCGCCTCGGAGTTGCTCCGGGTCAGCTCGCCGAGGCGCGGGGAGAGTTGTGGCAGGACCCCCCGATCCCGCATCCGGTGCAGCAGCTGCTGGGTGCCCAGCGCCGCGCCCGCGAACACGACCTGTTCGGCGGTGAAGGTGCGTTCGCGTTTGCGGATCCACCGGTCGGGCCGCGCGGTATCGACGGCATAGCCGCCGTCGGGCAGCGGCCGCACCGCGGTAGCGGCGGTGAGCGGGTGCACGGTGGCACCGGCCTGCTCGGCGAGGAAGAGGTAGTTGGTGGTGGTTGTGTTCTTGGCATTGTGCGGGCAGCCGGTCAGGCAGCGGGCACAGTGCACACAGCCGTTGCGGCGCGGGCCCGCACCGCCGAAATACGGATCGTCGACCTCGGTACCGGGGTCGTCCTCGTTGAAGAACACCCCGACATCGGTGGGGTGGAAGGTCTCGCCCACCCCCATATCCGTGGCGACCTCGCGGATCACCTCGTCGGCCGGGGTCGTCCGCGGGTTGGTCGTCACCCCGAGCATGCGGCGCGCCTGGTCGTAGTAGGGCGCGAGTTCGGCCTGCCAGTCGGTGATGTGCGCCCACTGCCGGTCGGTGAAGAAGTCGGTGAGCGGTTCGTAAAGTGTGTTGCCGTAGATGAGCGAGCCGCCGCCCACGCCGGCACCGGAGAAGACCGCGCATTTGCCGAGCAGGCTGATCCGCTGCGGTCCGGTGAAACCGAGTTTCGGTGCCCAGATGGATTTGCGGAGGTTCCAGTTGCTGCGCGGCAGCGTCTCGGCGTCCCAACGCCGCCCGGCTTCGAAGACCCCGACCCGGTAGCCTTTCTCGGTGAGGCGCAGGGCGGCCACGCTCCCGCCGAACCCCGACCCGATGACCACGACGTCGTAGTCGAACTCTGGCATGATCTTCCTCTCACCCGACTCGATGATGAGATGGTTCCATACTCATTCTTTCATCGAATGGTGCGGCGGGGTGTGCTGGCGCGGGTGGGCGCCATACGGTAAGCACACCCATGTGATGAGCGATTCGGGAACCGGCGGATCAGAGACCGCGGGCCGGGATCCCGGCGGTGCGCTCGCCGCGGTCCTGTCCGACCGGCTGCTCACCGTCCCCAATGTCCTCAGCGTGCTGCGGTTGATCGGTGTCCCGCTGTTTCTGTGGCTGCTCCTGGTGGAGCACGCCGACGGCTGGGCGTTCGTCCTGCTCATCCTGAGTGGGCTCACCGATTTCCTGGACGGCAAACTAGCCCGGCTGCTGGACCAGTCCTCGCGGCTCGGGGCCCTGCTGGACCCCTTCGTCGACCGGCTCTATCTGGTGACCACGCTGGTCGCCTTCGTCGTCCGGGGGCTGATCCCCTGGTGGGTGGCCGCCCTGCTGATCGGGCGCGACGCGGTGCTGGCCCTCACCCTGACGGTCTACCGCCGCCGTGACCTGGACCCGCCCGAGGTCATTTATCTGGGCAAGGCGGCCACCTTCGCGCTCATGTCGGCACTGCCGTGGCTGCTGGCCGGGCAGATGGACTGGGCCGGCAATGGTTTCGCCGCGGCGTTCGGTGGGGCACTACTGATCTGGGGTACGGCCGTCTATGTGTGGACCGGTCTGCTCTACCTGGGCCGCGCCGTCGCCGTGGCGCGCCGGATTCCGCCGGCGCCCGCCGGAGGTCGACCCACACACGGCGGGGATACCGGCGCGGCAGAGGGCGGCGGGCTCGCATAGAGTTGCGGGCATCGTGCACGACGACACGAGGAGAGGACATCACGTGAACCGGGCTCCGGAGGATCTGCGTTACACCGCGGAACATGAATGGGTGCGTCGGATCGAGCCCACCCGTGTCCGGGTCGGGATCACCGATTACGCCCAGTCGCAACTCGGTGACGTCGTGTTCGTGCAGTTGCCGGAGGCCGGCGCCGATGTTGCCGCCGGCGACAGCATCGCCGAGGTCGAATCGACCAAGAGCGTTTCCGATATCTACGCTCCACTGAGCGCGAAAGTCGTTGCGGTGAACCAGGAATTGGAGGCCCAGCCGGAAACGCTGAATACTGATCCCTACGGTGCCGGGTGGTTGTTCGAACTCGAGGTGGGCGATGCGTCCGCACTGGACTCGAGTGTCGCCGAACTGCTCGATGCCGCGGGTTATCAAGGAGTTATCGGGGGCTGATCCAGCCTTCCCGGTTCTACCTGCACGGGTACGGCCCGGCAGGGTACGGTCAATGCCAACGGATGTGCCGCCCGGAGTCGGGGCCGCCCAGCCACGTCTTATCGCGGCATCTGCCTGCATGGTTTATGAGGTTCGAGGAGGAGAGAAACGGTGAGCGAGAACAAAGACCCGGGTTACGGGGAGACCGCGGCCGAGACGACGTCGGTCTTCCGCGCGGATTTCCTGAACGAGGTCGACGCATCGCGCTCCGGCGAGCCGACCGGCGAACAGCCGGTGCAGGGTGTCGAGGGTCTTCCGGTCGGGGCGGCGCTGCTCGTCGTCAAACGCGGCCCGAACGCGGGTTCGCGTTTTCTGCTGGACCAGCCCACCACCTCGGCCGGTCGGCATCCCGACAGCGATATTTTTCTCGACGATGTCACCGTCAGTCGTCGACATGCCGAGTTCCGGCAGGACGAGGATTCCTTCCAGGTCGTCGACGTGGGCAGCCTGAACGGCACCTACGTCAATCGCGAGCCGGTGGATTCGTCGGAGCTGCAGAACGGTGACGAGGTACAGATCGGCAAGTTCCGGTTGGTATTCCTCACGGGTCCGCGGACCCAGGAGGCCGGTTCGGCGGCCGGTGCGGGAAGTCTGTGAACAGCTGACGATCGGTGCGCCGGTCCGGGTGATCGGCGCCTCGGCATGAAAGACTCGAGATCATGACAGGCGCGGCGCAGCAGTGGGCGCACGGAGGGATGTCGATCGGCTCCGTGCTCGACCTGCTGCGACCGGATTTTCCGGATATCACCATTTCCAAGATCCGCTTCCTGGAAGCGGAGGGCCTGATCCGGCCGGAGCGGACGCCGTCCGGCTACCGCCGGTTCTCGGTCGCGGACTGCGAGCGGTTGCGGTTCGTCCTGACGGCGCAGCGCGACCAGTACCTGCCGCTGAAGGTGATCAAGGAGCAGCTCGAGGCCATCGACAGCGGTGCCGCGACGCTCGGGGTGCGGGAAGCCCGTGCCCGGGCGCGGACCGCCCGGCCGGATTCGGGGCATTCGGCCCTGGACGAAGGCGCCGATGTGCCGCCGCGCCCGCCGCGACGGCTGGGGGTGCCACCGGCTCGCGTCACGCCCGACGATTTCGAGTTCGATCAGCAGATCCGGGTGACCCGGGCAGACCTGCTGGACCGAGCCGCGATCGATGAGACGTTTCTCAACGATCTGATCCGGGCGAATCTGATCACCCCGGGCCCGGCCGGGTTCTTCGACGCCGATGCGGTCACCCTGGCGGCGACTGCCAAGGCGATGGCCGAATTCGGTTTGGAGGCCCGGCATCTGCGTGCGTTCAAGCTCGCCGCGGACCGGGAGGCGGCGCTGGTGGCGCAGATCGCGGCACCGATCGCCAAAAGCCGCGACGCCGGTGCTCGGGCGCGGGCCGAGGAGACGGTCCGCGAACTGGCCGCGCTGTCGCTGACGCTGCACGCGAGCCTGGTGAAGGCGTCGGTGCGCAACTCGCTCGGCGGCTGAGCCGAGCGTCCGATTCTCGCCCTCATCGGCGGAATCCGGTCTGACCTGCGGCCGAGCGGCCGGTGGGTACGCCGGTGGCAACACACCGATTCCGGTGTCCGTCAGCGATCGCGGCGCCGTGCCGAATTCGCCTAGACTCGTGGTACGGCGAGCCCTGCATCGGCGAGGGCGGGCAGCCGGGGAGTATGGGAGGCAGTGCGATGAGCGAAATGCGCGTGATCGGCATCCGGGTCGAGCAGCCACAGAACCAGCCCGTCCTGCTGCTGCGGGAGGCGGAGGGGGAACGGTACCTGCCGATCTGGATAGGACAGGCGGAGGCCACCGCCATTGTGCTCGAACAGGAGGGCGTCAACCCGATCCGGCCGCTCACCCACGATCTGATCAAGGTCTTGATCGCGGATCTCGGGCACACCCTCGAGGAGGTTCATATCGTGGACCTGAAAGAAGGCACGTTCTACGCCGATCTCGTCTTCGAGAACGAAGTGCGGATCTCGGCGCGGCCCTCGGATTCGGTGGCGATCGCCCTGCGTGTCGGCTGCCCGATCTACGCGGCGGAATCGGTGCTCGAGGAAGCCGGTCTGGTGATGCCCGACGAACGTGAGGACGAGGTAGAAAAGTTCAAGGAGTTCCTCGAGTCGGTATCGCCGGACGATTTCAAAGCGACCGATAGTTGAGAACGGGCATTATTTCTAGACCTCAACTACAGGTCGAGACTGTTACCGCGCGTCGCGTTTGGTTCGGCACCGCTGCGGCCGAGAGAATGGGAAGAGTAGCCTCGTAGTCGACGCCGGGCCGTCGGCTGTGGGCACTGATCGGCGGAGCAAGGGAGTAGTTCAGTGGCAGAGAATATGCGGGATATGCGATCAGAAGAGGGCCCGCCTCGGCGCTACGAAATACAACCCGGATTGTTCCCCGACGATTCGGTTCCCGACGACCTGGTCGGATACCGGGTGCCGACAGCCTGTCAGGTCGCCGGTATCAGTTACCGGCAACTGGACTACTGGGCGCGGACCGGCCTGGTGGTGCCCTCCATTCGCGGGGCGGCGGGTTCGGGCAGCCAGCGGCTGTATTCGTTCAAGGACATCCTGGTCCTGAAAATCGTCAAGCGGCTCCTCGATGCCGGTATTTCGCTGCAGAACATCCGTATCGCCGTCGACCATCTGCGCAGTCGCGGAGTAGAGGATCTGGCGAATATCACCCTGTTCTCCGACGGAACTTCGGTATACGAGTGCACCTCACCGGAAGAAGTCGTCGATTTACTGCAGGGCGGCCAGGGAGTTTTCGGTATCGCGGTGAACAGTGCCATGCGGGAGCTCACCGGCGCCATCGCCGCATTCCCCGCCGAACGAGCCTCGGAAACCAGTGCACGTCCCGAAGACGAATTGTCCTACCGCCGTAAGGCGCGATTGACCCGTAAAACCGGCTGATCGCACGCCGGCGGCCTCGGGTCGGCCGGACGAGGGGAACGACACATACCCGTGGGTGGCTCCCGGGTGTCGCTGCTCACCGGGCTAGACTTACCGGGCGCCGTAGTCGTGCGGGAGAGTCCCGGATCCGCGCCGGATCCGGGCGCCGAAGGAGCAGCACCTCCCCGTCAATCTCTCAGGCACCAGGACCGTGCGGGAACCGGCGCCTCTGGAAAGTGGTGGCTGCGAGCTGCCCGCCCAAGGTGAAAGGTGGACCGGAGCGCGATCCGGCCGCCGAAGCTCTCAGGCGCCGCGACAGAGGGGGAGGGCCCCGAGCCGACCGTGCCGGTCGGCCGCCCCACCCAGGGAGCCGCGGTGACCCAGACCTTCGCAGATCGTCATATCGGACCGGACGACCACGAGTTCGCGCGAATACTCCGCGCGATCGGCGTCGGCTCGGCCGACGAGCTGGCGGCCGCCGCGCTGCCCGCCGGAATCCGTGATGACGATCCGCTGGCCGGGTTGCCCGCGCCGGGTACCGAACACGAGGTCCTCGCCGAACTCGCGGCACTCGCCGAGTCGAATCACCTCGCCACCTCCATGATCGGCCTGGGCTACTACGACACCCTGACGCCGCCGGTGCTGGTGCGCAATCTGCTGGAGAACCCGGCCTGGTACACCGCCTATACGCCCTATCAGCCGGAGATCAGCCAGGGCCGGCTCGAGGCGCTGCTCAATTTCCAGACCATGGTGACCGATCTGACCGGCACCGACGTCGCCAATGCGTCCATGCTCGATGAGGCCACCGCCGCCGCGGAGGCGATGACCCTGTTACGCCGGGTCAATCGCCGGGCGCCCGCCCGGTTGGTGATCGACCGCGACCTCTTCCCGCAGACCCGCACGGTGCTGGCCACCCGGGCCGAACCACTGGGTATCGAGATCATGGAGGCCGACCTGGCCGGGGACGGTCTGCCCGAGGGAGAGTTCTTCGGCGTGATCGTGCAGGTGCCGGGCGCCTCGGGCCGGGTCGTGGACTGGTCGGCGATGATCGCCGCTGCCCACGATCGCGGCGCGCTGGTGGCCGCCGGGGCGGATCTGCTCGCGCTCACCCTGGTCACTCCGCCGGGTGAGCAGGGCGCGGACGTATGTTTCGGGACGACCCAGCGCTTCGGGGTGCCGATGGGGTTCGGCGGCCCGCACGCCGGGTACCTGGCGGTGCGCGGCGACTACGCGCGCCAGCTGCCGGGCCGACTGGTCGGCGTGTCCAAGGACGCGGACGGCGCCCCTGCCTACCGGCTCGCCCTGCAGACCCGCGAACAACATATTCGCCGGGAGAAGGCCACTTCCAATATCTGTACGGCCCAGGTGCTGCTGGCCATCGTGGCCGGAATGTACGCCTGCTACCACGGTGCGGACGGGTTACGGTCCATCGCGCGCCGGGTCCACGGGCATGCCGCCCGGCTGGCCGCGTCGCTCGGTACGGCCCTGGTGCACGACTGCTATTTCGATACCGTGCTGGCCCGGGTGCCGGGCCAGGCGGAGACGGTTGTCGCCAAGGCCGCCGCCAGGGGGGTGAATCTGCGCTGGGTGGATAATGATCACGTGGCCGTGGCCTGTGACGAGGCCACCACCGCCGACCACCTCGCCATCGTGCTGGACGCTTTCGGTATCGCTCCCGCCGACCCGGCCGCCACCGCGATCGAAAACCGGGCCTCGGAGTTCCTGACCCATCCGGCGTTCACCCGGTACCACACCGAAACGGCGATGCTGCGCTATCTGCGCGCGCTGTCGGACAAGGACATCGCCCTGGACCGCAGCATGATCCCGCTCGGCTCGTGCACCATGAAACTCAATGCCACCGCCGAAATGGAACCGATCACCTGGCCCGGATTCGCGCGGGTGCATCCCTACGCGCCGGCCGCCGATACGCCGGGGCTGCGGCGGGTGATCCACGATCTGGAGCGCTGGCTGGCCGAGATCACCGGGTACGACGCGGTGAGCCTGCAGCCGAATGCCGGGAGCCAGGGCGAATACGCGGGACTGCTGGCCATCCGCCGCTATCACCTGGATCGGGGCGATACCCGCCGCGACACCTGCCTCATCCCGTCCAGCGCACACGGCACCAATGCCGCGTCCGCCGCGATGGCGGGTTTGCGGGTGGAGGTGGTGAAGTGCCGGGCCAACGGCGATGTGGATCTCGACGATCTGCGGGCCAGGATCGCCGACCACGCCGAACGCCTGGCCTGCATCATGATCACCTATCCATCCACGCACGGCGTCTACGAGAACGAGGTCGCCGACCTGTGCGCGCTGGTGCACGATGCCGGCGGCCAGGTCTATGTCGACGGCGCGAATCTGAACGCACTGGTCGGCCTGGCCCGGCCCGGCCGGTTCGGCGGCGATGTCAGCCACCTGAACCTGCACAAGACGTTCTGCATCCCGCACGGTGGCGGTGGCCCGGGGGTCGGTCCGGTCGCGGTCCGCTCCCATCTGACGCCCTACCTGCCGGGCGACCCGCTGGTCACCGGGTCGCACGCGGTGTCGGCGGCGGAGTACGGGTCGGCCTCGATCCTGCCGATCACCTGGGCATACATCCGGATGATGGGCGCCGAGGGATTGCGCCGGGCGACGCTGGCCGCGATCGCGTCGGCCAACTATCTGGCGCGCCGCCTCGGCGAGTACTACCCCGTCCTCTACACCGGCGACAATGAGATGGTCGCCCACGAATGCATCCTGGATCTGCGCGAGATCACCAAGCGCACGGGTGTCACCGTCGACGATGTCGCCAAACGGCTCGCCGACTACGGGTTCCACGCGCCGACCATGAGCTTCCCGGTGGCCGGCACCCTGATGGTGGAACCGACCGAGAGCGAGAACCTGGCCGAACTCGACGCGTTCGCCGAGGCCATGATCGCCATCCGGGGTGAGATCGATCGAGTGGGCTCGGGGGAGTGGCCGGCCGAGGACAACCCGCTGCGCAATGCCCCGCACACCGCGGCCGGCCTGGTTCGCGACTGGGATCACCCGTACAGCCGGGAGGTCGCGGTGTATCCGCTCGGGCTCACCCACGACCGGCCCAAGGTGTGGCCGGCCGTCCGCCGGATCGACGGGGCGTTCGGCGATCGCAACCTCGTCTGCACCTGCCCGCCGCTCGAGGCCTACGCGGACTGACTCGCATCGACCGCCGCGGCACGGGTCTTGCTGTGCGGCACGCAGTCGTTCGCCGGGAACAGGACCGCGCCCCGGCCGGGCACAGTTCCGCAGAACGGCACCTCGACCGGGGCGCGACCGGCCCGCCGGTCCGCGATGTGGCGTCAGGCCGGGACGACGACCTTTGCGCCATCTTCTTCGGCAGGACGCGACTGGTGGTCGTCCACCATGGTCTCCTCGTCGAACGGCAGTTTCCGGTCCAGGACGTCGCGCACCTGCCCGGTGTCCAGGGTCTTGGTCCAGGTGCCGACCAGCAGCGTCGCGACCGCGTTACCGGAGAAATTGGTGAGCGCGCGGGCCTCGGACATGAACCGATCGATACCGACGATCAATCCGACGCCGTCCAGGAGTTCGGGGCGATGACTCTGCAGCCCGCCGGCCAGGGTGGCCAGGCCCGCGCCGGTGACACCGGCCGCGCCCTTGGAGGCCACGATCATGAACACCAGCAGTCCGAATTGTTCGCCGAGATTCAGCGGCTGTCCCATCGCGTCGGCGATGAAGATGGAGGCCATGGTCAGGTAGATGGCGGTGCCGTCCAGGTTGAACGAATAGCCGGTCGGTACGACCACGCCCACGGTGGTGCGCTGCACCCCCATATGTTCCATCTTCGCGATCAGTCGTGGCAGCGCCGACTCGGAGGATGAGGTGGCCACGATGAGCAGATACTCGCGGGCCAGGTAACGGCACAGTTTGAAGATCGACACCCGCGCGACCAGCCGCAGCAGCACGCCGAGGACACCGAAGACGAACAGCAGACAGGTCAGGTAGAAGGCGATCATGAGAGTGGCCAGCTGGACCACGGCGTCGAGGCCGGTCCGGCCGACCACATTGGCGATCGCGCCGAATGCGCCGATCGGGGCCAGCCAGAGGACCATCGACAGGATCCGGAATACCAGCTTCTGGATCAGCGTGACACCACGCACGATCGGCTCGCCGGCCGAACCCATGGCCTGCACCGCGAACCCGACGAGCAGCGCGACGAACAGCGCCTGCAGCACACTGCCCGCGGTCAGCGAGGAGACCAGGGTCGTGGGAATGATGCTGTGCAGGAATTCCACGGTGCCGCCGGCGCCGTGCGCCTCTTCGGCGTACTCGGCGCCCTGGCCCGCCGACTCGGTGATGTTCAGCCCGGTGCCCGGATCGAGCAGATTGCCGACCAACAGCCCGATACCCAGCGCTACCGTGGACATCACCAGGAAGTAGCCGATCGCCAAACCGCCGACCTTGCCGACGGTGGTGGCCGCGCGCACCGAACCGATACCCAGGACGATGGTGCAGAAGATGACCGGCGCGATCATCATCTTGATCAGATCGACGAACATCGTGCCCAGCGGTGCCAGCGCGCGGCCGGCGCCCGGCGCGAGCCAGCCGACCAGTATCCCTGCCAGGACGGCGACGATGACCGCCAGATAGAGCCAGTGGGTGCGATCCCGCCGTGTTCGAGTCCGGTCTTCCATGACCAGGCCTCCTCCCGAGTCGTAGTGCGCGGGCGGGGTGAACTCGGCCACCACGCCCTGTGCAATGGTGGACCGATACGTGACGCCCGTCACGGTTTTGTGTACTTCGTTCAGCGGAGGAGCCGGTGCGAACCGGTCGGTGGTCCCTGGCGGGATAGGTCTTCGTCCTGCAATTGTTGCTGTTAGCCCTGGTCACAGCCCTCTGGGTCGGGTACGTGGTGCTCGACGCCCGGCGCGAGGGCGACCGGACCGTCACTCGCGAGGTCACCGATATCGCGGCGAGCGTCGCGGCGGAATCGTCCACCGCGGCCGCGGTGCGGGTCCCCGGACCCGACCGCGCTGCTGCAACCGGTGACCGAACAGATCCGGCAGACGACCGGGGTGGATCTCATCGTGGTGATGGCTCCCGACCGCACCCCGATTCAATACGGCCGGACCGGCCGGCCCCGGACCCGCTACCGCTGGCGGGAATCCCGGGCCGGGCGATCCGGCTGACCGCCGGTCAGGGTGTAGTGAGCGCCCCGACCACGGCCGTGCCGAACTCGAGGTCGTTACTGCTCGGCAGTACGGCATAGCTGCCGCCGGTGCGCTGGGTCAGTGTGCGCAATGTATCGGTGCCCTCGCCGCCCCCGACGACGATGACATCCACCCGGACGGGCGTCGCGGGATCGCCCGCGTCCTGGATGGCGGTCAGCAGGTTTTCTCCGCTGAGCGTGGACTCGTCCTCGGGCCCGTCGGTGACTAGCAGGATCGAGTTGGTGCGTTCGGCGGCGTAGGTCTCGATCGCGCCGCGATATGCCGCCAGCAACGCCGGATAGCATTCGTCGGTGCTGGCGGCGGTCGCCTCGATCTTGCCGAGCGAGCCCATCAGGGTGCCGCGGTGTTCGTCGTCGAGGCGGGCGGTGCCGGCGACGACCCGGTACGGGGTGTCGCCGTCGACGTTCTTGCCGAAGGTCCAGATCCCCAGCCCGAAATCTGGCGGCATCACATTCAGGGTGGAGGCCACCGCGCCGACGGTGTTGGCCAGGCGGGTGAGGTCGCCCTCGGTGGTGCTCATGGAGGACGAGACATCCAGCAGCGCGGTGGCCTGCACCCCGAGCACCGGGTTGGTGAGCGCCTTCCGGAGCCGGTCCAGCGCGGCGCGCGGCGGTGAGACGACCTGCTGGGCCGGCGGGGCGGCGAATCCGGCGGCGACCAGGTCCCGCTGCTGTTCGGGCCTGCGCAGGTAATCGGCGAACAGGCCGGCGATGAGATTCTGTGTCTCGTCCACCCAGGGCCCCGACATGATCGCGGCCGGGTAGTCGGCCACCGGTGCCGCCCCGACGGGGACGTAGGCGGTCGCGCTGCCGTTGGCCGCGAGCTGCCGCTGGGTCAGGGGTACGGCGTGCACCGGGGCCTCGGCCGGAGCGGCGGACGACAGGGTGGTCATCGCGGCGGAGACGTCCGCGGCCTCGGGTGCGGCGGCGGCCAGACCCGATACCGCGGAGACGGCCTGGCCGGATTTCGCGGCCTCCTCGGTGAGTGGTTCGGTGCCCGAGATCGCGCCCGCGACGGCGGCGGCGACGGCCAGCGTGCTGTCGCCCGGCGGGAGCGCCAGCTCCAGCCCCGCCCAGCCCGGAAGACCGATCTGATCGAGTGAACCCTGTTGCAGCCGTGGCAGATCCGCCCACGAGGTCTGAGTGGCGGCCAGCGCGTGCCGCAGAATCTCCGGCACGGCGAGCACGATGGGGCTGGACGCGATCGACTGCGGGGTGCCCTCGATGAGGCCGGGTACCCGCATGGACTCGATATCGCGGCTGGAAACCGGTATCCACAGCCCCGGCCGGGGACCGAGGACGGGATTCCAGGTGGCGTTCGAGGTGAAGGCGGCCACCATATCGGCGGACGGCCGCTCGGTGACCACGACCTTCGCGCAGTGGTCGCGGACCACCGGCCGGGTCTCGTTGTATCTTTCCGCGATGGTGCGGACCGGGTCGGCGACCTCCGGATCGGCCGTTACGTCGAGGACGGCCTCGCCTTCCACGCACGTGCCCGCGGCCGCCGATCGGTCCGCGGAATCCGTGTCCAGTCGAGAACATCCGAAAACCAGTGCGACCAGGACCACCACGATAACCGCCGCGATCACCGGTCCCTTGCTCGATCTCCGGGAAGAACCGGTGCTGCGATGGGTACCCACGGGCAGTCAGTCTATGGTCCTGAACCGCCCGGTGAAGCACCACGGTCACGACTGTGGGGCCGTGCTCGCCGCACGGCCCCACAGTGCCTCCGACCAGCTTCGATCCGGCTACTCCCGGATCATCGTGCCACGGTCGAATTCCTGCCCGCCCCACACGCCGGATTGTCCGGTGCGCTCGGCGAACCTCCGGCATTCGAGCCGGATCGGGCAGCGCCCGCACACTTCCCGCGCATAGGCGAAATCCTGGGACGGGTAGGGAAACCACGCCTCGTGGTTCGGGTCGCCACGGCAGGCGGCCCGCTGCCATCCGCGGCTGTCGGAAACGGGCAGCAGGTCTGCCAGAATCTCGACGGTCATCTCGATCCCCTCCTTTCCTGGATCGCCTCGGTGGTGGTTGTCGTCGCGAGTTGTCGCCAGATCCGGCGCTGCGCCCGGGCGAGCGGGTCCGGCGGCCGCGGCGGCCAGAGCAGCCGCATCCCGGCCTCTTCCGGGGTGCGGTCGGCTTTACCGGTATTGCAGGTCACGCAGCATGCGATGAGGTTCTCCCAGGTATTGGGACCGCCTCGGCTGCGCGGCCGGATGTGGTCCACGGTGTGTGCCCCGGAGCCGCAGTAACCGCACCGGTTCCCGTCACGCCGCAGGATCGCGGCGTGCGTGGCGCGGCTGTCGGGCCGGCGGACCGCGAGATGGGCCAGGTACCGGTAGCGGACCAGCCGGATCGTCTCCGGCAGCATGATCTCGGTGTGTTGGGACCGGATCGGGAAATGCGGTTGCCGGATAACGATTGATTCGGCGATTCCGCTGGTCAGCAGTACTACCGTCCGGCCGGCCGGAATCCGGGCCAGCGCCTCGTAGCCGGCGTCGAGCACCAGCACACGGGCGCGTATCCAGTTGTCCGGAGTGAGCGTTGCCGGTTCGGCGACAGTGGTTGTGGGCATGGGTATCACCAGGTTTCGACGGCCCGGGGCAGCCGGGACCACGACGGAGACGGGAGAAGGCGGGCGGTCAGCGCCGCTGGGGGAGGAGCCGGTCGATCGCGCGATCGCCGATGGCGGGTTCCGGCTGCCGCGACGGCTCGCCGCGCACGCCCATCGGCCGTTTCGGCGCACTGGCGCGTGCTGCGGAATCGGCGTTCGACCGGGTGTTACCGGCCGATGCGACTGGATACAAGACCACTCCTCCCTTCGCTGTGTCGTAGCCCTGCCGGGGCGGCGGGCCGGATGGAATACATGGTGGCACAGGGCGGTAGCGGTTGTCGGCTCATTTTTCGGCACCTGATCGGGCACTACCGTCGCGTGGACCGGCGCCCAACCGTGGACCCCGCCCTGGCCGCCGGAAGCGCCGCGCGGCGGAGCCCGGGCGGTCGCGACGGTGCGGGGTAGAGTCCGCATCGGGACGTCTGCGCCCCCGCCCACGTGATCACCCGGCGATCGGAGCACCGCTACCGGTCGGTAACATAAACATCGACTTTCCACCCGGTATTTCGCGGAAGTGAGGCACGTAGATGACAGAGCGGAAAAAGGTCGGCGGGCTCGAGGTTGCCACCGTTCTCCACGACTTCGTAGAGAACGAGGCGCTCCCCGGTACCGGCGTCGATTCCGCCGCGTTCTGGGCCGGCGCCGAGCGGATCATCACCGAGTTCGCGCCGCGCAACCGAGCCCTGCTGGCCGAACGCGACGAAATCCAGGGCAAGCTCGACGCCTGGCACAGCGAACATCCGGGCGCAAATTACGACAGGTCGGCCTATAAGCAGTTCCTGGTCGAGATCGGCTACCTGCAGTCCGAGCCCGCCGATTTCACCATCGGCACCGCCGGCGTCGACGATGAGATCAGCAGTACCGCCGGGCCGCAGCTGGTGGTCCCGGTGAGCAACGCGCGGTTCGCCATCAATGCCGCCAATGCCCGCTGGGGATCGCTCTACGACGCGCTCTACGGCACCGACGCCATCCCGGAGACCGGCGGCGCCGAGAAGGGCACCGGCTACAACCGAGTGCGCGGGGACAAGGTCATCGAATGGGCCCGCAACTTCCTCGACGACGCGGTCACCTTGATCACCGGTTCGCATATCGGCTCGACCTCCTACGCCATCGTCGACGGTGAACTCGAGGTCGGCCTGGAGGACGGCACCACCATCGGCCTGGCCGATGCCGGTCAGCTCGTCGGCTATCTGGGCGACCCGGCCGCCCCGCGGTCGATCCTGCTGCAGAACAACGGGCTGCACATCGAGATCCAGATCGATCCGGATTCGCCGATCGGCGGCACCGATACCGCCGGCATCAAAGATGTTGTCATCGAATCCGCGGTCACCACGATCATGGACTTCGAGGACTCCGTGGCCGCGGTGGACGCCGAGGACAAGACCCTCTGTTACCGCAACTGGCTGGGCCTGATGAAGGGCGACCTCGCCGAGGAGGTCACCAAGAACGGCAAGACTTTCACCCGGACCATGAACCCGGACCGGGTCTACACCGCCCTGGACGGTTCCGAACTGACCGTGCACGGCCGGTCGCTGCTGTTCGTACGCAATGTCGGCCATCTGATGACCAGCGACGCGATCCTGGACGACGAGGGCAACGAGGTGCCCGAGGGCATTCTGGACGGCATCCTTACCTCCCTGATCGCCAAGCATTCGCTGCGCGACGATGTGGCGCTCACCAACAGCCGCACGGGTTCGGTCTACATCGTGAAGCCGAAGATGCACGGCCCGGACGAGGTGGCCTTCACCAATGACCTGTTCGCCGCGGTCGAGGATGTGCTGGACCTACCGCGTAACACCCTCAAGGTCGGCATCATGGACGAGGAGCGCCGCACCACGGTGAACCTCAAGGCGTGTATCAATGCCGCCGCCGACCGCGTGGTGTTCATCAACACCGGCTTCCTGGACCGCACCGGCGACGAGATCCACACCTCCATGGAGGCGGGGCCGATGATCCGCAAGGCCGAAATGAAGACCCAGCGGTGGATCCTGGCCTACGAGGACTGGAACGTCGATACCGGTATCACGGCCGGGCTGCCGCACAAGGCGCAGATCGGCAAGGGAATGTGGGCCATGCCGGACCTGATGGCCGGCATGCTCGAACAGAAGATCGGCCATCCCAAGGCCGGCGCCACCACCGCGTGGGTGCCCTCCCCGACGGCGGCCACCCTGCACGCCACCCACTACCACCTGGTGGACGTGTTCAAGCGGCAGGCCGAGATCGCCAAGGGCGGGGCACGCGCGAGTGTCGACGATATCCTGCAGATCCCGCTGGCCACGGATACCAACTGGTCCGAGGCCGACAAGCAGCAGGAGCTCGACAACAACTCGCAGTCCATCCTGGGCTATGTGGTGCGCTGGATCGACCAGGGTGTGGGTTGTTCCAAGGTGCCCGACATCTCCGATATCGCGCTGATGGAGGATCGCGCCACCCTGCGGATCTCCAGCCAGCTGATGGCCAACTGGCTGCGTCACGGTGTGGTCACCACCGACGAGGTGGTGGCGAGCCTGGAACGGATGGCGCCCGTGGTGGATCGGCAGAACGCCGGCGATCCCGGCTACCGTCCGATGGCGCCCGATTTCGCGGGCAGTATCGCCTTCCAGGCCGCGAAAGATCTCATCCTCGAAGGGACCGCGCAGCCCAACGGCTACACCGAGCCGATCCTGCACCGTCGCCGCCGTGAGGCCAAGGCGCTGGCGGGTAAGAACGAGGCGTAACCGCCTCGGCACGACAGCGTGCGGTCCCCGGCCTCTCGTGAGCGGTCGGGGACCGCATGTTCGTATGCCGGCGCGCCCGCGCGGGGCACGCCGGGAATGCCGACGCCGGGTCGAGGTGTTGTCCGGGACATGAAGGTTTTGATCGTCTACGCGCACCCGGAACCCGATTCGCTCACCGGAGCCCTGAAAGATGTGGCCGTCGAACAATTGCGGGCCGACGGCCACGACGTGCGGGTGAGCGACCTCTACGCCATGGGCTGGAAGGCCCACGCCGACGCCACCGATTTCGGGGCCGTCGAGGAGACCAACTTCATGCTGGCCTCGGGTGAGGCCTTCGCGAACGGCACGCTGAGCGCCGATATCCGGGCCGAGCAGGAGAAACTGCTGTGGGCCGATACCGTGCTGCTCCATTTCCCGCTGTGGTGGTTCGCCATGCCCGCCATCCTCAAGGGCTGGGTGGATCGGGTGTTCACCTGCGGATTCGCCTACGGCGCGGGCGGAACCGCCATCCCACGCTACGGTGACGGCGTCCTCGCCGGTCGGCGGGCGATGCTGGTGGTGGCCGTCGGCGGCCGGGAACCGGCGTATTCCGATCGGGGGATCAACGGCCCGACAGCGGATGTGCTGTTCCCCATCCACCACGGCATCCTCTACTACCCGGGCATGGATGTGCTGCCACCGTTCGTCGTACACGGTGCGATCAGGGTGGACGACGAACGCTTCGAACAGCTCGCCATCGATCTGCGTAAGCGGCTGGCGGAACTGGACACCGCCGAGCCGATCCGGTATCGGCGTCAAGCCGGCGGCGACTATGATCGCTCGCTCCGGCTCGAAGCGGGACGCGAAGAGGCGGGAGCCACCGGATTCGGGCTGCACATCGCCTCGTGAGGTAGCGCGGCGCGAACGGGCGCGCCCGCTTCCTCCCACCGCGAATCCGTTCGCGCAGTGAGTGGTCGGGAGGGCCCGGGCTGCGGGCGGGCCGGCGCAGGACTAGCTTGGTCGGGTAGAGACCGTATCCGGGGAACGAGCGGATCGGTTCCCTGTCCGATGGAGGAGAATCTTGCGAGTCCTGCTGGTCGCGAGCGCTTTCAACAGCCTGACACAGCGTGTGCACACGGAACTGCGTTATCGCGGGCACGAGGTCACGGTCGAATTGGCGCTCGGCGACGATCTGCTGCGAGCCCGGGTGGCGGCGTTCCGGCCCGATCTCATCGTGGCGCCGATGCTGACCACCGCTGTCCCGGAGGACATCTGGACCGAGCACACCGTGCTGATCGTGCATCCCGGTCCCAAGGGCGATCGCGGCCCCTCCTCGCTCGACTGGGCGATCAGCGAGGGCGCGTCCGAATGGGGTGTCACGGTGCTCCAGGCGGTCGAGGAGATGGACGCAGGGCCGATCTGGGCCTCGGTGTCCTTCCCGGTACCCGCGTGCGGGAAGAGCGAGCTGTACCGCAACGAGATGTCGGATGCCGCCGTCACCGCGGTGCTGCTGGCAGTCGAACGTTTCGGTACCGGGGATTTCGTGCCCGAGCCGCTGGACTACGACCGGCCCGATGTCCGGGGCCGGTTGCGGCCCTACCACTCCCAGCAGTACCGCCGGATCGACTGGACGACCGACAGCACCGCCGATGTACTGCGCAAACTCCGCGCGGCCGATTCGCAGCCCGGTGTGCTCGACGAGCTCTACGGTCGTGAGTACTTCGTGCACGGTGGCCACAACGAGGACCGGCTGCGTGGTGAGCCGGGCGCGGTGATCGCGACCCGCGACGGTGCGATCTGCCGGGCCACCGTCGACGGTGCGGTCTGGTTGCCGCAGTTGCGGCGCCGCCGGATACCGGGCGGCCCGGCGACATTCAAACGACCCGCGGTGGCCGCGCTCGGCGCGGACCTGCCCCCCGCCACCCCGGAGGTGCCGGTGTCGGCGGCCGCTGCGGCCGTCCGCGATACCTGGTCCGAGGTGCGTTACCGCGAGGAAGGGTCGGTGGGCTACCTCGAATTCGGCTACGCGGGCGGGGCGATGAGCACCGCGCAGTGCCGCCGGTTGCTCGCCGCCTACCGGGAGGCCTGCGCGCGGCCGACCCGGGCACTGGTCTTCGGTCCGGCCCGGGACTTCTTCTCCAACGGTATCCACCTGCACGTCATCGAATCGGCGGCGGATCCGGCCCGGGAGTCCTGGCACAACATCAACGCCATGAACGATCTCGTGGAGGCGATCCTCACCACCACCGACAAACTCGTCATCTCGACGCTGCCCGGTAACGCGGCCGCGGGTGGGGTGATGCTGGCGCTGGCCGCCGACGAAGTATGGGCCCGCGAGGCCGCGGTACTCAATCCGCACTACCGCCTGATGGGCCTGTACGGCTCGGAGTACTGGACCTACTCGCTGCCGCGGCGCGTCGGCGCGGCCGGGGCCGCCCGGCTCACCCGGGAGACCCTGCCGGTGGGCGCGAAAGCGGCCGTGGACCTCGGACTGGTGGACCGGGTGGGTTCCGGGGACACCGCCGAGTTCGCCGACTGGGTGCGCCGGGAAGCGGAGGCGCTGGCCGATTCGCCCGAGCTGGAGAATCGGCTGACCGCCAAGAAGCAGCTGCGGGAGGCCGACGAGGCCGCCAAACCGCTGGCGGAGTATCGCGCCGAGGAACTGGCGCAGATGCGCCGGAACTTCTTCGAGGAGGGCGAGCCCTACCACGAACTGCGGCAGAACTTCGTGTACAATGTGGTGCCGCCTAACACTCCTGCCTACCTGCGGAGCTGATCCGGATATTTCGGCCTTAGCTCAGTTGTGACATCAAGTGGCGGATGTACACCCCCGTAGGGTGAAATTTTTATTCTGCAGACCCCCTCGGGGTCTGCCGAACTACTGTCCAGGTGGCCGCAGTTCGGAAATCGACTAATACAACGGAGTTACACGTGCAGCTCGAGCACTTCAGCAATGGGTGGGTGACGCCTGTCCTCGCCTATTTCATGTCGTTCATCGGGTCGGTGCTCGGTCTCCGGTGCGCGGTCCGCGCGCGATCCTCGGAACAGGCCGGCGGCTGGCTGGTCGCCGCCGCCATCGCGCTCGGCGGCGCGGGTATCTGGGTCATGCACTTCACCGCCATGCTCGGTTTCTCCATCGGCGGGATGACCATCCGCTACGACATGCCGATGACGCTGCTCAGCGCCGGGATCGCCATCGTGGTCGTCCTGATCGGACTGGCGATCGTGGTGCGCGGGCACCGGGAGGTGATCGCCCTGCCGCTGGGCGGAGCGATCACCGGAATCGGGGTCGTGGGGATGCACTACCTCGGCATGGCCGCGATGAACTCCGGTGCGGAGATGGAATACAGCACCGGACTGGTCCTGCTGTCGATCCTGATCGCGGTGGTCGCCGCGACCGCCGCGCTGTGGTTCATGCTGCACGTGAAGGGCTGGGGCAACACCATCGGTGCGGCACTGATCATGGGTGTCGCGGTATGTGGCATGCACTACACCGGTATGGCCGCCATGAGCGCCCACCACGGTGACCACACCGCGGTGCCGGAGGGTGTCGCGCCGGTGGAGTTGCTCACTCCGCTGCTCACCACCGTCGCGCTGGTGGTGGTGGGCCTCGTCGTCCTGGTCGGCGTGGCCGAGCTCGAGGTCCGGTCGACGACCGCAGCGAAATCGGAGTACGAATCCGACGAGGTCGTGACCCTCACTACCGATCCCGCGACCCTCGCGGTGAGCGGCCGGGAGTGGCCGCGGATGCCGGTGGACCGCTAGTCTGCCGCCTGTCGCAGTGGTGCCATCGAGGTGGGGCCTCGGTTGTCGCCCGCGGCTGCGCGGCCTACTCTGGGCCGCCGTATCTGCAAGCCGAAGTGAGGATTGTTCGAATGGGTAGTACCGTGCTCGATATCTTCGCGTTGATCATCACGCGAATCGGGGATTTCTGGAACTGGGCGTCCACCGGCTCGGCGGGTTTTCCGCCGCTGTGACCCGGTAACGATTGCCGATACGGAGCCCGGACGCAGTGTGCGTCCGGGCTCCGCTGCGTTCGGCGGGTCTGTCGGAGGACCGCCGGAGCGGTCCGCCGGCTCGGGCCGGTAGCGGGGCGTTCTGGAGCCGGCCGACACCGGGCCGGTTTCGTGCCGCTGTCGGCGATGATCACCTGCCACAGCTGCTCGTCCCCGGTGCAGCGGCGCGGCACCGACCGGGTGACGACCACTGCGCCCCGGCCGCGTGGTTGACCGATGGCCGCTCGGTGGCCGCCCGGGCTGTCTCGTCGTCGACCGGACCGGCGGCCACGGGCGCGGCCGCCGGGCGCGGTGATGTCGATGACGGGCGGGATCAGTCCTCGGCGACCACGATCACGCTGTCCAGCGGCGACAGAATGATCGGGGCGTCCTTGGGTGGGTTGAGGGTGACACCGTAGGCCGGTGGCCGGCCGCCGTGCCGGTGGAGCCGGTAACCGATTGCCGCCTCGCCGCGCGACCGCGCCGCATGGACGATGGTGGCGAAGTTGATCTCCATATCGGTGCTCACGTAGTCCGGGGCGGGTTTGAGGTAGATCTCGGATCCGCTGGGATCGAACAGGTCGGTGAATACCGCGTGCAGGTGTCGGTTCTCGGCGAGCTGGGTCAGCAGCAGACTGATCAGCTTACTGCTGACGATGAAGTCGTCGGCTCTGGTGACCTGCGCGATCTCCCGGTTGGCATCGTCGTTCATCTCGGTGACGATCGAGTACGGGTCGCCGAGCCGGACTTCGATGTCACGCAGGTGCAACAGGGTCACCAGGGTGCGGTCGTCGGCGGGATCCTCGTCGAGCATATCGTCGGTGAGCACGATGACGTGTTGGTAGCTGCCCGGATTCAGCGCCTCCAGCGAGCGCCGGCTGGTCGGTTCGCAGGGCCGGTAGCCGACGGTCAGGTTGGTCCGCGGACTGCCGGTGATATCCCCGGGCGGGGGATGTGGGGCGGCGATGTCGAGCACCGACCCGGGGGCGACGTACTCGTCGAGCAGGCCGAGAATGCGGGGGCCGCGCGAGTTCCACCCGACCAGCAGGGTCCGGTCGGGGGCGGGGTCGGCGGCGTCCTCCGGGACCTTTACCAGGGCCTCGGTAACCACCGGCACCGCCTCGGTCGCCAATTCCACGAGAAGATCGTCCTCGGCGATCACGATGATCTGGTCGTCCTGGGCGATGACGGTGTCCATGGGCGGATTCACCGCCACCGTCCCGTCGCCCCGGCGCAGTCCCACCGGGCAGCTGGTGTTGTAGGCACTCAGCGCCTCACCATAGGTCCGGCCGGCCAGGGTGGGCTCCGCCCGCAGGTAGAGCCCGTTGCCGGCGAAGTCCAGCAGGTCCGTGCACACCGTGGACAGGCCCGACTGGCGGTGCGACTGAACCACGATCCGCACCGTGATGTCCTCGGCATCGATGACCAGAGTGTCCGGGTCGGTGGCCAACCGGGCCGCGGCCACATCCTCCGACTGGCGCACCGCGGTGACGATATGCGGCCGCCGGGCCGGCCACGATCGGTTGTTCAGCAGCAGTAGGGCTTTGATCACATCGATATCGGCATCGTCACCCGGTCGCGGCAGCACGATGATGGACTTGGCGGTATCCAGGCTGACCAGTTCCAGATCGCTGCGTTTGAGGGGGCTGCCGGAGCGGCAGGTCACCCGTGTCCGCCCGGTGTTGCCGACCCGGGCCCGGATCTGGTCCTCCATATCGACCTTGTCCCGATCGGCCAGGACCACCACGCTCGAGCGCCGAATGCGCTGGTTCGCGGCGGCCAGCTCGGATACCACGGTGAAAACCTGCTCCGACCAGCCCAATACGACCGTGTGCCCGGACTCGATCAGCGGGGCCCGGCCCTTGCGCAGTTCCGCGATCCGATATTCCATCCCGGTCACGAGCACACCGATCAACGAACTGACAATGAAGATCCCGCCGAGCGTCACCACCAGCATCAACACCAGAAACGGCACGCTGAACACGGTCGCGTCGTCGCTGCCCATGGTCCCGGGATCGAGCGTGCGCAGCAAACTCATCCACGCCACACCGATCCAGCCGCCCTTGACTCCCGCGACATCGTCCGGTGCCAGTAGGGCGGCCAGCGCCGTGGTCACCGCGATCAGTACCGCAGACGCCAGACCGAGCCAGCCGATCAATGCCGGAGTCCCACGATCCATCGTCCGGTCGAACCAGAATCGCACCCGGTCACGCACTCTGATCCTGGCCACACTCACCCCTACACATTCACACCCACAGCAACTCGTCGTTGAAGAACGTAGCTGCCCGTCGCGAATCATGCACAACCGAAGCAACATTCACGCTCCGATCGACCGCGCCGATAGTAACGGTCGTCGCCTCGGTGTCGGCGGTATCGCCCGAACGCGGGTGATCGGCGTGCACCCTGCCCACAGTGGAGCGGCCGGTCCGGGTCGCGGAGTTCGACCGGTCCTTCGGCGAGTCCGCGCGCGGCGTCCGCCGGCCGGACCCGGCACGGCTGGAACTGGTGATCGATCCGGCCGCGGAGCCGGTGGCGCGAGATCTGGCAGGGCGCGAGTCGGGCTGCTGTTCGTTCTTCCGTTTCGACTTCGCCCCCGTGGCACCGGTGTACTGATGGGAGTCCAGGTGCCGGGCGGGTATATCGATGTGCTCGACGCATTCGCCCTTCGGGTGGACGTCGCGCTCGACGGCCGCCGATGACCGGATCGCGCACGAGCGAGCTCGCGGCGGCGGCCGGGTTGAACCCGCAGACGCTGCGCTACTACGAGCGCCGCCGGCTGTTGACCCGGCCGGACCGGAGCCCGGGTGGGCACCGGTTGTATGCGGAACAGGCGGTGACGGTGCTGCGGGTGATCAAGGCTGCCCAGCGGCTGGGATTCACTCTCGACGAGGTCGCCGGCCTGCTGGCCACCACCCGGTCCGCCCGGCACCGGCGCGATACCGGATTGCGGGCGCGGACCGCAGTGAAACTGGCGGAGGTCGAGGCGAAACTCGCCGAGCTGTCCGCGGTGCGCGACACACTACGGGCCGCGCTGGCCGAAGGATGCGCCGACCTGCTCGTATGCAGCGAAACACCGGGCTGCCCGGTGCCCTTCGACACCGGAGCCGTGCCCACCCCCGGCGATCGCGGTGGCGGCAGCCGGTAATACCGCGGCACGGCAGCGGCGGATGCGGTGGCCCGGTCCGGCGATCGGAGGATGAATCCCTCTCGGGATCGGGTTCATCCGACGGTCGACTTCCTGATCCTTGATGCCGCCGCGACCCCCGCGACCGCCACGAGCGCGGCAGCCCCGAGGGCGGCGAAGATCAGTGGCAGGTAGGTGAGACGAAGGAAGAGGAAGGTTTCGTCGACCATTGCGTGGCCGGGGTCGCCGGGGTCGTAGCGGACCGGAACACGGTCACCGAGATCGGTATAGCGCGAGGAGGCCGCCGAGCCGCCGTCGACCCGGATCGTTTCGCCGGCCGTGGTGGTGAACTCGATGACGGTGGAGGTGCCGGCCGGCCGGCTGCCCTTGGTGTTGTCGGTGAGTTCCCTACCGAATTGCACCGCGGTGCCCGTCACGACCTGTGAGTTCGCCAGGAACACTGTGTTGTAACCGATCGGGACCGCCGCGAACAGGATCGCCACAACTCCCATCAACGCGACGGCGAGCCTGTTGGAGTCGATTCCGGCGGTGAGAGAACGTCGCACAACAGTCCTTCCTGGAAGCCCGCACAGGCGATTCTAGTAGGAGAACCCGCCGGAGAGCGGCCGATTACCGAGCCCCTGCTCGGTCCCCGCGGGGCCGGTGCCCCGCACCGCGGCACGATGAGGGAACCGGCCGGGCGCCACCGCGGTCCTCTCGACGCGCGGCGCGGGCGGCGATTCGGGGGTTTCCCTGATGTGCCGGCACGGGCCGGGCTGGTTTTCTGAATGTATGGCCGGCAACACAGCCCGCGGTGAACTGGACCGCGTGGAACAGATCTTCGACCGCATCGCCGACGGATACGACCGCCAGATCGGATGGTCCGAACGAGTACTGCTCGGCGATGCGCGCCGATGGGCGACCGAACAGGCCCGCGGGACGGTGGTGGAGATCGGCGTGGGCAGCGGGTTGAATCTGCCGCTGTACGGCCCCGGGGTGGAGCGGGTGATCGGGGTGGACCTGTCCGAGCGAATGCTCGACCTCGCACGGGCCCGGTCGGCGCCGGTGCCGGTGGAATTGCGGCACGGGGACGCCCAGCAACTGGATCTGCCTGCCGCATCGGTGGATACGGTGGTCTCCACCTACACCTTCTGCACGATTCCCGATCCGGGTGCGGCCGCGGCGGCCGCGTGGCGGGTGCTGCGGCCGGGCGGTGCGTTCGTCGCGGTCGAGCACGGTCCGGCCCGCGCGCGACCGGTGGCGGCGCTGATGCGCCTGGCCGAACCGCTGGCGGTACGGCTCGCGGCGGACCACCTCACCCGGGAGCCGGTCGGCTACCTCACCGACGCAGGGTTCACCCTCGAACATTTCGCCCGCACCGGTCGCGGCGGGGTGGTGTTCCGGGTGCTGGCCCGGAAACCGGCACAGGCCGGCTGATCACGTCAGCGAGCCGGTCGGCTTTCGACGTGAAACCCTGCGCGGGGTGGGTCCGCCCGAAGAACGGGATGCGGATGCGGATCCGCGCGCGCAGCATCCGGCCGCACGCGGGTCGGACTCCTGTCGACCGAACCGGTCCACATCCGCCGACGCCGGTGATATCGGTTCGGATAGGTCTTCTATTCGGAAACTTGTTCCAGCAGGGAATCCAGGCTCGTGAGCAGCCGCTTCCGCAGTAGTCCGGCCCGGTTCGCGATCTCGGCCTGGCGGCGCACATATTCGGCCCGCCCGGCCGGGGTCTCGATCCGCACCGGCTCGTACCCGTGTTCGCGAAGGTCGTATGGGCTCGCTCGCATATCGAGGGTCCGGGCGTCCAGCGCCAGCGCGAAACAATCGAGGAGAAGGTCCGAGGCGAGGAGCGGAGTCGCTTTGAAGCCCCACTTGTACAGGTCCATATTGGCGTGCAGGCAACCCGGCTGCTCGGCGTGGATCTGGTCCTCGCGGTTCAGCTGCCGGTTGTTGCGGGGCGCCGCGGCCGGGGTGAAGAACCGGAACGCGTCGAAATGGGTACAGCGCACCGGCATCGATTCGACCACCGCGTCGGTACCGGCCGCGCCGAGCCGCAGCGGTACCGAATCGTGGCGGACCTCCCCGGTGCGGTACACCATTGCCCATTCGTGCAGGCCGAAACAGGACAGTTGCGGGGGCCGGGACGCCGTCGCGCGCAGCAGATCCGCGATATATGTGAGGGTGCCGGCGCGCGACCGCAGGAACTCCGGATCGACGGTGACCACCGGACCGGTGTCCGTGCCGGGCTCGTCGATCCGCCGATAGCCGCGCAGGCCGGTGTACTCGGCGGCACCGGCCAGCGCCATCCCGAAACCGGGATGCCAGCGGCGCAACTGCGCCGGTTTGTGGCCGTAGTAGGTGAACAGGAAATCGAGCACCGGGTGCTTCGCCCCGGCGGCCCGCGCCCGCAGGTACGGGCCGGCCAGGGCGTCGAGGCGGTCCCGGTGCGCCCCGGCGCGCGCCCGCCACTCCGTCGCGCCGAGCACCGATCCGACGGCCGCGGCCGTCATTCGGCGACCCGGTGCGTGGTGTCGCGGACGGTACCGACGAACTCCTCGACGAGATCTTCGAGCGCCACGATGCCCACCGTATTGCCCCGTGCGTCCACCACTCGGCCCAGATGGCTGCTGGTGCGGCGCAGCCGGGCCAGCGCCTCGTAGAGGGTGGTGCCCATCAGCACGGTCGGCAGTGGCCGGATATCGGTGCGCGGGATCTCGGTGCCGGGGCCCGCGGTTTCGTCGGAGACCTTGTCCAGCACATCTTTGACGTGCAGGTATCCGACCAGGGAACCGTCGGAGGCGCGGACCGGGTACCGGGAGAAACCGGTTTCGGCGACCGCGCTCTCGATATCGCCCAGGGTGGTGCCGCGGGCACGCAGCGGAATAGTGCGCGCCTGCGTCAGCGGCACCATGACCTCGGCGACGAATCGCTCCCCGGTGCCCAGCGCCTGGGTGAGACGGCGGTGCTCCTCCTCGTCCAGCAGGCCCTCGGACCGGGATTCACCGATCATCTCGGCCAGTTCGTCGCTCGAGACCGCGGCCTCGAGTTCGTCCTTGGGTTCGATGCGCAGCATCCGCAACGACAGGTTGGCCGCGAAGTTGTAGACCGCGATGAGTGGCCGGGCGATCCGCAGCCACGCCAGATGTAGCGGCACCAGCAGCAGCGCACTGCGTTCGGGGCCGGCGAGCGCGATGTTCTTCGGGATCATCTCGCCCAGCAGAATGTGCAGGATCACCACGATGGCCAGCGCGAGCACGAACGACACCGGATGCAGCAGTGCTTCCGGCAGCCCGGCCAGCTCGAACGGACGCTCCAGCAGATGGGCCACCGCCGGCTCGCCGACCCGGCCCAGCAGGATCGAGCAGATCGTAATGCCCAGCTGCGCGGCGGCCAGCATCATCGACAGGTTCTGTCCGGCCCGGATCACGGTGTCGGCATTACGTTTACCCTGCGCGGCCAGCGCCTCGAGCCGGTCGCGGCGGGCGGAGATGAGCGCGAACTCGGCGCCCACGAAGAAGGCGTTACCCGCCAGCAGGAGCACGGTCAGGGCCACTCCGAAAAGGTCACCCATGGCGGACCTCCCGGCCGGTGGGCTGTTGTTCGCGCAGGTTGATCGCCTCGGCATCGGCCGGGACCAGGCGGATCCGGTCGATGCGGCGTTCGTCCATCCGCTCCACCCGGGCCAGCCAGCCGCCCTGCCCGTCACCGTGGCGGCGTTCGTGGCCGCGCTCCGGCAGCACCACGGTATCGCCGGCCACCGGGATCCGGCCGAGCCGGGTAAGCACCAGACCACCGAGGGTTTCGTATTCGCCTTCGGGAGCGACGTATCCGGTCGCCCGGGTCACCTCGTCGATACGCAGCAGGCCCGAACAGTCCCAGCCGTCGGAGACCCGGCGCACGTCGCGTTCCTCTTCGTCGTGCTCGTCGCGGACATCGCCGAGGATCTCCTCGATGATGTCCTCCATGGTGACCAGGCCCGCGGTGCCACCGTATTCGTCGACGACCAGCGCGACCTGCATACCGTCGGCGCGGACCCGTTCGAGGACCTCGTCACCGTCGAGGCTGGCCGGTAGCACCTGCACCGGCTGCGCGATCTGCGCGAGACCGACCCCGGCGCGCGTGCGCGCGGGATGGGTGAACGCCTGTTTGACGTGTACGACACCCAGGGTGTTGTCCAGGTCGCCGTCGATCACCGGGAACCGCGAGTAGCCGGTGCGGGCGGCCGCGGCGAGCAGGTCGCCGATGGTGTCGGTGCGGTCCAGGGCTTCGATCTTCACCCGCGGGGTCATCAGCTCCTCGGCGCTGCGCTCGCCGAACTGCAGGGAGCGGTCCAGCAGTTGCGCGGTGCGCTGATCGAGCGCGCCGTGCTGGGCCGAGGTGCGCACCAGCGAACCGAGTTCCTGGGGCGACCGTGCCGAGCGTAGTTCCTCCGCCGGTTCCACCCCGAACCGGCGGACCGCCCAGTTGGCGGTGCCGTTGAGAAACTGGATCATCGGCTTGAACACCGCCGAGAACGCCACCATCGGCCCGGCGGTCGCCCGCGCGGTGGCCATGGGCGCGGCGATGGCGATGTTCTTGGGGACCAGCTCGCCGTAAATCATCGACAGCGAGGTCGCCAGGATCAGCGCCAGGGCCAGGGCGATACCCGTAGCAGCGGAATCCGGGACTCCGAGCACGCCGAACAGCGGTTCGAGTAACCGCGCCAGCACGGGTTCGGCGATGTAACCGGTGATCAGTGTGGTGATAGTGATACCGAGCTGGGCGCCGGACAGCTGGAAGGAGAGCGTGCGGTGCGCCTGCCGGACCGCACGCGCCCGCACATCGCCGTCGCGCGCGTGCGCTTCGACGGTGCTGCGTTCCAGCGCGGTGAGCGAGAATTCGGCGGCCACGAACAACGCGGTGCCGGCGGTGAGCGCCACGAACCCGATGAGGCTGAGGACGGTGAGTGCGACGGCCATCTCACCACCCCCCGGCGGACATCGGTATCAGCGATGGGGAAAGGGCCGGAGAGGGGAGGGTCGTGCAGCGGAGGACGCCGGGTCTGTCACCCGGCTCGATAGATGAGCCCTCCTGAGTGGCGCCCTCGGACGCGGGTGACAACTGGATCCTTTCGTCCTGACGATCGCAGCCGACGGTCGCCGGCGGTTGTAATGCTACCGCGACCGTGCGCGCGGGCGCACGGTCGCGGGGGCGGCGACGCGCGCCGGTGTGGCCGGGGTCACCACCCGCCGGGCAGCGGGCGGCCTTCGGCGAACCCGGCGGTCGACTGCACCCCGACCACCGCGCGCTCCCGGAATTCGGCGAGATCGCGGGCACCGGCGTAGGTGCAGGCACTGCGCACTCCGGAGCAGATGTGGTCGATGAGGTCCTCGACGCCGGGACGTTCGGGATCGAGCAGCATCCGGGAACTGGAGATGCCCTCCTCGAATAGTGCCTTGCGGGCGCGGTCGTAGCCACGATCGGCGACGGTCCGCGCGGCGACCGCGCGTTTGGAGGCCATACCGAAGCTTTCCTTGTACGCCCTGCCGTCTCGATCGACCCGGAGGTCACCAGGCGATTCGTAGGTACCGGCGAACCACGAGCCGATCATGACGTTCGACGCACCCGCCGCGAGGGCCAGGGCGACATCGCGGGGATGGCGGACTCCACCGTCGGCCCATACGTGGGCGCCCAGATCGGCGGCCGCCGCCGCGCATTCGGCGACCGCGGAGAACTGCGGCCGGCCGACTCCGGTCATCATCCGGGTGGTGCACATGGCGCCGGGCCCGACACCGACCTTGACGATATCGGCACCGGCGGCGACGAGATCGCGGGTGCCCTCGGCCGACACCGTGTTCCCGGCGACCAGCGGCACACCGAGGTCGAGGTCGCGGATTGCGCTCAGGGTTTCCAGCATCTTCACCTGGTGTCCGTGCGCGGTGTCCACCACCAGGATGTCGGCGCCGGCGTCGACCAGCGCCTTGGCCTTGGCGGGCACATCCCCGTTGATCCCGACGGCGGCCGCGATCCGCAATCGGCCCTCGTCGTCGACGGCGGGGGTGTAGATGCCGTGCCGGACCGCGCCGGTGCGGGTGAGTACGCCGGCCAGCGTACCGTCCGGGGCGAGGAGTACGGCGGGCCCGGAATGCGCGGCCTCGAGCCGGTCGAAGATATAGGAGGCCTCGGCGGTCGCCGGCACGGTGACGAAATCGGTGGTGGCGACCTCATGCAGCCGGGCGAACCGATCGACATCGGCGCAGGCTTCCTCGGTGACGAGCCCGACCGGCCGGCCGTTGTCGACAACCACGACGGCGCCGTGCGCGCGCTTGTGGATCAGCGCCAGTGCATCGGAGACGGAGTGGTCGGAGGTGAGGGTGACCGGGGTATCGGCGATCAGCGAACGGCTCTTGACGAAGGCGATGGTCTCGGCGACGGCGCTGTTGGGCAGATCCTGCGGTAGCACCACGATGCCGCCGCGCCGGGCCACGGTCTCGGCCATGCGGCGGCCCGCGACCGCGGTCATATTGGCGACGACCAGCGGAATGGTGGTACCCGAGCCGTCGGCCGTCGCGAGATCGACGTCGAACCGGGACGCGATATCGGTGCGGTTCGGAACCAGGAAGACGTCGTTGTAGGTCAGGTCGTACGGCGGATGTTGTCCGGGGAGAAACTGCACTGCGCCCATGGTAATCGGGACGGCTCTCCGGCGTGGGGACCTGCCGAATTCACTTGGCCCGGCGGGGACGATGCGGCCGGCGGCTCGGTGCCGGTTTCGCGGCGCCGCCGCGGCCCCGGCCACTCTGCCCACGGAAGTGGCCGCGCGCGGCCACAGGTGGTACCTCGGGAAGCTTCGCCGCCTCGGGGCCCGGCGGGGTGCGCGCGCCGGTGAGCCGGCGGACCTCCCGGTCGCCCGGCCGCACGGTGTGTTCCACCACGGGGACCTCCGCAGCCCGCGTCAGCGCGGCCATCTCGGCCCGCTGGTCCGGGGTGACCACGGTGATCACCGTGCCGCTCGCACCGGCCCGGGCCGTCCGGCCGGCCCGGTGGACGTAGTCCTTGGCATCGGCGGGCGGGTCGGCGTGGACCACCAGTGAGACCGCGTCCACATGGATCCCGCGCGCGGCGATATCGGTGGCGACCAGGGCGGAGATACCGCCGTCGGCGAAGGCTGCCAGCGTCCGGATGCGCCGGTTCTGGGCCTTGCCGCCGTGCAGGGCCGCGACGCGGATGCCCTGGTCGCGCAACCGGCGGGTGAGCTTCTCGGCCCCGTACTGGGTACGGGCGAACAGCAGTGTGCGGCCGTCGCGGGCGGCGATCTCGGCGAGGACCGCCGGTTTGTCCGCCGGCTCGACGTAGAGGATGTGATGGGTCGCGGGGGCGGTTGCCGGCTCCGCGGCCACGGTGTGGGTGACGGGATCGCGCAGATACCTGCGGACCAGGTCCCGCACGGATTCGTCGTCCAGGGTCGCGGAGAACAGCATCCGCTGGCCGTCGCCGGGTACCAGGTCGAGCAGCCGCCGCACCTGCGGCAGGAACCCGAAATCGGCCATATGGTCGGCTTCGTCGACCGTGGTGACCCGGACCGCGTCGAGTACGGCCGCGCCTTGATCGACCAGATCGGCCAGGCGGCCCGGGGTGGCGATCAGCAGGTCCACTCCGCGCTGGAGCTTCGCGGCCTGCCGGGATACGGGGATCCCGCCCACCGCGGTGCCGAGCCGCAGCCCCAGTGCGAACGGCTCCAGTGCCTGTTCGATCTGCAGGGCCAGTTCCCGGGTCGGGGCGAGGATCAGTCCGCGCGGGGCCCGCGCGATGGCCGGTGCCCCGGCGAGACGGGCGAGCATGGGCAGCCCGAAGGCCAGCGTTTTGCCGGACCCGGTCGGCGCCCGGCCGAGCACGTCTCGACCGGCCAGTGCGTCGGGGACGGCTGCCGCCTGGATGGGCAGGGGGTCGGTCAGACCCTCCCGGCGCAATGCCTGCACGGTGAGTACGGGCAGGCCCAGTTCGGTGAAGGGTGGGGGAGTGCGGGCGGCGCCCGCGCGCGGATGGGCCGGGCTGCCGGTCTCCGGCGAAAAGCGATCAGGCACGGAACAACCGGCTCAGCTCGACCAACCAGGGAATCGCGACGGCCAGGGTCGGCACCACCAGGATGGCGATCGAGGCGAGATAGGCGGCGCCGGCGAGCCGGAAATCGCCCAGCGGACCGGCCAGGCGCTGGATACGGATCAGCGTGCTCGGCCCGCCCACCGCGAGCGCGCCCTGCGGCGCGGTGGATTTCGAGCAGGCCACGAGGGCCCGGGCCAGCGGTTTCGGGCCGGTGACCTTGACCGCGGAATCGTCGGCGAGCAGTTCGATGAGCAATTTCACCGAATCCAGCGCGGATTTGCTGCGGACGAACCGCGGAAAGGCCTCGTGCGCGGCGGTGAACGCCTCGAGCACCAGGTCGTGGCGCGCCCGCAGATGCGACCGCTCATGGCTGAGGATGGCGGTGAGCTCCTGCTCGGCCAGTGTGTCGAGCGTGCCCGCGCTGACCACCACCCGCCGTCGCAGCCCCGGCAGGCAGTAGGCGATCGGCTCGGTGGACGACAGGACCCGGATATCGGCGGCACGCCGGAACGGGCCGCTCTGGTCGAGCAGATCGACCAGCATGCGGTGGTGGGCGCGGCGGCGCCGGGTATGCACACCTACCCGGATCGAGGCGTAGACGAGCCGGGCGCCGATCAGCAGCGTGAGCATGAACACCGACACATAGGCCAGCCACAGGGGCAGGCCCAGCGCGTCGATCTCATCGGTGGGTTTGGTGGTGGGGCGGCCGTCCGGCCCCGGGACCAGCAGTTCCGCGGCGATGGCGAGTCCGGAACTGAACGCGCTGAGCACAGCGGCCAGCGCGATCGCCTGCCAGAGCACGAGGGCGGCGCGCGGTACGCGGTAGGTCCAGGTCGCCCGGCTGAGTGATTCGGGGACGGGACCGGCGAGAAGCAAGGCAAGTACGGCGAAGGCCGGTGCTGCTGCGTTCATCGACTCTGCTCACTGCGTTGTGGGGCCAGGGTCCGAGGTCGCCTGCGGCGCGGCTATCTGTCCTCGGTTGCTTCGAGCTTAGCGAGTGCGTCCCGGAGGGCCGCGGCCTCGTCCTTGCCGACCTGCTCCACGAAGTGCACCAGGGCCGCGGCCCGGCTGCCGGCCTCGTCGGCCTGCTGCAGTGCATCCATCATGAGACCGGCCACCAGCTCGTCGCGGGTGTGTACCGGAGCGTACCGGTGGGCGCGGTCGTCGCGCCGCTGTACCACCAGATTCTTCTTCGCGAGACGCTGCAGCACGGTCATCACCGTGGTGTACGCGAGTTCGCGGCGCGCCGACAGGGCCTCGTGCACCTGCCGGACCGTTTGTGGTTCATCGGCCGACCACAGTTGGTCCATAACCGCTTTCTCGAGTTCACCAAGTCCAGCCATCTCTTGATTTTACGACGCCAACGACGCTGTGCCGTACTACAGGGTGTCGTAACCGCGTGGGAATTGTCATAGGCCGTCGAACACCGGAAATGCCGGTCTTGCGGTGGGCCGGGGAGGGTGCGCCCGGCGGCTGCGGCGCACGCCGGGCGGGCCGGGGTGTCACGGATCCGTTACGTCACTCCCGGAGGCAATACTTGCTAGGTCTGGTAAGGCTAACCTATCTTTCGATCAGGTCGTAACCGCGACGCCGATCTCGAGGAGGTTCGAATGTCCGAACTCGCCACAGTGCGCATCCCCCGTCCGTACGAGGCGGCATTCGGGTCGGCATGTTCCCGGTTGCGGTCCCTGCAGCCGGAGCATCCCCGCGTCTATGCCGCTGCGGCCATGGCCGAACAGGGAAAACGGCGCTGGTGGGCGCTGTCCACGGGTCTGCGTGAGGGTCGGATCGACCTGATGTACCGGCGGCACGCCGCGGAGATGATCAGTGCTACCGCCGCCTCGGAGGTGGTGGCGACCGCGCTCATCCATGCCGTGCTCGGCCGGGTCGCCGCGTTATGGGTCGCCGATGGCCGGGCTTGGGACCCCGGGCTGGAGAATGTGTGGATCCACACCGACAACGACGGCGGTATCGACTGGGCGGGCCTGACCGACATCACCATCCGGGTGGTGGCCGGCGACCCATTGGATGGCTCGCCCGGTGTGGTCTCCCTGCCGTGCGAGCGGGCGATGTGGGTGTGGCTCGCCTACCGCTGCGAACCTTCGCTGCTGCTGATCCAGGGGGCGCTGGCGCGGTGTGCGGGGCTGAGTCCCCGCCGGTTCTGGGCTCTGGTGGCCGAATCCGTTTCCGGGGCCACCACCTACGTTCCGGACCTGGCCCGCACCGACCCGGTGGCGGGTGCGCGCCGGGGGCAGGGTCTGCTGATGGCGCTGGAGGAGCGCGGTATGGCGATCCGGCGCGCCCAACGTATTGCTTAGTTAGGCAAGCCTGTCCTATAATCGTAGGCGGCGTACGGATCGCGCGAGCGTCCCGAGGGCTGCGGTGACCCCCGATCCAATGCCTGCGGCGGATTCCACCTCCGAGGTGGGGTCCGCCGCTCTCTTTTCCGTCGCCGACCACCGGCCCGAGCTCCCCGCCGCGGACCAGCATGCGATCGTGGAGCCATGACCGAACAACAGACCCGCACCCTGATGTCGATGGCCGATCTCAGTGCCGAACAACTCAATGAGGTCAGCAAGGGGACTTTCGCGGATCTGATAGGCCTGCACGTCACCGAGTTGGGGCCCGATCGTGTTCGTGGTGAATGGACCGTCACGCCCCAGTTGCACCAGCCGGCCGGTATCCAGAACGGCGGGGTCCTGTGCACCGTGGTGGAGACCTTGGCCAGCACTGGCGGCGCCGTCTGGTACGGGGAGCGCGGCGTAGTGGTCGGGGTCAACAACAACACCGATTTTTTGCGTGCCGTGCGCGATGGGAAACTGACCGCCGAGGCCACCCCGCTGCACCGCGGCGGCCTGCAGCAGCTGTGGCAGGTGGTGGTCACCGACGCGGACGGGCGGCCGGTCGCGCGCGGTCAGGTCCGATTGCAGAATCTGCCCCATCGCTCCTGAGCGTCGGCCTGCCGAAGACCCGGCGGAACTCCGAGGGCCGGGGCGGTATCCGCACTGCCCCGGCCCTCGTCGATCGATTCAGATACCGCCGGTCGACAGCAGCCCGCCGTCGACCCGCACCGTCTCGCCGGTGATCCACGCCGCCTGATCGGAAGCCAGGAACGCGATCAGCCGCGCCACGTCCTCCGGCGAACCGAGCCGCTTCATCGGGTACACCTGCGCGGAGGCTTCCTCGTCCGCCGAGTACAGTGCGTCGGCGAAACTGGTCTTCACCACGCCGGGCGCCACTGCGTTGACCCGGATCTTGGGGCCGAGCTGCCAGGCCAGTTCGTCGGTGAGCCGGATCAACGCGGCTTTGGAGGCGCCGTAGGCTGCGATGACACCGGTGGAACGGATACCGGCCACGCTGGCCACATTCACCACGGCGCCGCCGTGCTCACCCATCCATGCCTTGTACGCCTGCTGGATGTAACCGAGCGCGGCCACGACGTTCACATCGAAGATCTTGCGCACCGCGTCGAGATCGGCTTCCATCAGTGCGCCGTACACCGGATTGATGCCGGTGTTGTTGATCAGGATGTCCAGCGAACCGAACTCCGCGACCGCGCGCTGCACCGCGGTGGCCCGTGCCTCGTCGTCGCCGGAGTTACCGGCCAGGGCGGCGACCTCGCCCTGGTGTCCCAGCGCCCGTAGTTCGGCGGCCGCCTTCTCCAGTGGTTCGGCCTTGCGCGCGGTGATCAGCACATTCGCGCCCCGGCTCAGCAGCTCGGCGGCCACCGCGTAGCCGATACCGCGGCTGGCTCCGGAGACCAGCGCGCTCTTGCCCAACAGATCGGTGCTCATATCCGGGCACGTTACCGTGCCCGCCGGTGACCCCTGCAGGCACGGATCACCCCGGCCGCCGGGGACGAGGCAGTGGCGCGGTCCGGGTAAAATCGGTGGTTCCGTGTCCGGAGACATCCGATGATCGGTGGATGGGCCCACTGTCGGGCGCCCCGGGCCGCTGCCCCCAACCCATGTTTCCTAGGAGATATCTGTGATCACCGCGACCGACCTCGAGGTCCGGGCCGGCGTCCGTACCCTGCTGTCCGCGCCCGGACCGGCGCTGCGGGTACAGGCCGGCGACCGGATCGGCCTGGTCGGGCGGAACGGCGCCGGTAAGACCACAACGTTGCGCATCCTCGCCGGAGAGGGGGAACCGTACGCCGGGACCATCATGCGGTCCAGCGATATCGGTTACCTCCCGCAGGATCCGCGCGAGGGAAATCTGGACGTCCTGGCCCGCGACCGGGTGCTCTCGGCGCGCGGACTGGACGCGCTGATCCGCGATATGGAGAAGCAGCAGGCGCTGATGGCCGAACTGGCCGACGAAACCGAACGCGAACGTGCCGTCCGGAAATACGGCCGCTTGGAGGACCGTTTCTCCGCGCTCGGCGGTTATGTGGCCGAGAGCGAGGCCGCGCGGATCTGCAACAGTCTCGGCCTGCCGGACCGGGTGCTGGACCAGGCGCTGCGTACGCTGTCCGGCGGTCAGCGGCGGCGAATCGAACTGGCGCGCATCCTGTTCGCCGCGTCCGACGGTAGTGGCGGCCGCTCCGACACCACCCTGCTGCTCGACGAGCCCACCAACCACCTCGACGCCGATTCCATCACCTGGTTGCGCGGATTCCTGCAGAACCACGACGGTGGCCTGATCGTGATCAGCCACGATGTCGACTTGCTCGCCGACGTGGTCAACAAGGTGTGGTTCCTGGACGCGGTACGCGGCGAGGCCGACGTGTACAACATGAGCTGGCAGAAATACCTCGACGCCCGCGCGACCGACGAGCAGCGCCGCCGCCGCGAGCGGGCCAATGCCGAGAAGAAGGCGTCGGCGCTGCGTGCCCAGGCCGCGAAACTCGGCGCCAAGGCCACCAAAGCCGTTGCCGCGCAGAACATGGCCAAACGCGCCGATCGGCTGATGGCGGAACTGGACGAGGTCCGGGTGGCCGACAAGGTCGCCCGGATCAAGTTCCCCGAACCGGCCGCCTGCGGGAAGACACCGCTGATGGCGGAGAACCTCACCAAGGTCTACGGTTCGCTGGAGATCTTCACCGGCGTGGATCTGGCCATCGACCGCGGCAGCCGCGTGGTGGTGCTCGGCCTCAACGGCGCGGGCAAGACCACGCTGCTGCGGCTGCTGGCCGGCGCCGAGGAACCCACCGCCGGGGGACTCGTGCCTGGTCACGGCCTCAAGGTGGGCTACTTCGCGCAGGAACACGACACCCTCGACGATACGGCCACGGTCTGGGAGAACATCCGGCACGCGGCGCCGGACGCGGGCGAACAGGAGCTACGCGGCCTGCTCGGCGCCTTCATGTTCACCGGGCCGCAGCTGGAGCAGCCCGCCGGGACGCTGTCGGGTGGTGAGAAGACCCGGCTCGCGCTGGCCGGCCTGGTCTCCTCGGCGGCCAATGTGCTGCTGCTCGACGAGCCCACCAACAACCTGGACCCCGTCTCGCGCGAACAGGTGCTCGACGCACTGCGCACCTATGCGGGCGCGGTGGTGCTGGTGACCCACGATCCGGGCGCCGCCGAGGCCCTGAATCCGGAGCGGGTGATCTTGCTGCCGGACGGCACCGAGGACCACTGGTCGGCCGAGTATCTGGAATTGATTCAGCTCGCGTGAGTTTCATCACAAGAACTCATTGCCGGATGGTCGCGGAGTGCTTAGCCTGAGAGTGACGCTGCTCGGCGACTCGGAGGAAGCCATGGGCGACAGGCCGGTACAGAGCAAGAGCACATTGGGCAAGGGCACCCGGGTCACGGGTAAGTCACGGGATCGCCTGCAAACCCAGTTGAAGAAGCAATACGAGGCGGGGGCGAGTATCCGGTCGCTGGCACGTGCGACCGGCCGCTCCTACGGGTTCATCCACAATGTGCTGACGGAGTCGCATGTCCAGCTCCGCAGCCGCGGCGGTGCAAACCGCCGTAAATCCCGCTAGCCGCACCGTATCCGCGGGCTCCGCCGCCGGGACGATGCGCCCGGCGGTGAGTGGCCGCCTGTGGATCATCGGTCGCGTCACTCACCAGCCGGATACGGCCCCGTCTCCGTACACCAGGAGATTGGCGAGACTGGTGAAGATCGGCAGTCCGGTCTTGATCTCGAGATAGGCGAACTGGCCCTGCGGGTTGACTTCGAGGAAGTAGTACTCGCCGTCGAGGCCCACCCGCAGATCCAGGACACCGAAACTCAGCCCCAGCGTGCCCATCAGCGTCGCCAGCGATTTGCTGACAGCGGCCGGTAGCAGGGTGGGGATGAAATCGACCGAGGTGTCCAGCCGGGAGTCGACGCGCCCGGCGCCGGCCCGGGAATCGATACGCACCGCCCACTCCTGCCCGTCCACCCACACCACCCGCAGATCGCATTCCGGATCGATATAGCGCTGGAAGGTGGTGGGCGCCCAGCGGATACTGTCGAGCCGGTCCAGATCCGCGGCCCCGACCAGCCGGGTTTCGGAGAATTCGGCGCGGGAGGTGCCGGTACGTTTGAAAACCACGCGGTCGGCACAGGTTTCGATGAACTCGCGGGCCTCGTCCGGATTGTTGGTGACCAGTGTGTCCGGGACCGCGCAGCCGGCCCGCCGCGCGGTGTCGAGTTGTACGATCTTGCGATGGGCGATCCGGTCGTTGCCCGGATCGTTGATCCACTGGGCGCCCAGCGACCACAGCAGACCCTGGACGAAAGCATCGCATTCGGCCTGGCGGTAGGCATTGTCGTCGGCGCGGACCCCGGCCGGTACCGAACTCGGATGCGGGCGCCGCCACCAGACCGAACCGACCTCGTCCAGACCGGCCAGCCCCGCCAGCGACCGTTCGACTCCGGCCGCCGCGAGCCGGAAACTACCCGGCTCGCGCGGGAAATCACGCAGATCCAAACGGAGCGGCGTCATCGCGTGTTGTTCGCACAGCGTCGCCACCATCGCGGCGGCGTGCAGATCGTCGGATTCGGAGACGATGAGGACCCCGCGGGCCTCCAGGGTGCTCATCGTGCCCGCCGTTCAGTCGAAGCTGTCGCTGTGGACGCCGTCGTCGCTGGTGTTGCGCGACCTGGTCTGGGCGCACGTGAATGTCGCGGGGAGTTCGGGTGTGCCCGCGAGGTCGAGTCGCCGCGCCCAGGATTCGGTGAGTCGGCGCAACTGCCTGTCCCCGAACGCCTCGGACGGCGGCGCCGCCAGGGTCATCGGCCGCTCCGCCACCTCGATACGCAGACGGCGCGTGAAATCGGCCGTGACGCCGGCCCGGACGTCCACGTGCACCCGCCGGCCGGTGACCTGTTCGTCGGCGCGTCGGATGGCCAGTACATCGCCGCGACAGAAGGTCCACATCCCGTCTGCCACCCGGACTCGGATCTCCCGGTCGGATTCGCCGACCAGGACACCCGTGAGGGTGACAACCGCACCACGTTCGGGGGGCTCGAGGAGACGGAGGGCATCGGTCATCTGGGTTCTCCGATCTTGCCGGCGGTGTGCCACGACCCGAGCGCGTCCGGATCATAACGCTGCGCGGCGGCCCCGGACGTCGATATCGCCGGATTTCCGCTGTTCGGATACCGAATCTTGGTTCCGTAGATTGTCCTGCGTCGGAAGCCGTCCGGTAGGTGTGCGGACCGGGCGCCAGGGGCTGTTGGCACGGCCTCCGGCGGTCAGAGTCCGAGCATGTCCGGATGCGTGGCCAGCTCGCGGAATCGGCCGGGCGGATCGGCGACCAACCGGCGGGCGTCCAGATCGAGCAGGCCGCCGACCACCGATACCTCGGCCGAGAGGGTGCCGTCGGTGCGGATCATTTCCTGCCGGATGCGATAGGTCTTCCCGCTGCCCCATTCGAATGCGCAGGTGACCCGGAATTCGTCCCCGCCGCGCAGCTCCCGCCGGTATTTGATGGTGCTCTCCAGAACCACCGGCCCCACCCGGGCCGCGGCCAGTTTGTCCGCCTGCAGACCCGCGGCGAGCAGGAACTCCCAGCGGGCGTGCTCGGCGTACTGCAGGTAGACCGCCTGGTTGACATGGCCTTGGACATCGAGTTCGTAGCCGCGGACGGTTAGGGGGACGGAGAAGGTCATAGCGGTGCGAACCCGCCGGGGGGGTGGGGTTGTTCCCGGTTCAGCGCCGCTGGGCGTTGCGTTCCTGCCACCAGCGGGGCGCGTCGACGAAGTGGTTGTCGTATTCCTCCTGGGACGCGGCGAGTTCTTCCAGGGTGGCCTCGCCGCGGGCGATGCGTTCGAGCAGCCGGAAGTAACCGAACCGCTGGACGCCGGGCATGAGGGCGATCAGGATGCGCGCCCCGCTGTCGGGGGTGGCGCCGAAGGCGTGGACGGTCGTCTTCGGAACGACGGCCACGCCGCCTGCGCCGACGGTGAGGATCCGGTCCCCGGTCATCAGCTGTAGTTCGCCGTCGGCTACGTAGAAGAGCTCGTCGGACCGGGTGTGGAAGTGCGGTGCCGCGCCGTCGGCGCCGCGGTCCATGGTGATCTCCAGGGTGCTCACCGCGCCGTGCGCCTCTTCGGCATCGATGAGCAGACGCATGGTGACCGATTCGGTGCGCAGTGTCTCGGCATCGCCGGGCTGCCGGATCGCGGCGCGGTTCGGGGTGGCGGGCATGGTCGCTCCTTGTAGTTCGCTGCCATATAGTTCGGTGGCTAACTATATGGCAGCGAATAGAATTTTGTCCATGACCGAACCCGATGCGATCGATGCGATCGAACGACAGTGGCGGCGGGAACGCCCCGACCTCGATCTGGCGGCGATGGTGGTGTTCGGCCGCCTCGGGCGGCTCGCCGTGGTCGCCGAGCGCGCGATCGAGAGGGTTTTCTTCGCCCACGGTCTGCGGCGCGGCGAATTCGACGTCCTGGCGGCACTGCGGCGGTCCGGTGCGCCCTTCGAACTCAACCCGTCCGCGCTGGCCGACACCCTGATGCTGTCGCGGGCGGGCATGACAGGCCGCCTCGACCGGCTGGAGTCGGCGGGTTACGTACGGCGGATCGCGGACGCGGAGGACCGCCGCGCGGTCCGCGTCGCACTCACGGACGCGGGCCGGGAACTGATCGATGCGGTGGTCACCGAGCACACCGCGAACGAGACGCGGATGCTGGCGACGCTGACCGCGGCCGAACGCGGGGAACTGGACCGGATCGCGGGCAAACTGCTCACCGCACTGGAGTCCGGGGACTGAGCGGAGCGCGGCACCGCGCGCTCAGGGGCGGCGGCGTACCGAGGCCTCGACCAGATCCAGTACGGCGGTGAGGTTTTCGTTGGTGTGGCCCGAGGCGATCCGGGCGATGAGTCCATCCAGGACCAGATCGAGATAGCCCAGCAGGACATCGGTGGGCACATCATCGCGCAGGGCGCCGGCCGCCTTACGCCGCTCCAGGCGGGCCAGGGTGGCCGCGGTCAGCTCCGCCGAGCGCTGGGTCCAGCCGGCGCGGAATTCCGGGTCGGTCCGCAGCCGCCGGGCGATCTCGAGCCGGGTACCCAGCCAGTTGTACTCCTGCGGGTCGGCGAGCATATCCCGCATCACCTGCACCAGACCCTGATTGGCCGCCACCTCGGCCATCCGCTCGGCGTCCTCCTGGGCGAGGGCGAAGAAGAGCGCGTCCTTGTCCCGGAAATGATGGAAGATGGCGCCGCGGGACAGGCCGATGGCGTCTTCCAGGCGCCGGACAGTGGCGCCGTCGTACCCGAACTCGGCGAAGCAGCGGCGGGCGCCGTCGAGTATCTGTGAACGCCGGGCAGCCAGATGATCGTCGCTGACCTTGGGCATCGTGCTCCTTCAACGGATATACGAACCCCGCGCGGCGGATTCACCGCGCGGGGCCATCAGACTACGAGCGAACGAACGAGTGACGTGCCGACGCCCTCGCACCCTGCCGGGAGCGAGTACTACGAGCCGCGCCCGTCCCGTCGTCGCGGACCCGGAGTGCGTGCGCCTCGGGCGCGCGTCTCGGGTTCGCAACGACGAGAACCTCGTGGGCGCGAACACGCGCCGCCGGAGGCGGCGCCTTCCAACACCGCGTGATCAGGACCTGATCATGTTCCGCAGGACATACTGCAGAATGCCGCCGTTGCGGTAGTAATCGGCTTCACCGGGGGTGTCGATCCGGACCACCGCGTCGAACTCGATCTTCGAGCCGTCCTCCTTGGTCGCGGTGACGTGCACGGTGGACGGCGTGGTGCCCGCGTTGAGCTCCTCGATGCCCGCGATATCGAAGACCTCGGTACCGGTGAGACCCAGCGACTGCGCCGATTCGCCTTCGGGGAACTGCAGCGGGATCACGCCCATGCCGATCAGGTTCGAGCGGTGGATGCGCTCGAACGATTCCACGATCACGGCGCGCACCCCCAGCAGGCGGGTGCCCTTGGCGGCCCAGTCGCGGGAGGAGCCGGAACCGTACTCCTTACCGCCCAGCACGACCAGCGGGATACCGGCCTTCTGGTAGTTCTGCGAGGCGTCGTAGATGAACGCCTGCGGCGCGCCCTCCTGGGTGAAGTCGCGGGTGTAACCGCCCGAGACGTCGTCGAGGAGCTGGTTGCGCAGCCGGATGTTGGCGAAGGTGCCGCGGATCATCACCTCGTGGTTACCGCGCCGCGAGCCCAGGGAGTTGTAGTCCTTGCGCGCCACACCGTGCGAGTCGAGGTAATCGGCGGCCGGGGTGCCCGGCTTGATGGCGCCGGCCGGGGAGATGTGGTCGGTGGTCACCGAATCGCCCAGCAGGGCGAGCACTCGCGCGCCCTTGATATCGGTGACCGGCTCCGGCTCCGTGCCCATACCGTCGAAGTAGGGCGCTTTGCGGACGTAGGTGGAGTCGTCGCTCCACTCGAAGGTGTTGCCCTCCGGGGTGGGCAGGCTGCGCCACCGCTCGTCGCCCTTGAAGACGTCGGCGTAGGACTTGGTGAACATCTCCTGGTTGATCGCCGACTTGATGGTGTCGTCGATCTCCTGGGCCGAGGGCCAGATGTCCTTCAGGAACACCGGGTTGCCCTGCTGATCCTCGCCCAGCGGATCGTGTTCGAAATCGAAGTCCATGGTGCCCGCGAGCGCGTAGGCGATGACCAGCGGCGGCGAGGCCAGGTAGTTCATCTTCACATCGGGGGAGATACGGCCCTCGAAGTTGCGGTTACCCGACAGCACCGCGGTGACGGTGAGGTCGTTGTCGTTGATCGCCTGGGAGATCTCCTCCGGCAACGGACCGGTGTTGCCGATGCAGGTGGTGCAGCCGTAACCGCCCAGGTAGAAGCCCAGCTTCTCCAAGTAGGGCCACAGACCGGCCTTCTCGTAGTAGTCGGTGACGACCTGCGAACCGGGGGCCATGTTTGTCTTGACCCACGGCTTGCTGGACAGGCCCTTCTCGACCGCGTTACGGGCCAGCAGGGCCGCGCCGATCATGACCGACGGGTTCGAGGTGTTGGTGCAGGAGGTGATACCCGCGACCGCGACCGCGCCGTGATCGAGAATGAACTCGCCGCGCTCCTCGGAAACGACCTTGATCGGCTTGGACGGCCGGCCGTCGGCATTGTTCGCCGCGGACTGCACACTCACCGCGCCGTCGTCGGCGAAGGACAGGGTGGCCGGATCGGAGGCCGGGAAGGTCTCCTCCACCGCCTCGTCCAGCTTCGAATGCGGCGTCGGGTGCTGGTCCTCCACGTAGTTGTGGATGTCCTTGCGGAAGGCGATCTTGGACTCGCTCAGCAGGATGCGGTCCTGCGGGCGCTTCGGGCCGGCGATGGAGGGCACCACCGTGCCCAGATCGAGCTCCAGGTACTCGGAGTAGGCGGGCTCCGAGGCCGGGTCGTGCCACATGCCCTGTTCCTTGGCATAGGCCTCGACGAGCGCCAGCTGCTCCTCGCTGCGGCCGGTGAGGCGCAGGTAGTTGATGGTTTCCTCGTCGATCGGGAAGATCGCCGCGGTGGAGCCGAACTCGGGGCTCATATTGCCCAGGGTGGCCCGGTTGGCCAGCGGCACCTCGGCCACGCCCTGGCCGTAGAACTCGACGAACTTGCCGACCACACCGTGCTTGCGCAGCATATCGGTGACGGTGAGCACGACGTCGGTGGCGGTGACGCCGGGCTGGATCTCGCCGGTGAGCTTGAAGCCGACCACCCGCGGGATCAGCATGGACACCGGCTGGCCCAGCATGGCGGCCTCGGCCTCGATACCGCCGACACCCCAGCCCAGTACGCCCAGACCGTTGACCATGGTGGTGTGCGAGTCGGTACCGACGCAGGTGTCGGGGTAGGCCTGGCCGTTGCGGACCATGACGGTGCGGGCCAGGTATTCGATATTGACCTGGTGCACGATACCGGTGCCCGGGGGGACGACCTTGAAGTCGTCGAACGCGCCCTGGCCCCAGCGCAGGAACTGGTAGCGCTCGCCGTTGCGCTCGTACTCGAGTTCGACATTGCGCTCGAAGGCGTCGGCGCGGCCGAAGACGTCGAGGATGACCGAGTGGTCGATGACCATTTCGGCGGGGGAGAGCGGATTGACCTTCTCCGGGTCGCCGCCGAGGGCCGCGACCGCCTCGCGCATGGTGGCGAGGTCGACCACGCAGGGCACGCCGGTGAAGTCCTGCATCACCACGCGGGCCGGGGTGAACTGGATCTCGATACTGGGCTGGGCATTGGGATCCCAGTCGGCCAGCGCGCGGATATGGTCGGCGGTGATGTTCGCGCCGTCCTCGGTGCGCAGCAGGTTCTCGGCGAGAACTTTCAGTGCGTACGGGAGTTTCTCGGTGCCGGGTACAGCCGAGAGCCGGAAGATCTCGTAGGAGTTGCTTCCGACCTCGAGGTTGCCCTTGGCGCCGAAAGTATCGATACTTTTCGTCACGTCAGCTCCACTTGTCGGGTGTGCGGACGCCGTCGGCGGGGCTGTGCCGGCGGCGGTACGTCTCTGGCATGAGGCGCCGGCCCGGGAAGGCCGGTTCCCCGCGGTTCCCAACCCTAACAGTACGCTTGTCCTATGAAAATCGCGGGGCGGTATGTTCGGGGCGGCCGCGCGGCACACCCGCCGTTGGGCGTGCCGGGTGTCGGGTAACCGCACACGCGTCGCGTAATCTGCTCTCGAGCTGGTCCGAGTTAGCCGGGCGGTACCCAGGGGTACCCCGGTTGTTCGTGCCAGTAGCGGATTCCCCGTCGCGTCGTCGGACGATGCGGCTCGACCAGACCGGATGGAAGATGACCGTCACCCACACCTCGGCCTTCTCCCTCAAGGCCACCAAACTGCCGGACGGGTTCGATTCGAAGACCCTCGAAGAGCTTCGGGCCGATCTCGCCGACAACGGAGTGGCCACGCCGGAGGGCGACGATCAGAGCGAACTGGCCGCCATCGTGGCCGATGCGCGGGCGCACGGCATCGATCTCAGTATCGTGGTGCTCGACGGTAATCCGGGGCACGACTCCGAACTGCGCGATCTGGCCACCGAGGTGGCCGGATTCCAGCATGGCACCGTCGCCGTCTTCAGTGACGACTGGATCGGCACCACCAGCGATTCGATCAGCCGGGTCCGGTTGGAGTGGGCCGAGGACAAAGCCAAGTTCACCGGCGGAAAGAGCGAACAAGCCGCCCGGACCCTGGTGCACCGTCTGGAGCAGACACCGACGGTGAACTGGACCGAGATCACGATCGTGCTCCTGGCCGGGCTGGTGCTGGCGGTGGGCGGTCTGTACTGGATCAAGGCCCGCCGGGCCGCCGGGTCACCGCCGCCCGCGGTGGCCGCGCCGGGCCGGCGCACCGAGCCGACCGAAGACCCGGAACTGGAACCGGCCGCACGATAGCCGCGGCCGGTTCCCCGCTCTCGTCCGGTCGCCTCCGCCCCGCCGCGGATCACAGCCGCCGGCCGCCCGTGCGATGACAGCGGGCGTGCCCCGGGTTGCGCCGGATAGGTTTCGGCCACGGCTATGACGGGCACCATGCCGTATCGGTACGTATGGTCGAACGGGAGTGGGTGACAGTGCCCGCCGCAGCACCGGAAGCCCTGTCGGCCCACCGGGAAATCGTCCGCGAACGACGGCGAATTTCCCGACAGTGGAGCCGGTTGCGGCATCCGCGGCCATCACCTGGAATAGTTGTGACAGCACGCACAGGACCAAGGCGAAAGCGGGGATGTTGGTGACTTCGACGGACGGTGTCAGCGGGGCAGATTTGGCGAAACAACCGCCGACGCCTGCTTCGAGCACCCTCGAGCGTGACGTCCAGACCCTCGAGAAGGCGATCTACGAGGTCAAGCGGGTCATCGTCGGGCAGGACCGGCTGGTCGAGCGGTTGCTCGTCGGGGTGCTCGCCAAGGGCCACGTTCTGCTCGAGGGCGTGCCCGGTATCGCCAAGACGCTCGCGGTCGAGACCTTCGCAAAAGTGGTCGGCGGGTCGTTCTCCCGCGTCCAGTTCACCCCCGACCTGGTCCCGACCGACCTCGTGGGTACCCGGATCTACCGGCAGGGCCGCGAGGAGTTCGATACCGAACTCGGCCCCGTGGTCGCGAACTTCGTCCTGGCCGACGAGATCAACCGCGCCCCGGCCAAGGTGCAGTCCGCGCTGCTCGAGGTGATGGCCGAGCGGCACGTGTCCATCGGCGGCAAGACCTACCCGATGCCCGATCCGTTCCTGGTGATGGCCACCCAGAATCCGATCGAGAGCGAGGGCGTGTACCCGCTGCCGGAAGCGCAGCGCGACCGCTTCCTGTTCAAGGTCGTCGTCGACTACCCCTCGGTCGAGGAGGAGCGCGAGATCATCTACCGGATGGGTGTGACCCCGCCGGAGCCGAACCGCATCCTCGAGCCGGCCGAACTCATCCGTCTCCAGAAACTGGCCGCGAACACCTTCGTGCACCACGCGCTGGTCGACTACGTCGTCCGGGTCATCTCCGCGACCCGCGTCCCGGCCGAATTCGGCATGCACGATGTGGCGAACTGGGTGGCCTACGGCGCCTCGCCGCGTGCCAGCCTCGGCATCATCGCCGCCGCCCGCGCCGTGGCGCTGATCCGGGGCCGCGACTACGTGGTCCCGCAGGACGTCATCGAGGTCGTACCCGACGTGCTGCGGCACCGGTTGGTCCTGTCCTACGACGCGCTCGCCGACGAGATCAGCCCGGAGGACGTGATCCAGCGGGTCCTGCAGACCGTCGGGCTTCCCCAGGTCGCGCCGCAGGCCGTGGCGACGGGCGGCGCCCCGCCCGTCGCGGAGAACGGCAACCGGCCGCCCGCGCCGCCGCAGCAGTCCCCGGCGCCGCAGGTGCCGCAAACCGCCGGCACGAACCAGCCCCAGTGACGCGGCCGCCGGACCCCCGCGCCCGCGAGACCGTGCCCGACCCCCACGCCCCGCCGTCGTTCCGTTCGGGTGAGCTGACCGATCCGCATCTGACGGCCGCCCTGAAAACCCTGGAGCTCACCGTGCGCCGGCGCCTGGACGGCGTGCTGCACGGTGATCACCTCGGTCTCATCCCCGGCCCCGGTTCGGAACCGGGGGAAGCGCGGGCCTACCAGCCCGGCGACGACGTCCGGCAGATGGACTGGTCGGTGACCGCGCGGACGACCCACCCGCACGTCCGGCAGATGATCGCGGACCGGGAGCTGGAGACCTGGATGGTGGTCGATCTGTCCGCCAGCCTGGACTTCGGTACCGGCGCCTGCCAGAAACGCGATCTGGCGGTGGCCGCCGCGGCCGCGGTGACCCATCTCACGATGGGCGGTGGGAACCGGATCGGCGCCGTGGTGGCGACCGGTGAGCAGATGCAGCGGATCCCCGCGCGCAGCGGCCGGGTCCACGCGCAGTCGCTGTTGCGCAGTATCGCCACCACCCCGCATCCGCGCGACGGAGTACGTGGTGACCTGCGCGGTGCCATCGAATCGTTGCGCCGACCGCAGCGCAAACGCGGCCTGGCGGTCGTGATCAGTGATTTCCTCGGAGATATCGACTGGCAGCGGTCGCTGCGGGCCATCTCCGCGCGCCACGATCTGCTGGCGGTGGAGGTCCTCGATCCGCGCGATACCGAGCTACCGGACCTGGGTGACGTGGTGCTGCACGATCCGGAGACCGGGCGGACGCGCGAGTTCACCGTCACCCCACAATTGCGCGCCGATTACGCGGCCGCCGCACAGCGGCACCGGGACGAGGTCGAGCAGACCCTGCGTAGTTGCGGCGCCCCGGTGCTCACCCTGCAGACCGACCGGGACTGGATCGCCGATGTGGTCCGGTTCGTCTCCACCCGGCGCCACAGCCTCGGCGCCTCGACCCCGCGGGTGCCACGCCAGTGAGTATTTCGAATTTCGCCGCACCGATCTGGCTCGGTTTTCTTGCTGTCGTTCTCCTGCTCGCACTCGGCTATCTGCTGGTGCAGCGCAGCAAGCATCGCCGGATGCTGCGGTTCAGCAATATGGAGCAGCTGGAGAAAGTCGCTCCCAACCGCCCCAGTTTCTGGCGCCACCTGCCGATCGTGCTGGTCATCGTCGGGATGGTGTTCGCCACCATCGGCGCGGCCGGTCCGACCGCCGAGAAGAAGGTGCCCCGTAACCGGGCGACCGTCGTGCTGGTCATGGATGTCTCGCTGTCCATGGAGGCCACCGATGTCTCGCCGAACCGGCTGCAGGTCGCGCAGGAGGCGGCCAAGAACTTCGCCGACGGTCTCACCCCGGGGATCAACCTGGGACTGGTGACCTACGCCGGCACCGCGTCGGTGCTCGTCTCGCCGACCACGGACCGGGGATCGGTGAAGGCCGCCATCGACAACATCAAACTCGCCGAGCGGACCGCCACCGGTGAGGGAATCTTCACCGCCCTGCAGTCCATCGAGACCCTCGCCTCGGTCCTGGGCGGTTCCGAGACCCCGCCGCCGGCCCGCATCGTATTGATGTCCGACGGTAAGCAGACCGTGCCCGATTTCGAGGATGTGGACAATCCGCGGCACGAATTCGTCGCCGCGCGGCTGGCGAAGACGAAGAAGATCCCGGTCTCGACGATCTCGTTCGGTACCAAATGGGGTGTGGTCGAGATCCCACGCGAGGACGGCGGCACGGACCAGGTGGATGTGCCGGTGGACGACGACGCGATGCAGGAGATCGCGCGACTGTCCGGCGGTGAGTTCTATACCGCCTCGAGCCTGCAGGAACTGTCCAGTGTCTACGACACCCTGGAGGAGCAGATCGGCTACGAGGTCACCCGGGGCGACGCCAGCCGGCCGTGGTGGCTGCTCGGCCTGCTTACCACGGTGGCCGGAGTGGTGGCGGCACTGGTGCTACGTCAGCGGCTGCCCTGACCGCTTCGTGGGAAGCGTTGGTGCCGTGTGGTTCCCGCCGGGTCCGCCGGACGGGTTCGGGTTCACCGACGCGTCCGGGAACAAGTCGAGTTCGCACTGCGGGCCGGGTCCCACCCGGCCCGCAGTGTTGTGTCCGCGTTGTCCGACCTGCACAAGTTCCAGGGGGAAATCTCGGTGGACGTCCCATGAGAGCATCACCGAGGCAGCCAGGTAGGTTTGTCCCCATGTCGAACTTCACAGCACGCTCGGTCCTGGTGACCGGCGGTAACCGCGGAATCGGGCTCGCGGTGGCGCAGCGTCTGCACGCCGACGGCCACAAGGTGGCCGTCACCCATCGCGGTTCGGGCGCCCCCGAGGGTTTGCTCGGAGTGAAATGCGATGTCACCGACAGTGATTCGGTGGACCGGGCGTTCGCCGAGGTGGAGGCCGCGCAGGGGCCGGTGGAGGTGCTGGTCGCCAATGCCGGGATCACCGATGACACGCTCCTCATGCGGATGAGCGAAGAACAGTTCACCAAGGTGGTGGACGCCAACCTGGCCGGCGCCTTCCGGTGCGCCAAGCGGGCCAACCGTGCGATGCTGCGCGCGCGGTGGGGCCGGATGATCTTCCTCGGCTCGGTGGTCGGGTTCTCCGGTCAGGCCGGGCAGATCAACTACGCGGCCTCCAAGGCCGGTGTCGTCGGCCTGGCTCGTTCCATCACCCGCGAGCTCGGCTCCCGGTCGATCACCGCCAATGTCGTCGCGCCCGGGTTCATCGAGACCGATATGACCAAGGACCTGCCCGAGGATATGCGGGATATGGCGAAGAAGTTCATTCCGCTCCAGCGACTCGGCGCTCCCGAGGACGTCGCGGCGGTGGTCAGCTTCCTCGCCTCCGAGGATTCCGCCTACGTCTCGGGCGCGGTGATTCCGGTCGACGGCGGTATGGGTATGGGGCACTGACGCCCCGCGCTGCTTCAGAACAGATCGAAAGCCGCGCCGAGGCCGGGCACCGGTTCGGCACCCCGGCCGGGCGCGGCGGGACACGACACCACATTCAGGAGAATCGACAACTCATGGGCGGATTGCTCGAAGGCAAGACGATCCTCGTCACCGGCATCATCACCGATGCCTCCATCGCGTTCCACGCGGCGGCCATCGCGCAGAAGGAAGGGGCCAAGGTGATCATCACCGGCCTCACCGAGCGGTTGCGGCTGATCGACCGGATCGCCAAGCGGCTGCCGGAGGAGGTGCCGCCGGCCATCGGTCTCGACGTCACCAACGACGAGGACCTGCGCAAACTGCCCGACGAGATCCGCCGCCTCGCGCCCGAGGGAATCGATGGGGTGCTGCACTCGATCGCTTTCGCCCCGAAGACCCTCATGGGCCCCGACGCGCTGCCGTTCCTGGACGCCCCGAGTGCGGACGCGGCGAAATCGTTCGAGATCTCGGCCTGGAGCTACGCCGCGCTGGCCCGCGCAGTGCTGCCGGTGATGAACGAGCGCGGCTCGATCGTCGGGATGGATTTCGACCCCCGCACCGCTATGCCGTACTACAACTGGATGGGTGTGGCCAAGGCCGCGCTGGAATCGGTGAACCGGTATGTGGCACGCGAGGTCGGTTACGCGAAGAAGATCCGGTCCAACCTCATCGCGGCCGGCCCGGTCAAGACGCTGGCCGCCAAGGCGATCGCCGGCACCGCGACCGACGACGCGAAGCAGCTGAAGCAACTCGACACCTACTGGGACGGCGCCTCGCCGATCGGCTGGGACGGTGGCGCCGAAGTGGTCGGTAGATCGATCGTGGCGCTGCTGTCGGACTGGCTGCCCGCGACGACCGGATCGATCATCTACGTCGACGGTGGCGCCAGCCACAACACCTGGTTCCCCGAGAACATGCCGCAGGACTGACGAATCGGCCGGAGAGGAGATACCGTGGCCCGCGCGGCCGACGCACTGCTGCTGCTGTCCTTCGGAGGTCCGGAAGGCCCCGACGACGTGATGCCGTTCCTGGAGAACGTGACCCGCGGTCGCGGTGTCCCTCCGGAACGGCTCGCCGAGGTCGCGAAACACTATCTGCACTTCGGTGGGGTGTCGCCGATCAACGCCCTCAACCGCGACATCATCGCCGCGGTGGAACGGGAACTGGCTGCCATCGGGCCGCGGCTACCGGTGTACTTCGGTAACCGCAACTGGCATCCGATGGTGGAGGACACGCTGGCGCGGATGACCGCGGACGGCGTCCGGTCGGCGCTGGTGTTCCCCACTTCCGCCTGGGGCGGATACTCCGGCTGCCGGCAGTACGACGAAGACATCGTCCGGGCCCGCGCCGCGGTGGGCCCGGACGCCCCGGCACTGGTGAAACTGCGCCAATACTTCGATCACCCGCTCCTCGTGGCCGCCTTCGCCGACGCCGTACGCGCGGCGCGGGAGACCCTGCCCGCCGAGCATCGGGCGGTCGCCCGGTTGGTCTTCACCGCGCATTCGGTGCCGGTGAGTGCCGATATCGCGGCCGGGCCGCCGGCCGAGGGCGGGCGCCTCTACAGCCGCCAGGTCGCCGAGGCCGCCCGGTTGTGCGCCGCCGCAGCGGGTTTCGACGATTACGACGTGGTCTGGCAATCGCGTTCGGGTCCGCCGCATATCCCGTGGCTGGAGCCGGATATCGTCGATCATCTGGAAACGCTGGCGGACAAGGGCTTCGAGTCGGTGATCGTCTGCCCGGTCGGTTTCGTCTCCGACCATCTCGAGGTGATCTGGGACCTGGACAACGAGGCCGCCGGGAAAGCCGGCGAGCTCGGCCTGTCCTTCGCGCGGGCCGCCACACCCGGCACCGATCCACGGTTCGCCGAAATGGTGGTGGAGTTGATCGGCGAGCACGTCCGCGATGTCACGCCGCGCAGGCTGGGCACGGTGCCGGGCTATGGGTGCACGACCGATGGCGCACCCTGCGCGATCGGCTGCTGCGCGCCGCCGCGCCGCCCCGCGGGCCGGTGAACCCGCCGACGCCGTCGAGCGCCGGGAGGTACGGACCCCTCAATAGTCGAGAGCGTGCTCCGGTTGGCAGACGAGCATGGGTGACGGCAGATAGCGGATAATGGCGTCCAGGAGTGCGGCGTCATCGCCGCCGTGCCGTGCCGAGTCGCACAGCACCGGGACGGCCTCACCGATGCGCGTGACCGAGCGGATCCGGTCATGCAACTGTTCGGGCGGGATCTTTCGTGGTCCACGACCGTCGTCCGGAGCCTCGCCGTCCTGACCCGTCGCCGCGGTCACCAGGTCGCGGTACCACTGCTCGGCGAGTTGCCAACGGCTGCCGTAGAATTCGGCGGCCATCGGTTCGAGCGCCCACATCGGGACGAGATCGATGACACCGGCGAATCCGGGCCCGGCGCCGAGCGGGAAGTGCAGCGTCAGCGGCCGTGCACCCCGCGTGTCGGCGATCGCGCGGACGCATCGGTCGAAGTCGGCGGCGGGATGATCGAGTCCCGTCACCAGGCACAGCCGCGCCACCTGATGGTCGTCGGCGACCCGCAGGGTCGTCTCGAATCGCGCGGCGCGCGCCGTCGCGGCGTTCAGGACCACGACCGCGCCATCGGCCACCCGGATGGCTCGTTCCAGGTCCGCGATGGGCGCGTTGCTCGACAGCTCGGCGACGCGGATCATGTGTTCGCCGCGGCCGGGGACGTGATGAACCACGGTGGCCGCGAGGGTCCCCCCGTGATCGCGAAGCAGTCGCCGGACCACCCGCGTCGTCTCGGCGGGCTCTCCGACGATCGTGACGTTTCGGATCGACTGCGGATCGACGGCTCTGGTACCCATCGTGGTTCACGGTACCGCTGCCGATACGCCGGCGGAGGCGATTTCCGCCCAGAAAATGAAACGTGTTCTGGTTCAAAAATAGAACGTGTTCCTATAGTGTCGGGTTGTGCAGAAGGAACAACGCCCGGCGGTACCGGACTGGTTCACCGCGGACGACGGCACGCCACGTCTGGTGGGAAGTCGCTGCGAGATTTGCGGCACACCGTATTTTCCACGGAACACACTGGCCTGCCGCAACCCGCAGTGCGCGAGTCCGAAGGACGGCTCGGAACTGTCCGAATACCTCTTCTCCACGCGGGGCCGGATCTGGTCCTACGCGGATGCCCGGTACAAGCCGCCCCCGCCGTATGTCTCATCCGACCCATTCGAGCCCTACGTCGTCGCGGCGGTGGAGCTCGAGGTCGAGCAGATGGTGATTCTCGGGCAGGTCGTGCGCGGCCTCACCGTGGACGACCTGGCCGTCGGAATGCCGGTGGAGCTCACCCTCGGTGTGCTGTACACGGACGAGGAAGCCGATCACACGGTATGGATGTGGAGGCCGGTCGATGACCGACAGGAATGACCGCGATATCGCCGTTCTCGGTGCCGGTATGCACCAGTGGGGCAAATGGGGCCGCAATTTCGTCGAGTACGGGCTGGTCGCGGCCCGCGCGGCACTGGCGGACGCCGGGGTGGACCACCGCGATGTCGGCTATATCGCCGGCGCCGACACGATCCGTAACGGCTACCCCGGTTTCGTATCCGGGGCGACATTCGCCCAGGCGCTGGGCTGGTCGGGCGCGCGGATCTCGAGCAGCTACGCCGCCTGTGCCTCCGGTGCGCAGGCCATCGCCAACGCTCGTGCCCAAATCCTGGCCGGGCTGACCGATGTGGCGCTGGTGGTCGGTGCGGACGCGGCTCCCAAGGGCTTCTTCCAGCCGGTCGGCGGCGAACGCCGCGACGATCCGGACTGGTTGCGTTTCCACCTGCTCGGCGCCACCAACCCCATCTACTTCGCGCTCTACGCCCGCCGCCGGATGGCGCTGCACGGTGCCACGCTCGACGACTTCGCCGCGGTGAAGGTGAAGAACGCGAAACACGGACTGAACAACCCGTACGCCCGATATCGCAAAGAGGTCTCGGCCGCAGAGGTCGCGGCGTCGGCCATCGTCTCCGACCCGCTGCGCCTACTCGACATCTGCGCGACCAGCGACGGTGGCGCGGCACTGGTCCTGACGTCGATGGAGTACGCGCGCCGGCACGGGATCGGTGATCCGGTCCGTATCCGGGCACTGTCGACGGTTACGCCCACCTTCCCGAAAACCGTCCTCGACCTGCCCGATTTCGCGACGGACTCGGCCGTGGCCGTCGAGCCCCCGCCGCATACGTTCCGGTCCGCCATCGCGTACGCCGCGTACGAGGAGGCCGGCCTCGGGCCCGCCGACCTGTCCTTCGCGGAGGTCTACGATCTCTCCACCGCGCTGGAGCTGGACTGGTACGAGGATATCGGGCTCTGCGAACCGGGTGGCGCCGAGGAACTGCTGCGCAGCGGCGCCACGACACTGGGTGGACGCGTGCCGGTGAATCCGAGTGGCGGGCTGGCCTGCTTCGGTGAGGCCATCCCTGCACAGGCGATCGCCCAGGTCTGCGAGCTCACCTGGCAGCTGCGCGGGCAGGCCGACGGCCGCCAGGTGGCGAACGCCCGCGCGGGCATCGCGGTGAATCAGGGCCTGTTCGGTCACGGGTCGGCGCTCATCGCCTCCCGCTGAACCTCGACTCCGGCGGTCGGGGCGTGCGCGCCCCGACCGCACCGCGACAGGTACCGATGTGGCCGTACTGCTCGAACGATCCAGGTGGCGCTCCCGCCCCGGGATCAGCGCGATTGCGGCGCGGCGGTGTGCACCGCGACGAGGCGGGCCGCGCGGATGGCGTCCCACAGCGGCCGCAGCAGGGTCTCGTGCGCGGTGGCGGCGCTGGCCGAGGTCGGCGCGGAAGCCGGCTCACGCTGGGCCACGGTCAGGATGGCCGCCACATGGTCGGCCGAATCCAGGATCCGTTTGGCGCGCAACGGGACACATTCGGGATAGGTGTGCCGCGAATAGTCGGCGAGTTCGGCCTCGATGAGTTCGCGTGGGTCGGCGTCGCCGGCGCCGAGGCCGGTGGTGTGCAGGCGCATCAGCGCGTCCGCCGCGTCCCGGACGGCCTCGCGCATCGCGTATTCGGCCTCGCCCAGTGAAATATCGGGTCCGGCGCCGCGCGGCATCGGCACGCTGTAGACGGTCCACTGCAGGGTGTTCTCGTCCACCGGGCAGGGGATGAGGCCGGTGCCCTCGGCGCCCGGGACGCCCAGCAGGATGCCCTCCCCGGTTTCCACCGCGTCGGCGGCGAACGCGGTCCCGGTCGGCAGGCCGCGGACATCGCCGGGCACCGGCAGCACCAGTCGCAGCTCTGCGCCCGCGACGGCCAGCTCCTCGCGAATCAGCTTGAGTAGCGGCATGACTCCGGTGCCGTTCGGGTTCCCGTGCGCGGACCACGGCAGGTCGGTGCGCCCGCCGGTGACCGGGTCCCCGGCCGCGAGCGTATGCCGCGGCGCCCAGGCGTGCAGCGCCTCGAGTACGTCGTCGGGCGCGCTGCGACCCGCGAGCCACGATCCGGCCCACAGCGTGAGGGTGGCACTGGGAGAGCACATAATCATCGAGCATAAAGGGTCTCGGCAACCGGCGGGCAGCCTCTGCAGAGGCTGTTCTCGCGGGTTAAAATGGTTCGCCCGGTTCGGTCACGAAGTCGATCAGCCGTTCCACCGCGCCCAGTAGCGGAGCCTCCAGATCGCGGAACGAGTTCACCGCCGAATACACCCGGCGCCAGCCTTCCTGCGGTGTGCCCCAGTCGAGCCGCCGGCACACTCCGGTCTTCCAGTCCTCGCCACGCGGCACCCGCGGCCACTCCGGGATGCCCAGTACCGCCGGTTTCACAGCCTGCCAGACGTCCACGTACGGGTGCCCGGTGACCAGCACGTGGTCGCCGAGCCCGGTGGTGAGCCGGTCCTCCTTGGATCCGGTGACCAGATGGTCGACCAGGACGCCGACCCGCCTGCCCGGGCCGGGTCCGAAATCGGTGAGCCGGGCACCGAGATTGTCCAACCCCTCCAGATGTTCGACCACCACGCCCTCGACCCGTAGATCGTGCCCCCAGACCCGTTCCACCAGCGCCGCATCGTGTACGCCCTCGACCCAGATCCGGCTGGGTGCGGCGACTTTCGCCCGCAGCCCCTCGACCCGGGTGGAACCCGACGCGGACCGGCCGGGCCGGGCCGGCGCGGGCGCCTTCGGCCGGACCAGCGTGACCGCCTGCCCGTCGATCAGGAACGCGGCTTCCCGCAGCGCGAACAGCCGTACCACGCCGCGGGCGTCCTCCAGCTTTACGAAATCACCGTCGTAGCTGCGGTCGAATCCGACCACCGCGCCGCAGAACCCGCTGGCCGCGTCCTCGACCACCAGATCGGGTTCGGCGTCCACCCGCGGGACGGTGCGCCGGGCGGTGCGTGGGTGGCCGGAAAAGATGTCACCGTATCGATCGCTCACCGGCCCGAACGTAGCGCACGCGCCGCTGTCGCGGCGGTCGCCGGCCCGGGGGTGTCGCCGGTCCGGCCCCGGGACGGCGGGTATCGCACTAAGGTGGGCGGTGTGGCCGCACTTGTCTGGTTGGTCGCCGGCATATTGCTGGCAGCCGCGGAGATGTTCGTCGGCGAACTGACGCTGCTGATGCTCGGTTCCGCCGCACTGCTCACCGCGGGCGTGAGTTTCCTCGGCGACACCGCGCCGGTGGTCGACGCGGTGGTGTTCGCCGTGTCGGCGGTCGTGCTGCTGCTGGGGGTCCGGCCGGTTCTGTTGCGGCGCTTCGGCACTCCGCCGCCGACGCTGACCAATGCCGACGCCCTGCCGGGTAAGACCGCGCTGGTGCTGGAACCGGTGGGTGAGCACGACGGACTGGTGAAATTGGGCGGCGAGGTGTGGACCGCGCGTTCTCTGGACCCGGGGGAGCAGTACCCGGAGGGCGCGACCGTGTACGTGATGAAGATCGACGGCGCGACCGCCGTCGTCTGGAAAGGCCCGTGATGGCTGCACTGATAATCGTCCTGGCACTGGTACTGCTGGTGGCGGTGGTCGTGTTCAAATCGATCGCGCTGGTGCCCCAGGCCGAGGCGGCGGTGATCGAACGGCTCGGCCGGTACTCCCGGACGGTCTCGGGACAGCTGACCTTCCTGATCCCGTTCGTCGACCGAATCCGCGCCAAGGTCGATCTGCGCGAACGGGTGGTGTCCTTCCCGCCGCAACCGGTGATCACCCAGGACAATCTGACCCTGCAGATCGACTCGGTGGTGTATTTTCAGGTCACGCAGCCGCAGGCCGCGGTCTACGAGATCTCCAACTACATCGCCGCCGTCGAACAACTCACCGTCACCACGCTGCGCAATGTGGTCGGCGGGATGACGCTGGAGGAGACACTCACCTCCCGCGACCAGATCAACAACCAGCTGCGCGGAGTGCTCGACGAAGCCACCGGACGCTGGGGCCTGCGGGTGGCGCGGGTCGAGCTGAAGTCCATCGATCCGCCGCCGTCGATCCAGGAATCGATGGAGAAGCAGATGAAGGCGGACCGGGAGAAGCGGGCCATGATCCTCACCGCCGAGGGCACCCGGGAATCGCAGATCAAAACCGCCGAGGGGGCCAAACAGGCGCAGATTCTGTCGGCCGAGGGCGCGAAACAGTCGGCGATCCTGTCGGCCGAAGGTGAGCGGCAGAGCCGGATCCTGCGCGCCCAGGGCGAACGGGCCGCCTCGTACCTGCAGGCCCAGGGGCAGGCCAAGGCCATCGAGAAGGTCTTCGCGGCGATCAAGTCCGGTAAACCGACACCCGAACTGCTGGCGTACCAGTACATGCAGACCCTGCCCATGGTGGCGCGCGGCGACGCGAACAAGGTCTGGCTTGTTCCCAGCGACTTCGGCAAAGCGCTGGAGGGGTTCGCGAAGAATTTCGCGACGCAGGGCGAGGACGGAGTGTTCCGGTACGAGCCGCCCGCCGACGCGGAAGTCCCCGGGAAACCGGAGGACGATTCCGACGAGGTGGCGGATTGGTTCGATACCAGCACCGATCCGGCAGTGGAGCGGGCGGTCCGCGCCGCGGAATCGGTCGCGCGGACCCCGGTCGACACCGCCGCACCGGTGACGACCACCAAACCGGGCCAGCCCGCCGCTCCCGCGGCCCTGCCGCCGCAGCAGCCCGCACCGCATCCCGGGATCGTGCCGCAGCAACCCGGCGTACCGCCGCAGCAGCAGCCGGACCGGTAGCCACGTCAGCGGGAGCCGGTCACTCGGCTCACGATTCGGTAGGTTCGCCGAACCGCCCGCGCCGGACCGGACCCTGGGTCATAATCGGAACCCACTGCCGGACAAGCGCATCGGGGGATCGTGAGAACACGTCGTGCCGTGCTCCGGACGGCCGCGCTCGCGCCGCTGCTGGTGGCCTGCTCACCGGATGTGCTACTCGGTGACGGCGCGGTGGTGCGGATCGCGGTGGCCTGGAGCGGACCGGAACTGACGGCCTTCCGGTCGGTGCTCGACGCCGCCGCCCTGCCGGAACCGGTCGAGGTGGTGCCGCTGGGCGACGAGATCGGCACCGCGCTCACCGCGCGCGGCCGGTCGGCCCCGGATATCGTCATGCTGCCCCAGGCCGGACAGTTGCGGGACCTGGTCACCGCCGGGCGGCTGCGGGAGGTGCCGGCGGAGCTGTGGGCGGGCCCGGACGGGCCGCGTTACGCCGAGCAGTGGCGGCAGCTGTGCCATTATCGGGACCGGCCCTACGGGGTGCCGTTCAAGGCGAGCGGTAAATCGCTGATCTGGTACGACCGGGACGGCTTCGCCGCGTCCGGGCTGGGTGATCCGGTCGGCTGGACTGTCGACGACTGGCTCGTGGGGGTGCGCGAAGCCGCCGGCACGTCCCGGCGGCTGCTCGCCCTGGGCGCCGCCGACGGCTGGATACTCACCGATCTCTTCGAGAACCTGTTGCTGGCCGCATCGCCGGCGGTGTATCGCGAGCTGGGTACCGGGGTGCGGACCTGGGATGTGCCGGCCGTGCACGAAACCTTCGTCCGGCTGGGCGGGCTGTGGGGTATCCGCGACGGGTTACCGGGCGGAGTGGGCACCGCACTGACCGAACAGTTCGCCGACGCGGTCCGCGATGTCTTCGAACACCGGCGAGCGCTGGCCGTGGCGGCGCCGGATTTCGCCGAGCCGGTCGTGCGGGATGCGTTGTGGCGGTCGGGCCGGACCGAAGAAGCGGCCGCGGTGGTGCCGTTTCCGAGCGTGCTGCCGGGGCGGGGAGAATCCGCGGATCATGGGCGGCGATGTGATGGTGCTGACCCGGTCGGCGGACCGCCGCGCGGACGCGGTGGTGGCCGCGCTGGCGGCCGCCGGGGCGTCGGTGCCGTGGATCGAGCAGGCCGGTGGGTTCCTCGGGCCCAACCTGCATACCCGCGCCCGGTATTCGCGCTGGTCGGCGCCCATCGCCGCGGAACTGACCGACTGGCCGGATTTCGATCTGTCCGATCGTATCGGCGCGGTCGGCGGCCGCGACGGATTATGGCGGGTACTCACCGAGTTCCTGATCACCGTCGGTGATAACGGGGGTGATGTCGGTGCCGCCGCCGACGCCGCCGTCGCGACCCTGGGACGTTTCGAAAGAGGTTGGCGATGAGCGCGGCGCCGGGATTCGAAGCACACCGCCTGCGACTGGAACTGCCGCTCGGGCCTATGCACGGGCCGCTGCAGTCCGGGCGGCCGCCGCAACGGGGCATCACCCTGATTGCCTGCCTACCGGCCGCATTGCTCCTGGCGTTGCTCCTGGTGCCGGCCGCCGGAACCGTCGTGCTGGCCGTGCGCACCCGGCTCTGGCCGGTGGTGCTCAGCGTGGTGGCGGTCGCCGTGTTCGTGGCCGCGGTGCAGGCGGCCCGCCGCAGTGCGAATCGGCGCCTCTGGGCGGTTCCGGCGCTGGTGGGAGCGGTATCGCTCGTCGCGCTGTACTCGTCGGACGAATCGTATGCGCGCAGTCTGTACTGGATGGCGTTCGCGGCCGCGATGCTGGTCACGGCGATGCTACTGGCCTGGTGGACCCGGCGCAGCCGCGGGCTGTGGCTGCCGCTCATCGTGCCGTTCGGTATCTCGGCGATCGTGTCCGGGGTCGCGTTCCGCCTGATCTTCCAGTACACCGGCGCGCGGCTCGGTTTCGACGGCTTCCCGGGATATCGCACCTGGTTCGTGGTGATGCTCGGCTCGGCTTTTCTGTGGACCTGGCTCGGGTTCCTGGTCGGGGTGTTCCGGGCCGGTATCCGGGCCCTGGAACGTGACCCCGTGCGATGGACCAGGCTCCAGGAGAAGCCCGGGCTCACGCTGGTTTGGCGGCTGTTCGCCCTACAACGGCCGATAGTTCTGGTCGCCGGGCTCGTGGTGGGCGTCGCGGCGGCGCGAGTGTTCGATGTGGTGCTCATCGGCGTACCGGGCTCGGTCCAGTACCAGGTGGACAGCGCCACCGTGTCGTGGTGGCGGCTGGCCACCGACCCGGCCACCGCGGGCGAGGCCGCCGCTTATGCGCTGCCGCTGGCCGCACTGCTCGGGGTGGCGGCCTGGGCGCTGCAGACCGACCTCCGGGATCGGCGTGCCGGTTTTCCGCCCGCCGCGCATCCGGTCGACGAGATTCCGTCCGCGCCCACCGACCGAACTGTCGCCGATCGGGCCCGGGGGGTGCTGATCGGCGCGGTATCGGTGGCCGCGGTGATACCGCTGGTGGTACTCGTGGTGGTGGCGTTCCGCGGGCCCGACGGCTGGTCGGCGGCCGCGTTCGCCGATGTGTGGCGGGACCGGTGGCTGCTGCATTCGGTCGAGGCGACCTTCTGGGTGGCCCTGCTCGCGACGATCATCGTGGTGGCGGCCGCCGCGCCGCTGGCCTACCGTCTCGCGGTGGCTCCCGCCGGGTGGATGACCCGCACGATCATCACTGTGCTGGTGGTACTGGCGGTGTTGCCGGTCCAGGCGTATCTGGGTCCGCTGGACATTTTCATCGACGACAACGGACTCTCCGGGACCCGGGTGCCGCTCGTGCTCGTGCATGCCGCGGCCGGGGTGCCGATCGCGGTGCTGATCCTGCGCGGCGCGGTCGCGGCACCGCCCGGCAGCCCGGCCGCGGATGCGTTACACGGGCTCGCGGCCCCGGGCACCATCAGCCGCCGGCTGTTCGATTCGGCGGGCCCGGCCTTGGGGGCGGTGGCTGTACTCGAATTCGTCCAGGTCTGGAACGATTTCATCGTCGGCCTGCTGATCAGCGGTGCCGGCGCCTCACCCTGGTCGCTGCTGCTGTGGGGGGAGGCGCGGCAGTTCGGTGAGAATGCCGCCCAGCTGGCGGCCGGTTCGCTGATCGCGGGACTGCTGCCGGTGGCACTGGTGCTGGCGACGTGGCGCCGGTGGATCGTGCCCGGACTGACCGGCGGGGTACTGCGATGAGGGAACCCCTACCGCGGACCTCGGTCGTCTCGGGGGTGCTGAGCGGTCTGTCGGTGCTGGCCTCGGCTCTGCTGCTGGAACTGGGCCGCAATCTGGTCATGGACTCGTTCGGCGAGAGCGCCGAGTTACAGCTGGTGGCTTCCGGGCTGCGCTGGCTCGCGGTGCTGCTCGTCGTCCTGGCCCTGCTCTACACCGGATACCGGTTGACCGCCGAACGGCGGGCCCGGCGCCGGTTGCGCCGCCGCCGCGAGCTACTCGCGGGCCTGGACGGGCCGCCGCTCACCGGTCCGTGGGCCTCGGACCCCCTGCTGTCGTCACCGGGTGACGACGACGAGAACGAGGAACCCATCGCCGAGGCCACAGGCGAATACGGTGTCGGACCCGATGCCACCCTCGGCGTCCACCCGGTCGCGGCGGCACTGCGCGCACTACCGGTCGCCGAATACGACGCCGCCACCGTGCACGCGATTCTGACCGCGGTCGGAATGGAGTTGGCGCTCCTCCCGGCGGCCGCGAGCCCCTCGGCCGGGGCGCAGCCGAGCGCACCGGGCGAGCGATGGACCGCCACGGATCTGCTGACGCAACTGATCTCGGACAGGGTGCTGGTCTGCCACGAAACCCAGCGCTATCGGCTCGCCCGCTTTCCGGCGGAACCGGACCGGGCGACCGTGCTCACCGGGGCGATCTGGCAGGCAGCTCTTTTCGCGCTCCTGCGCCACAACGCCGACCGGGCCACCGGCTGGGCCCTCGGGGTCACCACGGTGCCGTTCGGACCGCCGGCCCGCCGCTGGTTCGCGGTGGAGGAGCCGCGCCTGCGCAAGCTGGTGCGTCGATGTTGCCTCGAGGATCGTGATCGTGCCGCGGCCATCCCTCCGGCCACGGCCGCCCAGTTGGTCCGTATCTGTGACGCTCTCGATACCTGGTATGCCGTCCGTCCGGCCCCCGTCCGCAGAACACGATCGTTGGCAACGGCCCTGGTGAGCCTCGGACCGGAGGTACTGAGTGGCCACCACCGGGCGCTGGAGCTGCGCGCCGGGCCCGCTGGGGTACCACCGTGGCGATGGCGCCCGTGGTGGCGCCGGGCCACCGGGATCGGTGCCCGTGCCGAACACACCGCCGGTCTGACGCGGCTCGAATCGGCGGAAACCCCCGCGGCGCTGGCTGCCGCCGTCGATCGGTTACGGGCGGCCTGGTGGCGTCTGCCGCGCGAAGACCTGGCGAACCAGGTGCGGGTGCTGACCGACCTCGCCGTGGCGCATATTCTTCAGGGCCGCCTCGACGCCGCCCAGGATCGGCTGGAGCTGGCGGCATTGCGCGCCCGCGACGACGAGAACGCCGACGGCTGGGCCCGGGTACACGAGATCGCGGGCGCGGTGGCCTGGGCGCGCGGTGAACCGCGCGGCGCCCTGCGCTGCTGGCGCCGCGCCCTGACCGTCTATCGAGAGCTGGCCGACAACAGCGGTATCGGACGCTGTCTGCAGCACCTCGGTGCCGCGGTGCTCATCGCGCCCGAGCACGGCGATCTGGTCCTGGACGGCGAACCGGCGCACGACGTCGCCGCGGTGCGGCGTCACGCGCACAGCTGGCTGGCCGAGGCCGGGCGGCGCAATACCCGCGCGGCCCATGTGACCTACTACCTCGGCGCGGCCGCGTCGCTCCGCGGCACGACCGAACCGCCGGACTTCGAACGCTGGCCGTCGGAGGTACACGAGGCGGCGGATCAGCCCTGATCCGCCGCCGGTACGGACAGGACGCGGTAGGAGCTGCACAACATCCGATCGACAATCCGCATGCGCAGGACCCCTCAGTTGTCCGGCGGCGATTCCGCGGTGGTGCGGTAACGACGTGCCTGCGCGGGATCCCAGGTCACGGGAATCGTACCCAGGCCACACTCGGCTATCGGTCAGCAACCATCTTGGGCGTGGTGTCGCCGCCCGGCGTTCGGTCCAGGGCGGTGACCGGTTCCGCCACCGCCGGTTTCCACCGCTGATCGATCACCAGGCCCAGCAGTCCGGCGGCGATGCAGGCGATCGAGACCACTACCATCACCGGATGGGTGCCCCCGGCCAGCGCGTCGGCCAGGATGACGGTGGCGGCGGTGCCGGGCAGGATCCCGATGGCCGTCGCGCCCAGATAGGGCCAGAAACGGATCGAGGACAGAGCGCAGCAGTAGTTGACCACCGAGAACGGTGCGAAGGCGATCAATCGGAGCGCGCCCACGGCGAGCCAGCCCCGCCGATGCAGGCGTTCGTCCACGATCCGCACGGTGGGATGGTGCAGGTACACGCCCACCCGGTCGTGTCCGTAGGCGCGCGCCAGGAGGAAGGCGGCCGCGGCGCTGAGTACCGTGGCGCCCACAGCCACCGCGAGCCCGACCATGGGACCGAACAACAGACCCGAGGCCACCGTGAACACGGTGCGCGGGACCGGGGCGATGGTGATCAGCGTATGTGCCACGAAGAACAGCACCGGGAAGTAGGGGCCGGCCTCCCCGGCCCACTGCTGGATCTGCGCGGGACTCGGCAGAGGGGTCAGCAGTGCCGCCGCGCAGACGAGCGCGGCGCAGCACAGGAGCAGGACCAGCCGCCGGTCGCGGAGCATTCGGGACACCGGGCGAGGTTACCGGTCGGTCCGTGGCGGCCCGCCGAGCGGTGCGGGAGCGATCGATCGGGCCGGCGCGTTCGTCGGGCGGTGGCCGGACCGCCTATCGGCGCGAGCGTCGGCGGGCCGTAGCGGGCGGGGATACGGGAGGCGCCCTGTCGCAGGAGGTCGACTTCGTGGTCCGCGGCGCCGCGCAGACTCCGACAGGGGATCGGGACGGCGCTGTGCCCGCCGTCCTCCGGAGGGGCCTGCCGCGTGGACCGGGCCCCGGGCGCCGGTGAACAGGCGCGACGAGGTCCGCCGCCACCAGGTTACTCGCTGGTAGTGGTGGCCACGGACGATGCCGTACGGGCATCCCGCTAGCATCGGAGGAGCGGGCTGAATGCCCGTTAACCAACGTATTCGCTGAGCTGGGCGGATGCCAAGGTACCCGTGCACACCTGTGGTGCGCTTGTACTGGAACGACAATGAGGGAACAGGGTATGCCGATTGCTGCAGAGCCCGCGGCCGGAGCTGATCCGTCCTCGTCCGCGGTGCCCGAATATCCCGCCTGGCGCAAGGGTGTGGCGGGGGTGCTGGCCAAGACCCGCAAGGTCGACGCGGCCGAACTCGGTGCGGAACCCGAAAAGCTACTGAACCAGTCGACCTACGACGGGCTGAATATCGCGCCGCTGTACACGCGCCGAGACGAACTGCCCGAGCAGCCGCTGCCCGGCGCCTATCCGTTCGTCCGTGGCGGCGACGCCACCCGCGATGTCCACCGCGGCTGGTTCGTCAGTGCCCGGATCGGCGCCGCCGATGCCGCGTCCGCCAACCGGGAGATCACCGGCGGGCTGGAGAACGGCCTGAGCGCTGTGGAACTCGGGGTCGGCGCGCACGGTGTGCCGGTGACCGATATCGCCGCCGCGCTCGACGGCCTGCTCTTCGAGCTGGCGCCGCTGGCTCTGCACGCCGGGGGCGGGACCGCGGCGGCGGCCGCGGCGGTCTACGAGGTGCTCGACCGATACTCGGCGCCCGATCGTGCCGCCATCCGGGTATCCCTCGGGGCGTCGCCTCTCACCAGCGCGTTCGCCGGAACCGAGGATATCGGGCTCGCCGAGACCGCGGCCCTGGCCGTCGCTGCCGGGCAGCGGCCCGAAACCGTCCGGGCGCTCACCGTGGACGGCACCGTCTTCCACGATGCCGGCGCCTCCGACGCCCAGGAACTGGGCGCGGCCGTCGCCGCCGGACTCGAATACCTGCGCGCACTGGCCGGGGAGATGCCGGTCCCCGCAGCACTGCGGCAGTTGGAGTTCCGGTTCGCCGCCACCGACGACCAGTTCGCCACGATCGCCAAGTTCCGGGCCGCACGGCGCCTGTGGGCGCGGGTCGCCCACGCGCTGGGCGCGCCGTCGGCGGGCGCGGCCCCACAGCACGGAGTGACCTCGGCGGCCATGATGAGCCGACGCGACCCCTGGGTGAACCTGCTGCGTACCACCCTCGCCGCCTTCGGTGCCGGGGTGGGCGGCGCCGATACCGTCACCGTGCTGCCGTTCGATTCCGCGCTGCCCACCGGTGAACTCGGGGTCTCGGCGTCGTTCTCCGAACGGATGGCCCGCAACACCCAGCTGCTGCTGCTCGAGGAATCCCATCTCGGACACGTCCAGGACCCCGGGGCGGGCTCCTGGTACGTCGAGCGCTACACCGACGAACTCGCCACCGCCGCATGGGCGTTCATGCAGGAACTGGAAGCCGCCGGCGGCTACCGGGCCGCGCTGGACGCGGGTCTGGTGGCCACCCGGATCGCCGAGACGTACGCCCGCCGGGAAAGCGATATCGCCCATCGCCGTACCGCCGTGACCGGAGTGAACGAATTCCCGAATCTCGCCGAGGCGCCGCTGTCGGAGGCCGCTCGTACGGCCGGCCCCGGCCGGCGGTACGGCGCCGCTTTCGACGCGCTGCGGGATCGTTCCGATGCCTACCTCGCGACACACGGCCGCCGGCCGCAGGCGCTGCTGGTGCCGTTGGGTACGGTGGCCGAGCACAATGCGCGGGTCACCTTCATCGCCAATCTGCTGGCATCCGGTGGAATCGAATCCGTCAACCCCGGCCCGCTCGCCGAGAGCGATATCGCCGCGGCGGCGAAGGAATCCGGAGCCTCGATCGCGGTGCTCTGCGGTACCGACGCGCGCTACGGCACCGATGCGGCCGGCGCGGTGGCACAACTGCGTGGCGCCGGAGTCGGGACCGTACTGCTGGCCGGCGCGGAGAAGGTCGTGGCCGGTATCGAGTCGGCCCGGCGTCCGGACGGGTTCCTGGCGGCCCGGATCGACGCGGTCGCCGCCCTGACCGCCCTGCTGGAGAAGGTGGGAGCCTGATGACGACACAGCGAATCGAGCAGGAGATCGGCAGTTTCGCCGACGTACCGCTCACCGAGCCGGGTTTCACGCCCGACCCGGCCGGCCGGAGCGCGCGTGACTCCTTCGTGCAGGAGGCGGCCGCGGCGAACAACTACGCTCCCGAGCAGCTGGTGTGGTCGACCCCGGAGGGGATCGATGTCCCGCCGGTGTTCACCAAGGCCGATCGTGATGCCGTCGCCGAAGCCGGGTTCCCGCTCGACAGCGTGCCCGGTGTGGCGCCCTTCGTACGCGGGCCGTACCCGACGATGTACGTGAACCAGCCGTGGACGATCCGCCAGTACGCGGGATTCTCGACGGCCGCGGATTCCAATGCCTTCTACCGCCGTAATCTGCAGGCGGGGCAGAAGGGTCTGTCGGTGGCGTTCGACCTGGCCACCCACCGTGGCTACGACTCCGACCATCCTCGGGTGCAGGGTGATGTCGGCATGGCCGGTGTCGCTATCGACTCCATCCTGGACATGCGCCAGCTGTTCGACCAGATCCCCCTCGATCAGGTCAGCGTATCGATGACCATGAACGGCGCGGTGCTGCCGATTCTGGCGCTGTACGTCGTGGCCGCCGAAGAGCAGGGCGTGGCGCCCGAGCAGCTGGCCGGAACCATTCAGAACGATATTCTGAAAGAGTTCATGGTCCGCAACACCTACATCTATCCGCCCAAGCCCTCGATGCGGATCATCTCCGATATCTTCGCCTACACCAGCGCGAAGATGCCGAAATTCAACTCCATCTCGATTTCCGGCTATCACATCCAGGAAGCCGGGGCGACCGCCGATCTCGAACTCGCCTACACCCTCGCCGACGGCGTGGAGTATCTACGGGCCGGGATCGACGCGGGGATGGAGATCGACAAGTTCGCGCCGCGGCTGTCGTTCTTCTGGGCCATCGGCATGAACTTCTTCATGGAGGTCGCCAAACTCCGGGCGGGCCGGTTGCTGTGGAGCGAACTGGTCGCGAAGTTCGATCCGAAGAACCCGAAATCGCTGTCGCTGCGGACCCATTCGCAGACGTCGGGCTGGTCGCTGACCGCGCAGGACGCCTACAACAATGTGGCCCGCACCTGTATCGAGGCCATGGCCGCGACCCAGGGGCATACCCAGTCGCTGCACACCAACGCGCTCGACGAGGCGCTCGCGCTGCCGACCGATTTCTCGGCCCGCATCGCGCGCAACACCCAGTTGCTGATCCAGCAGGAGTCCAACACCACGCGACCGATCGACCCGTGGGGCGGTTCCTATTATGTCGAATGGCTGACCCATCAGCTCGCCGATCGGGCCCGGGCGCATATCGCGGAGGTGGAGGCGCACGGTGGAATGGCCCAGGCCATCGGCGAGGGCATTCCCAAGCTGCGCATCGAGGAAGCCGCGGCCCGGACCCAGGCGCGGATCGATACCGGTCAGCAGCCGGTGATCGGCGTGAACAAATACCAGGTCGCCGAGGATCACGAGGTCGAGGTCCTCAAGGTCGAGAACTCGCGGGTGCGCGCCGAGCAGATCGAGAAGCTGCGGCAGTTGCGAGCCGACCGTGATCAGGACGCGGTGGACCGGGCGCTGGGTGAGCTGGGCCGGGCCGCCGCCGCGTCCGAGGGCGGGATGGAGAACAACCTGCTGGCCCTGGCCATCGACGCGGCGCGCGCGAAGGCGACCGTCGGTGAGATCTCCGACGCGCTGGAGAAGGTCTACGGCCGGCATCAGGCCGAGATCCGTACCCTGTCCGGTGTGTATCGCGACGAAGCCGGCAAGGACACCTTCATCACCACCGCCGGGGATCTGGTGGACGAGTTCGCCGAGGCCGAAGGGCGACGTCCGCGCATCCTGGTCGCGAAGATGGGCCAGGACGGGCACGACCGCGGCCAGAAGGTGATCGCCACGGCCTTCGCCGATCTCGGGTTCGACGTCGATGTGGGCCCGCTGTTCCAGACCCCCGAAGAGGTGGCCCGCCAGGCGGCGGACAACGACGTGCACGTCGTCGGTGTATCCTCGTTGGCCGCCGGTCACCTCACGCTGGTGCCCGCCCTGCGGCAGGCGCTGGCCGATGTCGGCAGACCCGATATCATGGTCATCGTCGGCGGGGTCATCCCGCCCGGTGACTTCGACGAGCTGTACGAGGCGGGCGCGGCGGCGATCTTCCCGCCGGGCACCGTGATCGCCGACGCGGCGATCGATCTGCTGCGCAAGCTCGGTGCCGCGCTCGGGCACGAACTCGGTTCCGGCGAGAGTGGATCCGGGGTCGAAAGCCAGGGATGAGCACACGTGTCGTCGACGTGGAAGCCCGCGCGCAGGCGGTCCGCTCCGGTGACCGGGCCGCCCTCGCGCGGGCGATCACCCTGGTGGAGTCCACCCGGGCCGACCATCGGGACCAGGCGCAGCAGCTGCTGCTGCAATTGACCCCGGAAACCGGTGCGGCACTGTCGAACCGGGTGGGGATCACCGGGGTGCCCGGGGTCGGGAAGTCGACTTTCATCGACGCCCTCGGTATGCAGCTGATCGGAGAGGGGCACCGGGTCGCCGTACTGGCGGTGGACCCGTCGTCCACCCGGACCGGCGGTTCGATCCTCGGTGACAAGACCCGGATGGCACGGCTGTCGGTGGAGGAGAACGCCTTCATCCGCCCGTCGCCGACGGCGGGCACACTCGGCGGAGTGGCGAAGGCGACCCGCGAGACGATCGTGCTGCTCGAGGCGGCCGGTTACGACGTCATCCTGGTCGAAACCGTCGGGGTGGGGCAGTCCGAGGTGACCGTGGCGAACATGGTCGATGTCTTCTGCTTCCTCACCCTCGCGCGTACCGGCGATCAGTTGCAGGGCATCAAGAAGGGTGTCCTGGAACTGGCCGATCTGGTCGCGGTGAACAAGGCCGACGGTAAACACGAGATCGAGGCGAAATCGGCGGCCCGGGAACTGTCCGGGGCGCTGCGGCTGATCCATCCGCACAATCCGCTGTGGCGGCCGCCGGTACTGACCATGAGCGGTCTGGAAGGGGTCGGGCTGGAGAAGTTCTGGCAGACCGTGCTTGAACACCGCCGGGTGCTCACCGATGCGGGTGAATTCGCCGAGAAGCGCCGTCGTCAGCAGGTCGACTGGACCTGGACCATGGTGCACGACCAGTTGCTCCGCCGCCTGGCCGACAATCCGAAGGTGAAGTCGCTGCGCGGTGAAGTGGAGCGTGAGGTCCGAGACGGAACCCTGACCGCGGCGCTGGCCGCGCAGAAACTCCTGGACGCGTTCGACGGATAAAAAGTTTCCGCCTTGGAAATCTTTCTATTTCGGAAATTATATGTACCCTGGGGGCATGAACGATGCCGAACCCGGGTTACGGGAGCGCAAGAAACGGGAGACGCGGCTCGCACTGAGTCTCGCCACCATCCGGCTGTCGATCGAGAAGGGCTGGGACGCGACCACCGTCGAGGAGATCGCGGCCGCGGTCGGTGTCTCCGATCGCACCTTCCGCAACTATTTCGGCAGCAAGGCCGAAGCCGTGGCCTCGCGGCACCTGGACCGGATGTACGAGATCGCCCGGCTGCTGGGCGAGCGTCCCGTGGCGGAGCCGCTCTGGACCGCGATCACCGCCGCGGTCCTGCACGGGTTCGAGGTGGGCGAGGGTGATACCCAGGCGAACGGGACGGGCGATACCCGCTGGGCCGAGGGCGTAGGGGAGATCCTGTCCCAGCCCGCGGTACGCGGTGCCGTGCTGGAGGCCGACGCACTCGCCCAGCGGGAACTGGCCGCGGCCGTCGCCGGACGGGTCGGCGTGGATCCGGACCAGGACCTGTACCCGAAGCTGGTCGCCGCGGTGGTGGGTACAGCCTGCGTGGTGGCCACCGAGCACTCCCGGAGCGCCCCGCCGCCCCAATCACTCGCCGTCGCGTTGCGCGCGGCGCTGACCCAGGTGGCCGCCGGGCTGCCTGTACCGAATGCCGGGAGCTGAGATGCGCTACGACGTGATCATCGCGGGGGCGGGCCCGGTCGGCTTGCTGCTGGCCTGCGAACTGGGCCGGGCCGGAATCCGGCCGCTCGTCATCGAACGCGCCGCCGAGGCCGATACCGAACCCCGGGCCAACGGCCTGGTGGGCCAGGTGGTGCCGCTGATGGATCGGCGCGGGCTGTACGAGCGGCTCAGCGGCACATCCGGTCCACCCCGGCCCAATGACCGGTACTTCATGTTCGGCGGGCTGGCCCTCGATCTGAGTCTGCTCGACGACGGGCCGATCTACACCCTGCCCATCCCGCAACGAGAACTTGTCGCGGCGCTGAGCGGATACGCCGCCGAACTCGGTATCGAGGTCCGCCGCGGCGCCGCGATCGTGGGCGTCGAGAGCGACGGCGACGGGGTCGCGGTGGAGATCTCGGGTCCGGACGGCTCGGCCCCTCTTCGTAGCCGCTATCTGGTGGGCGCCGACGGCGCCCACAGCATCGTCCGCAAACAGCGCGGGATCGCTTTCCCCGGAATCGGCTACGACCGCACGACCGCCCGCACGGTTCACGCCTCGATCCCCGCCGAATGGGTGGACCCGGCTTCCGGCGAGCTGCGGGTACCCGGGTACGGCCCGGTCCGGCCGTTCCTGTCACTACGTACCGAACACGGCGGTTTCACCTACGCCCCGTTCGCCGGCCGGCCGCCCATGCTGTCCACTGTCGAATGGGACGAACCCCCGACCGACGAACCGATGACGCTGGCGGAGATGCGGGCGAGTATCACCCGGGTCCTCGGTGCCGACATCCCGCTCGGCGAGCCCGTCGGACCGGGCCCGCATCTACTGCGGCGGCTGCGCGGCGGGCACACCCGGGTGGCCGAACGGTTCCGTGACGGACCGGTCTTCCTGGCCGGTGACGCGGCGCACGTGTACACCGGCGGTGGCGGGCCGGGACTGAACGTGGGACTGGCGGACGCGGTGGAACTCGGCTGGAAACTGGCCGCCGAGCTCGACGGCTGGGCACCGGCCGGTCTGCTCGACAGCTACGACCGGGAACGCCGGCAGGTGGCCACCCGGACCGAACTGGCCGCCCGGGCCCAATCGGCGCTGCTCGCGCCGGGCGGGGACACCACCGCCCTGCGTACGGTATTCGCCGAACTGCTCACCGACGAATCCGCGGTCGCCCGGGTGGCCGCGATGATCGCCGGGACGGATATCCGCTACGACATGGGTGTCGCGGACCCGCATCCACTGGTCGGCTACAGCGCCCCGGACCTCACGCTGCGCGTCGACGGCGGTGTGGTGCGCCTGGCCGAACTGATCCGGCAATCCCGCCCGCTGCTCTTGGATCTCGGCGCCGACCAGGCATGGTCCGCGGCGCTCACCGGCCTGCCGAGCCGGATCGGCGTGGTGTGCGCCCGCACCGAGGACACCACGGCCGCCGCACTGCTGCTGCGACCCGACGGCCGGGTGGCCTGGGCCACCGATTCCGCGCCCGATCCCGCGCAGATCGCCGAATGCCGTGCCGCGCTGGCGCGCTGGGCCGGGCCGGACCGGTCCGGGGTTCCGGTGCGAATCGCCGAAAAGGCAACGGATCCGGCGTAGTTCCGGGTCAGCGGTGGGAGCGGTATCGCCGATGAGTTCTCCCGGTCCAGCTCGTCTACCCCACGAGTGCACCACCTGAGCGCCTCTGCAATGCCGTGCTCGGGACCGAGAGCGTATCCCGCCGACGAAAAGAGAACCTGGAATGGCCACGCCTATCCACCCGATGCTCCGGTTCGAAACGATCATCGGCCGGTGGAAGACGTCCGGTGTCGTCCTCGATGAGCAAGGTCGGCAGACAGTGAAAATCGAGGGCACAGACGAATACGAGTGGATGACCGGAGGCCGATGGATCCTGCACCGCGTCGACGTAATGATGGGTGGCGAGCACATTCAGGCACTCGAACTGATCGGCGACCACGACCCGGAGGCCGACACCTACGCGATGCGGGCCTTCGACGCCTCCGGTTCGTACAGCACTATGACGGCACGCCCGAACGCCGACGGGTCCTGGCTCTTCGATGGAGAAGGAATGCGCAGCACCCTCCGGCCATCCGAAGACGGATCGTCGATGTCCGCGCTGTGGGAACGTGACCCCGGCACCGGCATATGGATCCCATGGATGCGCATGGACTTCTCCGCCATCGAATGATCCGCATACGGGCCGCCACCACACCGGAAACCTGTTCTTCGCCCGACCTGGAGTTGGGCAGGCCCGTCGGGCCGGCCGCCGATCCTCGCCTGCACGTGAGGCGGCGGGGCGGGATGGTTCGGGCAGCCGGTAGGACGCCGCCGCGCCCGGCGGCAACTCGATTGCCGACCGGGGCGCGGTCGCGGGTTGCGGCCCGTCGCATGACCGCCGTCAGTCGAGGCCGAACCGGCCCGCGGCGGTGCGGTAGCAGACGCGGCGCAACCAGTCGTCGCCCAGGTCGAGCCGTTCCAGAGCTTGGACGGCATGCCGGTACGGGTACGGGATATTCGGGAAGTCGCTGCCGAACATGATCCGGTCGCCGTGCCCGAGCAAACGATGCCGGTCGGCCGCCGGGAACGGGATATCGGCCTCGGCGAAATCGGTGAACGCCATGGTGGTGTCCAGGCACACCTCGGAATACCGGTCCGCCAGGTCCAGGAAATCCCGATACTCGGGCATTCCCATATGCGCCACGATCAACGGCAGGCGCGGGAACCGGCGCAGGACGTCGGCGACCGGTCCGGGGCCGGTGAACGCGCCGGGCGCCGGACCGGAGCCGCAGTGGATGACGGTGGGGACACCGGCGTCCTCGAGCAGGCCCCAGACCGGTTCCAGCAGGGGGTCACGGGGATCGTAGGCGCCGACCTGGATATGGGCTTTGAAGACCCGGGCGCCCCGCTCCACCGCGGCCGCCACGTATTCCGCGGCACTCGGCTCGGGATAGAAGGTGGCGGTGTGCAGGCACTCCGGGACTTCGGCGGCGAATTTCGCGGTCCACTCGTTCAGCCATGCCGCCATGTCCGGACGGTGCGGGTACACCAGGGCGGTGAACGCGCGGATCCCGAAGCGGCGCAGCATGTCCAGCCGGACCGATTCGTCGGCGCGATAGGTGATCGGCCAGGGACGCCCGGTGAGCGGACCGGCATCGTCGAAATATGCCCACACCTTGCGCAGCACCCGGTGTGGCATGAAATGGGTGTGCACATCGATTATTCCGGGCAATCCGAGCCGTTGCCGGAACTCCACGAGGTACTCCTCGTCGGCCGGGACCTCGGTTACTCCGGAGGTGTTCACGTTCGTTCCTCTCGGTGGGGTCGGGGCAGGGGTGGTGGCACGTCATCGCGCCCGGCCGACCGGATCCCCGGGGTACAGGGTGCGGGCGTGATCGCCGATACGGGCGATCATCCGGTCGAAGAACCGTACGGGGTCGGTGCCGACGACGATATCGGCGTTGGGCGGCCGCCCCCACATACCGGCCCAGTCGGCAATGGTGGCGCCCCGCGTGAGGGTGCCCGTCAGTTCGACGTCCACGGTGGCGGGCCGGGTGCGGGCCAGCGCCGGATCCAAAGTGACCGCGGCCGCGAACGGGTCGTGCATATGGGCGAGGTAGCCGAGGTTGTATCCGTGGTGGAAATCGAAGTAGAAGCGCACCGCGTCGGTGAGGTAGCGGATGATCGGATTGCTCGCCGCCGAACGCGCCGTGGGCGGGTCGGCGGGCGATACCGTCTCGAGCGGAAAGCTACCGGCCCGCTCGGCCAGCCGGATCAGGTGGGCGGGCCGCATCTCGATGGTTTCGGTGATGTCGAGGGCGCAGATCAGCGGACGGCGGTCCGGTGGGGCGGCGGAGAAGGCGTCGAAGACGATCTTGGCGGCCTCGGGGTCGACGTGGATGTTCCACTCGTTGGTCGGTGTGGTGTTGCCGGGGTGGGAGAACGCCCCGCCCATGATCACGAGCCGGCGCAGTAGCCGCGGGAGTTCGGGTTCCTCGCGGAGCGCAAGGGCGAGGTTGGTGAGCGGCCCGGTACACAGCCCGGTCAGTTCACCGGGATGACGCCGCACCAGATCCACCCACATTCTTGCCGCGCTGCGTTCGGAGATACGCCGGCTCGGGGCGGGGAGTTCGGCGTATCCGACGCCGTGCGGTCCGTGGGTGTCCTCGGTGGTGCGCAGGGGGGTCTCGAGCGGTTCGGCGGCCCCGAGGGTCACCTCGATCTCCGGGGCCCGGGCAAGTTCGAGCCAGGCCAGATTGTTGATCGCGACCTGGGCCGCGGGCACATTGCCGGCGGTTGAGGCGATCCCCATGATCTCGGTGTCCGGGCCGGCGAGCAGATAGAGCAGGGCGAGGGAATCGTCCACGCCGGTGTCCACGTCCAGGATGATCCGCTGCCGCACCCCATGACCCTATCGGGAGGTGCGGCAGCGGATCCGGAGCGGGTCGTGTCACAGTGACGCATTTTGGTCGGTGTGCCGAAAATACGTCGCGGGGTGGACGACTCCTGATCAGTCGCGAGTGGGCCAGTAGGTGTCGGTGGCGGGCCGGCGGGTGAGGGCCGCGCTGCCGCTCACCTCGGTGAGGCCCAAGTGGAAAAGCATGCCCACGGTGAGCAGGCTGACACCGACGATCAGCGGGGTCAGCAGCTGTGCGGCGCCGGCGCCGGAGGGTGTCATATGGTGCTGTTCGCCCAGGTGCATGGCGTACATACCGGTGTAGTGCATACCGGCCACGGCGACGCCCATCGCCAGGGCGGCGCCCACGGTGGCGAGGGTTCCCCGCACATTGAGGGTGAACCAGAGCGCGGCCGTCGCGGCGATCACCGCGATCACCATGGACAACGCCACCGTCGACCCTTCGTAACCGATCTCGACGTCGGTCTTCATGGCATACATACCGGCGTAGTGCATCGCACCCACGCCGATCCCGGTGACCACGCCGCCGACCAGCAGGCTCTGGCCGCCCAGCCGCCGCTGTCGGGCCAGGCACAGTCCCAGCCAGACCACGACCATGGCGATCGCGGCGCTGACCAGGGTGACGGGTACGTCGTATCGGATGGCGGCGCCGTTGATCCGGAAACCCAGCATGGCGATGAAATGCATGACCCAGATGCCCGTGCCGCCGAGGGCCACCGATGCCGCGATGAGCCAGCCGTCGAACGGTGACCTGCTGCGTACGCGGCTCATACACCGTAGTGCGAGCAACGATCCGGTGAACGACATGACGTACGCGACCACGGGGGTGAGCCAGCCATGGCTGAAGTGGTCGATCTCCACCGGTGGACCTCCTCGCTGGGTGGAAGCCCGCCCCCGCAACAGCGGAACGCGAGCATTCCAAATTGTTGAACGTGCAGGAGGTGAATTTAGAGGGGTTGTGTCATAAAAAACAAGGGCCGCAAAGATGACATAGGCGCACCTGTGACACGGAATCTGCGCGACAGTGTGCGCGGAGTCGCGCTATGACGTGGAGCACACTACAAGATGTGCGGCTATCGATTCCGGCAATCGTCCGGCACGTCGTTTCCGGTACCCGATGCCGCCCAACTCATCCGGGTGCCGAATTCTTCGGTGCGGCCGTCACATCGGTCCGTAACCCGGTCGGCGCGGGTGAAGCGCTTCGGGCGGGTGTGCTTCGGCGGCCGGATCGAGTTTCCGGTTGGGCTGTGTGTCACCGGCCCTCGGCGTAGGCTTCGGACAACTCGAAGGAGACCCATGCCTGGCACATCCAGCCGTCCCACCGCCGTCGAACACGATCTGCCCGAGGCCTATCTGGCCGAATTCGCCGAAATCCGCAGTGCCGAACGCGCCGAGGCCGCCCGCCGCAGTGCCGTCGCGGCCCGGATCGTGGCCGGCCACGCCACCGATGCCGCCGACTGCCGCAATCTGCTGGCCATGCTCGGTCTCGACGCGGAGGCGGGCAAACTCGCCGGCGTCCAGCCCTGACCGATGAATTCCGGCCCCGGGTGGGCGGGGCCGGACCGGCACGTACGCTCGGGGTATGCCCGAAACGGCGCTGCTCACCCCGCCGCACCCGGATTCCTGGTCCGCTGCCCTCGACGATCTCGTCGAGCTGATCGGCGACCGGCCCACGGTCGTGCTCACCGGCGCGGGGATCTCCACCGACAGTGGAATCCCCGATTACCGTGGACCCGACGCCCCGCCGCGGACGCCGATGACCTACCAGCAGTTCGTCGGCGACCCGGTGTTCCGGCAGCGCTATTGGGCGCGAAATCACGTGGGCTGGCGGTACATGGACGCCGCCCGCCCCAATGTCGGCCACCGGGCCCTGGCCGAATTGGAGCGCCGGGGCCCGGTCACCGGTGTGATCACCCAGAACGTCGATCTGCTGCACACCAAGGCGGGTAGCCGCCGGGTGATCGACCTGCACGGCAGCTATGCCCAGGTGCGCTGTCTGGGTTGCGGGGCGCGTATTTCCCGGATGGCGCTGGCCGAGCAGTTGGAACAGGCCAATCCGGGTTTCGCCGCGGCCTCGGTGACCGGCCACGAGGTGGCTCCCGACGCGGATGCCGTGGTCGAGGACACCAGTGGTTTCCGCATGGTGGATTGCGCGCGGTGCGGCGGGATGTGGAAGCCCGATATCGTGTACTTCGGGGAGAACGTGCCGCCGGAACGGGTCGTGGCCGCCTACGCAATGGTGGACGCGGCGGAGGTAATCGTGGTGGCCGGGTCCAGCTTGACCGTGTTGTCGGGCCGCCGGTTCGTGCACCGGGTCGCCCGCAACGGCGGCACGGTGGTGATCGTGAACCGCGGCGCCACCCGCAGCGACGGTCTCGCCGACCGGCGGCTGGATGCCGGATGCTCACCGTTACTGGTCGGATTGGCCGAGAGGTACCGCGCCCGTAGCGCGCGTCCCGTCGCCGGCCCCGCCGGAGCCGCGTAGGCTGCCCGGCTATGCGCAGCACAGTCATCGCGGTGCACACCGGCCGCAGCGAAGTGGTCCACGACATCACCCCGCAGTGCCGGGCGTTCGCGAACGACGCCGGCGGCGACGGTCTTCTGCACATCTTCGTACCGCACGCCACCGCCGGAATCGCCATCCTGGAACTGGGCTCGCACAGCGACGAGGATCTGCTGGCCGCCCTGCGTGACCTACTCCCGGCCGACGACCGGTGGCGGCACGCGCACGGGTCGCCCGGGCACGGCCGCTCCCACGTGATGCCCACGCTCATCGCCCCGTACGCGACCGTTCCGGTCCTGAGTGGTGAACCGGCGCTGGGCACCTGGCAGTCCATAGCGCTGGTGGATATCAATATCGACAATCCGGATCGTGAGGTGCGGTTGTCGTTCCTGACCTCCGGGGGGTGAACGCGCCCGCCGGGGTAACGTCGGCGGGTATGAGCAGTCTCGGAGTCGCCATCATCGGGTACGGGCTGGCCGGGGCGGTGTTCCATGCCCCACTCGTCGCCGCCGAACCCCGGCTCCGGCTGGCCGCGGTGGTGACCGGTTCGGCGCAGCGGGCGGAGCAGGCGCGACAGGAGTACCCCGGGGTACGCGTACTGCCCGACACCGACAGTCTTTTCGCCGATATGTCCGGCATCGACCTGGTTGTGGTCGCCGCACCCAATCGCGTACACGCCGAACTGGCCCGGCGGGCGCTCGCGGCCGGCGCGGCGGTGGTGGTCGACAAACCGTTCGCGGTGACCGCCGCGGAAGCCGAAGATCTGCTGCACTACGCCCGCGGCGCCGGGCGGGTACTGACCGTATTCCAGAACCGGCGTTGGGACGGCGATTTCCGGACGGTGCGCCGCCTGGTGGCCGAGGACATGCTGGGCCCGGTGCGCCGTTTCGAATCCCGGTTCGAGCGCTGGCGTCCGGTGCCCAAGGGCGGCTGGCGCGAACTGGGCGGCCCCGCCGATGCCGCCGGGATCCTGTACGACCTGGGCAGCCACCTGGTCGACCAAGCGCTCACTCTGTTCGGCCCGGCCGCGAGCGTCTACTGCGAACTGGCCCGTCGCCGCTCCGGGGTGAGCACCGACGACGACATGTTCCTCGCCCTGACCCATACCGGCGGGGTGCGTTCCCACCTGTGGGCGAGCGCCGTGGCCCCACTGCTCGGTCCCCGGTTCCGGGTACTCGGGGACCGGGCGGGCTACGAAGTGCACGGACTGGACCCGCAGGAGGCGGCCCTGCGTGCCGGGCGTCGGCCGGGTGACGGGACGCCGTGGGCCGAGGTCGGCGAAGCGGACTCCGGTCTGCTCGGCGCCGGCGACGACCCGGCGCCGTACCCCACCCTGCCCGGCGACTACCCCGCCTTCTACGCGGCCACCGCCGCCGCCGTTCTGGACGGTGCGCCCGTACCGGTCGACCCGACCGACGCCCTGGCGGGCCTGCGGGTTCTCGAGGCGGCCCGCGAATCGGCGGCGAAAGGCGGGGTTGTCTCCCTGGAAGGCGCCTCCGGGTCGGCGAACCCGGGGCGCTGGTGACCCGGACTGCGGTTGGGAGAGATCTATTCGAATTCTCTCAATACACCTTCTGTCCAGTGTCTCAAAGAGCGATGATGGTGCCATGGCCGCACCGAACCCCGTCGCACCCGATACCGCCGTCCGGAACCTGCTGCGCACCTGCCCGCTGTGCGAGGCCGCCTGCGGCCTGGAGTTGACCGTCGACTCGCGGGATCGGGTGACCGGTGCGCGCGGAGACGAACTGGACCCGTTCAGCAAGGGTTTTCTGTGCCCCAAGGGGGCCAGTTTCGGGCAGCTCGACGGCGACCCCGATCGCCTCACCGAACCCATGGTCCGCGACCGAGTCACCGGCTCGTGGCGGACCGTGGGCTGGGCCGAGGCATTCGATCTGATCGCGGCGCGGATCCCGGCGATCCGGGCCGAGTACGGCGCTCAGGCGATCGCGCTGTATCTGGGCAATCCCAATGCGCATACCGTCGCCGGAACCCTGTACGCGCCGGCGCTGATCCAGGCCCTGGGGACGAAGAACGTGTTCTCCGCCAGCACCGCCGACCAGATGCCCAAACAGGTGGCCTGCGGGCTGATGTTCGGGGATCCACTCGCCGTGCCGGTCCCGGATCTGGATCGCACCGATTACGTGCTGATGCTGGGTGCCAACCCCCTGGAGTCGAACGGTTCACTGTGCACCGCGCCGGACTTTCCCGGCCGGCTACGAGCGCTCCGGGCGCGGGGCGGCCGCCTGGTCGTGGTGGACCCCCGCCGGACCCGCACAGCCGCCCGCGCCGACGAGCACCTCTTCGTCCGGCCGGGCACCGACGCCTATCTGCTGTTCGGGATCGTGCACACCCTCTTCGCCGAGGGGCTTACCGAGGTCGGTGTCGCGGTCACGGGCCTGGACGAATTGCGGGCCGCGGCCGCGGCATTCGATCCGGAGACCGTGGCCGCGCGTACCGGAGTGACCGCCGCGACCGTGCGCCGGCTCGCACGTGAGCTCGCGGCCGCGCCGACCGCGGTGGTGTACGCCCGGATCGGTACCTGCACCGCCGAATTCGGCACGGTCACCCAATGGCTGGTGGACGTGATCAACGTGCTCACCGGCAATCTCGACACTCCCGGCGGCGCCATGTTCGCGACGGCGGCGGTCCGCGGGATCGTGCGCACCAAACCGTTCCGGCCGGGCCGCTGGCGTAGCCGCGTGCGCGCCCTGCCGGAGTCCATGGGTGAGCTGCCGGTGGCCACGCTGATCGACGAGATCACCACGCCCGGTGACGGGCAGGTGCGGGCGCTGATCACCGCGGCCGGGAATCCGGTGCTGTCGGCGCCCGGTGGTGCCCGGCTCGACGCCGCGTTCGCCGGGCTGGACTTCATGGTGAGCCTGGACTGCTACCTCAACGAGACCACCCGGCACGCCGATGTGATCCTGCCGCCGCCGCGTCCGGTGCAGTCCCCGCACTACGATTTCGCGCTGCTGCAGTTCGCGGTCCGCAACTACGCCCGGTTCTCGCCTCCGCTGGTGCCGCTGGGGGGCCGACCGTCGGAGGCCGCGGTCTATGTCCGGCTGGCGGCGGCGGTGAGCGGGCGACCGCACAACCCGGCCGCGGACTACGATCCGCTGGCCGCGTTCGACGAGTTGGTCATCGGCACGACACTGTGGCAGGCCGGTCTCGCGGAGCGACGGCACGAACTCGCCGGGACCACCGGTACCGAACAGCGTCTGGACCTGATGCTGCGGCTGGGACCCTACGGTGAATGGAACGGCGGGCACCTGAATCTGCGTACCCTCCTCGAGAATCCGCACGGTCTGGATCTCGGCCCGCTGCGTTCCCGGCTGCCCGAAATTCTGCGCACCGCCTCGGGGGCGGTGGAGCTGGCGCCGGCGGCCCTGCTGGCCGATCTCGACCGCCTGCGCGCCGGATTCGCGGCCGCGCCGGCGGAGATGGTGCTCATCGGACGCCGGCATCTGCGCTCCAACAATAGCTGGATGCACAATGCGCCCCGTTTGGTGGGCGGGACGAATCGCTGTACCCTGCAGATCCATCCCGACGATATCGCCCGGCTCGGACTCGGCGAGCAGGCGCTGGTGAAATCCGCGGTCGGGTCGCTCACGATACCGGTCGAGCCCACCGATTCGATCATGCCGGGAGTGGTGAGCCTGCCGCACGGCTGGGGGCATGCGACGAGCTCTCAGCAGGTGGCGCGGCAGCACGCCGGTGTCAATGTCAATGTGCTGACCGATGATTCGGTGCTGGATATCCCGTCCGGTAATGCCGTGTTCAACGGCGTCCCGGTGTCGGTGACCCCTGCCTGATCCGGATCGCCCGCGGTCGCGAATCGAGAAGACGGCCGCCAAAGATTCGCAGGCTGCCCGCACGCCGGTGACCGACGGCGCGAAAGCCTACCGCGGTTGACCGATCAGAGATGGGCCGACCGCGGTGGCCGATGGCGGGCGGACCGTCGCAGGACAGACCTATCGCGGGTGGACCGGTCCGGGCGGGCTGGTCGTGGGTGAGCGACCGCGGGCGACCAGCGAAGGGCGGACGGCCCGCCCGGAACTATCAGCGCTGCCCGGCCCGCAGGAACCGTCCGGTGCGAGTGCTGCCCAGAGCCGGATCGGCGGTGCCGTGACCGAACACATACCGCCCGCCGATGTACACCGCCGAGACGGCGGTGTCGTTGCGGTTGACCATCCGTTCCAGTCCGCCGTACTGGGCCACCGGGCTCTCCGCGTAGGCGTCGAGCGAATCGTCGAGGCCTGCCGGATCGATGACGACCAGATCAGCGCGGTCGCCTTCGCGCAGGTGACCGGCATCGATGTCGTACCAGTCGGCGAGTTCGCCGGTGAGCCGGTGCACCGCCCGCTCGAGCGGGATCACCGGAGTGCCTGCCTGTTCGGCCCGGTACATCCGGCGCAGGAAGCGGAGCCCGAAATTGTAGAAGGCCATGTTCCGCAGATGGGCGCCCGCGTCGGAGAACCCGAGCTGGATCCCGGGGTGGGCGGCGAAGCGGTCCAGGATCTCGGGGCGATGGTTGGAAATGGTGGTGCGCCAGCGTAGTTTGGCGCCGTGCTCGAGGACCAGATCGAGGAAGGCGTCCACCGGGTGTAGTCCGCCGCGGTCCACTCCGACCTGCCCGAAAGTCTTACCCACGACTTTCTCGTCCGGGCAGCTCACGATCTCGGCGTCGAAGAAATCGCGATGCCAGACCCGCAGCCCGAATTTCGCGTCGTAGTCCTTACGGAAGCGACGGCGGTAGGCCTCGTCGGCGAGCAGTGCGTCGCGCTCCACCCGGTCGGCCAGGTGCAGGGCCGCCGCGCCGGACCCGAACTCCTCGAAGATCACCAGATCGATCCCGTCGGCGTACACCTCGAACGGTACGGGCAGATGCTGCCAGCGGAAATCCGCGCCGAGCGCGTTCACCAGCCGTGCCAGGGTGCCGATCAGGACGACGGCGAACGGATTGGCCTTGATATCGGCGGCGGACAGCAGGCTGGTCTTGAGCTTGCGGCGACCGATACCCAGGCTGCTGAAGATCATCGCGCCGAGACTGCGCGGCGAGGTGATGTCCGGTCCGCCCTGCAGTACCCGGCCGCGTCGGCGCAGGATCGTATTGAGGCGGCGGCGCTCCTTCGCCCGCGCATAGGTGGACGGCAGGGTGCGTGAACGGCAGGTCTCGCCGTCGATCTTGTCGAACAGCAGCTGCTGCGCCGACATACCGAGGAATCCGGCGTCGAGCGCCTCGCGCAGCGCCGCCTCCATATCCGTCAGCTCGGCGCGGGTGGGGCGGACCTCCTTGCGGGTGGCGCGGTCGAGGCCGAGGCGGGCGGTCCGGATATCCGAATGACCCAGCATGGCTGCGATATTCGGGCCCAGTGGCAGCTGCTCGATCGCGGCCACGTACTCGCGGGCGCAGGTCCAGGTCTTGATTTCGTCGAGCGTATCGATCACATGGCGGCGCGGAATGGCCTCGACCCGACCGAAGATATCGCCCGCGCCGGTGGGATCGATATGCACGGTGGACAGTGAGCACGAGCCCAGCAGTACCGTGGTGATGCCGTGCCGGACCGATTCCGACAGCGCCGGGGACTTCAGTACCTCGATGTCGTAGTGGGTGTGGATATCGATCATGCCCGGCAGGACCCATTTGCCCGCCGCGTCCACCACATCCGGACAGCCGGTCTCGTCGAGCGGATCCGCGGAGACGGCCACGACCCGATCGCCGCGCAGTCCGAGATGGCGAATGGCGGAGGACGCGCCGGTACCGTCGAACCAGCGGCCACCCTTGATGATCGTGTCGTATCTCACACCCCATTGCAACTGGTCGGATGACCCGGAGTCAAGAGGGGGTAGGCGTCGCCGGGCGGACCGCCCGCCCGGCGACCGGGGGTCAGCCCGCCGCGACCTCGGAACGGTCCTCGCTCCACAGCGTGTGGAACTTACCCTCGGCGTCGATCCGCTCGTAGGTATGCGCGCCGAAGAAATCGCGCTGGGCCTGGGTGAGCGCGGCGGGCAGCCGTTCGGCGCGCAACGCGTCGTAGTAGGACAGCGAGGAGGCGAAGGCCGGCACCGGGATCCCGAGCAGCGTGGCGGTCGAGACCACCCGCCGCCAGCTGTCGATCGCCGTCTCGATCGCCTCCCGGAAATACGGCGCGAGGATCAGGCTCGGCAGCGCCGGATCGGTTTCGTAGGCCTCTTTAATGCGGTTCAGGAAGCGGGCGCGGATGATGCAGCCGCCGCGCCAGATGGTGGCCAGATCGCCGGGGGTGAGGTCCCAGCCGTATTCGGCACTGCCGGCGGCGATCTGATCGAAGCCCTGGGCGTAGGCCACGACCTTGGACGCGTACAGGGCCTGCCGGATATCCTCGGTGAACTGCGCGATATCGGTGGGTTTCGCGGCGAGTTCGCCGGCGGCGAGCCCCACCGCCGCCGCGCGCTGGCCCCGCGACCCCGACAGGGCGCGGGCGAATACGGCCTCGGCGATACCGGTTACCGGGACACCCAGGTCGAGCGCGGATTTCACGGTCCAGCGCCCGGTGCCCTTCTGCTCGGCCGCGTCCACGATCACATCGACCAGCGGCTTCCCGGTTTTCGCGTCGACCTGGTTCAGCACCTCGGCGGTGATCTCCACCAGGTAGCTCTCCAGATCGCCGGAGTTCCACTGGGTGAAGATATCGGCGATCTGCTTCGGATCCAGGTCCAGTGCCGCGCGGAACAGGTGGTACGCCTCGCCGATGAGCTGCATATCGGCGTATTCGATACCGTTGTGCACCATCTTGACGAAATGGCCGGAACCGTCCGGGCCGATATGGGTGCAGCACGGGGTGCCGTCCACCTGGGCGGCGATGGACTCCAGCAGCGGTCCCAGCGATTCGTAGGATTCCGCGGGCCCGCCCGGCATGATCGACGGTCCGTTGAGGGCTCCCTCTTCGCCGCCGGAGATTCCGGCGCCGACGAAGTTGAGGCCGCGGGCCCGCAGCGCGGCCTCGCGCCGGATGGTGTCGGTGTAGAGGGCGTTGCCGCCGTCGATGATGATGTCGCCCTTTTCCATGGCGCCCGCGAGTTCTTCGATCACCGCGTCGGTGGCGTCGCCGGCCTTCACCATGATGAGCACCCGGCGCGGCTTCTCCAGCGCGGCGACGAACTCGGCAATGGTCTCGGTGCGGACGAAATCACCGTCATCGCCGTGCGCAGCGAGCAGCGCGTCGGTTTTGGCGACGCTGCGATTGTGCAGTGCCACGGTGTAGCCGTGCTTGGCGAAGTTGCGGGCGATATTGCTGCCCATCACCGCCAGGCCGGTGACCCCGATCTGTGCACGCGCTGCGGAGGAAGCCATGAACCAGCTCTTTCGTTCGACTGTTCCAACATTTCGGCGGGTTCCGCCGGGCCGCGTCGATCGTGGAGACCGGCCGCGCGCCCGACATATGCCCTGTCTTCTTTCTACCGGGTGGCCCGGCCGGGCCGTGCGCAGACCCGCCGACAACCGGTCCGCGCGTGCGGACCGGCGCGGGCGACGGTGGGATCGCCGCAGCGGACCTTCCGGGCCACGCGGCCGGGTGTACCGGTGCCGGGCGGTTCGGGAGGAACCCGGCCCGAACAGTGGCTTCGCATGGTCGATCGAGAGACCCGGGGCGCACAATCGATGAACCGTGGGAGGTGTGGCGGCGATCCGGCGCGCGATTGGGTACACCGGAGGAGTGCGGTACAAATTCTTGCTCACGATGTCGACCGCGGTACTGACTGTCGCGGCGTCCCTGTTCACCGTCCAACCCGCCGCGGCCGCCCCTGGGCCACGGGTCGACGCGGAGAGACCGATAGACGGTCGCGCGATCCTGCTGGAGGTGTACTCACCCGCCATGGACACCGTGGTGACGAATCGGGTCATCCCCGCGCGGGGTGGCGGGCCGGCGCCCACGGTGTACCTGCTGACCGGGATCGGTGGCGGTGCCGACGGTATCTCCTGGTGGGATGATACCGACGTCCGGCAGTTCTTCGGGGACAAGAACGTGAACGTGGTGATGCCGATCGGCGGCGCCTACTCCATGTACACCGACTGGCACACCGACGATCCCGTGGTCGGCCGCGCCCGCTGGCAGACCTACCTCACCCAGGAGTTGCCGTCGGTCGTGGACGCGCGGTTCGGTACCACCGGACGCAATGCGATCGCCGGGGTGTCGATGAGCGGCGGGTCGGCCGTGGATCTCGCCATCCAGTCGCCGGACCGCTACCAGGCGGTCGCGTCGTACAGCGGATGCCCGTGGTCCGCCGATGCCGCGGGCATCGCGATGGTCAGCGCGCAGGTGATGCGGGGTGGCGCCGACCCGGGCAAGATGTGGGGTCCGCCGGGGTCCGCGGGCTGGCAGGCCCACGACGCGTTCGCGCACGCCTCCCGGCTGGCCGGGAAGACCGTGTATCTGTCCGCCGCGTCGGGTATGCCCGGCGAGATCGACCGGGGCTGGGGGTTCCCGCCGGTCGAAGCCATTGCCTCGGCCTGTACTTCGGCCTTCGCCGGTCGCCTGGGCCAACTCGGCGTCGGCGCGGTGCACATCGACCGTTCGGCCGGTGCCCATACCTGGGGTCAGTTCGAATACGACCTGCACGATTCGTGGCCGCATCTGGCGCGGGCGATCGGCGCCTGACCACCGAGCCGCCCGACGGTCTTCGTCAGCTGCCGGGCGGCTCGGTAGAGGCGGCCCGGCCGGCCTGCCTCCGTGACTGGTCGTCCGTCCAGGTGAAAGACTGGCCGGGTACCGCCCGAGGCGGCACGGCACCGGTGGTGGTCCGGCGAAAGGAAGATCATGCGGAAATTCGGTACGGCCGCGGTCACCGCGCTGCTCGCGGCGGCGATCTCCGGTCTGCCCGGCGGGCACGCGGTAGCGGCCCCGGGCGCCGGTGTCGTCGAATCCGTCGCACCGCTGCCCGCCCCGGCCGTGCTGCCCGGCTCGGTGGATTCCCAGCGCATGTTCTATACGACGACGACCGTCGGCGGGGCGCCGACCGTGGCCAGTGCTGCCGTGTACTTCCCGCCCGGCGCGTCCCCGGCCGGTGGTCGGCCGGTCATCGCCTGGGCGCACGGCACAGTCGGGCTCGGCGATTCCTGCGCGTACAGTGTGGCCGGCCCGGGCGCCGTGGCGCGGGACTGGGCGTACCTGGGTCAATGGCTTGAGCAGGGTTATGCCATCGTCGCCGCCGACTACGCCGGGCTGGGTACACCCGGTGAACATCCGTATCTGAACGGTGTGGTGGCGGCGCACAATGTCGTCGACGCGGTACGGGCCGCGTCGGGGCACTACTCCGAACTGTCGAACAAATGGGTTGTGGTCGGGCAGTCGCAGGGCGGGGGAGCGGCGGTCACCACCGCCCGGTACGCCACCGAATTCGGTGGCCCGGAACTGGACTACCGTGGCGCCGTGGCCACCGGCGTCCCCGCCTATATCGAGAACATCCTCGCTCTGATGGGGCCGGGTGTACCGCCGGTGAAACTGGGCGCGCATACCACGGGGTACGCGCTGTACCTGCTCAACGGCCTGCGCACCACCTACCCGGAGCTGGATATCGAATCCTTCCTCACCGACTCCGGCCGGTACTGGCTGGAACGCGGGCGCACCGAATGCCTGTCCCCGTTCGGTCACGAACTGGTGGCCCAGGGTGTGGTGATCGGGGACCTCTTCACCCGGCCGTTGGCCGAAATCCCGGATCTGCGCGGGCTGCTCACCCGCTATCTCGGCCTGCCGGAATCCGGCTACGACAAACCGCTGTTCCTGGGACAGGGGCTGCTCGATACCGATGTGATCACCCCTGAGACACTGCGGTTCGCAGCGGTGCTGACGGCGAACCGGCAGCCGGTGACGTTGAGGGTGTACCTCACCGATCACGATGGCGCCGTGAATGATTCGCTAATCGACACGGTGCCGTTCGTCGGCGATCTGCTCGACTGAGTTCCGGCCGTCCGAGTCCCCGGATCCACCCGCCGGTGAATCGGACTGCCGGATATGGCCTTCCCCCGTTTGACTTCGTCGGCGCCGGGAATAGCGGGAGCATAGTGTTCCTCGACCCTTGGGAATTGCCATGATCATTGTTCTCGGGCTGGTGATCGCCGTCGTGGCGGTTGCCGCCGGTGTCGCCGGCGTCGCGGCCAATACCAGTGATGTCAATCGGCTGACCAGTGACTTCTCGGTCTTCGATTACCACTTCGCCGGGACCACCGGCGAACTGTTCCTCATCGGCATCATCGTCGGGGTGGTCGGCGGATTAGGAGTGGGTCTCGTCTCCGCCGGTGCGTGGCGATCCACCCGCCGGGGTATGGAGACCCGCCGTGAACTGCGGCAGTCGCGCAAGGAGATCGCGGCCGCCCAGCGGGATCTCGCCAAGACCAAGACGCCGGCGAAGAAGCCCGCCCCCGCCGCTCCGGCGGCTCCGGCCTGGTCGATGAGCAAACTGCTGCGCAAGCCGGACAAGAGCGCGGCGACCGCCAAGTGACCCCTGTCCCTCGCCCGAATATCGGATATCGAATCAGAAAGTCAGTGTCATGATCGTTCTCGGACTTGTTCTGCTCATTGTCGGTTACCTGCTCGGTATCGGCGTACTCACCACCATCGGCCTCGTTCTGCTCGTGGTCGGCGCGGTACTGGCCATCGCCGGATCGGTGGGCCGGCCGGTCGGCGGCCGGCGGCATTATTACTGACACTGTCCACCAGCGACCCTATCCACGACCGCCGCGGTGCGGGCGATCCACACGGATCGTCCGCACCGCGGCGGTCGTTCGGCCGGACATGCTCGTGCCGGGCTCTTTCAGCGCACCGCTCGCCGCTCCTGCCGACGAGGGCTCGTCGCCGCCTGGGCTTCCGGTCCGTGGGGATTGGTCAGCGCCATGCTCACTCCGATCAGCAGTACGACGGTGACCACGCTGATGGCGCCGAGCAGCGGCCCCAGAATATCCAGCGGCTCGGCACCTTCGGGCGACGCGGCATCGGGAACCTCATGCGCGTGCATCGCGGACATGCCGGTGTAGTGCATCGTCGCCACCGCCGCGGCCATGATGAGTGCCGCGCCCAGGGTGGACGGTATTCCCCACGAGCGCATGCTGAACCACAGCGTCGCGGTGGCCGCGACCGTGGCGATGACCAGTGAGAGTGCGATGCGGGCGGGGTCGTACTCGATATGCGCGTCCGTGCGCAGGGCGGCCATGCCGGTGTAGTGCATGGCGGAGATACCGAGACCGGTGATGGCACCGCCGGTCAGCAGTGCCGGAAGACCTGAGCCCGGTGTGGTCACCAGATACAGGCCGATGGCGACCACGCCGATCGAGATCGCCGCGCTCAGCAGGGTGAGCGGGACATCGAAGCGTATCTGCGCGCCGTCTATCGAAAAACCCAGCATCGCCACGAAATGCATGACCCAGATACCGGTCCCGCCGATGGTGATCGCGCCGAGCGCGAGCCAGAACAACCGGCGTCGTCCGCGCCGGGCCTGCCTGGTGCACTGTAATCCGATGGCGCATCCGGTGGCCGAGAGGAAATAGGCGAGGGCGGGCGTCAGCCAGCCGAACGCGAAGTGTTCGAGGTGAAGCATGTCCATCCAACGTTCCGCCGGGAAAAGCCCGGGTTTTCTGTGTAGGGCTAAACAGTACGACGCTCACCCGGATGGTGTGCTGATCATTTGCTTGAAATGCTGTGTGATGAATCACATTCAATCTGTGGGGTGTCTCGACTTCGCAATATTGCATTGTCTATCTTGCGGATACGCTTCCGTGGTCGGTTGGTCGCGAAGTGTGCATCGAGGCGCCGAAAGGCCGATGTCACCGCATCATTGGAAGTTGCTCGTTGCGCGTCCGGGTGAAACGGCTATTCCGAAATGGGTGTGGCTCGGATTTCGGGATCGCGCGACTACCTTCTCCCGGCGCCCGATAACTGCGCTATAACTGGCATATAACTTCTCGGTGTCGGTTCCTTGATCGGTGAAACGTTCCGGGTTCGAAACCGACTGCGGACGGTCCGGTCGCCGGACGCGGCGACCGGACCCTCCGCCGGTGTCGGTGCGGTCGTCACCGCGCCTGCGAGCCCTCGCATTTCATCAGTTCCGACGCGGACGTGACCCGGGAGTCGAATACTGTCCACAGCGATCCGTCCGTCAACCGTCGTAGGACGAACCGGTACTTGCCGTAGCACGCCCGCGAGGCCGTCGTCAGACGGGTCTTTCCCACCACCCGGTAGGGATATCCATCGATGCGCACTGTCGAGCTCATGCTGTTCTCCCCTTTCGCCGTTGTCGGTCATCGGCGGCCACTGTGGCAGGGAGGTGCTGAAGCCACGCTGAAACAGCCTGAAGGCGACTTCAGGAAGCAGGAAAGGTGCCGGTCGGAATCACTGTCGAGATCAGCGGTGTACCTCCAGCCAGTCCCGGTAGTGCGTGGGAGCCAGATACGCGTCCGGCCCGGCGAGGAGTTCGTCGCCGGTGATCGCGGCGAACATACCGGCCGTCTCGTCGGTGACGACGATACGGTCGTCGTGCCGGGCGAGCAGGGTCATTCGGCCGATCTCGTCGAGCGGGAGCACGTCGGGTCCGGCGATATTGCGGACACCCTGCAGCGGGGAGCCCAGTGCGACGCCCACCACCGCGTCCACGACATCCGCGGCCGCCATCGGCTGTAACCGGGTCGCGGGCAACCGGACGACGCTGTCATCGGCGGACCAGGACATCACCGCGTCCATGAATTCGAAGAACTGGGTGGCGCGCACGATGGAATACGGTGTGGGGCCCTTCCGGAGCAACTCCTCCTGCAGCGCCTTGGCCCGGTAGTAGTCAACTTGTGGCACCCGGTCCACACCGACGATCGACAGCACCACCTGGTGTTTCACCCCGGCACGGTCCCCGGCGCCGAGGAGGTTGTCCATCGCGGTGCGGAAAAAGCTCAGCGCCGCGTCGTCGAAGGTCGGGGAGTTGGCCAGGCCGACCACCACGTCCGCGCCCGCCACCGCCTGGTCCAGGCCCGCGCCGCTGACCAGGTCCACGCCGGTGGACAGCGCCGCGGGCACCGCATCGTGACCGGCCGCCCGGAGCTTGCGGACGACCTGTGAGCCGATCCGGCCGGTACCGCCGATGACTGTCAGCTTCATGTTGCTCACCTTTCACCGCCTGCTACCGGGCAGGCCGGGGTTCAGAGAGTTCGATGTGCACTGAAATGCCGAGAGGTGCTCCACTGCGGCGGTCCGCGACCGGAGGAGCGACCGGCCGCGCGAACCGGGTGATCACTGTGCTGCTGTCCAGGATCGCATCAGTGATACCGGTGACGGTGGCCCGGCCACCGGAATAGATGATTTCGAGACCTGCCGGCCCGTACCCGGGTCAGGTAGAGAGCCGCGCGTCCGGCATCGGCCGGGTGAGCGATAGGTCCCGGTGGGCGATCCCCGGGCCGTGCTCATGCACCGGACGCAGGGCCTCGATGACATTTACACAGGTCAGATGGTCGGCGGGATGAAGCCCTTCGGTGAAGCGGAAGCGGACGTTGGCGGTGCCGCGCGCCGTATCGGTCGTGGTGATCAATTGATAGCGCAGCGGCGCCCGATCCTCGGTGGTGGTGGTCCAGATGGAGCGATAACTCAGCCCGGGCCCCAGCTCCCGGTCGACGATCACCTTCTGCACGGCCCCGGAACCGTCGGTGATCACCTCCACGCTGCTGCTCGGGGTCTCGGACGCACCGGCGGCGCTGTGGAACACGGCGTCGTCGAGGACGCGGAGTCCTGCCGTGTAGTAGCCGTCCACCGCGGCCGCGCCGGCGACGGCGGCTTCGGACCCGGTGGCGCCGATACCGATATCGTGCCGTCCGCCCCACGGGTACACCCCGGCCTCGGGAAAATCGAGTTCCTCGACCAGTTCCACCCGCCGGATCCCCCGGGTCACCTCGGTCAGCGACCGGATGAGCCGGGCGGGGATGGTGCTCTGGAAGGCCCCGGTGGCGTGGAAGGTGGAGTGTCCGGTACGGCAGGCATCCAGCAGTTCGGCCGGCGGAACGTGGTCGTCCAGCGGTGCCGTGGATATCACGTCGTAGCCGTCGCTCAGGAGCTCCGGTAGCACGCTGCCCGGTATGTCCGCGGCGATCTCGGCGAACGTCGGCACGTAGACCACGCATGCCGTGCCTTCCGGCGGGGGCTGCAGGTTTTCGATCCGCGCGGATACCTCGAGGTGCGCTCGCGTGCGGATCCGTTCGGCGATCCGGTCGGCGAAAGGGCCCGCGCCGAGCACCGCGACCGCGAGCATGGGTGAACTCATGACGACTCCAGAAGGTAGTGAGGACGCAGGTCCGGCATGACCACACCGGGGGGCGCGGCACACAACTCGGGAACCACGCCCAGCATTGCGGCGACCGAGATATCGGTAATAGCGGACCAATCTCCGCTATAGGCCTCGTCGTCCATTTCGTTACGCATCTCGATGACACCGGGGTTGCCGTCGAGAGTGATCACATGTCCGCCGGCCGGGCTGCTCGGATGATCCGGCCCCAGATGGGTATCCGACGCCCTCGAAGTCGGGTGATTCGAAGGCAATGCGCAGGGCCCGCCCGCCCATATCACCGGGGCCCCAGATGATCAGCCGATATGGACCGGTCACAACCGTCTCCTTGCCCGCCGCTCGCGGACTTTCTAACACACAGTCGGATGGGACACGCCAGTTCTGTGCGGCGTGGGCGCGGTGATGCCGAGAATATCCACGATACGTGCGGATTCTGCGCGATGCGGTAAACGGAGGTGACTTGTTGTTCATCTCTGCTGGGACGTCTGCGACGCGGTGGGCCCGTGGTGAGAGCGGCCCCGTGGTGGTGTGGGTCCCGGTGCGGAATGCCACGAAGGAGGCATCGAGTTCGCCGGTGGCGCTGCACATCACCTGGGTGCGGTTCTCCAGGTCGAGCGCATGACGCAGGCTCGGCGCGTCCACGGTCTGCCACATGGTCTCGTTCGTCATCCACACCGCGAGCGGGGAATTGCGGGCGATCTCCTCCGCTTTGGCCACGGCGCGCGCGAGTAGCTCACCGGACACGCGCCCCCGGCACCGGTGATGACGAGTGCCCGAACCTTCGGGGCACCGTTGATCTCGTCGAGTACGGTGTGCAGTTCGGCGACCGTCTGATTGTCGAGCGCATTGCGCCGGTGCGGGCGTTCGATCGTCGGTACGACGACCCCGGAGGGTAGATAGTCGCTGGACAACGCGGACACGGGTGCTCCTTCGGCTCGGGGTTCAGCGGGCGACGGTACCGCCGTCGACCAGGAAGGACTGACCGGTGACGAAACTGCCGGCGTCCGAGCACAGCAGCAGCGCCGTGCCGACCATCTCGTCGGGTTCGGCGATCCGGCCCAACAGCGTGGCCCCGGCCATGGCCGCGACGAATTCCGGTGGGTTCTTGCGGACCATATCGGTGTCGACGGCGCCGGGGGCCATGGCATTCACCCGGATCCCGTCGGCGGCGAACTCGGCGGCCATGGAGCGGGTGAACGACAGCAGGGCCGCCTTGCCGGCCGCGTACATCGACAGCGCGCCGCTCGGCGGCCATAGGGTGCGCTACGGCCGCACGCATTTGTATCAGTACTCGGATCGGTGCCCGACGCGCGGGCGCGGTCGGTGCGACCGCCGGACGACCGGTTCCCGGCCCGGTCGCACGGTGGCGTGCCCGGCTCACCACACGAACCGCGCGAGATAGCGGCGGGAGTACGCACGTATCGCGGCCGGGTCCGAGATATCGAGCTGCCCCCCGGGATCGAGCAGCAGCGACAACGTGAGCCGGATCAGCAGTTCGGAGACGGCCCATAGGTCCGCCTCCGGCATCGTGACACCGCTCCGGCGCAGCGCCCCCGCGACCCGGTCACCCACCATCCGCGATGGGCAGGCCCCGCGCCCTATATGTCCACACCGTATGTCCGGCAACGCGGCGAGGGGTTCGGCGCGTGCCTCGGTCGCCGAACCGCCCCGAGCGGAGCTCAGTCCGCGCGGGAGAACACCGCGACCAGGAACTCCGAGGAGTCGATGAAGGGCCGCAGATCCCAGGTCGACAGCAGGAGATCTGCGGCGAGGCCCTGCTCGGCGGCGTCGGTGCGGAATTCGGCGAAGTCGTAGCCGCGGTCGGCGCCGAAACCGGTGACCACGCGGCCCCGCGGTGCCAGATGCCGGGCGAAACCGGCCAGCACCGCGGACCGGGTCGACGGGGCCAGGAATGTCATCACATTGCCCGCGCAGACGATCACATCGAAATCGGCGGTCACACCTCGGCCCGGTAGGTCCAGTTCGGCGAGATCGCCGACCAGCCAGGTCGGGCCGGGGTAGTCGGCCTCGGCGGCCGCGATCAGCACCGGGTCGATATCGACGCCGACCACCGTGTGACCGGCATTGTGCAGATGGCCGCCCAGGCGGCCGGCTCCGCAACCCGCATCGAGTACCCGGCCGCCGCGGCCCAGCATCGCGTCGATCAGCCGCGCCTCGCCGAATATGTCGTGCCCTTCTGCCGCGAGTGTGCGGAATCGCTGCACATACCAGTCGGAATGTGCGGGGTCGGCCGCGGTGAGTTCCTCCCAGCGGCTCGGCGTGCGGTCCGACGGGGTGTTCGCGCTCATCCGGTTCCTCTCGCATCGGCGCACCGCCCGGTGCGGTGGCGCCTACCGGAACCCTACGGGCCGAGCCGGTGCTCGTAGACCGTCGCGAGGTCGCCCAGGGCGGCGGACCCATTACCGGTGAAGGAGCCGTGTGCATCACCGCCAGTGTGGTCGGCCGCGACTCGGCCGACCTGCGCAGTGTCGCGGGTACGGCCGGACCCAGCGACGTGGCGTGGAAAACGTCCTCGGCCGGCTCGGCCGGGCCCATCAGATCGGCCCCGGTGCGGGTCGGCCCGTCGCCGAGCTGAGTCATCAGGTCACCGCAGAACAGCACACCGGTGGACTCCTCGTAGAGCACCCGCGCCTCCCAGTTGTGTGGTGCGTGCGGCGTATCGAAGTGCTGGATCCGTCGGTCGCCGAGATCGATGATCTCGCCGTCGGTCAGGCGCCGCGGCCGCCGATCGGCCAGATCGTCCAGCGAAACCTGGCATCCCACGACACCGTGGGCGACCCGGGCATACGGCGCTGCCCCCGAGAACAGATTCATCGCGCGGCTCTCGTCGGCCTCCACAGGGCCGAAAGTGATCCAGCGGAGGTCTGCCACGGGCCGTATGCGCGCGATCGCTGCCGACACCGAGGGAAACAGCGCCCGCATTCCGGTGTGGAGAAGCAGGGGTTCCGCGGCATCGACGAAGAACTGATTGAACGTGAAACCGGTGGGACCCACCTCGGGGACGAAGGTGGAGAAGCGGTAGACACCGTCGGCGATCTCGTCTGTTCGGATATCCATCACAGCGGTCCTGGTAGCGCCATCCCCCGCCGAGCATCCGCCAGAACGAGTATTCGAGCAGCGGATCCCGGTGTATCTTCGCTGGTCGACGCCGAACAGGGCCGTGATATCCGGTCCGGCGCCGGGTAGGCACCCGTGGCCTCACCCCCCGAGGTGAGGCCACGTATGCCGGTAGCCGGACGTGGTGCCGCTACACCTCGGCGACGCAGGTGACGAGCTGGCGCTCGTCGTAGGTGTAGTAGCTGGTGGCCTCCGCGGGGCACCCGGATTCGTCGGTGGTACCGGTCAGGATCTTCAGCACGTGAACGGTGTCGGGCTTACCCGGCGTGCACGGGCTGTGGGTCGGGCTGTCGCTACCCGACGGAACCGTCATGCACTGACCTTCGACCCAGTCGATATCCAGGCACAGCGCACCCTGTTCCCGGCCGCCGAGGGTGACGTAGTAGGTCTGATCGACATCGGACGCGCAGCCGTCCTGGGTGGGGGCCTTGGCGACCACCTTGTAGTTCGAATTCTCCGAACCACACTCGGCGTGGTCGATCTTCGCGTCCGTCATCGTCCCGGACAGCGTGACACAGTCACCGATGGCGGCGTCGAAATCGACATCCCCGCCTTCGTCGGTTCCGTTCTGTCCGGGCACGGTGGATACCGCGCTCGCCGACGAACTCTGGGTCGAGTCGGTCCCGCCGGTACACGCCGACAGGGTCAGCACCGCACAGCCGAGGACGACGAGGCCGGCCAGTACACCGGGGATCCGGAACACGGGCGAACGTCTGGACATGAAAAGCTCCTTCATGGAAATACGTGATAGTGAATGGTGTTCGGGCAGTCCATGATTCGAAATCGGGTTGCGGGAATGCGGCGTATGCGGGAACGGAGCCGGGCAGGCTCCGGCCCGGTGGCCGCCGCCGGCGTGCATCCACGCAGGGTTGTCCGGCCACCGGGACCTGCCCAGGGCAACCGGTGACGGTCACTCGGGGGCCGATTACTGCGGTGACGCACCACTGGATGACGGCGGTGCGGGTGCTGCCCGGCCGGCGGGGCCGAAGGCGGCGACGAGATCGACTGTGGCGGTTCGCGGTTGTTCCGATGGAACGGCCACGTGCGAATGCTCGCGTGAGCTTATCGGTCGACCCCCCGACCCGCGGTGATCGCGGGGACGGTCACCCGTGCCCTGAATCCCCGCCGCGCCCGTGGCCTACGGCCGTAGCTTCCCACGTCGGTACCCACTCCTCCTCGCTAATGCCCGGCGCAGATCCTAACCGTTGGCGCCGACAAAGTGGATCTCTCGGGCAGGTTCGCCTGCCCGAGGCCGGCGGAGGGATTGCCGATCGTCAGGCCGATCCGGCGGCGGCGGAGATCCGCGCCGCCAGAGCGCGGACCATCTCCGTCGCGACGACCGCGTGGCCGCTGGTCGTGAAATGGATGAGGTCCGCGCTCATGAGATCCGGACGCAGCCGCAGCGGATGGTTGCAGAAATCGACCAGTAGCGCGTCGTACCGGCCGGCCACGTCGCGGACGATCTCGTTGAGCTCGGCCATCCGCGCCCGCATCGGCCGCATCGGTGCCATCCGTTCGGTTTCCCAGATGTACTCAATGAGCAGATCATCACGCCCGCCCTGGCCGTACCGCGCGGTCTACCCAGGGTGCGCGCGCTGGTCGACCGCTGGCTCGGTTACACCACCGACCCGGTGTTCCCCGGCGGTTGCTTCCGGGCCGCGGTACTCACCGAATTCGACAGCCGGCCCGGACCGGTCCGTGACGCCGTCGCCGCGGACCATGAGGACTGGATGACCTTCCTGAGCGGGGAGATCCGTAAGGCTCAGGAATTGGGTGAGCTGACCGGCCGAGACGCGGCGGTGCTGGCCTTCGAGATCGACGCGGTCGTCGCCGCCGCCAATACCGCCCGCCAGCTCGGCGACGACGAACGAGTGCTGATGGCGCGCCGGATCGTGGAAGATCTGTTGCACTGACCGGAAGGCCCGGTCGCGGTGTCGTAGCCGAGCTCTTTACTCACGGAGAGCGCCTTGCTCCAGGCCCAGGTGATCGACGAGTTCCGCCGCGGCTGCCCGCCCGGCCCGGTTCGCGCCGATCGTACTGGCCGACGGTCCATATCCGATCAGGTGGATCCGCGGGTCCGCCGCGACCCGGGTGGCGAGCGCGCCGCTCATGGTGATCCCGCCACCCGGCCCACGGAGCCGCAGCGGTGCCAGATGGTCCAGCGCACTGCGGAAACCCGTGGCCCACAGAATGACCTGCGCGGCCTGGAAGCTTCCGTCGGCCCAGCGCACGCCGTCGGGCTCGATATGGTCGAACATCGGCCGCCGCCGCAGGACGCCGCGGTCCCGGGCCGCTCGGAGCCGGCCGTCCAGTGGGAGACCGGTCACCGAGACCACCGAGCCGGGCGGGAGCCCCCGGCGTACCCGATCCTCCACGATCGCCACCGCCCGGCGACCTGCGTTCACGTCGAACGGGGACTCCCGGAAGGCGGGTTCCGAACGTGTCACCCAGGTGGTGCCGGTGACCCGGGAGATCTCGTCGAGCAGCTGGACCGCGGAGATTCCGCCTCCGACCACCACCACGTGCTGTCCCGCGAACTCCGCCGGGTCACGGTAGTCGCGGGTGTGCAGTTGGCGGCCGGTAAAGGTCTCCGCACCGCGATAGTGCGGTACGAAGGGGTGCTCCCAGGTTCCCGTGCAGTTGATCAGGCCGCGCACCCGGAGCGTGCCCGCCCGATCGGTCTCGGCATGCAGCAGACCGTCGTCGCCGGCACGATCGCACACCACCCGCACGCTCACCGGCCGACCTACCCGGAGCTCGAAATGCTCCTCGTAACGCTGGTAGTAGCGCGGGACCGCGGTCGCCGCCGGAACCTCGGCCCCGGCGGCACCCGGACCGGTGTTCTCGGCGAAAGGCAACCCGGGCAGGTCGTGTATCCGGTTCACGGTGCTGAGGGTCAGTGACGGCCAGCGGAACTGCCAGGCACCGCCGGGGCCGGGTGCATGGTCGACGATCAGGAAATCCCGCCCGGGCACGAGCCCGTGTCGGCGCAGATGGTATCCGGCCGAGAGACCGGACTGTCCGGCCCCGATCACCAGTATCGGGAAGTCCGGTTCCGCCGGATGCACTGCCTGCTGCGCCATGATCGCCGATGCTAGTGCGCGGGCGATACCGGAAACCGGCGGCCACGCATCCGGCGGCCCGGTCGGCCGCTCGCCCCACCGCGGCGGTCAGCCGGGCACTCGGCCGGCCACCGGAAGTTCCACCACGAATCGCGCACCACCGGAGTCCGCGGGCTCGACCCGGATCGTCCCCTCGTGCCGTCCGACCACATCGCGCACGATCGCCAAGCCCAGGCCCGCACCTCCTTCGTCTCGGCTGCGGGCGTCATCGAGGCGCACGAAACGCTGGAATATCCGCTCCCGATCGGCTTCCGGTACGCCTGGGCCGTCGTCGGCCACCGCGAGTACTGCCCGGTCACCCTGCCGGTCCAGCGTCACCCATACCATCGTCGCCGCATGCCGCTGCGCATTGTCCACGAGATTGCCCAGGACTCGGGCCAATTGAGTTCGGCTACCGGTGACGACGGGCTCGCCCACCCCGAGATCGGAGCCGACCGGTAGACGATCCCCGACCCGGTGGGCCAGTTCCGCCCGGACCAGCGCGGCGAGCTCGATCCGGTCGGCCCGAGGCTGTTCGCCCGCGTCGAGCCGGGCCAGCAGCAGCAGATCGGCCGCGAGATGTTCCAGCCGTACGGTATCGCCGAGCAGGCCGTCGAGTTCGAGCAACCCCGGATGCGCCTGCGACACTTCGAGCTGGGTGCGCAGACTGGCGATCGGACTGCGCAGTTCGTGCGCGGCATCGGCGATGAACCGGCGCTGACGTTCCGCGGACTGCTCCAGCGCCGCGAGCGTGTCGTTGGTGGTGACCGCCAACCGGGCGATCTCGTCGCGGGCGGCGGGTTCGGGCACTCGGCGTGACAGGTCGCCGTGCATGATCTCGGCCAGCTCGGACCGGATGGACTCCACCGGCCGCAATGCCCACCGGGTGACCAGCCAGGTCACCGCGGCGACCACGGCGAGGAGCACCGGCAGCCCGATCAGCATCGCCCGCCGCACGTCGGCGACCGCGCTGTCGGCGGTGTCCAGCGACGCGCCCGCATAGACGGTGACCGGCCGCCCGTCGGGAGCGGTGCTGCCGAGCGCGGCGACGCGATAGCTCGCGGGCCCGGAATCACCGACTGTCACTTCGGTCTGCCCGAAGACGGGTTCGGTGGCCGCGGAAGCGCCGACGGCCCGCGTGGTTTCCGCCCCGCCGGCACCGGCCGCGCTGCCGGTGCCGAGGCCGGACGCGGTGCCCACGGAGCCGGGTGAGTCGTTCTCGTCTTCGGCCTCGTCGGCTGCTTCGGCCTCGGACTCGTCGTCGGAATCGGACTCGTCGTCCTCGTCCGCTGCCTCGTCGGATTCGTCGTCCGCGGAATCCTCGTCCGTGCCGTCTCCGGACCGTGCGTCCGTATTCGGCCCGAAGTCGGCCATCGGGCCGCTGCCCCGCAGTTCTTCGTCGGCGGCGAGTACCTGCCCGTCTGCCGAAACGACCTGCACCGGTTCATCGTCGGGGTCCGGCAGCCGAAGTTGCGCCAGTGGCGTGCCCGTATCCAGCTGGCTGGTGATATCGCGCGCGGTGTTCGCGGCCTGCAGATCCGCGCTCTCGACCAGATTGCCGCGCAGGGCGGCGAGCAGGATGAGTCCGGTGGCGGTGAGGGCGATCGCGACCACTACGGTGGCCGCGGTGGTGGTCCGTGCCCGGACCGAATTCCACCAGGGACCACGGCGGCGCGCCCGCTCACCCACGCTCGGCCGCCAAGCGGTAGCCCGCGCCGCGTACTGTCAGGATGGTCCGGCAGCCGAAGGGCGTATCGATCTTGCGGCGCAGGGTGCTGATGTAGACCTCGACGATATTCGGGTCGCCGTCGTAGGCGAAATCCCAGACATGCTGCAGGATATCGGCTTTGGATACGACCTCCCCGGCGCGCACGGCCAGGTGTTCCAGGACCGCGAATTCCTTCGCGGTCAGGGTGATAGCGCACTCTCCGCGCCGGCAACCGTGGGTGGCGGGATCGACCACTAGATCGCCGACACGCAGCACGCGTACGCCGCCGCGGGTGCGGCGGCGTAACAGCGCCCGGATCCGGGCCACGAGGACCACATAGGAGAACGGTTTACTGAGGTAGTCGTCGGCGCCGGTATCCAGGCCCTCGGCCTCGTCGTATTCGCCGTCCTTGGCGGTGAGCATCAACACCGGGGTTTCGTGACCGGCGGCGCGCAGGGTCGCGCAGACCCGGTAGCCGTTCATACCGGGCAGCATGATGTCCAGGATGATCAGGTCGTACTCGGTGGTGGTGGCGCGGTGCAGCCCGTCCGCGCCGTCGTGTACGACGTCGACCGCGAAACCCTCGGCCGACAACCCTTTCGCCAGTGCGAGGGCGAGCCGTTTCTCGTCCTCCACGATCAGCAGACGCATCCACCCAGAGTGTCAGACACTTCCTGAAATGTTCTTCAGGTGACTTCAGGTCACCTTCAGTATCGGCTTGCCACAGTGATGACCGTATTCGGGACGTACACCCACCCAGGAGGTTTCACCATGGCAAGCGTTATTCGTCACGCGGTCGCCGGTCTGCGCTGGATTCTGATCGGTGCCGCGGTCGTGGCCGTGGTCGCCGGTGCCGCCGTCGGCGTCGCCACTGTTGCCCTCGGCCACACCCCGCCGCACGGCACCGTCGCCCTCGATCGACCGATCGCGGAGTGGTCTCTCGTCGCCGATCCGGGAATCGACCGCATCCAGGCCATGGACGCCGCCGTGGCCGCGGTACCGGACAGCAGGGCGGTCTCGGCCGAGTTCGAGACCGAGCACCGCGGACCGGTGTGGGAGGTGGAAGTCGTCACCTCGGCGGGCGCCGAATACGAGGTGACGGTGGACGCGAACACCGGTGAGATCATCGGTGCGGCCGAACACGATTGATCCGCGCCGTGCGTGTCCATGCGCCGCGGGTACGGGCCGGCTGCCGCCCCCGGGCGGTGGCCGGCCCGCACCCGGCGCATCGGCGAGGCGCGCGAGCGGACGGCGCGGCGATGCGACACTGGGTCCGCTATCGCCATGGCTGCGAGAGTTCCGGATCGAACGGAAGGTGATCGCCGATGACGATGATCGAGGTGCCCGCGCCCGACGGTGATATCGACGCCGTATGGGAGACACCCGAGGGCCCGGGACCGTGGCCCGCGGTGGTGTTGCTGCACGACGCGGTCGGGCTGACCGCGGATCTGCGGCGCAATGCCCGTATGCTGGCCGACCGCGGCTATCTGGTGATCGCGCCGGACCTGTTCTCCCGCGGGCCGCGATGTGTACCCGGCGTATTCCGCGATCTGCTGTTCACTGGTGAGGGCAGGGCGGTGCGCGATATCCTCGCCGCGCTGCACCGGATACGGGACGATTCCGCGTGCACCGGCCGGGTCGCGGTGGCCGGCTTCTGTATGGGTGGTGGGTTCGCCTTGCTCACCGCGCCGCGCGGTTTCGACGCCGCCGCTCCCTTCTACCCGACCAGCCGGGGCAACTACGCGGAGATGCTGCGGGGCAGCTGCCCGATCGTCGCCAGCTACGGACGGTTGGATCCGATCAATATCGGCCGTGCGCACCGGCTGGAACGGGTACTCGACGACTACGGCGTGGCGCACGACGTCAAGACCTATTCCGGGGTCACCCATGCATTCGCCAACCGGCTTCCCGCCGAGCCCGTACTGCGGGTAGCCGGTCTCGGATATGACGAGGAGGCCACCGCGGACGCCTGGCGACGTGTTTTCGCCTTCTTCGACGCCCATCTGAAAAACCCGTCACCGCGCTGACTGCCACTGCCGCGGCCGAAATCGGCTCCGCTGTCGCGCGGCGATTCGTATTCCCCGCACCGGGAAGCTGCGGACCGGAAATCCAAGCCGTTGAATATCGTACCGTTCAACAACGGCAAAGTTGCCGGCGTCCGGCATCGGGTCCGGGCGGTTCGGTCCGACGGGAGCAGGTTCGAGATGTCCAGCAACTATTTTCTCGGCTTCATGATGATGATGATGGGCATGATGTTGATGTTCTGAGTCGTCGCGTGGCGGGCGAGTACAACGCCGACCGGGTCGGGTTTTCGTATCGACGTGATTTCGGCCTGGCCGGTGGGTGGCCCGGATACGGATGAGCAGGTCACCCGAGGGCGGCAACCTGCCCATCCCGGCGCACGCTCCTCGGCGAGCAACGTGCGCTCTTCCGGTTGGCTCGACGATCGATAATCGGAGCGAATCTCACCGGACATCATGGGCCCGGCCTCGATGCCCCTACCCACCAGCGGCAGAACCGGCCGAAGCCGCGCTCCGGAATTGCGCGTGCTCAGATACAGACGGTGGCGCTTCCGAGGGGGACACACAGGATGATGGCGGAACCGGTGACCGGGGACGCCGAGGAGGTGGCGGCCGAAGCGACCGGGGCCCCGAAGGCGCCGAGCGACAGGGCGATCGCCGTTGCGGCGAAGATCTTGGTGATTCTGGCAGACATTACATATCCTTCGGTCGGGGTGAACCAGGGGACATCTTTTCGCGCAGCAACATCAGTTTTCGCTGCTTGCAAGGCCGTTACCAGACAAGGAATCATCAATTTTCCCGGCACCGAGGTCACGAGAGGGTCACCGGCATGCCGCGGAAGGTCGCGCCGGAGTTGCGATGACGCGGGTTCGGTAGACTACGTCCGGTGTGATCTGCCTGTGGCGACCCGGTCGCGGAGGCCCTGCGGCCGACCGGCTCTGTCGCGCAGTGGGTTTCGGATGCCGGCGGTGAGTTCGCGGCGGAACGAACCGGGCATCGCCCGCTACATCTCGCTGGGACACCGTGGCCCGGAATGCGATTCGGCATTACCCGCAGATTTCACCGATCGCCCGGACGCTCTTCGATCCCGCGGCGATTCCCGCCTCGGGGCCTTGCGAACGGGTCGGTACCTCCGTATGCGACCGACCCGCCGTGGAAGTGCGTTCTGTCGATCGCCGGGGAGCGCGGCGACGATCGAGGAGCCGCCGTGGCCGAAGGGCTTGCCGGAGAGGGGAAGACAAGCCCTTCGGGTCGGCGGGTTACTCCTGCCCGTCGGTTCCGTACCCGAGTTCGACGTCGTAACCGACCTCCTCGCCGGAAACGCTGATCTGCCCGGTGACCGGCGGATAGCCGCGGGCCACGACCGTGTATCGGCCCTCGGGGAGATCGGGCACGGTGTAGCGGCCCTGCTCGTCGGTGCGCGCGGTGGCGGCCACATCGCCGGTGGCGTCGAGGACGGTGATCTGGATATCGGTCACCGGCCGTCCACCGTCGGCTCGGGCCGACCCGGTCAGCACGGCCATCGGCGCGAGTTCGATATCGTGCCGCAGCCGGCCACTATCGGGCACGGTGAGCGCGGTCGCACACGGTCGCATATGCTCGGCGACCGCCACCAGGGTGTAGGTGCCGGGAACCACGCCGTGGCAGAGATAGGCGCCGTCCTCGCCGGAGGCGGCCGAGGCGACGACCTCGCCGTACTGGTCGGTCACCGTGACCGTGGCGCCGGCCAGGGGCGTACCGCCGCGGGTCGAGCGGACCGTGCCCGACAACTCCCCGAGCCCGGAGAGGGTGAGGTCCATGCGCTGCGGCTGCGCGGCGTGCGCGACATTGACCGCGGTCGGCCGGTGCCCCGGAGCCGAGACGATCAGCACATAACCACCCGGCCCGGGGGCGTTCACGGTGTAGCCGCCGTCGCCGGTCCCGCTCGCCCGCGCGACCTGATGGCCGCGCTGGTCGATCAGGGTGAGTGCCGCACCGGGGACCGGGCGTCCGTCCTCGCGGGTGATGCGCCCGTGGAAGGAACCGCTCTCGTCGCCGGTCCCGGCGTAGCGGGTGGTCGGCATCGAGGTCTGCGCGGTGACGGCCGGGCTGTACAGACCGTGACCGTTCTGTCCGGCCGGCGCCTGCGCGGTGAGTGCGCCCACGGGTACCGGGGCCGCCTCGGTCCGCGGATCGTCGGCGTTCTCGGCGGCGGGGGCGTGGTGCCGGCCCACCGGTTCGGCCACCGCGGGGGTGCGTTCCAGATCGGCCAGATCGTCGGGCACCTGGGGCTCGGTCCCCATATCGGTGGCGGCCGCCGGATCGGCGGTCGGTTCGATATCGATCGTGCGCCGCAGTGGGCGGTTCGGCAGCAGCGCCGCGGCGATGAGCGCCACGACACAGGTCACCGCGGCGATCAGGAAGATCCGGCCGGTGGCGTCACCGTAGGAGAAGCGCACGACCTCGGCGATGGGGGCGGGTAGCGCCTTCAGGTCGAGATTGCCACTGCCCGACGATGTGGTGTTGATACCGAGTTCGGCGAAACGGGCGGTGGACAGTTCGCTCACCCGGGTCGCCAGTACCGAACCCAGGACCGAGACGCCGATGGCGCCACCGAAGGTGCGGAAGAAGGCGACGCTGCTGGACGCGGCGCCGATATTGTGCACACTCACGGTGTTCTGGACCGCCAGCACCAGGTTCTGCATCATCATGCCGACACCCGCGCCGGTCACCGTGATGAAGCAGCCGATCAACCAGATGTTCGTGGCGTGGTCGACGCTGGACAGCAGGGCGAACCCGACCACCAGCAGCGCCGCGCCGCCGACGACGAAGGGCTTCCACTTGCCGAACCGGGTGATGAGCTGACCGGAGACCACCGAGGCGACGAGCATCCCGGCCACCATCGGCGAGGACAGCAGGCCCGCCGCGGTGGGGGAGTAGCCGCGAGCGGTCTGCAGGTATTGGCCGAGGAACGTGGTGGCGCCGAACATGCCGACACCCACGGCGATCGACGCGAGGATGGCCAGCGCGGTGGTGCGTTCGGTGACGATCGGGAGCGGGATGACCGGATCCTTGACCCGGGCTTCGACGAGCACCGTCAACGCCAGCAGCAGTACACCGCCACCCACGTAGAGAGCCGATTCGGTGGACCACCACTCGTAGTACCCGGCCTTACCGGCGAACGAGACCCAGATCAGCAGGACCGAGACGCCCGCGGTGAGCAGCGTGGCGCCGAGCCAGTCGATGGTGACGCCCTCTTTGCGGGTTGTCGGCAGTCGCAGTGTGCGCTGCAGGAGCAGCAGTGCGATCACCGCGAGCGGGATGCAGATGAAGAAGCACCATCGCCAGCCGAGGGGGCTGTCCACGATGACGCCGCCCAGGATCGGTCCGCCGGTCATGGAGACCGCCATGACCGCGCCCATATAGCCGGAGTACCGCCCGCGTTCGCGCGGCGGAATGATGCTGCCGATGATCGCGACGACCAGCGCGGTAAGCCCGCCCATACCGACGCCCTGCAGGGCGCGAGCGGCCAGGAGCAGCTCGACATTGTGGGCGAAGCCGGCGATCACCGAGCCGACCACGAAGATGATGATGCCCAGTTGCACCAGCGTCTTCTTGTTGAACAGGTCGGCCAGCTTGCCCCAGATCGGCGTCGAGGCCGCATTGGTGAGCAGAGCTGTGGTGATGACCCACGCATAGGCGGTCTGCGAAGCCTGCAGATCGCCGATGATGGTCGGCAACGCGTTGGCGACGATGGTCGTGCTGAGCAGCGCGGTGAACAGCGCCGCCAGCAGACCGGTCATCGCTTCGAGGATTTGGCGATGGCTCATGGCGAGCGGATCGCGAGAGGCTGGCGCCTCGGTGTCAGACATCGGCTCTCTCTTTCGAAACCTGCGGGTTCTCGTCCGCCGTGCCACAGCGGTCCCGGGAGTTGAGGGAATTCCGGAGGCGGCGCATCACCTGGTAGGCCTGTTCCACATCGTCCTCGGTCCAATCGCCGAGGGTTTCCTGGAGGTGTCGGGTGTGCAGTGCCCGGACGCGGTGCAGCAGATCCTGGCCGTCCGGGGTCAGCCGGACGAGGCTGGCGCGGCCGTCGCTGGGATCGGCCTCGCGACTGATGTATCCGGCGGCGGCCAGTTCGGTGATGTGCCGGCTCATCGCCGACGGGGTGATCCGCAGGTCGGCCGCGAGGCCGACCTGCCGGCAGGGGCCCGCCGTCTCGAGGGTGGACAGGACGCCGAGCCCGCCGGGGAGTAGCCGGCCCGCGTCGGAATGGGCCAGCGTGCTGCGGAGGGCACGGCCGATGAGGAACATCTCACCCAGGAGGTTCTGTGTGGTATCCGCTGAGACTGGCACGGTGACTCCAAACGATGATTAGTTCACTACGCTAACTAAAAATAGATCAGTTGCTTGCGGCAATCAACTATCGCAAATCGGACACCGATGCTTCGCGGCGAGCACGGCCTCCCGGGGGAGCGGGCTCCATTAGCCTCGAGGTGGAACCGAATATCCGAGCCGGTGCTGTATCCGGCCCGATCGAAAGGGTAATCGTGCCGATAGAGCTGGACCTGTCGACCGACGAACTGCTGTCCACCACCCGGGCGGTACGTAAACGCCTCGACCTCGGGCGCGAGGTGCCGCTCGAGGTCGTGCGCGAGTGTATCGAACTGGCGGTCCAGGCGCCGAGCGGTTCGAATCGGCAGGGCTGGCACTGGATCGTGGTCGCCGATGCCGAACGGAAGCGCGGGCTCGGGGAACTGTACCGGAAGTCCTTCGAACGCTACGCCGCGTCGAAGTACTTCCCCGGCAACCAGGCCGGTTCGGGCTCTCCGGAGGATGCGGCCCGGCAGCGTATCGCGAGTTCGGCGACGTACCTGGCGGAGAAGATGGGTGAGGTGCCGGTCCTGCTCGTGCCGTGTATCGAGGGCCGGGTGGACGGGGCCTCGGGTGCGCAGAGCGCCTCGCACTGGTCGTCCCTGTTCCCGGCGGTGTGGAGCTTCTGCCTGGCCGCGCGTTCGCGCGGGCTCGGTACGGCCTGGACCACCCTGCATCTGAGCTATGAGCGCGAGGCCGCCGACCTCCTGGGGATCCCGTACGACACGGTGTCCCAGGGTGCGCTGCTCCCGGTCGCGTACACGAAGGGAACGGACTTCGAGCCGGCCGCGCGCACGGATCTGGACCGGATTGTGCATATCGGAGGCTGGTAGCCGCTCGCTCGTGATCCCGCCCCGTCCGGCTCCGGTGGGTGTGCCGACGCCGGTGGTTCGGTGTCGGCTGCGAGCCGGTTGCGATGTCCGGTATGTCTCCCGGCCGCCGTGTGGTGACTACGTCGCCTCACGGCGGTCGCCGTGTATGCGCGGTGGGTATGCCGCCGAGGCTTGCTGCATTCGCCGCTGATCTGGTCATATAACGGACTCTTGACAGGTTGCGTGTCAGCGATCACACTTGCCACGGAAGTTGACATGACTGTCACGTCATTATCCTGAGTCAGGAGGCAACGGTGCCTGCAGTTCCCGATATGCGCGCGCTCGGGCGAGAAGTAAGCAACTGGGGTCGCTGGGGGAGCGACGACGAGCGGGAAACCACGAATCTCATCACGCCGGAGCGAGTTGCCGCGGCGGCCGGCCTGATCCGGACCGGCGAGGTCTTCCAGCTGGGGATCCCCCTCGATGGTGACGGTCCGCAGCCGGGCGGCCTGCGTATCAACCCCATCCGGCTCATGTCCGAGAACGGTCAGGAGCAGGTGCTTCCCGGCGGATTCAAATGGGCCGACGATTACGTCTTCATGCCGCTGCAGGCGGGCTCCCAATACGATGCCCTCGCCCACGTGCACTACGACGACCAGCTCTACAACGGCTTCGCCGGGGACGGCGTCTCGGTCAAGGGCGCCGACAAATGCGGTATCCACACCCAGGCGGGCGGCATCGCCGGGCGCGGTGTCCTGCTCGATATCGCGAAGGCACGCGGGGTGGACTGGCTCGAGGCGGGCGCCGCGATCGGCCCCGACGAACTCGACAAGGTCGCCGCGGCCCAGGGCGTCACGATCGGCGCGGGCGATATCCTGCTGATCCGGACGGGCTGGCGCAAGAAATTCCTCTCCGACGGCGATGCCGCCGGCTTCATGGCCGGAGAACCGGGACTGAGCCTGAACTGCGCGACCTGGCTGCGGGAGCGCGATGTGGCAGTGGTCGGGTCGGACAACTGGGCCGTCGAGGTGATGCCCGGCGAGAATCCGGGCTCGGCGTTCGAACTCCATATGGTGCTGATCCGGGATATGGGCCTGACCCTCGCCGAGATGCTCGACTTCGAGGAGCTGTCGCAGGCGTGTGCCGCCGACGGCCGCTACGACTTCTTCTATGCCGGTCCGCCCCTGCAGTTCACCCGTGGCATCGGCTCGCCGATCAATCCGCTGGCGATCAGATGAGCACGGATAAGGACACGATCGCGATGCCGCGGCGCGAAGGGAGCGGAAACCGTGCTGGTCGGTGACATCGTCGAATACGGCGCACGTAAACATCCGGACCGTATCGCCCTGCGGTTCGAAAACCAACAAGTCGACTACCGGGAGCTGCGCGATCGCAGCCGCAGGCTCGCCAACGCCCTGCTGGGTGTGGCCGCGCCCGGTGACCGGGTCGCTATTCTCTCCGCCAACTGCACGGAGTACTTCGACTGCTACTACGGCGTGCCGATGGCCGGTATGGCGCTGACCATCCTGAACTTCCGGTCCCATCCGGATCAGGTGGCGGCACTGCTGCGGCACTCGGGCGCCGGGGTGCTGATCGTCGCTGGGGAATTCGCCGATCTGGTGGCGCGGGTACGGGCGGAGACCCCCACCGTGCACACCGTGGTCTCGATCGACGGTCCCGTCGAATCGGCCATCGCGTGGGCGGATTTCGTGGACGGGGCGGCGGCCACGGAGCCGCCGGTACGTCCGGCGGCCGACGATACCGCCTGGCTGGTGTACACCAGCGGGACCACCGGCACCCCGAAGGGCGTGATGCTCAGTCATCGCAACCTGCTCGCCGGGGTCACCTCGTCGGCGCTGCAGTGGGAACTGCCCGAGGACACCGTGTTCCTGTTCTGTTTCCCCCTCTGTCATGTCGGCGGATACGTCACACTGGTCAACCATCTGCTGGGCGCCACCGTCGGGTTCCTCCGGACCTACGACAACACCACATTCCTCCGGCTGGTCGACGAATGGCAGGTGACCCAGACCGGTTTGGCCCCGACGATGATCAGCTTCCTGCTCCGGGACCCGGCACTGGACACCGGCGCGCTCGCCACGTTGCAGGCGGTCGGTTACGGATCGGCGGCGATACCGGCCGCGGTCCTGCGGGAGGGGCTGCAGCGGTTCGGCTGCGACTTCTACCAGGGCATGGGGATGACCGAACTCGCCGGCAATGTGCTGCATCTGGATGCCGCGGCGCACCGCCGGGCGGCCGCCGGCGAAACGGGCCTGCTGATGTCGGCGGGTAAACCGATGCGGCTGGCCGATATCCGGGTCGTCGATGACGACTTCGCCGATGCCGCGGTCGGCGAGATCGGCGAGATGGTCGTGCGTGCCGATCAGGTGACGGTCGGTTACTGGAACGATCCGCAGGCGACGGAGGCCGCGTTCACCGACGGCTGGTTCCGCACCGGGGATCTGGTCCGGCAGGACGACGAGGGTTTCGTCTACATCGTCGACCGGAAGAAGGACCTCATCATCAGCGGTGGCGAGAATGTCGCCTCGCTCACCGTGGAGCAGGCGCTGTACCGGCATGCCGCGGTCGCCGAGGCCGCCGCCATCGGGGTACCCGACGAGACCTGGGGCGAGGTGGTCTGCGCGGTCGTGGTGCCGCGGGCCGGAGTGACCGTGGCGGCCGCCGACATCATCGCCGGCTGCCGGGAGCATCTCGCCGGTTTCCAGGTGCCGCGGCGCGTCGAGTTCGTGGACGGGCTTCCGAAGAATGTGACCGGAAAGGTCCTCAAACGGGAACTGCGCGAGCGGTTCTCACCCGAGGGATGAGGGAACGGGGCCGGCCGGGTGGATAGACCGCCCGGCCGGCCCCGCTGCACAGGTGATCCGGTGCACGGGACCACCGCGGACCCGGTAGGCGGCACAGCCGTACCCGGGTCCTTCGGCGTGAGCTGCGCGCGGGCCGATACGACAACACGCCGCCGGGCGAGCCCCGGTGCCGGGGCTCGCCCGGCGGCGCGAGCGGGGCAGGTTCAGCCGAGCCGGCGCGGGTTCGACACTCGCAGTCTCGTCTCGACAGCGGCGTTCACGGCGTCGCGGACCCGTGGCTCCGCGACCGTGAGAGCGCCCGAACGGAGCCGTTCGGCCAGCACCGCCTCGGTGGGACAGTCCAGGGCACGCAGCATCTCGTACACCCGATCCGTGGGTCCGGCACCGGATCGCAGTTCCCGGCCGCCGATCTGCAGCAGCGAAGCGCAGATACGCAGCAGATAGCGTTGCGCGGTGGCATCCTCCGGTAGGGCCGGGCCGATCTCCCCGGTAAGCGTTTCCCTCACGAGATCCAGGATCTCTATGAGGTCCGGGCGATCGTGAACCGTCGGTGCCGGGGCCGGGGATGCGCTGTCGCCGGGCGCGGCGTCGAATAGGCCCAGAACATCGAGCAGGTCGTACTCGGATTCGCAGACCCGGCGCCCGATGGCGGCCAATTCGAGCGAATATTCGGCGCCGCCGAGATGGCGTTCGGCCTGGAACCGGCTCAGTACCAGCCATTTCAGGGTGCCGAAAACCTCCCACCAGTGCAATTCGGCCACCGCCGGCCGGTCCCCGGTGGCGCGCTGATAGCCGTCCAGGAGCTGGCCTCTGGTGCCGAGTCCGCCCACCGGTGCCGTCGCACCGAAACGCCAGGCGCGAACGCAGAGCCAGCCCAGATCCTCGATCGGGTTGCCGAGATGGGCGAGTTCCCAGTCGAGTACACCGCGGATCCCGTCGGCGTCGATCAGCAGGTTGCCGAGCCGGAAATCGCCGTGCACGAGGCCGGCCGCCCGATCGGGTGGCCGGTTGTCCCGCAGCCAGCGTAGGCCTATCTGCACCGCGGGCCGGGGTTCGGCCAGGTCCCGATAGGTTTTCTCGATGGCGTCCAGTGGGTCCCGGTCGTCCAGCATGGTGAGTGTTGTCACCGGTGTTCGATGGACCAGCCCCAGCACGTAACCGAGATCCTCGGCGAGATGCGAACGGACAGCGGCGAAGCCGGGATCACGCTGTAGCTTGCGCGGAATCGATTCGCCGGGGACGGTGTTCATCACCAGATACGGGGCGTCGATACCGGGCGCGGTGTCCCCGGAGGCGAGTACCTCGGGAACCGGCACCCCGGCCGCCGCGGCGGCGCGTAGACACGCCACTTCGGCGCGCATCCGGTCGGCCTCACCCCGGCCGGGCGGATCCCGGCGCAGCACCGCGCTGCTCTCGTGGCCGGTGCGGTCGGTGGCGCGCACCGCGTAGATCTCGCGGCTGGCGCCGCCGGTGAGCCGGCGCACCTCGGTGCCGGTGAGTTCGGTACCGGTGGCGGCGGCCAAGACGGCACGTACGCCCTCGGCGAGGGTGGCCGGCGGCGTCGTCACAGCCACGGTGCGGCCCCGGGATCACGTAGCAGGCGCCGCGCGGTGGACATCCGGTGCACCTCGTCGGGGCCGTCGTAGACGCGCGCGTACCGCGCCTGCCGGTACATCCGCTCCAGCGGAGTATCGGCGGTGAGGCCGAGCGCGCCGTGTACCTGGATGGCGCGATCGACGACATCGTGCAGCATCCGCGCGCCCCAGAACTTCACCAGTCCGACACGGATGCGATAGTCCTCGCCGGCATCCATCGCTCGCGCGGCATCGAGGGTCATGAGTCGTGCCGCGTGGATCTGGGCGGCGGATTCGGCGATATAGCGGTGGATCTCGCCCTTCTCCGCCAGCAGCGACCCATGCGCGAAACGGGCGTTGGCCCGGGCGCACATCAGTTCGTAGGCGCGCTGGGCCTGGCCGAGCCAGCGCATACCGTGGAAGATCCGGCCGGCACCGAGCCGGTCCTGGGCCACCGCGAAACCCTTGCCGCGCTCGCCGAGCAGATTGTCCAGGGGGACGCGGACGTCGGTGAGCCGGACCTCGTAGTGATCACTGGGGTCGTGCCCCATGGTCGGGATCGAGCGTACGATCTCGAAACCCGGCGTATCTATCGGCACGATGATCGCGCTGATCCGGGCGTGCCGGGGCTCGCTGTCGGGTTCGGTTCGGGCGAACACGGTGCAGAACGCCGCCTGCTCCGCTCCGGTAGTGAACCATTTGTGCCCGTTGATCACCCAGCTGTCGCCGTCGGGTACGGCGCGCGTCTCGATCAGCGGCGGGTCCGAGCCCGCGACCTCGGGCTCGGTGAGCCCGACCGACGGCAGGACATCCCCGGAAACCAGTCCGGGAATCCAGCGCCGGCGCTGCTCCTCGGTGCCGTGCAGATGCAGCATGATCGTGTCCTGCATCGTGACCGACCCGACCGCCAGCTGCCCGAACTCGGAGCGGCCGATGATCTCGTTGAGGTAGACGAAATCGAGGAACGGCAGACCGCCGCCGCCCACCTCGGCGGGATGGCCGAGTGCCCAGATACCGAGTTCCTTCGCTCGTGCGCGCAGACCGGCGAGCGCCTGCCCGGCGCTGTCGTCGTCGCGGGCGAGTTCCGGCTCCCGGGGGATGACCTCGTCGTCGATGAACCCGCGCATCCGCGTGGTGAGTCCGGTCAGCCGGGTGTCCATCGTCGTCATCCCTTCCGGCCGGTGGTGAACGCCCGCAGCGGCCGGGTCGCCGCCGAGTCGACGTATTCGTCGATGCGGACGATGTGCCCGTCACGGACCTCGACGAACAGGCATGCCGCCACCTCGAGCGGACCGTGTCCGGGAAGTTCGCCGCGCAGCACGTGCTGCTGGGCGAAACCGGTGGGCAGCGGGTACCGGCGGATGTCCTCGTAGCGCATATCCACGAGGGTGCGCGAGAGCCAGCGCAGCACCCGCAGGTTCTCGGTGACGGTTTCCTCGGTGCCCTTGTCGTTGTGCCAGATACGAGCGTCGGGAGCGTACAGCTCGGTCAGGGTCGCTTCATCGCCCGCACTGATGGCGGCGAAGAAACGATCGGCCAGGTCGTTCATCGGATGTCCTCTTCTTTCGGCACGACCGGTGGCATGGCCTCCGGCGATGTTCAGCGTCCGGGCGCGGACGAGGGGTGCAGGCGCCCACCGGCACGGAGCAGATTGCTATCGGCGGCCCGGCCGAGCAGATCGGCGGCCAGCTTCGTGGCGGCGAGGGTGGCGGGCAGGTCGATACCGGTGGCGATACCGCTGTCCTCGAACAGGTAGACCAGTTCCTCGGTGGCGATATTGCCGCTGGCGCCCGGCGCGAAGGGGCAGCCGCCGAAACCGCCCGCCGCGGCGTCGAATCGGCGCACGCCGTGCAGATAACCCGACCACGCGTTGGCCAGGCCCTGCCCCCGGGTGTTGTGCAGATGCAGCCCGATCTCCACGCCGGGGACGGCGCCGTGGACGAGGTCGACGACCTCGGCGGTCCGGCGCGGGGTGGCCGTGCCGACGGTGTCGGCGACGGAGAGACTGTCGGCGCCGGCCGCCCGGGCGCGCGCCGCGATCTCGGCGACCCGATGCGGCGGGGTGGGTCCGTCGAAGGGGCAGTCGAAGGCGATCGCGATGATCACCTCCAACTCGCCGCCCGCGCGGTGGACCATCTCGGCGACGGGCCCGATCAGTGCGATCGACTCCTCGCTGGTCCGGCCGACATTGGCGGCACTGTGCCCATCGGAAGCCGAGACCACGTACTCGAGCCGGGTGACGCCCGCGGCGAGCGCCCGCCGCACCCCGCCGAGTCCGGCGACCAGAGCCGAGAACGCCACGTCCGGCCAGCGGTGCAACTCGGTGGCGACCAGTTCGGCATCGGCGAGCGCCGGTATGGCACGAGGGGACACGAACGAGGTGACCTCGATCCGGCCGACTCCCGTCGCCGCCAGTGCCGCGATCAGTTCGAGTTTGGCCTCGGTGGCGATGGGGGCCTCGATCTGCAGGCCGTCGCGTGGTCCGACCTCGCGGATATCGACCTGTACCGGGGCGGTCATGCGATGGTTCCCTGTGCGCGCAGTTCGCCGAGCCGGTTTGCGGCGTAGCCGAGGATTTCGCCGAGCACCTCATCGGTGTGGGCACCCGGGCGACCGGGTCCACCCCAGCGGACGCCGCCCGGTGTCTCGCTCAATTTGGGGACCACGCCGACACCTTTCACCGGTACCGGGTCGTATCCGGGGTCGGTGGGCTCGACCGAGGGATCGCGGTGATCGACGAACAGGTCGCGAGCGAGGAACTGCGGGTCCGCCATCACCTCGGCGACGGTGTTGACCGGTCCTGCCACGACACCGGCCTCTGCCAGTACGTCGATGAGTTCGGCGGCGGTGTACTCCACCGCCCACGCCGCGATGATCTCGTCGAGTTCGTCCTGATTGTGGCCGCGCGCGGTGTGATCGACATAGCGCGGGTCGGTTGCGAGTTCGGGGCGGCCCATGGCGATCGCCAGCCGCCCGAACACGGTGTCCTGGTTGGCCGCGATGATGACCCACAGACCGTCTTTGGCACGGTACAGATTCGAGGGCGCGATCCGGTCCAGCCGGGTCCCCGACGGCTGCCTGATATGCCCGGTCTTGTGGTAATCGGGCACCGTGGATTCCTGGATCGCCAGCGATGCCTCGGTGAGTGCCGCGTCGACGATCTGCCCACGGCCGGTGCGTTCGCGCACCAGCAGGGCGGCCAGGACACCCTGGAAGGCGAACATTCCGGCGAGGCTGTCGCCCAGCGACAGGGCGATGCGGGGCGGTGCCTGGCCCGGGAACCCGTTGAGGTACCGGAGACCGCTGACACCCTCGGCGACCGAGGCGTAGCCCGGCCGGGAGGAATATGGCCCGGTCTGGCCGTAGCCCGACACCCGGGCGAGCACCAGCCCGGGGGATACCGCGGCCAGGACGTCGTAGCCGATTCCCCAGCGCTCCAAGGTCCCCGGCCGGAAGCTCTCCACCACCACATCGGCGGTGCGAACGAGGTCGAGGAATATCTCGCGGCCCGCGTCGGTCCGCAGGTCGATACCGACACAACGCTTGTTGCGGGCGTGGACTGTCCAGAAATACTGGTGGCCGCCTTCGGCCTGACCCCATTCGCGCAGCGGGTCGGGCCGGTCCGGCGCCTCGATCTTGATGACATCCGCGCCGAGGTCACCGAGTAGCCGACCGCAATAGGGCCCCGCGATGAGCGTGCCCAGTTCCAGAACGCGATAACCCTCGAGCGGGCCGCATGGCGGCGCGTCCGTGCCGGATCGCGAATCCGTTGTCATTACTTGCCTCCTCGAAACGGCAGGGGTGGGAGCTGTCGCAGCGAACGAGGTGTCGGGTCGGACGGGGAGATCCCACCAGGAGGCCGGGTTCGTGCGGTACGACGCGTCTGCGCCGGTCAGGGCGCTCGGTCGAGCTGGAGGGCGCCGACGCACATCTGATCGAGGGTCGCGAGCAGCGCCTCCTCGTCGGCGTCCTCGCCCTGGATCAGCCACAGATACAGGGTGTGGTCCACCATGGCGGACATGGCGCGGGCGGCCAATTCGGGGTCGAGGCCGGTGGGTACCAGGCCGTCGGACTGCCAGCGGGCGATCGCGCGGGCCGTGCGGTCGATCAGCTGGCGGCGGTGCTCGTGCCGGAGCCGGCGGAACTCCTCGTTGAAGGTCGCGACCTGTTCGATGATCGCCATCATGGGCGCGTTGCGCCGGTAGGCCTGGTAGTAGGACCGGTTCGAGGCGATCAGGCGTGCGGCAGGGGAGAGATCGGCCGCCGCGGGCTCGCGCCGGTGCATATCCGCGAAGAGCCGGTTGCTCAGTTCCCCGAAGACGTCGTCCTTGGATTCGAAATACCGGTAGAAGGTGCCGTAGGAGACCCCGGCCTCCTGGGCGATCAGTTCCACCCGGGCGTCCAGGAATCCCACCGTCTCGAAGACGCGGCGGGCCGCGTCCAGCAGAGTGTCACGCGTCTTGCGTCCCCGCGGGGTCAGGGTGTCGACCGAGGCGGGGGAACTGTTGACAGATGACTTCGCCACGAGACAGACTATTCCCGAAGCTGACATGACTGTCAAGTCATGTTTCACTCCTGCGGCGACCGCCGGAACGGCCGCTCACGCGACATTGTCGCCCATAGGAAGGATTGCGATGAACGCCCCTAACCCGAGGTACGAACTACGCGGGATCAACCATCTGGCGCTGGTGTGCTCCGATATGCGCCGCACCATCGATTTCTATACGGGTGTACTCGGTATGCCGCTGATCAAGACCATCGAACTGCCCGGGGATCTGGGGCAGCACTTCTTCTTCGACTGCGGTAACGGCAATACGCTCGCCTTCTTCTGGCTCGCCGACGCACCCGACGCCGTGCCTGGCGTGGCGGCGCCCAAAGGTCTGCCCGATGCCGGCGAACTCGTGAGCGCGGTGGGTTCGATGAACCATGTCGCCTTCGCCGTACCGCCGGAGAAGTTCGACGAATACTACGAGCGGTTGCGGGCGGAGGGGATCCAGGTCAGTCGCGTGCTCAATCACGACGACAGCCGCGCCGGGGTCTCCCGGGAGGTGCACCCGGGCACCTTCGTACGCTCGTTCTACTTCCAGGACCCCGACGGTGTACTGCTCGAATTCGCTTGCTGGACACGCGTCTTCACCGAATCCGACGTCTCGCACGAACCGAAGACCGCCGCCGACCGCCGCGTCCCCGCGTCGCACTGAGCCGAAAGGAGCGCCACCGTGCCCAGGTTGCGTGAAGTACCCCGTGCCGAAGTCACCGACGAGCGGATCCTGTTCTATTACGACCGGCTCTTCGGGCCGGACAAGGATCCGGCCGTCGACCACGGCACCGTCCATGCCACCCCCGGTGACTGGTGGACGGTGTTCGCCCAGTCACCCGGCGTGTTCCGGCACGCGGTCCGGGGTTTCGCCGTCTACCGCAACGCGACGCTGGACCCGGCCCTGCGCGAACTCGGTCAGAGCCGGGCCGGTTTCGCCCGCGGCAGTCAATTCGTGTTCTCACAGCACTGCAAGCAGATGCGCTCGCTGGGGGTGCCCGAGGAGAAGATCACGGCCATTCCGCACTGGCAGGTCAGCGATGTCTTCTCCCCACTCGAGCGGGCGGTGCTGGCCTATACCGACGGGCTCGTCTACGACGGCGGCCGGGTCCCCGACGAGGTGTTCGAGATGCTGCGCGGGTCGCTGAGCGATCAGGAGATCCTCGAACTCACCTACATCACCACCCTCTACGACATGCACGCGACCATCTGCCGGGCCCTGCGGCTCGAGTACGACGATCGACCGGAGTTGATCGAGGAGGTGCAACTGCCGGAAGGCGCCGAGGCCAGGGATCTCTCCGCGGACCTGTCCGGGGCCTGAGCGACGATGCCGGGGGTGCGGCCGGGTTTTCGGCTCGAGCTGCGGCCAACCGCTGACCGCGCCCGCCCCGGCGGCGACGATGGCAGCATGACCCAGACCGCACCGTCTCCGGACCAGGTGGTGGCGCAACGCTACCGTGATCCCGCACCGACGGCCCCGGCCGAGTGGAATCCGGTACTGCGGGTGCTGCACGAACATCGATCGGTACGCCGCTATCTGCCCGACCCGCTGCCGGACGGCGTGCTGGAGCTGCTGATCTCGGCCGCCCAGTCCGCGCCCACCTCCTCCAATCTCCAGGTGTGGAGTGTGGTCGCGGTCCGCGACCCGCAGCGCAAAGCCCGCCTTGCCGCGCTCGCCGGGGACCAGGAACAGATCCGGCAGGCCCCGTTGCTGCTGGTGTGGACCGCCGACCTCGCCCGGCTGCGCGGTCTGGCCGCCGAGCGCGGTGCGCCACTGGACGGCGCCGACTACCTGGAATCCAGTTATGTCGCGTTCCTGGATGCGGCGCTGGCCGCACAGAACGCGCTGGTCGCGGCGGAATCGCTGGGGCTGGGCACCGTCTACATCGGCGCGATCCGCAACAATCCGGAGCAGGTGGCCGCGGAACTGGACCTGCCGTCCGGGGTGTTCGCGGTGGTCGGCCTGGTGGTGGGCCGGCCCGATCCGGCCGAGAACGCCCGGGTCAAACCGCGCCTACCGCAGGCCGCGGTGCTGCACGAGGAGACCTACACGCCCGCCCGGCTCGCCGATATCGACGACTACGAGCAGCGCATCGCACAGTTCTACGGCGAACAGGATCTGACGCATTCGTGGATCGATCGGGTACTGGCCCGGCTGGGTTCGGCGACAGCGCTCAAGGGTCGCGATCGGCTGCGCGAATCGTTGGCGGCACAGGGGTTCCCACTGTATTGACACCACACGGCGGTAGTGGCGTTCCCCGAACGGAATCCGGGGCCGGTGGGTTCGTGGCCGGGCGCTCCGGTGGTATCGGACGGGCCGTGGCCGAGCGCCTCGCCGCCGACCGGATGACGGTGGTGCTGCACTACGCCGGAAACGTGGGCCGGGCCGAGGACGTCGTCTCCCCCGTCACCGGCCGCGGCGGGACGGCGGTCACGCTGGCTGTGGACCGGGGCCGGGTGTTCCGGCGCACGATTTCGATCAGGCTGAGCCGACCCGTCGCACCCGGTGCCGCGTGGGTGATCAACTGTCCGAATGAGCTATGGCCCCTACGACCTGACCTATACCGCCGCCGAGCAGCGTTACGAGAAAGTCCCGTACCGCCGCAGCGGCAACTCCGGCCTCGACCTGCCCGCGTTCTCGTTCGGACTGTGGCAGAAGTTCGGTACCGACTACCCCTTCGCGACCCAGCGTGAGATCATTCTGCACGCCTTCGACCTGGGTATCACCCATTTCGACAATGCCGATCGCTACGGTCCGCCGCATCGGGCCGCGCAGAAGAACTTCGGCCGGGTGCTCGCCAAGGATCTCGCGCCTTACCGGGACGAGCTCATCCTGTCGACCAAGGCCGGGAATCCGATCGGGCCGAGCCCGTATCTGAAGGGCGGCTCCCGCAAATCGCTGCTCACCTCGCTCGAGCACAGCCTGCGTGATCTCGGCACCGATTACGTCGATATCTTCTACCACCACAGCCCCGACCTCGGGACTCCGCTGGAGGAAACGGTGGGTGCGCTGGTCGGCGCCGTACAGCAGGGCAAAGCGCTGTATATCGGAATCTCCAACTATCTGCCCGACCGCGCCCACGAGGCCGCCGAACTGCTCCGGGCCGCCGGTGTACCCCTGCTCATCCATCAGGCCCGGTATTCGATCTACGACCGCCGCCCCGAACAGAACGGGCTGCTGGACACCGCGCGGCGCGACGGGTTCGGCGCCATTGTCTATTCGCCGCTGGCGCAGGGGTTGCTGACCGACAAGTACCTCGAGCGTATCCCCGAGGATGCCCGTGCGGCCGACAGCACCTTCCTGTCGCCGGATGCCATCGACGAGACCTATCGTCGCCGCACCGCCGAATTGAACAAGATCGCCGCGGCCCGCGGGCAGTCGCTGGCCCAGCTCGCGCTGCAGTGGGTGCTGCGGCGGCCCGAGGTCACCTCGGCGCTGATCGGGGCGAGCAGCACGGCCCAGCTCGACCACAATCTCGCGGCGCTCGAGTTCCCGGAACTCACCGATGACGAGCTCGCCCTCATCGACGAGCACGGCATCCACGGAACCGGGTTGAATCTCTGATCCGGTGCGCCCTGCTCATCGTGGAGCAACGGCAGGAGCCGGGCGCCCCGGCGCCGGATCTCGAGCAGGTACGGGTATCGAACAGCGCGAAGTGGGGTGATGCCGAGATCCTGTAACGGCGCAGCGATTTCGCGACGTCCTCGCAGCACCCATCAATCACGTGGTGCCCGCGCCGCCGACGGTGCCGGGGCGGTGTAGAGGTTTCCGGGCCACGGACCCGATCACGATGATTCGAAGTGCCGAAGCGAGCGGTACCCCGATTCGAGAACAGCGGGAGCACAGCGGATGCGCGGACCGCGAAGGACAGGTGGGTTTCCGGGCGGTGTGTACGCCGAGCCGGCGCGGGTGTAACGGATGGATCGTGGTCGAGTTGACAAGCCGGTGGCCGTATGCCAACCTCGCACCAGGTCATGAGTGCCAGCGTGAAGCCCCGGCTTGCTGGCCGGCAACCCTCCTCCGCGGTGGGGTGCCCCGGGTGACGACCTGGCCGCTGCTCGACCGAGCACGGCAAGCGCGGACTCCGCCGAATCGAAGCCCGGAGTCCCTCCATCGAAGGGATTGCGTGATGACCGCTGTTCTCGACCTCACCTGTGCTCCCGCCCGCGTCTCCGGCGACGACCTGCGGGTGCCGCTGGTCCAGGGCGGTACCCGTACCTACACAAACTTCGACTACGCGGCCAGCGCCCCGGCCCTCGCGCAGGTCACCGCACGGGTAGCCGATCTGCTGCCGTACTACGCGAGTGTGCACCGCGGCGCGGGATATGCCTCGCGTATCTCCACCCGCTGCTACGAGGCGGCCCGCGAAACGGTCCGCCACTTCCTGCGCTGCGCCGCCGACCAGGAGGTGGTGTTCACCCGGAACACCACCGACGCGCTCAACCTGCTCGCCGCCTGCGTACCAGGCGATACCGTGGTTCTCGATATCGAACACCACGCCAACTTCCTGCCCTGGGCCGGGCGCGGCCGCCGGGTGGTGCCGGCCGCCGGTACGCTCGCCGAGACCGTCGACCGTCTCGCCGCCGAACTCGGCGCGAAACCGGTGGCTCTGCTCGCGATCACGGGCGCGTCCAATGTCACCGGTGAGGTGCTGCCGCTGACGGAGCTGGCCGCGCTCGCCCATCGCCACGGTGCGCGGATCCTGGTGGACGCGGCCCAGTTGGCGCCACATCGGCGTATCGATCTGTGCGCCACCGACATCGACTATGTGGTGTTCTCCGGGCACAAGCTGTACGCACCGTACGGTGCCGGGGTGCTGGCCGGGCGCCGCGACTGGCTCGACGCCGCACCGCCGTATCTGGCCGGCGGTGGCGCGGTCACCGAGGTCACCCCGGATACCGCGGCCTGGGCGGCGGTGCCGCATCGGCACGAGGCCGGTTCACCCAATGTGCTGGGCGCCGCGGCGCTGGCGGCCGCCTGCGAGGCGCTCACCGAACTCGCCGGTCCGGCCGCGGTGCACGAACGGGTGCTCACCGACCGGTTGCGCACCGGACTGACGGAAATCGCCGGTGTCCGATGCCTCCGGATCTTCGGCGACAGCACCGACTCTGTGGGCATCGTCGCCTTCACCGTGGACGGTTTCGAACCGGGCCGGGTCGCGGCCTATCTGTCCGCCGAACACGCGATCGGCGTGCGTGACGGCCGCTTCTGCGCCCACCCGCTGCTGGCCCGGTTCGGGCTCGATGCCGCACTGCGCGCCAGTATCGGGCTCGGCACCGGCGCCGATGATGTGGATCGGCTGCTCGACGCCGTACGGACTTTGGTCACGGCCGGGCCACAGTGGGATTATGTCTGCTCGAACGGCCGCTGGGACCCGGTCCCGGAGACCCGTTCCGGCCTGACCGCGGGACCGGATACCGCGGCCGCCCCGTGCACGGTGTGACCCGCCGGGTACCGTGACAAGAAGAGATAGGTACCCCGTGATGTCCTGCGGCTTCGCCGGATTCCCGCATCGATCCCGAACCGACCGGAGTGAGCCGAGATGACCGTCGACATCGACACAATGACCGACCCGGCAGATGTGCACGCCGCGCAGCAGGTGTTCCGTACCGCGATGGTCGGCATTCCGCCGATCTCGGCGGAAGCCGCCGACGCGCTGACCGAACCCGGACGGACCCTCGGCGCCCGGGTCGGCGGTGAACTGGTCGGGACGGCGAATTCCTACACCAGCTGGCTGGTGGCGCCGGGCGGGGCACGCCTGCCGCACGCCGCGGTGACGCACATCGGTGTCCTGTCCACACACGCGCGGCAGGGGATCGCGACCGCATTGCTGCGCCGCCAGCTCACCGAGATCGCCGTCCGCGGGGAGGTCGTCGCTTCACTGCGCGCGACCCAGGGTGGTATCTACGAACGGTTCGGATACGGCGTCGCCGGCTCGTCGGCGCGCTGCGAGATCGATGTGCACCGGGCCCGCTTCCGTGAGACCGTACCCACCGCGGGACCGGTCCGGCTGCTCGCACCCGCGGACAGCTGGGAGATACCCGCCAAGATCTACGCGACCGCGGAGGTGACGTGGACCGCGGCGATCGATCGCCCCTCGTACTGGTGGCGGTTACAGGAGCTGTTACGGGCCCGGGGCCATGTCGCCGTGCACGGCGAACCCGGTGCGGAGGACGGGTTCGTACGCTATCGTGCCGCCGAGTCCGCGGAATGGACGCGCGGTCCACGACGGACGGTGGTGGTCGACGATCTCGTCGCGACGACTCCCGCCGCCTTCACCGGTCTCGTCCGTCACCTGCTCGGCGCCGATATCGTCGACGCGGTCGTGCTGTCCGCGATCTCGCCCGACACGCCGCTGCGGCACCTGCTGATCGATGAGCGGGCGGTCCGGGTCACCGATATCCGCGACGAGACCTGGTTGCGGCTGGTCGATGTCCCGGCCGCGCTGGCCCGGCGAACCTACCGGCCCGGCCGGCCGCTGGTCGTCGCGGTCACCGATCCGATCCTGCCCGCCAACACCGGCAACTACCGGATCGAGGACGGCGGGGTCACCCGGGTGGACGAGCCTGCGGACCTCGGTACCGACGTCGCGGCGTTGGCGGCCGCCTACCTCGGTGGCACCCGTTGGCGCCACCTGGTGCTCGCGGGCCGCGTCACCGAGCACCGGCCCGGCGCCGCGGCGACCGCGGACGCGCTGTTCGAGGTGGACGAGCACCCGTTCAGCGGGACGTACTTCTGACCGCCTCCTCGCTCCGGCCGGCCGCGTAGTGCGCGGCGATCTCGTCACTGGTGGTAACCCATACGCCGGGATGCTCGACGATGTAGGCCAGTGCCTCGTCGAGGTACCGGGCCCGGAACGCCTGCCCGGTGACGAAGGGATGCAGGGCCAGGGCGAGGACGCGGCCGCTCGTTTCGGAGTCCGCCCACAGCCGGTCGAGCTGATCCCGCACGATCCGGACGAAATCGGGGCCGCCGAGCCCGGTGCCGAGGAACAAGGTGTTGTCGTTCAACTCCACCGAGTACGGCACGCTGAACAGGCCCGGGACGCGCAACGGGTAGGGCTGGTCATCGTTGGTCCAGTCCAGGACGTAGTCGACGCCGAGTTCGCGTAACAATGCCGGAGTGCGGAAACTCTCGGAGAGCGCGGGGCCCATCCAGCCGCGCGGTCGCGTCCCGGTGCCGCGTTCGATGGTGGTGAGCACATCCGCGAGGTAGGCGCGCTCGTCCGCCGCGGAGATCTCGGCCTGGAGGACGGAATTGTTCCGGCCGTGTGCCAGCCAGGCCCAGTCGCGGTCCCGGCCCGCTTCGATGAGGCGTGGGTAACGGTCGACCACGTCGGAGTTGAGCAGGGCGCTGGCCCGGATACCGTGCCGGTCCAGCGATTCCAGGATCCGCCAGAACCCCACCCGGGGGCCGTAATCGCGCCAGCCGTAGTTGAGCGGATCCGGGACCTGCCCGGCGGTCCCGGCGAATATACTGGTGGAGGGCCGGTCCACCCGATAGTGCTCGATATTGAGTCCCACGTAGAACGCCACGCGTGCACCGCCCGGCCATCGGATCGGCTCGCGGTCGACGATGGCGCTGTAGTCGAACAGTTCGTTGTCCATTCCGCTATGGTCGAAGCATCACACAGATGTGAAGGTCAAATTGTTCGGATGAGGTCGGTGGAATGCGGATCGGGGAACTGTCACGGCGCACCGGCACGTCCCGCCGGTTGCTGCGCTACTACGAGGAACAGGGTCTGATCGCCGCTCAGCGGTGCGCGAACGGCTATCGCAGCTACGACGAGCGGTTCGTCGACCGGGTCCTGCAGATCCGGGGACTGCTCGACGCCGGGCTGCCGACCCGGATCATCAAACAAATTCTCCCGTGCCTGGACAAGCCGCGGTCCATCTACTTCCCGGACGCGACGCCGGAAATGCTCGCGACCCTCGAGGGTGAACGGGACCGGATGAGCGAACGGATCCGCTGCCTGGAGCGGAACCGGGACGCCATCACCGAATACCTCTGCGCGGTACGCGAATACGGTGACCAGCGGGTGTAGCGGCCGCAACCGGTTCCGGGACCGCTTCCGGCATATCACGGGAGACTGCGTGCGGATGGGTACGCTCCGATGCTCGTGAGGACGTCACGGATACTGCTCGCCGCCGGTGTCGTGCTCGCCTGGGGAGAGTGGGTGAACTGGAGGTCGTCGCGGCGGCTCGTCGGGTCCGCGACCGGCGCGAGCGAAGCGGTCGTCGTACTCGGGTTTCGCAATGCGGCACCGACGGTCAATGCGCTGAACAGATGGCGGGTGCGCGCCGGACTACGCTCCTGCGATCCCCGGCTCGACACCCGGATGGTCTTCTGCGGCGGCGCGGTCGTGGGCACGCGGCCCGAAGCCGAATTGATGGCCGCCTATGCGCGGGAACGCGGCTGGTCCGGCCCGGTCGCGCTGGATACCGCCTCACGGAGCACCCGGGAGAACATCGAGAACGCCATCGCGCTGATCGAAGCCGCCGATCGGATCAAGATCGTTTCGAATCCGATGCACGCCGAGCAGGCCCGGCGGCACCTGGCCGTCCTGCGCCCTGACCTCGCGGACCGGCTGGTGCGCGGCGCGGAATACCGGTTCGGCGAATTGACCTTCCTCAAACCGCTGTTCGCCATCGTCGGATACACGAAGCGGGGTAGGGTATCTGTGCCATTCGCGCGGTAGCCCCTCAGCGGGGCAGGATCACTCGGCGAGGCGGCGTTCGATCGACTCGACCTCGGTGTTGAGCGTATTCGTCCGGCCGGGCCGGATATCGGCCTTGATGACAATGCCGCACCGATCGGATTCGGCCAGCACCGCATCGGTCGCGGCCTTGATGACGCCCATGACCTGATCCCATTCGCCTTCGATCTCGGTGAAACTGGCGGCGGTCCGGTACGCGAGTCCGCTGTCCCGGATGATCCGGACCGCGGTGGCGACCTGATCTCCGACGCTCTCGCCGGAGCCGATGGGGGTGATCGAGAAGGCGGCGAGCATATCGTGCTCTCCTTGTTCGTCGGGGAGGATGGCTGCGCTGACCTTCTATACCGTACGCAGGTCCGGGGGAACCACGCCGTCACCACGTGGCGGGTCGGCCCGCCGGCGCAGTCGTCACCGGCCGACCCGGCTGCCGCCGCTGGACCGTCACACCGGGTCCGCGTCGAGGTCGCGGTCGCGTCGTGCGGTCGGGCTCCGGGGTGCGGGCGGTCGCCACCGGGTGATCGCGACTCCCGCGAGGCACAGAACTCCGCCGGCCAGTGCCAGTGGGCGGGGCACCTCGCCGAGGAAGAGCCAGGACATCACGACCACGAGCGCCGGTACCGCGTAGGTGGTGGCGCCCACCTGTCCCGCGGTCATCCGGGCCAGGGCGTAGGCCCAGGTGGTGAAGGCGACAGCAGTGGGGAATACGCCGAGGTAGATCAGACCGAGGGTGGCCGGCAGCGGCGCGGCGGCCGCTTCACCGATCAACCGGCCCGTGAACGGCAGGCACGCCACCGTACCCACCACACATCCGCCGGTGGTCACCTGCAGGGCCGAGGCATGCGCCAGCGCGGGCTTCTGGACGAGCACCGCTACCGCCCAGGCGATGGCGGCCGTCACACACAGTACGACGCCGAGCACGGTGGCCGCGCCCGCGGAACTGGACAGTCCCACCACGGCCGCGCCGGCGAACGCCACCGCGATACCGGCCATGAGCCGTTTCGGGAAACCTTCGCCGAGAAAGAGTCCACCGAGCAGCGCGATCATGACCGGGCCGGTATTGATCACCAGCGCAGCGGTACCGGCGTCGACATACTGTTCGGCCCAGTTCAAGGCCACCATGTAGACCCCGAACCACAGCACTCCGGAGACGATGATCCCGCGCAGGGCCGAACGCGGGGGGAGGCCGGTACCGGTCAGTAGCAGCAGCGCGACCAGAACCACCGAACCCGAGGCCAATCGGCCCAGCGCCAGCGCGCCCGGCGAGAAATCCGCTCCGGCGGTGCGGATGACGACGAACGCCGAGGCCCACAGGACGACGGTGACGGCCGCGGCGAGCAGCGTGCGCCTCCGCCCGGGAGACAACTCGGTCATATGTCGAACGTAATGCGCCCGCCACCCCTGGATCCAGACAATTTCTGGTTTGCGAGTGCAAGTTTGAGAAAACATCGAACGGCGGCCCGCGGTCCGGGCATCAACCACGAACTGTGTTGTAGTGCTGTGCAACTCGTATACGGAGGTGGTGCCGTTTCGGATCCGGGTGACCGGGGTATCCGACCAGGTCATGCGTTCATTCGGCGGCGAACGCCTTGTGTGTGTAGTGTCTCCAGGGATCTGAAACACGTATGAACGGGCAGGGCGCATGAGCGGAATCGATGGATGTCTGGAACGGATCATGGACATCCCCGGTGCGCGCAGCGTGACCTTGGTGGACGGGGCGAGTGGGCTGGCGGTGGCCGCGGCCGGCCGGCACGAAGTGGTCGATCAGCACGAGGACGCGGCGACCACCACCGATGTGGTTGGTGCGGTACTCGGCTGTCCGGCGCTGAGCATGGGCCCCACCGGGGACGACGTCGACGAGATCATCGTCTGCGGGACCGGGGGATACCACCTGCTCAATCTGGTGGACGGTGATTTCGGCGGTCGCCTCTTCGTGCACGTCCTGTTCGACGAGGAGTCCGGCAATCTGGCGATGGCCCGGTTCCGGTTACGCGGCATCCTCGCCGAACTCGCCGAGGACGGTCATGCGCGTTGAGCTCGCGGACGAATTACAGCGATTGGAAGACGAAGGCCGGACGGGTGTCCTGCGCGTAGGTGACGGGGAGTTCCATCTCGCCGACGGCGCCATCGCCTCCGCCACCTGCTCACGCACCACCGGGCTGGACCGGTTGGTGGTCGAGGCCGGAGTGGCCAGCGCCGAGGACTGGGAGCGCGCGGATACCGGTGATCCGGGCCCGCTGCTGGGCCGGCCGCTGCTGGAAACCCTGGCGCTGCTCGCCGTTTTCGACGCCGCCTATTTTCTGCTGCCGACGCCGGTGGAGCCGGAGTTCCGGCCGGCCCCGGCGCACTGGCTGTCGGCGGTCTGCACCATCCGGCCGCGGGCGCTGGTCCGCGAATGCGCGCGCCGCGGTGACCCGGATTCGGGACCATGGCCGGCGGAACTGGTCGACCGCGCCGCGGTGGTCCCGGTCCGCCGGATCCGGCGGCGCCGAGTGCTGCTCACCGGCGGTCAGGCCGAGGTGCTGGCCGCCGCCGACAACCACCGCAGTGTCACCGGAATCGCCCGGGACCTGGGCCGCACCGCCTACGGCTGCCTGGAGGCGGTGCGGGATCTGACCGTGGCCGGGTTGATCGAACCACCCGTGGGCGCACCGGCTTCCGAAGCCGGCTCGCCCGTCCCCGGAGCGGAACCGCCGCTGCGGCGCCGGGTCCGCCACGCCACACCAGTGCCCGACGGAGACGAGTGGGAACCGGTGGATGAGGAACTGCTCACTCGGCTTCGAGCGGCTCTGGAGGACCTCGCGTGACGGCGCGCAAGAATCTGCTCGGTGAACTGATGGGAAGGCTTACCAAGGTGCCGATGACCGTTTCCGACCCCCACGCCGCGGTGACGGCGGAACTGCGCGCGCTGCGCGAACGCGTACCCCGGCTCACCGGGTCGCTCGTGGCGTCCAGCGACGGCCTGCTGGTGACGCACGATCTCCCCGCGCATATCGAACCGACCGGGATGGCCGCACTGGCGGCGGCCCAGCTGTCGCTGTCCGATCGGCTCGCCCACACGGCGCAGGGCGGTGGGTTCCAAGAGGTCGTGGTGGACGGCACCGGCGGACACGTGGTGATCTACGCGGCCGGTTGGGCGTCGTTGACCGTGCTCGCGGCCCCCGAGGTGAATATCGGTCGGCTGCACCTGGAATCGCGGCCGGTGGCGCGCCGGATCGCCGAACATCTCTCCGCCGTGGCGAAGGACGTGCGCGGTAACGGAAGAACGCAGTAGCAGATAACCATCGAGAGGAACGACCTGTGTCCGATATGGATTTGGCACTCAAGGACATGATGTCGATCGACGGCGCCCTCGGGGCGGCCGTCGTGGATTACAACAGCGGTATGGCACTGGGCACGCTCGGGAGCTCGAAAGCGCTGGACCTGAACGTGGCCGCCGCCGGCAACACCGAGGTGGTGCGCGCGAAGCTGCGCACGATCGAACAGCTGGGCCTGCAGGAGGACATCGAGGACGTCCTCATCTCACTCAGCAGCCAGTACCATCTCATCCGGCCCATGACCGGCCGCAAGTCGAGGGGCCTGTTCTTGTATCTGGCCCTCGACCGCGGCCGGGCAAACCTCGCGCTGGCCCGGCACCGGCTGCGCGGGATCGAGGAGGAACTCGACGTCTGAGCCGGGCCGGGCGCCGGCTCAGGTCGCGGCGGCGAGCTGCGGTCCGGCAGCGGGTTCGTGGATATCGCCGGCCGGCGGCTCCCGGTAGAGGTCGGCGATCCGCGCCCCGTACTTCTCCGCGACGACCTTGCGCTTGAGTTTCATGGTGAGCGTGACCTCGTCGCCGCCCGCCTCCCAGAAGACCGGCAGTACGAGGAAGCGTTTCACCTGTTCCACCCGGGACAGGTGCGCGTTGCCGGCGGCCACGCCCGCCCGGATCGCGTCGATCACGGACGGGTCGGCGGCCAGGGCGGCGGCCGAATCATCGGCCAGGCCGTGCTGTTTCGCGTACGGGCCGGCGGTTTCGGCGTCGAGCACGATGAGCGCGGTGTTGTACGGGCGGGCGTCTCCGATCACCGACATGGCACCGATCAGCGGAGTGGCCGCCTTGATGGTGTTCTCGATATGCGTCGGCGACATGTTCTTGCCGGAGGCATTGATGATGATCTCTTTCTTGCGGTCGACGACCCTGAGGTATCCGTCCTCGTCGACCGTCACGATATCGCCGGTGTGCAGCCAGCCCTCGGCGTCGATCGCCTCGCCGGTCTTGTCCGGCTGCCCCCGGTAACCCTTCATCACGAGCGGGCCCCGGACGAGGAACTCCCCGTCCGGCGCGGTGCGGTACTCCATTCCGGGCAGCAACCGCCCGACCGTGCCGAGCCGGACCTCGGCCGGCGGGCTGACGCTGCAGATGCACGACAGCTCCGACATCCCCCAGATCTCGGTGATCGGGACGCCGAGCCCGGCGAAGAAGCCCAGAGTCGCGGGAGGAATGGGCGCGGCGCCCGAGAGCGCCCAGCGCATCCGGTCGAATCCTAGTGCCGCGCGCAGACCGCGCAGCAGCAGTTCGTCGGCGTGCCGCCATTCGGCGGCGAGGTCGTCGGGCAGCGGGGTACCGGCCAGTTCATGCTCGCCCCGGGCGACGGCCACCGACAACGCCCACTGCAACGCTGCCCGCCGCTCGGCATCGGGTTCCGCGGCGACCTTGTATTCGATGCCGGCACGCAGTTTCTCCCAGACCCGCGGTACCGCGCCCCACAGGGTCGGCCGCAGATCCGCCAGTGCCGGCGCGATGAGCTTGGGGTCGGCGACACAGGTGACCTGGATGCCGAGGACCTCCTGCACGTACAGGGCGGTGAGCCGGTCGGCGATATGGGCGCTGGGCATGAACGAGGTGATGGTGTCGCCGAATTCGATACCCAGCACCTCGGCGATGCCGTAGACCTGGAACAGCAGGTTGGCGTGGGTGGTCTCCACGCCTTTGGGGCTGCCGGTGGTACCGGAGGTGTAGATGAGCGTGGCCACATCGTCGCCGCGCACCGCACGCCAGGCGGCGTCGAAGTCGAAATCGGCACGGGCCGCGGCGACCACGTCGGAGACCGAGAGTGTTCCCTCGGGGGCCGCAGCCAGACAGATGATGTGGTCGAGCTCCACCCCGCTGGAGCGCAATCGCGCGACGTACTGTGGTTCGCAGATCACCACCCGGGCCCCGGCATTACCCAGCACATGGTTCAGCTGGTCGGCGGGCAGGGTGTTGTAGACCGAGAAGGAGGTCGCGCCAAGATGCTGCGCGGCCACCTCGAGCGGATAGAACTCGATCCGGTTGCCCATCATCAGGGCGACGGTGTCGCCCCGGCGTACACCGAGTCCGTCGAGGCCCGCGGCGAATTCACGGACCCGGGTGGCGTACTCGGACCAGGTCAGGGTCTGGGCGTCACCCGGGGTACGCACCGCGACCGCGGTGGGTTCCACGGTGGCGATGTGCTGGAACGCGGCGGGGAGGGTGGGGAAGCGAGCTGTGCTCACAGCTGGGGCCTTTCCGGATCAGACCGCGGCGGCGGTGGTGTCGAGGACCGAGGAGACGAAACGGGCCGCCTCCCGGTAGGCGAGGCGAGATTCGGGCACGAGGGCGGGCAGCACCTGGAAGGCGTGCATCTGGTCGCGCCACACCCGCAGTTCGCAGCGCGCACCGGCGCCGGTCCAGCGCTCGGCGAGGGTGACGCCGTCGCCGCCGAAGAATTCGGTATCGCTGGTGTGGATCAGGGCCGGGGGCAGCGACATTCCGCGCACGGGTCGCAGATCGTAGGGAGCCGGGGTGAAATGCGCGACCGCACGCCGTGAGAGCCCCGGCGACAGCAGCCCTTCGGCCGCCGACCCCGGGAATCCGGCGGCGAGCGCGAGACTCAGATCCGTCATCGGCGAGAAGAGAACCAGGCCCGCGGCCGGGGCGGAGCCGTTGCGCGCCCGGGAGAGGGCGAAATCGGCGGCGAGGAAGCCGCCGGCCGAATCGCCCGCGACCACGACGCGGCCGGGGCGGTGTCCGCGTGACATCAGCCACCGGAAGGCTGCGGCGATATCCTCGGGCGCCGCCGGATACGGATGTTCGGGCGCGAGCCGGTAATCGAGCGTGAACACCGGCAACCGGGTAGCGGTGGACAGCCGCGCGGCCACCCCGCGGTACCCGGCGGCGGATCCGGCGACGAATCCGCCGCCGTGGATGTAGAGGATCACGGCATCGGTCCGGGTCGCCCGCGGGCCCCGGACCCATTCACCGGTGATCGTGCCGTACCGCATTCGATCGACCGTGGTGCCGCGCAGCGTCGGCGCGGCCGCGCGCAGTGCCTGGTCGATCAGGGCCCGGGCAGCGGGCAGGGTGTAGGTGTTCACCGGCGTGAACTGCACCAGACGGCGCGCGGTGAGCGCGGACAGTTGCCGGACGTACCGGGCCCGCAGCGATCCGCGCGCCGGTTCGCTCATCGGCGCCGCTCGATCGCGCGGACCAGTTCGTGCACTGTCGAATCGGTGGCGAGCCGCCGGTCCAGCACGGTGTTGATCGCCCCGCGCAGCAGTGCGTAGGGCTGCCACCCACTGGGGGCGATGGTCCGCGCGGCGCGGCGCGCGATCCCGTCGGCGATGGTCCGGGCGGCTTCTTCGGCGGTGATGCGCACGTTCAGCGGCCACGGCAGCAGATCGTTGATCCGGCGGCCCAGATCGTCGGCGTCGAGCATGTCATGGGTCATCGCGGTCTCCACGACCCCGAAGTAGGCGATCCCGGCGGTGGCGCCGGAGGCACCGAGCTCCACCCGCAGTGCCCGGCCCAGCTGTTCTACCGCGGCCTTGCTGACCATATAGGGCGAGCCGCCCATACCCGGTGCGAAAGCGGCGCAGGAGGAGACGACGACCACGTGGCCCCGGGAGCGCACGATATGGTCGAGCGCCGGATGCACGGTGTTGAACACCCCGGTGAGGTTGATACTCATGACCCGGTCGAAATCGGCCGGATCCATGCTCCGGATGGTCGCGGGTACCGGGGTGACCCCGGCATTGGCGACCACCACATCCAGGCCACCGAACTGCTCGGCGACCTCGGCGATCACCTCTTCCATCCGGCCGCGGTCGGCGACATCCCCGGCCAGGCCGACCGCGCGCGAACCCAGGTCGTGCGCCGTGCGCTGGGCGGCCGCCTCGTCGATATCGACCACGACCACCACCGCGCCGCGCCGGTGCAGGAGGGTGACGAGTTCGAGCCCGATACCCTGGCCCGCACCGGTGACCAATACCGTTTTGCCCTTCACGTCGAAGGTCGCGGACGGCGAGAGCCAGCCCAGCGGGTCGGGGAGCGTGGGTTTCATCGCGTCACCTCATAGGATTCGGCATCGAACTGCTTGGTGCGTCGCCGGTATTCGAAGCTCCAGTTCGGATAGAGACCGGCATTGCCGCCGTCGGGGGTGGTGTAGTAGCTCTGGCAGCCGCCGGTCAGCCAGACCGTGTCCGCGCTGCGCCGGGCCATCTCTTTGACGAACGAGTCCTGGGTCTCCTGCCGCACCTCCACCCGGCGGGCGCCGCGGGCGCGCAGGGTCTGCAGCGCGTCGACGATATAGGCGATTTGCGATTCGAGCATGAAGATGGCGGACTGGTTGCCGGCGGCGCCGAAGGGGCCGAGCGTGCAGAAGAAGTTCGGGAAACCGGCCATCGCCGCACCCAGATAGGTCTGCGGCCGTTTGTGGTACAGGTCGGCGATCGAGACATCGTCGCGGCCGACGATCCGCTCGAAGGCGGTGGGGATGGGAGTGAACCCGGTGCCGTAGATGATGGTGTCGACCGGGATCTCCACACCGGCGCGGGTCAGGAGGGAACGCGGGCGCACCTCGGCGATCCCGTCGGTGACCACCTCGACGTTCGTCCGGTCCAGCGCCGGCAGGTAGGCGTCGGAGAAGATCGCGCGTTTACAGCCGATGATGTAATCGGGGGTGGCCTTGCGGCGGAGTTGCGGATCGCGGATCTGGCGCAGCAACTGGAGCCGGCCGAGCATCTCGTACGGGTGGCGGAAGCGATTGTCGACGAACCCGACCAGGCCGAACCCTTCGATCAGTGTGTACCAGGTACCACGGATCGCTTTCTGCGCCAGCGGGAGACGGCGCAGCAGGGTGCGCTCGACACCCAGGGTCGGGCGGTCCAACCGCGGCACGATCCACGGCGCGGACCGCTGGAACACCGTCAGCGCCGCCACCCGGGGGGCGATCTCCGGAACGAACTGCACCGCGGAGGCGCCGGTGCCGATCACCGCGACCCGCTCACCGGTGAGGTCGTGCTCGTGGTCCCAGTGCAATGAATGGAACGCGGTGCCCTCGAAGCGTTCGATACCGGGGAGTTCAGGGTATTTGGCTTCGGCGAAGACGCCGGCGGCCGAGATGAAGAAATTGGCCGTGAGCGGACCGCGTGAGGTCTGGATCCGCCACAGCTGGGCCGCCTCGTCCCAGCGGGCCTCGGTCAGTTCGGTGCCCAGCCGGATATGGCGCACCACATCGCGGTCGGTGGCGACCCGGCGCAGGTATTCCAGGATCTCACGCTGTTTGCCGTAGGTACGGGACCAATCCGGGTTGGGCGCGAACGAGTAGCTGTAGAGCTGGGACGGGACATCGCAGGCGCAGCCGGGATAGGTGTTGGCCTGCCAGGTGCCGCCGAGATCGTCGGCGCGTTCGAGCAGCACCAGATCGTCGAAACCGGCCTCGCGCAATTTGATCGCCAGCCCGATTCCGCCGAATCCGGCGCCGAGCACGACGATGCCGTGGTGTTCCGGTGTGCTGGTGCTCATCGCACCGCCACCGTCTCGGTGCGGACCCGCCGGCCGGTGCCGGCGGCGATGGTCTTGGTGACGAAACGGTTCACCGGACTCGCCGCGGCCAGCAGCGGACGCAGTACCGCGCTGCCCTCGAGGGCGAAGGTCCAGATGATCCGCGTCCCCGTGGCCAACGGGAGCAGGGCGATGTCCTCGGCGAACCGGTTCAGCCCGGGCACCGAGGCGGCGTCCACGGTGAAGGTCATCCGGGAGCCCTCGTCCCACCGGTAGAAACGTTCCTCCAGCCGGATCAGGCCGCCGAGTGTGACCTCACGGGTGGTGCCGACACCGAACGGCCGCGGTGCGGTCCATCGCGCCGCCGTGACGACCGCCGACCACGACACCAGCGCGTCGTCGGCGACCAGTGTGTCCCATACCTGTGGCACCGGGGCCGGGAGATCGACGATATGGGTGTAGCGATGGGTGGCGGTGTCGAGGAAGGCATCGTCGGATGGGGACAGGGCGAATCGTGCGCTCATGGGGCTGAGGGCCTTTCGGGATCAGATATCGAGTACCAGCGGTCCGCCGGCCGACCGGGAGACACAGGTGAGCATGTGGCCGGCGCGCTCGCTGTCGCTGAGCAGACGGTCGCGGTGGTCGACCGAGCCGGCCGCGACGCCGACCTTGCAGGTACCGCAGAACCCCTGGCGGCAGGAGTAGACGACATCGGACCGGACCCGGCGGATGGCGTCGAGCGTCGTCTCGGTGGCGCCGACCCGGACGTGGTGCCCGGACCTGGCGAGGGTGAGGCCGAATTCGTGTCCGTCGCGCACCGGCGGCGCCGAGAACCGTTCGGTGTGCAGCGATCCGGCCGGATTCAGCGTGAACAGGGAACGCTGGGCGGCCTCGAGGACCGGCGGCGGTCCGCAGACGTACACCGCGGCGCCGGGCCGGGCGGTCGCCAGGAGCGCCGGGATATCGGGTGCGCCGGCCTCGTCGTCGGGGCGGATATCGCTACCGGCCGGCAGTTCGCCGAGGAACGGCATGGTTTCCCGCGAGCGGCCGAGATAGATCAGGTGGCCGCGGTCCCCGGCCGCCTGCGCCATCGGCAGGATGGGTGTGATGCCGATACCGGCGGCGAGGAAGAGATAGGACGGCGCGGAATCGACGAAGGTGAACGCGTTGCGCGGTCCGCGGATCCGCAGTGCGGCACCGGGACGCAGGTCGTGGATCTCGAGCGAGCCCCCGCCGCCGTCCGATATCCGGCGGACCGCGATTCGGTAGCGGTGGCGGTCGGCCGGGTCACCGCACAGCGAGTACTGGCGTTGCCGTCCCGACGGCAGGAAGACGTCGATATGCGAGCCGGGCCGCCACGACGGCAACTGTTCACCGTCTGTCCGGAGCAGGGTCAGCGAGACCACGTCGCGGGCTTCCTCCCGGACCGCGTCCACCACGACATCGAGGTCGAAACCGCTGCGGCGTACCGGGTTCGGTGGCGAGAGCGCGGGATTGGTGAACACCTTCTTGTACACATCCACCGCCAGGCCGAGCATCCGCAGACTCGAGGACGACGCGGGGTGTGCGGTGGTCATGAGCGCGCGGCGGGGGAGTGCGCCAGATAGCGCAGGGCGTTGTCCATCGATCCGAGCTGGGAGGGATGGAAGCTCGGCCGTAGATAGCGCGGCATCTCGGTGAAGAACGTGGTGAAGCTGGGAATCACCCCGCGCAGCGTGGCGCTGACGAATTGCTGACCCCAGAACCGCCCCTTGGCCGGGCTCGGATCCTTGCGGTACAGGTAGGCGGTGGAGACCACGAACAGCGGCAGCAGTAGCCCGCTGGCGAGCAGGCCCGTACGTACGCGGCGGGCGTATCCGCCGTCGACGTGCATATAGGCGTCGAAGACCACGCTGCGGTGCTCGACCTCCTCCGCGCCGTGCCACCGCACCAGATCGAGCATCGTCGGATGCATGCCGAGTTCCTCGAGGACTTCCGATTCGAGCAGCCACTCGCCGATCACCGCGGTGAAGTGTTCCATGCCCGCGAACAGCCCCAGGCGTTCCTTGAGCCATTCCTCTTCGGCACGGCCGCTGAGTCCGTGCTCGCCCAGGACCCGGTCGACCAGCCAGCCGATCTTCTCGACATAGGAGTCGACATCGAGCCCGAGGGACTGGAGGTGTTTGCGGGCGCCCTCGTGGCTGCTGGCGTGCATCGATTCCTGGCCGATGAACCCCGTCACCTCCTCGCGCAGGCGTTCGTCGTCGATCGCGGGTAGCGCTTCGGCCAGGCACGCGGCCATGGCCCGCTCGCCCTCCGGCAGGACCAGGTGCATCACATTGGTCACATGGGTCGCCAGCACTTCTCCGGGGATGTAGTGCATGGGAACCGTCGAGAAGTCGAAGCTCACATCGCGGGCGTGGATCGCGTGGGCTTCTTCCCGGTAGGTGCTCGTGGTGGCACTGTCGTCAGCCATACGACGACCGTACAATGCAACATATTGCCTTGCAATGTTGTCGCAACAAATTCTTTCTGATTGTTGCAGAAATGCTGATTGCTGTTAGCGTGGTCCTGTGTCCGCCCCTACCTCTACCTCGCAAGACCGGTCCGCCGTCGACGGTATCGAAACCCGTATCCTCGATGCCGCGCGTGTGCAATTCGAGACGTACGGGGTGAAGAAGACGACCATCGGTGATGTCGCCCGGCAGGCGGCGGTCGACCGCGGCACCATCTATCGGCGGATCGGTTCCCGTGACGATCTCGTCCGCGCGGTGAGCGCGCGCGAGGTGGGCGCCCTGCTCGCCGAACTCGAGGACATTCCCGCGCGACACAAAGATCTGGAAGCCATCGTCGCCGATATCTTCGTCACGGTGATCACGCGCTGGCGGACCCACGGCATGATCAAGCGGGTGCTGGCACTCGAGCCCGGACGGCTGTTGCCCCAGGTGACCACCGAGGGTGGACCCTTCTTCACGATGTCCGTGAGTGTCGCCGCCACCCTCCTCGCCGAGGCGATGCGCGAGCGAGGACTCCCGGAGATTCCCGATCTCACGACCCGGGTCGAGGTCGCGAGTCGGGTGGTGCACTCACTGATCCTGCAACCGGTCGGTGCGCTGGACCTCGAATCCGAGGAGCGGCTCGCCGAATTCGCCCGGGCCTATATCGCGCCGTTGATCGTCGGCTGAGGAACTTCACGGCCGTGGTGTCCGCAACCGGCGGGTAGTGGACGTCGCTGGACACGACCGCACCGCCCGGGCCGCCGGAAGAACCGGCCGCGACGAACCGCACCGATACCCGTGAAGTAAGTCATCGGATCGGTGCCGCGTCCCGGAACAGGGTGGCGGCGATGGCACCGGCGGTGACACGCGCGAGACATCTCGGCCGGGGCCGGGCGGCGTGGAACCTGGTCACCGGCGCCGACGGTGCCGCGGCGTACAACTTCGGCCGGGACGGTCATTGGGATACCGAGAAGCGCTACGACTGGGCCGACGAGTTCGTGGAGGTGGTGCGCGCGCTGTGGGACAGCTGGGAGGACGATGCGTTCACCCGGGACAAGACCGCAGGGCGCTATATCGAAGCGACCAAACTGCACGCCATCGATCATGTGGGAGAACACTTCTCGGCCAGGGGACCGCTGAATGTGGCGCGGCCCCCGCAAGGGCAGGTGACACTGCTGCACGCGGGAACATCGGATCGATCGCGGGAACTGGGCGCCCGAGAAGCCGAAGTGATCTTCGCCGGCCAGCCCGATCTGGAGTCGGCCGAGGAGTACTACGCCGATGTGAAGGCGCGCGGCCCGGTACGAAGGGGAAGCTCGGCACCATCGATCCGAAGGCGGTGGAACTCGCCTTGCGGCAAGAGGACGATATCTGGGATAACAACCCGGCCATCGATCCGGTCGCGATCCGCGACACCCAGGACATCGAAATCGAAATAGGTCTGCAGGACGTGCGCTACGACGCCGACAAGTACATCGATACGCAGTTCATTCCGCAGGAGTACGTGAAGGATTTCACCTACCCGCAGCCGGCGCGCTGACCCCGCGACAGCACGACACGATCAGCGAGGTATGTCCGTGGCAACCTTCGAAGTATACGGTGTGGGCAAAGAATTCCCCACCGACCCGCCCGTCCGGGCGCTCGACGGCATCGACCTGACTATCGGCGAAGGCGAATTCGTCGTCCTCTTGGGCCCCAGCGGCTGCGGCAAGAGCACACTGCTCGACATCCTGTCCGGGCTCCAGGACACGACCGAGGGCGAGGTGCTGTTCGAGGGCGAGCCGGTCGCCGGTACGAACAGCCGGATCGGCGTGGTGTTCCAGGATGCCTCGCTGTATCCGTGGCGCACCGTGGCCCGCAATATCGAACTCGGTCTGGAGTTCCGCGGAGTGCCGCGCGCCCAGCGGCGCGCGGCCGCCGCGGAGTACCTGGCCCAGGTCGGGTTGGCCGGTTTCGAACGGAAGTATCCACACCAGCTGTCCGGTGGGATGCGGCAGCGGGCCGGGATCGCCCGAACACTGGCGACCGAACCCGCGGTACTGCTCATGGACGAACCGTTCGGCGCCGTCGACCACCTCACCCGGATCCAGCTGCAACGGGATCTGCTCGCGCTGTGGGAGAGCCGCCGCCGGACAGTTGTCTTCGTCACCCACGATGTGGGGGAGGCGGTGTACTTGGCCGACCGCGTGATCCTGTTGTCGCCGCGGCCGGGCCGGGTGTACCGCGAGTTCTCCATCGATGTGCCACGGCCGCGCCGCAAGGGCGATATCGAACTACTTGCCTTGGAGAGCGAGATCTATCAGGCACTCGGCCGAATAGAGGAACAGGCGGACGCCGAGGTGTAGGCGTCGCGTCGCGGCCACATCCAGGAGTCGTTCCCACGTGTCCTCGTCTCCGGAAGGGTCGGCGTCGCCGATTCGGCCGGCTTGACCGACCCGCAACACTGTCCGCGTCCGGTGCACTGCGCTATGCGTTGGCGCCGCCGTCCACAGTGAGCGTGGTCCCGGTGACGAAATTGCCGCTGTCGCCGGCCAGATAGGCGACGGCGGCGGCGATTTCGGTCGCCGCGGCGTACCGGCCGAGGGCCGTGGCGGCACGCTGGGCATCGGCGGGCGCGCTGTCCGCCGGGTTCATCTCGGTATCGGTCGAACCCGGTTGTACCACATTGACCGTAATCCCACGCGGCCCCAGATCGCGGGCGAGACCTTTGCTGAAGCCGATCAACGCCGCCTTGCTCATCGAGTACAGGCTCAGGCCCGGGCGGGTGGCCCGTTCGGCGAGGTTGCTTCCGATACTGATGATGCGGCCACCCTCGCCCAGATGCGGGCTCGCCGCCCGCGCGGCCGCGAATACAGCGCGGACGTGCAGGTTCATGGTTTCGTCGAACTGTTCCATAGTCAGTTCGTCGATGGTGCCGTAGGGGAAGATGCCCGCATTGTTGACCACGATATCGAGCCTGCCGAACTCGGCCACGGTCCGGTCCACCGCGGCCGGAACCGCCTCCGGGTTCGCGGCGGGCGCGGGCAAGGCGAGCGCGCGCCGACCGGTTTCGCGGATCCGCGCGACCACCTCGTCGGCGGGTCCAGCCGCGGTGTTGTAAGTGAGTGCGATATCCGCGCCGTCGGCGGCCAGTCGTTGCGCGATCGCGGCGCCGATACCCCGGCTGCCGCCCGTCACCAATGCCACTTTTCCTTCTAGATTCACTTCAGCTCCCGTTATTTATGCAGTGATCGTTGCGCAAATAGGTACCGTGGCTAGCATGGGCATGTCAACAGCGCAGAGTGGAGGTGTGATGCCGGGACCGGGACGCCCGCGTGGCTTCGATCGGGACTCCGCGCTGCGCGCCGCCATGTACCTGTTCTGGGAACACGGATACGAGGGCGTCTCGATCAGCGACCTCACCGCCGCGATGGGTATCGGCGCGCGCAGCCTCTACACCGCCTTCGGCTCCAAAGAGGAGCTGTTCCGCGAGGCCGTCGCGCTCTACGGGAGCGCGACCCCGCGCCCGATGGACCGGCTGTGCACCGCGCGGGAAGCGGTCGAGGCGATGCTGCGGCAACGGGTGGACGCCAACCTCGACCCGGCGACGCCGCTGGGTTGTATGGTGGTGCTCGCGGCCACCAACGTCACCCCGGACAACACCCACGTCCGAGATATGCTGGCGGAACTGCGGGCCCGGGACCGGGCCGAACTGCTCGCCCGACTCGAGCGCGGGCGCGCCGAGGGCGATATACCGGCCGGTACCGAAATCGACGCCGTGGCCTCGTTCTATCTGACCGTCCTGCACGGTCTGGCGATCCGGACCCGCGACGGCTGTTCCCGTGCGGACGCCCAGCAGGTGATCGACCACGCGATGCACGCCTGGGACAGTGTCACCGCCCCCGCTCCGGCCCGATCCATCGCGAACCGGTGAGCGCCGGTGACCGGCCGCACCGCGAGGCCGCCGGTGACCGGCAGTGGGCGGAACTCCGTGCAGTTCCACCAGTTCGAGGGTCGACTTCGGGAGCCCGGACTGCGTGATCGCCAGGCCGGTGCCGGCGAGCCGCCGGCCGATCTCGACGGCGAGTTCGTCGGGTTCAGGCCGAAACGGGGATTCCATCATCGGGTCCTCACCGGTCGTGCGTGATCGAACGGCCCTGAGACGGCGGGCGCCGGGCCGGCACAACAACTCGACGGTGTGCCATGAATTATCGGCGCGCGCTGTTACGGAAGAGCCGGGCGCGGCGTCTGATGGTGACACCGGCCCCGTGGAACGCGCGGTGTGCGTACTGCGCGATGGACTACACCGAGATCGGCGAGGCCGCCGACAGAACCCCGGCGGCGGTCCGCCGGATCAACTACCGTGCCCGCGCCCATATCGCGGTGCGGCGTCCGCGCGGCGCGGTCTCGGCGGCCGAGACCGGGCCGCCCTCACGGCCTTCCGGTGGGCCGTCGATACGGGCGACCTGCGGAACCTGCTCGATATCCTCGCCCCCAATGTGGTGCTGCTGACCGACGGGGGCGGTGTCGTGCGGGCGGCGACCATGCCGGTGGTGGTGGGCTCCGGCCCGGTCGCCGAGGTCCTGGGCCGGATCGCGGGTGCGGCGGTCCTGCGTCCGGTCCGGATCAACGGTCATTCGGCGCTGATCGTCGAACTCGACGGTGCCGCCGACACCGTCGTCGCGATTCGTATCGGCGAGGGACTGATCACCGGGCTGTACGCGGTCCGGAATCCGGTCCAACTCGCGCGCCTGGATCGCGAGACCTCGCTGCGTCGCTGATCATCGGTCCGGTGTGCCGAGCCCACCGCGGCGGGTCAGCGGCGGAGCAGGTGGGTCAGCAACTGCCCGCTCTCCTCCAGCGACAGATGCGGTAGGTACGCCCGGCCGACGGCGATCCCGATGGTCGGCAGTGCCGTGGCATCGGGAAACACCATGTACACGGGCCGGTGGCGTGGCTGGAACTTCTCCTTGAAAGCGAGCAGCGACCGGAAGCCGTAGACCGGTTCCAGGGTGCGGCCCAATAGATCGAGCAAACCGTCGAGCGCGCTCCGGTCCAGGTCGGGGCCGCTGCTGTCCGCACCGGCCAGCGGTGCCCCGGACAGGCTGAGGAACTCGAGACCCTGCTCCCGGGCCGACAATGCCGCGGAGGCGATGAGGAACTCCATCGCCACGCGGAATCCATCGGCGCGGCGCCGCATGAAATCCAGGGTGAGGCCGACGAGGGTACCGTCCCGGTACACCGGCATCCAGGAGGTGACGGCATGGACGTGATCGTCGTGATCGACGGCCAGCAGCAGCCGGACCTCGGGGTCGTGCAGTTCGGCCAGACCCCCTAGGGTGAAACCCATCTCGGGCAGTCCCTTGTCCGCGACCCATTCCTCGGAGATCTCCACGATCTGCTCGGTCACCGCCAGCGGCGCCTCGGCGAACGTTGTCCACCTCGCCTCGATCCCCTCCTTGCCCGCACGATTCAGTGCCGTCCGCACATCCTGGAACTTCTTGCCCTTGAACGCCAGATCGGCCAGATCGATGATCGTCTCCTCGGCGACCTGCAGGCAGCTCCATCCGTGTTCCCGGGCGAGTGCCGCGGTATCGGGCCCGACGGAGTAGAAGCACGGCGTCCACCCGTTGCCGAGACACCAGGCCGCGAATTCGTCGGCCGCCGCGGCCAGACCGCGACGGGCACCGATCGGGTCCGTCGTGGTCAGCGCGACACCGGAATGTACCCGATAGGCCACCGCATGCCGGCCGTCCGCGCCGAACCAGTACCTGTTGCCGGCCCAGGTGCTCATCCACGACAGGGATCCGCCGCCCGGGTTGTGTAACAGCTCCCGCACCCGGCGTTCACCGCCGAGGTCGTATCCGGCGGGCGGGGTGAAGAAACTGCGCAACATCAACAAGCACAATGTCACCCAGACGAGCACGCCGACCCACTCGAAGAGCAGTGTCGCCGCCGAGGTCAGCGGCAATACCGGCGGTTCGAAGAGCTGGAGGTAGACTGGCGGCAGCAGTCGCAACGGGGCATCGCGCAGCAGAGTGCCGACCCCGGGGTCGCGGTCGAAACCGCCGGCGAGCAGTGTCCCGAACACCACGTAGGCCATGAGCGCGGCCCCCGCCGCCGCGGCGGTCCCCAGCCAGACCCGGCGGTACGTCCCGCGCGCGGCGCGCACATCGAAGAGCCGCCGGGTGGCCAGCAACAGCGCGAGGATCGCGATCAGGGCGAGTAGGGGAGCGAAATCCCGGTACACCGAGCTGTGCCGATGGATGCCGTAGAGCACCCAGCGTGCCTCGTCCTGTTCGACGGTCCGCACGATCACACTGACCACCGCGAGACCGATGAGCACGATATGCCCACCGACCGAGAGCAGCCAGGCCGCTCGCCGGCCACGCCGCAGACCCTCCGCCCCGACGAGCAGCAGCATCGACGGCAGGATGTTCATGGCCAGCGGTCCGATACCGGACAGGCGCAGCGCCTGCTGCCCTCTGCGGCACTCGTCGTGCAGGGCCGGATCGGCGCAGATGTCGACGAGTTCGCGCGCGCTGTAGGGCACCTGATCGAACAGTTCACGCAAGGACGACAGCGGCCCGATGGCATGCGGGGAGAACGTGGCGAAGAGCGGGCCCAGGACACTGGCCGCGACCACGAGAGCGACGAGTGTGCGACGCTCCCGGATCGTTCCGCCGAGGACCGGGCCGAGCGCGGAGCGCCCGAACAGCAGTGGTCCGATGAGCAGACCGGCCAGCGCGACACATAGTCGCGTCACATCCGGCAGATGCCCGGCGAACAGGGCCGTGGTCACCAGGATCACCAGTAACAGTGCGCGGATACGCCGGCGCCACAGGGTGTGCATCGCCGCGCTGGCGGCGAGCAGTGCCCCGAAGACCCAGGGCAGCGGGTCGGCCGTCAGATGGCCGTGCAGTTCCAGACCCCAGGAATTCGGCACCGCCGACGCGAGCCGTGCCGCGGCGAGTGCCAGCGCGGCGCCCGCGCCCTGGGCGGCGAATACCGCGATCACGAACCGCTTGCTGCCGATGCGCTGTTCCACCGGCACCGCGACAGCGAGCACGAACACACTCGCCAGCAGGTAGCCGCCCGTCCCGGAGGCGAACAGTCCCGAGGTCCACAGGGTCCAGACGTACCCGTCGTCGAGGGTCGGGAGGCCGAGCGAGACGTGCGCGGCCAGCTCGTGCGACGGGCCCTTCGCCCATGCCCCGGTGATCACCGCGAGAACCCAGAACACCGCCAGCAGCCCGAGAGATACGGGTGCGCGGGAGAGCCCCGCTACGACGCGGGTCTTCACGACGCGTCCAGACCGAGACGGTGGCCCAGCCACGGCAGCTCCTTTTCCAGACCGGCGGACCACACGGCGAAACTGTGCCCGCCGGGCAGTTCGGTGAGGTGGACATCCATTCCCGCCGCGCGCGCGGCGGCAGCGAGCCGCTCGATCGCGGCCCGGTATTCGGTGTCGCCGAGGCCCACGACGAAGGCGCCGGCCGAGTCGGGGTAGCGATGGCGGGCCAGCAGGTCGGCGGGATTGTTCCGGGCGAAGGCGTCGGCGTCGCCGCCGAAGGCCTCCCGGATCGTGGTCTTCCGGTCGCCGAGTGTCGGTTCGGCCTGTCCGGAGAGATCGAGGAAGGTGGGGTAGACCTCGGGCCGGGTGGTGGCGAGTTGCAGGGCGCAGGTCCCGCCGTAGGACAGCCCGCCCACCGCCCAGGCGCGGGGGTCCGGGTTCACCTGCAGATGGGCGCGTACCCAATTCGGTACGTCCACGGCCAGGTAGGTCGCGGCGTTACCGAGCCGCGAGTCGACGCACAGCGGATTGGCCAACCGGCCGCCGGTACCGTCGGCGAGCACGACGATCGGCGCCAGCCCCCGGTGCGCGGCGGCGTAGCTGTCCATGATGTGGGTGAGTCGGCCGCCCACGAGCCAGTCTTCGGTGGTGCCCGGCTGCCCGGCCAGCAGGACCAGCACCGGCAAGGCAGGCCGGGGATCGGTGAAGTACGCCGGGGGCAGATAGATCCGCGCATCACGGCCGGGGAACCCGGACACGGCACCGGGAACGGCGGCGCGGGTCACCGCGCCCATCTCCGGCATTTCGGCGGGCGGGGCCCAGTTCGCCGGTGCCGGCGATCCGCCGGGCACCGGCGCCAGCGTCGTATCGAACGGCACGGTCCGGTAGTCGGTCATGCCGAGCGCGGTCCGCACCGTCGGATACGCGTCGAATCCCGTGTTGATCCCGCCGGCGGCACAGAGCACGACCACGGCGGCTGCCGCGACCAGTCCGGTCGCGATCAGCGGCCGCGACCGGTCCCGGCGCCGGACGAACCCGCGCCCGGCGGCCAGCGCCACCGCCAGAATCGCCAGCCCCGACCAAACATAGACCGACGCGGGCAGGGGATCGGGGAACGGCCGCCAGACCTTCTCGATGAGCACCGCGGCGAGTGCCACCGACACCCCGGCCACCGCCACCACGACGGCGACACCGGCGAGTAGCCACCGCCGGTCCCGGCGGATCACCAGCGTCGCCAGGCACACCGCCGTGACGGCAACGAATACGAAAGTCGCCGCGGTCGTTGTCACATGCAGGTCGAGTACCGCTTCGACGAGCCCGGACCACGACATGACGTCCAGTATGCAGCCCTGCCGGACCGGTGACCGGGACGCGCGCCCGCTTCCGGAACACCGGAGGTAGCGGCGGACGGGCGGGGCCGCGGCTCTTGCCGCGGTGCGTGCACGCGAGGTCCACCTGCCGATGTTCGGTCAACCGGTCCGGCGGACGGCCCGGCCGGGGGACGGCCGAGCTACCGGCTCGCGTATACGACGAGAAGGTCGCGCATGGCACGGATCTCCCGGTTGGCCTCGTTCAACGCGGTGCGTAACCGGTGGTTCTCGTCGAGCAGGTCGTCGAGTTCGTGCGCGGAGTCCACGGTGGTATCCGTGGGGCGCACCCGGACCAGTTCGGCCGTGGGCTCGGCGGTGGTCTCCGCTGCCGGTTCCGTGGTCTCGGCAGTGATTTCCGCTGCCGGTCCGGCGGTTTCCGGTGCCGCTTCGGTGGGCTCGGCCACCGTGGCCTCGGCGGTGGTCTCCGCCGGTTCCGCGACGACCTGTGGTGCCTCGGTCTCGTTGGCGGCGACCGGTTTCGCGGTCACCTTGCCTGCACCGCGGGGACGACGCCGGGGTTTCGCGGGGGCGGGAGTGTCCGCGACCGGTGTGGTCTCGGCGCTTTCGGGAAGTCCTGCGGCACGGACCCAATTGGCGAGTGTGTTCGTGGCGGGAAGCCCACCTTCGCGTTCGGAGACCTGCATGCACGCCGCATTGAGCGTTTTACCCTGAGTGAGGAGTTTTTTCACTCGGTTGACGAGTTTGGTCTGTTCTCTTTTCGAGTAGCGCACTGCCATTCCATTTCCTCCTGCACTCCGGGTCGTACGCCGGGAATTGAACCATTGCCAGGCCGTTCTGTCCTCATCGGGTGCTTCGCCGGAACCGGAATTCGCTGATCGATTCCGATGTGAAACTCGGAAAGTGTTTCGCGCCAACGAATTCAGAGCCGGGGTCGATGTAGCGGAAACTCGGCGGGGAGATCACGCCGCACCGGGCGAGTGAGGCGGGCGCGCCCGGGCCCGAGCTCGGCGTCGGCGCGGTGAATCGGGCGGATGCGGCCCTCATCCGGCCGAGCCACGCTCGGCAGCGTACGTCACATCCCGCGCGCCCGGACCGCACGGAATTGCGGACCGATTCTGTCCGCCCGGCCTGCCAGAATGGCCGGGTGCACACTCACCTCTCTGCGAACGGAGCATTTCGATGAGTCGCGATATTCAGGTCACTTTCGATGCCCACGATCCGCGGGCGCTGTCGTCGTTCTGGCGTGAGGTCCTGGGCTACATCCATCCGGGCCCGCCGGGAGTCGAGCTGCCTGCGGACGCCGACCCACTTGCCGCGTGGGATGACTTTCTCGCCGGGATCGGCGTCCCCGAACAGCAGCGCAACGCGAGGTCGGCCGTCGAGGATCCGGACGGGAACGGCCCACGATTGTTCTTCCAGCAGGTCCCGGAGGGCAAGGTCGCCAAGAACCGCGTCCACCTCGATATTCGGGTGGCGCCGGGGCTTCAGGGGCAGGAACGGATGGCCGCGCTCGAGGCCGAATGCGACCGGCTCGTCGCGCTGGGCGGCACCCGGATCCGGCGCCACGAGCCCGCTCCGCCGCTGGAGGCCGGGTTCATCGTGATGGCCGATCCCGAGGGGAACGAGTTCTGCCTGGACTGACCCGCGCCCGGCCGCGGGCTCATGGGCGGGGTCGGTGCGCCTCGGGGCCACATGCACCGTCTGCCCATCGCGGCCCCCGCACGGTCCCCTGACCCGCTGTTACGTTGAGACCGATTGTCGTCGGCAGGCCGTACCGATCGTCCGAGCGCGCGGGAAGACGGAAGAACGCAGATCCCATCGTCCCCTCGGCGATACCCGCCGGAACACTCGCGACGGAACGGTACACGGGCCGTTCGTCGCGACCGGAATCGCGCGGAGCCGGCCCGATGATGGAGCGGCCGGTGATCTGCGGCGGCACCCTCACGGCGCGCAGCGAGCCGCCGGAACTGCCCGCCTAGGCGGATCGCTGCTCAACGTCCCGCGTGGAGATCGCGGGCTGTTCCTCCGCTCCGGCCAGGGGGAAGAGGCCTGGCGGCTGCTGGAACCGGTACTGTCCGATGGGGCGCGCGACCGCGTGCCGCTGGAGGAGTACCCGGCGGGTTCGCTCGGACCGCCCGGGGTCGACAGGAATCGATGACGGTCGTGGAATCGACGCAAGACCCGCTTTCCCGTGCGCCATGCGTCGTGGTGATGGGGGTTTCGGGTACCGGAAAGACCACCACGGCCCGGCTGCTGGCCCGGCGACTCGGCGTGCCCTTCGCCGACGCGGACGACCTCCACTCCCGGGCCGATATCGACAAGATGGCGTCCGGGCTTCCGCTGGACGACAGCGACCGGGGGCCTTGGCTCGCCGCGGTCGGCGACTGGCTGCGAGCACGCACCGCCGCGGGGACCGGCGGCGTGATGGCCTGTTCGGCACTCAAACGCCGCTACCGCGATGTGCTGAGGACGGGGGCGCCCGGTGTCTACTTCCTGCTTTTGACCGCCGATCGCGACGAACTCCTGGCACGGATAACGGGCCGGACCGAACATTTCATGCCGGCCGCGCTGCTCGATTCCCAGCTCGCCGCCCTGGAACCCCTGCAACCGGGGGAGCGGGGTGTCGCCTTGCACGGCAGCCGCAATGCCCAGCACGCGGTGGAGGTGGTGATGCGGTCGCTGCCGGAGTACACGGCGCAGGACCGTCCCGATCGATGACCCGGGTTCCACCCGTGACAGCCCCCGCCCCGGTGGGTGATAATGGCGACGAACCGGTTCGACCTCGTAATACCGCCCGGGTGATGTGACGGCTTTTCCGCCGATCTTTCCAGGGAGGCCTGATGGTCCAGGTTGTACCACTGAACTGGCTCGGCGCGTTCTGTAATTTCGGTGGTCCGCTGGCAGCGGGGGAAGCCGACCACTGGTGGACCGCAGGCGGTGAGTGGGGCCGGGAGAATCGGCTCTACGCCTTCACCGCTTATTGTGACGGCGCCGCCGAGATCGCGGTCCGCAACATTACGCATTATCGCGGCGGGCACGACGAAACCCATTTCGAGATACACAACAACGGCCCGGGGGAACCGGCCTACTACTACTTCTACATAGCTTGGTCCAGTCCGATACCCGGCTGAGGGGGACCCGTGCGCGTGCAGATCGAATACGACCAGGACGGCCGGATCACCGCGGTGTCGGGGGTCGTTACCGTCGAACACCCCGACGGCGATCTCGGCCGCTCGGCACGGTTCGTGCGGCCCGGACACTTCATCCTCGACCTCGACACCGAGGTAATGGCCGATCCGACGGATCTGGCCGGACTACGCCGGCTCGCGACGCAGTATTCGATCGCCGGTCACCCCGACCATCCGCGGCTGGTGGAACGCGAAACCGGAAGCTGAGCCCGCGGTATTCGCGTCACTCGAACACCTGTGCGGCCCGTCCGGTCGACTCCACCGGACGGGCCGGAGATCTCCGGCGTGGCCGCTTGCTCAGCAGCCCGTGGCCATGGGTTCACCGCGGAACCTGGCCTCCACGAAATTCCAGGCATCGGCGAAGCCCGCGGCGGCGGCGGTCATATGTTCGGCGATGTCGTAGGTGGTGAGTTTCACCGGCGCGCCCGCACGGCAGTAACGGTCGGTGAACTCGGCCACCCCATCGTAGGGGGTGAGCTCGTCGAAGCGGCCGTGCCACAGATAGGTCGGCGCGGTCGGCACCCCGTCGAAGTAACGCAGGCTGTTCTCGCGCAGCACCTGATGCGCTGCGGGGCTGTCCATCAGACTCTTGGACGCGGCCATCTGCTCCGCACTGCGGAAAGCGCCGTGGAACAGCAGGAACCGCCGGCAGGCGTCATGGGTGAACTCCCGGAACCACAGGCCGTTCTCATTGAGCTGGTCGGAGATCGGCAGCCGGTCCGGGTACTCCCGCTCCAGACCCATGGCCGCGGCGAAGGCCAGGCCGAAACCCGGGTGCGGGGCGAAACCGAGACCCAGCGCCATCTGCTCCAGGTCGGCCGGGATACCGCCCGCGGCGATGCCCGCGATCTTCAGATCGGGTGCGTAGGAGGGCTGCAGGGCCGCGGCCCATCCGGTGGCCAGCCCGCCCCCGGAGTAACCGGCCAGTGCCACGGGGGAATCCGCGAGGCCGAGTTCGGCGACCCGCTGTACGGCGCGGACACTGTCGAGGGTGACCATTCCGCTGAGCCGTCCGGCGGCGTAGGCGACATTCGGTCCGAGGTAATCGGGCACCGAGATGGCCCAGCCGCGTCCGATCGGCAGCATCGCGCCGACGGCGTCCTGTAGTTCACCGTTGAACAGTGACCGCGACGGATTGCATCGGGTGCCGAGCGAATTGATCAGGGCCTGATAGGAGACCAGCGGCGGCTTCTTCACGCCCGCGGGCAGTAGCACCGTGGTCACACCCATGATCGGGTTACCGAGGGAGCTGGTGGACCGGAAGGCTACCTGCCAGCCTTCGGTGCCCACGTACATACCGGTATCGATCTTGCGGGTGCGCACCACCTCGCCCGGTTGCAATCCGGCGAGCTCGGGAGGTGCGGTGTAGAAGGGGTCCGGATCCGGTTGCGGGTAGAGCGGTTCGGCGTTGGCGCCACCCCCGAGAACACCGACCGAGACGAGGGTCAACAGCAGGACCAGGATACGGGTGGAAACTCTTAACACGTTCTTCTTTCGGACAGCTGGAATCGACCGGCGTCCGGCCCGGCGCTCGTGACGCCGCGACGGCCGTCGCCGTGGATGAGGTGCGCGGTGGGGCAGCGAACGATATCGGTCGCTGTCACAGGTGAACCGCGGCGACGGCGAGTTATCGCTCGAAACGAACTGTCTGCGATGGCTTGTGGCCGCGCCCCGAGTTCGGCCCGACGAGCAACGATACGACGCTAGCGGGTCAAGAGGACGCTCGGGTCCGAAGGACCGAGAAAACTGCGCGAGTTCATAATCATCGGCCGGTATGGCCGGACCGATCACAAGGGGGATGGTCTTGCTTTCGGCCCGCGCGGCCTGGACGCCCTGCCGAACTCGGCGGCGGCGCGGGTCAGCCGGCCCGGCCGTACAGATAGTCGTCGAGGGGGAACCGTACCGCCTCGCGGTGCGCGTTGACCGTGCTGGTCGGGCGCAGCAGCGCCGCCTCGCCGTGCTGGTTGAAGTAGTAGCTGCGGGCAGTGGCGCAGTCGCCACCGTAGAACACCGAAGAACCGAGCTTACCGGTGACGCGGTCCAGGAATTCGGTGTTGGCGCGGGCACTGACCTCGAAGGTGGTCTCACCGCGGCGGGCCAGCTCCCCGAAGAGCCTGGCCATATGTTTCATCTGTGCCTCGATGGTGGTGAAGTAGGACAGGCCGCTGTAGGAGTAGGGGCTGTTGAGGCTGAGGAAGTTCGGGAATTTCGGCACGGTGATGCCTTCATAGGCCTGGAACCGGTTGTCCCGCCAGAATTTCCCGAGGTCCACTCCGTCGCGGCCGATGATCTCGATGGCCGGGAAGTTCACATCCCAGAGGTTGAATCCGGTGGCCAGCACGAGCGTGTCGATCTCGGTCTTCGTGCCGGCAGCGGTGACTATCCCGTCCGGTTCGATTCGATCGATACCGCCGGTCTCCAACCGGACGTGCGGTTCGTTGAAGGTTGCGAAGTAGCGGTTGGAGAAGGTCGGGCGTTTACAGCCGAAATCGTAGTCGGGGGTGAGCTGCTCCCGCGTCCGCTTGTCGTGGACCTGGGCACGCAGATGCGCCTTGGCCAGCAGCGCCGCCGCCTTGTTCAAGGGTTTGGCCTGCTTGTAATGCAGGACTCCGATCACCATGAGCGCTTCCAGCGCGGTGGTATTGGCCAGCCGCGCGGCCTTCTGGGTGACCGGGACCCGGGTGAACAGGCGCTGCACCGCGGGCGGGATTGGCATATCGACCTTGGGCACCACCCAGATCGGAGTGCGCTGGAACACGGTGAGTTCGCGGGCCCGGTCCGCGACCTCGGGGACGAGTTGCACGCTGGTGGCGCCGGTGCCCACGATCGCGACCCGGCGGTCGGTGAGGTCGTAGGTATCGTCCCAGGCGGTGGTGTGGACGATCTTGCCGGCGAAGGTATCGATACCGGGGAACGGCGGGGTGTAGGGCTGGGAGAGAAAACCGGTCGCGGTCAGTAGATAGCGCGCGGTGAGCGTATCGCCGCCGGCGACGGTGACCACCCAGTACTGGTGCTCGGCGTCCCAGTGAGCGCTCTCGACGGAGGTACCGAAACGCATCCGCTCGCGGAGGCCGTACTTCTCGGCGACGTGCTCGGCGTACTTCTTCAGCTCCGCGCCCGGTGCGAACAGGCGCGACCAGTTCGGGTTCGGTTCGAAGGAATAGGAGTAGGTCACCGAGGCGATATCGACGGCCAGGCCGGGGTAGCGGTTGACGTGCCAGGTGCCCCCGAGATCGGATTCGCGTTCGAGGATCACGTAGTCGTGCAGGCCGAGGCGGTCGAGCTGGATACCGGCCCCCATACCACCGAACCCCGCGCCGACCACGACGGCGTCGTATCGAGGTGTCACGCCGAACCTCCTGCTGCTCCGCTGAACGATTCATCACAGAATGACACATCATTCCGTTTCTGATGACGATATCATCGGGGGCGTGACGAAGCCACCGACGCGGGCCGAACGCCGTAAGGCCGAGCTACGCCAGGAGATCATCGATACCGCCTTCGTCTGTTTCGCCGAGAAGGGTTACCACGCGACCGGGATCGCCGATATCGCGTCCCAGCTGGGCATCGGCCACGGCACCTTCTACCGCTACTTCAGCAATAAGCGCGACATCATCGACCACGTGATCGACGACCTGGCGGCCCGGATCATCGACGCGCTCGGGACCGACAACGCGCCCGATGCCGCGACCGGCCTGGACCAGTATCGGGAGCAGATCGATCGGATCGGTGCCGCACTCACCCGTATCCTCATCGAGGATCGGCGCGTGGCCCAGTTGCTGCTGTTCCACGCGACCGGTATCGACGACGAACTCACCACGCGTCTCTACGGGCTGCTCGATACCGCCGACGCGCTGACCGCCGGATACCTCGACCACGGCGTCGAACTGGGCTATCTGCGCGCCGATCTCGACACGATCAACACCGCCCGGGCGGTGACGGGCATGCTGCTCGCCGGGGTGGTGCACGGGCTGCGCGATCCGGACGAGGCGGCCATCGGCGCGTTGAACAAGGCGATCCGGCGGCTGCTGGTCGACGGAGTCCGCAAGGACTGATGCCGCGGTGCTGCGGTAATTCTCACCGCCGCGCTACCCGGAGCACCGGCGGGTGTGCGCATACAGTGGGAAATATGTCGCCGTTGGACGAATGGCATCCGTCCACCGTCGCGGACTGGAGTGACGAACGTCGCCGGGCCAGGTTGCGCGAGACGCGCCCGGGCCACGGATGGAAGACGTTGCGTCGCACCAGACTGGCGTTGTTTCGGGTAGCCGCACTGTTGATGATCATCGGGATCGCGTTCGCACAATACTGGGAGCACGATATCGAGCCGGAGCGTATGCGCCTCGCGCTGACCGAGCCCGCGCTGTTACCGATCGCCGAACCCGTGGACCCCGGTAAACGCGATACCGCCGTCGTGGATCTGGTCGGGCTGGGCAATCTCAATGCCAGCGATACGGCCGCCGCGCTGCCGGCGCTGCGCGAGATGGGCGCGGTCTGGGCGATCCGGTACGACAACCGCGGTATCGACACCGAGGTGATCGCCGACCTGATCGTCCGGGCCGCGGCCATGTCGGGAGTACGCAATATCGTGCTGACCGGGCACAGTATGGGCGGGGTCATCGCGCTCGAGGTCGCCGAGCACATCCATCTCGGCAGCGACCGCAGATTGGTGGGAGTGCTGCTGGACTGCACGCCACTGGATCTCGACGCGGTCCGCCCGGAGAGTCGTGGTCTGGGGGAGGACATGGTGCGCTGGATGGGCTGGCTGCCCGGTGCGCGGGAGAGCCGGGGATTGCGCGCCGCGGTGGAAACTTATGCGCGCCGGGAGAATTTCGTCGACCACAACGGTGTTCCGGGTATCCGGTTCGGGGAATTCCGGGAAGCGGTGGGGCGGGTGCTGCGGGACAAGATACTCAATGCCGACGCCGCCAGCAACGGCTTGATCGAGGCCCAGTTCCTGGCGATCGTGGCCGGTGGCGCGACCGACGATCTGCGTTCATTGTCCGGGCCCGCGCACGGCAAACCGCGGCCGGCCATCGTTTTCATCCGCCCGCACGACGGGAGCCGGGACCGGGTGGTGGATGTCGCGCGTACCCAGGAGGTCCTGATCGACAAGGTCGGGGGGGTGAACGGGAATCTGCTGGTGGTGAAACCGCGGGGCACCGGGCACGCGAATCCGCGGCAGCGCCCCGCCGAATACAACAAGGTGATCGCGCAGCAGGTGCTGCCGTTCGTGGAGCGGTACCAGGCGCGGATCAGCAGTGTCGCCGGCGCAGTGCCGGCCTGGCATCGGTAACGCCCGGTCACCCGGCCGGACCGTGACCGACGATCAACGGGCCGAGGCGATCTCCGGAACCGGTCCGGTCAGGTAGCGCTGGATCGTCGGCCCCAGCCAGGCGATGACCTCCGGCCGGGTCATATCGGCCACCGGCGGAAACGCGAGGATAAAACGGCACAGCGCCATACCCAGGATCTGGGACGCCGCCAAACCGGCGCGCGTGGGCGCCTCCCGGGGGTCGTCCCCGGCTTTCGCGAGCACCGGCCCCAGCTGTGTCGCGAAGATCGATCGCATCCGGTCGGCCGCCACCGGATTGGTGACTCCGGCACGCAGCAGGATCAGCAGTGTTTCGTCGCGCTCCCAGCGGTCGAGGAAGTGCGCCACCAGGGCGGGGCCGATCCGGTCGGGGGGCACCTCCGTCAGATCCGGTAGCTCAAGATCGAATTCGGCCGCCGCCGCGAACAGTCGTTCCTTGTTGCCGTAGTACCGCATCACCATGGCCGGGTCGATGTCGGCGTCGGCGGCGATCGCCCGGATCGTCGCCCGGTCGTAGCCGTCGGCGGCGAAGCGTTCGCGGGCCGCGGTGAGGATGACCGCCTTCGTCTCTTCCGAGGTCCTTCTCATGCCAACAAGTGTAGGCCAACAGCTGTTGACAAGAAATCTGAACCGGCCTAACGTTGATGCCAACAAATGTTGACCTCTTGAGGGCAGGTGAGACGATGACCACCGAAATCGCAGATGTCCTGATCGTCGGCGCGGGCCCGGTCGGTCTCACCGCCGCCGTCGTACTGACCCGGCTCGGCCACGATGTCGTGATCGTCGACAGCCAGGCCGAAGGTGCGAACACCTCCCGGGCGGCGGTCGTCCACCCCCACACCCTCGAACTGCTCGAGCCCTATGGGGTGACGCAGTCATTGGTCGATCGCGGCCTTCACACCCCGGACTTCACCATCCGGGACCGGGACCAGGTGCTGATCGCCGTCCCCTTCGACCGACTCCCCACTGTCTACCCCTACACGCTGATGATCTCGCAGGCCGATACCGAGAAATTCCTCCTACGCCGGCTGACCGAACTCGGGGTGCCGGTGCGGCGCCCCGTCGAGGTGACCACGGTGATCCAGGACGCCGACCTGGTGACGGTCGCCCTCTCCGATGGAGCCCAGCTCCGCGCCCGCTACCTGATCGGCGCCGACGGTCTGCACAGCACGGTGCGCGACCAGGCCGGTATCGGCTTCATCGGCGGCAGTTATGCCGAATCGTTCAGCCTGGCCGATGTACGGGTCTCCGGCGGGGTCCCCAAGGACGAGGTGATCCTGTACTTCTCCCCGGCCGGGCTGATCGTCGTGGCACCGCTGCCCGACGGTATATACCGGATCGTGGCCACCGTGGACGAGGCACCGCACGAGCCCGACGTCGCCTTCGTGCAACGGCTGCTGGACGAACGCGGCCCGAAGGCTCAGCCGGCGGTGGTCGAGGAAGTCGTCTGGGGCTCCCGCTTCCGCGTGCACCACCGTATCGCCGAGCGTTTCCGGGACGGTCGCATCCTGCTGGCAGGCGACGCCGCCCATGTGCACTCACCGGCCGGTGGACAGGGAATGAATCTCGGCATCGAAGACGCGGTCACCGCCGCGACGACCCTGGCCCGGGTGCTGCGCGGCGAGTCACCGACACTGCTCGACGAGCACGCCGCGGCCCGGCGGCGCAATACCGAGTCGGTGGTCGCGATCGCCGGCCGGCTCACCTCGCTGGCAACGATGCCGGCCGCGGTGCGCCCGTTCCGCAATATCGCCATGCGCCTCGCGGGCCGGACGGCCTTGGTGCGTAACAAGCTGGCCTGGCGGTTGTCGGGTCTCGACCGTAGCTGACCCCAGACTCGCTCGAACCAAAGGAGTACGACAGTGGAAATCGTCAACGACCGGCTCGCCGTACAGGCCCACCTCACCACTCCCACCGACTCGGGCTTCCTGCTCCTGGCCGCCGAGGTCGGTGGCTGGGCCGGCCCGTTCGCTCTGCCGTCACGAGCGCGCCGGCGGGTGCTGGACCAGGCCGGCGGCCTGTGCGCGCACCTGCTGCGGCGCGCAGATGTCGCTGAGGCGACGGTGTTCCGGGCCGCTCTGCGACCGCCGGGCGAAGGCACGCCACTGCTGCGTCGCCGCGGTATCCGCCCGGCGCGCTTCGATGTGGTCGTGCTGGTGCGGGCGGAGAGTGTTCCGGCCGCCGAAGCGCTGCGTGCCGAACCGGTCTGGCGCAAGCTGGCTGGGTTGTTCGACGGTGCGGCGCGCCACACACGGGTGACCGCCGCGAGCAACGCTGCTCGGATCGCCGACGTCGACCACAATGCCGACAGTTGGTTCCTGTTCAACTATTTCCACGGCGACGACCGGGAGACCGTCTTCGATGTCTGGCAGTACACCGCGGGCTGGTTCCAGCGCGAGACATCGCTGTCGGATTCGGCGTTGATGCAGCCGTTGCCGGGAGAGTTCGACGATTACAGCCTGGTGAACCATGCGAGCTGGCCCGCGCTGCGCACCTTCCTGCCGGCTCTGCTGTTGCGGCGGTCGTTCCGCTCGTTCGTCCTGGCCAACTTCGCCGCGAACGGAGTCGCCGCTCAGCCGATCATCTACCGCCGGACGTGCTGACCGCCCGGTGGGCATCCGCTCACGCCTCGTCGGCATCCGGGGTGCCCGCGGGCTCGCCCTCGGCGCGGGGCAGTGGCAGCCATACCGTGAAACGGGTGTCGCCGGGCCGTGAATCCACCCGGATGTCCCCGCTGTGTTTATCGACGACGATGCGGAACGAGATATCGAGGCCGAGCCCGGTGCCCTCGCCGACCGGTTTGGTGGTGAAGAACGGCTCGAAGATGCGGCTCCGCACCTCGGCCGGGATCCCGGGCCCGGTATCGGCGACCACGATGACCGCGCAGTTGTTCTCGAGCCGGGTGCTCAGGGTCAATCTCCCCCTGCCCGCCATCGCGTACACCGCGTTGTCGATCAGGTTCGTCCACACCTGGTTGAGTTCGGCGGCGTAGCAGGGCACTGGGGGGAGGGTGCGGTCGTAGTCCTTGACCACCTCGATCGAGTCACCGATCTTGCGGCTGAGCATCACCAGTGTGCTGTCCAGGAGCTCGTGCAGGTCCACCACCTGGAATGGAGCCCGGTCCATTTGAGAGTACTGCTTGGCCGCGTCCACCAGAGTCGAGATGCGCGTGGTGGAATCGGCGATCTCGTTCATCAGCAGTTCGGTCTCGATGGTGTAGTTCAGCCAGCGGAACGCCCCCTCGAGCACCTGGGACGTGCAGCCCTCCAGGGTGGCGGCCACGCGTTCGAGCCAATCGGTGTCGAACCCGGCCTGGACATAGTTCGGTGCCAGTTCCCAGCCGTCGCGGATCCCGTGGTCGTCGAGCCATTCGCCGAGCAGGTCCTCCCGGTCGGCCGCCTCGAGCGGGGACAGTTCCGGCGCCTTGGCGACCTGGGCGGCCGCCTCCTCCTGCAACCGGACCAGGGTCTCCAGGACCACGGTATCGAATTTGCCCTGCGCCATCATGGCGAGTTTGTGGCGCATCCCCGCGATCCGGTCGCGCAGGCCCGAGGTCGCCCGGACCGCGGCCGCGGCCGGATTGTTCAGTTCGTGGGTCAGCCCCGCCGACAGCGAGCCCAGGGCGAGCAGTCGCTCCCGCTGGGCGATCCGCGCGTTGGTGTTGCGGTTACCGAAGAACGCGCCCTCGAGCAGATGGACCGCCATCGGGAACCAGCTGTGCATCATCCGGGAGAAGATCTGCGCGTCCAGCACATAGAACCGCGACGTCCGGGTCACGTAGAGCGTGGTGCTGTAATGGGTCTCGGCCCGCTCGCCCAGATACGCCGTCCACGCGCCCGCATAGGAGCCTCGATGGTCGGTGTGCACCATCTCGATCTCCCGCCCCCCGGACAGTTTGGTGAGTCGCACCTCACCGTCCATGAGCACGTAGAAGCAGGTCGCCGGATCGCCCTCCTGGTACACCGGACCCGGCTCGACGGTTTCGATGCGGCCGTCGGCGCACAACCAATCCAGTTGCCGATCGTCGAGTTTCTCGAACAGGAACAGCGACCGCAGTTCGGCGGGATCGCAGATGCTCATTCTCGGTCTCCTCTAGGCCAGGTAGCGGTGCACGAGCATGACGGCCATGGCCCCCTCGCCGACGGCCGAGGCCACCCGCTTGGCGGATTCGGCGTGGACGTCCCCGGCCACGAAGACCCCCGGCACGCTGGTTTCCAGATGATGCGGCGGCCGCGGAAGCTCCCAGCCCTTCGGCCGGTCACCGTCGATCAGCAGATCCGGGCCGGCCAGGACATAACCCGCGGCGTCCCGGTGCACCACGCCGTCGAGCCAGTCGGTCTGCGGGGCGGCGCCGATGAACAGGAACAGCCGTTCGGCAGGTGCCCTCTCCTCGGCGCCGGACCGGTTGTCGCGCAGAACCAGCGTGTCCAGGTGGTCCGCGCCGTCCACCGCGACCACCTCGGTCTCGGTGTGCACCCGGATATTCGGCACCTGGGCGATCTGCTGGATCAGATAGTGCGACATGGATTTCTCCAGCGCGTCACCGCGCACCACCAGGTGCACGGTGCGCGCGTTGCGGGACAGGAACATCGCCGCCTGCCCGGCCGAATTCGCGCCGCCGACGATGTAGACGTCGTGACCGGCGCATTCGGCCGCCTCGGTCATGGCCGATCCATAGTAGACCCCGCGTCCGGTGTACTCGTCGACACCGGTCGCGGGATGGCGCCGATAATCCACGCCGGTCGCGATGATGACCGTATGGGCTGACAGGGCGCCGCCGTCGGCGAACCGCACGGTCCGGGCCGAGCCGTTCACCTCCAGTCCGACGACCTCGCGGGTGGTGACCACCTCGGCGCCGAACTTGGCCGCCTGGCGGCGCGCCCGGTCGGCCAGCTGTGCCCCGGACAACCCGTCCGGGAAGCCCAGGTAGTTCTCGATCCGCGAACTCTGGCCCGCCTGGCCGCCGGTGGCCGTGCGTTCGACCAGTACCGTGCGCAGCCCCTCGGAGGCGCCGTACACCGCGGCGCCGAGTCCGGCCGGCCCGCCGCCGACGACGATGAGGTCGTAGAAGTCGCCGGCCGGTTCGGTGCTCAGCCCCACACTCGCGGCCAGCTCCCCGTCGCTGGGCTGGACCAGCGCCTGCCCGCCCTCGGTGATCACCACCGGACAGCGCCGCGGGTCGGCGCCGGCGGCCTCGAGTAGACGCGCGCCTTCCGGCTCTTCGGCCAGGAACCAGCGGTAGGGCAGCTGGTTGCGGGCCAGGAACTCCCTGACCTGCGACGATCTGGGTGACCATCGGTTACCGATGACCTTGGTTCCGTGCACCGGACGGTGCTCGCTGCTGCGCCAGGCATCCAGCAGGCTGTCCAACACCGGGTACAGCTTCTCCTCCGGTGGATCCCATGGTTTGAGCAGGTAGTGATCCAGATCGACGACATTGATCGCATCGATGGCGGCATTGGTATCGGCGTAGGCGGTGAGCAGCACCCGGCGGGCGTAGGGGTCGAGGTCCATCGCCTGTTCGAGGAACTCGATACCGTCCATACCCGGCATCCGATAGTCGGCGATGAGTATCGCGACCGGCTGGCCGCGCAGTTTCATCTCGCGCAGCACCTCGAGCGCCTGCGGACCGGACTCGGCGCGCAGGATCCGGTACTCGGCGCCGTACCGGCGCCGCAGATCACGGACGACGGCCCGGGACACCCCGGGGTCGTCATCGACGCTGAGAATGGCGGGCCTACTGGTCGCGGGAGCGCTCACCCGACGAGTATGCCGCGTACGCACGCGGCCGTCGTCGGCGCGCGGTCAATGTTCGGTCAGGAACGGGCCGCGGGAGGTCAAGGTCACGTCAAGACCGCGTCCGGTGCCCGGGTGGGCGCGTAGTCCTGGACTCGACCCCGCATACGGAACGGCGGGGACATTCCAGGAGCGCATCGTGACACTGCTCGAGACGATTCCGTCGCTGCAACCGGCGATCCCGCCCCGGCTGAGCCCGACGATCTGGCCGCGCGGGACCGCAGACGACGGCGAGGGGCGCGTCACCGTCGGCGGGGTGGCGCTCACCGAGGTCGCCGACCGGTTCGGGACGCCCGCCCATGTACTGGACGAGGCCGAGGTCCGGGCGTCCTGCCGGGCCTACCGCAAGACTTTCCCCGACGCCCGCGTCTACTACGCCGGCAAGGCGCTCATGATCCGGGCGGTGGTGGACTGGGTGAGCGACGAAGGACTGTCGATCGACGTCTGCTCCGGGGGAGAGCTGGCGGTGGCGCTGTCGGCCGGCGTGGATCCGCGGCGACTCATCCTGCACGGGACCGGGCGGTCCGGTGCAGAACTGGCGGACGCCGTAAATTGTGGGGTCGGCCGGATCGTGCTCGACTCGCTCACCGATATCGCGCTGCTGGCCGGCTCGGCGCAGCGCCCACAACCGGTGCTGCTGCGGCTCTCACCCGGTATCGATGTGTCCGGGCATCCGGCCGTGCGGACCGGTGTCCTCGATCAGAAGTTCGGCTTCCCGCTCGGCAGTGATACGGCGGCCGAAGCGGTCCGGCGGGTCTTGGCGCGGCCCGACCTGGAACTGGTCGGGCTGCACTGTCACCTGGGATCGCAGATCCACGACCCGGATCACTACGGGGAAGCCATCCGGCGGTTGGTGGGGGAGATGGCCTGGATCCGGCGCGAGCACCGGCAGCTGCTCACCGAACTGGATCTCGGCGGCGGCCATGCCGTGGCCTACCACCCGAGCGATGCCCAACTGAACCTGGCCGGACTCGCCGATATCGTCGACGATGCGCTCGACGCCGCCTGTGCCCGCCATCGTTTCCCGCGGCCGGCGATCGCGATGGAGCCGGGCCGGGCCATCGTCGCGCGGGCCGGGGTCACGGTGTACCGGGTGATGTCGGTCAAGCGGATCGACGGCGGCACCACCTTCGTCACGGTCGACGGCGGGATGAACGACAATCTGCGGGTGGCACTGTACGGCGCGCGGTACGCGCCGGTGGTGGCCAACCGCCGCCCGCACGGCCCCTGGACGACGGCGACCGTGGTGGGCCGGTACTGCGAGGCCGGGGACGTCCTGGCCCGCGACGTGCGATTACCGGCCGATCTGCACCCCGGTGATGTGCTCGCGGTGCCGTGTACGGGTGCCTACCACCACAGCCTGTCGACCTCCTACAACTGTGTCGGCCGTCCACCGGTCGTCGCCGTCCGGGACGGCGGTGCGCGGGAACTGGTCCGCCGGGAGACCACGGCCGACCTGCTCGTCCGGGACGTCGGCCGGTGAGATGATTTCCGGGGCGCGGGTCCGCCCGGTATCGCGATCCGGGGAGATGTGGGTGCGATACGAGCGAACCGGGCGATAGCCCGATTCTCGCGGGACCGACCCGGAGATTCATCCGGCCGCCGCGGCGCGCCTGTTTGACCTGTGATCGCTCGGGTATTTGCCGAGATGTAGCCAATCGGGTTCGTGAATGCGAAGTACCGCCGGCTACAGGTAGGTGCGGCGCCGTCCCGGGCCACAGCACCGGGAGCGACGCGCACACCGAGCGGCAACGTCGTACCCGGCCACGAGCCGGGCCGGACTCCGGTCGCGACCGCGCAACTCGGTTCACCGGCCACGTATCGGACGAGAATCGAGGAAGAAAGCCATGGCTCAACATGTGGAAGATCTGATCGGCGACGCAGTCTACGACCTCGGCGGCACCAAGATCGGAAAGGTCAAGCGGGTCTACGTCGACAATGCCTCTGGCGCACCGACGTGGGCATCGGTCAGTACCGGCCTGTTCAGTGAAGACTCTCTCGTACCGCTCGCCGGTGCCCAGTTGCGGCAGGACCCCGCCGAACTCCAGGTGCGGGTGCACAAGGAAGCGGTGAAATCCGCGCCGCATCTGGCACACGACGGCCTGATCACACGGGATTCCGAGAACGACCTGTTCGTCCACTACGGCGTCGATCCCAACCGGTCCGGCTGGGAGGATTACGGGCGGCACGCCGATTCACCCGCCCGTGACGAGGTCCGGGCCACGGGCGATCCGGGGACCACCGGCCGGAGCGCTCCCGGCGCGACCACCCCGGAGAGGGGCGACACCCGGCGACCGGACTTCCTCGTCCGCTCGGAGGAGCGCCTGAACATCGGCACCCGGCAGGAGGTGTCGGGGCACGCCCGGCTGCGCAAGTACGTGGTGAGCGAGGAGCAGACGATCACCGTGCCGACCAGCCACGAGGAAATACGCATCGAGCGCGAACCGATCACCGACGTCTCGGCGCTGCCTGCCGACTTCGGTGATCAGGAGCAGGAGGTCACCCTGCACGCGGACCGGGTGACCGTGGACAAGGAGATGGTCCCGGTCGAACGGATACGGCTGGTCATCGATCAGGTCGAGGACGAGCAGACGATCACCGAAACGGTCCGCAAGGAGCGGATCGAGATCGAAGGGCTCGACCGCGACGACAAGCTCCGCTGACCGCGACCGCCGGTGGGTCCGGAAATCCCGGCCCACCGGTGCGCACTACCCGGACCAGCCCACCCGGTTCCGGCCCGTTTCCCGCGAGATCCCGGACCCGGTCTCCGGGAAGCAGCCGAAACGCTCGCGGTGCAGGTGCGCGAAGAAATAGCAGAACGACTCGCATTCGGCATCGAGGACGGCGACCGAGGGATCGGCGAGAACCGCCCGGTGGAAATCCCGGCCCATTGCGACGATGAACCCGCGGCAGTACAGGAAACCGTCGTCGGAGCCGTCGGTGACCTCGTGGATATCGGCGCGGTCGATCTCGTGGAGCTTTCGTTCGGCGACCCGGTCCAGCGCGGTCAGTTCCGCACTCGACAGCTCTTCGCCGAGGGCGCGCAGCCGGGTCAGGAACGGCCGCAGATGCGGGTCGAGTGCGTAGGCCTCGTCGTCGGAGGCCCGGGCTGCCAGGCCTTTCCGTAGCGCGTCCGCTTCGGCGCCCACCTGCGCCCACGCCGTATCGACCAGGTCCCAGAACAGGGTTTCCTCGGCGGCTGTCTCGATCTCGTTCACGTCGCGGGACGCTAGCAGGACGGTACGACGCAACCCGCCGGAATTCGGATCGGGTCGGCCCCACTCGAGATCCGGGCCCGGCGCCGCGACATCTCAGGCGTACTGCGGCGTCTCCGTTCGCGCCGTGGACTCCTCCTCGAGCTCGGGGGGCGCCGGAACGGTATCGGCCGGCCCGTCCTGTTCCACCCCGGGCAGCAGCCGCGGCAATACCGTCGCTCCCGCGGTGGCGGCCAGCGCCGAGGTGTTCGCGATCGTCCAACCGACCGGACCCAGTGGCGTGCAGCCGAAGTACGTCCCCAGACCCGGTGTCATCACGATGACCCCCAGCACCGCACCACTGGCGGCGGCGGTGAGCCATACCAGCGGGCTGCGGTAGCCCGCCACCAGGGTCTGCCCGAGCTGGGTGCCGATCAGTGCCACGAGTCCGATGGTGTCCGCGCGCCGCTGGGTACCGGTGTAGCGTCCGGCCATCCAGGCGACCGAGGCGCCGGTGGCCGTCGCGACCCCGCGAATCCCGATGGTGCGCAGCAGGTCGGCGCCGAGACTGGCCGGGGGGATCGCGGCCAGCTGCCCCGCGCGCTGTTCGACCCAGCGCGCATCGGTGTCGGGTTCGGGGGTCTCCTGATCGCCGGCCAGGGCGAGCGCGAGCGCGGGGAACATATCGGTCAGCAGGTTCACCAGCAGGAACTGACGGGTCCCCAGCGGGGCGCGGCCACCGACGGCGGTACCGAACAGTGTGAACGCGACTTCGCCCGCGTTACCGCCCACCAGGACGGCCACCGCATCGGCCACCCGCTGCCACATACTCCGGCCCTCGACCAGCGCATGCAGCAGCGCCCGCGGATCCGGTTCGGTGAGGACCAGGTCCGCGGCGTTGCGGGCGGCCGCCGAACCGTGCGCGGCGATACCGATCCCGATATCGGCGGTGCGGATCGCCGCGGCGTCGTTGCTGCCATCGCCGGTCATCCCCACGACATGTCCGGTCCGGCGCAGCGCGGCCACGATACGCACCTTCTGCTGGGGATCGACACGGGCGAACACGGTGCTGCGCTCGATGAGTTCGGTCTGCGCGGTGTCGTCGAGTTCGTCGAGATCGGCACCGGTGGTCACGGTGTCGACGGTGATACCCAGCCGGCGCGCGACGGCCGCAGCCGTCACCGGGTGGTCGCCGGTGATCATCCGGACCGCGACACCGTTGTCCTCGAGCGCGCGGACGAGATACGGAGTCTGCGGCCGGGGCGTATCGGCGATCCCGAGGAATCCCAGCAGGGTCAGCCCCTCGACCACGTCCTCGACATCGTCGGGTGGACCGGACAGGTCGCGTCGGGCGACCACCAGCACGCGCAAACCCTGTTCCGCGAGATCGTGGACGGTGGCCTCGGCCCGCTCGCGCTCACCGTCGGTGTACACCCGGTCCGTCTTAGCGGACGCGCCGCCGCGGACCCGGGTGCACAGGGGCAGGACGACCTCGGGCGCGCCCTTGACCACCAAGCGCAGTTTGTGGGTGGTCCGGCCCAATACCGCCGCGTACCCCCGGTTGGATTCGAACGGTATCTCGTCGATCGGGTCCCACCGGTGGTGCGCGTCCTCGCCCAGGATCTCGGCGGCGGCATCCAGTACGGCCCGGTCCGTGGCGTGCAGGACCGGCCCGTTATCCGGGTCGGGGCAGGCCCGTGCCGCGGCCCGTAGCAGCCGCCGGGCGGCCTCGCTGTCGCTGCCGGGCTCCCACTGCGCGTTCAGGTCGGCGAGCGCGGTGAGCCGTAACCGGCCCTCGGTGAGGGTGCCGGTCTTGTCGAAGCACAGGGTGTCCACCCGGCCCAGGGCCTCGACCGCGCGGTTGGCGCGGACCAGTACGCCATAGTGGGACAGCCGCCGTGCCGCGGCGAGCTGCGCCACGGTGGCGACCAGGGGCAGCCCTTCGGGTACCGCGGCGACCGCGACACCGACACCGTCGGCGATCGCCGCCCGCAGGGTGCGGCCACGGAGACCGCCGAGCGCGGTCACGATCGCGCCGCCGGACAGGGTGAGCGGCAGGGCGCGGTCGGTGAGGGCCCGCAGCTGTGCCTGGACGCCCCCCTTCTCCGGCGGTACCGCGCCCGCGGTGGCGCGCCCCGCCTGGGTATCGGCGCCGACCGCGACGACCACGGCCACCGCGGACCCGCTCACCACCGTGGAGCCCTCGAAGACCAGACAGGCCCGGTCGCCGAGCGCCGCGCCCGGCGTGGCCTCGACCTGTTTGGCTACCGTCACCGATTCGCCGGTGAGGCCGGACTCGTCCATTTCCAGGTCCTCGGCGCGCAACAGCCGGGCGTCGGCGGGCACCACCTCACCGGCACGGATCGCGAACACATCGCCGACCACCAGACAATCGGCGGGAAGATCGGTGGTCGCCGGGTCCTCGGCGTCGATATCGGCGCGGCCGATCACCCGCCCGGACAGACGCTCGCCCTCGATGAGGTCGAACAACTCGTTCTCGGCGGCCTGGCGCTGGCGCGCGGAGATCATGGCGTTGACGGTGAGCACCGACGACAGCAGTACCGCGTCCGAGGGTGATCCGAGAATCGCGGTCGCCGCGGCACCGACACCCAGAATCGGTGTCAGCGGATCGGCCAGTTCCCGGCGCATATGGCCGAGAAAATCGGTCAGCGACGACAACCGGGCCGCCGTCGCGCCGCGATCCGCGGGTACGTCGGTGGCCCGTTCGGCCGCCGGTGCCGGCTCGGGCAGGCGGGCCAGCACCTCATCCGGTTCCAGGGCGTGCCAGGGCAGCTGGGGCGCGTGCTCCGCGGCGGGGTGGGGCCGGACCGCACGGGCGCCGGCCACTGCACCGTTGAACAGACCGGCGAAGTTCGCGGCGATCATGGGCGCGGAACGCGAGCGGGAGGCGGGCGAGGCCGCGAGCAGCAACCCGGTGAGGCTGCACGCCGACAGTGCCAGGGTGCGGCCGCGTTCACTGACCTGCCGGGCCGGCTCGACCACGGCGAGAGTGCGCTGTACCTGCCCCAGGTCGCGGCACAGCAGATCGGCTGTCCAGGGCACGTGGATACCGCCCCCTTTACCGCCGATGATGCCGATCGCGACGTCGGCGTGGTCGAGTGCCTTGTGCGCGCGGGTGGCCAACACAGCGACCGCGTGCCCCTGCTTCTGGAGGCGGTGGACGTGCGAGCTGAGCGAACCATGCGCGTTCACGAATTCGTCGGCGAGGCTGCGGAGTTCACCGGCGTCCCGGTGGCCGGCGAGCACCACCCGCAGCCCGGCCCGCCGTGCTGTGCCGAGCACATCGTGCGCCCGCGGGTCGAGCTCCCGCCCGATCAGGACGCGGCCGAGGATCCGCTTTCCCTCACGTAGTTCGCGCCATACCGGGCGATTGGTGGCGCCGCGGTCGGGAGCCCCCGACTCGGGCCGTACCAGCCGCACCGCCTTCTTGCCCCCCGGACCCCCTTCGTCGGTGCCGGCCCACAGCAGCCGCTGCGCGGTGCTCCAGACCCGCGCCTCCGGCCAGCCCTCACCGGTCGTCTCCACCTCGAGCACCACTCGTCCGGACGTGGCCAGCGCTTCGCCGTCGACGACCAGCGCAGTGAGCCTGTCGAGCCGCCGCCACGCCGCCGGATGCAGAGTGAGCACCCCGGCGCCGGCGAGCGCGGTGGACACCGTCGCGGCGAATACTTCCCGGCCGGCGCGGGCCGTTTTCGGTGCGCCCAGCATGAGAGCGTCCGGAACGTCACCGATACGACCCAGACCGGCCAGCGTGGCGGCTCCCGCCAGCGAGGCGGCCGCTGTTTCGTCGGCGACCTGTTCCACCGGGCCCCGGGGCATATCGGTGGGCCGGGTATGCGGCGGTAGCGGTTCGGTGACCCCGAAATGCTCGGCGTCGACGATATCGGTCTCCCACTGCTGCCACTGCCCGCGCCGGGCCAGTGCTTCGGTGAGGACGAACGCGCGCTGGACGGTATCGGCCAGCAGATTGGTGACCCCGCCGACTGTGCCCTCACCCAGTGCGACCCCTGCCGCGTTGGCGATGGCGAGCAGCAGGTCGGCACGGGTGCGGCCCAGCCGCTGTTCCAGATGTGTGCGCAGCCGGGGCTGAGCGTCGATGAACGCCGCCACCGCGCGCACACTGTGCATCACCCCGCGCAGTGGCGGCACCGTACCCACGGCCGACACCGCGATGGCACACACGTCACCGGCCACTTCGATGGCCGCGGCCAGGACCGGTTCCCGGTCGGCCGGGAATTCGGCGGCGCGACTCCAGTCGGTGTCGGCGACATCGGACTCCTCTTCGACCTCTTCCACCACCGCCAGTAGCTTCTCCAGATCGGCGCCGCCGGACAGCGCGGTGACGATCCGGCCGGTGACCGCGTTGACCCGCCACCATTCCACGCCGCGTAGCCGACCGAGGCGCTTCTCGAGCGAGCGGGTCACCGCCGGCCCCTGACCGTTGTCCAGGCCGCGCACCTCGATGGTCGCGTGATCCTCGGTCACCTCGACCCGGCGCTGGGCGCGGCGGTCCCGTGGGTCGACGAGTGCCGCCAGATCGTCGCGCAGACTCGCCGCGTCGTCGGATTCGAGCGTCGAGAGACCGGATGCGACCGTCGTGACGACCTTCTCCGCCGCTCGCCACGGTGCCTCGACCGCACGGAAGCCGGTGTCGAGGGCGCGACCGGTTCCGGTGCGTACCACCGCGGCCACAGTAGAAACCGGATCGTTCAGCAAGCGAGGAGACAGCACGCTTCGCACAGAGGGACCCATGGGGGGGCGCCTACCCTCAGCAGGCCCGGCCAAACGCCGTCGACCGGCGTATTCGCCGCTCGGAGCGCAGTCGCGGCGGCGGGTATCGACTGTGATGCGATCCCGGGGGCGGCGGTGTCGGCAGTGTCCACGACCCCGTCCCCGGGTTAGCCTCCACAGGGAGCGGTGGACAGGACCACCTCCTCGGCAGGGCACGCCGCGGCCACGAGCCGGGCGGTCGCGGCGAGCGCCCAGCAGCGGTTCTTCGCGGGGCCGCGGTCACGGGCAACCTCGACGAAGGAGTGCTATGCGCTGTGTGGTGTTCGGGGCGACCGGTTACCTCGGTGGCCGACTGGTACCGGAACTCCTGCGCGCCGGTCATACCGTGCGGGTGCTCGCGCGGACCCCGGGCAAGCTCACCGACGCGCCGTGGCACGACCGGGTGGAGATCATCCGCGGTGATGTCACGGTCGCCGCGGACGTGCGGGAGGCACTGGCGGACCAAGAGGTCCTGTACTACCTGGTCCATTCGCTGACCCGCGCGGATTTCGACACCGTGGACCGCGAGGCGGCGACCATCGTCGCCCGGGAGGCCGCGGCGGCCGGCCTCGGCCGGATCGTCTACCTGGGTGGGATAGCACCCGCCGGACAGGACCTGTCCCGGCACCTGTCCTCGCGCGCGGAGGTCGGCCGGATCCTGCTCGACAGTGCAGTGCCCGCGCTGGTGTTCCGGGCGGCAGTGGTCATCGGTTCGGGTTCGGCCAGTTTCGAGATGCTGCGCTACCTCACCGAACGGCTGCCGGTGATGGTCACCCCGCGCTGGGTACGGTCACGGATCCAACCGATCGCCGTCCGGGACGTGCTGTACTACCTGACTCGGGCGGCGGAACTCCCGGCCACCGTGACCGGCGCGTTCGATATCGGGGGTCCGGATGTCCTCACCTACGAACAGATGATGCGGGTGTATGCGGAGGTGGCAGGGCTGCCGCGGCGGGTGATCGTCCCGGTGCCGGTGCTGACGCCGTGGCTGTCGGCGCAATGGGTGAATCTCGTGACGCCGGTGCCCCGGGCGATCGCGGTACCGCTGATGGAATCCCTGGTCAACGATGTCGTATGCGCCGAGCACGAGATCGCCGCACATATCCCCGACCCCGACGACGGCCTCACCGGGGTCCGCCGCGCGGTGGAACTGGCGTTGACCCGCATCCGGGATTCGGATGTGCCGACCCGCTGGTCGGATGCCGGCCCCGCGCCCTCCGAGCCGTTGCCCACGGACCCGGTGTGGTCGGGCGGATCCCTCTACCAGGACCTCCGGGAACGTCCGACCACTGCGGATCCCGCCGCGCTGTGGACGGTGATCGAGTCCATCGGCGGCGAACACGGCTGGTATTCCTTCCCGCTGGCCTGGTCGCTCCGCGGCTGGCTGGACCGCCTCGCCGGCGGGGTCGGGCTGCGCCGGGGCCGGCGCGACCCGCACCGCCTCCACGAGGGGGAGGCGCTGGACTGGTGGCGGGTGGAACGGATCGAACGGCCCACTTTGTTGCGCCTGCGCGCGGAGATGCGGGTGCCGGGCCGGGCCTGGCTCGAGCTGGAAGTGCGTCCCGGTAACGGGCATGCCGGGGCGATCTACCGGCAGCGTGCCGTTTTCGAGCCGCACGGGCTGGCCGGACATTTGTACTGGAAGTCGATCGTGCCCTTCCACGCTCTGGTATTCGGCGGAATGACCCGGAACATCACCGGCGCGGCCGAGAAGGCCGACGGCGGTCGCAGCGGGTCCGGCCGCCGCCGTGTGCTGAGCCTGCTGCATCGTCCGGCGCGCTGAATCCTGCCCGGTGACGGCCCTTTCCGGCCGGGTACGCGCGGGTGGCGCGGCACGGTGTCGGAGGGCGCCGATACCCTCGGGCCCATGTCGTTGGCATGGTTGCGTTCCCACGCCGTCGCCTGGTCACTGCCGCGCAGTCCGGGCTCACTCACCGAGGCCTTGGCCGAGCTGGAGTTCGTGCAGGCCGACCCCATCCGGTCGCCCGCCCGGGCGCAGGATCTGATCCTGCGCCACCGGGTGCGCGGCTACCGGGCCGGTGATCTCGACCGCGACTACCGCGCGCTCGGCATCGACGAAGATCTCCTCTACGCCTACGGATACACCGTGCCCCGGCTGCGTCCCTACCTGCATCCCCGCCACCACCCACGGGGTACGAACGGCCAATTCCCGCACAACGAGCAGTCGGCGGCGGTACTGGATTTCGTCCGGGAACGCGGTGTGGTGCACCCCCGCGAGCTGCAAGCGCATTTCGGGCACCGCGGTGTGGTCAACGCATGGGGCGGCACCTCGTCGGCTACCACCGTCGCGCTCGAGGAACTCCACCGGTACGGGTTGCTGCGGGTAGCCGACCGCGTTTCCGGCATCCGGCGCTACGAGATCGCCGAACTCCCCGATGCCGTCCTGGACCCGGCCGAGCGCCGGCGGGCGCTGGCACTGCGGGTGGCGCGCACGCTCGCCCCCGCCACCGAATCGACTCTGGCCGCCACGGTCAATCGCATCGTCCGTCCGATCGGCGGCGCGACCGGTTCGGCGACCATCCGCGAACTCCTGGCCGGCGGCGAACTGTCCGCCCTGACCGTCGACGGAGTCCGCTATCTGTGGCCGTCGGACCTGGAGCCCACCGACCGCACGCCCCAGGCCCGGGCCCGCTTCCTCGCACCCTTCGATCCCCTTGTCTGGGACCGGAAACGTTTCGGCCGGGTCTGGGGCTGGGACTATCGATTCGAGGCCTACACCCCGGTCGCCCAGCGGGTCCGCGGGTATTACGCGATGCCGATGCTGTGGCGCGACCGCGTGATCGGCTGGGCGAACTGCGCGGGCCCGGGTAGCGCGGTCGAGGTCGGATACGTGGACGGCGCCCCGAAGGGCCGAGCTTTCGCCACCGCCCTGGACGCGGAAATCCAACGGCTGCACAACTTCCTGAGCCCGAACTGATTCACGCGAAGGTGGCGCGTGCTCGGCGTCCCTACCGTCGCTGCGCGGAAATGTATGTGCAAGCGCGCTTTTCGGACAGATTGACCGTAACGACACCACCGGCCGCCTCGATCTTCGGGTGACACATAACACGTTTGGGTCGGATCGAGGTGGGGTCATGATGTCTCCGTTGCTGTCCAAGGGACAGAACTTGCAGCTGCCGGGTGATGTGCTGCAGCTGGATGTGGTGCTCGGCTGGACGGAATCGGAGGTGGAAGTCGATGCTTCCGCACTCCTGCTGGACCAGGCCGGAAAGGTCCGCTCGGATGCGGACTTCGTGTTCTACAACCAACCGGAATCCCGGGACGGATCGGTCCGTTTCCTGGGCACCAGCGTGACCGAGGAAGGGGCACAGGCCCGGGTCGCGCTCGACCTCTCGGCCGTACCCGCCGAGGTGCAGACGGTCGCGCTGGCCGGCAGTCTCGTCACGGGTACATTCGGCGATCTCGGCAAACTCGCGTTCCGGGTGGTCGACGCGGCGGGGCACCTGCTGGCCGAATACGTCACCGCCGACGCGGTGAACGAATCCGCGTTCGTCTTCGGCGAGGTGTACCGCCGCGGCGACACGTGGAAGGTTCGCGCGGTCGGGCAGGGATGGGATTCTGGGCTGGCCGGTCTGGTCACGGATTTCGGGGTGTCCGTCGATGACGACGCCGCGGACCGGCCGAGCACACCGACCGATCCGCCGGAGCCCGGGACGGCGGTGCCGGCAGTTTCCGATACTCCCGCCGACGATGCGGTGGCGGCCGCTGCGACGGACACCCCGCCGTCGCAGCCGAGGCGCCGCGGTGTCCGGACCGCCAAGCGCGCGGCGCCGACCAGCAAGCCGATCGAGTTCGTGCTGGCCGAGAACGAAGCGTGGCAGCCCGCGCGGTTGTTCTCGGTGGCCGGAGTCGGCGCCGGCGAGGAGCAGGAACGCCGGGCCACTTCCGCGCTGGTCGCCACCATGCAGGCGGTTCGTCCGTTCGCGCGAGCACTGTGTGCGCGGGTCGGGGCACCGGCGGGTACATTCGAGGGCTATTTCGAAGTCCAGTACGACCGCGGTGACGCAAGGGTGATCCCGGACGCCGTGTTGCGCGTGGCCCGCGGTGGCCGGCTCTGGACCGGTCTGCTGGAGGTCAAGACCGGCGGCGGGAAACTGCGGCGCGAGCAGCTGGAGAGCTATCTCGATGTGGCGCGCAAGAAGAAGTACGACGCGGTGATCAGCCTGTCCAACGACATTCCCGCGGCCGCCGGCGAACTACCGGTACAGGTGGATCGCCGTAAACTCACCAAGGTCGCCCTGCGTCATCTGTCCTGGGCCGAGGTCTCACACGAGGCGCGCCGCTTGCTCGCGCACGGCGGGGTCGAGGATCCGTTGCAGACCTGGCTGCTCGGCGAGTTCCTGCGTTATCTGGACCATCCGCGATCCGGGGCAACGGAATTCGTGGATATGGGCAGGCACTGGGTCGCGGTGCGCGATGCCGTCACCTCGGGCACCCTGCGGGGCGGTGACCAGAAGGCGGCGGCGGTCGCCGAGCGGTGGGTGTCGCTGTCGCGTCACCTGGCATTGCGGCTGACCGCCGAACTCGGTGTCACCGTGAAACACGTACTGCCGCGCCGGCACGCCTCCGATCCGGCGGTCCGGAACGCCGCGGTGGCGGAGCGGCTGGCCGCCGACGGGCTTTTCGAGGCGGTGCTGCGGATCCCGGAGACGGCCGGTGATCTCGTGGTTGTCGCGGACATCCGGACGAACCGGATCCGTTCTCGTCTATCGGTTGCCGCACCGGGCGAGGGGACGTCGCTGCGGCGGCTGTCGTGGCTGCTCAAACAGCTCGCGGAGGCGCCGGATGCGGTGCAGGTCGAGGCGGTGTTCTCCGAGCGCGGCCACACCACCTGTGAGCACCTGGACATCGTGCGCGCCGATCCCAAGGTGCTGACCACCGGCCGGACCGGTGAGATCGTCTCCTTCACGCTCGAACAGAGTTTCCCGATGGGCAACCGGCGCTCCGGAACCGCGGCGAGTTTCATCACCAGCGTGACCTCCTCCGTCGACGACTTCTACGGAAAGGTCGTACAGCCACTTCGGGAGTGGACCCCCGCCGCCCCGAAACAGGCCGAGCTGTTGCCGTCCGCGGCGGCCGGAGCGGTCGGCGAGTAGAGGCGGCCTGTTTGTCCCGGGAGGTCGCGGGTAGCCGCTGACGGATCGGCCCCGGCAGTCGCGTCCCGACCGGATCGCGGCCCATGTCGTCCTGCCGGGGCGGTAGAACTCGAGTCCGGAGGTGGCGGAGATGAAGGCGGTGACCTGGCAGGGCAAGCGGGATGTATCGGTCGAGGAGGTGCCGGACCCGGGGATCCGGGAGCCGGGCGACGCAGTGGTCCGGGTGACCTCCACGGCGATCTGTGGTTCGGATCTGCATCTATACGAGCTGCTCGGTGCCTATATGACCCCCGGCGATGTGCTGGGCCACGAGCCGATCGGCATCGTGGAAGAGGTGGGGGCCGATATCCGGAATCTATCGGTGGGCGACCGGGTGGTGGTGCCGTTCCAGATCAGCTGCGGCCGGTGTGAGATGTGCCGGCAGGGTCTGATGACACAGTGCGAGACCACCCAGGTCCGGGATCAGGGCTGTGGGGCGGCGCTGTTCGGCTACTCGAAGCTGTATGGCCAGGTGCCGGGTGGCCAGGCCGAATACCTGCGGGTACCGCATGCGGATTTCACCCATATCCGGGTACCGTCCGACGCGGACGATACGCGCTACCTGTTCCTGTCCGATGTGCTGCCGACCGCCTGGCAGGCCGTGGAGTACGCGGGTGTCCCGGAGGGAGGTTCGGTGACAGTGCTCGGGCTGGGGCCGATCGGTGATATGGCCGCCCGGGTCGCGCACCACCGCGGGCTACGGGTGATCGGGGTTGATCTGGTTCCCGAGCGGCTGGAGCGTGTCGCCGCGCGCGGTATCGAAACCATCGATCTGCGGGCGGTCGGTGACGGCCTGGCCGATGCCATTCGCGAGCGCACCGAAGGCCGAGGAACCGATTCGGTGATCGAGGCGGTCGGGATGGAAGCGCACGGGTCGCCACTGGCCGCCGCGGCGCAGCGCGTGGCGTCGTTGATGCCGACCATGTTGGCGCGGCCCGCGATGGACACCGTGAGTGTGGACCGGCTCGCGGCGCTGCATACCGCGATCGATATCGTGCGTCGCGGGGGCACCATCTCGATCGTCGGTGTCTACGGCGGAACGGTGGACCCGATGCCGATGCGGATCCTGTTCGACAAGCAGATCCAATTGCGGATGGGCCAGGCGAATGTGAAGCGCTGGGCCGACGACATTTTCCCGCTGCTCGACGACAGCGACCCGCTGGGCGTGGATTCGTTCACCACCCACCGGATACCGTTGTCGGCGGCGCCGGAGGCCTATCGGATGTTCCAGGCCAAGCGGGACGGCGCGGTCAAAGTGGTGCTCGACCCCGCCGCGTGAGCCGGCTTCCGGTCGCCGGCCAGATCAGGTGATCGCGAGATAGCCGGCGAGCCCGAATCCGCACAGGGCGACACCGATGCGCATGGCGGTCGGTGGGAGGCGGGCTACCAGCGGGGGTCCGTACCATCCGCCGGCGAACGCACCGAGGCCCATGGCCACCGCGGCGAGCCAGTGCACCGGCCCGAAGACGGCGAATCCGACCGCCGCGACCAGGTTGGCGATGCCGGTCAGCACGCTCTTGAGCACACTGGCCCGCCAGATGGTCTCCGACGTGCACACCAGGATCAGGGCGAGGAACATGACGCCGACCCCCGCGCCGAAGTAGCCGCCGTAGAGGGCGACGACCGCGGTGGCGAGCGGGTAGAGCCGGGGGAAGGTCCGGCCGCCGGCGAGTTCGCGGAGTTTGGGTTGCAGCAGCAGGCTCGCGGAGGCCATGGCGATGAGGAAGGGGACAACGGCGGCGAAGACCTCCGCCGAGGTGGTGAGTAGCAGGACAGCACCGCCGAGGCCGCCGAGGGCGGCGCAGCCGGCATGGACGAGCAGCGCCCGGGAGTTGTCGTTGATCGCCGCGCCAGCCTTCGCGGTCGAGCCGACTCCGACGGCAACCATGGCGACCGTATTGGTCACATTGGCCGACACCGGGGAGAGTCCGGCGGCGAGCAGGGCCGGATACGAGATCAGCGAGGCGATACCGGTTACGTAGCCGACGAGCCCGGCGAAGAATCCGGCGACCGTGACGAGACAGAAGGTGAGCACGGTCAAGGGCGGAACTCCTCGTGGAACTGATACCGGCGGGCGGGCACCGCCGAGGTCGGGGGAGGGACGGCCGGGGACACCGAGCGGTCTGCGGTCGTCGCGGCGCCGTTGCCGGATCGTGCCGGGACGATCCGCCGCAGCATAACGGTCGTACGGTTATCCGGGGGCGGCGGCTGGCCGATGATCGGCGTCGGGGCGTAGGGCGTCGGCGCCACAGTATTTACGACGAATAAAGAAAATGTCTCATAAAGGGTTGAACTCGTGCCCGAAGTGCGGAATACCTATCAGGGAACAGGCGATGCCGCGACGGCGCGGCACGAACCCGAGGAGACGGACTGTGCGCACATTCACCGGCAAGGATGAAGTTCTCGCCGCGGTGGGGGAGACCCTGGGCACGAGCGACTGGGTGGAGGTCACCCAGCGGATGGTCGACCAGTTCGCCGAGGCCACCGGGGATCATCAGTGGATCCATGTCGATCCCGCGCGCGCGAAACGGGAGAGCCCGTTCGGCGGGCCCATCGCCCACGGCTACCTGACGCTGTCCCTGCTGCCGCTGCTCGGCTCGCGGATCTTCGGCTTCGCGAACGCCAAACTGGGCATCAACTACGGCTCGAACAAGGTCCGGTTCCCGAGTCCGGTGCCGGTGGGCGCGAAGGTGCGGTCCACGGCCGTGCTCGCCGACGCGGCCGAGGTGTCCGGCGGGGCGCTGCAGCTGGTCGTCCAGCACACGGTGGAGATCGAGGGTGGGTCGAAGCCGGCATTGATCGCGGAGGCGGTGAGCCGAGTCGTGTTCTGACCCGGCCCCGCGGGTCAACGGTCCGCGTCGGTGAAGCGGATGATTCCACGAATATTGCGGCCCGCGAGCATATCGGCGACGGTCACGGTGCCACCGCGAGGGCTCGGGGGCGGTGGCCCCGCGAACCGGTGGCTCAATACTGGGCCGCGCCCAGATCGACCGAAATGCTGGCGGCGGTGACGAACCGGGATTCGTCGCTCGCCAGCCAGCACACCGCGTCGGAGATGTCCTCGGGCTGTGCGATGCCGTCCGGCAGCAGGGGAGTGTTCATCCGCGCCAGGAGTTCATTGGTCTCCGCGGCCCGCATGAGCGCGCCGACCATGTCCCCGGAACCCATCGGCGTGGCGACCGGGCCGGGGGCGACACTGTTGACCCGGATCGAATGTTTGCCGAGTTCGGCCGCCAGCGCGCGGGCCATCCCGGTGACGGCGTGTTTACTGGCGGTGTAGTGCACCATGAACGGCTGCATCGCCACACCCGAGGCGGAACTGATCAGGATGATCGAGCCGCCCCGCCCACCCTCGATGATCCGGCGCGCGCCGGCCATCACGGTGTTCCAGGTGCCGGTGACATTGGTGTCGAGAACCGCCTGGAACGACTCCGGGGTGATGGCGTCCCACGGTTCGGGGATACAGATTCCGGCGTTGGCGACGATCACGTCGAGCCGGCCGAATGCGGCCATCCCGGCATCGACGGTGGTCCGTAGCGCGGCCAGGTCGCGGGTATCGGCCGCGTCGGCGACGATCTCGCGCCCGGTCTCCTCCACCAGGCGGACGGTCTCGTCGAGATCGCCGGGAGTCGCGGCGTCGTAGGGAACCGCGGGCGGCAGCGGACCACACAGGTCCACCGCGATGATATCGGCGCCCTCGGCCGCCAGCCGGACGGCGTGGGCCCGGCCCTGACCGCGCGCCGCGCCGGTGACGAAAGCTACTCTGCCGGACAGTCGACCGCTCACTTGCCGCTCTCCTGTCGTCGCGAACACATCCGACTATTGTGTGCCGCCCGGGCCGCGTCGTGCACGCACCGGGATGTGAGCGGGGTGGGTCGGTGTGGGCGTGCGCGGCGCCCGCGGGCTACTCCGACAGCGCTTTGAGGGCCAGTTCGGCCAGCTCCGGCCGACAGATGAGCAGATCGGGGAGATAGGGATCGGGGCGGTTGTAGATCAGCGGGCTTCCGTCCAGGCGGGAGACGTGCAACCCGGCCGCGGCCGCCACCGCGACCGGTGCGCAGGAATCCCATTCGTACTGGCCGCCCGAATGGGCGTAGATATCGGCGATGCCCCGGACCACCGCCATCGCCTTGGCGCCGGCCGAGCCCATCGGGACCTCGGTCGCCTCCAGGCGGGCCACCATTCGCCGGACCTCGAAGGACGGCCGGTTGCGTGACAGCGCCACCCGCACGGTCCCGGGCGGCGGGGGCGGCGGGAGGATCGGCGGCCGGCCGGTATGCAGTAGCAGGCCCTCGGCCGGGAGCGCGACCGCTCCCGCGGCGGGCTTTCCGTCCACCGCGAGCGCCACGTGCACCGCCCAGTCCGCACGTGCGGGTTCACCGTACTCCCGGGTCCCGTCGAGGGGGTCGACGATCCACACCCGGGACCGCCGAACGCGGTCGCCGTCGTCGGGCGATTCCTCCGAGAGCACCGCGTCCGCCGGGCGTTCGGCGGCCAGCCGCCCGAGCAGGAAGTTATCGGACCGCCGGTCGCCGACAGCGCCCCCGAGGTCCCGGATGCCGAGCAGTAGTTCCCCGGCTTCGCCGGCCAATGTCGCGGCGAGTGTGTGGTCGTCCATGCGGATCCTTCCCGGCGAGCGGTGCCGCCCAGATCCATATACCACGACGCGACCGGTGCATTCGTCCCGCGGTTCCGCGGACCGGACCGGCGGAACACCGACCCGGACGGGCCGGCGCGGCAGGTCAGTAGGCGATGAACAGGATCTCGTCGCGCGAGTAATCGTGGCCGGGATGGTTCTCGGTGAGATGCTTACGCACCACATCGACCAGTTCGTCCTCGGTGGCGCCGGTCAGATGCTCGCCACAGGGGCAGTTGAGCCGTGTCTTCACAGAAATTCCTTTCTTCGCGTTCAACGAACGGGAACAGCGTACGTCTCCGGTGGCCGGGACGACGGCTTTCGGAGGCTGCCGCGACCGTAGCCGGGACCCCGGCGCGCGGGACACCGGACCGGGTCCGCCGCCAGGGATTCCGTGCTGTTCGGCTCGGGCGGCCGCCCACCGTGTCATGCCGGCAAGGCGGCCCGGGCCACGGCGCACCCCACTGCCCGGTCGGCAAAGGTGGAAAGCATGGCGACGCCGGTGATCATCGGCGCCGCACGGACCAGCGATCGGACGATCCTTCGATGGCGTCCTCCGCGCCGGTGGTGGCCGGGGTGGCGCGGTGATTCTCGAGCTCTGATCAGGCGCGCCGCACCGGCATCCGTCTGATGCCGTGGACGAAATCGCTGTGGACGTATTCCGGTTCGCCGAGCACCACGTCGGGGATCCGGGAGAGCAGCTCATGGAAGAGCAGTCGCAGTTGCATCCTGGCCAGCCACGCACCCAGGCAGAAGTGGGCTCCGCCGCCGCCGAAACCGGAATGCGGATTGGGATCGCGGGTGAGGTCGAAGATATGGGGCGCGTCGAGTGCGGCCTCGTCGCGATTCGCCGAACAGTAGAAGAGCACCAGTTTCTCGCCCGCCCGCACCCGGGTGCCCGCGACCTCGGTATCGGTCACCGCGTGGCGGGCGAAATGAACGACCGGGGTCGCCCAGCGGATGAACTCCTCGACCGCGCCGCCGAGCCGGGACGCCGGATCTTCGAGCAGCCATTCGCGCTGCGCCGGATGGTCGATCAACGCCTTGAAGCCGTGGGAGGTGGTCTGTTTCAGGGTGTCGTTTCCCGCGGAAGCGAGCAGGACCATGAACGCACCGATCTCTTCGTCGGTGAGACGGTGACCGTCCACCTCCGCGGTCACGATCGCGGACATCAGGTCGTCGCGGGGTGCGCGGCGGCGGCGTGCGGCGAGTTCTGTTGCGGTGCCATGCAGAACGGTGAACTGGGACATGAAGAAACCGGCCCGTTCCTCGAGGCTCGCGTATTCCTCGTCGCTGGAGCCGAACATCGCCTCGGCCGCGTACGCGACGGTTTCCCGGTCGGCACGGTCGATGCCGATCATGTCCGACACAGTACGCATGGGCAGTTTGCGCGAGAGGCTGTCCACGAGGTCCACCGGTTCCTCGCCGCGCAGGTCGGCGAGGAACTCGTCGACGATCTCGGCGGCGTTGGCGCGGATCTGGATTTCGATGCGGCGCACCTGTTTCGGGGTGAACGCGGCGCTGATGAGGCGCCGGTACCGCGTGTGCCGGGGCGGGTCCATGGTGAGGAAGAAACTGGTCGGCCGCTGCAACTCCACCGGCATCGGGTCCATGCTGATACCCAGGCTCGAGGTGAACAGGTCCGGGTGCCGGCTGATGTAGGCGATATCGTGCTGCCGGGTCACCGCCCAGAAGCCGGGTTCGGAATGCGGGAATACCGCGGGTGCCGGTGCGTGCCAGGTGAGTCCGGGTTCGGTGCGCAACTGGGCGAAGACCTCGTCGCGGGCGGCGAAGTCACGAGCCCAGAACGCCGGTCCGGAGATATCGAGCCGGTGGAAGCGGCGGGTTGTGGCCGGGGCGCTGTCGGCAGGTTTCATGAGCGGCTCCGGGCTCGGCAGACCATGGGTACCGCACGCGGTGCAGGCCGGGGACGAGCGCGCGCCGGTAGGAATACTGTAGTGCGCGGCCTGGTTCCCGGCGGCTGCTTCCGGTGAATCGGGTGGCGCTCGGCGTGCTCGCTGCCGGAAGTCGCGGAGCGGCGTCGGCACGTCCCGATACGTCGAACACTTCCGTGCCGGTCTCCCGAGATCTGCCCTGCCGCACGGAGACGGTGTCCGAGTCTCCGACAGGACCGGACAAGACCGAGAATTTCTGCGTACGGAAGCGAAAACTTATCGATTCGAGACATTCGTCGAGGAATCTGTTCTCCGAACGATGAATCCGCCGCACCGTGGTCGTCACGAGCGTCGAGCCCTTCGTGCCCATATCGTGCCGCACCACAACCGGACAGAGAGAAACCGATGACAGACACGCCCTTCCGTGCACCGGTCGGAGCCCGCCCGCCCGTCGGGGTCGACACCTCTCGGGCCAGTATCGCCCGGGTGCACGACGCCAGTCTCGGTGGTAAGGACAACTTCGAAGTCGATCGCCGAGCACTCGACTCGGTGCTGGAGGTCGCGCCGGGGATAGCGGAGGTGTCCCGGCGGAACCGGGCCTGGATGCGCCGGGTGGTTCGGTATCTCGCGGGAATCGTGGGGGTGGATCAGTTCCTGGACGCGGGTGCCGGGCTGCCGACCGTGGGAAATACCCATGAGATCGCCCAGTTGGTGACTCCGCGGGCTCGGGTCGTGTACCTGGACAATGACCCGATGTGTGTCGTGCACGGCCGGGTGCTGCTGGAGACCAACGAGGACACGGTATACCTCCACGGCGACCTGACCGATCCCGATGTCCTGGGGCATAATTCGGCGGTGTGGCGCTATCTCGACCGCGCGCGGCCGGTGGCCGTCCTCTTCGGTTCGGTGCTACATCACATCGAGGACGCGGCGAATCCGGCGGGGATCGTCGCGGGGTGTGTGGAGGCGCTGAGCCCGGGCTCTTTCGTGGCGATCACGCACTACTGGGATCCGGCCGACGGTTCGCCCGCGCACGAATTGGCCCGGGCGGTGGAGCGGCGCTTCCTGGAGCGCGGGCTGGGGACCGGCTGGTACCGGAGCCGGGAGGAGATCGTTTCCTATTTCGACGGACTCGAACTCGTCGATCCCGGGGTGGTTCCGGTCGACCAGTGGTGGCCCGCGGGGCCGGTGCGGGCGCCGCAGACCGTCGAGGAACGGCTGCTGCTGGGCGGTGTCGGGCGTAAGAGCGAGCGTCCGGTGGCTCCGCCCGGCGACAGGTGAGACGTGGACCCGGTTGATTACGGATGCCGTGAGCTCTTCGAACGAACCGTGGACAGTGGCCGACGCACCCCGGTCAGCGGGAGGTGCGGGGTCGGATCAACCCCTCCTGCATCGTGGTCGCGCACAGCCGACCCGCCCGGTCCAGGATCTCACCGTGCGCGAGCCCACGACCACCACCCGCCCAGCGTCCGTACTGATCGTGCAGGAACCAGTCGTCGACCCGCAGGGGTGCGTGGAACCAGATCGAATGGTTGATCGTGGCCACCTGGAGTTCTCGGTCGCGCAGGGCCTCGCCGTGCGGTCCGGTCGTCGCCGAGAGCAACAGCAGATCACTCAGATACATCAGGCACGCGGCCTGCTCCAGACCTGTATCGGGCACCGGCGCCCGGGTGCGCAGCCATACCCGCTGCCGCGGTCCGGAGGCGGCGCCGCGCATGGCGTGCGCGCGGGCGGGTGGATCGGGGAACCGGGCGTCCACCCCGAGCGCGTCGAGGAAAGTGGTGGTCCAGCGCATGGCGTCGCGGTCCTCGGCGAAGATCTCCGCCGGATCGGGCACCTCGTCGGGGCCGGGAGTGTCGAGTGCGGCGACCTGATGGGCCAAACCGTCCTCGGGGCGATGGAACGAGGCGAGCATCGTGAAGATCACGCGACCGTTCTGGGTCGCCTCGACCCGCCGGGTGGAGAAGGAGCCGCCGTCCCGCACCGGCTCCACCACGAACTCGGTGGGCACGGTGGTGTCGCCCGGAAGCAGGAAATAGGTCTGCGCGGAATGGATGGGCCGGTCCACCGGGGCGGTAAACCCTGCCGCCAGCACCGCCTGACCGGCGACTTCGCCGCCGTAGCTGCGGCGTGCGGGCCCGTCGTGGGTGCGGCCACGGAAGCGGTGGTCCCCGACGCGTTCGAGAGCGAGCCGGTCGGCCACCGATTCCGCGGGCCGCACGCTCTCCAGGGTCATGGCCACCTCCGTGGGGAACGATACGGCCGTGTGCCGCGATTTCGGACAAGGTCGGATCCCATTATGGTGCCGGTGTCCGGCGCGGCGGGGCGCCGGACACCGGCACGGTTCCGGAGCGCGGGCCGGCCGTGCCCCGGTTCGTGGCGATTCACTTGGGCGCGAAGCGCATTCCGGCGTCCAGCCGCAGGCATTGGCCGTTGAGCATGCCGTTCTCGACAATGGCTGCGGCCAGCTTCGCGTACTCCTCCGGGCGGCCCATCCGCTTGGGGAAAGCATTGCCGGCGACCAGCGGGGTGACCATCTCCTCCGGCACTCCGGCGAGGATGCCGGTATCGAAGAGCGACGGCGCGATGGCCAGCACCCGGACACCGACCGAGCCGAGGTCGCGTGCCATGGTCAACGCCATTCCGGCGATACCGGCCTTGGCGGCGGTGTAGGCGACCTGCCCGATCTGGCCCTCGAAGGCGGCGATGGAGGCGGTATTGATGATGACGCCGCGTTCGCCGTCGGCATCGGGTTCGCCCTGGCTCATATGCCAGGCCTGCAACCGGTTGAGATTGAAGGTGGCGATCAGGTTCAGATTGATGATCTGGGTGAACGATTCCAGATCGTGCGGCCCTGTCTTGGACAGAGTGCGTTTGGCGATCCCGCCGCCGGCGGTGTTGACGGCGATATCGAGGCCGCCCAGCTCGGCCACCGCGTCGGCCAGTACGGTTTCGATTCCCGCATGGTCGGTGACATCGGCCTCGAAGAAGGAACCACCGAGATCGGCCGCGACCTTGTTGCCCTCACTCGCGGTCCGGTCGATGATCACGACCTCGGCCCCGCGCGCGGCCAGGAGTTCGGCGCTGGCCCGTCCCATCCCGGAGGCGCCGCCGACGACGACTGCACGTGTTCCCTGAATCTCCATGGTCCCTGTCTTTCTCGGTGTGATGCCCGGTCGTCGCACGCCGAACGTATACCGGCCTACGTTATAGCGGCGGGGCGCGGCCGGGCCACGGTTTTCGTAGAAGTGTCGGTGATAGTGCCGGTCGGGCGCTCGGGGCAGACCGAGCCGGTCCACCGCGACGGATCCCGCATCAGTCCGACAGTCATTCGGGCCGGCCGGATCCGCGCGGCACCAGGACTGTGCGGTAGAGCCCCGGGGTCTGCGACATCCAGACCTGCTCGTCACGCCCTGATAGTGGCCCATCGGGATATCGGCGGCGAAGGTATCGGCACCACCGGATCGGCGCTGCGGAAGGTGATCGTGCCGCGGTCTCGCTGCTGTGTACCGATACCGGCGAGCAGTTCGCCGAGCTCGGCGTGCGAATCGAAGGTGTCGTCGGTGGCGGATGCGGCCAGCGCCACGGTCAGGCGGTCGGTGAATGTCATCGGTATGCCCCAGCGAGTCGAGCAGTGGCGGCGAGAGGGTATCGGTTTTCGCGCGCAGGTACTCACGGTCTTGACAACCTGGTCGACGCGGTTGTTGGCCGAGCCGCCGGTGCGTCGGGGAAATTGGCCAGGCGAATCGGCTGCTCGGCGTAGTGGTCAGCCGTCCTCGACGACACAACGAGCCAGCCGTAACCGGCCCCACTCCGACGATGGGGGCATTACGGTGGACCACGAAGACCTCCGATGGATGGGTGCGTTCCTGGACAGCTCGCACTTCACTCGGAGGTCTTCGCCTTTGTCAGCTCGACACGCCGTCACCAACGTCCATGGTCAGTACATCTAGCCCGCCGGGTGAGGGCGGATGTCGTCAGATCGGGGTGGTGTTGTTCAGTCGGTGGCGGGGTCGAGAAGTTCGAAGACGGGGTGCCGCTCGGCCTCGGCGACGAAGTGTTCGACGGGATCATCGCGGGTAGCCGCGAAGTACTTTCGTGTCGCGGACGCGATCTGGATGTAGCGCTGCAGCACGGGCCCGGCTTCGACGTCGGAGACCTCGCGGAGGAGGTAGTCGCTGCCGGTTCGGCGCCGGACAAGCCGCACCCGCCCGGCGGCTCGGGCATTGTGGACCCAGCCGACCGCGCCGTACGGAGCGACAAGCCATCGCCGGTCGTCGTGCTCGACGATCAGCACCGGATTGTGTCGCAGCAGGCCGGTGCGTCGACCGCGGGTGGTGAGTACGTAGGAGTGCGGCACCACACCGGCCCGGGTCAGGGCGGTCATCACGGTGTTCTCGATCCGGTGCAGCCGACCCGGAGTGTACTGCCGGGCGGGACTCGATTCAGCAGAATTGGACATGGACATCTTCACTGCGCACGACTCCCAGCCTAGCCGAACCGGCCACAATGCGTGCGTGGCGATCTCGCCGATCCTAGGTGCCGACCTGGAGGTTCTGCGCGGCGAGTCCGACGGTCGCCGGTCCGGAGGCGACCAGCATCCGCTGAAACGCCTTCTGCTCCCGTATACCCCGCGCTTCGGCACGTGCCCGCGCGCCCGGGCTGATCCGGGCGGCCGCGCTGCGGAAGAGATTGACCGGCAACCGCAGCATCGGATACCACGGGGGCATATACGGCCACAGTCCGAGCTTGCGCATGGCGGCGGGGCCCAGGTACATGGTGGCGATCGAAAGGTGCTGTGCGCGGGCGATTCTGCCGCGCAGCCACGGCAGGTTGGGGTAGTTCCAGGTGAGCGGGTCGTTCGCCATCGGCAGCGCGAGCCGGCGGGTGGTCTCGTCCGGGTTGGTGATGGCGGTCATGCAGTGGTAGAGGATCCGCACACTGTCGCGGAATCCGGTGGGTAGCCATTCGTCGGCGACGCCCATGAGCCACCCCACGTAGCGCGCGAGATGAGCGGCCGCTTCCCGGTCCGCCCGCGACGGCAGGATGCCCATCGCCATCCCGCCGATGAACGGTGCGATAAGGGCGCCGACCAGCGTGGCCGCCATATCCGTCTGATTGATCGGTAGTCCCCAGGCGTCGCCGTCCCAGTCCGGCATGGCGCCCACGTGCCGGCGGACCAGTGAATGGACGAAGCGGACGTGCAGGGTCGAACGGTAGCCGGGACCGAACGTCTCCATTCCGTTCTGGACGTCCAGCGCCCACTGCATGGTTTCGGCGAACCGCTGCGCGGGACCCTTCTCCAGGGCTCCGGTGCGCAGCAGGGTCTTGTTGAAGCCCGAGGCGAGATAGCCGCCGAGGAAGGAGACATCCCGTGCCAGGTACAGCCCGTCGAATCCGCCGCGGCGCAGGACCTGTTCGCCGCGGCGCAGCGCCTGCTCGTCCAACCAGGGTGGGGGTGTCTCCACGGCGGTGAAGAATTCGCGCAGCGGGGCGGGGGCGTCCGGCACCGAATCGATACCGGCGCGCAGGGCCTGTTCGAACAGCGGCCGGGTGGCGCCCATCCCCGTTGTGATCATCCAGTCGACCAGCGAATCCATCGGTTCGTCCCCGACCAGCAGGGAGGTGCCCATGGCGTCCCACTGCTCGGCGTCGGGCGCGCCGATACCCATCAGCAGGGCGAACGGTCGCAGTCCTGGGACCCGGACCGGAGCGGCGGGGTGTCGGGTGGGAATCGCGGCACCCGTGTTGTCGGAACCCATGAAACGAATGTATGGACTGTGTTACATTGTGTCAATCATGGGATTCGCAAGGCCCGGGAGAAGCAGATGAACGATGCCCGTCGATAGTCGTGATCGGAGGCGGGCTCGCCGGCCTGGCCGCCGCGGTATGGCTGGCCGAGGCTGGGAAACAGGTGACTCTGCTCGATCGGCTATCCGACCATCGATCTGGACATGCTGTACATCACCGGCGCCGAGCGGGCCTTCGCTCGATACGGTGTCGATGTCTGGTTCCGGGCGGTGGCCCGCCGGATCCTGGTCGCCGACGGTCTGGTGTGCCGCCGCGGCCGATCGTCACCGCTGAGTACGGGGAATCCGGTCGCGCGGCGATCCGCACGGCGGTCGCGCCGCCGGTCGGGAACCGGTTCGGGGCCGGTACGGACGCGCCGGTACGCCCGGCCGGGCCGGCATTGCGCCGACCTCGGAGCCGGGGCCGCGGTGCCTAGGATCGACGAGTAATACGGGGCCGACAAGGAGCTACGACCGTGGTGAAGATTTCCCGGACCACTCAGGTGTCCGACAGTATCGTGGTGGACATCGATCCGGCGACTGCCTACGACGCGGTGACCGATGTGACGCAGATGGGCAGGTGGAGTCCGGAGAACACCGGGGCCGTGGTCCCGGAGCCGGGCCGGCCCGTCTACCCCGGAATGGAGTTCATCGGCGCGAATCGGCGCGGCGCCATGCGCTGGCACACCGGATGCACGGTGGTGGTCGCCGAGCGGCCGGGCCGCTTCGTCTTCGAGGTCCGTCGGTGGGGAGTGTGGAAGCCGTTGCTGCCGGTGGCTGTGGCCACCTGGGAGTACCGGTTCGAAGAAGTGGCCGGCGGCACCCGGATCACCGAGACCTGGTACGACGACCGCGCCGGCTGGCCGGATACGCCCGCCCTGTGGTTCGACCGGATCGCCACCGGGAAGCGAGGCTTCGCCGAATTCCAGAAGGGCAATATCCGGCGGACCCTGGAACGGATGAAGGCCGAACTCGAGACCGGCCGCGAATTCTGAACCCGCCTCACCTGCGAGGAACGGGGCCACAGGGTTGCCGTAATCCAGCTCCGATCAGTGCGTTGATAAGCCCGATCGTTATCAGGACGCAGGGTTCGGCCGAGCATCCGATTGGTTATTGACGCTGGTCCGGACAGATGTCTACTTTTGCCCTTGTCCGCGGAGGATCTCACGGGCGCTCTGCTTGTCGGCTGTCCCGGCCGTCGCGTTCCGGGACGGGGCACGGCGCGGTGGTCTGCCGCGCCGGGACGCCGCGGCCGCCGGTTTGCCGGTGTCCGAGATCCCGATGCCCATCGATTGGGATTTCGCCCTCGCCGAGACCCGCGGGGAGATGAAGGCCGCATCCAGTTCGGCCCGGTCCACCCGGATCGGGTTGTGCGGATCGCTCCGCGGCGAGTAGAACGGGTTCTAGTCCAGAGCTCCCGTAGAGACCGTGCCCCTCGACCGGAATGAGAACCGTGCCTGTAGCGCTGACCGCCGACCAGGCGGCACTGGCCGAAACCGTGACCGGATTCGCCGACCGCCGCGCCGGTCGCGGATACCTCCGCGAGAACACCGAACGCCTGAAAGCGGGTGTCCGGCCAGATTTCTGGCCCGACCTGGTGGCACTCGGCCTGGCCGGCGTTCATCTGCCGGAATCGATCGGCGGCCAGGGCGGCACCCTCGACGATCTGGCGGTGGTGCTCGCCGAGTCCGGGCGGGCGCTGCTGCCGGGTCCGCTGCTGCCCACCGTGGTCGCGAGCGCGGTCCTCGCCGCCGCGGCGGGGGAGGACCGCGTCGAGGTCCTGCTGCGGAAGTTCGCCGCCGGGGCGACCGGCGCGGTAGTCGCGCCCGAGCACGCGATTACGATGGCGGGCGGCTCCGGCGATGCCGTACTGCTGAACGGCGCGACCGGGCCGGTGCTGGGTGCCGCCTCGGCCGAACTGTTCGTGGTGGCCGCGGCGTCCGGGACGGAGATCCGATGGTTCGTCGTCGACCGGACGGCCGTGGGACTCGAGGTCGAGGTGCAAGACGGAGCCGACCTGGGCCGCGATATCGGGAGTATCCGGTTCACCTCGGTCGCCGTCGAGGCGCCGGTCGCACTCGATACCGAGCGGGCCGTCGCGGTCGCCGTGGCACTATCGGCCGTGGAGGCCGCGGGGGTGATCCGCTGGTGTTCGGACACCGCCACCGCCTATGTCACCTCGCGTACCCAGTTCGGCCGGCCGATCGGCGCCTTCCAGGCGGTACAGCACCGCACCGCGCAACTACGGATCACCAGCGAACTCGCCACCGCGGCGGCCTGGGACGCGATTCGCGGCCTGGACGACGACGCAGGACAGCGGACGCACGCGGTCGCCGGGGCGGCGCTCAGCACTCTCGGCAACGCGGTACACGCGGCCGTGGAATGTCTCGGCCTACACGGCGCGATCGGGTTCACCTGGGAGCACGATCTGCATCTCTACTGGCGGCGGGCCATCGCGCTGGCCGCGCTGGCCGGACCGGTGGAATCGTGGGAGCGGCGGCTGGGCGAGGCGGCCCTGCACGGTCCGCGTACCTTCACCGTGCCCCTGCCCGAGACGGATTCGTCTTTTCGGGAACAGGTTTCGGAGATCCTGGACCGGGCAGCGGAACTGGACAACCCGGGTCCGTCGAAAATCGGCGACAGCGATGCGGTGAACCCCGGCCCGCGCCGGACGCTGCTGGCCGACAAAGGCCTGGTTTCGCCGCCGATGCCGCGGCCCTACGGGATCGAGGCCGGGCCCCTCGAACAGCTGATCCTGCAGGACGAGTACGACCGCCACGGGATCGCCCAGCCCTCCATGGGAATCGGGCAGTGGGTGGTACCAATCGTGCTGCACCGAGGCACACCCGAACAACTGGACCGGTTGGCGGCTCCCGCGCTGCGCGGCGAAGAGATCTGGTGCCAGCTGTTCAGCGAACCGGAGGCCGGATCCGACGTCGCCTCCCTGAGCCTACGGGCCACCCGGGTCGAGGGCGGATGGGAGCTGAACGGGCAGAAGATCTGGACCACGCTGGCCCATCGTGCCGACTGGGGGTTGCTGCTGGGCCGCACCGACCCGGACGCCGAACGGCACCGCGGGCTCACCATGTTCCTGGTCGATATGCACGGCACCGGGGTGACGGTCCGCCCGATCACCCAGTCCAGCGGCGATGCCGAGTTCAACGAGGTCTTCTTCGACAACGCCTTCGTGCCCGATTCGATGGTCCTGGGCGAGCCGGGGCAGGGCTGGACGCTGACCCTGGAGACGCTGGCGCAGGAACGGCTTTTCATCGGCGGTGTCCGCGATCCCGGCCACAACAAGCGGATCAGGGAGATCATCGAGCGCGAGGAGTACGCCGGCAGCCGGGACGACGCGCTGCGCACGCTCGGTCGTATCAGTGCGCGGGGCGCGGCAGTCTCGGCGTTGAATCTGCGCGAGACGATCCGGCGGCTGGACGGTCAGCCGATCGGCCCCGCGACGAGTGTCGCCAAAGCGGCGGCTTCCATGCTGCACACCGACGCCGCGGCGGCTGCCCTCAACCTGATCGGCCCGGCCGGAGCCCTCGGTGAAGCGGTCTCCGAACCGGTGCATCACGAACTGGATATTCCCACCTGGATCATCGGCGGCGGGACGCTGGAGATCCAGCTCAACACCATCGCGACGCTGGTGCTCGGGTTACCTCGCAAATAACGCGCGGACCGCCCGGCCCGGTGTGCCCGGGACCCCGGATCGACCCATAACCGAGGGCGGGCACCCCTGTTACCCCGTCGGTAGCGTGACCGAGCGACTACCCGCGATCCTGCGCGCCGGCCTGCGCCTACCCGTTATCGCCGCTCCCATGTTCATCGTGTCCGGTTCCGAACTGGTCCTCGCCCAGTCGAAGGCGGGGACCGTCGGCTCTTTCCCGGCGCTCATAACGCGTAGTACCGACAAGCTGCGGAAATGGCTCACCCGGATCGCGGGTGAGTTGGCCCCGACGCCGGGGGCGGCACCGCCCTGGGGTTCCTGAACTCCGGTGCGGCCAAGGCGTGGCGCGATATCTGGGGCGCGGGGCACGGTATCGGCGCAGTGACCGAGATCGGTCCCACCGCGGCCGTGGTCGACCGGCTCGCCGCGGAGTACGACCGGGCGCGGGCGCCGCGCTGGGCTGATCGACCTCAGCTCAGCGGGTGCGCGCGGAAGAAGTCCCAGATGAGCGCGGTGGCGCTGATGGACTCGGTGTCGGTGTCGGTGCCGGCCAGGGCCGCTGGGAAGATGTCCGATGGGGTGCCGAACCAGAGGTGACCGCCTCCGATCACCGACCACAGCTGGACCTCGGCCCCCGCCGGGCACGGATAAGCCGATAGGACCACATTGCCGGTGACCTGCTGCTCGACCGGCTCGGCCGCACATCCGTTGCGCCGGGCCCAGGCGGCGGCACTCTCCGGAATCGAATGCGGGCCAGGGCCTTCCACTTCCGGTCCCCGATGCGCGGGATCGGCCGAACCGGATCCGTCCGGCGACGGGAGCAGTCGCGCGTTGGGGCCGGTGCCGCCCTCGTAGGCGACGATGGGGTCCGCGGTGCCGTGCAGGTGATCACCGGGACCGGCCGGGCGGGTGTGCACCAGTCGAAATCGGTCAGCTCCGCCACCGGGGTGATGGCGGCGAGCCGATCGGCCAGCTGGCAGCCCAGTGACGAGGTGGTGAAACCGCCCATGGACAGCCCGGTGGCGTAGATCCGCCGGGTGTCCACGCACAGTGTGGATTCCACCTCGGTGAGCAGATCCGCCAGATAGCCGATATCGGCCGACCCGGGTCCGAAGTCCCAGCGGGGCACGCCGGGCCGCAGTAGTTGCGGGGTGAGGGTGACGAAGCCGTGGGTGCGTCCATAGGCGCCGAACTCGGTGCTTGCCGTGATTCTGGATTCACACAGTTCGGGCCCTGGACGTGCCCGCGGCGCGCCCTCCGGCCGGCGCGGGCGCGACGCGCATCGCGCCTCGTGTTTCAGCTGTTCGCGCGGGCCAGCAGCGCGTCGAGTTCCTCGGCCGTCATCAGCCCGCCGAGGTTCAGGGCGATCCGCCCGATCGGGATGGAACCGATCATTCGCGCCATATCCACCCCCGGATCGGTACCCGCCGAACTCCCGGGTTCACCGATGAGTGGCCGGAGTTTCGCGTCGAGTTCCGGTCCGGCCACTGGGTTCGCCATGACCTCGGCGAGGGTCGATTCCCGGGTGAGTGGTACCCGGATCTCGTCGCCGTCGACCCGGACGGTCGCGCGCACCGGCAGATCCCGGCTGGAACGACCGATGGACAGCAGGTATTCGCCACCTTCCACGGTCCAGCGACCGGCGGGCTCGTGCCAGCGGGCGAGTTCCCGCCGGGGTATCCGGACAGTGACCTTCTGCGCCGCAGCGGGTTCCAGCTCCACCGTCGCGAAACCGGCGAGTTCCCGCGGCGGGCGCAGTATCGACGAGGTCACCGGGCTCGTATAGACCTGGACGACTTCCCGGCCCGCGCGGGCGCCGGTGTTGGTCACTCGCACCGTCACCGTGACTCCATCCGCATCGGCTATCGCATGCGGTTCGGCGTAGGCGAAAGTGGTGTAGGTCAGTCCGTGTCCGAACGGGAAACTCACCTCGAGTTCGCGGCGGTCGTACCAGCGGTAACCGACGAAGATCCCTTCTCCGTAGCGGACATGGCCCTGTTCGCCCGGGAAATTGTCGTAGGCGGGCACATCGGCGAGCCGCAGTGGGATCGTCTCGGTCAACCGGCCCGTCGGTGCGGTGATGCCGAACAGCAGGTCGGCGACCGCGCCACCGGCCGCCTGGCCCAGTAGTGCCGCGTCCAGGATCGCGTCCGCGTCCGCGACGACGGGCGCCAGCCGCAGGACACCGCCGTGCGCCAGGACCACGACGACTCGGTCCTGCACCGCGCGGACGGCGTGCAGTAGCTCGAGCTGGTCCGCGGGCAGTTCGATATGCTCGCGATCGAAACCCTCGGATTCCTGTGCGGCCGTGAGCCCCAGGAAAAGTACGGCGACATCGCCCCGGGCAGCCGCCTCGACGGCCTCCGCGCGCAGATCCGTGGCCGCGGAATCGGACCCGGTATCGAAGCCGCGTGCGTAGGTGACCAGCGCCGATCCGGCGTGGGCGCGGATCTCGTCCAGCGCGATATCGACCCGGGTGGCGGTGACATGAGACGACCCGCCGCCCTGGTAGCGCGGTACGGTCGCGAATTCGCCCAGCACCGCGATATGCCCGCCGGGGGACAGGGGTAGCAGGTCGTGCTCGTTCTTCAACAGCACCGCGCAGCGGCTCGCGACGGTACGGGCGAGAGCATGGTGCTCGTCGGCATTCCACTCGGTCGCCGGATCGGCATGGCCGGCAGCACGGACGGCCAGGGCCGCAATACGACGCGCGGACGCTTCCAGGACCCGGGGGTCCAGCGAGCCGTCGGCGACCGCGGCGGCCACGCGCCGGTCACCGGCCGCGTCGGCGCCGGGCATTGTCAGATCCAGTCCGGCGGCGACCGCGGCGACCCGGTCGTCGACCGCGCCCCAGTCGCTCACCACCGCCCCCGTGAACCCCCACTCCTCGCGCAGGACTTCGGTGAGCAGCCAGTGGTTCTGCGCCGCGTACACGCCGTTGATCTTGTTGTAGGAGCACATCACCGTCCAGGGGGCGGCCTCCCGCACCACGTGCCCGAACGCGTGCAGATAGATCTCGCGCAGCGGGCGCGGATCGACATCCGAACTCGAGGTCATCCGTTCGTGTTCGGTATTGTTCGCCGCGAAGTGCTTCAGTGATGCGCCCACACCCTGCCGCTGGAGTCCGCGGACCCAGCCGCCGGCCAGCGCGGCGGTCAGCCGGGGATCCTCGGAGTAGTACTCGAAGTTGCGGCCGCAGCGCGGATCCCGCTTGATGTTGATCCCGGGCCCCAGCACGATGTGCACACCCGCGGCCCGGGCCTCCTGGCCGATCGCCGCCCCCACCAGGGCCGCCAGCTCCGGATCCCAGCTCTGCCCCAGCCCCACCGCGGGCGGAAAACAGGTGGCCGGAATGCTCGGGCCGATTCCGAGCGCGTCACCGGCGTGGTCCGGCTTCTGGTAGCGCAGGCCGTGCGGGCCGTCGGAGAGAGTGATCGACGGGATATCGCCGATCGGCTCGGTCGACCAGAAGTCGCGGCCACTGCCCAGCCGGGCACGCTGCTCGACCGACAGCGGGGTGACGAGGTCGTCCGGGGTGGACGCGATCGGGTCCGGCATACGACTCCTCCTGGCGGTTCGGCACTGCTGTCGAACCTAGCCGCTGGGAGTGGTGCGGTGGTGGATACGACCAGAGCGTTGCGGGGCAGGCGTCGCCGGTACCGGTGGCCGGGTCAGGAACCGACCGGGCCGTAGTCCAGGTGCAGCACGCCGTTGGCGTACACGTCGTGGCCTTTCAGCGCGAACTTCGTGGCATCGACCCCGTCGGTGAACAGTTTCTCTCCTTTGCCCAAGGCGATCGGATACACGAACAGATGCAGATCGTCGACCAGGCCGTCGGCGAGCAACGCCCGGACCAGGGTGCCGCTACCACTGATGTAGATGATTCCGTCGATCTCGTCCTTCAGCGTGCGGATCCGGTCGGGATCGTAGGCGCCCAGGGGGACGCTGTTGGCCCATTCGACCTGCGGCTCTTGTGCGCCCACGACGTACTTGACGGTGTCGTTGAAGAACGGGGCGCCCGGATCGTCGTCCACGGTGCGGGTGGACCACGCCGGTGCGAACATCTCGAAAGTGTTGCGACCGAGCAGGATCGCCTTCGCCGCGTCGGTGATCGCGGCGAGGGTTTCGCCCATCTGCGGATCGAACCCGAACTCGAAGGTGAACGACGGGTCCTCGTACGATCCGTCGAGGGAGACGAACTCGTGCACGGCGATGGTTCCCATGATGATGTCCTTCCTGACAGCGGCTCGGTGTGTGCCAGCGCTCTGCGGTGAGCCGCCGGGGTTGTCGGTCTCGTTCGGGTAGACGGGACAGCACAGGCTTTCTCATCGGCACCCGCCGATCTCGCTCCGGTGCGCATTCTCGGCAGCGGGAGGATGATGCCGGGTCGCGGGACGGATTCCTGTTCGGTGAAGATAATGCTGGGGACTTCTCACCAGCGGGGATGTTCGGCGGCGCGCCGATGGAACTCTGTTGAGAAAGTGGTGGTGTACTGGGCGCGGGACGGAGGGCGATGGTCGTCGCAAAGAGCTGGACACTCCGTCGTCCGTGGAACGCTCCGCTCCTGAATCCCTATATCGACTACGCCGAGAAGGTTCTCAAGAAACTACAGAACGCCCTGGGTGACCGTACCGCGACGAGCCTCACCGCCCAGCAGTTCGCCCGACTGGCCGGCGAGCGTCCCGGCGACAGCGAGCTCGGGGACAAATACGAGCTGTTGGATAAGCAGGTCGCGGCCTACATAGAGGACTGGAACACCCTCGACAACCAGATCGCCGAACTCGCCGCCCTGGCCGCCGACGATGCCAACGGCGTCACCGGCTACTTCGAGGACCTGCGCACCGCGATCGTCGAGATCACCGACAGCGTCCCGGACAACCCCACCACCCGGCAGCAGTTCGACGCGGTGGTCGCGATCGACAACGCCATCGGCGCCACCGTCCGCAAGGTGCAGTCCGCCCACAACGAACTGGAGAACAAATCCCTGCAGGTGCCGCAGGACCGGTCGGGAGGTACCACCGCGTCGCCGGGACGTAGTGGCTCCCCGATGAGCCCGCTGATGGGCGGCGGGTCCTCGGGTGGTGGTGCCTCCGGCCCGGGCGACGATTCCGGCTCCGGCGGCGAGATCACCGGTACCTCCGGCAGACCGACCAAGATGCCGACCGGTGATCTGGCGCAGTGGATCGATCAGGCCATCGAGATACTCCAGCAGAACGGATACAACGTCACGGACTCCGACGCTGCCATCATCGCGACGATGATCGAGAAGGAGTCCAGCGGCAATCCGAACGCGATCAACCTCTGGGACAGCAATGCGGAAGCGGGCACACCGTCCAAGGGGCTGATGCAGACCATCGATCCGACTTTCAATGCTCATGCCCTGCCCGGCCACACCGATATCTGGAATCCGGTCGACAACATCTGCGCGGGCACCGCCTACGCTATCGACCGGTACGGTTCGCTCGAGAATGTCCCCGGGATCGTCAATATGTCCCACGGCGCCGGTTACGTCGGATACTGACCGTAATTCACCGGGGGTGAGGGGATCCCGATCACCGGTGTCATTCGGAAGTCGACGACCACGCTGAAGAGCGTCGATATCCCCGCGGGTAGCGATAAGGGCACATTCACCATGGAGATGTCCGGAGGTGATGGGCACCTCGACCACGACCGACATGGCCCACGGCCTGGCCGAGGGGACGGTGGCTGGAAGGTCTGCGGCATTCTCGATCCGGGTATCGACATGGACGATTCGGGCTTCGGTCTGGGCGGCCGTTAGGATCCCGGCTCGCTACTCTCGGCGGCGCGGGGCGGTTCCACGCCGCCGAGTTACGCGGTGGCCCGTCTTCGTGGACCTGCCGTCTACCGGGGCGGCGACGGTCGCACCGCACCACGGGACGGCGTATATGAATGAAAGGCTGCGGCGCACCCCGCAGCGCCGCAGCCATGCATTCCCACACGCTGGGTCGGTCCCGAGCGGCTGTTGTGCGGTTCGTTGCCGTCGGCGGGAGATCCGGGCCGACGGTGACCGGCGATATCCGCGGTGAGGCGGCGACGCTCTCGCTCGGTGCCGAGTTCGTCGTCCACGGACCGGGATCGCGGCCCGGTGGATCCGCGGTCACCTGTGTTCGACGGCGACACAACAACGGTGCCGGCCGCGCGAAGGCGACCGGCACCGTTCTGTGTCTTCGACCCTACGGCCTCCGGCAGCCGCGATAAGAGGGGCGGATGCGACAGGAAACGCTCTGTTTGCGACACCGCGCAGGTGATCGGAGTGCGCGCCCGCTCAAAATTTCTCCGGTGATAGGGACCGTCCGGTTTTCGATCGAGCTGTCCAAACCGTATCCTCCGGGCGTGGACGTCGGAATTCTCGTGGTGGACGGTGTGGCCGATCTCGGTCTGGGCGCACTGCTCGGTACGTTCGGTACGGCCAACGCACTGCGCAAGGAGTTGCGGAATCCGCCGCCTCCTTGGAATATTCGCACGGTGTCGCAGGGCTCCTCGGTGCGTTCGGGGAGCGGAAATCTGGTGCCGACCACCCCGCTGGGGGAGATCCCGGCGCGGCTGGACACGCTGGCGGTGGCGGCGGTGGACATTCTCGAACCCGAGCCCTTGGTGGAGCTGGTCACCGATGCGGAACACACACGGGTCCTGGAGCACATCCGGGGGGCGCGGGCGGAGGGAGTGCATCTGGCCGCCGCCTGCACCGCGACCTTCTTCCTGGCCGAATCCGGGGTGCTCGACGACTCCCCGGCGACGACCAGCTGGTGGCTGGGCGCCTGTTTCCGCGGGCGCTATCCCCGGGTTCAGCTGGACGAGAGCTGCATCGTCTGTCACGGGGACGGGATCACCACCGCGGGTGCCTCGCTCTCACATATGGATATGGCGCTGTCGCTGATCTACCGGACCAGTCCGGAGCTCGCGGAACGCGCCATGCGATACCTCGCCGTGGGGCCGCGGGCCAGTCAGACGCCCTACGCGATACCCGAAGTGATGGCCCGCGGTAGTTCGCTGATCGCCGGCTACGAACGCTGGGTGCGCGACCATCTCTCGGAACAGTTCCTGATCGCCACCGCCGCGCGTGAACTCGGTGTCACCGAACGCAGCCTGCAACGCGCGACCCGCGCCGCGCTCGGGATGTCACCGAAGGATTTCGCCGACGATATCCGGCTCGACCGGGCGACTCACCTGCTACGCTCCGGCGGTCTCACCGTGGGCGCGGTCGCGCGCGAGGTCGGATACGTCAATGCCAGCGCGTTGCGTGCCCTCGCCCGCCGCCGGCGCGGCCAGTCCCTGGCCGAGATCCGCGCCCACCGCCTCCCCTGGTAGGTGCGGTCTGTCCGGTTCCGGTGGCGGCGAACGAGGTGATCCCTACACTGTCCGCATGTCTGTTCGACGGCTGACCGCCGCCTTCCTGCTCGGTGCTGCCGCGTCGCTGGGGATTTCGGCCTGCACCGCGACGGGACCGGGAGCGCGGAGCGAATGCGACGTCAGCGGCTGCACCGTGAGGTTCGAGCGGGGGGTACAGGCGAAGATCAGCGTGCTCGGTGTGGATACCGAACTCACCTCCGTACAGGGCGATCTCGTCACCCTGTCGGTGGCGGGCCGGCCGGTCACCGTGCCCATGGGAGAGTCCGGTTCGGTGCAGGGCCTGAACCTGGCGGTGCAGGAGATCACCCAGGACACGGTCGTGGTGCGGCTCGCCACCGGCCTGTGAGCTCTCCCCCGTCGTGTGAGATCAGCGGGGCTCGGGCGCCCGCCGCTCCGCCCAGTGGGGTTCGGCGCGACCGTACCCCGGCGCCGGGAACGGGTAGTCCGGGTATTCGGCCAGGGCCGGCGCCGCACTGACGACCTGTCCATGGGTGACGGTGCTCCCTGGACCGGGTACCGCCGGCGCCGCATGGTCGGGTGTGCGGCCTCGTTCCGAGAGCAACCAGGTCGCGGTGCGGGCCAGCGACACCCGCACATCCCGGCCGCGGCCGTCGCTCGCACGGGCGGCGAGCGCGTCGACGATACCGGCCGCGAGCAGGTAGCCGGAGGCGTGGTCGAGTGCCTGCGCGGGGAGCGCCCCGGGCACTGCGGACGCCCCCTCGATCACGGCGATTCCGGTGGCGGCCTGCACGATGCTGTCGAACCCACGCCGGCCCGCCCACGGCCCGGTGAACCCCCAGGCACTCACCCGGGCGTGTACGAGCCCCGGCCGTCCGGCGAGACCGAGCCTTTCCAGCGCGCCCGGGCGGTACCCGGTCACCAGAACGTCGGCCGAGTCCAGCAGCGACTCCCAGGCCGCGGAGCCCGACCGCAGGTCCAGCAGGGTCGAGTGTTTGCCCTGGCAGGTGTCGGTGTACTGCCAGGAGATCTCCGGCAGGCCCGGCGGGTCGGCCCGCAAGACTTCGGCCCCCAGCAGCGCCAGCGCCCGGGTGGCCACCGGCCCGGCGATCACCCGGGTCAGATCCAGTACTCGTACGCCTTGTAGTGGCTGATACGGAGTCCCCGGTAGCGGCGGCGTATACCGGCGCCGGTCACCGCGTTCCACCAGCGCGACCAGCGGACCGGCCCCGGCGGCAGCGGCCTGCGGTCCGGCCCGCCACTGTGCTTCGTCGCGTACCCGGACCACGATGGCGCCCCGAGCCGCGGCCAGCTCTTCCAGATCGGCGGCACGGATCATGGCCATCTGGGCCTCGGCGAGTTCCCGCGGCGCGTCGGTGGGGAGTTCGAGGGCCGACAGCAGCCGGGCGCGGTGATGCGGATAGTTGGCGTGGGTGCGTACCCAGCCGTCGAATGTGGGAAAGAAACCGGACAGGTCGGCGAACCCCTCGACGGGGGCACCGGCGATCCGCAGCAGCCGGTCACTGGCGAAGGACGCCGCGATACGTTCGGGATTCAGTCGGTGCCGGATCGGCGTGGTCGCGGTGGCCTGCCGGTACCGATCGGCGGCCGCGACGAACGCCTGGACCGATCCCGCGGCCAGCCCCCACACCGGCAGGGTGGCAGCGAGATACTGCCCGGGGTCGGGCCAGTTCACCGGGTCCGACTCACCGACATCTGCCCCGTCTTCGTAATCACGGACCAGCCGTGCGCCCACGTCCACCGCACCGAGGGTAGTGGGCCGTGGGCACGGTGAAGGCCCGGTCATCCGATGGCACAGCGATTTTCATCACACCGTCACCGGCGGGCACGGATCAGCCGGCTACCCGCGCGTTCGGACCGTGCGGATGATGGGCGCGCCACCACAGCCCGGCCCACGACACCAGGACACAGGCCGCCACCAGCAGTTGCACCTCGGCGAGCATGCTCTCCGGGTAGATCACCCCGGTCAGGTAGTGGTCGATGAACCCCTCCGGCGGCAATCCCGAGACCCCGGCGCGGTGCCGGGCCCAATTCTCCGCGTAGGTGAGCGGGCAGTCGTAGCCGACCAGCACCGTGCCGAAACCCCAGGCCGCGGCGGCCCCGTGCAACCAGATCGTGCGCGGGAACCGCCACGCCAGGAAGCCACCCGCCACCACGTAGCCGATGAACAGCAGATGCAAGGCGGCGACCATATCCGCGATCAGCCGATACCACACCCTTCCAGGGTATGTCCTCGGATGGGTTACGGCATCGGGTTCACCACGGGGAAGGCCGGTAGTCCTTCAGGAAACAGCCGTAGAGGTCCTCACCGGCTTCGCCGCGCACGATCGGGTCGTAGACCCGGGCCGCGCCGTCCACCAGGTCGAGCGGGGCGTGGAAACCCTCGTCGGCCAGCCTGATCTTCGTGTAGTGCGGTCGTTCGTCGGTGATCCAGCCGGTGTCCACCGCGGTCATCAGGATACCGTCGGTTTCGAGCATCTCTTTCGCGCTGGTCCGGGTCAGCATGTTCAGCGCCGCCTTGGCCATATTGGTGTGCGGATGCCCCGGCCCCTTGTAGCCGCGGGAGAACTGACCCTCCATCGCCGAGACGTTCACCACGTACTTCCGGCGGGCGGACGCCGCGGCCAGCGCGGGCCGCAACCGGGAGACCAGGATGAATGGGGCGACCGAATTGCACAGCTGGACCTCCAGCAGTTCGGTGGGGTCCACTTCGCCCACTGTGTGCACCCAGCTGTTGCTGTGGGCGAGGTCGGGTACCAGGCCGCCGGCATCGATCGCCACCCCGCGGGCGATGCGGTCAGGGGTGGCCGACCCCGCCACCAGCGCGAGTTCGGCCACATCGGCGCCGGACAGGGTGGGGGCCAGCGAGGCGGTCAGCGCGGTCGGATGGGCGCGGGTGGTCTGTCCGAAGGTCACCTTCTCGGGCAAACGGCCGGCGGGCAGCGGCCCGTCTTCGGCGGCGGCCAGGGCACTGTAGGCACCGGGGGAGCGGCGTACGGTCTGCGCGGCATTGTTGATCAGGACATCGAGCGGTCCCTGAGCCGCGACATCGTCGGCGAGGGCCACCACCTGGGCGGGATCCCGCAGGTCGATACCGACGATGCGCAGCCGGTGCAGCCAGTCGGCGCTGTCGGCCTGGGCGGCGAAGCGGCGGATCGCGTCGTTGGGAAAGCGGGTGGTGATGGTCGTGTGCGCGCCGTCGCGCAGCAGCCGCAGCGCGATGTACATGCCGATCTTGGCGCGTCCGCCGGTGAGTAGCGCGCGACGGCCGGTCAGATCGGTGCGGGCCTCGCGGCGGTCGTGGCTCATGGCCGCGCAGTCCGGGCACAGCTGGTGGTAGAACGCGTCGACGCGGGTGTACTTCTCCTTGCAGATGTAGCAGCCGCGGGGGCGCAGGAGGGTGCCGGCCGACGCACCGGTGGTACTGGAGCTGATCGGGATACCGGCGGTCTCGTCATCGATGCGGTTCGGTGAACCGGTGGCGGTGGCGGCGACCACCGCGCGGTCCGCCGCGAGTTTCGCCTGCCGGGCGGCGAGGCGGCGCTGTCGTTTGAGCTCCTTGAACATCCGGCCGACCGCGCGCTGCACGGTGGCCGAATCCGGATGGCCGGGATCCAGCTGTCCTGCCTGGTCGAGAACGCGCAAACAGGTGGCGAGGTCTTTCGGGTCGATACTGGGCGCGGCCATCGGTGCGGAAGAAGTCCTTCGTGAGCTGGGAAAGCGTGCGCACCATTGTGGCAAAACGGTCGTGGTGAGACCGGAGCCGGGCCGCCGCGACCGTCCGGGCACCTGCTCCGGAGGCGTCGTCAGCCATGGGAACGCGCCTCGTTGACATCGCGCCAATAGTGCGGAAAAGTCGTTGACGATCCGGTGCGTCGGCGCCGGGCCGGTTGATCACGAACAGAGGACGCGGATATGGCACGCCCCGCATGGAGCGACGACGAAGTCGAGGCGGTACGAGAACTCGCGCGTAACTACTTCGAGAAGGAAGTGGTCCCGCACGAGGAGAAGTTCATCGAGCAGGGCCATCCGGACAAGGCGCTCTACCGGCGCGCCGGGGAACTCGGCCTGCTGTGCCCGGCGGTCCCGGAGGAGTTCGGTGGTGGGGGCGGCAGCTTCGCCCACGAGGCGGCGATCATCGAGGAACAGGTGCGCGCCGGTGACGGAGCCCTCGGTATCCCGGTGCACAGCTCGATCATCGCGCCCTATCTGGCCGAATTCGGTTCCGAGGAGTTGAAGAAGCGGATACTGCCCAAGGCGAGCAGTGGCGAGATGGTGCTGTCCATCGGGATGACCGAGCCGGGCACCGGATCGGACCTGCAAGCGATCAAGACCCGGGCCGTCCGCGAAGGCGACGAGTACGTGATCACCGGGTCGAAAATCTTCATCTCCAACGGCTGGCTCTGCGACGGCATCATCATCGCCGCGAAAACCGATCCGGAGAAGGGCGCCGCCGGAGTCTCGCTGCTCTTCGCCGAGGTCGGCGACGACACCCCCGGCTTCACCCGCGGTCGCATCCTGTCCAAGATCGGTGGCAAGGGCCAGGACACCGCCGAGCTCTTCTTCGACGGACTGCGGGTGCCCGCAGTCAACCTGCTCGGCGGTGCCGAGGGGCAGGGTTTCTACCAGATGATGCAGCTGCTGGCCCAGGAACGGCTGGTCACCGCCATCATGGCGGTGACGATGATGGAACGCGCCGTCGAACTGACCGTCGAATACACCAAGGGCCGCGAGGCCTTCGGCAAACCGCTGTTCGCCATGCAGAACACCAAGTTCGAACTGGCCGAATGCGCGACCATCGCCCGGACCAACCGGGTCTTCCTCGATGACTGCATCACCCGGCACCTGCGCGGGGAACTCGATATCCAGTCGGCCGCCATGTCGAAGTACTGGTCCACCGATCAGCTCGGTGTCGTCGTGGACCGTTGCCTGCAACTCTTCGGCGGCTACGGCTATATGACCGAATACCCGATCTCCCAGCTGTACACGGGCGCCCGGGTGCTGCGTATCCTCGCCGGCAGCAACGAAGTGATGAAGGATCTCATCGCGCGTGGGCTCTGACCTCGAACCTCCATTCGCCCCCGTCGCCGACCTGCCCGCCGGCCCCGGCTCGTCCGCGGCCGGCGGGCACGGCACCGACGACCAGCCGCGGCGCCGCCGGCTCGAACCGGATGAACGCCGCGCCCAGATCCTCGCCCAAGCCATCGAGATGTTCGGCGAACGTCCGTACGCGGCGGTGTCCACGGCCGAACTGGCGCAGCGTGCCGGGGTGGCCCGCGGCCTGATCAACCACTACTTCGGCAACAAACGTGACCTCTACCTCGCGGTGGTCCGCCGGATGGTGACCTTGCCCCGCGCCGACGAGTTGGCCGTACCCACGGGCACCACCCGGGAACGGGTCGAGGCCAGCGTGCACTGGTTGCTCGACACGATCTCCGAGCACGGCAGCACCTGGGTCAAGGTGACCAGCCACGAGGGAGTCGGCGACGACCCGGAGGTACAGCAGATTCTCGACGCGGCCGACGACGCGGCCGCACAGCGGCTGCTGGCGATGATCGGTCTCGCCGACGGTGCGGGTTCGGCGGAGCCGCGACGCGCGATGGTCCGCGCCTACGGTGGCCTGGTCAAGGTGGCCGGCCGGGAGTGGCTGACCCGCGGGACCATGACCCGCGACCAGGTCCACGCGCTGCTGGTCGACATGCTGAGCACTTTGGTCACCGAATCGCTGCCGCGGGTGCGCCGCGGGCACTGAGTCACTATGGCCCGGCGCAGCGGACCGGCCGGGTGTTTCGGGGTGGTGGCCAGCACTGCTTCGGCCAGGGGGATTTACCGGAACAGCGGCCGGTCGCGGCTTATTCTTTCCGATACCGGGCGCGGTCCACTGCTCCAGGATTGTGCCTACGGCGGCTCGAAGGGATCGGTCATGGCATATACACAGCGCTGGGCGGGTGAGCGCTGGCCGGAAGTTCCGCCGGACCGGGACGAGGAACCACCGCGCACCGGCCGGCGGCGCGACGACGACTGGTCCGAAGAGCCGCCCCAACCCGGCGAACGCCCGATCGTCAATCCTTACGCGATCGTCGCGCTGGTGGCCGCGCTCATTCTGGTCTTCCCGGTGGCGATCGTTTTCGGGCTGATCGCGTTCGGGCATCCCCGCGGCCGTTTCATGGCCTGTACCGCGCTACTGCTCGGTATCGGCGAGGTGGCGCTGCTGGCGGCGTTGGTCCTCGCACCGGGAGATACGCCCGGTGGTGTGTTCTCTCGGGTAGGCGACGCGGTGGGGGAGGTCACCGGCGGACAGCGGACGGCCGAGTCCCCGGCCGCGGCCGCCTCCGGTACCTCCGAGAGCACCCGGACCTCGTCTCCCGGCCGCAGCGCCACGGCCGAACCCTCGACGCCGGCGAGCGGGGTCGCCTCGGCCCCGCCGGCCGCCGAGGCCGGTACCGCCTGCCCCGAACCGGCCCTGCTCGGTGTCGCCGCCGACGGCGGCACCCTGCTGTGCCTCACCGATCCGGCGTCGGTCACCGGCTATCAGTGGTCGGGCCCCTACCGGGTGGCCGAGACCGTCCGTGCCGAAGACGCGAGCTGTCCGGGCACCGCCACCGCACGTACCGCCGCGGGATACGCCCTGGTGTGTGAGAACGGGATCTGGACCCGCTGGAGCTCCTGAACCGCCGCCGGCCGGTCCGCTCAGCTCTCGGTCGCCGGCTTGCGGGCCCGGCTGGGCTGCACCCGCGGCGGTTCGTTCGGCATCTTCGGGTACTGCGGCGGCCATGGCGCGTCCATGAGACCGGAGGCGAGATCGCGTTCGGACATCCGCAGCAGCGGCTCGATACTCTGCGGTGCGCGGTACTCCCAGGGATCGCCGTGCTCGGCGAGACGCGCCGGTACCGTCGCGATGGTCAGATCCTCGGGGACCACGGTATCGAGTTCATCCCAGGCCAGCGGGGTGGATACCTGCGCGCCGACCTTGGGCCGTACGCACCAGGCACCGAACACGGTCTTGTGCGGAGCGTTCTGGTTGTAGTCGACGAAAACTCGCCGGCCGCGTTCCTCTTTCCACCAGTGCGCGGTGATGTCGTCGGGGTGGCGGCGTTCCAGCTCCCGCGCGAGGGCCACGGCCGCGGCGCGGACCTCGTACCCGTCCCAGTGCGGTTCGAGCGCGATATAGAGATGCAGGCCGCGCGATCCGGAGGTCTTCACCCAGGTTTCGATACCGAGCTCGTCACACAGTTCCCGGGTCCGCAGGGCCGCGGTCCGTAGTTCGCCGAAACCGATACCGGGGGAGGGATCGAGATCGATGCGGAGCTGATCGGCGATCCGCAGATCCGGCACGGTATTGGGCCAGACGTGGAAGCCGAGACAGCCCTGGTTCACCGCCCACAGCACATGCGCCAGATCGTGCGCCACCAGCGCGTCGCTGGTGGTCCCGTTCGGGGTGGCGACCTCCACGGTGTGCAACCAGTCGGGGGCGGACTTCGGCACCCGCTTCTGGAACCAGGACTTACCGGACGCGCCGTCCGGGTAGCGTTCCAGCAGCAGCGGCCGCCCGCCGTTGACCCGGAAGAACGGTTCGGCGACGCTCTCGTAGTAGCGCACCAGATCCAATTTGGTTTCGCCGCGGCGGGAGAAATACACCTTGCCGGGGTTGGTGATGGTGAGTATCCGGCCGGCGGCCTCGATCTCCACCGATTCGCTCATTTCGCCACCGCCGTCCCGAAGATCTCGCGCAACTCCGCCGGTGCGGCCTCTTCGAGCTGGGCGTAGGTGCACGACTCGGGGGTGCGGTCGGCGCGGAACCGGACCAGCCGCCCACCGTGCCGGAACCGGCCGGACTGGAGATGCTCGTACCTGACCTCGGCCACCAGTTCGGCGCGCAGCGCCTCCCACGACAGATCCTTGCCGCCGCTCCAGCGACTCACCCCGCCGGGCATGGAGCCGCCGGACCCGGCCTGGGCCGCCACATCGGCCCATTCCCGCCACGGATGGCCGACCAGGGCGTTCTCCCGGTACGGGGCGAGTTCACCGATCAACTCGGTGCGCCGCGCGGCGGTGAAACTGCTCGCCACTCCCACATGGTGCAGCCGGCCCTCGGCGTCGTACAGGCCGAGTAGCAGCGAACCCACCCCCTGACCGTCCTTGTGCCAGCGGAAACCCGCCACCACACAGTCGGCGGTGCGCTCGTGCTTGACCTTGAGCATCACCCGCTTGTTCTGCTGATACGGCTGGTCATCGGCTTTGACCATCACCCCGTCGAAGCCCGCGCCCTCGAATCGGGTGAACCAGTCGCGGGCCACGGCCGGGTCCCCGGTGAGCGGGGTCAGCTGCACCCGGCCGGGCTCGGATCGCAGGATGGTTTCGAGCAGGCGGCGGCGTTCGGCGAACGGCGCCTCGGTCAGATCGCGGTCGCCGAGGGCAAGGAGATCGAAGGCCACGAAACTCGCCGGCGTCTCCACGGATAGTTTGGTCACCCGCGACGCCGCCGGATGCAGCCGCTGCTGCAGGACATCGAAATCGAGACCGTCATCGGTGACCACGACGATCTCCCCGTCCACGACGCACCGATCCGGGAGCGCGGCGCGCAGCAGTTCGGCAACTTCGGGAAAGTACCTGGTGAGAGGTCGATCGTTACGGGACCCCAGCTCCACTTCCGCACCGTCGCGGAACACCACGCAGCGGAACCCGTCCCATTTGGGTTCATAGCTCAGCCCCGGCCCCGGTGGTATGTCGGGGGCGGTTTTGGCCAGCATGGGCCGGACGGGTGGCATCACCGGTAGATCCACACGATCCTCCTCGGGTCGATCCTCACCCGTATCGACGCCGCGGCCGACGCCGAATCATCGCCCCCGATGATAGGAGTTCGAACCGACAGATCGCCGGATCCGGCCGTCAGCCGTCGATCCAGCCCTGGTCGACCGCGAAATCGGTGAGCCGCTCCCGGATGGCGACGATCTCCCCGGCGGTCAGCGCCGGGGAGGCGTCCAGGAGAAGTTCGGTGACCAGCCGGGTGTGTTCCTCGGCGGTCAACCGGGCACCGTCGCCGACCGGTTTGGGCCGTATGTGCTGTCCGCGCGGGGACCGGAGATTGATCGCCTTGGGGCCTCGATCGCCCTCGGTGACGTCGAATTCGAACACCCGACCCTGCCGGAGTTCGTCCTCGTCCAGGCCGATATCGTTGACATGGACGAACACGTCGGGTCCGCCGTCCTCGGGCCGGATGAAACCGAAACCCCGCGATCCGTCGAACGACACCAATTTCCCGCTGGCCACCACACCGCTCCTCGCCGCAGTTCTGCCGGTTACTCTATATCCGGTTTTTCCTCATCGGTGGTCGAAAGCGCCTTTTGTAGCGAGTTGAACACGGTGAGGCCCTGCCCGACCATGCCGTTGAGCAGTTCGCCCACCCCGTCGGGCCCGTTCAGAACGGTCAGGTTCGCGTTGGACAGCCCGCGCGCCGCCTGCTCCACGATGAGGGGCAACTGTTCGATGAGCATCTGGTCGAGCGCGATGCGATTGTTGGAGGCCGCCGCCTCGGCCTGGATCCGGGTGCGGTCGGCCTCGGCCTCGGCGAGGATCCGCACCCGCTCGGCCTCGGCCTGCGCCGGTTTCACCACCTCGGCCTGCAACTGCTGTTCCCGCAGTTCGGCTTCCTTACGGGCCTGGGCGGCCTGGGCGCCGAGTACTTCCTGCTGGGCGAGCGCGGCGGCGAGTGGTCCGGCCGCAGCGGCCTCGGCCTCCGCCTTGTCGATATCGCGTTGGTAACCGGCCTTGAGGATCGCCGTCTCCCGCGCGTATTCGGCCTGTTTGCGCAGAGATTCCTGTTCGGCCTCGGCGGAGCGCTGCGCGGCCTGCGATTCGGCGATCTGGGCGTCCCGGTGGACAGCGGCGTTGTGCGGAGCGGCGAGGGCGGAGATATAGCCGAGGTTGCCGTCGTCGATGGACTGGATCTGGAACGAGTCGACCCACAGGCCGATATTGCTCATCTCCACCTTCGACGCGACGAGGACCTCGTCGGCCAGCCGCTGGCGCTCCCGGATGATCTCCTCCACCGTCATGGAGCCGACGATGGACCGCAGATGACCGGAGAAGATCCGGCCGGTCAGCACCGACATCTCCTGCTCCTGTTCGGAGAGGAAACGCTGGGCCGCGTTCACGATCGAGGCGGTGTCGTTGGCGACCTTGAAGGCGATGACCGCTCGTACCTGCAGCACGATGGCCTGTTTGGTGACACAGCGTTCGCTGATCTCGGCCTCGAACATCGCCAGCGACAGATAACGCACCTTCCGGAAGAACGGCATCACCCACGTACCGCGTCCGATGATCACCCGGAAGGGTGTGGCATCGCGGCTCTTGGCGCCGCTGACCAGCATCGCCTCGTCGGGATCGGGTACGTGATAACCCAGCACGTCTGACTCCTCGCGTCGTGTTGCTACGGCGCCGGGTCCGGTATGAGAGGTATCCAGGGCACCACGTCGGCGATTCGACCGGAATCGACAGCGACGACCAGCACGGTGCTTCCGGCCGGGATCGCCTCGGCGGCACGCGCGATATACCCTTCGGTCCCCCCACGTACGGCCACCAGGACCTCACCCAGCGTCCCGGGGCCTCGGATCGGCGAAATCAGCTTACCGGTCGACCCGACGACTTCGTCGTGCATTTCTTGCGTACCTCCTTGCCCGGCGGTGATTTTCCGAGATCGTTCCCCCGCCGCATCCCGGTCTACCGATAGAGCCGGCGGTAGGCGCTCAGCATGGCGACGAGGTGCTCGACGATCTCCGCGCGGGTGGCACGCAACGACCCGTTCAGCCAGGCGGAGAACATTCCCGCGTTCCCGCTGGCCATGGTGACGGCCGCGAGGCGGCGGCGGACCGGATCGTCGATCCGGTGGAAGAGGTGGTCCTGGATGAGCCGGGTGAAGGCGGGCATGACGGCGATGGTGGTCTGGCCGAGGCCGGTGCTGGAGTACGGCTCCACCAGGAACAGACGTGATTTACGGGGGTCCTCGAGCACTTTGTCCACCAGCGCCTCGGACAGGGCCCGGTCCCGCGAGGCGTCGTCGGCGACCGCGAAGGCGGTCATCGGTTCGAGGAAGTCGTCGGCGATCTGCCGGTACAGGACATCGAGCAGTTCATCCCGGCCGGCGAAACTCTCGTAGAAATACCGATCGGTGAGATTGGCTCGGCGGCACACCGCTCGCATGGTGACACCGGCGGCGCCGGATTCACCGATCAGATCCAGTGCGGCCTCGAGCAGTGCGCTGCGCCGTGCCGACTTCCGCTCGGAAAGCGTGGTGCCACCCCAGATCCGGGGTCCGCTGTCGTCCGATCGCTGATCTGAATGCACCCGTTCACAGTAGTGGGCAGGTGCCGTCGGCCGCGCCGGGTGGTCACGGCGCCGCACCGTATGTGACGCGGGTCAGCTCCGGGGGTCCTGGTGCGGCGGCCGGGCCACGAGCACCGCCTGGCCGGCGGCGAGGTCGATCCGGTCGCGCGGTGGCCCACCGTCGGATTCCTCATCGCGCAACATGGTCTGCGCCGCGCGATGGTCCAGCTGGTCGCGTTTGCTTCCGTACCAGAAGGCGGTGAGCTCCTCCACTCCCGCGGCCGCGAGGCGGGTGGAGGTGCGCTCGCCGGTCGAGTGTCCTGTCTCGGGGAAGCGGGTGTACACCCACCGCAGTGCGGCGACGGCGCCCAGCAGGAACACGGCTATGGGCGCGCCGAGGAAGAGGACATCCACGATTTTCAGAGTAGCGCCCCGACGGTGGTGATCGCGTTTTCCCGCTCCCCGAGCCGGGCCCGGCAACCGCCGGGCGATTAGGCTGAAGCGCGTGGTCGTGCTCGCAGTGTTGCTGTTCGCCGTGGCCGCCGCGACGACCGGTTATGTCGTCGCGGGCGATGCCACGACCGAGGTGGACTGCCCGCTGCGCGAGTGGGTACTGACCCTGCGCACCGATCCACTGACCACGGCCGCCACGGTGATCACCCATCTCGGAGGGGCGGTGGCCATGTGGACGCTGGCGCTGCTGGCCTGTGCCGTGCTGCTGCGGCGCGGCGCGTACGGGGACCTCTTGCTGGTGGCCGGGGTGGGCGCGGCCTCCGCGGTGCTGGTGCCCGTATCGAAGCAACTGATCGGCCGGTCGCGGCCGCCGGTGTCCGGGCAGCTGGTAGAGGTGAGCAATCAGTCCTTCCCCTCAGGGCACAGTGTCGGTTCGGCCGCGGCGGTGGGCGTACTCGCCGCACTGTTCTGCCTGCGGACCGCGCATCGCGTCGCCGGGGTGATCGTCGCGGTCACGGCGGCCGTCTTCGTACTGCTGGTCGGACTTTCGCGGATTTATCTCGGCGTACACTGGCCCACGGATGTACTCGCCGGCTGGGCGCTCGGTGGTCTGCTGGTCGCCGTCGGGGTGGCCGTGCGGACCCGGGCCGAGGGCACGGCAGCGGGTGCGGACAGTTCCGCGACAGCCGCCGGTTCCGGAAGCGCGGACCCCGCCGCCTGGAACACTCACCGCTGACCGGGTCGTTCAGCCGCCGCGTTCCAGCTCCAGGCCCGCGGCCCGCCAGCCTGCGAGACCACCGCCCAGACTGTAGGCGGTGTGGCCGGTCCGGCGTGCGGTCGCCGCGAACCGGCGGGAGATATCGCCGGTGGGACAGGTGAAGATCACCGGTTCGGCCCGCGAGAACGGTGTTCCGTGCGCGAACAGGTCGGTGAGCCGGTCGTCGGGAATATTGATCGCGCCCGGGATATGGGCCACCCGGTATGCCATGGCGCCCCGGGTGTCGACGATCACCGGGCGCGCGGTGCGCAGTAGTTCGGCCAATTCGGTGGGGGTGAGCTCTGGTACGGCGGCGATTTCGGCGGGTTCCGGTGGACGTGGGCCGGCGTCGCGGCCGAACAGTTCCGGCCGGCGCTGCTCGATATAGGACAGGTACGGCTCGAGCCGATCACAGACGATGATCACCCCGACGGTGCGCGTGCCGCCGCGGTCGCCGCGTCCAAGGACCTCGCGCGCGGCCGCGTAGGCGGCGCCGCTGGTGGGTCCGGCCAGGACCCCGTATCCGGTGGCGAGTTCGAGCGTGGCCTCGATCGCGGGGCCCGATCGCACGGTCCGGATCTCGTCGTAGAAATCGGGCTGGAACAGGCCCACCTCCCACATCTCCCGTTCCGACCGGATCCCGGGAATGAAGTCCTCGCGTTCGGAGACCACCGCGACCGTCCGCAACTCCGGATGGAACTTTCGCAGGTAGCTCCCTGCCCCGCGGCTCGACCCGGTGGTGCCCAGCCCGCCGAACAGATAGTCGATCCGCTCGATCCCGGCGGCCGTGAGATCTTCGTGGATCTCTCGGCCGGTGCCGTCGTGATGGGCGGCGATATTCTTCTCGCTGGTGTACTGGGACAGATGCCGGAATCGGTCGGGCTCCGCGGTCATGGCCGCGTCGATCGCCGAGTACACATCATTGGGCGTGGTGGGGTCCGGGCATTCGGACAGGCCGGGAAGCTCGACGATTTCGGTGCCGAGCAACCGGAGCAGATCGCGCACCTCACCGACCTTGATCCGATTGGTCATGGCCCGCAACCCGATACCGTGGATCGCACCGAGGATGCGCAGCGCTTTTGCGGTGTTGCCGCTGGACGCCTCGATCAGCGTCCGCCGCTGCGCGCGCAGCGTATCGAGTTCGTCGCGCAGCATCGCCCAGGCGACGCGGTCCTTGACCGAACCGAATGGATTGTGCGATTCGAGTTTGGCGTACAGGTCCACCCCGTCGAGGCCGTGTACGGCCGGGTCCAGGCGGAGCAGGGGGGTGTCACCGATCAGCTCGGTGATGTGCTGGTGGATCGTCACGGAACCTCGGGTGCGTCGGAGTCGGCGGCGGGGAAGGACGGTGGCCGGTAGTCGGCGTCGGATGTCGCCAGGAAGCGCCCGCCGTGGCCGACCACCGCCACTTTCTCGGCCGGGGGGTGCATGGCGGCCGTGGCCGCCGACAGGTCCATGTGATATCCCGCCGTATTCGGGAAGACGATCAGGTCGCCCGGCCGCGGCAGCCACGGCAGCCAGACCGTATGCGTGGTGACGAGATCTCTTTCGAGGCAGAGCCGTCCCGCCAGGAAGACACCGGCCGGGTTTCCGGCCGGTTCGACCCCGTCACCGGGCAGCAGCAGTGGATCGGCCATCACTTCCTGATCGGCCGGTGTCACCGTGTCGCGGCTGATGTCCAGGTGGACGAGCACACTGTCGTCGGAGGCCACTTTCACGAATTCGACCCGGGCCACGGTGATCCCGGCGTGGTCGGCGAGTGCTTTACCGGGTTCCAGCCAGATGTCGAGGAGATTGTCGGCGGCGACCCGGGCGATACTGCGGCCGCCGTGCCGGGTGAGTGGGGCGGCCAGGAAACCGGCCAGCATCTCGGCGGCGGTCACGGTGTTGGCGTATTTGTGGAATACCGGCGTCCCGCGCACCGCGCCCCCGTCGACCTGATAGCCGAAGGTATTGCTGCCCCAGCTCATCGCGGCGCCGTGGCCGGCGAGCGCGTCCCGCAACCGGTGTACGTAATCGTCGAACCGGGCGCCGTCGGCGGTGAACACCTGGCGCAGTCCGCCGCCGATATCGAGCACCGACGGCGCGAGTCCGGCCGAGTACGCCTGTTCGAGTAGCGCGAGACAGGTATCGGCGGCGCGTACCCGCTCGGCGGTATCGCCGGTATCCAGATGAAATGCCGTGCCGCGGAAAAGGAGTCGGTCCCGGTGTCGCGCGAGCACCTCGAGCGCCCCCGCCATCCGCGGCACCGGGATCCCGAAGCGGCTCACCTGCGAACCCGTGAATCCGCTGACCCGGAGCAGGACCGGGACCGGTACGGACGGGTCGGCGAGGTCGGCGAGCGTGCCCAGCTCCCATTCGTTGTCGACGTTCACGGTGGCCCCGGTGCGCACCAGTTCCCGGAGGAACGCTTCGCCCTTGGGCCCGGTCACCTCGATCCGGCAGGCGTCGAATCCGGCCGTGAGCGCCGATTCCAGTTCGCCTGCCGAAGCCACGTCCACACCGATCCCGTGCGCCGCGGCGGTGCGTACGAAGGCCCGGGACCGGTTCACTTTGTGTGCGTAACAGATGCGGTAGCCGGTCTGTGCCTCGTCGAGTACCGCGGTGAGCCGATCGATATTGCGCGCGAACACCTGTGGGAACAGCAGATGAACCGGTGTCCCGAAGCGGCGAAGTACCTCGTCGAACGCGCGACGATCGGCGAGGAACGCCGCGACGAGCGGATCCCAGTACGCCGGTAGGGCGGGTGGTGCGGTGGGCTCGGTGGGTTCCGGGCGGTCGGGTCGCAACCGCACGGTCATCCGAGGTTTCCCGGGCGCAGTGAGTCGGGTCGCTCGCCCACCGGGTTGTAGCCGCCGTCGCGCAAGGCCTCGAAGGCGCGGGCCCGGTTGCGCGGGCTGCGGAACTCCGCCACGACCCGTTTACTGTCGAGGTCGATGTCCACGACCCCGATGCCCATCGATTCCAGTACCCCGCCTATGGTGCGGACACAGTGCTTACAGGTCATATCGGGGACATAGAAGATCCGGTCCTCCTCCGCCGCCGGGCCGGTGCCCAGATCCTCCCGGGCCGGCACCGCCACCGGTTCGCAGTGCCGGGCGAGGTCGTCGAATACCTCGACGAAGCGGTGCACCACCTCGGCCAGCACGCTGAAGTTCGCGCCGCCCTCGCGGTGTACGACCGCGGCCGGGCAGGAGGGCTGCTCCCCGCGTGGTAGCAGTGCGTACTGCCGGGAGATGAGATCCAGATCGTCGTGATACCGGGCGATCGCCGCGGGTACGGTCAGCCCCTCCTCGGTGGTCGCCCGGTCCATCACCCGGTGTGCGTCGGCGATGGTCGCGTCCTTCATCGCCCGCAGCGTGGCGACCGATTCGGCGGTGTACCGCACCGAGCCGCCGGGTTCGGTGCGCAGGCTCACCGGAATCATGCCTCGTCGATACGTCGATGCCTGCAGTTCCCAGAACCACCGGGTGGCGACCGCGGTGAAGATACCGGAGTCCTGCAGTCCGCGCGCGAATTCGCCGGGTGTCGGGTAGGGCGTCTGCCGCGCGATGAGTGCGTGCTGGGCCAGCGCCCGGCCCGCGGACTCCACCCCCACCCGGAAGATATCGATGGGTTCGTGATCGGTGGTGGTGCCGGCCAGCACCGAGTGCGCCGCCGCGTCCAGACGTGATATCCGGTCGGCGAGACCGGAGTTGTCCTCGATCGCGCGCCAGAGCGCGAGTACGGCCTCCCGGGTGGCGATCGGCACGAGCGGGCCGGGCCCGTCGTCCCGGTAGAAGCCGGTATTGGGTACTCCGGCGCTGTCGATCCAGGTCATCCGGTGGGTGGCGGAGGTGACCGCGTCGGCGGGGCAGGGTCGCATGAACCGTTCCAGGTACAGCCGTTGCGAGACAGTGAGATGACTGCCGGGTTCGGGGCGCAGTTCGGTCGCGGTGTACTCGAACCGGACCGTTCCCGCCGGCCGGTGGTCGGCGAACAGTCCCGGCCGGGCGAGCTCGGCCAGGATCCGCGCGGTGGCCCGCCGGTCGTACCGGGCGGCGGTATCGGTGGATGCGCTGATCTCTGTGCTCATGGCAGCTCCTCGGCGAGGGTCCGGACGCAGTCGACGAAACGGTCGATATCGTCGAGGCAGGTGTAGACATGAGTGCTGACCCGCACGGATTCGGGGTCGCCCCCGGTTTCGGGCACGCAGTGGGCGCCGGTGCGGACGAGGAAGCCGTATTCGGCGAGGACGAAGCCCAGGTCGGCCGCCGATATCCCGGTCAAGGTGAACGAGACGATGCCGTATCCACTGTCGTCCCGGGCGTGCGCGGGCCCCGGCAGGAACGTCAGTCCGGGCACCGCCCGCAACCCATCGATCAACCGCCGGGTCAGCGCCCGGTTGTGCGCCGCGATGGCGGGCATACCGTATGTCTCGAGAACCTCCAGCGCGGTGCCCAGCGAAAGGATGCCCGGAATATTGGCGGTACCGCCCTCGAGCAGGCCCGGCATGACGCCGGCGTCGAACCCCGCGGTGGTCAGTACCGCGTCGGTACCGCCGCCGGGCAGGAACGGCCGCAACTGCGCATGGGTCCGCTGCCGGCAGTACAGGATTCCGGTGCCCGGCGCCGCGAACATCTTGTGTGCCGCGAAGGCCGCGAAATCGGCCCCGAGCGCGGTGACGTCCACCGGGACGTGACCGCCACTCTGGCTGCAGTCGAAACACAGGTGTACCCGTGGGGGAATCCGCTCGCGCAGTTCGGTGAGGGTGGTGCGGGCGCCGAACACATGATGCAGGTGCGTCACGGTGAGCAGCCGGGTACGCGGGCTCAGTTTCGCGGCGATATCGGCGGTATCGGCCTGCCCCGCCGCGGTGACCCGGTAGGGCACGAGTTCGATCCGGCGGCCGAAGCGTGCGAGGGTGTCCCGCAGCAGGAACCAGGGCGAGACATTGGCCGCGTGGTCGCGTGGGCTGTAGAGGATCTCGTCCCCGTCCATGAGCGCGGTGAGACCCCAGGACAGTGCGACGGCATTGAGCGCCGCGGTCGCGCCGCCGGTGAAGACGATCTCGTCGGGCCGGGCGGCGCCCACGAAGTGCGCGGTCGCGGCCCGGACCGCGGTGATGCGCTGGGTGAGCGCCGTGGACCAGGGGTAGGTGCCGCGCGCGGCATTGGCGGTAGCGGTCGAATGGTAGTCGAGGACGGTGTCGATCACCGCCCGCGGTTTCTGCGTCGTGGCGGCACTGTCCAGGTAGGTCTCCCGGCTGCCGGCCACGGCCGGAAAGGACGCGCGGACCTCCGGCGGGAGCAGCCCGGTGGCCGTCGGCACCGGTGCCGCCGCCCTGTCCGACATGGGCGGCCGATCCGCTCGGCGCGGGGGTGATCCCATGTGATCGTTCCTTCCGCCGCTCCAGCCGGACTGCGAACAACGATACTCATTATCGGAAATTTCGCCCAGTGCGCTTGGTGCGCAGATGGTTTCGTCGGCGTAGCGCGGCGGGTGGCGAGGTCCCCGAAGATGTCGGTGGCCGGCGTTATGGTGCGGTATGCCACTCACATTCGACGAACGTCAGGCGTTTCTGGCCGAGCCGCATATCGGCGCGCTTTCGGTATCGGCGGGCCCGGAGCGGGGGCCCCTCACCGTGCCCATCTGGTATCAGTACGAGCCGGGTGGTGATCTCTGGGTGCTCACCGGCCCGGAATCGGAGAAAATGCGCCGGATCCGGGCTGCGGGACGATTCAGCCTGCTGGCCGAGCGCGTCGAGCCGACCGTCCGCTACGTCAGTGTGGAGGGCCCGGTCACCGGGGTCGAACCGCTGACCGATGAACGGCATCGCGAAATGGTGGCGCGCTATCTGCCGCCCGAGCGAGTGGAGGAGTACCTGGCCTTCGCCGCGGCCGAACTGGGTGAGCACGTGATCGTGTCCATGCGCCCGCAGCGATGGTTGTCCGCCGATCTCGGCTGAGCGATCAATAGCCGCCCTGCAGATACTCGACGAGCTGCTCGCGTTCGGTGGCGAGTTCGGAGATGGCGCTCTTGACCACGTCACCGATGCTCACGATGCCGGCCAGTTCACCACCGGAAACCACCGGCAGGTGCCGGACCCGGTGCTCGGTCATGACCCGGCGCAGCCCCTCGACGTGATCCTCGGGGGCGCAGACCCGGACCTCCGTGGACATGATCCGCGAGACCGGGGAATCCAGTAGAGCCGCGCCGTGCCGATTCAGGGCGCGGACGATATCGCGTTCGGAGACGATTCCGGCGATCCGGCGGCCGTCGGGAGAGACGACCACGGCTCCGATATTGTGTTCGGCCAGCAGGGCGAGCAGCGCGCGGATATCCAGATCCGGACGCGCGGTCATGACGGCGCTGCCCTTGTTGCGCAGTATCTCGGCGATTCGCATGGTCACCATCCACTCGAGCGCGGGATTCCAGAATCCCGCGCTCGAGGCCCGGGCGCCAGCACGAATCGGCATCGACCGCATTATTCGAAGTTGTGGGGTGGGGGGAGCCGTCGATCGGTTACTCGTCGTCGAGGCCCGCGGAGAGATAGGCGGCGGCGGCCAGCCACTGGCGGCATTGCGGGCCGTGCACATCGTGGATGTGCAGGATCTCGCGCGCCTGCCGATAGGTGAGTACCGGCGGTTCGGAATTGCAGTCGGTACCGGCTTCGGGGACCGCGTAGCGGCGTAGCGGTTCCGGATGGTGCCCGAGCGAATGACCGCCGCCTGCGCTGCCCACGGCGTTCCGATGGGGACTTCGGAATGGTTGGATCATTCGGTTGCCCCTCACATGCGACGTTGCGGGGCGACACCTCCGGTCGGCGGATCAGCCGAGGAAAATGCTGTGTATCGCCCCTCCTGTGCGCCTGAGTCTAAGCCGCCGTCGCTTACAAATGCAAGTACATCTGCAAACAACAGATCAATTCGCACCGACCCTGTTGCCGCGGTTCTCCTGACCATCGACGGTGTGGCACTGCGCCTTCCGCGAGGCGGTCACGGTCCGCTCCGAGCCGGGCGGTGGCGGTTCCGGGGTGTCCGGTCCACGGCGCCGTACGCGGAGATCGCCGGCCGGGATTCGTCGCCGGGGTGTCCGGGCGCCACCGGTCGATCGGGACGACGCCCGGTTCCACCAGTGTCAACCCGTCGAGTAAGGCCCAGATCTCCGGGCGGATAGGGCACCGCCTCCGGTATCGGTGTAGTTCCGGCACAGCGCCACGTACGCCTCACTGTCGTCGATACCGTCCCACAGGACCGGATAGCGGCCGGATGAGGTGGCCTCGAGCGCGGTGTACACGATCCGCCGCATCTCCGCGAAGGAGTCCGCGTGGCCGAGCGTGCCCATGAACATCACCGCTCCGCGGCCGGGAACCGCACCGCCCGGATGCGGAACTGCCGCGGCCGGCCGGTCATGGTTGTGATCTCCGGATCGACCGCGATCCCCGCGTCACCGGCGATGCGATCGACCTCGTAGTAGTCCTTGCCGCCCATCCGGTGGTTCCAGATGCGGGCGGAATGCGGAATATCGGTCCGGATCGTGGGGCGGTGTTCTTCGGACATGGCGGACTCCTGGGCGGTCATGGTCGGAACGCGCCGGCGCGGATACCGGCGGTGGGCCCGCCGGCTGGTGAAACCGATGTCCACTGCGACAGTACAAGACTCGCCACTGTCGATACCGGTGGTCGGCGTGTGCGGGAACGGTTCGCCACCTTGATGGCCGGAGCCCAAATGATCACCGCGGAACGGTTCGGGAGGGCTACGGTGACTCCCTCTGCGAACAGTTCGCGGGCGAGGTCATGGGTGGCTACCGGGGTCGCGCACGGGCACCGGAGGCCTGTGGACGCGGTGTGGCGAACTTCGTGCTATCGTCCTGATGTCGGTGCAGATGCAAGAACACCTGCGTTTGCATCTGTAAGGACCGACGGTATGCGACAGTGGCGTCAGCGACCATGAGCAAGGAGTGGGTCCTATGTCGGAAGTAACGAACCAGGTGATCGGAGCCTGGCGGAAGAGCACCTTCAGCAACCCGAGCGGGAACTGTGTCGAGTTCGCCGAGGCGGCCAACAATTTGGTGGCCATGCGTAATTCGCGCTTCCCCGACGGCGGGGTGATCTTCTACACGCGGCCGGAGATCGAGGCTTTCCTTCAGGGCGCCAAGGCCGGAGAGTTCGACGATCTGGCGGGTTGAGAGGTAACATGGGCCGTCGGCGTGGTGTGCCCGATCCGATCAGCGGCGCACCGTGGGTTAACCCGAAATCGGAGACGACTCCATGATCGCAGAGCCCGAGAACCGTGGTGGTGCGCAATCCGCCGAGGCGGAACGTGGCCCCACGGTTCTACGTATCGCTCTGGGCGGCCAGTTACGAAAACTGCGCGAGAGCAAGAAGATCACCCGAGAAGCCGCGGGTGATGCCATCCGCGGCTCCCATGCGAAGATCAGCCGGCTCGAGCTGGGCCGGACGAGTTTCAAAGAGCGGGATATCCGGGATCTGCTGACGCTGTACGGCGTCGACGATCCGGAAGAGCGGGAGAGCTTTCTCGAACTCGCGCGTAAAGCGAACGAACCAGGATGGTGGCACCGCTACGGTGATCTGCTGCCACCCTGGTTCGGCACGTATCTGGGTCTGGAGCAGGCCGCCAGCAAGATCCGTACCTACGAATCGCATCTGGTGCCCGGTCTGCTGCAGACGCCGGATTACGCCCGGGCCGTGGTAACGCTCGGTTACGAGGATTCCGATACCGATCGCCGGGTGGCATTCCGTCAGCGCCGGCAGGAAATACTGCATCGCGCCGACCCGCCGGTCATCTGGGCGGTACTCGACGAAGCGGCACTGCACCGCCCGGTCGGTGGGCGTGATGTGCATCGGGCGCAGATGGAGCATCTGCTGGATCTGACCCGGCTGCCCAATGTGACGATCCAGGTGGTCCCGTTCTCCGCGGGCGAACATGCCGCTGCGGGAAGCTCCTTCACCATCCTTCGTTTCGCCGAGACCGAGCTGCCGGATATCGTCTATCTCGAACAGCTGACCAGCGCACTGTATCTGGACCGGCGTGAGGATTTGGCGCTGTATCTGTCGGTGATGGACCGGTTGAGCGTGCAGGCGGCACCACCGGAAGAGTCACGCAGGATTGTCGCGGACTATACGAAAGGCCTG
>NZ_BDCJ01000003.1 GCF_001613445.1 Nocardia grenadensis NBRC 108939
TGACCCGGGCTGATGCTTATCAGGCCCGGATGAAGGCCGAAGCGACACGCCAGAAGGTGTCCGGCCGCAACGATCGGAAGTCCCAATCGTCCGCCAGGGCGTGCGCGGTGGTGACGATCTGGTCGATATCGAAATCGTCCCGAGTCGCCGCACCCGTGGATTCAATTGCATCAATAACGAATTCCACGGCGGTTTGGCGCGTGGAATCGCTGAGCGGGTGGCCGCTGTGGAGGCCGAATGTTGTCATATCAATACCGTTCGCCGGCTTGCCGATCGGGGCGGGATCGATTCTCGCTGGAGCAGTTGCGAATCGGGTCGGATCCGCCGGACTCTCCCGCAGGTGCGGCAGTAAACCACTGGCGAATGGTGTCGTCGGCTCACTCACGCGGCCTCCCCTTGTTCTCCCCTGTATAGCGGTGTGGGAAGAGTCTAGGTCGCTGGTGCTTTCAAATGCAAGTACATCTGCACGATCGATTCTTTGTGTGCGAACGGTTTTCGATATCGGAATCAACGTGCCAAGGCGGCGACCGCGGCCTCGATCGGTGTGCTGCCGGTAACCAGTTCCAGGGTGAGACCGGCGGTATGGTCGGCCTCCAGCAGTGCGCCGGATACCGCGGCCACATCCGCGCGGGGGATATCCCCCCGGTCGAGCCGCGGCGGCGCAAGGGTGACCGAACCGGTGCCGGGGGAGTCGAGCAGGCGACCGGGCCGCAGGATGGTCCAGTCGAGGTCACGACTGCGCAGATCGTCCTCGGCCTGGGTTTTGGCGTCCATATAGGCAGCCCATACTTCGTCGGTGCCGGCGGCCGGGGCCAGGCCCGCGCCCATCGTCGAGATTTGCAGGAAGCGACGGGTGCCGACGCGTTCGGCCGCTTCGGCCAGCAGGACCGAGCCGTCGCGATCGACGGTGTACTTGCGGGCCACCCCGCTGCCCGGGCCGGCGCCGGCGGCGAAAACCACCGCGTCCGCACCCTGGACCGTCGCGGCCAGGTCGGTCACCACCGCCTGCTCCAGATCCAGGACAACGGATTCGGCGCCGGTCGCGTACACCTCCGGCGCATGGGCCGCGTTGCGGATCAACGCGATGACGCTGTGGCCCCGGCCGGTGAGAAGTTCGGCGAGCAGGAGGGCGATCTTGCCGTGTCCACCGGCGATGACGATGCGCATACGGGGGTCCTTTCGTGGTCAGCGTTCGGGGCCGCCGGGATTGCAGGCGGCATCGACGGTCGCGTCGTAGCCCACCGACGGCCGCCAGGGTTCGAGATTCCAGGTGGGTTTGTCCGGGGCGACGAGGCGTGCCCACTCCCAGTGGCAGCGGAACTGGTCCCACATGCCCGGGGTGTCGGCGGCCGGATCGGCGGTGCGGATCTCCTGCCAGGCACGGATATCGGCTCCGGGATAGGTGGTGTCGCGGCCCGCCCGGGTCGGGTGGACCATCAGTCGTGGACCGGCGGCATTCTCGGTCCATTCCAGGTGGTCGATCAGGGGTTGCCCGGCGTACGGATCCACCGTGGGAGTCGGGCGCAGGGTACGGGTGGTGGCGCTCGCCGGAACCGTGACCGTGGTCGTCGCGGTGACCGCGGGTGCGCTGCCGGGCCCGATATCGGAGTTCGAACTCGCGCATCCGGTGAGGGCCAGCGCCGAGAGAATCGTCGATACGCCGGCCGCGCGGACCGCGGATTCGATCGGCATACTCGCTCCTGCGCCTCGGGGCCGGCCCGCCCGTCGCGCCGGCTGCTTCCGAGCCTAGAGGGTCGCGCCGCTACGGTGCGGATCTGCCGGTGTGTGGCGCGCGCCGGGGGCTCACCGCGCCCGGTCGGCTGCTCACCGCCACAGGCTGTGGCAGGGTAGCCGGCGCAGACCTGGCCTGATCTTGCTGTCCACCGTCACGGTGAGGCCCGCGTGCAGTGCGGCGGAAGTGAATTCCCAGGCTTCGGCGTTGGTCGCCGCGTACTCCAGGACGAGGGCGCTGCCCGCGGCGGTGCCGTCGAAGTAGACGGTGACACGCCGGTTGAGGTGGTCGCGGGCGGCGTCGTCGCGTCCGGCAGTGGCCGGTGTCGTGGCGTCCAAGATCCGCGTCTCCTTCCAGGCGTCCCCGACGGCGCCGTTGTGTGTCACAGTAAGTTCGCACCATTGCTGAGAACATGTTCCGGAAGTGGGTCTGGGGAATTCACAGCACGACGCAGAAAGAGCTCGGGGCGGTTCACACCGGTGGATACCCGCTCAGCGGCGGGGGCCGTGGGTATGAACCGTGTCGCAGGGGCCCGGCCCGCCGGGTGCGATTCCACGGCTCACCTCCGGCGAATGTCGTTCACGCCACGAGTGTTTCGTTTGGTCTCCGGTGCCGCTCCCATGCGAAACTCGAATGATGGGTGCTTCTGGAATGCGATCGGCGGTGGAGGCGGAGACCTCGGCCGGCCCGGGATTCACCGCGCGAGCCGCGGCCGACGGCGGGCCGACAGTACTGCGGATGGTGCTCGGTGGCCGGTTACGGCGGCTGCGTGAGGCCAGCGGGTTGTCCCGGGAACAGGCCGGTGACCACATCCGTGGTTCGGATTCGAAGATCAGCCGGCTCGAACTCGGGCGCACCAGTATCCGTGAACGTGATCTGGTGGATCTGCTCGCGCTGTACGGGGTCACCGATACCGAAGAACTCGACGCGTTCCAGGAACTCGCGCGGCAGGCCAATACTTCCGGGTGGTGGCATCGGGACAACGACTGGCTGCCGAAATGGTTCGATATGTACCTGGGTCTCGAGCAGGCCGCCCAGGTGATCCGCTGTTACGAACCGCGCACCGTGCCGGAGCTACTGCAGACCGCGGACTATGCGCGCGCCCTGCTGACGCTGGCCCATCCGGGGGAGCCGGAGGACGCGATCGAACGCCGGGTGGCGCTGCGGATGCGTCGCCAGCACATTCTCGACCGGCCGCATCCGCCGCATCTGTGGCTGATCGTGGAGGAGGCCGCCCTGACCCGCCGGATCGGTGGTTCGAGGGTTTGGGGCGCGCAGATCGACCGGATGTTGTCCGCGGCTCGGCAGCCGCACATCACGGTGCAAGTCCTGGCCGATCATGTGGGCGGTCCGGCGTTGGCCGACGGCGCGTTCACCTATCTCCGGTTCGCCGAGGCGGACCTACCCGATATTGTCTATCTCCAGCAGCTCACGGGCGCTCTGTATCTCGACAAGCAGGCGGACCTGGACGCTTACCGCGCGGTCGCCAATCAACTGTCGGTACACGCGGCGCCGCCGGAGTACACACCCGGCCTGTTGACGGCACTGCGCCGGCGCCAGCCACGGATCATGGATCAGCCGGCCCGCCGGGAACAGAGTGGTGCCGGTCGCTGACCGCCTGGCCCGGGGTCGCCGGCCGTCGCGCCGAATTGCCCGAGTATTGAACTCCTCGGGGGAACTCGTTACCGTCTTGTGACCGAACCCAAACCGCGAGGCCGGTCACTGATGAACTCTCGGGAGTACCGCTAGATCGTATCTACCGGCCGCGAGAGAGGTTACTGTCCGGTAGTTATGGTGGGCAGCAGAGCCGATTCCGGGAGCACGGACCTGGAAACCGAACTCGTGGCGCATCTCCGGCGCCCCGATCGATTCGGCGGAACCGCGGATGTGGGCGCGACGGTGCGGCGGTGTCTCGCCGATATCGCCGAAGTTCTCGCACCCGAGCCCGCCGCTCCCGCCGCCGCGCCGCCGGCGGTCGTGACCGCGGCGGTGCGCTGGGCCCAAGAGGGGGTGGCGCTGGAAACGGTGCTCACCGCATGCCACGAATGTGCCCGGGACGCTGTGGAATTCCTCGCGGAGAGGATCGCCGCCGCGGCATTGCGGGCCGAGGCGATGGTGGACGGAGCCCGGCTCCTGGTCCGGGTGGTGGAGGTGGTGACCACCGCCGCCGCGGCGGCGTATCTGGACGAGCACCGGGTCGTCGCGCGCGAACACCAGACCTCGGCGCAGACCATGGTGGCCGCCCTGCTGAGTGGGCACGGGGTGGCCGCACTGGCGAAACGGTCCGGGTTCCGGGTGGCGCCGGCCTATCAGGTGGTGGCGCTGGCGCTCCCGCCGCACGCCGAGGAGCGGGCGGGCGGCCCGGAGGCGGTGTCGGCGGCGCGCCGGAAACTGCGCAGGGTGCAGGCCGCGCTCGGCACTCCGCTGGGGTCGCGGTCGCTGTCGCTGTTGCGTGCCGACGGCGGAACTGTGCTGATCCCGCTGGAAACCGATCGGTGGGGACCGGGCGGTCGCACCGCGGCGGGGCTGATGAGCGCCGAGGTGCTGCAGCTGGTGGCCGAGGCTGCGGAGGTACGGCCGACGGCGACGGTCGCCGCGGGTACCACGGCGGAAGTGCCGGAGCTGGCGGGGCGCACCCACGACGTCCTGAACCGGCTCCGTGCCAGCGGACAACCCCCCGGCCTGTACCGGATAAGCGATGACGCGACCACCGAACAGGACGCGATGGCGGATGCGATGCGAGTGCACCGGCTGCCGCGTCCGGTCGCCGCCACCGGCCCGCGCGCCCGTCCGGGCACACCGGGAGCCGCGTGATGGGTGAGTCGCGAGTGTTGCTGCGAGGTACGAGATGAGATCACGGGTTTCGGTCCTGGCCGCCCTGGCCGTATTGGTCGCGGTCGCCACCGCGACGGCACCGGCCGTCGCGGACCCCGGGGGACACCCGCCGCCGGCCCCGGCCGCACCGGCCACGAGCGCGCGGGAGTCCGGCGGCCGGTTGCTGCGCGTGCAGGTACTCGACGATCAGCGAATCCGGCTACACATCCGTTCGGCCGCCATGGGCCGCGAGATCGCGATCGATACCCTGATCGGCTCCGGCCCGGCGCCCCGGCCCACGTTGTACCTGCTCGACGGTGTGGACGGCGGCGCGACCTCGGGCTGGCTGACCAAGGGCGGCGCGGCCGAGTTCTTCGCCGACAAACCGGTCGATGTGGTGCTGACCACCGGTGGTACGGCGAGTATGTACGCCGACTGGGTCCGGGTGGACGCCGCGCTGGGCCTGAACCGCTGGGAGACCTTTCTCACCGAGGAGCTACCACCGATTGTCGAGAAGTATCTGGGATCCAACGGAACCCGGGCGATCGCCGGGGTGTCCATGGGCGCGCAGGCGGCGATGATGCTGACGCAGCGGCATCAGGGGTTCTACCGGGGCGTCGCCGGGATGAGCGGTTGTTACTCCACCTCCGACCAACTCGGCCGCGCAGTGACGACCATGACGGTGGCCTCGCGCGGCGGTAATCCGGAGAACCTGTTCGGCCCGCCCGCTTCGCCGGAATGGCTCGCCCACGACAGTCTGCTGGGCGCCGACAAATTGCGGGGGACCCGGATCTACGTGTCGGTGGCCAACGGTTCTCCCAGCAACACGGCACTGATGTCGATCGGCGACAGCCCGGAAATTCTGGCGGTGCTGCTCGGCGGTGGCTCGCTGCTGGAATCGGGTGCCCACCTGTGCACGCAACGATTCGCCACCCGTCTCACCGAACTCGGCATTCCCGCGATGGTGGATTATCTGCCCGAGGGAATGCATTCCTGGCCGGATTTCGAAGTGCAGTTGCATCGCAGCTGGCCGACCCTGCGCGCCGCGCTGGAATTACCGCAGAATTCGTGACATACCCGGCGCGGTGCCCGAACTGTCGGCACCCTTCGCCGGCCGGGAAACGGCACCGCGCCGGGCGAATCGGACAGTGAAGTTCTCCAGGAGGCTCTCTATGACGGAACCGAACCCGGCCCGGGCGCGGTCGGCGGTATTCGCCGGCCGCCCCGGTGCTCGTTCGTGGACTCGTCGGTACCGGTGCCCGGGCAGAGCCCGCGGCGGCGCCGACCGAACAGGATCTCGCCGCATTGTGACCGGCGCGTAGACGGGTGTGCGCGGAGCCCGGCCGGCCCGACTCCACCGGCCGGCTCCAGCACACACCGGTCGCCGCGGATTCGCACGGGCCGTCCGCCTCACAGCCCGCGTCCCCTCGTCCGCGCGCGGCGGCAGTACGCCCACCGGGTGGCCACCGCTCAGGTCACTCGGTGGGCGCGGCCGAGCCGGTTGCCACCGGCCCCGTACCGCGTCCGGGCCGGTGGCACCGTGGCCTATGCGCGGGTGAGGAAGTCGGCCGCCTGGGCCCCGATGAACATACTGGGCGCGTGGGTGTGCCCGCGCACCAGCACCGGCATGATCGAGGCGTCGGCGACCCGCAGGCCCCGCACACCGCGTACGCGCAGTTGCGGGTCCACCACACTGTTCTCGTCCGAGCCCATCCGGCAGGTGCCGGCCGGATGGTACAGAGTGTGTGAATAGCCGTTGAGTGTCAGCGCGTGCGTGGCTTCCGACGCTCCGTCGGCGGGTGCGTCCGGTGGATAGCAGAGCGGGCCGAGCACCTCTCGCATGGCGGCGGTATCGGCGATCTCGGCGCAGTACCGCAGGCCGGTCATCAACGCGGTCCGGTCCAGACCCTGTTCGTCGGAGAGGTACTTCGGATCGATCACCGGTTTGGCCAGCGGATCGCCGGAGGCCAGAGTGATCGTGCCGCGACTGTGCGGGCGCACCAGGACGGCCGCCAGGATGACGCCGTGGGCGGTCGGCTCGATGAGGCCCTCGTGGTAGAAGGGCGCGGGTGCGTAGACCAGTTCGAGGTCGGGGTGCTCCAGTTCGGGACGGCTGCGCACGAAGCCGTACGCCTCACCGACGTTCGAGGTGAGCATGCCGCGATGGCGCAGCAGGTAGTTGATCAGCTGGGCCGGTTTCTCGGCGTCGAACAGTGAGTCGTTGTCCACTCCGTAGCCGAGTCCGGTGACGAGATGATCCTGCAGGTTGGCGCCGACCTCGGGCGCGTGGTGGCGGACCGTGATTCCATGGCGTTCGAGTTGGGCGCGATCGCCGATTCCGGAGAGCATGAGCAGCTGCGGGCTGTTGATCGCGCCGCCGCAGAGTACGACCTCGGTACGGGCCGTCACCGTGTCGGTCCGGCCGGCACGCGAGTATTCGACACCGACGGCACGGTCCCCGTCGAAGAGCACCCGGGTGGCGGTCGCCTCCGGGTACACCTCGAGATTGCGCCGCTTCAGCGCCGGGCGCAGATACGCGTCGGCGGTGCTCCAGCGCCGTCCCCGGTACTGGGTGACCATGGTCTGGGTGAACCCTTGCGGTTCGGGTAGGTTCGGTTCCTCGACGGGGAAACCGCGTTCGGCCACGGCCCGCAGATAGGCGGCGGTCGACGGGCGCGGGCTGCGCTGGCGGGAAATGTGCAGGGGGCCGCCGGTGCCGTGGTCGGGGGCGGCCGCGCCCTCGACGTTCTCGATCGAACGGAACTGCTCGACCGCCCGGTCGAAGCCCCATTCCGGGCCCCCGGCGACCGACCATTCCTCGTAGTCGGCGCGGAAGCCGCGCACCCACATCTGGGCGTTGAGTGAGGACGAGCCACCGAAGGTCTTGCCGCGGGGCCAGTAGATCCGCCGATCGTCGAGCTGGGGCTGGGGTTCGGTGAGGTAGTCCCAGTCATAGGGGGTGCGGAAGAGTTTGGCGAAGGCGGCCGGTATGTGGATGAACTTGTCCTTGTCGGCCGGGCCGGCCTCGATCAGGATCACCGAACGGCCCGGGTCCGTGCTGAGCCGGTTTGCGAGGACGGCTCCCGCCGATCCCGACCCGATGATCACATAGTCCGCACTGACTGCTGTCACCTTCGCACCTCTCGATCTCGTGTATCCGTAAACATACGAGAGCGGAGCCGGACGCGAGGCGTCTTCGCCGCAGTGCAGGAGTTGTTCGGAAAAGCTCGTTCGCGGGTGACGTCGTGCGCCGCCGGGGTATAACCGGCGCATGAGTTACCCGGTGGATTTCGGGGTGCTGCAAGCGGGTTCGATCCTCGCGATCATCCTCGGTGTGGCCCTGCTGGTTTCGGCGTTGTTCGCATTGCGCAAGAGGGGGCCGCGGGCCCTGATCGCCCGGGGTGCCGGTGGTGCGCTACTGCTGGTCGCCGCGGCGCTGGTGCTGTGGATCGCCACCCTCGTGCAGACCTACCTCGGCCTGACGGGGGAGATGCGGGCGGCGCATGTGGTGGTGGCACCGGTCTCCGAGGCGGAGCATCAACTCGAGGTGGAGCTGACGCTGTTCGATGCCGACGGTGGCACCACCGAGCGCAGTACGCACCGGGTCGAGGGCGATATGTGGGTACTGCAGGCGCAGTTGGTGGAACTGGAACCGTGGGTCAACGCCCTCGGCTTCCATTCCGGATACAAGGTGTCGCGCCTGTACGGGCAGCGGCTCGACGGGGTGGCCACCCGGCAGAACCACATCTTCCTCAATGGCGGGGATCGCGACTTCTTCGAGGATATGACCGAAAGCCGCTGGTTCACCTCGCCCTTCGTCCGGTCGGCCTACGGCAACGCGGTAATCGCGACCCCCGGCGAATACGACGTGTTCATCTCGCGTGACGCCATCAAGACCCGCGCGGTGGAGTGAGCGCCCTACCTGCCCTCGACCGCGGTTCGGCAGATCTCGCTCAACTCCTCGACCACCGTGTCCAGCGCGGCCGGTCCGCGTTCGGTGCGGGCGACGATCAGCGCGCCCTCCAGCGCGCTGATCACCAGTAGCGCGATGGAGCGGGCCCGTTCTGGCCGGGCCCCGTCCTCGACGAGTTTGGCGGCGACGAGTTCGCGCAGGGTCTCGAATGCCGATCCGGCGGCGGCGACGGCGCCGGGTTCGTTGCCGAGTGCGGCGGCGGCGATCGGGCACCCGAGCGCGTAGTCGTACTTGTCCAGTCCGTGAGCCAGCATATCGGCGAGTGCGCGCAGGGCGGCCGAGGCCTGTGGCGCCGCCAGCGCTTTGGTGACTCCGGTGGCCACCCGGCTGCCCGCGGCCTCGGTGGCCTCCGTCATCAGCTGTGCTCGGCCGCCGGGGAAGTGGTGGTACACCGATCCGCGCGGTGCGCCACTGGCCTGTAGTACATCGGTGAACGAGACAGCCGCGACGCCGCGCCGCCGGATCAGCGATATCGCGCTGTCGATCATGGCCGCCCGGGGTCCGGCGGGATCCTTCGGTCGTGGCATGCGCTGCTCCCTCTTGCCCGTGGTAACTATGTATGTTGTCATACTTATGATCGTCTCGCCGTGCCAGCGGCACTATTTTCTGGAGGATTCGTGACCGGGATCGACGCGCCGACCCATCCCTTCGATACGGCGATCGCCGTGGAATACACCGACGCGCATCGGCTGGCCGGTCGGACCTGCCCCGATTACGCCAATATGGTGGGCCCGTTCGGCGGCGTCACCGCGGCGGCGCTGTTGCGCGCGATCGAACGGCATCCTGAACGGGTCGGTGATCCGCTGTCGCTGACGGTGAACTACGCGGGACCGATCGCCGACGGGCCCTTCGAGATCACCGCGCGGCCCGTCCGCACTAATCGCACTAACCAGCACTGGCAGCTCGAACTGACCCAGGGCGGCACGGTCACCACCACCGCGACCGCAGTATTCGGTATCCGTCGCGACACCTGGTCGGATCTCGAGCTGAGCATGCCGACGGTGCCGGGCCCGGACGCCGAGGAGGTGGTGCCGCAGATCTTCCCGGATTTCATCGCCTGGGGCCGCAACTATGATCTGCGGTTCGTCGCCGGCGCCATTCCCGATGTCGAGCCCACCGCCGAGCTCCCGGAGAATCCCGATTCGGTGAGCACCCTGTGGCTACGTGACGCCCCGGCCCGCCCGGTGGATTTCGCTTCGCTCACCGCCATGTCGGACGCGTTCTACCCCCGCGTGTTCCTGCGGCGCGGGCGCTATCTGCCGGCCGGTACGATCTCGCTCACCGTCTACTTCCACGCGACCGCCGAAGAGTTGGCCGCCCAGGGCACCGAATATCTGCTGGGCCGTGCCCGCGCGAACCGCTTCGGGCACGGCCACTTCGATCAGATGGCGCACCTGTGGGGCCACGACGGCACCTTGCTGGCGACCAGCCATCAACTGGTCTACTTCAAGGACTGAGACCGTCGGTTCAGCTCGCGGCCGGGTCGGTCACCGGCGTGATCGGCAACCGCAGTGCGCCCGGTGCCGATTCGGGGACCACCGGGGATTTCGGCGCCACCGGGGTGATCCGGTGGTACGGCGCGTCCTGCGAGGGCCGGGGATCCTGTTCGCCCTTGTTCGGCCAGTACGCAGCGGCGCGCTCGGCCTGTGCGGTGATGGTCAGGGACGGATTGACGCCGAGGTTCGCCGAGACCGCGGCGCCGTCCACCACGCTCAGCGTCGGGTAGCCGAAGACTCGGTGGTAGGCGTCGATCACCCCGGTGTCGCGGTCGGCGCCGATCGCGGCCCCGCCGAGGAAATGGGCGGTGAGTGGAATATTGAACACTTCGCCCCAGGTGCCACCCGCGGTCCCGCCGATCTGTTCGGCGACCCGGCGGGTGGCCTCGTTGCCGGCCGGGATCCAGGTCGGGTTGGGTTCGCCGTGACCTTGCTTGCTGGTCAGTTTGCGACCGAAGAGCCCGCGGGTGGTGTAGGTGGTGATGGAGTTGTCGAGATGTTGCATCACCAGCGAGATGATGGTCCGTTCGCTCCAGTTGCGGACACTCAGGAAGCTGAGCAGCAGCAGGGGATGACGCAGCGCGGTGCCCAGGAACCGCAGCCACCGCGGAACGCGACCGCCGCCGTCGACCATCAGCGTCTGCAGCAACCCCATCGCGTTGGAACCGCGGCCGTATCGCACCGGCTCGATATGGGTGTCGGGAGTGGGGTGGATCGACGAGGTGATCGCGACGCCTCGGGTGAAGTCCTGGCCCGGCGCGAGCTTCTTGGTGGCGGCGCCGACGATCGATTCGGAGTTGGTGCGGGTGAGCAGGCCGAGGCGGTCGGACAGGTTCGGGAGTACCCGCCGGTCCCGCATGTCGTGCAACAGGCGCTGGGTGCCGAGCGTGCCCGCGGCGACCACGACCTGACGGGCGGTGTAGGTGGTGCGCTGTTTGCGCACCCAGGCGCCGGTGCGCTGGGCCGAGACCACCCAGCTGCCGTCGGATTGCGGCCGCAGTTCGGTCACCGTCGTCATCGGCACCACCTGCGCCCCGGCCTGTTCGGCCAGATACAGGTAGTTCTTGACGAGGGTGTTCTTCGCACCGAACTTGCAACCGACCATGCAGTCACCGCATTCCAGGCAGCCGGTGCGGGCCGGGCCCACGCCGCCGAAGTAGGGGTCGGCCACGGTTTCGCCGGGTTCGCCGAAGAAGACGCCGACCGGGGTCCGGACGAAGGTGTCGCCGACGCCCATATCCTCGGCCACCTGTTTGAAGACCTCGTCGGCCGGTGTCATATGCGGGTTCTGCACCACGCCGAGCATGCGTTTCGCCTGCTCGTAGTAGGGTGTGAGTTCGCTGCGCCAGTCGGTGATCGCACGCCACTGCGGGTCCTGGAAGAACGGCTCCGGCGGTACATAGAGGGTGTTGGCGTAATTGAGTGATCCGCCGCCGACCCCGGCGCCGCCGAGGATCAGCACATTGCGCAGCGGATGGATGCGCTGGATGCCGTAGCAGCCGAGTTTCGGCGCCCACAGGAACTTGCGCAGATCCCAGCTGGTCTTGGGTAGCTCGTCGTCGGCGTAACGGCGGCCGGCTTCCAGGACGCCGACGGTATAGCCCTTCTCGATCAGCCGCAGGGCGGTGACACTGCCACCGAACCCGGAGCCGACGATGAGGACATCGAAATCCGTGGCCGCCTCGGACATGGGACTTCTCCTTGGGTTCGGATGGCCAGCAGTGACTTGCGGTAACATTAACACAGCTGGGGTGGAGCAATGCTCACTACTGTTGACAGTGCTCTCCAAATTGGTCAGGGTGGTCGTATGACCACCCCCCGTGCCCGGGCCCGGGCCCAGACAATGATCGATATCAAGCGGATCGCGCGCGAACATCTTGCCACCGACGGCGCCGCCGCCCTGTCGTTACGCGCGGTGGCCCGCGACCTGGGGGTGGTCTCCTCCGCGGTCTACCGCTATGTCCGCAGCCGGGATGAATTGCTGACCCTGCTGGTGGTCGACGGGTACGACGCGCTGGGCGATGCCGTGGACGCGGCGCTCGCCGCCGCACCCGATGATCCGATCGAACAGTTCCGGGTCACCGCGCGTACCGTCCGCGCCTGGGCGCTCACCGAACCGGCCTGGTACGGCCTGCTGTTCGGTACCCCGGTTCCCGGATACGCCGCCCCGGCCGATCGCACGGTCACCCCGGGCACCCGGGTCATCGTGACACTGATGGGCTTATTCGCCGCGGCTCACGGCCGCGGACTGCTTGTGCCCCCGGCGGCGGACGGGCCATCGCTCGCCGGGCCGCTCGCCGACGATTTCGTCCGGATCCGCGCCGAATTCGGGCTGGAGGTGCCGGACTGGGTGCTCGCCCGCGGACTCACCGTCTGGTGCGCGCTGTTCGGTGCCGTGAGCTTCGAAGTCTTCGATATGTACGGTGCGGATACGTTCACCGATCGCACGCAGGTCTTCGAGACCCATATCGCCGGCCTGGAAACCCTGCTCGGTGTGGCCTGAACCGGATCCCGGGGCGGCCTGGGGCCGGCGCTACCGGCCGGGCTCCGCGGCCTTCTCGGTATCCACATCGTTCGTCGCCGGGTCCGCCGCCGCGGCCTCCCCGGCCGGATCGGCTTCGGTCACGGCCACATCGATCTGTTCGCTGATGTAGCGCACCACGACCGCCACCACGGCGACCACCGGTACCGCCAGGAACGCTCCCGTGATGCCGTACAGGGTCCCACCCCCGGTGACCGCGAGCAGGACCACGACCGCGTGCAATTTCATGGTGCGGCTCTGCAGCACCGGTTGCAGCACATTGCCCTCGAGCTGCTGGACCGCGATGATAATGATGAGCACGATGAGCGCGGTGGTGAATCCTTTGCCGACCAGCGCCACCAGCACCGCCAGCGCGCCGGCGACGAACGCGCCCACCATGGGGATGAAGCCGCCCAGGAATGTCAGTGCGGTGAGCACACCCCACAGCGGCACACCGAGCAGTACCAGCCCGAGCCCGATGAAGAACGCGTCGATAAAACTGACCAGCGCCTGAGTGCGGATGAACCCGCCGAGCACATCCCAGACCCGCACCAGCACTTCCTCGAAATGCCGGCCGCTGCGCCCGCCGGTGAACTTGTGCATCCACGGGATGAATTTCGGCCCGTCCTTGACGAAGAAGAAGCTGAGGATCAGCACCAGGAATATGGTGACCAGCACGGACGTGGCGGTGCTGACTCCGGTGAAAACACCGGAGGCGATCTGTTCGGCGCTGGACTGCACGCGTGAGACCACTGCATCGACGGCCGAGTTCAGCTGTTCGTCCCGGATATTCAGCGGCGGGCCCTGTAACCAGTCCCGGACCGTGTTGATACCCGTAGTGGCCTTGTCGGAGAGTTCGGGCACCTGATCCACCACCGAGGGCACGATCAACGCGATACCGCCCGCCAGCACGCCGATGAAACCGATGAGCGTGAGCGAGGCCGCCGCGGAAGGCGGCAACCCGGCTTTCACCAGCACGCGGGTGGGCGGCCAGAGCACCGTGGAGACCACGATCGCGAGCAGCACCGGCAGCAGCACCACCCACAGCCGGGCCGCCAGGAAGCCCAGGACCCAGGCCCCGGCCGCGATGGCGACGACGCATACCGCCCATTTGGCCACCCACAACACGCCGGAACCGAAAACGTCCCCCCGATCCGGCGGCCGCGTGGCGCCGGTGGAGCGAGTACGGTCGGCGCGGACTTCCTTCTCCCCGTTCACCCGGCCAGTCTCGCACGCCCGGCCCACCCCGGCATCGCACCGGCCCCGGCCGAACAGGTCACAGCACCACGCCGGGGTTCAGGACGGCGCGGGGGTCGAAGGTCCAGCGCAGTTCCCGCTGGATCGAGGTGGTCCCGGCGGCGGCCGGATCGGCGAAGGACACCACGACGGTCGCGGCCGGATCGGGCGCCGGTACGAGCCGCGACCGTGATCTCGGTGACCACCCCAACGTCCCCTCCGACCCCACGAACAGCCTCGTCAGGTCGTACCCCGAGACACCCTCGACGGTGCGGGTGCCGGTCCGCAGGACTCGCCCGTCGGCGAACACGACCTCCAGCGCCGCCACGAAACAGCAGATCCCCATATTTCACAGCACATTCCGCCGGCCCCCGTGGCGACATTGCCGCCGAGCCTGCAGAAGGCCACCGACCTGGGATCCGGCGGATACAGCAGTCCCTGTACGGCGACCGCCGCCCGTAGGTCCCCGGTCATCACCGCAGGCCGAACCAGGCATCACCGGTGATCAGCCGCGTCTACTGTGGAGTCGTGGTATTCGTGGCGAATCTCAAAATGTTCGGCGATGATGTCGGCGGATCCGCCGCGGTCCTGAGATTCCGCTCCGTTTCTGTGGCAGACCCGCATGCGCTGTCATCCGGTGCGTGGTGCCCCCGGCGGTGTCGGTTGGGTCGAGGATGGTCCCACCCTGTCCGCATGCGGGGGTAAACCCCCTATCCGGATTTCAGGGTGACGCCGGATGTGGCCCGTTGGGGACGAAACTAGCGTTCGGTCATGACTTCGACTGTGCGAATGCGCCTCGCCGTGGCGTTCGGTGCCGTTACGCTGCTCGCAGTGGGGGTGGTCACCGCGTGTGCCGAGCCGGCCGACCCCTTCTCCGAAGAGCAGTTGCTTCGGGACGCCGAGGCGATCCACGCCCTCGGTGTGAGCGGTGTGCAAGCCCGCATGATCGGGCCTGATGGTCGGCAGGCGGTCGCCACCAGCGGCACCACCGACTTGACCACCGGCCGCCCGGTCTCTCCCGACGGCTACTTCCGTATGGCCAGCACATCGAAGACACTCGTCGCCACCGTGATTCTCCAACTGGCGGCCGAGGCCACGCTGTCCCTGAATGACACGGTCGACCACTGGCTGCCGCAAGTGGTGCAGGGTCACGGCCACGACGGCAACCGCATCACGATCCGCCACCTGCTTCAGCACACCAGCGGAATCCGCGATGACCTGCCCGGATATACCACGCCGGACGAGTACTACCAGCAGCGCCACGAGGTCCACAGCCCCGAGCGGCTGGTGGCCCGCGCGATGGCCCATGCACCGGTTTTCCCGCCCGGAGAGGGCTGGGAATATTCCAACACCGGCTATATTCTGCTCGATATGATCATCCAGCAGGCCACCGGTCGGCCCGCCCACCAGGAGATCGAAGACCGCATCGTGGTCCCTCTCGGCCTCGACCGGACTCTGTGGATGGGCGCCTCACCTACCCTGCCCTCACCGCACGCGCGGGCCTACCAGTACTTCGGCCCCGGTTCCGTAGTGGATGTCACCGACCAGATACCAGTGGACCAGAACCTTTCGTGGGTCACGACCACCCAGGACGAGAATGAATTCTTCCGCGCGTTACTCGGTGGCCGCCTGCTACCACCACAGCAACTGGCCGAGATGAAGCAGACCGTCCCCGTGAGCAGGGAGGTCCAACATATGTGGCCCGGCGGTCGATACGGGCTCGGCCTGGTTCAACGACCTCTGAGTTGCGGAGGAACCTACTGGAGTCACGAGGGTGGGGACGGCGGCTACATCACCCTCAACGGCGTAACCGACGACGGCCGGCGAAGCGCCGTAGTTGCCATGTCCGGGGCACGCGGCGACACCCCGGAGCACATCCTGGACCAGGAGAACGCGGCCAGCGCCCTGATCGACCACGCACTGTGCGTCGGATCCCGCAGCATCCCGTGAGCGGGACTCGGCCATACCGCAATCGAGATCATTCCGGCCGGCCGGGGTGGCCGGCGGTGATCGCGTTTGCGGTCTCGCGCTGGCGCTCGCTGGGCACCGACGCGCCCGAACCGGTCGCGAAGCCGGACGGCACCGCGGCGCGTCCAGTCGAGGTCGACTGACCAATCCGGTGAGGTTCGGCCGATCAGGTGACCGTTCGCGGATCAGCGCGGCACGGTGACCTGATCGGTGCAGCTGGTGATTCCGTCCACGATCGAACAGGTGGCCGGTGCCCGGGTCGGCCGGTAATCGCCAGGGACTCCGCCGCGCCGGGTGATGGCCGTATAGGCGGCCACGGCGCCGGTGGGCCGGCGGATCAGGCCGGGGTCGCCGAGGACGTCGACGGTGTACAGCCCGAACCTCGGTGTGTAGGAACCCCATTCGTAGTTGTCGGTGAGACTCCAGTAGTTGTAGCCCATGACGTTCATGCCGTCGGCCACCGCGCGCTGTATCCAGTACACGGTGTCGCGTAGCAGGTCGTCGCGGCGGTAGCCGTCCGCCCGCGGGCGCCCGTTCTCGGTAGGCATCCCGTTTTCCACGATGTAGAGGGGTTTGCCCGGAAATCGCCGCGCGTAGTGGTCGAGCGCGTAGTAGATACCCTCGGATTGCAGCGACAGTGTCCACATCTTGCTGGGGTCGGGCACCCGGGTGAAGACGTCGACGGGGGAGAACCCGTAGTAGTAGTCGATGCCGATGTAGTCCAGTTTTGCGCCGACCCGGCTGATGAACGCACCGTTCACGGCGTCTTCGGCGGTGGGGATATAGGCGGCGTTGCTGCTCACCATCGCCCCCGGCTGTACTCGGTGGATGTGGTCGTAGATCGCGTTGTGGGCGTCGGCCAACCGGTCCTGCACCGCCGGGATATCCGGGACGCCGATCCCGCCGTGGCGTACCTCGTTCATGAGGTATGTGGCGGGTTCGTTGAAGGTGATCCACAGCGGTTCGTCCCGGGCGTACCGGTCGACCACCCGGCGGGCGTTGGTGAGCCAGTCCTCGACCATTCCGGCGCGCCGCCACCCACCCCGATCGGCCTGCCAGCCTGGATAGACCCAATGGTCCAGGGTGAGCATGGCGCGCATACCCGCGGCGCGAATGGCCTGGACGACCTCGTCGTAGAACCGGAAACCGTCCTCGTTCCATTCGCCCGGACGCGGTTGTACCCGGGCCCATTCGATCCCGATCCGGTAGACACGCACCCCGAGTTGCGCGGCCAGTGCGATATCGGACCGGTAGCGCGAGTAGAAGTCGACCGAGTCGAGATACAGGTCCTCGGTTTTTCCGGCCGCGATATAGCGGGTCCAGTTGCTGTCCGGCGCATGCCCTTCGGACTGGAATCCCGAGGAGGCGACACCCCACAGGAAATCGTCACCCAGTGGGGCGACCTCGACCGGGGGAGTGGGGCGCGCGCCGGCCGATCCCGTTCCCAGGACGACGGCGCCGGCAGCAACCGCGCTGGTGGTCAGAAATAAGCGACGGTTCACCGGACCCATCGGATCGGTCTCCTGTCCTCTGTTCGTCTCCGTCTCGCGGCGTTCGCACCAGAGTAGCGGCGCGGCATCGGATCCGGGCCGTACCGTATGTATCCCGCCGCCGTGGCCGGATGTAGTGCAGTGCGGGAGTCGGGAGGTGGCCGGGCCCGTATCTCCCCGGAAGGCGTGTGTGCGGTGGTCACCGAACGGATCGGGTCTCGGTGGCGCACTCCAGCTTCTGGAACCGAGAACTGTTCTCCGATGCTTCGCCCGCACCTGCCTACAGCCACAAATCGCAAGAATTGTCGGTATCTAGATATGCGCATTAAAACATCTATCGCACCATCCCAAACCGAACCTCGGTGGGGAGCCCCGCAATGAGGGGGAGGATCTGGCCTTACGTTGGCACCTGCGCCGAATCCGTGCACTCCCACCGAACCGGCGGGGCTCGAGTGGATTCCGGCGGCCGCGGGTCAGCGGCGTCCCCGGAAGGTGCGGCGTAGATCGCTGACCCATTCGTCCGGGATCTCCCAGGGAATGAAGTGGCCTCCGTGGTCGTGGACGGTGAGGTTGACGTGGTTGTACCACTCGGCGCGGTCACTGGCACGGAAGTGTTCGACGCGTTGCGCGGTGCCCACGCCGGGCGGGTTCTCGTAGCCGACGAACGTGATCCCGGTGGGGGCCTGCACGACAGGGCGGCGGTCGTGGGAAGGCGTCCAGGGGTAGCGGTTGTGGTTGGCGTAGAGCCGTATCGAGGTGCCGATGGTGTTGGTGGCCCAGTAGATCGTGGCGTGCGTGAGCAGGTCGTCCCTACTGAATACGGTCTCGATGTCGCCGCCGTTGTCGCTCCATTTGCACCAGCGTTCCAGGATCCATGCCAGCATGCCCGCCGGGGAATCGGACAGGCCGTGAGCGAGGGTGCTGGGGGCCAGGAGGTGGGCGGCAAGATGGACGGCGAAACGGCTGTCCAGCTCCACGATTCGGGCGCGTATCTCGTCGGAGATGTCGTCGGGGATCGGTATCCCGCCGCTGAAGTCCCAGGCGCGATCGCCGTTGAAGAGAGTGAGTTTCAGCCCGGATCCGATGTGGAGGGCATACAACTCGTCGGCGTACTTGTGGCCGAGCTGGGCGGTGACCAGCGCACCGACGTCGCAGCCGGCGGCCCCGTATTTCTCGTGGCCCAGGACCTCGGTCATGAGTGTGTGCCAGAGATCGGCGACCTTCCAGAAGTTCATATCCGGGCGGTTGGTCAGCGGGCTGGAGAACCCGATACCGGGAAACGAGGGCATGATCACCTCGAACGCCTCGGCCGGATCGCCGCCGTGCGCCGCCGGATCTGCCAGGAGGTCGGCGACCTTGGACCAGTGCCAGAACGTCCAGGGCCAGCCGTGTGTCAGGAGTAGCGGTGTCGGATTCGGCCCGACGCCGGGCCTGCGCATGAAATGTACGGGCACCTCCTCGATTTCGACCCGGTAGTGCCGGTAGTTGTTGATCTCGGCTTCGGCTGCGCGCCAGTCGTATCCGTCACGCCAGTAGTCGACGAGTTCTAGGAGGTAGCCACGAGGCACGCCGTAATACCAGTCGTCGTTGCCGGCATCGTCGGGTAGACGGGTGAGATTCAGGCGCTGCCGCAGGTCGGTGAGCACCCTGTCGGGGACGTGAATCTTCGTCGGTGTGAGGGGGAACGGCCGGGTACCGGGGGTGCTGTCGTTCATCTGGCCTCCTACGCCGTGTGGCCCAGCTTTGCATAAGCAGTGTATTTAAGCAACTTATATAAATTTCGGATATAGTCCCTGGGATGGACGATTCGGACGCTTTCGACGTGGGCGCTTTCGCGGCGGCAATCGAGGATTTCAACCGCGTCTACATCCGCATCCCGGTCCGGGAGAAGCTGCCGTTCACCACGCTGTCGGTGCTCGACACCCTGGCGCACGGCGGCCCGGCGCGGCTGACCGATCTGACCCGGACCGAACAGATGACGCAGCCGGGCGTCACGCAACTCATCGCGCGCCTGGAGCGTGACGGGCTGGTATTGCGCCGCCGTGACCCCGGTGATGGCCGGGCCGTGATCGTGCACCTCACCGAGGCGGGTCGGCAGGTGCGGCAAACCCGCCACGACGACCGTGTGCGGTACCTGGCTCCGATGATCTCCGCGCTGAGCCCCGCGGACAGCCGGGCACTCGCCGCCGCATTGCCCGCCCTCACCCGGCTCGCCCGGCTGGAGCGGGAGCACTGACACATGGGCCTTGTTCTCCGTCCCACCCTCGCTCTCATGTCTGCCGCGGGCCCGGTGTGCGCCGGGGGATGGTCCGGCCCGGTCTCGGTCGCGATGGGCAGGGGAGTGGTAGCTACGCAACCCCGACGGTGCCTCAACTCATCGACGATAACCGATTGTGGGGGTAGCCCATCCTAAATGTAGAGCCGTCGGTACGGACAGGGACCGACACGATCAGTTCGACCCTCAGAAATAACAATATGAATACGGAGATATGCGCATCTATATATGTTAAATCTTGCTCATCGATCACCACCTCTCACATCGCGAAGAACAACAAAGAACCAGGGGAGGTGATCGCGGGCCGGCGTCGCGATGGCACCAGACTGGTTTCGCCATCCAGGTGGTAACGGTGCGCAACTTGGGCATGTTCCTGACCGACCCGCTGGACGTCCCGTTCGAGCTGGTCGGGTATTTGGCTGAGCAGCTCGGGATCGAAGATCCATGCCGTCGCGGTGCACGACCCGCGGTGTGGCGACCTGGACCAGCAGCAGGTCGAGTAGATCTGCTCGCAGCCGGACGCGGCGAGCGCGTCGTGTTGAGCTTGGGGGTTCTGTTCGGTGGTGGATACACGCCCGTAGCCGATTCTCACGCCCGGCGACGTATCGCAAACCCCCGACAGGTTGACATTGATGCGTACACGGCAACCGTTACAAACCCCACCAGCGGAGACCCGCTGGACCACTGTCGATGTTTGAAGTCGACTGCGCTGATGTTCGAAGTCGTATGCAACGGGGTGAGAGGCGACACGAAAGTGTCAGTAGCAGGCGACGGGTTCTCCCTGACTCCGCGCTCTGAACTGCGGAATCGGCTGCGTTGTTGAACTGTCTGCGGCGCGGCCCGTGCCTTTCCGGCGGTTGGGGTCAGGGGGGTAGAACTTTGACATCGGCGGGTATATGGCCCAGTTCTCGTACTTTCTCGAGTCGGGCCAATGCGCCGTCGATGGCGTTGGGATGTATGTTTCCCGCGTCTTCGAGTGCTGCACGTAAGCGGTCGGTATCGGCGTTGTGTAGGGCGTCCAGGACTTCTGGATCGAGTTGTTGGCCTTTGTGGGCGGTGACGAAGTCGGAGTCGATCTCGATCTCGAGGGGCTTGCGGGCCATGGGGAAGGATCGGCCGTGGTCGATGGCGACGAGGTCGAGGTGGTCACCGCGGTCGACGGTGCGGTAGTTCCCGGGGTGGCGGTCCATCGAGCCGATGATGTAGTCGAGGACGGCGACTTGTTGTTGCTGGATCTTGGGGTAGGCGGTGACTGGTCTGGATGCTGTGGAGTCGACGAATTGCTGGATCATGCCGGGGCCGGTGGGGTTCCCGTCGGGGCCTGTGATGCCGTCGGTTCGTGCGGTTGGGGGGATACGGCCGAATCCTAGGATCTCGTCGACCCGGTACGCGGCGATCTCCCTGCTGGTGAGGGAACCGGGTGCGTGGATGAATGGGAGGCCGGCGTCGTATTTCTCGCCGTGGATGGGTTTGTAGACGTTGAGCTCGCCGTCGGTGGACCGCATTTTGCGCACTTCCGTGGAACTGCGTGCGACAGCCTCGCGCATATCCCCGGTGAACTCGACATCGGTGGTCAACCGTCGCGCTGCCATTGCCGACTCGGTATTGCTGGGGCGGTAGTTCGGATTGCGTGTTGGTGTCGGCACCTGCATCGGGTGCGGTTGACGCACTGTACGGGTTTCTTCGAGCAGATGTTGCGCACCGCGCGCGTTGGCGTTGTTCAGCACTTGGGCACCGTCGCTCGCGGTACTGCTGGTGCGGCGATAGCTGCTCGACACCGAGCGGGTACCCAGGTCCAGCGTTCTGGTCAACCGGCGCACGATGTTGATGAGAACTGGGGTGACGCTGTCTCTCATGGTCGTGGTTGTTGTGGCAGACCAGGTGGCTGGTGTGGGCTTTCGTCCACGACGCGGTAGTAGCTCATGGCAGGCAGGTCCAGCAGGGCGCGAAGAAACCGCGCGCCTTGTGCCGGCCGGATCCGGTCGAGGGGGTTATAGACCTTGATACCTCGCTCGTGCCATTGCTCGGCCACGAGGCAACCATCAGGATCGGTGACCGTGAGCGCAACCGCCCCGTCGGCGGCCAACCGGAACTCGGCAACTTTTCGTGATTCCGGAAATCCGATGTCGTAGATCGCGACCACAGTGGTCGGCGCCATGTTCGACACGATCACCTCCACGGCGAGGTTATGGGTTCCCCCGTGAAGGGCGGATACCTGAGCTCGGGCCTGAACCGATCGGCGTCAGGTTCAGAGTTTGCTCTTGCGATGCTATACGCACGCAAATTCAGCAGTGATCGACATATGTCCAGGTGGGGTGTACCCCAACACCACGCCCATGAGCTCGCATGAATTGCGTCAGATTAGGGTATCTATCCGAATTTCTTGACACATGTCCGGTAGGTTCTTAAAGTCCATTCTTACATTTGGCCTGGCGGCAGATCACCGCCACCGGCCGCCGCTCCCTGCTCATGTACCGCGCCCGCAACACTGTGCGCACGATCGCCTCCACATCATCAGGCAACCGCTCACCACCCCGGCCGCCGCTGGACTTGCCCGGGAGCAGATCCGACGCCAAACCCGCCCCGGCCCGCCAGCGCTTCACCAGCTCGTATACCTGGCGGCGCTTCAACCCCAACCGAGCAGCGGCCTGGTCCGCACAGGTCACACTGATCCGGTCCCTCTCGGCCAGACGCCCGATCACCTCCGCCCGGTCGACGGCCACCCGCCATCGATCCCTGTCCGCAGCGACCACGCCGCGTTCCACCACCACCGAATCGTCGACCATTGACCGAATCTCCACCGCCGTGCACACGAAGTACGAGCCGGATGCACGGTAGTGCACACCAGTACACGACACGCCGATGTTCGAAGTCCCGCGCACACGACCCCGAACCGGCAGGTCACTCGTGCAGTCAACTTCGAAAATCCACAACCACAGGGTGTCTCACGAACGATCGTTCAAGAGACACACACGACGCAACTCTGCACCACGGGTACGCGCCGGATCTCTATCGACCTGAGCGAAATTCGATACCGGCGTCGGCTCCGCCGGGTCATGATGGCGGTATGGACCCGCACCACGTCACGCTGAGGAAGATGACGCCCGCGCAGTTCCGTGCGGCGACCACACATCGTGAAATCGAGTCGGTCCGCGAACTCGCCAAGTTCATGTCCGAGAACTCGGCGCGCGAGAAAGTCCGAGCGGGTGCCGAACTCTATCTCCCGGACGGTCCCGACACCCAGGGCCATCAGCTACTGGTCGCGCAGAACACCGTGGGACAGACCGTCGGTGACCTCTGGATCGGTCCCGACCCACGCGAGGCGACCAGCACCGGCCGTTCGGCCTGGTTGTACGACATCTACGTATTCAAGCCCTTCCGCCGGCTCGGATACGGATCCGCCATCCTCGACGCCGCGGAACGACTCGTCACCGAACAAGGCACGACCCGGCTGGGCTTGAACGTCGTCGGCGACAACACCGCGGCCATCGCGCTCTACCGCAGCCGCGGCTACACGGTGTCCTCGATGTACCTGGACAAAACCCTCCCCCCTTAGCACTGATCCACTTTCCGACGTAACCGGTGATGCCGACCGAAATGACACACGCCAGCGCGCGACCAGCGCATTCTCGAACCTGTGGGTTTCCGCACCGCTTCGACTCCGGCGACCCTCCATCGGTGCGCCACCCGACAACGCGAAATCACCGCCACCACCACCTACGGCACCAAGGTGATAGTCACCACCCGCCGCGAAGCCCACTACGTCCTGGACGAACTCCTGGGCAACGCCACCGATCTGCCGATCACCGAACACGCCACCGACACCCACGGGGTCACCCTGGTGAACTTCGTGCTGTTCGATCTGCTCGGCATGCAGCTGTCCCCACGCATCCGGGACCTGGGCAAGATCACCCTCTATCGTCCGGCGCCGCGCGCCGACGCCGAGGCGCGGTTCCCGCACGCGGGACCGCTGCTGACCCGCAAGCTGAACCTGGACCTGATCGCCGAGCACTACGACGACCTGCTGCGGTTGGCCGGATCGCTGAAGTTCGGGCACGCCACCGCATCCCTGCTGGTCGGCAAGCTCTCGGCCGCAGGAGGCGCCGGGTGGGTCGGCCCGGCATGTGCTGGCTCGTCGCGTGGTGAATTCGTCGTGGGCGGTGCGCCGCGTTGCCCCGGCAGTGACACTGTGTTCGGCGACCAGGGCGGATGTCCGGAAGGTGGTGCAGGCGTGCTGTGCGATCCACAACCCGCGCCGCGACACGCCGCGATTATCAAATTAGAAATTGTGAGTTCTTTCGATTGCTGATGACGGAATCCGCGGCTCGTCAACCGCACATTGACGATGACGGGGCCGTCAACTTACAGTTGACGAATGGATCGTCAACTGCCGCTACGCACGGTTATCGCTGCGATCGAGCATGCCTATCCCGGCGACTCCCCGAGCCGGCTGTTCGAAGCGGCGTCGATCGGGGCGGACTGGTTACAGGTGAACCGCCTGCTCGACTATTTCGTGGGCCGACCGCGGCAAGCAGGCCTGTACTGGGCCGAGATCGGCGCCCACCTCGGTGTTTCCCGGCAAGCGGCGCAGCAGCGGTTCGCCACACGTATCGGGAGGCGAACCGCAACCGCCGGGCCGGCGCACGGAGCCCGATCATGATGTCACCGATATCGCCAGGTCCGGACGACACCGGCCGACTCGTGCTGCATTCCCTGCGCTGTATCGGTCATGCCGGCGTCGCCCGGTTGGCGGAAGCGACCGGGACACCAGAATCTGCGGCCGAAGCGGATCTGATCGTCTTGGCCGCGGAGGGGCTTGTTACCTATCCGAGCGGTGATTTCGGAGGGTGGGGTCTCACCGACGCCGGGCGCGCGCTGAACGCGGAACAGATCGCCGACGAACTGGACACTGCGCAGGCGGGTACCGCCGTCACCGCAGCGTACCACCGCTTTCTCACGCTCAACCCTGAAGTGCTCGACCTGTGTACGGCATGGCAGCTGCGATCCGTCGACGGGATCGTGACCGCGAACGACCACACCGATCCCGGGTACGACACCCGCATTCTCGATCGTCTGTCCGACGTGGACCTGCGCGCGCAAACCATCTGCACCCACCTGTCGGCGGCACTGCCCAGATTCCGGCGATATCGCCTCCGCCTCGCCGGCGCGCTCGGGCGCGTCCGGGCGGGCGACCCGGATTACGTGGCGACCGACACCGCGTCTTATCACACGGTGTGGTTCCAGCTGCATGAAGATCTCCTGGTGACCCTGGGCATCCCGAGATTCTGACCATGCGATACATCCACCCGCTCGCCGCGGCGACCGACCAGCCGGTGGACGTCCTGGGCGCCAAGGCATACGGGCTCATCGAGTTGCGCCGTCTGGGTCTCCCCGTCCCCGCCGGCTTCGTCGTCGGCACTGAGGTCTGCCGTGCCTTCCTGCGTGACGGGCACTTCCCCGGCGGCTTCACCGCACAGCTCGCCGCGGCCCTCACCGACCTCGAAGCCGCGACTCATCGCAGGCTCGGCGACTCCGAGAAGCCGCTGATGGTGTCCGTCCGCTCCGGTGCGGCGGTGTCGATGCCCGGCATGATGGACACCGTGCTCAACCTCGGGCTCACCGCCGGGGCCGCACGCGGATTGGCCGCCGAGACCGGCGATTCCCGCTTCGCCCTGGTCACCCGGCTGCGGTTCTTGTCCGGCTTCGCGTCCGTTGCCGGCGGTGCGGTCGCCACGAACCCCGACGTGGCCGCGGTGCTCCAGCAGGACGCCGCCGAGGGGAACACAGCCCTCCACCACGCGATCCGAGCTGCCGAGGACGTCATCACACAGCACGCCGGGCCGCAGGTCCTGCACAGTCCGTTCCAGCAGTTGGAGCTTGCGATCGCCGCGGTCTGCCGCTCGTGGGACACACCGCGTGCGCGTACATTCCGCGCGATCCACGACCTGCCGCCCGACCGCGGGACTGCGGTGACCGTGCAGGCGATGGTGTACGGGAATCGCGACGAGCACAGCGGCACCGGTGTCGCGTTCAGCCGTAACCCCAATACCGGCGAACCCGTGCCTTTTGGTGACGTTCTGTTCGGCGCTCAGGGCGACGACGTCGTATCCGGGCGATCGCCGACGCTGCCGCTGCACGAACTGGCCGGGCGGGAACCGGCCGTGTGGTCTCGCCTCGTGGCGGCGCTGGCCCGGATCGAAGCACACTTCCGCGACTCCTGCTGCCTCGAATTCACCTTCGAAGCCGGCGAATTCTGGCTCCTGCAGGTCCATCGCGGCAAAATGGCCGCTGCCGCGGCTGTCCGTACCGCGGTGGACCTCACCGACGAAGGACTCATCGGATCCCGGGAGGCGCTGTTGCGCGTCACCCCGCAACAGCTTCGGCACGCCCGCATCCCGCGTTTGGTCCTCGACGGCCCGCACGACGTTCTCGCCCGGGGGTTGGGCGCCTGCCCGGGTGTCGCGGTCGGTCGCATAGCGACGACCTCCGACGCGGCGGTCCGCATGGCCGCCGCCGGTCCGGTCATTCTGGTGCGGCCCGATACGTCCCCACTCGATATGCACGGCCTCTCGGCCGCCACCGGAGTCCTCACCAGCCGCGGCGGGCCCGCCTGCCATGCCGCCGTCGTCGCCCGGGCCATGGGCAAACCCGCCGTTGTGCGAGTGACCGATCTGTCGGTGGACGCCACGTCGATACGAACACCGGGGAACACCTTCCCCGAAGGCACCCTGATCGCCATCGACGGGACCACCGGTGCGGTCACTGCCGGAAACCCGCGTATCCACACCCCCACCACCGAACCCCACCTGCGTCGGTTACTCGAATGGGCCGACCGGATCTCCGGCGACCACACGCCCCGTGAGGACACCGACCGCCTCGCCGCCGCGCGCTCCGTTCTCCTCGGCCGGTGAGCCGGCCGCCGCCCGGCTACGACGAACACCGCGCTCCATGAAATCGATTACCTGCCGGTTCCACCGCGGCCGTATACGAGTACGGGGTCCGGTGAACCAACCAGTTCACCGGACCCCGCCCGGCCGGCCCCGGTCAGCGGGCGATCGCCCGGCCGGAGACCCGGCTCCGTCAGAACTGGCGCATCTGCTGACGAATCTGGTGGAACTGCAGCTCCCACTGCATGGCGCGATCCTGGGAGCGGCTGGACTGATCTTCGGCCTGCTGCGCGAGCTGGGCGGCCTGGTCCGACTGGTCCTGGGCCGACTGGCAGCGCTGGGCGGCCTGGTTGGCCTCGCTCTGGGCCTGCTGGGCCTGGGCCTGGGCCCGGTCGGCCTCGCTCAGCGCCTGCTGCGCCTGGTTCTGCGCCTGGATCGCCTGCTGGCGGGCCTGCTGCGCCTGGTTGTTGGCCTGGTTGGCCTGGTTCTGCGCGATCTGCGACTGGTGCTGGACCTGGCGGGCCTGCTGTTGCACCTGCCGGGCTATGTTCTGTGCCTGCTGCGCGTACTGCCGCGCGTTCTGGCATTCCTGCCGGATCTCATCCAGGCCCATGCGCAGCATGTCCAGGCTCTGGATTTCCTGCTGACTGCTGCCGTTGCTGGAACGGGTGGCAGTGCTGGTTTCTTGCGCCATCTGAGCATCCTTCCAAAGGGGGTGTTTGAAACGGACTGACTCGTGGAGCGCTCATATCCTCGCACAGTCGGGCACGGGACCAGAGCCCACGTTCGGAGAAAAATTGGCGAGAAAGCCCAGCTCGGACGGTATATCGCGGTTATCGGACGCGACCCCCGTGTGACCCCGGCCGATAACCGCGCCCGCGACATCGGTAGATGCCATACCGAGACCTCTCCGTCACCGGAACCGGGGCCGTTGTCCGAGTCCGGGGTGCGGCCGGCCGACGGCCACTCCCACGGAACAGACCAGTCCCATTGGTGCAGCGGCGCGGTCCATCGGCGCCTGCCGATCGTATCGAAGATCCGTTCGGGTGCTTGCCTTATGCTCGCGCCTGCGTCCTCGGATCGACGCTACGGAACTCCACCAGGCCAGCTCACCCTGACGGTGAACGGCCCGTTTTCTGCGTCCATGGGGTTTTGTTCGAAGATGCCTTCGTAGCAGGGGCTGGTCATAAATGCTCAGCTACTCCTGCGTTTCGACGACGCGGGCAGGATCCTGGGTCCGCCGTTATCAGCGATTTCGTATAGACCTTCGACCTCGCGGAAGACAGTCTCTCCCTCATCACGGAAATGCGGTTGCGCGCATTTGACCGCCAGACGAGGCTCTGTTTGTTCGACGGCGCGAAGGTGGGCGGGTCGCTAGAGCAGTTCGTTCTCGGCGGTTGCATGTGTCCGAGGTTTCGGCCTTCATTCCCGGACAGTGTCTCTGCTGAGCTCTGGAATGCTGGTGACTGCGATTCGTGTCATCAACGTGTGAAGCTGAACCAAACTGTGGCGAGAGTGGGTTGTGTCGTGGAGACGGTGATTGGACAGCATCGGGCTGTGTTGAGCAAGTTGCTGCCGGATGCCGGACGGGGGGATTTCACTGTCCATGAGGGGCAGTTCCATTTGGTGGTGGTCGGCCCGGATCGTGTCGTGTGTCTGCCTCGCACCGAGGCGGCGGCGGTACGGCTGCCGCGGCGAGCGGCTGTTTTGCGTGTCATGGCCGGATTCGACCTGGGTTTCCGTGTGCCGGTTCCGCTGGAGGATGGCGGCGCGGACGGCATCAGTGAGCAGCCGTTCCTGGTGTTGAGCCGTGTTCCTGGAGCTCCGTTGGCCGCTGAGGTACTCGACGACCCGCAAGTGGCCGATGTGGTCGCAGGCCAGTACGTCGGACTGCTGGCCGATCTGGCCAGAGCCGGCAGCGACGATAGGATACGGGCGGCCCTACCGGCTCTGGAAGACCGGTGGCCGCGGTTCGCGGCCGATGTCCGCGCCGAGCTGTTCGAGCTCATGTCCGCCGGTGGGCGTCGGCGTGCCGAACAGGAACTCGTCGCCATCGAAGCCCTTCCTCACCTCACTGCGGCGGTGGTGCATGGTGACCTCGGGCCCGAGAACGTGTTGTGGGAGAACATCGACGGGCTCCCGCGCTTGAGCGGGGTGGTCGACTGGGACGAGGTCTGTCTCGGTGACCCCGCCGAGGACCTTGCAGCCCTCGGAGCCGGCTACGGCGATTCCCTGTTGCGGAGGGTGCTCACACTCGGTGGTTGGGCGGATCACGAAACGACCGCCCGTATCACCGCGATCGCCGGAACCTTCGCCCTGCAGCAGGCCCTCGCCGCCTACCGCGACGGTGACGAAGCGGAATTGGCGGACGGTCTGACGGTCTACCGCTGAATCGGGTCACCGTAGTGCCGCGAAATCGGCACCATCGGGCCCCACAAAGGACGCTCGGTCAACCGACGGCTCGAGCCTCGGGCGGGAGCCAGTCCGTGAGACCGGTGACCCTGGTAAGGCAGGGTTCTCGTGTTCGGGGTGCGGAGTCGGGTGGTTGGTGCTTGGCTTGGCTGCCGATGAGGTTGATCGGTGTGCTGGAGGTCGGGGTTCGTGGCGACGAGGGTGTTCGCGGAGATCAGCCGGGAGGAGTTGTTCCGGTATTTCACGCTGCCCCCGGCTGATCTGGCGTTCGTGGATCCGGGCCGTGGCCGGGGCCCGGCGGATCGGTTGGGGCTGGCGGTCGCGTTGTGCACGCTGTCGTGGCTGGGGTTCGTGCCGGACCGGTTGACGACGGCGCCGCCGGTGGCGGTGGCCCGGCTCGCCGAGCAGCTTCGGGTGGATCCGGTGGAGATCGGTTCGTATGGCAGGCGCGCCAAGATATGTCGGTGCTGCCTGCCGAGCGGCGCCGGCTCCTGGCCACGATGGGCCGCCGTCTGACGCCGCAGGCCCTGCAACGTCGTGACCCGCAGCGCCGGTATCCGATTCTGTTGACGGTGCTGGCGCAGTCGGGCACTGATGTGTTCGATGAGGTGGTGGCGCTGTTCGATCAGGCGATCTCGGCGAAGTTCGGGCAGGCGGAGCGGCGCATGCAGCAGCAGTTGGCCGAACGCGGAAATCCGGTGAGGATCGGCAAGCGCTGTTGGACGAGCTGCTGGCTATCGTCTGCGATCCGCAGATCGGCGACGAGGAGATCGGTGGTCTGATTCGGGGCGATGCGATCGGGTGGGAGCGGTTGCGGGCGGCGATGGCGCAGGCCAGACCCCGTCTGCCGCGTGATCACGGGCATCTGGCCGCGCTGGATTTGTCATACAACTATCTGCGGCAGTTCACTCCGGCGGTGTTGTCGGTGGTGCGGTTCGCCGGCGGGACTGCGGCGAGGGAGTTGCTGATCGCGGTGGACATGCTGCGCGAGTTGAACGCGACCGGCCGCCGGAAGGTGTTCGACGAGGCGCCGGCGGGGTTCGTGCCGACGAAGTGGCGTGGCTATCTCGAGGAGGCCCGGAAGTCTGGCAGTGTCACCGCATATCGGCACTACTGGGAGTTGTGTGTGCTGCTGGGGCTGCGCGATGGGCTGCGCAGTGGAGACGTGTACGTGGCGGGCTCGCGCCGCTACGCCGATCCGGCCGCGTACCTGCTCGACCCGCAGCAATGGGCGCCGCAGCGCGTCGAGTTCTGCCGCCTGGTCGGCAAACCCGCCGATCCCGGCGCGGCGTTGGCCGCGGTGACCGACGAGCTGTGTAAGGCGGTCGGTGAGCTGGAGGCGGTGCTGGCCGGCGGGGACGGCCCGGTGCGTGTGGATGAGGGCGGGGATCTGGTGATCTCGCCGTTGACCGCTGAAGATGTGCCCGCGGAGGCGGTCTCGCTCAAGGCCGAGTTGACCGAGATGCTGCCGTTCGCGCCGATCGTGTCGCTGCTGATCGAGCTGGACAAACGCACCGGCTACCTGGACTGCTTCACTCACGCCTCGGGCAAACAGGCCCGCACCCCGGAGCTCAAACGCAACCTCATCGCGGTACTGCTGGCGTATTCGACGAACCTGGGGCTGACCCGGATGGCGGAGGCGTGCGGCATCTCCTACGACATCCTCGCGTGGACGGCGGAATGGTATGTGCGGGAAGAGACACTGCGTGCGGCGAATCTGGCGATCATCGTTGCGCCATGATCGGCCAGACCATGATCAACGTGAAATCCTCCGGCGCCCGCACCCGCATCTCGACCTTCCTGGCCGGAGCATCCTGCTGATCCTGGTCGTCGGCCTCGGCGATGTCGTCGCGTTGATCCCGATGGCGGCGCTGGTCGCGGTCATGATCATGGTCTCGGTGGGCACGATGGACTGGCATTCGATCGCACCGAAGATCCTGCGCCGCATGCCGATCGCCGAAACCACGGTCATGGCGGTCACTGTCGCTGTCACGGTCGCGACGCACAATCTGGCCTACGGCGTGATCGCCGGTGTGCTGACCGCGATGGTCGCCTTCGCCCACCGCGTCGCGCATTTCACCGAGGTGGACAAGGTCTCCGAGTCCGACACCGACCACGACGGCGCGATCGACACCCGCGTCTACACGGTCCGCGGCGAGCTGTTCTTCGCCTCCAGCAACGACCTGGTCTACCAGTTCGACTACACCGGCGATCCGGCCAATATCGTAATCGACATGTCGGATGCACACATCTGGGACGCCTCGACCGTGGCGACTCTCGACGCGATCACCACCAAATATGCCGCCAAGGGCAAGACGGTGGAGATCATCGGCCTCAACCTGGCCTCCGAAGCCCGCCACGACCGGTTGTCCGGGCACCTGGTCGGCGGACACTGACATGGGCGCCGACACAAGCGGTTACCTGCAGATCGGGCAGGTCGCCGAGCGCACCGAGCTCTCGCTCAAGTCGATCCGGCACTGGGACGAGGTCGGGCTGGTGCAGCCCTCGGCCCGCTCGGCAGGCGGGTTCCGGCTCTACACCGAGGCAGATGTCGCCCGGATGCTGGTGATCCGCCGCATGAAACCGCTCGGGTTCACGCTCGCGGAGATGAAACAGTTGCTCGACGCGATCGACGTCCTCGACGACGCCTCGGCCGATCCTGGCGCGCGGGCGGCGGCGCAGGCGGATCTGCTCGCGTTCCGCGACAAGGCCGCCGACAGCGCGGACCGTCTCCGCCGGCATCTGGCCTATGCCGAGGAGTTCACCGGATTGCTCACCACACGCGCCTCGGAATCCCCGGCTTGATCCGACTCCTCGCCGGGCGGACGGCCGGTACTACGGGGTGGGCGCTCGTTCATCGCCGGTCGCGGTGGGCAGGTAGCCCCACCGCGATCCCCGCGACGGCGATCATGGCCGCAGCGATCAGCCAGAAGGCCCGGTCGTAGCCGACGGCCGAGCCCGCCGTTGCCGTGACCAGTGCCCCCAGCCCCAAGGATGCGCCGACTTGCTTGGTGGTGTTCATCAGCCCCGATGCCGCGCCGGCATCGGGGAGGGGTACTCCAGCGGTGACGGCGGCGGTGAGCGGGGTGTTCATCAGCCCCGCGCCGATGCTGAACACGATGGCGGGACCGAAGATGCCGGTCAGGTAGGTGCTGTCTGGGCCGAGCTGGGCTTGCCAGCCGAAACCGACGGCGGCCAGCAGCGCCCCGGCGGCAATGAGCACACGGGCATCGACCCGGCGCATCAGCCACGGGGTCACCTGCGTGCCGACCGCAATGGTGACCAGCGTGTGCGGCAGGAACGCCAGCCCCGTCTGTATCGGGGTGTAGCCCAGCACGTTCTGCATCGACAAGGTCAGAAAGAACCACATCGGATTCAGGCACGCACCGGCCAGCAACATCGCGACATTACCGACCGCCACCGACCGGATCCGCAACAACGACAACGGAATCAGCGGCACCCGCACCCATCGCGTCTCAGCGATGACGAACGCGGTCACCAGCCCCACCCCGATCGCGAGCGCCGACACGGTCACCGGTGCGGACCATCCGCGCGCCGCGGCCTCGCCGAACCCGTAGGCGATCGCGGCGAGCCCGCACGTCACCAGCACCGCCCCCATCACATCCAGGCGGGCCCGCGAGCGAGGTGGGGAGTCCGCGGCGATGACACCGGCTGCGACCACGAGCACGAGCACACCGACGGGCAGGTTGATCAGCAGGGTAGCCCGCCACGACGCGAGTTCGGCGAGGACACCGCCGAGCAGATTGCCCGCCGTCCCACCGGCCAAGCCGAGCGCGGTCCACACCGCCAAGGCCTTCGTCCGCCTCGGCCCCTCCGCGAAGCTCGTGGTCAGAATCGTCAGCGTCGCCGGCGCCAGCACCGCCGCCCCCACCCCTTGGACAGCACGGGCGCCGATCAACCAGCCCGGCGTCGCCGCCAGCCCGCCGACCACACTCGCGACGGTGAACACCAGCAGCCCGGCGAGGAAGACCCGCTTGCGGCCGAACACATCGGCCAGGCGTCCACCGACCAGCAGCAGGCCCGCGAACACCAGCGCATAGGCGTTGACCACCCACGCGAGCCCGGAGTCGCTGAACCCCAGCGAGGATCGCATCGACGGCAACGCCACGTTCACCACCGAGACGTCGAGCACCACCATGAACTGCGCCGCACACACCACCGCCAGCAGCGCGCCCGCCCGCGCCGGGGCCACCACGGTCTTCTCACCTGTGCCGAACCGCTGCACGCTCACCTCCAAATATTGATACATTTGTATCCGATACATCTGTATCACTGACTTCGTAGTGATGCCGAGAGAGGTGACCGTGCCCCGAACCGTGGACCACGCCCAACGCCGCGCCCAGCTCGCCGACGCCGTAGTGGCCGTCGCCGCCCGCGCGGGACTGCACGCGGCCACCATCCGCGCCGTGGCCGCCGAGGCCGGGGTTTCACTGCGATTCGTGCAGTACTACTTCCCGACCAAAGCCGAACTGCTCGTCGGCACCCTCAACCACCTGGAAACCCTCAGCCACCTCCGCTGGAACCGACGCCTGGCCGATCTGCCCGATCCGCCCCCGGCCCGCGCGCTGATCGAGGCCTTTTGCGCCGAAGCCCTGCCCACCGACCCCGCCAGCCGCGCCTTCCACCTCGTCGCCACCTCCTATGCGGTGCTGGCCATGACCGACCCCGACCTGGCCCAGCACCCCTTCGTCGCAGGCATCGACCGGCTCGAACACCAACTCGCCCAAGCACTCGCACGCGCACAGGCCCACCGGGAGATCCCCGGCGACCTCGACGTCACGACCGAGGCGATCCGGCTGGTCATGCTCACCCACGGTCTGGGCACCAGCGTGCTGACCGGCCAGCACAGCCCCGAGGCCGCCCTTGCCGTGCTGACCGACCACCTCGACCGACTCTTCGACACCACCACTGGGCCCAACTCTCCGTACCCCGGATAACGGGCTGTTATCCGAAGTATCATCGGATCCGGCCTGCGGCGATCCCGCCGCGACGGCGACACGAAGCGACCCTGTTATCCGGGGCAAGGCGGAGAGGTGGGCCGATGTCGGCGACCGTGACCCGGATCCACACCGCCGCGCCCCGCACTCTGCGCGGATCCGCCGAGGCGTTCCTGGACACCCTCGGGTCCGGCAACACCCGCCGCGCCTACGGCATCGCGATCGTCAAGACCGTCGACCAACTCGACGCCTGCGACGGACTGCCCGGCTCCGGTCGTGGCCTGGACTCGGTCTCCGACGACGAGATCGGCGCGGCTCTTGAATCTCTCTGGGGCCAAGCGGCGGTCAACACCTAAAACGCGCGCCGCGCCGCAGTCGCGAAATGGCTGGCCTGGTGCCGTGAGCAAGGCTGGAACGCACCAGCAATCCCGACTTCGGCCGCGCGATCGACCCCGCCGGACTCCGAGACACCGGTGCGCTCGCGGACCGCGATCGACCGGCTCATCTCCCGCCGTGACATCCACCTGCGCGAGAAGACGCTGTGGCGGATGCTGTATGAAACCTGCGCCCGCGCAGAGGAACTGCTTCAAATCAACATCGAGGACCTCGACCTGGCGGGCCGGTGCGCCCGCGTGAAATCCAAAGGCGCCAAACCCCGCACCCGCCGACGCGGCGCCAGCCACCACGAACACGTCCTCGAAACCGTCTACTGGGACGCCGGCACGGCCCGGCTACTGCCGAGACTGATCCGCGGCCGCACCCACGGACCGGTGTTTCTCACCCACCGCCGCCCCGGGCCCGGCAAGTACCTCGCCGACCGCGACCTGTGCCCCGACACCGGACTCGCACGGCTGTCCTACGACCAGGCCCGCGATCTACTCGACGCCGCCACCGCCACCAACGCGGATCGTAGATGGCGCCACCCAACGACAGCTTCACCCCGCGTGCGACCAGGGAGTCACCGATCTCGCGGGCGTCGGGCACCGAACGGGCGAGCCGGTCGAGTTCGGGGGCGAGCAGGGTGTCGCCGACGCGGACGGCCGCGAGAGCTTGGTCGAGATTTGGCCTGGTGCGGCGAATGCCGGTGAAGCCGTGGTCGAGGTAGATCCTTCTTCTGCGACTCCGAGGCCACACAGCGTATGCCGCTGGGCAATAAGGTCCTGCTCGTTGGCGGAGCAGCGAGCATAGCCGATGAGAGTTGCGGTCACGTGGGCCTCCCCTCAGCGGACAGATCAGGGGACACGCTGAATGAGACGGCATCTCGCCCGGTCGGCACATCCAGACAAAGGTTTCCCCGTGTCCGTTGAAGGTTCGGCCAACGGACGCCGAGGTCACGGTCTGCCGGGGCATTGCCGCTTCGCCCAGGGTCCCCGGATGCCACCGGTGACACCACATCGGTCCTCATGTACCTGGTGACATGATCCTTAACGGCACCCCTACTTTGCGGCTTGTGACAGCTCCAGGATTTCTGGGCCATGTCCAGCGGAACGACGTCGGGAACGACAGGCAAGCTGATCATCCCGAGTCGCAAGCCAGACGTCCGTCTCCGACAGCCCGAATCCGTTGTCAGAGTCCGAGTTTGGTGACCGCGTTGTCGGCCAGCGGATCGGCCGTGCGGATGTAGCGGTGTACGGTGCGCGGGTTGCTCCAGCGGCCCTGCCGCATGATCTCGCGGTCGGCGGCGCCACCGAGGGCGGCCTGGGTGGCGAACCCGGCGCGCAGCGAATGGCCGGAGAACAGCGCGGGATCCAGGCCCGCGCGTGCCGCGTAGCGTTTGACGAGCTCGGCGACCGCACGCCCGGACAGCGCGGTGGCGCCGAGGCCGCCGTGCCGGTTGATCGCGGGGAACAGGGGTTGGTCGGGCCGCAGCCGCGGATCAGCGTGGTAGCCGTGGCAGCGGTGGATCCGCGGGTCCGCGGCGGGTAGTTGTTCGACCCATGGGCGCAGGTTCGCCGGGTTCTCGGTGTGCACGGCCAGCATTCGCATCCAGTCGGCGCAGGCGCAGACTGGGCAGGTGTGGGCCTGGCGGCCACGCGGGAGTGCGACGTGTTGTTCGGTGATGCCGGTGGGGTCGGTTTTGGTGGTGGGCAGGTGGATCAGCAGCAGCGGTTCCCCGGTGCCGTGGTCGGTACCGAAGTGGATGTCGGCGAGCCGCAGCCCGGCGAGTTCGCTGCGGCGCAGGGCTCCGGCGAAGCCGAGGAGCAGCAGCAGTGTGTCCCGGCGGCGGGCGGGTTCACCGGGCCAGCCGGGTTCGGGGAGTCCGTCGAGAAGTTCGCCGAGGGTGTGCAGCAGGATCGGTCGTTTGCGGTTGGGGCGGCTGCGGCGGGTGCGGCGGATACCGCGCAGGGTGAGGCGGACGACGTCGCTGCGGGTGGGTGCGGCCAGCCCGTTGGCGGCGTGCACGGCGGCGATGGCGGCGGATTTGCGTTCCAGCGTGGCCGGGCTGTACGCGTGGCGGCCGTCGGGTGTGCGGGCGTCCGCGGCGGCGGCGAGGTAGACGGCGATATCGAGGGGGTCCGCGGGGAGTGCGCACCGGTTCTCGGTGGCGCACCAGGCGGCCCAAGCGATCCAGTCGGTGCGGTAGGCGCGCAATGTGTTCGGGGACTGGGAGGCGGTGAGGTAGCGGCCGAGCGCGGTGGCCTGTTCGCTGTCGAAGCGTTCCCGGACCTGCCGCAGTGCGGCGGTGTCGACGAGGACGCTGGTGACGCCGCGCCGGAGTTCGGTGCGGACGGTGTCGGGTAGCGCGAGATCGGTGTCGTATTCGGTCATGGTGATCCCCTCGGTAATTACGTAACAAATTCCGTTTGGTTTGAGATTACGAAACGAAACGTATTGTGCGCCGGATGGTCTGGCCGCAGTCTACAGTTATAACCTCCGATAATGTTCACTTATCGGAGGTTAGGACCGCTGGGCCTTTTTGGGCCTTGCCGACGACTCGTTTCATTCCGTTTCGTGTAAATACGTAGTCTACCAACGAAATAACGCTACGATTCCCCGGTGCCCACCATATGCAACTACCCTGGCTGCACCCGCCCCCTCGCCAAGCCCGCCGGCCCCGGACGTCCCTCGGAATACTGCGACCTCCCGGACCACACTCGCTGGCGTGCATGGCGCGAACGTCAACGCCTACAACAGGAAGGGGAGGCCCCCGCCGAAAACGTCACTGTGACACCTAATAAGGGGCCGGTGACCACCGCGAGACTCCGTGCCGACGAACTACTCACCCAATTCCGCACCCTCGCCGACCAACTCGGTGCGACTCTTTCCGCCGCGGTCACCGAAATGAACACCCTCGCCGACCCGGCCGCGGCCGAGGCGCAGGTCCAGGCGGTACAAGCCGAAGCTGCTCGCCGTATCGCCGAAGCCGATATGGCTGCCGCCGCAGCCGAACAGTCCCGACGCGACGCCTACGACGCCCGCACCCGGGCCGAAGAAGCCGCCGAAGACGCCGCGCGAGCAGCCGAAGACGCCGAAGCGCGCATCGCCGAATCGGAAACCCGCACCAGTGCGGCCGTACGGGACCGCGACGAAGCCCTGCGTGAAGTCGAGAAGGTCACCACCCGCGCCGCCGACGATGTCTTCGCGGCGCGCAGCGCGGCCGAGGACGAGATACGCGCCGTCCGCGCGGAATCCGAACAGCAGCAGCAATATCTCCGCGACCGGTGCGACCAGGAGATCACTCGGGCCCAGCGTGCCGCCGACGCCGAGATCGAGCGGATGCGACGGGAGTGTGCCCAGCGTGAATCGGCCGCGGCGGCTGAACGTGATCTGGCCGTCCAGCGCGCCGCCGATATCGAGCGCGCCCTGGAGCGTGCGGAACAGTCCGCCGCCGAACGGGCTCAGACCGCCCAGGAGATGCGGTCCGAACTGCAACGCCTGCGCGGAGACACCGACACCCTGCGCACCGAACTCGCCGAGGCGCGCCGGAGCGCGGCGGCCGATCTCGCGGCCGCCCGTGCCGAAGCGAGTGATCGGCTGGAGAAGGCGCGCGCGGAGGCCGCGCAGCAGATGGAGGCCCTGGAGCACGCCCGCACCCAGACCCTGGCACGTGCCGAACGCGCCGAACGTCAGCTCGACGATCTGCTCGCCGAACGCGGCAACCGACGGTCGGCGGCGCCGGTATCCGCCGGCGACGCCGTCTGACGTAGCACAATCTCCGGTATGGCTCTCATCCACCGCACCACCATGGCACCGTCGAAATTGGAGTTGCTCGGCCGCTGGTTCCCGAGTCGCCCGTGGTATTCGGGTCCGGGGAGAGCGGAGGAGCTACAGCGGGTGGGCGGGTTCCGGCTCGACGATCCGGCCGGGTCGGTGGGTATCGAGTGCCTGGTGGTCACCGATACCGGGGGTACCGAGCCGATCACGTACTTCGTGCCCCTGAGCTATCGGGATGCGGAATTCGACGCTGACGCCGACGCGCTGCTAGGTACCGCGGAACACGGGGTACTGGGAACCCGCTGGGTTTACGACGGCACCCGGGACCCGGTGGCCGTCGACCGGATGGTGGCGTTATTGGCCGGTGGTGCGCGGGCCCAGCACGGCACCGAGAGCGAGACCCCCGACCTGAGCGTGCTGGTCGCCGCCGCCGCCGACCTCCCCGCGGCCGGCTCGGCGCCGATATCGGCCGCGGAGAATCCCGTGGGCACCGATATCACTGTCGCCGATGGGCAGCTGCGGGTGCATCGTGTCCTGGGCCGCTCGGAGCCGGTCCTGCGTTCGGGACAGGTGATCGTACCGTGGACCGCCCCCGACGGCAGCACCGTGCGCAGTGTGGTTCTGTCGGAACTGCGCTGACCGGTGCGCTGACACTCGGGACGGCCGAGGGCGGGCGGAAGCGCTCCGACCGCCCTCCCCGCCACCTCACATGCGCAGCGGTAAACCGGCCTCCGTGCGCGCCACCCGATCGGCGTGGACGGTATGCGCGCGTTCGAGCAGTGCGATGAGTTCGGCTTCGCCCTCCCGGATCCGCCGCGTGTATTTGCGCGGCAGCGCGGCGATCGTGTTCTCTTCGGCGATCATTTTCGCGTAGATGCGTTCACGCAGCGTCTGGTCGGCTTCGTAGCCGAGATCGAGGTAGCGGGTGGCGTGCCGGCGGGCGCCTGCGATCGCGGTCTGGGCGCGGCCGGCCGGGCTGAGCAGCGAGGCCGCCACAGTTACGAGTAGCACGACGACGATCGCCACCAGCGAGGCGGCGGTGGATATCTCGGTCACCGGCACCGGTTCGCCGTGGTTGATGAACGGCACAGTGTTCTGGTGCAGCGCGTGCAGAATGAGTTTGGCCCCGATGAAGGTGAGGATGGCGGCCAGGCCGAAACCGAGGTAGATCAGGCGGTCCAGCAGTCCTTCGAGCAGGAAGAACAGTTGACGCAGCCCGAGCAGCGAGAACGCGGTGGCGGTGAAGACGAGGAAAACGTTCTGAGTGAGGCCGAAGATGGCGGGAATCGAGTCCAGGGCGAACAGGACGTCGGTGCCGCCGATGGCGATCATGGCCAGCAGCATCGGGGTGAGCCGGCGGCGGCCAGCTACGACGGTGACCAGTTTGTCGCCGTCGTAGCTGTCGGTGGTGTGCAGGAGTCGGCGGGCCAGGCGCAGCACGACCGTGTCCCCGGAATGGCTGTCCTCGCTCTCCGGTTTCAGCATGTTCCCGGCGGTGATCAGTAGCGCGGCACCGAATAAATAGAACACCCAGGCGAAGCGGTTGATGAGCGTGGCGCCGACGAAGATGAATCCGGTGCGGACCGCCAGCGAGAACACGATGCCGACCAGCAGCACTTTCTGTTGCGCCGCGCCGGGTACCCGGAAGGTGGTCAAGATGATGAGGAATACGAACAGGTTGTCCACCGACAGGGCTTTTTCGGTGATGTATCCGGCGAAGTATTCGACGCCCATGGTCGGTCCGCCGAACCCCCATACGCCGAGGCCGAACAGGACGGCGGTACCCACGTAAGCGGCCGACCAGGTCGCGGCCTCGGTCAGCGACGGTGTGTGCGCGGTGCGGACGTGGAAGAAGAAGTCGAACAGCAACAGGCCCGCGATCAGTGTGAGGGCGCACGCCCATGCGAGCGCGGGAACGGTCACCTCGGCCTCCTGACGGGTCGCGTGGTGGGGCTGGGGCGACCCTATCTCCGGATCCGCGGGCCGGCGGGCCGGTGCAGGTGGCGTCGGGGCGGTCGATCTACCCCGGCGGGGTGCGACGCCGGTGTGTGCCACTGGACGGAGGGTGACCCGATTGGCGACGGAGTCGAAGGTGAGCAGCGGCGGCCCTCTCCTCCTCCGGGTGCATCAGCCTGTTCCCGCGCTGTTCGAATTCGATGTGTCGGATCCCCTGGAACATGGCCGGCACCTGTATCCAGCCCGGTGGCCGCCACGGTGCGGGAACCGCGCCGCCGGGTCCAGGGCAGCAATCGCCCGCCGGTGAGGCGGTTGGCGACCACTTCGGCGATGAGCAGGTACACCGGCCGGGCAGTGTCATCGCCCACGCGGCTCCCATGACGGGATGGTATGCGGGTTGCCGGCGGTGCTGTGTAGTACTGACGTCAGGGGGCTGAACGAACACTTCCGGCAACCGTGCGGCAATCCGGGCCCCGGACCCATATCATTTTGCTATGCCGACCTACGAGGAAGCGGACGCCGCTCCGGTGTTCGGTCGCGGTGTCCGCCAGACGGTGCTGGCAATGGGGGTCTGTTCGGTGGTGATCGGGGTGGCCACGGTGGTCTGGCCGGACAAATCCCTGGGTACGGTCGGCAACCTGTTCATGTTCTCGCTACTGTGCAGCGCGGTGACCCTGGCCGCGGTGGCGTTCGGTAGCCGGTTGGGACGGTTTCCGCGGGTGCTGCTGCTGGTGGCGGCGCTGGCATCGCTGGTGACCGCGACCCTGTGTTTCCGGGCGGGTGACTGGACGCTGCTGCTGGCCATGTGGCTGGGCCTGGCGTGGGCGGTGCGGGGGATCGCGCACGCGGTGGCGGGGGTGTGGGACGACGACGAGATCACCGGCAGCGGAAAGCAGGAAGTGTTCGGTTTGGTGACGCTCACCGCGGGTCTGGTGGTCGCGATCGCGCCGTTCGACGATATCGCGACACTGGCGCTGGTCGCGGGGTGCTGCATCACCGTCTTCGGTGTATTGGAGGTGTGGACGGCGGTCCGTTCACCGGCGGCGGTACGCGTCCCGGCCGCGGACTCGCCGACCCCGGACGAGCATCTGACGACGGTGATCGCGAGCGCCGGCGGTTCCAGGGGACGCACCCGCGACTGAGACGCCGGACGGACTCCGGTTTCGATACTCTTCCCGGTATGGCGATCATTGCGAGCCATCGGATCATGCGCCTGCGGGCTCTTATCGAGCACCCCAATACCGGCGCCGACGAGCGCGCGACCGCGCAGCGCATGCTGGACCGGATGCTGGACCGCTCCGGCTATTCGGCGACCGGTGATCGCACCTACGGTGATCGCCATCACCGGGTCGGTAAACATGCCGATCTGCCGTCGGTGGCGGAGATGATCCGGGCCGATATCGCGTTGGGCCGCATCATGTTCGCTCCGCAGACGCGGTTCGGTGAACCGGCGGTCCGGGATCCGCTCGGTGACGCGCCGGTACAGATCGTGATCACCGTGGATCTGCCGCACCACGGGTGCATCGACATCACCATCGACAATGTGCCCCGGGATTGGGGCTGGGTGATCGAGGACGGTATCGAATGCGTGAGCCCGCAGTTGCAGGAGCTGGCGACCGAACTGGCCGACATCATGAACGGTTACAACTGCGACGGCAGTGATATCGCCAAACGCTTCTTCGGCCGGGTGCGTATCCCGGATTTCACGCTGGTCTGGTAGCGGCGGCGTCGGGAGACGCAGAATTCGTTGCCTTCGGGATCGAGCATGACCCACCAGTGTCCGGCGGGCCCCTGATCCACTTCCCGGACGCGGGTCGCCCCGAGCTGTACGAGACAGGCCACCAGCTCGTCGAGTCCGCCCGGGGTGCTGTGGATATCGATGTGCAGCCGGTTCTTCACGGTTTTGGTTTCGGGGACGTCCTGGAACAACAATCGGTGGCCTGGCCGATAGCACCGCGCTGCTGTACACCGTGGCCCGCGATGCGATCGACCTTTTCACCGGGGCGCACGCCGGCCGTATCCGAACATGCTCGGCTGCGGACTGTCAGCTCCTCCACGTCGATACCTCGCGGCCCGGCCGTCGCCGGCGGTGCTCGATGGAGCACTGCGGCAACCGCAACAAAGTACGCGCGCACCGCGCCCGCACCCCGAGAAAGAAGGGTGATCACTATGCCCACCGGGCTCACCGCGGACGCGGGCCGGCAGATCGGCGTCTCTCCTACGCTGCCCCAGCGCGGCCGGCTGCCGGTCCCGCGTACGTTTCCCGCAGATCCAATCCGATCGGGGTGATCGCCGGGATCTCCCCGGACGCCATGACCGCGCGGGCCAGTGGGCGCAGTGCCCAGAGCAGTTCCGCGCGGTCGCCGGGGGGCCAGCACCGTGTACGCCGGCGCGGCCGCCGCGTCGGTGCGCGTCTCGATCGCGGCCTTCACCGCCCGGCCCTGCTCGGTAACGCCGCCGTCGCCGGCGAGTCCTTTGCCGCGCAGCGTGTCGAGCCGGTCCGCCCATTCCGCGCCGTCGAAATCTCTGGGCACGGTGTAGGTCTCGCGCGGCACCCGGTTCGCCAGGGCCTGCAGCACATGCGATTCGCGCCCGTCGATTCCGGCGGCGACCATCGCGGCGATATGCCCGTCGCCCCGATGCTCCCGCAGCAGGGTCGCCGCGTGCCACAACCGCGCCACCGGGTCACGCGGTTCGGGTAGTGCCCGGTTGGCGGCGAACAGCGTCCGACCCTCCGCCGGTGCCGCGGCGGCCGCCAGTTCGGCCGCCACCGCGACCTCGGGACCGTCGGCGAGGTCCCCGAGCTGGCGGCGCAGCGCCGCGGTCGCACCCTGCTTCCGGGCGGTCAGCGCCGCGCCCGGGCCCGCGAATTCCCATGCGGCGGGTATGGCCGCGTGCACGCGCTCGATGGTGAAGTTGCAGAAGAGCGCGTGCACCAGGTCGGACCCGGCCGCGCCGAGCGGGGCGGCGCGGCCGGCGAAGTAACCATCCAGAACCCGCTGTTTTCAGTGCCTGCAGCGGTTCGGGTGAGAAATAGGTGACGGCGTGCAGCGGTTCGAGCAGGCGCCAGGCCTACCGTGCGAAGGCGGGGAGTTCGGTGCTCATGCCGTCACGCTACTGCGCCCGACCCCCGTGGAAGCGAGCGTTCATGCGGGCCATTGGAAGTCGGGGTCCCGGCTGTAGTCCAGGCGCCGCCGGTCCAGTGCCATGGCCACCATCTGCCGGGCTCCCGGGCCGATGATCGCGCGCAGCGGGGGGTCGGGTAGGCCCACGAGTTCCAGCACGGCGGCGGCGGCCACTGCCGGGTCGGCGTCCACCCATTCGGACTTCTCGGCCGGCTCGGGTTCGGCCGAACCGGTGGGCGCGGCGTGCGGATCGGGATAGTCGGGGATGCCCAGTATCGCGGTGCGCAGTCCGGCGTAGGCGGGGTGCGCGGTGCCGAAACGCATACTGGAGCCGGCCCAGTCGGTGGCGAACCCGCCCAGTTGCGCGATGGTGACGGCAACCCCGAAGGGGCGGAGTTCGTCGGCGAGTGCCGCGCTGAATCCTTCCAGCGCCCATTTCCCGGCGTTGTACATGCCGAACAGTGGCATGCTGCCGACCGCGCCGACAGTGGAGATCTGCACGATATGGCCGCTACCCCGGGCCCGTAGGTGGGGGAGCGCGGCCTGGCAGACCCAGACGGCGCCGTAGAAATTGGTGTCCAGTTGGTCGCGGATCTCGGCTTCGGTGAGTTCCTCGACTGCGCCGACGAGACCGTATCCGGCGTTGTTGACGATGATGTCGAGACCGCCGGTGACCTCGACGGCCCGCTGCACGGTGACCTGCACCTGATCGCGGTCGCGCACATCGAGCGGCAGTACGGTGAGCCGTTCCCGAGCGAGGTCGTCCAGGGCGTGCGGATCCCGGGCAGTGCCGACCACGTGGTCGCCGTGGGCGAGGGCGGCTTCGGTGAAGGCACGTCCGAGGCCGCGGTTGGCGCCGGTGATGAACCATGTTCTGGTCAACTAAGACCCCTTTCGGAACGAGACGTTGCGTCTCGGCAAGAGTGTCAGCCGGTGGCGATGCTGTCAAGACGAGACGTTCCGTCTCGTCGATGCTAGAGTCGCCGCATGGCAGATACCCCGGCCACCCGCCGCAGCCACCGCTCCCGCAGCGCCATCCTCGCCGCCACCACCGAACTGATCGGCGAGATGCCCTACGCCAAACTCACCATCGAGGCCATCGCGGCGCGGGCGGGTGTCGGTAAGCAGACGATCTACCGGTGGTGGCCCTCCAAGGGGGCGGTGGTCTTCGAGGCAATGCTCGAATCCGACTCCGGCCCCGACGGGCTCGTGCTGCCCGATACCGGTGATATCGCCACCGACCTGCGCACCCTGCTGCACGGGGCGATCGCGGCGCTCACCGATCCCCGCGGCGAGGCCTTCCTGCGGGCGATATCGGTCGAGATACAGCAGGACGCCGAACTCGCCGCCACCTACCGGGAGCGACTGCTGTTACCCCAGCGTGCCGCCGTCGGCACCCGGCTGACCGCCGCGATCACGGCAGGACAGGTGCGGCCCGATCTCGATATCGAGGTCGCCATCGACCTCCTGCTCGGCCCGGTCCAGACCCGGTGGTCACTCGGGCTGGGCGGCCTGACCCCCGACTACGCCGACACCGTTCTGGCCGCCACCCTCACTTGTCTGCGCCCCTGAACTCTCGGCGACCGCCGCGGTCGACGAACTCACCCAGGAAACGACGGATCGCCCGGGAATCCGAAGACTCCCGGGCGATCCGCGACCGCGGTGCGGTCACACCGGCCGGATCAGGCCAGATCGAACCGATCCGCGTTCATGACCTTGTTCCAGGCGGAGACGAAGTCGCGTACGAACTTCTCCTTCGCGTCGTCGGCCGCGTATACCTCGGCCACCGCGCGCAGCTCGGAGTTCGAACCGAACAGCAGGTCGTAGCGGGTACCCGTCCACTTGACCTCGCCGGTCGCGGTATCACGGGCCTCGAAGGTCTCCTGGGATTCGTCGGTCGGCTTCCACTCGATACCCATATCGAGCAGGTTCACGAAGAAGTCGTTGGTCAGCGTCCCGACGTTCTCGGTGAACACACCCTGCTGCGACTGCCGGTAGTTCGCGCCCAGCACCCGCAGACCACCGATGAGTACGGTCATCTCCGGCGCGGTCAGATCGAGCAGGTTCGCGCGGTCGATCAGCAGATGCTCCGACGGCAACCGGTGGCCCTTGCCGATGTAGTTACGGAATCCGTCGGCGCGCGGTTCGAGCACACCGAAGGAATCGACATCGGTCTGCTCCTGCAGCGCGTCGTTACGGCCCGGCGCAACCGGCACGGTGACCTGCACGCCCGCCGCCTTCGCGGCCTGCTCCACACCGGCGGCACCGGCGATCACGATCAGATCGGCCAGCGATACCTTCTTGCCGCCGGTCTGGGCACCGTTGAACGATTCCTGGATCTTCTCCAGCGCGTTCAGCACGGTCGCCAGCTGCTCGGGTTCGTTGATATCCCAGCTCTTCTGCGGTTCCAGCCGAATCCGGGCGCCGTTGGCGCCGCCGCGCTTGTCACTGGACCGGAACGTCGACGCCGACGCCCACGCCGTGGACACCAGCTGCGGCACGGTCAGGCCCGCGGCCAGCACCTGCTCCTTGAGGGCGGCGATATCGGCCTCGTCGATCACCTCGAAATCCACGGCCGGGATCGGGTCCTGCCAGAGCAGCACCTCGGCGGGCACCTCCGCGCCGAGGTACCGCTCGACCGGGCCCATATCGCGGTGGGTCAGCTTGTACCAGGCGCGGGCGAAGGCGTCCGCGAACTGATCCGGGTTCTCCAGGAAGCGCCGCGAGATGACCTCGAACTCGGGATCGAAGCGCAGGGCCAGATCGGTGGTCAGCATCGTCGGCTTCTTGCGGGTATCCGAATGCGCGTCCGGGATGATCGCGTCGGCGTCCTTGGCCACCCACTGGTTGGCGCCGGCCGGGCTCTGGGTGAGTTCCCATTCGTAACCGAACAGGATCTCGAAGAACTCGTTGGTCCACTGGGTCGGCTTGGTGGTCCAGGTGACCTCCAGACCACTGGTGATCGCGTCGCCGGCCTTACCGGTGCCGTGGGTGCTCTTCCAGCCCAGACCCTGCTGCTCGATGAGCCCGCCCTCGGGTTCGGCGCCGACCAGCGCGGCATCGCCGGCGCCGTGGGTCTTGCCGAAGGTGTGGCCGCCGGCGATCAGCGCGACGGTCTCCTCGTGGTCCATTGCCATCCGGCCGAAGGTTTCCTTGATGTCCACGGCCGAGGCCAGCGGGTCCGGATTACCGTTCGGGCCTTCGGGGTTCACATAGATCAGGCCCATCTGGACCGCACCCAGCGGGCTCTCCAGATCGCGGTCACCGCTGTAGCGCTCGTCTTCGAGCCATACCGATTCCGGACCCCAGTAGACGTCCTCGTCCGGTTCCCATAGATCGGCGCGCCCGCCGGCGAAGCCGAAGGTCTGGAATCCCATGGACTCCAGGGCGACGTTACCGGCGAATATCATGAGGTCGGCCCAGGACAGCTTCTTGCCGTACTTCTTCTTGACCGGCCACAGCAGCCGGCGGGCCTTGTCCAGGTTGCCGTTGTCGGGCCAGCTGTTCAGCGGCGCGAAACGCTGCATCCCACCACCACCGCCGCCGCGGCCGTCGATGGTGCGGTAGGTGCCGGCGCTGTGCCAGGCCATCCGGACCATCAACGGGCCGTAGTGACCGAAGTCGGCGGGCCACCAGTCCTGGGAGTTGGTCAGGATCTCGGTGATATCGCGGCGGACCTCGTTCAGGTCGAGGGTCTGGAACTCCCGCGCGTAGTCGAAGTCGGGTTCCATCGGATCCGAGGCGGGCGCGTTCTTGCGCAGTATTTTCAGGTTGAGCTGGTTCGGCCACCAGTCACGGTTGCCGGCACCCGTGGTCGGGTGTTTGGCCGTGAACGGGCACTGGCCTGTGGTGCTGTCGGACACTGCGTTCCTTCCGGTGAAACAGGGGTCATTTCGGGCTGGGCGATACGGAACAGTCGGGGCACAGGCCCCAGTAGACGACTTCGGCCTCCTCGATGGTGAAACCGTGGTCGTCGGCGGCGGTCAGGCATGGGGCGGGGCCGGTGGCGCAGTCGACGTCGGCGATCGCGCCGCAGCTCCGGCACACGAGATGGTGGTGGTTGTCGGCGACCCGGGTCTCGTACCGGGCCACCGACCCGGTGGGCTGGATGCGGCGCAGCAGGCCGGCGGAGGTGAGCGCGCGCAGTACGTCGTACACGGCCTGGTGTGACACCGCGCCGAGGGATTCGCGCACCCGGCCGATGATCGAGTCGGTATCGGAGTGCGGGCTCTCGTGTACCACGCTCAGCACCGCCAGACGGGGTGCGGTCACACGGAGCGCGGCCTCGCGCAACATGTTCTCGAACTCCGCGGTCGTGGTCACGATTCGGAGCTTACCGTTTTTCTTGAATCAATCAAGTATTAGTTCTAATCAAGATTTGAGCTCACCTGGTAAGCCCAGGTTTTCCAGGTGACCCGGGATACGATGCCCCCACACTTCGCGAACAACGCCGATCCGCCCGGAGGATATATGCGTTCCACGGTCCGCCGCAGGGTTATCGCCGCAATCGGTACGGCCGCCTTCGGCTGCGCCGGCACAGCGGCGACAGCCGCCGCGCAACCCACCTACTACGACCCCGAGATCAGCCACTGCGACCATCTGTTCCGGACCCCGCTGGAAGCACCGAGGCCGGGAGCCGCGGTGTACTGGAGCCCGTTCGGCAGTACCGGAATCGTCTGCTACGACAACGGGACCGGGGTCGCGGACTACTACCAGCGCGACCCCTCCGGCGCCTGGCACGATATGAACGAACTCGCCCCCGGCCAGTTCTTCTACAGCATCTTCGCCACCGGGGTTCCCGACGCCGCCCACTGGCGCTGACGCCACCCGGACGGCCCGCATCCGCCGGCGAAACCACCCGAGCCCGGCGGGCGCCCACCCCGCCCGGTGGGATCGCGCCGTCACCGCGGTAATACCGAGGTATTATCGTGGCAGTCGTGGAGTACGAATGGCACGCGTCCAGCGAACCGTTCCTTCGGCACTTCGAGGTCGCGGCCTGGGAAGTGGTGGAGGTGCTGTACTCGCCGCGGCGGTGGTCGCGTCCGGCGACCACCGCTCAGGGACTGGCGGTGCTCACCGTATGGGGCCGTACCGAGGACGGGCGGCCACTGGTGGTGGTCCTGCGACCGCGTTCACACCCCGACCGGTGGCAGATCCTCATGGCGGCACCCATGGGGGGCCGTCAGCTCGCCGAATTCACCGCATGGGAGGCGACCCGAGATGAATAACGAACACGACCCCGGCTTTCCGCGTAGCGCCGCCGAAGCCGAACAGTTCCTCGACGGGCTGGCCTTCGACGACGCCGCGCAGGTGCCGCCGCTCCCGCCGACCACCGACGAGGTCGAACGCGGGATGGTCACGACCTCGCTCAAACTCCCGCAGGATATGCGCGAGCGCATACGCGAGGTCGCCGCGGCGCACTGCCTCACCCCGTCGATGCTGATCCGCCAGTACATCGAACTGGGCCTGTCCAGCGAACAGCCGGAGCGCATGATCCCGTTGTCGGACGCCATCCGGGTGCTGTCCAGCCTCCGGCCCACCGCCTGAACCCCACCCGCCGCCACCGGTAGGCGTGCGGCGATCTCGCACGTCCTGTCGCCCGGCCCACCGGACTCTCGTGCGCGTCCTCGCCCGCCCCTCCGATGCCTCCCTGGCCGCCCGGCGGAGCGGCGCCATTCCCGGCCGCCTCCTACCGATCCGGACGAACCGTCCGATTTCGGACCACCCGCCCGAATCACTTAGCACGCCGAAGTATCTTTTTGCCTGTCGCTCCCCTTCGGAGCGGCCTTCCGCACGCTTCCGGAACCGACGTTTGCGGAGCTCACTCGAACTCGCTTATTATGGCGTTCCGAAGCTGGTCGTCGAGATTATCGAGAATCCACTTCGACGACTGCCGGTCCGATTGCCCGAATTGTGGGCAGATCGGCATGGCAAAGGATTCTCCCGATTGTCGGGGTTGCGGAGAATCGACCGGGACAACAGGCGCAAAGGTTAAGCCACGGCCAGAAGGCGATTTGGTGCAGCCTATGAATACCGACAATGTCAACTTCCCGCTCGACGGCCCCGACATGACTCCGAGCCACATCCGTGACCTGCATGTATCCCAACCCTGGGACGGTATCGATGCGTGCACACACAGTGCGGACTCTGCACCCGACGGGCCCGCCGGGTGGCGGTTGCTCAGCCACCCGGCCCGTCGAAGAACGGCCCAGAACACGGTGCTTTCCAGCGGATTTCGGGCAGATGCGGCCGACCGGTGGATGAGCCCCGATTTTTATAACCACCGGGTATAGATCAACTCGCTTTATTTCCTTTCGGGATCGAATTCGGCGCCCCGATGGGATCGCCGTCCATCATCGCTGATGGGCAAAAGTCTCGATTCGACGACATGAATTGTTGTTCCAATGATATCCCCTGCGCATTTCAGGAGCAGTGAACCGGCTCAATCGGCCGGTTTCCCCCCGATGCCGGGAAAATGGAGGACAGGTGACCCAGTCCAAGCGCAACATAGACGGCCGGGGCCGATCGGATTCAGCGGAGATCGGCTCGTCCACGACCACAGGCCAGACGGCGTCGGGTAACGGTTCGGGTGCGCGGCCTGGCGCCGTCACATTCACCGGCCCGCCCCGCCACGATGTCCTGCCGCTGTCGGCCGCCCAGCGAGGGATCTGGTTCGCACAGCATCTCGCGGGTTCGTCACCGATCTCGGTGGCCCAGTACGTCGAGATCGTGGGTGAACTTCAGCCGGAGCTGCTTCTGGAGGCCTGCCAGGCCGCCGATCGCGAATTCGGTCCCGGGCACCTGCATCTCGTCGAGGTCGACGGCGAACCGTGCCAGTACGTCGACGAGACCGCCGGATCACCGGCCACGGTGGTGGATCTGCGGCGCCGTACCGATCCGGTGGCGACCGCGCACCGTCTCATGGTGGAGGACTATTCGGCGCCACTGGACCTGCTCGGCGACTACCTCATGAAGTGCATCGTGTACCAGGTGGGCGACAACCACTACCTGTGGTATCAGCGTGCGCACCATATCGCCCTGGACGGGTTCGCCGCGGTAACCATGGTGCACCGCATCACCGAGCTGTACAACGCGTGGGTGCGGGGCGCGGACGCGCCCCCGGCCACCGCGAAATATCTGGGCGAGATCATCGAACAAGACCTCGCCTATCGGGGATCGGAACGCTTCGACAACGACCGCAAGTACTGGACCGAACACCTCGCGGGCGCACCACCCGTAGTCAGCCTGGCCGGACGCGTCAGCAAACCCACCATCCACCCGGAACTGGTGAGTGTGTCCCTACCCGAGGACACCGCACACCTGCTCGACAGTGTGGTCACCGAACGCGGCACCAGCGTCACTCCGATCATCGTCGCGGCGTTCGCCGCCTACCTGGGCCGGATGACCGGAAGCGACGAGGTCCTGTTGAGTCTGCCGGTGTCGGGCCGGCATTCGGCGGTGCTGCGCCGTTCGGGCGGCATGGTCGCCAATGTGGTGCCGCTGCGTGTGCAGATCGCCGACCGCACGGTCGGGGAACTGATCGCGGCGACCCAGAGCGAACTGACCAGCGCGCTGCGCCGGCAACGCTACCGACAGGAGGACATCTTCCACGATATGGGGATTGCCCGGGACGAGGCGGCCTCGTTCGGCCCGGCCGTGAACCTCATGATGGTGGACAACGAGATCGTGCTGGGGGAGACGACCGGCCGGCTCCACGTGCTCACCTCCGGCCCGACCGCCGACCTGTTCGTCAATATCTATCCGGGGGCGGGCCGCGACAGCACCCATATCGATTTCCAGGGCAACCCGAATGTCTACAGTGCCGCCGAACTCGCCGGGCACCACCGGCGTTTCCTCATGTTCCTGCACGAGTTCCTCGCCGGCGGAACAGCGAACGCTGTCGGCGCGCTACCGCTGCTCGAAGCGCGGGAGCGGGCCGCGCTGCTGCCCGTGCGGGGTCCACACGGCACCGGCACCCGGCTGCTACCCGACATCCTGGCCGAGACCGCCCGCCACCACGGTTCCGGCAGCGCGATCTCCACGCCCGGCCGCACCGTGACCTATGCCGAGCTGGACACCAGATCCTCCCGGCTGGCCCGCCATCTCATCGCGTTGGGCGCCGGACCGGAAACCGCGGTAGCGATCCTGCTGCGGCGCTCGGTGGAATCGGTGGTCGCGGCCTGGGCGGTCGCCAAAACGGGTGCCGCCATCGTGCAGATCGACCCCGAGTATCCGCCCGCCCGAATCGAGCACATGGTGACCGACAGCGGCGCCTCCGTCGCGATCACCGTCGCCGGCCACACCGAACGGCTGCCGCAGCAGGTGCGCCGGGTCGTGCTCGACGATCCCGGCCTCCAGCGGGAATACGAGTCCTATCCGTCCGATCCGGTCACCGATACCGACCGGATACGCCCGCTGCGGCCCGCCGACCTCGCCTATCTGACCTACACCTCCGGGTCCACCGGACTCCCGAAAGGTGTGCAGGTCACCCATACCGGGCTGGCGAACCTCGTCACCGACCGCAGCGACACCTACGGTATCGACGCGGCCGCGCGCGTGTCCTACGCTCTCTCACCCAGTTTCGATGCCTCCCAGGAGCAGTTCCTCACCTGCTTCGCCTCCGGCGCCACCCTGGTGATCGTGCCGCCGGAGGTCATCGGCGGCGAACCACTGACCCGGCTGCTCGCCGAAGAACGGATCACGCACCTGACGCTGACCCCCGCCGTGCTGGCAACCGTCGACCCCGGGCCGCTCACCGATCTGCGTGTCGTGGTGGTCGGGGGCGACGTGTGCCCGCCGCACGTCATCGAACGGTGGACCGGGTCCTGGTCGATGTACAACGAATACGGCCCCACCGAGACCACCATCACCGCCGCCGGAGCACCCATCGAACCCGATCGCGATCTCACCGTCGGCGGCCCGATCCGCGGTGTCGCGGCCATGGTGCTCGACCGTGCCCTGCAACCGGTCCCCAAAGGCACCGCCGGTGAACTGTATCTGGCCGGACCGGGTCTGGCGCGCGGTTACAGTCACCGTTTCGGTGAAACCGCGGCACGTTTCGTCGCCGACCCCTACAGCGAACCAGGGGACCGCATGTATCGCACCGGCGACCTCGCGCGCTGGTCCGGTGCCGGTGACGAGATGACGCTGGAACTGATGGGCCGCAGCGATTTCCAGGTCAAGATCCGCGGCTACCGGATCGAACCGGGGGAGATCGACGCCGCGCTCACTGGACACGCCGACGTGGACCTGTCGGTCACCGTGCCGGTGCGGAACAAGACCGACGCGACTGTACTCGCCACCTATGTCGTTCCCGTGCACGGCCGCCGGATCGACACCGGCGCACTGCAGCGTTACGCCCGCGAAACCCTGCCCCCGCATATGGTTCCCGCGGTGATCCTGCCGCTGGACAGTCTGCCGGTGAACGCGTTCGGCAAACTGGATCGCAAAGCGCTCCCCGAACCGGATTTCGGGACCGCCCCGGCCGGACGCGCCCCGGCCACACCCCGGGAGAATCTGCTGGCCGGCCTGTTCACCGAGATTCTCGGAGTCGCGCGCGCCGGCGCCGACGACAGCTTCTTCGCGCTCGGCGGTGACAGCATCCTGTCGATCCAGCTGGTGGCGCGCGCCAAGGCAGTCGGGTTGAGTTTCTCCACCCAGGATGTATTCGATGCCAAGACCGTCGCCGGGCTGGCCGCCGTGGCGACCGACATCGGGGACGCGCCGCGGCTGGCCGAACTCCCCGGCGGCGGCGTCGGGCCGATGCCGCTGTCGCCGATCATGCACGCCATGCTCGGCCGCGGTCACTACAGCCGGTTCGCACAGGCCACCCTCGTGCAGCTCCCGGACCGCGTCGAACACGCGCATCTGGTCCGGGCCCTGCAGGCCGTACTGGACCGGCACGACATGCTGCGCGCCGTCCTGCGCGGCGCCGAATCGGTGGACCGGTTCGTCGACGTCCTCGACCGCGGGACGGTCGACGCCGACACCGCGCTGACCACGGTCACCTTGACCCGGCGGGACGCCGCCGAGGTCGACGGTCACCTCCAGGCGGCCGCGGACCGACTGGACCCCACCGACGGCGTTCTGCTGCAGGCCGTCCGGCTGCAGGACACCACCGGCCCCGACCTGCTGTGGCTGGTGATCCACCATCTCGCCGTCGACGCGGTGTCCTGGCGTCTGCTGCTCACCGATCTCGCGCAGGCCTGGACGCAAGTCACCGAAGGCGGCGAACCACAGTTCCCGCCGCCCAGCACCTCGGTGCGACGCTGGGCGCACGGACTGATCGAACAGGCGCCCACCCGGCGCGCGACGGAACTGGACCTGTGGCGCGGTATCCACGAACGGGGTGACCGGCTGCTCGGACCACGCCGTCTGGACCCACAACGCGATGTCGTGGCGACGGCGGGCCGTGTCCGGATCCGGATCCCCGCCGATATCACCGAGGCGGTACTCACCACCGTCCCGGCCCGCTACCACGGCAACGCCAACGACCCGCTGCTGGCGGCACTCGCGCTGGCGCTGGGCGAGTGGCGGCGCCGCCGCGGTATGGCCGCCGGCGCGGAACTGATCTCGCTGGAAGGGCACGGCCGCGAGGAGCAGGCGGTGCCGGGTGCCGACCTCAGCGCCACGGTGGGCTGGTTCACCACCCGGTTCCCGATCCGGCTCGAATTGCGCGATATCGACCCGGAAGAGGCGTTCGCCGGCGGAGCGGCCGCGGGACGCGCCGTCGAGCAGGTGAAAGAGCAGCTGCGTGCGGTGCCCGACAACGGTATCGGCTACGGCATGCTGCGCTGCCTCGACCCGCAGGGCAGCACCGAGCTGGGGAACTCACCGGACCCCCAGATCAGTTTCAACTATCTGGGGCGGGTGGGTGTCCGCGAACACTCGGGGGCGTGGACACCCACCCGTGAGTTCACCTCGTTGACCGCGACGAGCGATCCCCGGATGGCGCTGCCCGCCCTGCTCGATATCAACACGATCGCCGAACCCGGACCCGACGGCCTCGAACTCGATGCGACCTGGGAGTTCGCCGCGCAGGTGCTCGACGCCGCGGAGGTCGACGAACTCGCCGGCCTGTGGGTGCGGGCGCTACGCGCCCTGGCCGGGCATATCCGCTCCGAATCCGCGGGCGGCTTCACTCCTTCCGATTTCCCGCTGGTCACTGTGTCGCAGGACGAGATCGATCAGTGGCTGCGCGACTATCCGTCGCTGACCGATGTATGGCCGCTGACCGCCCTGCAGGCCGGGTTGCTGTTCCATGCCATCTACGACCGTGACACCACCGATGGGTACACGGTGCAGGCGGCACTCACCTTCGCCGGGGACGTCGACGCGGACCGGATGCACCGCGCCGCCCAGTCCCTCGTCGACCGCCACGACAGCCTGCGCACCGCGTTCGTCGAAAGCGCCGGCGGCCCCCGCCAGCTCGTACTCGGCGACACCCGGGCCGACTGGCAGTACTCCGATCTCGCCGACCTCCTCGACACCGAGGCACACGACCGCGCCTTCCAGGAACTCGCAACGGCGGCCACGGCACCATTCGACCCGGCTCGTCCGCCGCTGCTGCGGTTCCATCTGGTGCGCACCGGCACCGACGAACACCGGCTGCTGGTCACCAACCACCACCTCGTGCTCGACGGCTGGTCGATGCCGCTGCTGATCCACGAACTGCTCGCGCTGTACGCGTCCGGTACCGAAACGGCCGAACTCGCCCCACCCCGCTCCTACCGGGACTACCTGCAGTGGCTGCACGCCCAGGACAGTGACGCGGCGACCGAGGCGTGGCAGCGGGTGCTCGCCGGCGTGGAGAGTCCGACACACGTCACCGGCCGCGCCGACCGCACGGCCGGCGCGGACAGCGGCGAAACCGGCCGCGCGCTCGACGCCGCGACCACCGCCGCGGTCCTCGACCTCGGCCGCACCCACGGGGTCACCGCGAACACCGCCATCCAGGTGGCGTGGGCGCTCCTGCTCACGACCCTCACCGGCCGCCCCGATGTGGTGTTCGGCAACACTGTTTCGGAGCGTCCGCCCCATATCCAAGGCGTCGAATACATGGTGGGACTGTTCATCAACACCCTGCCGGTGCGGGTCCGCACCGACCCCCACGAAACCGTCGCCGACCTGCTCACCCGCGTCCAATCCGAGCAGGCCTCGATGCTCGGGCACCGGCACATCGGCCTGGCCGAACTCCAACGCGCCACCGGCATCGCCGACATGTTCGATACGGTGACCGTGCTGGAGTCCTACCCGCTGGACCGCGAAGGACTGGCACGTGATCTCGGTGCCGCCGGACTGCGGCTCATCGATATCGACGCCCGGGACGCCACCCCGTATCCGCTGAGTCTGCAGGTGACCCCGCCGTCACGGGACGCCTCCGATACCGAGGAGAACAGCACCTACACGGTGACGTTGCGGTTCGCCACCGACCGCTTCGACACCGGCACCGCCGACACACTGCTCGAACGATTCGAACTGCTGCTGACCCAAATCGTCACCCACCCGGGTCGCCGCGTCGCCGCCGTATCCGCGGCCCGCGACACCGAACGCGCGGAACCACAGGTACACGGCGCGCCGCCGGCCGGCGAACGCACCCTGCACGACATCCTGTCGGCCACCGCGCGCCGCTACCCCGACGCGACGGCCGTCCGCGCCGGTGACATCACCCTGACCTACCGCGAACTGGAACAGCGCGCCGACGCCCTGGCCCGCCGGCTCACCGAACGCGGCGCCGCCCCCGAAACCTTCGTAGCGCTGGCCCTCCCGCGCTCCGCCGAACTGGCGGTCGCGATCTGGGCGGTGGCCCGCACCGGCGCGGCGTTCGTACCCCTCGATCCCGCCAACCCGCCCGAACGCCTCGCGGAACTGCTGGCCGATTCCCACAGCACGCTCGGCGTCACCGTCGACCCCGTCATCCCACATCTCCCGACCACGATGGACTGGCTGATCGCCGACCCCGCCACCGCACCCGATCCCGTCGCCGAACCGGTCACCCCCACGCACCTGCATCCCGGCAACGCCGCCTACCTCATCTACACCTCCGGGTCGACCGGTAAACCGAAAGCGGTACACATCGCCCACCGGGGCCTGGCCGATGTCGTTGCCGCCCAAGCCGAAGCGTTCGCCGCGACCACCGATTCGATGGTGCTGCAGGTCGCCTCACCGGGCTTCGATGCCTGTGTCTCGGAACTGCTGCTGGCCCACAGCAGCGGCGCCTGCCTACTGGTGGCGCCACCAGAGGTGTACGGCGGCAGCGACCTCGAAGACCTCTTGCGCGAGCAGCGGGTCACCCACGCCATCATCACCCCGTCGGTGCTGGGCACCATGGATTCCGCCGGGCTGCCCGCGCTGGACACGATCGCGGTCGTCGGCGAGGCCACCGGATCCGATCTGGTGAACCGGTGGGCACCCGGACGCCGGCTCATGAACCACTACGGACCGACCGAATGCACCATCTGGGCCACCGGATCCGAGGCGCTGCGCCCCGGCGAACCGGTCACCATCGGCGGCCCGATCCGCGGCGTGACCGCCACGGTGCTCGATATGTGGTTGCGGCCGGTACCGGCCGGAGTCGCCGGGGAACTGTATCTGGGCGGGCCCGGCCTGGCCCACGGCTATTACGACCGCCCGGCCACCACCGCCTCCCGGTTCGTCGCGGACCCGTACTCACCCCACGGCGACCGCATGTACCGCACCGGCGACTCGGCGCGGTGGGTGCGCGGCCGCACCGGCCCGGAACTGGAATACCTGGGCCGCGGCGACCAGCAGGTCAAGATCCACGGCCTGCGTATCGAGCCGGGCGAGGTCGACGCCCACCTCACCCGGCACCCGGCCGTGGCACGGGCGGCCACGGTCGCCCAGGACGGCCCGGCCGGAGAACCGGTGCTGGTTTCCTATGTCGTACCGGCCCCGGGAACCACCCTGGATGTGACGGCACTACGCGACGACCTCGCCGGATCACTCGCCCACTACATGAATCCCGCCGCGATCGTGGAACTCGACACCATGCCCCTCACCCCGGTCGGCAAAATCGACCGCGGGGCGCTGCGCGAACGCGCCTTCCGCGCCGAGGAAACCCCCGGCCGCCCGCCCGCCACGCCCACCGAACGGGTCATCGCGCAACTGTTCACCGAAGTCCTGCACCTCGACACCGTTTCCGCCGACAGCAACTTCTTCGCCCTCGGCGGCGACAGCATCGTCTCGATGCGGCTGGTGGCGCTGGCGCGCGCGGCCGGGCTGACCCTCACCCCGCGCGATGTGTTCGAAGGCAAAACTGTTGCCGCTCTCGCCGCGACGGCCCGTCACGAAACAGACGCCGTCACCGCCGAGGACCTGCCGCGCGGCGCCCACCGTATCGAGGACCGCCCCTACCGGCCGGCGGACTTTCCACTCGTCACCCTCACCCGGCCCGATATCGAGCAACTGGAACAGCGCTACGACACCCTGGCCGATGTGTGGCCGCTGTCGCCGATGCAATCCGGGATCCACTTCCACTCCACCTTCGATCCCGACGCCGGCGACAACTACACCGTGCAGACGGTGATCGGCTTCACCGGCAGCGTCGACGGCGAACGCCTGCGGCGGGCCGCGCAGGCGGTGGTCGACCGGCACGACATCCTGCGTGCCGCGTTCGTGGAAACCGCCGGCGGACCGTGCCAGATCGTGCTCGACCACGCCGAGGTCCGGTACCAGGAGGTCGATCTCGCCGTCCGTGGTGACGATCTCACCGCCGAATGGGACCGGATCGCCGCCGCCGACGCGGCCGCCGGGTTCGACCTGTCGGCCCCGCCGCTGATCCGGTTCACCCTCATCCGCGCCGAATCCGGTGCGGCCCGGCTGCTGATCACCAACCATCATGTGATCCTGGACGGCTGGTCGATGCCGCTGCTGCTCAGAGAACTACTCGACTACTACGGCGCCCCCGAACACATCGGCGCCGCCGGCGCCGCCCCCTCCTACCGCGACTACCTGACCTGGCTCACCCGCCAGGACCTCACCGCCTCCAAAGCCGCTTGGGCGCAGGCCTACGCGGACGTGGATTCACCCACCCGCGTCGCCCGCGGCACCGGACCGACCGACGCCACCGCCGCCGAGGTCACCGCCGAACTATCGGCCGACCATTTCGCGAGCCTGCGCACCGTGGCCGCCGACACCGCCGTCACAGTCAACACCGCGGTCGCCGCCGCGTGGGCGCTGAACCTGCGCACCCTCACCGGCGAAACCGACGTGATCTTCGGTTCCGCGGTCTCCGGCCGCCCACCCGAACTGCCCCGCGTCGATCAGACCCTCGGCATGTTCCTCAACACGATCCCGGTCCGGGTCCGCCTCGACCCGGCGAACTCCCTGCGCGACTTACTGACACAGTTGCAGGACCAGCACGCCCGCATGCTCGACCACCACTACGTCGGGCTGCCCGATATCCATCGCAGCGCCGGCACGACCGAACTGTTCGACACCGCGATCGCCTTCCAATCCTTCCCGGTGGACCGCCCGGCCCTGCAGCAACTCGTCGACTCCGCGGGACTGCGCGTGGACGAGATCACCGGCGTCGACGCCACCCCGTACCCGCTGAGCCTGGTCGTCGCGCCGCAACAGGCCGAGCACGAGACCGCGCAAGGCCTGCACATCACCCTGCGGTTCCTCGACGATGCCTTCGACACCGCACAGGCACACAGGATCCTCGACCGCTTCGTCGAACTGCTGCACCGCATCGCCGACGCCCCCGCCACCCGGCTCGGCGAGCTCACCCTGCCCGACCGGCAGGACCCGGTCCTGCCCGCCCCCCGCACCCGGCACCTCACCGCGAGCACCCTCGGCGACCTGCTCGCCGCGACCGTGGCCGCCGACCCCGACGCCACCGCCGCCGTCTCCGGTCCGGTCACCCTGACCTACCGGCAGCTCGACGCCCGCGCGAACCGCCTCGCCCGGCTGCTGCTGAGCCGCGGCGGCCGCCCGGGCACCCTGGTCGCCGCCGCGCTGCCCCGATCCCTCGACGCGATCGTCACCGTGTGGGCTGCGGCGAAGGCGGGGGCCGCGTTCCTGCCGATGGACCCGAACCTGCCCGCCGACCGCATCGAATTCCTGCTGTCGGACTCCGGCGTCACCCTGGGTATCACCGACGCCGCCTCCCGGCCGCGCGTACCCGACAATGTCGACTGGCTGATCGTGGACACCGAAACCGCGGCCACCGCCAGCGATCCGGCACTGTCCGCGCCGGTCACCGACGCCGACCGCGGCGGCCCGATCCGGCCGGCGCATCCGGCCTACGTGATCTACACCTCCGGATCCACCGGAACCCCCAAGGGTGTCCTGGTGGCCCACCGCGCCCTGCCCGATGTGGTGGCGGCGCAACGCCGGATACTGGGAGTCGGTCCCGCCGCCACCGTCCTGCAGGTCGCCTCACCCAATTTCGACGCCTCGGTGTACGAACTACTGATGGCGCACGGCTCCGGCGGCCGACTGGTCATCGCGCCACCGGATGTGTACGGCGGCCCGGAACTGGCCGCCCTGATCCGGCGCGAACACATCACCCACACCCTGCTGACCCCCTCCGCACTGGCGACCCTCCCGCACGAGGGCCTCGGCGAACTGCGGGTGCTCGCCAGCGCCGGCGAACCGGTCGGCCCCGAACTGGTCGAGCGGTGGGCGCCCGACCGCGCCATGGTCAACCTCTACGGTCCCAGCGAGACCACGATCTGGGCCACCGCCAACGCCGCACTCACCCCCGGCGAACCCATCACCATCGGCGGCCCGGTCGGCCCTGTCGCGGCCGTGGTCCTCGACACCTGGCTGCGGCCGGTACCGGCCGGGGTAGCGGGCGAGATGTACCTTTTCGGGGCCGGTCTGGCCGACGCCTACATCGGCCGCGCCGGGCTCAGCGCCGCCCGCTTCGTGGCCTGCCCGTTCGGCGAACCCGGCCACCGCATGTACCGCACCGGCGATATCGTGCGCCGCACCGACACCGACGACCTGGAATTCGTGGGACGCAACGACTTCCAGGTCAAGATCCGCGGTAACCGGGTCGAACTGGGCGAGATCGACGCCGTCCTCGGCGCGCGCCCGGATGTGGCGTTCACGGTGACCGTGCCGCGCATCGCCGAAGACCGGCCCGCGGTCCTGGTGTCCTATGTGGTGCCCGCCCCCGGCCACACCGTCTCCGGTACCGAACTGACCGCCGCCCTGACCGAAGCCCTGCCCGCCTATATGGTGCCCGCCGCGGTCCTCGTCCTCGACGAACTCCCACTGAATTCCAGCGGAAAACTGGACCGCTCCCGGCTCCCGGACCCGGTATTCGCCACCCGCGAGTACCGGGCACCGTCCACACCCGTGGAATCCGTGGTCGCCGAAGCCTTCTGTCACGTGCTCGGCATCACCCGGGTGGGTGCCGACGACAACTTCTTCGAACTCGGCGGCGACTCGCTCAGCGCCTCGCTGGTCGTGGCGCGCGTCGGCGCCACCCTGAACGTGCGGGTCCCGGTGCGGTCCATGTTCGAGACACCCACCGTCGCCGGTCTCGCCGCGCACGCCGAAACCCTCACCGGCGGCGACCGGGTACCCCTCACCGCCGGAGTACGCCCCGACCCCGTCCCGCTGTCGCTGGCACAGCAGCGGATGTGGTTCCTCAACCGTTTCGAACCCGACTCCGCCGCCTACAACATCCCGGTCATGCTGCGACTGACCGGCGACCTCGACACCGCGGCCCTCGCCACCGCACTGCGCGATGTCGCCGGACGCCACGAAGTACTGCGCACCATCTACCCCGAGACCGCCGGCGAACCCGAACAGGTGATCCTCGACGAACCCGAGATCACCCTGGACCCCGTGCACGTCGCACCGTCCGCGATCCCCGACGTGGTCGCCGAATTCATGCGCCGCGGCTTCGACGTCACCGTGCAGGTGCCGATGCGCGTCGAACTGTTCGCTCTCGACACCGACGGTCACACCACCGAATACCTGCTGATCCTGGTGGTGCACCATATAGCCGGCGACGGCCAGTCCATGGGCCCACTGGCCCGCGACGTCATGCGCGCCTACGCCGCCCGCACCGCCGGACATCCACCGCTGTGGGAACCGCTGCCGGTGCAGTACGCCGACTTCGCGCTGTGGCAGCGCCGCACCCTGGGCTCCGCGCAGGACCCCGACTCGCTCATGTCCGCCCAACTGGAGTACTGGCGCACCACACTGGCCGGTGCACCCGACCGGCTCGACCTCCCGGCCGACCGGCCCCGCCCCGCCGTCGCGTCCCTGACCGGTGGTCGCGTCCCACTCGATATCGGCGCCGACCTGCACAGCAAACTCGCCGAACTGGCCCGCTCCCGCGGCACCTCCCTGTTCATGGTCCTGCACGCGGCCCTCGCGACAGTACTGAGCCGGCTGAGCGGCAGCGACGACGTGGTCATCGGCACGCCCGTCGCCGGCCGCGGCGAACCCGGACTCGACGACCTCGTCGGCATGTTCGTCAACACCCTCGTCCTGCGCACCCCCATCCACCCCGGCGAACCCTTCACCGAACTGCTGACACGCACGAAAGAAACCGACCTGCAGGCCTTCGAACACGCCGATGTCCCGTTCGAACGGGTCGTGGAAGAGCTGAAACCGGAACGCACCGCCGACCGGCATCCGCTGTTCCAGATCGCGCTGGCGTTCCAGAACCTGTCGTCGGTCGACGTGGTGCTGCCCGACGTCACCGTGTCCCGTGCCGACGTCGACACCGGCATGTGCCAATTCGACCTGCAACTCGTCGTCTCCGAAAACTACGGTCGAGGCGGCGCGGCGCAGGGTATCTCCGGCATGCTGATGTTCGCCCGTGACCTGTTCGACGAACCGACGGTCGCCGGGTTCGCCCAACGACTGATCCGGGTCCTGGAAGCCCTCGCCGACGATCCGGCGACACCGGTCGGTGATCTCGACTGGCTGGACACCGACGAACACACCGCGCTCGTCTCCCGCGTCGGTCCGCGCCTCGAAGGCGCACCCGCCCTGCTACCGGACGCGTTCGCCGCCGCCGTCCGCGACAACGGCGACGGTCTCGCCCTCGTCGCCGACGACACCGCACTCACCTACACCGAACTCGACCTCCGATCCAACCGGCTGGCCCGCGCCCTCATCCGGCACGGCGCCGCCCCGGAGAGCCCGGTGCTCGTCGCCGCCACCCGGTCCGTGACCTCGGTGATCATGTGGTGGGCGGTCGTGAAATCCGGCGCCACCTACGTGCCCGTCGACCCCCGCTATCCGGCGAGCCGCATCGAACAGATGGTGGCCGACTCCGGCGCCGCACTCGGTGTCACGGTCGCCGCGGCGCGCCCCGATCTCCCCGACTCCCTGAACTGGCTCGTCCTCGACGACGACACCGTCACCGCGCAGATCGACACCCTGCCCGGCGACCCCGTCACCGACGACGACCGGCGCGCACCGCTACGGGCCACAAACACCGCCTACATCATCTTCACCTCCGGCTCCACCGGCGTACCCAAGGGCGTCGCCGTCGAGCACCGCGCCATCGCCGACTTCCTCGCCGCCCAGCACAGCGCCCACCGCACCGGTCACACCTCCCGCGTCCTGCATTTCGCCTCCCCGTCCTTCGACGCCTCCCTGCTGGAGATCATGCTCGCCACCGGCGGCGCCTCCACCCTCGTCCTGGCCCCGGCCGGAATGTACGGCGGCAGCGAACTCGCCGACCTGCTGCGCACCCAGCGCATCACCCACGCCTTCGTGACACCGGTCGCGCTGGCCTCCGTCGACCCCACCGGACTCGACGACCTGCAGGTCGTCATGGCCGGTGGTGAGGAAGTGCCCTCGGAGCTGGTGAACCGGTGGGCCGGCACCGACCGCGCCGGCACCCGCGAATTCCGGGTCCTGTACGGGCCGACCGAAACCTCGGTCGTGGCCACCGCCGCCCCCCATATGCTTCCCGGCGACCGGGTTCGGATCGGCGCCCCCCGCGCCGGTATGCGAGCCCTGGTCCTGGACTCCCGGCTGCAACCGGTACCGGTCGGCGTACCCGCGGAACTGTACCTGGCCGGCCCCGGCCTGGCCCGCGGCTACCTCAACCGGGCCGCGACCAGCGCCGCCCGATTCATCGCCTGCCCCTACGGCGAACCCGGGCAACGCATGTACCGCACCGGCGACGTCGTCCGCTGGAACGCCGACCGCGACCTCGAATTCGTCGGCCGCAACGACTTCCAGATCAAGGTCCGCGGCTTCCGGGTGGAACTCGGCGAAATCGACGCCGTCCTCAGCGCCCGCGCGGATGTATCGTTCGCGATCACCGTGCCACGCCGCGACGGTACGGGCCCCGTACTGCTGGTGTCGTATGTGGTGCCCGCGCCGGGCGCGAGTATCTCCAGCGAGGAACTCGTCCCCGCGGCCGCCACGGCACTGCCGTCCTATATGGTGCCCGCCGCGGTGATGGTGCTCGACGCGATACCGCTGTCACCGAACGGGAAACTCGACCGCAAAGCCCTCCCGGCGCCGGTCCTGCAGGCCCGGCAGTTCCGGGCGCCGTCCTCACCGGTCGAGGAGATCGTGGCCGGGGTGTACGCCGAAGTGCTCGGCACCGACGGGCCGGTCGGCGCCGACGACGACTTCTTCGAACTGGGCGGCAACAGCCTGATCGCCACCCGCGTCGCCGCCCGCATCGGTGCCGCACTCGACGCGTCCGTGCCCGTCGCGATGATCTTCGAAGCGCCCACCGTCGCGAAACTCGCCGTACGCGCCGAATCGCACGCCGACACCGGCCGTATCTCGCTCACCGCCCAGCCTCGCCCCGAACACGTCCCGCTGTCCTACGCACAGCAGCGGATGTGGTTCCTGAACCGGTTCGAACCCGACTCCGCCGCCTACAGCATCCCGATCGTCATCCGGCTCACCGGGCAGCTCGACATCGACGCCCTGCACGCCGCGGTCGACGACGTCATGACCCGTCACGAAGTGCTGCGCACCGTCTACCCGCACCACGACGGCGAACCCGCGCAGGTCGTCCTGTCCGCCACCGACGCCGTACCGCCCATGGCCGTCGCCCGCGTCGACCGATCCGAACTGGTGGACCGGCTCTCCGCCTTCGTCTCCGCGGTGTTCGACCTCACCACCGAGATACCGTTCCGAGTGCGGCTGTACGAGCTCGACCACGACGAGTGGATCCTGGCCGTGGTGTTGCATCACATATCCGGCGACGGATCGTCATTGGGCCCGCTCGCCCGCGACATGATGGCCGCCTACTCGGCCCGCCTGCACCACGAACCCCCGGCCTGGCCGCCTCTGGCCGTGCAGTACGCCGACTACGCGATCTGGCAGCACACCGTACTGGGCACCGAGCACGACAGCGATTCACTGCTGCGCGCCCAGATCGACTACTGGACCGGGCAGCTCGCCGACCTGCCCGCCCTGCTGGAACTACCCACCGATCGGCCGCGCCCGCCCGCCCCGACCTACGCGGGCGCCAACATGCCGATCGAACTCGACGCCGAACTCCACGCGAAACTGGAACGCGTCGCCCGGGCCCACAACACCACACTGTTCATGGTGTTCCACGCGGCTCTGGCCGCCACCCTGGCCCGGCTCGCGCACACCGACGACATCGCGATCGGCACCCCGTACGCGGGCCGCGGCGAACCCGAACTCGACGACCTCGTCGGCATGTTCGTCAACACCCTCGTCCTACGCACCCGGCTCACCCCCGGAATGACATTCACCCAACTGCTCGAACACGTCCGCGGCACCGACCTGGCCGCGTTCGGGCACGCCGACGTCCCCTTCGAACGGCTCGTCCAGGAACTCAACCCGGTACGCACCCCCGCACACCACCCACTGTTCCAGGTGATGCTGGCCTTCCAGAACCTCACCACCACCGACTTCGAACTCCCCGGACTGTCGGTCTCGGCCGTCGAAGCCGACACCGGCACCTCCCTGTTCGATCTACAGGTCACCGTTTCCGACACCTATGACGACACCGGCGCACCGACCGGTATCAGCGGCGGAATCACCTATGCCACCGACCTGTTCGACAAAGCGACCGCCACCGCCGTCGTCGACCGCCTGCTGCGCATCCTCGACGCGATGGCCACCGATCCCGCCCGGCCCGTCCACGACGTCGACCTGCTCGACCCCACCGAACGCGACGCCGAACTGATCTGGTGCAACACCACCGCCTACCACCTCGCACAGAACGAAACACTCGCCTCCGCGTTCACCGCCTCGGTAGGCAGACACGCCGATCTGCCCGCGGTGACCACAGCCGGCGAGACACTCACCTACGCGCAGTTCGCGTCCCGCGTCAACCGCCTCGCCCGGCTGTTGATCAGTCGCGGTGTCGGCCCCGAAACCCTGGTGGCGCTGCGGATGCCGCGCTCACTGGACCAGGTCACCGCGATGTACGCGGTCCACGCCGCCGGCGGCGGATACGTGCCGATCGATCCCGACCACCCGGCCGAACGCATCGACTACATGCTGGCCACCGCGAAACCCGTCGTCGTACTGTCGACCCTCGACGACCTCGACCTCGCCGGCTTCGACGACGGACCAGTCACCGACCGCGAACGCCGCACCCCGCTGCGGCCGGAGAACATCGCCTACGTCCTGTTCACCTCCGGCTCCACCGGGCGCCCCAAAGGCGTGGCGGTCTCGCACCGTGCGGTACTCAACCAGCTGTACTGGATCAAGGGAGCGCATTCCCTGACACCGGACGACGTGGTACTGCAGAAGACCCCCGCCACCTTCGACGTCTCGGTATGGGAACTGTTCGCCACCCTGGTGGCCGGCGCCCGGATGATCATCGCGGAACCGGACGGGCACACCGACCCCGCCTACCTCGCCGACACCATCGCCGCCCACCAGGTCACGCTCACCTCCTTCGTGCCCTCGATGCTGGCGGTGTTCGCCGACACGGCCCCCGCCGCGTCGCTGACCTCGCTGCGGGCGCTGCTCGTCGGTGGTGAGGCATTCGGCCAGGACGTCGTATCCGCCGCCCGCCGGGTGATGCCCGGCACCGAACTGCACAACCTGTACGGGCCCACCGAATTCACCTTGCACGCCACCGAACACCTGGTCACCGACGCCGACCACGGCAACGTACCCATGGGCACACCGGTCTGGAACGTCCGCGCCTACGTCCTCGACAGCCGGCTGCAACCCGCCCCGCCCGGAGTCGCCGGGGACCTGTACCTGGCCGGTAACCAGGTCGCCCGCGGCTACCAGGACCGTCCCGGGCTCACCGCGGAACGATTCGTCGCCGACCCCTTCACCGCGGGCGCGCGGCTCTACCGCACCGGTGACCTGGCGCGCCGCCTCCCCAACGGAGAACTGGAGTATCTCGGCCGCACCGACTCCCAGGTGAAACTGCGCGGCCTGCGTATCGAGCTCGGCGAAATCGAAGCAGTACTCGCCGAACACGACAGCGTCGCCCGCGCGATCGTGACGGTGCATACCGCCGCGACCGGCGACCAGCTCGTCGCCTATCTCGTTCCCACGACCGGCACCACTGTCGACACCGCCGCGGTCCTCGACCACGCCGGCACCGAACTGCCCGGCTACATGGTGCCCGACACCGTCATGGTGCTCGACACCGTACCTTTCACGGCCTCGGGCAAACTCGACCGCGCGCGACTGCCCGAACCGGAGTTCGCGGTCGGTGAATACCGGGAACCGGCGTCCTGGCTGGAAAGCGAAGTGGTCCGCGCCTACGGGCACGTGCTCGGCGTGGACCGCGTCGGAGCGGACGACGATTTCTACGCCCTCGGCGGTAACTCGCTACGGTCGGTGCAGGTGGTCAGCGAGCTGAAGAAGGAACTCGACTACGACGTGCCGGTCAGCTGGATCCTGTCCGATCCGAGTCCGGCCGATCTGGCCAGACGTATCGAATCGGGTATGCGCTCCGGGCACACCCACACCGACCCGGCCGCCGCCTTCGGTTTCGATGTCCTGCTGCCGATCCGGGCCGACGGTGACCGGCCGCCACTGTTCTGTGTCCATCCCGCCTCGGGTCTGGCCTGGAGCTACCGTCCGTTCGCCGAGTACCTGGCACCCGGCCGGCCGATCTACGGCATCCAGGCACCCCAGATCGGCGGCGAGGTCCCTGGGCCGGCCACTATCGAGGAAACGGCGCGCCGGTACTTCGCCGAGATCCGGACCGTGCAGCCGCACGGCCCCTACCATCTGCTCGGCTGGTCGCTGGGCGGTCAGATCGCGTACGCGATCGCCGTCGAGATGCGGGCAGCGGGGGAGGAGGTGGCGCTGCTGGCGCTGTTGGACGCCGAAGCCGCCAATATCGATCCCGCCCAGGTCGTCACGGTCACCGCCGGGGAACTGATCAGCAATCTCGGCCCGGTCCTGGGTATCGATTTCGTCGATCAGGACGCGACCGCGCAGGAGGCGGCCGATCTCATCAGGCGCCATCTCGGCGAAGGATTCCCGGTCGACGCCGGCATGATCCAGCGGATGACCGACGCCTACAACCAGTCCATGCGGGCGGCGAGTATCTGGCGGCCCCGGGTTCTCGACGGTGACCTGCTGTACTTCACCGCGACGGTGGACCGCCGGCCCGATGCCACCGGCTGGGCGGGATGGGCGCCGGTCGTCGGCGGGCGGATCGTGAATATCGATATCGATGCGCCCCACCTCGCCATGACCGACCCGGCCGCGGTCGAGCAGATCGCCAGGATCCTCGACGAACGGTTGGACGGGTGAACCCGTAGACAATACCGACCGTTACGTAGGGTAATTTTCTGGCGAATTTTCAGCCAGGAGAAAGGCGTCGCCGTCTCCGCATACGGCCAGTTCAGCCCATAGTCCACAGAACAGCAGGTCATCGGCCTAGACCAATCGTTGTGATTCTTCCCCATGAGACCGAAGAACGATTGTGGCACAATACTTTCCGTGTCTCGGTCGGTCAACGGCAACTCTGCGGCAACGATGATGTCGCAGGCTGACGCGACCGCAAAATCGGTCCGGCGGCGCACTCACGCCACCGCCCGGCCGATACGGGCAGACCACCCGCCACTCCCCGGTGGGGCGCCGGCGACCGCCGGCACCATCGCCGCAATCCCCGCAACGCATCGGACGACCGCACCCCGCCCACACCGGCGCACGGTACGCGACTCCCGTCGGCCGGGCCGCGGCGAGACGCCCCACCTGAAGGTGTGTGGTGCATCGAGTTCTTGACAGGTGATCGTCCGGCACCAGCGCTCCGGCGCCGGCGGTGCCCGTGCGACAGCGCGGTAACCGCCGGCGTCCTGCGCCGGTGCCCGGTAGCGATGGCCCAGTATGCCCAACGGTGAACGAGTGAACCGCTGGGACCGGAAATAAGTAGGAGGCGGTTATGGCTACCGACGCGTATCTGGAACAACAGAATTCGCTGGCCGACATCATTCGGCACGGCAGTCCGGAGTTCCATCAGCAGCTGCAGAAGATCCTCAGCAACCCGGACTACGACGTCACGGAGCAGCAGAGCCAGGAGCAGCGGCGTCTCAACGCCTACGACCAGTTGGGTGACCTCGTCAGACAGATCGGCACCCGCGCCGTCGCCACCGACCTACCCAAACTGTTCGCCGTATTCGACCAGTGCGCGATATTGGCGACCGACCTCATCCCACTCATCTCCGGCCACTACAACCTGGCCTCGGGCAGCCTCGCCACCCTCACCGACTCCGACTCCGCCGCGCCCTACCTCCTCGACCTCGACGACGCCTCCAGCGTCGGAGTCATGCTGCTCACCGAATACGAATGCGGCTCCAACATCCAGTTCATGCGAACCACCGCCACCTGGGACGGTGACGGATTCGTGCTCAACACCCCCGACCCGAGGGCACGAAAATTCATGCCCAGCGTCGGAATCGAAGTAGCCCGGGTCTGCGTCATCGGCGCCCGGTTCATCGACGCCGCCGGCATCGACCAAGGCGTCCACCTGTTCACCGCACGCCTGCGCGGCGCCGACGGAGCCCCCGCCCCCGGAGTGAACATCACCCAACTCGACCACCAGCCGCTGGTCATCATGGACAACTCCGTCATCAGCTTCGACAACCTACGGATCGAACGCGACGCCTGGCTGAGCAACGACCTCGCCACCATCGACGACAACGGCGTACTCACCTGGCGCGACGAAACCAGCCGCAAACGCGCCTTCGCCTCCGCAATCAGCCAGCTCACCGTCGGACGCCTGGCGCTCTCCTCCTGCCTGAACGCCGAAGCCCGCGCCGCGCTCTACATCGCCCTCAACTACGCGAGTAGGCGAGTCGTTCCGATGACACCGACCGACAAGCCGTACATGCTCGACATCCCCCACGTCCGTGACACACTACTCACCGACCTGGCCGGCACCGTCGCCCGCACCCTCTACGGCAACGCCGTGAAAACCCAACTCGCGGGCAGCGACCTCACCGCCCGCGACACCGTCGTATCGGTCATGCTGGCCAAGGACTTCATCCAACGGCACGCACTCCAGACGGTCACCGACTGCCGCGTGAAAATGGCCGCCCAAGGCATGTTCAGCGCCAACCGGGTCGCCAGCTACCTCGGAGTCTGCCACGCCGCGATGACCGGCGAAGGCGACGTCTCCGTCATGGGATCGGTCGCCGGTCGCGTACTGGCCAAACAATTCGCCGGCACCCGGCCACCCGAACCCGTCCTCCACAACCCCGCCGACCCGGCGGACCGCGCACGCCTGTTCAGCGCCCGCACCCGCACCATCGCCCAGGAAGCACAACCACAACTGAGCACCCCGACCCTCGAAGCCCGCCTGGAAGTCATCCCGGACGCCCTGGAACTCGCGGAAGCCTACTGCGTCGAACAGGCCCTGCGCATACTCGACGAACACGCCGCCCATCCCGAGATCGCCGCCGTCCGTGACGTCTTCGCCCTCGACCAGATCGACAAGCACGCGTCCTGGTACCTCACCCACGGTCTCCTCGACGTCGCCGCCGTGAAAGCGGTCAAACAGCAACTCCGCAGCGGACTGCTCTACGAGGCCATCGACACCCTCGCCGACAACCTCCCCGCCCTGCTGGCCGCCTTCGAATTCGACGACGAAATGCTCGGCGCCCCGGTACTGGCCGACGACCTGGCCGCCGCCTGGGACTCGCGCTGCCACGACCGGCCCCGGCGCTGACCCTCCGCACACACACCCGGGCAGGGCACCTCAGGCGGGGCGCCCTGCCCGGGGCGTTCGTCGCACCCCGCACGACTCCACCGATGTGGCGAATGCGACGGTGTCCGAAGCGCGTCGGCGCGGCCGTCGGTCGAATACGGGCGGTATCGACCGATACACCGACCCGCGAAATATGTTCGGATTACCCGCAATAAGCCACAAATCCGTTGGCGGAGAACAACATAACCACCTGGCCACCGTAGCCCGGCCCACGCCTCGGTTAGTATTCCTCCGCAAACCGATATCAAGGAGATCTACGTGTATCCGCAGTACACCCGACAGGGTGCTGTCACCGGCTCACCGATCGCGGACGGTACTCGAACCCCGATCTACAGCATCGAGAACGGCCCCCGGGTCCCGATCTACAGCGAAGAGTTCGCCGCCGACCCCCATCGGGCCTACCGCCAGATGCGCGAAGCCTACGGAGCGCTCGTCCCGGTCGAAATCTGGCCCGGAGTACCCGCCACCCTCGTCATCAACTACGACACCGCCAAAGGCATACTCAGCGACGGCGACCGCTTTCCCGCCGACCCGAGTATCTGGCAGCGCGACCTTCCCGAGAACTGCCCCATCACGCCGATGGTCGAATACCGGCCCAACGCCATCCGCACCAGCGGTGAACAGCACCGGCGGCTCCGCAAAAACGTCGTCGAAGCACTGGAGCAGGGGATCGACCTGAACACGGTCCGCCCCATGGTGGAACGATCCGCCTTCCCGCTCATCAACACCTTCTGCGAAACCGGCCGCGCCGACGTACTGAACCAGTACGCCCTTCCGCTGGTCTTCTCGGTCCTGTGCCAGGTCCTCGGCTGTCCCGAGGACATCGGCCAGCGGGTCGCCGCAGCCAGCGCCCAAATGTTCGACAGCGTCGACACCGCGCAAGTCAACGCGGCCTTCGGTCAGGCCCTGCTCGAACTCACGCTCCTCAAACGTGTACACCCCGGCGACGACGTCACCACCAAGATGATCCAGGACCCGGCCGGCCTGACCGACGAGGAAGTGGTCAGCCAGCTCGTCCTGCTGTTCGCCGCCGGAGTCGAGCCACCCGTCAACCTGATCGCCAACACCCTGGTACTGATGCTCACCGACGAGCGGTACACCAGCTACGGCGGCGACGGCCACCTGACCACGAAGACCGCACTGGAGGAGCGGCTTGCCACCGACCCCCCGATGGCGAACTACTGCATCACCTACCCCCGCCAGCCCATCTACGTCGAAGGCCAGTTCCTGCCGGCCAATCAACCGGTGATCATCAGTATGGCCGCCTGCAATACCGACCCCCAGAAGAACACCGGCGAATTCATCGACAACGGGTGGAACCTGGCATGGAGCACCGGCCCGCACGCCTGCCCCGCACACGCCCGGCCGTTCTCGCTTCTCCTCGCGCAGGAGATCATCGACCAACTTCTGGACGCCCTTCCGGAATTGCAGCTGGAAGTACCCCCGGAACGCCTCGTATGGCGGCCCGGCCCGTTCCACCGCGCATTGACAGCATTGCCGGTCGTATTTCCCCCTTCGCCACCGCTCAGCGCCTGAAAACAACAACCCCCGGCGAAATATTCGAAAAGCGCCACGAAGCGGTGAACAACACCGAGAACTGAAGGCTGGGACGCGGGCGGTGCGGCAACCGGACACCACGGAGGTCACCCGGAAACATTGTGCCCGCCCGCCACCACAGCCGGCTCGAATCCTCCCCGAATCCACCACCGCCTATTCCAGGAACACCGGCAGACGATCGTGCCCGTTGACGATGAAACCGGGCACCGTGCCGAGTTCCTCGGGGGAGACGGCGAGCTCCATCCGCGGAAACCGCCGGAAGGGCCACCAGCGCCTCCAGCCGCGCCAAAGGCGCACCCGGACACCGGTGGGCACCGTACCCGAACGCCATATGCTCCTTATTGCTCCGGGCCGGGTCGAACTCGTCCGCACTGTCGCCGTATACCGCGGGATCCCGGTCGGCACCGGCGGGGCAGGAAAGAATCGGATCCCCCTCGGCGATCGCCACACCGCCGACGACGAGATCCCGCACCGCGTAACGCAGCGGAGCGTGCGCGATGGACGGCTCGAATCGCAGCACCTCCTCGATCACATCCGCCCAGTCCACACTTCCGTCGAGTGCGGCGGCCAACTGCTCCGGATTGGTGAGCAGCAGGAAGATCGCCTGATCGATGAGGTCGACCGTGGTCTCGTGTCCGGCATTGATCGTCAAATAGAGCGTCCCGACGAGTTCCTCGACACCGAAATCCTTCGCGGGATCATCGGCGTGGGAAATCAGCGTGCTGGTCATATCGTCGGCAGGGTTCTCGCGCCGATACCCGACCAAGGCCTGCAAGAGCCCGATCATCTCCTCATAGTTGGCAACAGCAGCCTCCTCGCCCAACGCGATATCAAAAATACCGTCCACACACGACCGCAACGGCCCGATCAAATGCTCGGGGACTCCCATCAACTCGTTGATCACACGCAGCGGTAGGGGGTAGGCGAAACGCTCGCGGAGATCCACGGCGTCGCCGACCGGCACAACATCCAGGGCCGCCACCAGCTCATCGGCGATCGACCGGATCCGGGGCTCCAGCGCCGCGGTGCGCCTGTTGGTGAAAGCCGGCGCCACGAAATTACGGAGCCGACGATGTTCGGATCCGTAGGCGGTGAACATCGAGCGCGTATTCACCCAATTCAGGAGCGGGAAGTCGTTACCGATCTCCCCATCCCGGAACGCCGGCCAATGCTGATACGGGTCCTTGGAAACCTCGGAACCGGACAGCACCGCCTTCAGGACGGGGGCCCGGAAACATCGACGAGAAAAGTCACGCTAAGCAGTTGCCGCAGATAGGGGCGTACTATACGCGATAGTTGTTCGGCTGTCCGGGCGCTATAGGCGTTGCGGGGCGGGGCGATCCGGGAAACTATCTGCGGTAGTGGGGTTCGGAGGCGGGAATGGGGCGGGCGCGGCTGTCCTACCGCCGTGCGGCGGAGCTGTTCGAGAACCATACCGCGGGCTTTGATGATGGCTCGTATACGCAGGATCAGCTGCGGCATTCCCGGCTGACTCATGCTGCGGAGGACGGCGCGTCCACTCCGGTGCTGATGAAATTGTCGGGGCATACCTCGGTACGGAGTCTGGTCAAATACGCGCGGAGCTCCGACGAGGGGGTACGCCGGTATCAGGCAGGCAGCGACCCTGCTGCGCAGCGGCCATGACCTGAGGCGGTGAGTGTCGTGCCAGGTGCCATCAGGTGGTGGGCGTCGTGAGTGGGGCGCCTCTGAGCGGTGCGGGACGAGATTTGCTCCAGCGCATGCGCGACGACATGGTCGAGGTACTCACTCACCGAGCCAGTCCCCACTTGCATCGCACACTGGGTGACCTGGCCGAAGAGGTCCGTGGGACACGAAGGATCAGCGACGCCGAACACGACGGCCGTGAACTGGTGGAAGCCGGCATGCGTCGACCGGATCCGCCGACAGCGCGCGAAGGTCGGGGCGGTGAAGGTGATCGGGTTCCCGATAATGTGGCGGCGTTGCTGGCCAGCGTGCAGGCGAGCGGGGTGGATCCTGGGACCGCGACTCGGGTCGAGCGTGCGGTGCTGGACAGATATCAGCAGCAAGTACAGGTGCGGGAGCGGAACTTGCGGCAAGAGTTCCTCAATAACAGATCCCGCGCCCTGCGCGACCGAGGCGAGTCCGCGGACGCGGCCAAAACCATCGCGAGAAACGAAGTCGACGATTATCTGCGTGGGGGACGCGCCCAGCAGCTGATCACCCGCGACGCCGCAGGGCGCACCACTGAATGGGCAGACAACATCGGACTCGCCCCCGTCCTCCGCGAGATCGCGACCTCACCACGAACAAGGCTGGAATCGGTCGATGACACACTGGCCCGGCTGGCACGTTCCGAAGGGAGCTCTTCGCTGCCCAAGGGCCTGAGACAGGCCCTCACCCGGCTGGAGAACAGCAACGCCGATCCCCGTGCCGTCGACCGGGCTACGAGATTGCTGCACGACCGCTACCACGAGTATCGGCAGCAACCCATGGCCAACACCTACCGTGAGACCCTGCTCGAGCGGCGGGCCGAGTTCACGCGCGACGGTTTTCCCACGCACGTCGCCGACCGCCTCGCTCAACGCGACACCGAAGCCTTCACCCAAACCCCGAAGGCACAAAGGATGATCGACAGCGTCGCGGCGAACAACACCAACCAGTGGTTCGAGAAGATGCGCGGCGCCGCCGACCGTGACGGCGTCGATATCGCCGACCGGCTCGCTGATATCCACCGGTACGAACATCAGCCGGTGCCCGAGCCCGAACTCCGCGCAGCCGCCGATCGTCTCGATGCCATGCAGTCCGACCTCGATACCACTCAACACCAGCTGAACACACTGCTGGAGAGGTCACCGGAACTGGCAGGCAAGGGTGCTGACCGCTGGCAGGAAGGAATCGACACCACCCGCGAAAGAATCTCGCGCCTCTCCGAGACGGTGCGCGCCGGAACCGCGGGAGGTGAAACCGTCACCCGGCGGGCGATCAACGACGCCGCTCTGCAGGGCCCCGAAGCCAATGTCCATGGATACGAAGGCGAAATACGGATGGCCGCGAAGCTCGACAACATCCACGATCTCGGCCCGCTGGTCGACGTGAGCACCCCCACCGGCACCCGGATGGCCAGTGAGGTCGATATCGTCACCGACCAGGGCCGCACCTGGCATGAAGTGAAAACCAATGATCCCGACGCTCAGCGATCGAGCCAGAAGGATCTCGAAGCGCAAGCCCGCAAACAGCTCGCCATCTCCCACATGAACCGCGAGTACTGGGTCGACGGCAAGCCGCCGGAGCTGAAGATGCACTTCATGAACGGCGTGAACCCCACGGTGAAGTCCCGTATCGAGGCCATCCGCATCGAAGACGAGAACGGGCATATTCTCGACAACCATCGTGTCGAGGTCATCGACGAATCCTGAGCAGGAAACTCACTCGCTGTCAGGGGCTTCCGGATCACGTAGTGGACGGTGCGCTCCGCCGAGACCGGGCAGATGGAAACTGTAGTGCCCATCGATTCCGATATGACTGCGCACGGACGGTGACAACCGGGCCACATCCGCATCGTCGAGCGGGTAGTCCTGGACGTGGAGCTCGGCCAGTGCCCGGTCCATGTAGACGGTGTTCCACAGCACCACACAGTTCAGCACCAGGCCGAGTGCGGAGAGCTGGTCGTCCATGCCCTCGTAATAGACCGGGGTCATTTCGCCTTTGCGGCCGTGACTGCCGCAGTACGTCTACGCGAGGCTCTGCGAGGACCCTGTTCCGTGGGTCCGCGCGCAGCTCGCGGACAACCCCGCCATCGACGAAGGCGCGATCCGTGTCTTGGCCTTCGACCGTGGCCACGATGTCCAGCGCCGCCTGGCCTACCATCCGCGCCTACCACTCGATATCCTCTCCCACCTTGCCGAGGCCACCCGGATCGGCTCAACTCTGCTACCGCGTACCAGCTCGGCCTCGACGGCCGAGGCCGAGGAACTGGCCGCGTCACCGAACCCGGCCCTGCGGCTGCTCATCGCCCAGCGACGCGATCTGCCGGCCGGGATGCGTAATGCGCTCGCCCGTGACCCGGATGCGAAGGTGCTCAAGTCCATCGCGCCGCACCCAGGCCTGTCGGAAGCCCAGTTGCGTGCGATGGTCGCGCTTCACGGTGTCCGGGTGATAGCGAAAGTCGCAGCAAATCCTGACGCCACGTCGTCCCTGCTGGAGGACCTGGTAGAACATCGGCCGCCGGTGCAAAAGGCGTTCCGTGAGATCGCCCGCCACCCCAACGCGACGGCCGTGGCTCTGCTCGCGTGCCTCACCGATTGCCAGGCCAGACCATAGGCCGCCGGCCACCGTGCCCTGCCGCCCTCGATCATCGTTGAACTGCTCGACGACGAAGACCCGCAGGTAGTGGAAGCAACGGCAGCCAATCCGACCTTGCCGCATGCCGAGATGACCAGGCTCGTGCCCTGAGCGAAGCAGGTCGGACAACACCTCGTTCGCGCGACGCGATCCGCGGCCTCGCCCCAACCCACCGCCTTGTCCGAGCCGGGCGGCTACTCATCGTTTGCGCCCTACCCCCGACATGCGGCAAACCAGGGGAGACCGGCGAGTGGGTGATCATCCATCGGTGCTCCGCATGTAGCGCGATGGGCGCCAACCGCTCGGCAGGCGACGACAACCCTCTCGCGCTCGTCCGCATCGCGGTGCGGCCGGTGGTTGTAGGGGATCTCGCAGCAGGGTGAGGTGAGCGAAGACCTCCGCGGACGATGTGGATCGAGAGACCCATTCACCTCGGTCCGCGAAGGTCTTCATACCTCGGCGAGATAGCGCAGCATCACCGCGGTGTTGAATTGCCTCGTCTCGGCCAATCGGAGCCGGAGGCGCTCGGGGAGTGCGGGGAACATCGGTGTGCCGCCACCGAGCGCCACGGGCGACAGGAACAGCTGATACTCATCGATCAGCCCGTGCGGCATCAGCGAGGCCGCGAGACTCGCGCCCCCGACCTCCATGATGCCCTCACCGCCCGCCTTGAGCCTGCGGACCTCCTCGACCGCGTTCTCGCCGACCAGCGTGCTGTTCCAGTGCACCTCGGTGAGCGTCCGAGAGAAGACGACTTTCGGCTTCTCCGTCCACAGCGTGGCGAACTCGCGCTCGATAGGCGACGCGTCCTCGGGCACCCGCGGCCAGTACTCGGCCATCAGCTCGTACAGTCGACGGCCGTGCAGCGAGACCTCGACCTCGCGGAAGCGGTCGTTGTGGAACTGGTGCAACTCCTCGTCCGGGTCGGTCCAGTCGATACTGCCGGCGCGGTCGTTGATATAGCCGTCCACAGACACGCTGAACCCGTAGATCAGTTTCCTCATAACCGGGTAGACCCGCTACGCACTCGGAACTCATCGGTGCGCACCGCATCTTCTGTTCCCACCCCGGGCCGGGCCGGTCGGCCGGTTTCCCGAAGTTGGTCGCTGATCTTCTCGACGGGCACGCGAGGGACGACGACGAGGGAAGGGGAGACTGCGCCGTCAGCTAGTTGACATAATGTAGATTATCGGCGTTCTTGGGCGGGCAGATCCAGCGGTGTAGCGGCGCCCTACCGCTGAGGTTTGCGTGTGCGGATGCGCGCCGCCTTGTCGTCCGTCGACCGCAGGAGCCGAGCTCGGGAGAGTGTTCACCACATATGCGATGGCGGGTATTTTCTTCTGTCGGCCTTGCCATTTTGCCCTCCCGTGGCTTTGCGATCCCCCAGTTTGCAATTCGTCACATGACGTAATGTGACGCAGGGAGGCCCGCGCGTGTCCGGTTTCAGGGCAGCCCGATAGGTGCCGAGCAAGGGCCGGTGGGCCGCCACCTACAAAGTGAGCGTTGACGGCACTGTCGTTACTTGCAGGTGCACACAGCTCGCTGGCCGCACTACATTTGCGTTCGCGGCCCGATCCGCCGACGATCTCCGGGCTGCTTCGATTTTCGACCGAATCCGTTGGCGCGACAACAGAACCGGCCCCCTCCCCTCGCATGCATCGAATGCGATGCCTACAGTCCATATTCCTTATGTATGAAGCCTCTTCCGTTGTTCTTTCTACGATTGGCCGATCATCTGGAGTGCAACGAGAAGAAGTATCTTATTAGTAGATGCGCATATCGCCGTACTGATATGATTTAACTCTATGCCTGCTCTATATGGATGAAGCCGGGTTCACGGTTTCACTGATGCGATATGGCGGAGCGCGTACCGACCGCTAACCCGCTCCTGCTTCCCCTCCCGCCGCAAGCGACACTCCCCTCCCCTGTCCCGCGGCCACCGAAAACACAGCCGGCCACGTACCGGGCACGGTCGCAGACGGGCGTTAGGCTCGGGACGGACTGAACTCGTGTCAGCGACGACCTCCCGGAGGCGAGCTATGCGCAGACGTCGGCTGGTAGTTCTCTGTGTCTCCGTGGTGACCGCCGCGGGACTGGTACCGGGGTGCGGGGACCGGGAACCGACCCCGGTCCCCGGGGCGGCCGCGCCCTCGACCTCACCGTCGGATCCGCGACCCGAGCAGGCGGCCGGGGTCGCCATACCGGGCGGCCGGGTCGACCATATTCTGGGCACGCTCGAGTATCGCGCCGAGGAGTTGATGCGCGACACCGATATTCCGGGTATGGCGGTCGCCGTCGTCTATGACGGTGAGGTGGTGTTCCAGAAGGGTTTCGGGGTACGGGACGTCGACGGTCGGCAGCCGGTGAACCCGGGGACGGTGTTCCAGTTGGCGTCGCTGTCCAAACCGGTGGGGGCTACGGTGATCGCGCGGCAGGTGCAGGAAGGGGTGGCGACGTGGGATACGCCGATCCGTGAACCGGCACCGTGGTTCGCTTTGAAGGACCCGTATGTGAGCGACCATGTGACCATCGGCGACCTGTACGCGCATCGTTCGGGGTTGCCCGAGCACGCCGGGGACAAGCTGGAGGATCTGGGGTTCGATCGGACCGCCGTTCTCCAGCGATTGCGGATGCTGCCGTTGGCGCCGTTCCGCGATTCGTACGCGTACACGAATTTCGGTCTCACCGCGGCGGCGATCGCGATCGCGGATGCGTCGAAGCAGCGCTGGTCGGCGTTATCGGAACAGGCTATCTATCGTCCGCTGGGTATGTCCTCGACCAGTTCCCGGTACGCCGATTTCGTCGCGGCGGGCGACCGCGCATCCGGGCATGTGCTGGTGGACGGAAAGTACCGTCCGGCGCGGCCGGGACGCCAGCCGGACGCCCTGTCCCCCGCCGGAGGTGTCAGTTCGTCGGTGACGGATATGGCGCAGTGGATGATGATGGTGCTGGCGAACGGGAAGCACGGCGGTGCGCAGGTGGTGGCGCCCGAGGCGCTGCTGCCCGCGCTGACACCGCAGTCCGTGTCGGCGCCGCCGGCCGAGGCGGACGCCCGGGCGGGTCAGTACGGGTTCGGTTTCAATGTGGGTAACTCGCCGGCGGGCCGGGTGGTGCTGAGTCATTCGGGAGCGTTCGACCAGGGTGCGGCGACCGCGATGACGATGATTCCGTCGGCGAATGTGGGGATCGTGACGCTGACCAATGCCGCACCGATCGGGGTGCCGGAGACATTGAACGCCGAGTTCGCCGATCTGGTGCAGTTCGGGGAGGTGCGGCAGAACTGGTGGGAGCTGTATTCGAAGGCGTTCGAGCAGTTGAATGCGCCGGTCGGTGAGCTGGTCGGGGCCCCGCCACCGCCGAATCCGGCGCCCGCACGACCGCTGGAGGATTACGCGGGTGAGTACGGCAACGACTATTTCGGTCCGGCGTCGGTCGCGGTGGACGGTGACGCACTGCTGTTGATGATGGGGCCGCGCCACGTCGCGATGCCATTGCGGCATCGCGACGGTGACACGTTCGTCTTCTCCCCGGTGGGTGAGAGCGCGAATCCGGGCAGTGTTTCGCAGGCCCGGTTCGACGGGGATCGGTTGTGGCTGGAGTTCTACGACTCCGACGGGTGCGGTACGTTCGTGCGCTGATCTCGGCGTCAGGCGCGGACGTAGGCGGCGAGGTGTTCGCCGGTGAGGGTGGAGCGGGCGGCGACCAGGTCGGCGGGGGTGCCTTCGAAGACGATGCGGCCGCCGTCGTGTCCGGCGCCGGGGCCGAGGTCGATGATCCAGTCGGCGTGCGCCATCACGGCTTGGTGGTGTTCGATGACGATCACCGATTTTCCGGAGTCGACGAGCCGGTCGAGGAGTCCGAGCAGTTGTTCGACATCGGCGAGATGCAGGCCGGTGGTGGGTTCGTCGAGGATGTAGATCCCGCCTTTCTCGGCCATCTGGGTGGCGAGTTTGATGCGCTGCCGTTCACCACCGGAGAGGGTGGTGAGTTGCTGGCCGAGGCGCAGGTAGCCGAGCCCGACGTCGGCGAGCCGGTCGAGGATCTTGTGTGCGGCGGGGATGCGGGCGTCGCCGGAGCCGAAGAACGCTTCGGCTTCGGCCACCGACATGTCGAGCACTTCGGCGATATTGCGGCCGCCGAGGGTGTATTCGAGTACCGCGGCCTGGAAGCGTTTGCCTTCGCATTCCTCGCAGGTGGATTCGACGGTGGCCATGACGCCGAGGTCGGTGTAGATCACACCGGCACCGTTGCAGGTGGGGCAGGCGCCTTCGGAGTTGGAGCTGAACAGGGCGGGTTTGACGCTGTTGGCTTTGGCGAAGGCTTTGCGGATGGGGTCGAGGAGGCCGGTGTAGGTGGCGGGGTTACTGCGGCGGGAGCCGCGGATGGCGCCTTGGTCGATGGTGACGACGCCGTCGCGTCCGGAGACCGAGCCGGTGATGAGTGAGCTCTTGCCGGAGCCGGCGACGCCGGTGACGACGACGAGGGCGCCGAGCGGTATGTCGACGTCGATATCGCGCAGGTTGTGGGAGTCGGCACCGCGGACTTCGAGGGCGCCCGACGGGGTGCGCACGGATTTCTTGAGGGCGGCGCGGTCGTCGAGGTGGCGTCCGGTGAGGGTGTCGCTGGCGCGGAGGCCGTCGACGGTGCCCTCGAAGACGATCCGGCCGCCGTCGCTGCCGGCGCGGGGGCCGATATCGACGATGTGGTCGGCGATTTCGATGGCTTCGGGTTTGTGTTCGACGACGAGGACGGTGTTGCCCTTGTCGCGGAGCTGGCGCAGCAGGTCGTTCATCCGCTGGATATCGTGCGGGTGCAGGCCGATGGTGGGTTCGTCGAAGACGTAGGTGACATCGGTGAGCGAGGAGCCGAGGTGGCGGATCATCTTGGTGCGTTGGGCCTCTCCCCCGGACAGGGTGCCGGAGGGGCGTTCCAGGGAGAGGTAGCCGAGCCCGATATCGGTGAACGAGTCGAGCAGGTGCTGCAGGCCTTTGAGGAGTGGGGCGACCGAGGGTTCGTCGAGTTCACGGACCCAGTCGGCGAGATCGCTGATCTGCATGGCGCACAGGTCGGCGATGTTCTTGCCGTTGATCTTGGAGGCGAGGGCTTCCTTGGTGAGGCGGGTGCCCCCGCATTCGGGGCAGGTGGTGAAGGTGACGGCGCGTTCGACGAAGGCCCGGATATGGGGTTGCATGGCGTCGACGTCCTTGGACAGGAACGATTTCTGGATGCGCGGGATGAGGCCTTCGTAGGTGACGTTGATGCCTTCGACCTTGATCCTGGTGGGTTCTTTGTAGAGCAGGTCGTGCAGTTGTTTCTTGGTGAACTTCTTGATGGGCTTGTCGGGGTCGAAGTAGCCGCAGCCGCGGAAGATACGGCCGTACCAGCCGTCCATGCTGTAGCCGGGGATGGTGAGGGCGCCCTCGTTGAGGGAGAGGCTGTCGTCGTAGAGGGCGGTGAGGTCGAAGTCGGTGACCGAGCCCATGCCTTCGCAGCGGGGGCACATGCCGCCGAGGCGGCTGAAGGTGGCTTTCTCGGCGACCGTTTTGCTGCCGCGTTGGACGGTGATGGCGCCGCTGGCGGTCACCGACGGCATATTGAAGGAGTAGGCGTTGGGTGAGCCGATATGGGGGTCGCCGAGCCGGCTGAACAGGATGCGCAGCATGGCGTTGGCGTCGGTGGCGGTGCCGACGGTGGAGCGGGGGTTGGAGCCCATGCGTTCCTGGTCGACGATGATGGCGGTGGTGAGGCCTTCGAGTAGGTCGACGTCGGGGCGCGACAGGGTGGGCATGAAACCTTGGACGAAGGCGCTGTAGGTTTCGTTGATCATCCGCTGGGATTCGGCGGCGATGGTGGCGAAGACCAGGGAGCTCTTGCCGGAGCCGGAGACGCCGGTGAATACGGTGAGCCGCCGTTTCGGGATCTCCAGGCTGACGTCTTTGAGGTTGTTGACGCGTGCGCCCTGGACCCGGATGAGGTCGTGGCTGTCGGCGGCGTGTGTCGCGGACGCCCGCGTACCGGTCTTCGTGGCGGTGGTCATCTGTCTCCCTCTGCGGTGGTCGCGGTCGTCGACATCGGCCTGTTCGGTTCCTGGCGGTCGAGTGTTACCGGCCGGCCCGTCCGATGGGCGGGCCGGTGTGCGTGGCGGGTCGGTGGGTGGGACTCCGGTCAGCGCAGTTGCTGGATGCGGATCATATTGCCCGCGGGGTCGCGGACGGCGCAGTCGCGGATGCCGTAGGGCTGATCGGTGGGTTCCTGGACCACTTCCACGTCACCGGCCTGGAGCCGTTCGAAGGTGCCGTCGAGGTCTTCGGTGGCGAGGTTGATTCCGGCGTAGGTGCCCTTGGCCATCATTTCGGTGATGGTGGTGCGTTCGGCGTCGGTGATGCCGGGGTCGGCGGCCGGCGGGTGCAGGACGATGGAGGTTCCGGGCTGGCCGGCGGGGCCGACGGTGATCCAGCGCAGGCCGTTGTAGCCGACGTCGTTGCGGATTTCGAAGCCGAGGGTGTCGCGGTAGAACCCGATGGCGGCTTCGGGATCGTCCTGGGGTAGGTAGCTGGCGTGAATGGTGATGTCCATGCCGATCACGCTAGCTGCGGGGTGGTTACCGGGGCTTCTCGATTCCTGATCGGTCTGGTCACCTGTTTGGCGGTGCACGACGGGATGCCGGCGGTGGCGTCGGTGTGCCGGCGCCGGTAGGCGCTGGGTGGCATGCCGACGAGTTCGGTGAAGCGGGTGCTGAAGGTGCCCAGTGAGGAGCAGCCGACGGCGAAGCATACTTCGGTGACGGTGAGGTCACCGCGGCGCAGCAGGGCCATCGCGCGTTCGATGCGGCGGGTCATCAGGTAGCCGTACGGGGATTCGCCGTAGGCGAGCCGGAACTGGCGGCTGAGATGTCCGGCGGACATGTTGACGCCGCGAGCGAGTGCTTCGACATCCAGTGGTTGCGCGTATTCGCGGTCCATCCGGTCGCGGACGCGGCGTAACAGCGCGAGGTCGCGGAGGTGTTGGTCCGCGGTGGGTCTGCTGGTCACGTGGCCGATCGTCCCATATCGTGCCGGGGTTGCCCAGTTCCCGGTGGTGGGTTGCCGGTGCCGAGCCAGGCGAGCGCGGCGACGACGAGGGCGGTGACTCCGGTGTCGAGGGTGGGTTGTGGGACTGGCGCGAAGCGGGAGCTGTGGTTGACCGGGATGTCCTGGAACAGGGTGCCTCTTTCGACGGCTTCGGCGAAGGCGGCCGGGTCGGTGCCGCCGAGTCCCCAGTAGGTGAACGGGACCCCGAAGGCGGCGGGGATTTCGCTGATGTCCTCGCTGGCGGTCTGTGGCTCGATGGTGTGGGCGGCGGCGCCAAAGGCGGTGGTGAAGGCCGCGGCGACCCGGCGGGTGGTTTCGGGGTCGTTGACGGTCGCCGGGAAGGTTGTGATCCGCTCGAATTCGGGTTCGCGTGGGGCACCGGCGCCGGTGGCTTCGGCGCGCACTATCCGTTCGATGGCGTTCAGGATGTGTTCGCGGACCTGCGGCTCGTAGGTGCGGATATTGATTTCGAGGACGGCGTCGTCGGGGATGAGGTTGGGTCCGGTGCCGGCGTGGATACTGCCGACGGTGACGACGGCTCGGGTGGTGGGTGCGAGTTCCCGGGATACCACTGTCTGGAGTCGCAGTATGCACATCGCTGCCATGACGACGGGGTCGACGGAGGCCTGGGGTTGGGAGCCGTGGGCGCCGCGGCCGTGCAGGGTGACGCGGAGGCTGTCGGCGGCGGACAGGAACGGTCCGGGGCAGGTGCCGACGGTGCCCGCGGGATAGGGCAGGACGTGCTGGCCGAGGACGACGTCGGGGGCGGGGATTTTTTCGGTGAGTCCGTCGGCGACCATGGCGCGGGCGCCGTCGCCGTTCTCTTCGGAGGGCTGGAGCAGCGCGATGATCGTGCCGTGCCAGGCGTGGCGGGCCTCGGCCATCAGGCGGGCGCAGCCGAGGAGGCAGGCGATGTGGACGTCGTGTCCGCAGGCGTGCATGACCGGTTGCGGGTCGCCGTCGCGGTCGACGGTGGCGGTGGAGGCGTAGGGCAGGCCGGTGGCTTCTTTTACCGGGAGAGCGTCCATATCGGCGCGCAGCAGCACGGTGGGGCCGGGGCCGTTGTGGAGGACGCCGGTGACTCCGGTGCCGCCGATGCCGGTGGTGATGTCGTAGCCGTAGTCGCGGAGGGCGGTGACGGCGAGCGCGGCGGTGCGGTGTTCGCTCATGCCGAGTTCGGGGTGGGCGTGCAGGTCGCGGTAGCGGTTCTCGATTTCGTCGCGGGCGGCGTCCAGGCCGGTCAGAACAGTGGCGGCGTCACGATTCATCGGTAGTGCCTCTCTGCTCGGGGTCGGTGTCAGCTGCTGTCCTCGGTGCTGGGGCCGCGGCCGCGGCGGGTGGTGCGGACGCCGCGGACGGCGGCGGCCAGGCGGGTGTGCGGTTGCCAGTCCAGGCCGTTGGGCAGGCCCCAGCCGTAGCGGACGGCGGCGAGGCGGAGTGCGAGGGAGAAGACGATGCCGGCGACGATGCCGATCGCGGGTGCGCCGAGGTAGGTGCAGACGACCATGGTGCCGGCGACGACGGCGGCGACGGTGGCGTAGAGGCCGTTGCCGCCGAAGACGGCCGGGACCCGGCGCAGGAGGACGTCGCGGGTGGCGCCGCCGCCGACGGCGGTGGTGATGCCGAGAAGTACGGCGGGCAGCCAGCCGAGGCCGGCGGCGAGGGTTTTCTGTGCGCCGGTGACGGCCCAGAATCCGATGACGGCGGCGTCGAGGGCGGTGAAGAGGCGGTCCCAGGCGTGTTCGCTGAGGTGGATGAGGAACGAGAGGAGGGTGCCGACCACGGCGGTGGGGAGGTAGGCGTAGTCGGTGAGCGCTACCGGGGGGCCTTGCTGGAGCAGGGTGTCGCGGATGATGCCGCCGCCGAGGCCGGAGACGATACCGACGACGAGGAATCCGAAGAGGTCGAGTTTTTCGGTGCGGGATACGGCGCCGCCGAGCATCGCGCAGGCGAAGACGCCTGCGAGGTCGAGATACCGGGTGACCTGGTCGATAGTTTCGGCGGGTGCGGTCACCGCAGCAAACTAACACGCGTGAGCGCGGGTTCTCGGCGGTGAGGTGTGCCGGGTGGGCCTGCCGCTCCCGGCGCCGCGGGCTGGTGGGAGTCCGCGGCGCGGCCAGTTGTGGTCAGGCCCGGGGTTGCACCGGCGCTCCCCCGCCGGCCGCGAGCCGCATGAGGTCGGTGTCGAGGTCGACGGTGGTAACGCTCCCGCCGCCGCTGCCGAAGCTGTGCTGGTAGCTGTGCCACGATTCGTCTTTGACCTTGTGCGCGAACCCGCTCTCCATCAGCAGTACCAGTTCCAGGGCGGCGCGGTCGATGCGTCTGTCAAGGTCGGTGTCGCTCCAGTCCTCGGAGGCGGCGAACAGGGAGGTGGGCACGGTCATGGTGCGCAGGAAGGCGAACAGGGCGCGCATCTGTTCGTCGACGACCAGGGCGTGCCGGGAGGTGCCGGCGGTGGCGGCCAGGATCACCGGTTTGGCGATGAGCAGGTCGTTGTCGAGGACGTGGAAGAAGGAGGTGAGCAGTCCGCTGGGTGCGGCCTTGTAGACGGGGGCGGCGACGATCAGGCCGTCGGCGGCGGCGAGTGTTTCGACGGCGGCGGTCATCTTGGGGCCCATGAGCTGGGAGACCAGCGCGGTGGTGATCTCGGTGGCGAGTTCGCGGAGGTCGATGACGTGCACGGTGGCGGTGGCGCCGCGGTGGCGGGCGAGGGTGCCGACGCGGGCGGCGACCCGGTCGGCGAGCATGCGGGTCGAGGACGGGTTGCTGGTGCCGCCGCTGACCACGACCAGTCGGTAGGGGGTCGTGCCCTGGCCGTTGGTGGTGTTCATATCTCGTTCCTTTGGGTGGTGTCGGCGAGTTTGCCGCAGAGCTGTTCGAGGGTGCGTAGTTCGTCGTCGGTGAGTGCGCCGGTGAGTGCGCGGGCGACGCCGACGGCGTGGCGGCCGCCGATGCGGCGTTGCCGGGTCCGGCCCTCGTCGGTGAGCGAGAGCCGGACCCCGCGGCCGTCGTGCGGGTCGGGAGTGCGTTGCACGAGGCCGCGGTCGACGAGCCGATCCACCATCCGGGACAGCGCGGGCTGGGTGAGCAGGACGTGCCGGTTGAGTTCGGCGGGGCGGATGGGTTCGGGGCATTTGGACAGGGTGTAGAGGACGTCGTATTCGCGCATGGTGAGTCCGTGCCACACGTCTTCGGCCGCGAACTGTTTCATCAGCACCGCGTGGGCGGTGAGTACTGCTTCCCAGGCGTCGTTGGCGAGCCTTCCGCTGGTTCTGGTCACTTGTCGGCCAGGGTTTTCGCGGTGTCCTGGTAGGGGCTGGCGCCGGCCAGATTGTCTCCCTGGTTGGCGTTGGGGCGGGCCTGCCGGGCGGGCTCGCCACCGTATTCGGCGGTGACGCGGGCCCGATGGGTGGGTGCCGGGGCCGATTCGGGGTCGCGGCGGGCTTCCAGTTCCTTGCGCAGGAGCGGCACGACTTCCTCGCCGAGCAGGTCGAGCTGGTTCAGCACGGTTTTCAGGGGCAGCCCGGCGTGGTCCATGAGCCACAGCTGGCGCTGGTAGTCACCGAAGGTGTCGTGGAAGGTGAGGGTTTTGTCGATGATCTCCTGTGGGCTGCCGACCGACAGCGGGGTCATTTCGGCGAAGTCCTCGAGGGAGGGGCCGTGACCGTAGACGGGGGCTTCGTTGAAGTAGGGGCGGAATTCGTTCCAGGCGTCCTGGGATTTCTTGGCGATATAGGCTTGTCCGCCCAGTCCGACGATGGCCTGCTTCTTGGTGCCGTGCCCGTAGTGTTCGAAACGCTGCCGGTAGAACTCGATGAGTTGCAGCGAGTGCGCGGTGGGCCAGAAGATGTGGTTGGCGAAGAAACCGTTGCCGTAGTAGGCGGCCTGTTCGGCGATTTCCGGGGTGCGGATGGAGCCGTGCCAGACGAACGGTGGCACACCGTCGAGCGGGCGTGGGGTGGCGGTGAAGCCCTGCAGCGGGGTGCGGTAGGTACCTTCCCAGTCGACGACGTCTTCGCGCCAGAGCCGGTGCAGCAGGTTGTAGTTCTCCAGTGCCAGCGGTAGGCCCGCGCGGATGTCCTTACCGAACCACGGGTAGACGGGGCCGGTGTTGCCACGGCCGAGCATGAGGTCCATGCGGCCCTTGGACAGGTGTTGCAGCATGGCGTAGTCCTCGGCGATCTTCACCGGGTCGTTGGTGGTGATCAGGGTGGTCGCCGTGGTGAGGATCAGTCGTTCGGTGGTGGCGGCGATATGGCCGAGCAGGGTGGTGGGTGAGGACGAGAAGAAGGGTGGGTTGTGGTGCTCGCCGATGGCGAAGACGTCGAGGCCTACCTCTTCGGTTTTGCGGGCGATCTGCACGATCGCGTCGATCCGTTCGGCCTCGCTGGGCGTCACGCCGGTTACCGGGTCGCGGGTGATATCGCTGACCGAGAAGATTCCGAACTGCATCGTGTGTCACTCCCACCGTAGGTTCTATGCGTTTGCATCTACCTGAACGGCGGGGGCGGCGGGGTTATTCCTCGTGCTCTCACAAGCCGCGGAGTGCGGGGAACCGTGCAGCGGATCACGGCGCTCCACTCCCCTGTCCACTGCCATCGCCCGCGTCTCCGCCACCCGAGACAGCGGGGACACCGCGCGGCTACCCGGCAGCCGGTGGCCGCGGTGGGGCCGGTTGCCGGGTGAGTGAGTCCAGGTCGCGGATGGCGGCGCAGCTGCGGCGGATCATGGCGGCGAACATGGCGGCGCCGCGCTCGGAGGGGGTGCCGTAGGCGGCGCCGAATACCGCGACCAGCGGGCCCTGCAGGGCGGCGAAGCAGTAGTCCTGCCAGCAGTCCTCGATGGTGTAGCCGGTGACGCCGAGTTCGGTGAGCCGCCGGTGGTAGGTGACCACCAGATCTTGTTCGACGGCCCGCCGGGGCTCCGGATCCAGGCTGGTGGTGATGAAGTAGGCCAGGTCGCGGGCCGGGAGTCCCAGGTTGACGGTCTGCCAGTCGACGGCGGTCACCTGCGGTGGGTCGGCGTCGTCGAACAGCAGATTGTCCAGACGGTAGTCGCCGTGCACGAGACCGAACCGTTCGGGGCGGGCGACCAGCCAGTCGGCGATGACCACACCGCAGGCCCGTACGGTCTCGTGGTCCTCGGCAGGGAGCCGGTCGCCGAGGCGGTCGAGGACGATGTCGGTGGTGGGGCCGTAGAGCTCGCGCAGCGTGCCGGCTTCCTCCGGACCGTTGCGGCTGAATCCCTCGATATCGAGCAGCGTGTCGTCACACCAGCGGGGGGCGTGCAGGCCCGCCAGGTTGGCCACGGCGGGGCGGGCGTGGGCGATGGGGCAGCCGCCGATCTGGTCGCCTGGGCGGGCGGGGGCCAGGTCTTCCAGCAGGAGTACGAATTCGGCGCCGTCGCCGTGTATTTCGGCGTGGTGGCAGCGCGGAGTGCGGACGGCGACCGTGGTGGCGATCTCGGTGTAGAAGCGGACTTCCTGGCGGTAGGCGCCGGCCAGCATGGCGCGGACGCCGGGGTCGGCGGCGGGGAGCTTCGCCAGGAGTCGTGTCGGCACCCCGTCGCCGGTGAGGTGCAGCCGGTGTACGGTGCCGATCTGCCCGGTACCGACGGGTTCGGCGGTCACGGCGGTGACGGGACGGCCGAGTGCGGCCGTGAGCCATTCGGGGGTGAGGCCGGCGATATCGGTGGGGCTGGTCATCGGTGGCTCCTGCCGGGGTTGGCCGGCAGGTGGGCGAACCGGCCGGTGTCGCGGCGGCACCGCCACGCGTCGAGAACGGGTGCGAGTTCGGTGGGGGCGTTGCCGTGCAGGATCACACCGTCGGCGCCGGCGTTGAACTGGTCGGCGATCCGGCTCGCGCAGTGTGCCGGGGTGCCGGTGGCGGAGGCGGACGTCCATTCCGCGGGGAGCAGTTCTTCGACGGCGGCGAGGGTGGTGTCGTCGGCTACAGCGTCGAGGGCACCTCCGGCGCCGGCGACCAGGGGGTGCGCGCGGAAGTCGGCGAGGACCTGCGGGTCCCAGCCGTTGACCCGGACCAGGATGTCGCCGTAACCCTGCAGGTAGGTGCCGAGACGGCCGACGAGTTTGCGCAGCCGGGCGGATTCGCCTTGGGTGTCGTCGACCACCGCCAGCACCGACCAGATGCGGATGGCCGCCGGATCGCGGCCGGCGTCCGCCGCGGCGGCGCGGATCGTGCGGACGGCGTGCGCGGTGGTGTCGTCGGTGAAGAAGGTGTGCAGGACGACGGCGTCGGCGATCTGCCCGGCCAGACGCAGGGTGTTGGCGCCGATCGCGGTGAACATGACAGGGATGGCTTCGTCGTAGGTGGCGTCGAGGTGCAGAACCGGGTATTTCCCGGCGGGCCCGTCGTGGCCGACGACGGTATCGCCGTGCCAGAGGCGCCGGTAGAGCTCGGTGACGTCGCGGAGTTGCGCGGAGGTGATCCGGGGTAGGCCGATGACGTCGAAGAGGGCGCCGAATCCGCGCCCGAGGCCGAGGCTATAGCGGCCGCGGGTGAGCCGGTGCAGGGTGACGGCGCCCGCCGCGGTGATCAGAGGGTGGCGGGTGTTGTGGTTGGTGGCGGCGGTGCAGATGCCGAGGTCGGTGGTGACCGCGCCCGCGGCGGCGGCGAGGGCGAAGGCTTCTTTGGTGTTGAACCGTTCGGACAGGAAAATCGCGCCGAGGCCGAGTCGTTCGGCGCCGCGGGCCTCGTCGAGCAGGATGTGCGGGTCGGTGGCGTGACCGGCGAGGCCGTAGCAGCCGAGTTCGGGGAATTCGGTCACTGCCCGGCCTCGGTGTCGTGGCCGCCGATCATGCGGTGCAGTTCGTCCTGGGTCCAGGGCGGGGTGTCGTTGTGGTCGCGGAAGCCGAGGATGGTGGGGGTCGGGCGGTCGTAACGGCCGACGAATCCGCCCGCGGCGACGAAGATCTGGCCGGTGACCCGTTCGGTGGCCGTCCCCGCGAGGTAGAGGTACAGCTGGGCGACGTAGTCGGCGGGTGGGGCGTCGAGGGCGGCGTCCTTGCTGATCTCGTCGAGCATGCCGCGCCGGTACAGCTCCATGATCTTGGCTTCGTAGGCGAACCCACTGGAGAGCCGGGTCTTGGCGCCGGGGCAGACGACATTCGCGCAGACCTTGTGTTCGGCCAGTTCGGCGGCGATGGCGAGGGTGAGGGAGTTGACCGCGCCCTTCCCGGCGGCGTATCCGGTTCCGCCGTAGTCGCCGAGGTAGGCGAAGGAACTGGTGTTGATGATGCTGCCGCGGCCCTGGGCGACCATTTTCGGGGCGGCGGCGCGGCAGGTGTTGAACGTGGTGGTGAGGTGGGAGTCGAGCAGTGCCCGCCAGTCGCGGGTGCTGACGTCGAGAATGGAGGAGTCGGCGGGTTCGGCGATCCCGGCACAGTTGATGAGGACGTCGACGGCGCCGAAGGTGCGTACACAGGTGTCGACGAGTTCGGTTGCGGTCGATTCGTCGGCGGCGCTGCCGGCGACGCCGATCGCTCGGTGGCCGGCGAGGGCCAGGGAGTTGACGGTGCGTTCGACGGCGGGGGTGTTGCGTCCGTTGACCACCACTCCGGCGCCGTGTCCGGCCAGGGCGTGCGCGACGGCGTAGCCGATGCCGCTGGTGGCGCCGACGACCACGGCGCCGCGTCCCCACAGGGTCTGGTTTCCGCTCATGGATCTGTTCTCGCTCACTTGTCTCGGCCGAACACTATTCCGTACAGATGTCCGGACATGATGGCATCCCGACAGCGCGCCGGGGGTGGAGAGAGGTCGCACGCCTTGCTTGCGCACAACACCCCGTAGTACTGTCCAGACAGGTGTCTACCATAGATCCTGGACAGTAATCTGGGGAAGGATTTCCACATGACTTCGGTGAAACCGCCGCGGGTGTCCGGAGGCGAACACGAACACGGCCACCTGGAGGAGTTCCGTACCGACCCGATCGCGCTGATGCGCCGGGTCCGGGCGGAATGCGGTGACGTCGGCCGGTTCGAGCTCGCCGGACGCCACGTCGTCCTGCTCACCGGCGCCGAAGCGAACGAATTCTTCTTCCGTGCCGCCGACGAGGACCTCGACCAGGCCGCCGCCTACCCCTTCATGAAGCCGATCTTCGGCGAAGGTGTGGTATTCGACGCCAGCCCGGAACGCCGTAAGGAGATGTTGCACAACTCCGCGCTGCGCGGCGACCAGATGCGCGGACACGCGGCGACCATCGAAAAAGAGGTCGACCGGATGCTGGCGGGCTGGGGCGAGGAAGGCGAAATCGATCTGCTCGACTTCTTCGCCGAACTCACCATCTACACCTCCTCGGCCTGCCTGATCGGGACGAAATTCCGCGAGGAACTCGACAGCCGGTTCGCGCACCTCTACCACAATCTGGAACGCGGCACCGACGCGCTGGCGTATGTGGATCCCTACATGCCGATCGAGAGCTTCCGGATCCGCGACGAATCCCGGGCCGCGCTGGTCGAACTCGTCCAGGAGATCATGAACGGGCGGATCGCGAACCCGCCCGCCGACAAGGAGGACCGCGACCTGCTCGATGTGCTGGTCTCGGTGAAGAAAGAGGATGGCACCCCGCACTTCAGCGCCAGCGAGGTCACCGGCATCTTCATCTCGATGATGTTCGCCGGCCACCACACCACCTCGGGTACCGCCGCCTGGTCGGTGATCGAAATGCTGCGGCATCCGGAGGTGCTCTCCGGAGTCGTGAAGGAACTCGACGAGCTCTACGCCGACGGCCAGGAAGTGAGTTTTCACGCGCTGCGCCAGATCCCGCAACTGGAAGCGGTACTCAAGGAAACGCTGCGGCTGCACCCGCCGCTCATCATCCTGATGCGGGTCGCCCAGGGTGAGTTCGAGGTGTGCGGGAACCGGATCGAGCCCGGCGATCATGTGGCCGCGACCCCGGCGATCTCCAACCGGCTGCCCGAGGACTTCCCGAACCCGGACAGTTTCGATCCCGGCCGCTATATCGACCCCAACCAGGAAGATCTGGTCAACCGCTGGACCTGGATCCCGTTCGGGGCCGGACGCCATCGCTGCGTCGGCGCCGCGTTCGCGCTCATGCAGCTCAAGGCCATCTTCTCGGTACTGCTGCGGGACTGGGAATTCGAGAGGGTGCAACCGTCGGACTCCTACCGCAACGACCACTCCAAGATGGTCGTTCAGCTGCAGCAGCCGTGCCGAGTCCGGTACCGCCGTCGGCAGAAGGCGTGAGGTTCCGATGACCTACGTCATCACCCAGCACTGAGCAACGACGCGCCAGTGCGTGGCCGAATGCCCGGTGGTCTGCATCCGGCCCCACCCGGGCGATCCGCAGTTCGCGTCCGCGGAGATACGGTGGCCGCGACCCTCGACGATTTCCGGGCCGGTGTGCTGCCCACCCCGGTGCGGGACCGGGCGGCGCTGTCGGATCTGGTGCGCGACCGGCAACCCGATGTGGTCGACCGCACCGCGTGGACCGGACCGAACGCGCCGCGGGCGCGGCGGCGGGACGGCCCCGGGTGAAGCTGGCGACCGTGGCCGAACTGCTCGCCACGGCACGCCGCGGCTGAACCCGGCCGGCCCGCGCCGAGTCGAGAGAGTGCGCGGGCCGGCCGGGTTCAGTCCGTCACGGCGCGGCGGGCGTAGGCACGGACATCGGCGTCCGGGTCGTCGACGGCCTGCCGAAGCAGGTCCCGGGCCGGTTCGTGGTTTGGCCAGGAGGCCAGCGCGAGGACCGCGGCCTTGCGCACATCCAGATGCGGATCGGTGAGCGCACCGGCCAGTTCGGTGACGGCCGCGCCGGGTTCGGCACCGGCCAGACCTTTGGCCGCGCCCACCCGCACCTGCCAGGCGGTGTCCCGCAGCGCCGCGGCACACGACCCGATATCGGATTCGGCGGCACCGATATCGGCGAAAGCGGCCAGCGCCGCCGCCCGGACCAGCGGGTCACGATCGGTCACCAGCCCACGGACGGTGTCCGCGCCGCCGGTGCCGATGGTGGCCAGGCCTTGCGCGGCCGCGATCCGCACCTCACGGTTGCTGTCGGCGGCCGCGGCCGCCAAGGCGTCGCACTCGTCGAGCGAGACCAGCGCCCGCACCGCGGCGATCCGCACCCGGTGGTCGGGGTCGGCCAATGCTGCCCGGTAGTCGGCGGCCGCACCGGCGCGTGCCGCGCGCAGCAGGTCGAGAACCACCGCCCGTACGACCGGATCCGGCGAAGTCAGCCGTTCGGCGAGACCCTCGACGGACGGCAACACCTCTACCAGTTCGCGCAGCGCCGCCGTGGCGGCGGCCCGCACCGGCGCCGCGCCATCGTCGAGGGCACTGACCAGCAGTGCCGCGAAACCGTCCGGGATGTTCTCGGTGAGTGCCGCGATCGCGGCGACCCGGACCCGTTCGTCGGTATCGGACAGGTAGGCCGACAGTTGCCCGGCCGTGGGCGCGTCCAGGGCCAGCAATGCGAGCAACCGGGGTGAGGCGACCGGGGCCGGCTCCGGGACCGCGGCCCGGGGTGCGGGGGCCGCGACGCTCGGGGCGCGGCGGTGACCGACGAGTTCGGGCTGTTCTACGGGTACCGGCTCCCCCTGGGATGGCAGGTCGTCCAGCCCGGGCACGGGCACCAGATACGGGGCGACCGGCCGTTTGAGGAACTCCATGCCGCCGTCGGCGGCCTTGCGCAGGTTCAGGTGGTAACGCCAGGTGTCGTCGTCGCGTGCCGGGAGGTCGGCGCGCTCGTGGTAGAGACCCCACCGGGATTCGGTACGGGTCAGCGAACTGCGCGCGGCCATTTCCGCGCAGTCACGGATGAAGGACACCTCGGCGGCACGCATGAGTTCGTGCGGGGTGCGAGCGCCCATCTCGGCGAGATCGCCGCGCATCCGTTCGAAGGTCTCCACCGCCAGCGACAGTTTCGCCGCGGTTTTCGGCGGCGCCACATAGTCGTTGACGAACCGGCGCAGCTTGTATTCGACCTGTGGTTGCGGTGGGCCGTCGGGGTGCCGCAGCGGCCGGTACACCAGTTCGTGCGCGGCGGTGATCTGGTCGGCGGGCAGTTCGGCGGGTGCCGCGGTCTCGGCCAGGGTGGCGGCGGCATGCGCGCCGGCGAGTTCGCCGAATACGAACGCCCCGATCATGTAGTTGTGTGGCACGCAGGCCAGGTCACCGGCCGCGTACAGGCCGGGCACCGTGGTGCGGGCGTTCTCGTCCACCCAGACCCCGGAGGCGGAATGCCCGCCGCACAAACCGATCTCGGAGATGTGCATCTCGATATCGTGGGTGCGGTAGTCGTGGCCACGGTTGGTGTGGAAGGTGCCGCGGGTGGGGCGTTCGGTGGTGTGCAGGATGTCTTCGAGCGCGGTCAGCGTCTCGTTTGGCAGATGGGACACCTTCAGGTAAATGGGTCCGCGCGCGGAGTCGATCTCCCGTTTGACCTCGGCGATCATCTGCCCCGACCAGTAGTCGGAATCGACGAACCGCTCCCCCTGCGCATTGACCTGATACCCACCGAACGGGTTGGCGACATAGGCGCAGGCGGGACCGTTGTAGTCCTTGATCAGCGGATTGATCTGAAAGCATTCGATCCCGCTGAGCTCGGCGCCCGCGTGGTAGGCCATCGAATAGCCGTCGCCGGCATTGGTGGGATTCTCGTACGTGCCGTACAGGTAGCCCGACGCCGGCAGGCCCAGCCGGCCGCACGGGCCCGTCGCGAGGATCACCGCTTTCGCGCCGACCGTGACGAACTCGCCGGTGCGGGTGTTCAGTGCCGCCGCCCCGACCGCCCGGCCACTGTCGGTGAGCACCCGCACCGGCATCAGCCGGTTCTCGATCCGGATCTTCTCCCGCATCTTCCGTTGCCGCAGCACCCGGTAGAGGGCCTTCTTCACATCCTTGCCCTCGGGCATGGGTAGCACGTACGAGCCCGAGCGGTGCACCCGGCGGACCGCGTACTCCCCGTATTCGTCCTTCTCGAATTTGACGCCGTACTTCTCCAGCCGCTGCACCATGGCGAAACCGCGGGTCGCGGTCTGGTACACGGTGCGCTGGTCGACGATGCCGTCGTTGGCGCGGGTGATCTCGGCGACGTAGTCCTCCGGTTCGGCCTTCCCCGGGATAACGGCATTGTTGACGCCGTCCATACCCATGGCCAGCGCACCGGAATGCCGGACATGCGCTTTTTCCAGCAGTAGCACGTTCGCGCCCTGTTCGGCGGCGGTCAGCGCGGCCATGGTGCCGGCCGTACCGCCGCCGATCACCAGCACATCGCAGTCCAGGCGCACGGTGTCGGCGAGATCCGGAGCCGCGAACAGAGTGGGTGCGGTCACGAGAGGGCCTCCACGAGTTGGTCGCGTTGCGGCTGCCGATCGGCGGCCGCACGTGGATTCGGAACATCGATCAGGGCGCGCAGCGGTTTCCCGGCACGACCCAGCACAGCGATCCGGTCACCGAGCAGCAGCGCCTCGTCCACATCGTGGGTCACGAAGACGATCGTCGCGGGGTGGGTGCGCCAGGTCTCGATGAGCAGCCGTTGCATGGTGGCGCGGGTCTGGGTGTCCAGCGCGCCGAACGGTTCGTCCATCATCACCGCGCGCGGGGCACCGGCGAGACCGCGGGCGAGTTGCACGCGTTGCCGCATACCCCCGGACAGGCTCTTGGGCAGGAACTCGGCGAACCCGGTGAGGCCGACCTCCTCGATCCAGCGGTCGGCCGCGGCACGGCGCCCGGCCTTGGGTTCGCCCCGCAGCCGCAGTGCCAGTTCGATATTGGCGCGGACACTGCGCCATGGCAGCAAGGCATTGTCCTGGAACACCACCGCGCGGTCCCGGGAGGTGGTGGTGACGGGTTCGCCGTCGGCGAGAACGCGACCGGAATCCGGGGGCAGCAGCCCGGCCAAGGCGCGCAGGACCGTGGACTTGCCGCAACCCGAGGGGCCGGTCAGCACCAGGATTTCGCCGGGCCGCACATCCAGCGACAGCCGGTCTATCACCGGGTCGCCGGTGTAGGACAGCGAGGTCTCGTCGAGCCGCAGGCTCATGCCCGGTGCGTCGGTGCCGGACGTGGGGGTTTCGGTGGTGAGGGTGATGGTCATCGGGTGTTCTCCTCTCCCCGCGGCAGCCAGCGGGTGACCCGGCGGCCGAGTAGTTCGATCGCGGCGGAGGTACCGAATCCGAGGACGCCGATGGTGACGATCCCGACGAAGACACCCGGATAGTCGACAATGGTGTAGGCCTGCCACGTGCGGTAGCCGACACCGAGGCGGCCGGAGATCATCTCCGCGGATACCAGGCAGATCCAGGCGACCCCGATCCCGACCGACAGTCCACCGAAGATCCCCGGCAGCGCACCGGGGAACACCACCCGCAGCAGCACATCCCACCGGGTGCCGCCGAGCGTGCGCACCGAGTCCTCCCACAGGGTCGGCAGCGCGCGGACCGCGTGACGGGTACTGACCATGATCGGGAAATAGGCGGCCAGGCCGGTGATGAACACGATGCCGGCTTCGTCGTCGGGGAACAGCAGGATGGCGATCGGGACCACCGCGATGGCCGGGACAGGCCGGGCCAGCTCGGTGAGCGGGCCCAGGATTCCGGCGAACAGGCGGGACCGGCCCAGGGCGATACCGCTGGCCACGCCGAGCACGGTGGCAATACCAAACCCGGTGAGGATGCGGATCAGGGATTGCGCCAGGTCCAGGTAGTAGACATCGGTGCCGAGTTGGCGACCGAACGCGGTGAGCACCTCGGTCACCGAGGGCAGGGTGTCGAACCGCAGCCACAGCCGGATATCGGCGGTGGTCAGGACCTGCCAGAGCAGGATCGCGGCCAGTACGGAACCGAGCCGCAGCAGCCGGCCCGGCCACACCGTGCGCCCGGGCCGGCGCGACGGGACGGCCGGCGCGGCGGCCGGGGCGGGAGCGAGGGTCGTGGCCGCGGTCATGACCGGACCTCGGCGACGGCCTGGTCGTAGGTCACCGGGACGGCGGTGGGATGGGCGTGGCGGTGGCGAAGCGCGGCCGCCTCGGTGGTGAACGGCAGAAAGGTGTTCCCGTCGCGCAGCCAGACCGCCTTGTCCGCGAACCAGCGGGTACCGAGTTCGGTGTCGACGATATAGGCGGCGCGCACCGTCGAACCCGCGGCGCGAGCGGCCGCGACGGCACGCAACAGCTCGGTGGGATCACCGGCGGGACGAGTGGTGTCCTGGCCGTCGAGCCACAGTTCGGTACCGGAACCGGCGGTGTGGTTGGCGGTATCGGCGAGCGCCTTCTCGTAGTCCTGGCCGCGGGCGGCGAAGGCCGCGCGCAGGCGCTGGTCGGCGACGAACCCGTCGATATCGAGGTCGGCGAAATCGCCGATCGACTTCAGGTACCGCACATCGTCTTTGACGGCCGAGACCAGGCTCGGCTTCAGGGTGGTGTCGAACGAGGTGCCGCCCGGGCCGTTGTAGAGATACACGACCTCCTGCGGCAGATCCGACTCCTCGGCCACGATCCGGGCCGCCTCCAGCGGCTGCTGCCACAGGAATTCCGTGGCGTCGAGCTGGGCCTGCAGGAAGGCGTCCACCACCTCGGGATGTTCGGCGGTGTAGTGCTCACGGGCGACCACGCCGTGGAAAGTCGGCACATTCAGTTCGGCACCGTCGTAGAGCAGTCTCGCTTTGTCCTGGAACACCAGCAGTCCCGGCCACGCCACGAACTGGGATAGGGCGGCGACCTGGCCCGATTCCAGCGCCGAGGCACCCACCTGCGGCTGCTGGTTCAGCACCTCCACACCGGCGACCGGATCGACGCCGGCGCGGGTGAGGGCCTGCACCAGGGTGCCGTGCCCCGCGGACCCGACACTGGCAGACACCTTCTTCCCGGCCAGCTCGCCGACTCCGGTGAGCGGCGAGTCCGGCGGTACGACCACCATGTTCAGCGCACCCTTGGGGTTGTAGCCGGTAACGGACAGGAATTCGGTGCGGGACCGGTCCCCGGCCTGGGTGCGGGATCCGTTGATCAGCAGCGGATAGTCGCCCATGGAGCCGATATCGATCTTCTCGGCCACCATCTGGGCGGTGATCGGGGCGCCGGTGTCGTAGTCCTGCCAGTCGACCTTGTAGGCGGGGCCGCCGTTCTCGGTGATCTGCCGCAGCCGCTGTTCCAGATATCCCTGGGCGCGCAGCAGCGTGCCCGCGGTGACGGTGTTGATGGTCTTCGACTGGTAGCCGACGACGACGGTGACGGTATCGCCGGTGGCGGCTTCTTCCAGCGAGCACCCGGTGAGGGCCAGCGCCGCGGCGGCCAGGACCGCCAGGCGTTTCAGAGTGGGCATGAAGGTCTACCTCAGGAGATACGGCATGTTGACAGTGACGGCACCGGTGGGACAGCGGGCGGCGCAGGGCCCGCAGTACCAGCATTCGTCGACGTGCATGAAGGCCTTCCCGTTGTCCGGGTTGATGGCCAGGGAGTCGAGCGGGCAGATCTCGACACACAACGTGCACCCTTCGATACACAGCGATTCGTCGATGGTCACGGGGATATCGGTGCGCTGGTTCGCCAATGCCATCTAGAGGACCTTCCATTCGGGGATGCCGCGGGAGAGGCTGCCGCGCAGCGTGATCCGGTCGCCGCGCATCCGGACGTATTCCAGGTCGACGGGGGTTCCGTCGTCGAGCCGGGTGAGACGTTCGAGCATGAGCAGCGGCGCTCCGTCGGGGACGTCGAGGGTGGCGGCGGTGTGCCGGTCGGCGGGTATCGCCTCCACGGTGAGGTCCGCCGAGCCCAGGGACCGGCCGCTGAGCTGTTCGAGCAGCACGAAGACATCGGTGTGCGCGAGGTCGTGGTCGAGGACGCGCACACCGATCTCGGGCGCGAGGTAGGTGAGATCCAGGCTCAGCGGCTGCTCGCCGAGATACCGCAGCCGCTCCAGGTAGACGACCTGCTCGCCGGGGGCCACGCCGAGCCGCCGGGCCACCGCCGGCGGCGCAGTGATGAGTTGCCCGGCCCGCACCTCGTTACGGACGGTGCCGCGGCCCTCCAGGGTTTCCTGCAGGCCCAGCAGCGCGTCCAATCCGTGGTCGTATTTGCGGGCGGTCACCCGGGTGCCCACGCGGGGCGCGCGGTCGATCAGACCTTCATCGCGCAGCAGCCCCAGGGCGTCGCGAATGGTGTTGCGGGAGGTGTCGTGTTCGGCGGCCAGCCGCTGTTCGCTGGGCAGGGCATCGCCCAGAGTGCCGGCGTAGATCTGGTGGCGCAGGATATCGGCAATGCGCCGGGCCTGGTCGGCCCGGAGCCGGCGGACACCGGCCGTACCGCCTGCCCGCTCGGTGTTCGTATCGCTGACCTGCATGAACGCTGACGATAGCGCCGTTTTGGGGCCATACCGGCCCGCCGTCCGGCGGCCGCTGGACGGGCCGGCGCAATTCGCCGGGCATCGACGGGCGCGACCTGCGCGGATCCGGGCCGATCCCGCCAATACGCCACCCGCGCGCGGGCCACGGGGGTTGAGATCAGGGCGATTCGAATGATCGACCGCGCGCCCGGGAACCGTAGCGGCAGAGTGCCCGGGTGACGCGACGGAACCTGTGCCGCGACGCCGCGGTATCGGGCCGGATACATCCTCCCGACCCGCCCGCCACGGCTTGACCTGGAGCGCTCTCCAGGTCGTAGCGTGTGTGCGACGGATAATCCACCACGGCAAGGGGAGACGAATCCGATGGAACTCGGGTTGCACATTCCGATATTCGAGGTAGACGGCGGTACCGCCGCCATCGCCGGTGAACTGGCACTCGTCGGCGCGGCAGCGGAGGCGGCCGGAGCGACCTGGCTGTCGTTCATGGATCATTTCTTCCAGATCGAACCGACCGGGCTACCCGCCGAGGCGAACATGCTGGAGGGCTACACCAGCCTCGGGTACATGGCCGCGCACACCTCCACGCTCGAACTCGGCCTGCTGGTGACCGGCGTGACTTACCGGCACCCCGGTCTGCTCGCCAAGATCGTCACCACCCTCGATGTGCTCTCCGGCGGCCGCGCCGCGCTCGGCATCGGAGCCGCCTGGTTCGACCGCGAACACCACGGACTCGGGGTGCCGTATCCGCCGCTCCGGGAACGATTCGACCGGTTGGAGGAAACGCTGCGGATCTGCGCGCAGATGTGGGATCCGCAGAACAACGGGCCGTTCGAGGGCAAGCACTATCAGCTCGCGGAAACCCTGTGTTCGCCGCAGCCACTGCACCGGCCCACGGTGCTGATCGGCGGCGGCGGGGAGAAGCGCACACTGCGGCTGGTGGCCCGCTACGGCGACGCCTGCAATCTGTTCGCCTCGAGCACCGAGGACGTAGCACACAAACTCGATGTGCTGCGCCGACACTGCGACGATCTGGGCACCGATTACGACCGGATCCGCAAAACTGTCCTGGCAGGCAGCCCGGACCCCACTGCCCACGACGATTTCGTCCGTCAGATGGCGGGGTACGCCGCACTCGGCGTGCACACCGCGATCGTCATGCCGCCCGGCGGCTCCCCGGCCGGCTGGGTGGACACACTCGCCCCCGTGGTGCCCAAGCTCGCCGAACTCTGAGCGGCTGCGCCGTCCCGCGCGTCAGCCGGTGACGCGCACGGGCACCGCCCGCCCCGGGACGGCGTCGGCGGCGAGATCGCGGAAGATCCCGTTGCCGGCGCTGGTCCGGGACAGGGCGTCCGCGGCCAGGATCACCGCGGCACCTGTCCAGGTGGTGCGTTCCACCGGCCAGCGTTTCCCGTCCGCGTACACCAGCCCGGTCCAGTAGGAGCCGTCGGTTTCCCGCAGATGCTGGATGCTGGCCAGCAGGGCCAGCGCGCGGTCCCGGTCGCCCAGCGCGTCGAGGGACAGCACGAGTTCACAGGTTTCGGCGCCGGTGACCCAGGGCCGGTCGCTGACACAGCGGATCCCGATATTGCCGACCACGAAGGTGTTCCAGCGTTCGGCGATACGGTCGTGGCCGGCGCGTCCGCGCAGCGCCCCGCCCAGGACCGGGTAGTACCAGTCCATGGAATAGCGGTCCTTGCGGGTGAATGTCTCCGGGTGATCGCGCAGCGCGGTGCCGAGCCGGTCGCGGGCGGTCTCCCACTCCGGGTGGGGGTCGCCGAGCCGGCGCGCGAGGGCCAGGGCGGCACCGATGCTGTGATACATACTGGCCGAACCGGTCACCAGCGCCTCGGGCAGGACCTTGTCGCCGTCGCGTAGCCAATAGATCTCACCGTGCTCGCCCTGGCTCGCGACGACCAGATCGATCGCGGCGGCCACCACCGGCCACAGATCGGCCGCGAACCCGGTATCACCGGTGACCGCGAGATGGTGCCAGACACCGGTGGCGAGATAGGCGCAGAAATTCACATCGGTGGCCGGATCCTCGATCTCACCGGCGCGGAACTGCCGGGGCCACGACCCGTCGGGTCGCTGGGTGCGCGCCGACCAGGTGTAGGCGGCGACGGCCTCGTCGCGCAGGCCCGCGACGGTGAGCGCCATCGCCGATTCGATGTGATCCCAGGGGTCGGTGTGCCCGCCCGGGAACCACGGGATCGCGCCGTCGGGTTCCTGCGCGGCGGCGATGGACTGCGCGGTCTGCAGGATCTGGCGGCGGGTGAGAACCGAAGGGACCGAGGGGAGTTCACCCGCCGGCACGGGTCACCGCCGGCTTGCTGAAGTACAACGCCACGCTCTTGCCCACCAGCGGGTCGAGCAGGCGTTCCGCCGTCCGGGTCAGCACCGGTTGTTTCATCATGTCCCACACCAGCATCCGATGGTAGGCACGTACCAGCGGATGTTCGGTCTTGTGGACGCCCACCGCGCATTTGATCCACCAGTACGGCGAGTGCAGGGCGTGCACATGGGTGCGGTGGGTGTGCCGCAGGCCGCGCGCGGTGATCTTGTCCCGCAGTTCGTCCGCCTTGTAGATGCGGATATGCCCGCCCTCGTTCGCGTGGTACTCGTCCGACAGCGCCCAGCAGACCCGCTCGGGCAGCCACCGTGGCACGGTCACCACCAGCTGCCCGCCCGGGCGCAGTACGCGCACGAGTTCGGCGATGGCGGCGTCGTCGGCGGGCACATGCTCCAGGATCTCCGAGGCGATCACGACGTCGAATTCCCCGGCGCCGTAGGGCAGGTCGAGCGCGTCACCGTGGACGGCTTCGGCTTTCGCTCCGGCGGGCGCTTCCCCGACCTGGGCCATGGCCTCGAACATGGTGGCGACCCCGGCGAGTTCGGGAGCGTCCTGGTCGAAGGCGACCACATCGGCGCCGCGACGGTAGGCCTCGAACGAATGTCGGCCGGCGCCGCAGCCCACATCGATGACCCGGGTGCCCGGGCCGATCCCGGCGCGGTCGAAGTCGACGGTCAGCACGAGGTGCCTCCTGTGATGAATTCCGGCGATCCGGTGTGCCGGGAGATGGCCCGCTCGTACACCTGCACGGTCTGTGCGGCCACCGACTCCCAGCTGAACACCGAGACGGCGCGGTCCCGGGCGGCGGCCCGCATCCGCTGCCGGGTCTGCGGGGAATCCAGCAGCTGCCCGATCACCCGGGCCAGTTCGGCGGAATCGCCGGGTTCGGTGAGCTCGGCGCAGACGCCCGGCTCGCCGACGACCTCCGGCAGCGCACCGGTGCGGCTGACCACCAGCGGGGTTCCCGACGCCATGGCCTCCACCGCGGGCAGCGAGAATCCCTCGTAGAGGGACGGGATGCAGGCGATCTCCGCCGACGCCAGCACCTCGGCGAGTTCGGTATCGGTGAGCCCGGCGCGGACCGTGACGATATCGGAGAGGCCCAGTTCCGCGATCTGCTTCTCGGTCGGCCCGTTGGGCTCCAGTTTCGCCACCAGCTGCAGTTCCACCGGGTGGGTGATCCGCAACCGGGTCAGCGCCTGCAGCAGATGTGTGATGCCCTTGAGGGGTTTGTCGGCGCTGGCGACAGCGACGATGCGGCCGGGCACCCGGGGACCGCGCGGCGCGAACAGTTCGGTGTCCACACCCAGCGGCACGACATTGAGCTGCCCGGGATCGACACCGAAATCGTCGGCGATATCGGTGGCCGACGACGAGGAGACGGTGAGCAGATCGGGGATCCGCCGGGCGATGCGCTCCTGCATACCCAGGAAGCCGTACCAGCGGCGCACCAGGGGTTTGCGCCGCCAGGCGGCGGCCGCCAGGTCCACCTCCCGGTCCTTGGTGATGGGGTGGTGCACGGTGGCGACCAGCGGCAGCCGTTTCGCGATATCGAGCAGCCCGCTACCCAGGCACTGGTTGTCGTGCACGACGTCGAAATCGTGGACCCGTCCGCGCAGCAGCCGGGCGGCGCGCATGCTGAAAGTGCGCGGTTCCGGGAAACCGGCGGTCCACATGGTGGCCAGTTCCAGCAGATCGATCCGGTCCCGGATCTCGCGGGGATGCGGCGTGCGGAAGGGGTCGTCGTCGCGATAGAGGTCCAGGCTGGGCACCTCGGTGAGGGTTACGCGCGGGTCCAGGTCGGCGGGATAGGGCTGACCGGAGAAGACCTCCACGTCGTGGCCGAGTTCGGCCAGTCCGGCGCTGAGGCGGCGCACGTAGACCCCCTGCCCACCGCAATGAGGCTTGCTGCGGTAGGACAACAGGGCTATCCGCACTGGCTGTCCTCGCCCGTCTCGGTGATCGAATTCATGCTCCGCAGTGTGCCAGCCAGCCGTTCGAGATAGGCACGCACCTCCGGTTCGCCCTTGTCCGGCAAGCCGTACAGCACATCGGTGACACCGTCGGCGGCCCAGGACGCCAGCCGTTCGGCGTCGGGTTTGAAATCCAGGGCCACCACCCGCGGCGCGCCCGCGCGGCCGGCGTCTGCCCACGCCTTCTTCAGCGTCGCCAGGCTGCCGGAGATATCGTTCTCCCCCGGGGTGGTGATCCAGCCGTCGGCGTGTCTCGCGATCCAGGCGCAGGTCCGTTCGGTTCCGGCCGCGCCGACCAGGACGGGAACGGTGCGGTCGACCGGCTTGGGCCAGGCCCAGCTGGGCCCGAACTTCACGAAGTCGCCGTCGTAGGCGGCCTCGTCCTCGCGCCACAGCGCCCGCATGGCCTCCAGGTACTCCCGCAGCGCCGTGCGCCGCTTGTTGCCGGGTATGCCATGATCGGCCAGCTCATCGGTGTTCCAGCCGAAGCCCGCGCCCAGGGTGACCCGGCCGCCGGAGAGGTGGTCGAGCGAGGCGATGGTCTTGGCGAGAGTGATCGGATCGTGTTCGACCGGCAGCGCGACCGCGGTGGCCAGTTCGATCCGTTCGGTGACCGCGGCGGCGGTGGCGAGCGCGACCCACGGGTCGAGGGTGCGCATATAGCGGTCGTCGGGCAGCGACGCGTCGCCGGTCTGGGGGTGCGCGGCTTCGCGTTTCACCGGGATATGGGTGTGTTCGGGGACGTAGAACGAGGAAAATCCGTGGTCCTCGGCGGCCCGGGCCGCGGCGGCAGGGGCTATCCCGCGGTCACTGGTGAACAGGACGATGCCGAAACGCATACTCGTGTGCCTTGTCTGTGGTGGGGCCGGCGGGCCGTGGCGCGTCCCGGCGGGTGGAGGATCGTGGTCGTCAGCGGCCGGTCTCGGCGGCTTTTTTCGCTTTCTTGGCGTGCTGGTCGAGCTGGGCGCCGATCACATGGTCCAGTGAGGTGCCGGCCGGCCAGCCCACGTAGTGGCAGAGGAACAGCGCGATCTCGCGCAGCTGGGTTTCGTCGAGTTCCTCGTTCTGCAGGGCGGCGCCGATCTGGATCCCGGCGACATCGAACAGGCCCTGGGCGGTGAGCGCCCCGAGCAGCAGCAGTCTGCGGTCGCGCAGGGTGAGGCCAGGACGCGACCAGATATCGGCGAACAGGTGGTCGGCGGTGACGGCGAAATGGTCGCCGGGGCCGTCCTTGAATTCCCATCCGTAGACCTCCGCCATCTTGGCCAGCCCGCGTTCACGCACGGTGGGCTCGGGGGTCGGGTCGCTCATGGCTGCTCCTTCTCCGCCGGATCCGTTCCGCCGGGAGTGTCTGGACAGGTGTACGGAATATAATTGGGACGCTCACCGGCACGCAAGAACACGTTCTCGTTCGAGCCGCGGGAAGCAGTCAGGAAAGCATGTCCGGCGATATCGGCGAACCACCTCGATCCCGGCGCCGATTCTGGGAAAATTGCTGAATCGTTGTCGGGCACACCTGCCGATGGTAGCGTCCAGACACATGTCCAGCTATGTGTCTTCCCTACGGGTCGCCGGCCCGTCACCCGGGAGGAACTCGTTCTCGGACCGGGCAGGTTCCGACCCGGGAGCGCCGCGCCCCGCCGCCCCCGGGAAACCGCCCCGCACACTCCACGCCGAGGGAGCACACATTATGAAAATCGTGGCCGATCTGGACCTGTGCCAGGGACACGCCGTCTGCGCTGCCGAAGCGCCGGACGTCTTCTCCGTACCCAAACGCGGCCAGGTGGAGATCCTCGACCCGAACCCCGGCCCGGAACTGAAAGCCGACGTCGACAATGCCGTCCGCTACTGCCCCACCCAGGCCCTGCTGCTCGTCGCCGACACCGACTGAGCGGATCAGGGCCGCACGCACGCGGGCGCGACATCGTCGCCCACGCCTCGGCTTCCGGGCCGGCACGTCGACCGATCACCTGCCTCGCCCGTGCGCGACGACCACCGCTACCGACTGGATCCAGACCACGAATCCTTTTCGAAAGGGACACATCCATGACAGGTTTCGACCGCGCCGAACTCGACGAGATGGTGCGCCGCTGGGTGGCGGAGAACGAACGATGTGAGAAGCTCGGCGACTGGAAGCCGCTCGCCGATATGTACACCGCCGACGCCACCTACGGCTGGAACTACGGCCCCAAGGACGAATTCATGGCCGTCGGCCGCGAGGAGATCCGCGATCTCGCCCTCGGCCAGGAAATGGAGGGCCTCGAGGGCTGGCAGTATCCCTACCAGCAGTTCGTCATCGATGAACGCAGCGGCGACGTGATCGGCTTCTGGAAGCAGGTCTACGACACCACGCCCCGCGCCGACGGCAGCAAGTACACGGTGAACGGCATCGGCGGCAGCTGGTTCCGCTACGGCGGCGACTACCAGTGGTCGTGGCAGCGCGACTTCTTCGACTACGGCAATGTCTCGGCACTGTTCCTGGAGATGATGACCGATAAGGCGATGTCGGACGGGATGAACGCGCGGATCGCCAAGGCCACCTCCGGCCGGCTGCCGGGGTGGTACCGGATCGGCACCTCGCCGGCCTCCCTCTGGTGACCCCGATGCCCCTACCCACCAGCAGGTTTCACGAGCTGACCCGAGAGCAGCTGGCCGTCCTGGTGCCCGAACTGCTGCTGTGCGGGCAGCTGATCGACCGGTCCGGCATGGCGCACTGTATCTCCGCGTTCGGCCGGGAGGGGATGGCCGAGGTCGCGATCGAGGAATGGCAGCTGTCCAGCCCGATCTATACCCGGCGGATGCAGCGGGCCCTCGGTTACACCGGCGACGACGTGGTCACCATCTTCAAGGGATTACAGCTCGATATCGGGGCGCCACCACAGTTCATGGACTTCCGGTTCCGCGTCGACGACGCCCGTCACGGCGAGTTCTGGCTCGACCACTGCGGCGCCCTCGCCGACGTCGAACCGATGGGCCCCGACTATGTGACGGCCATGTGCCACGCCATCGAGGACCCCACCTTCGACGCCACGGCCCTGGCCACCAACAAGTACGCCCGGGTGCGGCCCATCCACCGCCCGCCCCGGGTCCCCGCCGACCGGCACCCCATGTGCGCGTGGACGGTGGTCATCGATGAATCGCACACCCCACCGGAGGTGCCGCGCAATGCGCCACTGGTGGCGGAATCGGTGGCCGCGCGGTTACCGCTGGCCGATATCGACCCGGGCGACGAGGGCCGCGCCGACTACAGCGGACCGCTGCTCAGCGATCTGCGGTTCGCCGACTTCTCCCATTCGGCCCTGGTCCGGATCGCCGAGGAGGTGTGCCTGCAGCAGCATCTGCTGGTGCTCGGCTTCATGATCGCGGTGCACGAACGCACCGATGACGACGCCGCGCTGGAGATCGGGCGCAAACAGTTCACCGGGATCGCGGGAGTGACCTCGGAACGGATCCGCGCCGGTCTCGGACTGGGCACCGATCTGGACGCACTCGCCCAGGTGCTATGCGCGCACCCGGCGCTGAATCCGCGGCACTACACCGATGTCGAAGTCGAGCCCGGCATCGGTGTCCTGCGGATCCGGTTCCCCGGCAGCAGCGGCGCGCTCACCGACCGCGGCTGGCTGTCGATGATCGAGCCCGACCGGCTCGGCCCGCTGGACGCCCTGGTCCGCGGAGTCGACCCGCATCTGCGGAGCCGGGTCGTCGACGAGGGACCCGACGGCTGGACCGCCGAGATCTCGCGCGCCGACGAACCGTTCGCCGAAGCACCGGAGGTGGCCATCACCCGCTTCAGCACGGGCGTCGACTTCCGATTCACCGACCGCGGTATCGCACTGCCCCTCACCGTTGTCTGACCCGACCCGGCACCCAGTGCCCGGCCCATCGCAGGACTGATATGGCCAATAATTTCGCCGACCTGTTCGAACACTCGGTCGACGCCGTACCCGACCGGACCGCGCTGATCGAGGAGGGTTGGCGCGTGACCTACCGCGAACTGGAAGAACGCGCCAACCGGCTCGCCCACCACCTCACGGCCCAAGGGGTCACCCGCGGCACGCACGTCGGGTTCCAGATGCACAACAGCATCGATACGATGCAGACGCTGATCGCCTGCTTCAAACTGGCCGCCGTACCGGTGAACATCAATTTCCGGTACGGCCCCGAAGAACTCGCCCACCTCTACGACAACGCCGACCTCGAATATCTCGTGTACCACGCCTGTTACGGGGCGGCGGTACGTGCCGCGGCACAGCGGTCACCGCGACTGAAATACCTGCTGTGCGCGGCCGACGACCGCACTCCGGCCGATCCCGATGTGGACTGTCTGGCCGAGGTCACCGCGGCCGCACCCACCACCCGGCCGGAAGTACCGCGCACAGCCGACGATCTGTTCGTCATGTACACCGGCGGCACCACTGGGATGCCCAAGGGTGTGCTGTGGCGACAGGAGGACATGTGGCGGGTCCTGGGCGGCGGAATCGACTTCTACAGCAACGAACCCGTCACCGACGAATACCAGCAGTCCCGCACCGGCGCCGCGGGTGAACCCTCCACCTGGCTGATCCTGCCGCCACTCATGCATCTGGCGGCCATGATGCCGACCTTCATCGCGCTGTGGTCCGGTAACTGCGTGGTCTTCGTTCCCCGGTTCGATCCCGCACACATCTGGCGCACGGTGGCCGCCGAACGTCCCGGCGTCATGGTCGTCACCGGTGACGCGATGGCCCGCCCGCTCATCGACGCCTACCGCGCCGACCCCGTCGACGCCACCGGACTGTTCATGATCGCCTCGGGCGCCGCCCTGCTCACCCAGCCGACCAAGAACGCGCTGCTGGACCTCATCCCGAACCTGTTCGTCTCCGATTCCATCGGCTCCTCCGAAACCGGCTTCGGTGGTATCGGTTTCGCACAACGCGACGAGGACCCGGCCCGGAAGCCGCGGGTGTCGATCGGGCGCGGCGCGGTGGTCGTCGACGACGACGGGCACCCGGTGGAACCGGGCGACGAGGGCTGGCTGGCGAAGACCGGCGCGGTCCCGCTCGGCTACTACAAGGACCCGGAGCGCACCGAGAAACTGTTCAAGGTAGTGGACGGGCAGCGGATCGTGGTCACCGACGACCGGGCCCGGCTGGAGGACGACGGCACCATCAGCCTCATCGGCCGCGGCAATATGGTGATCAACACCGGCGGCGAGAAGGTGTTCGCCGAAGAGGTCGAGGGCGTGGTGAAAGCGCACCCCGCTATCTACGACGCCACCGTGATCGGGGTGCCGCACGACCGCTGGGGCCAGCAGGTCGCCGTGGTCGTCAGCCTCACCGGGGGCGCGCTGGACGCCGAGGGGCTGCGCGCCCATGTCCGCGGCCACCTCGCCGGGTACAAGGTGCCCCGCGCGGTATGGATCACGGACACGCTCGTGCGGTCCCCCAGCGGTAAACCGGACTACACCTGGGCCAGGAAGTACGCCACGGAGCGCGAGCCCGACCATCGGGCGGACTGACACCCTGCGATACAGGCGCAGGCCGCGGGATATCCCGGCGCGTTCCGGGTGTCGATCGGGCGCGGCCGGCCCAACCCGCTGCATGCACTCCGGGGCACGGTCACGACCCTACGGCCGCCGGAGAGTGCAGTCGGCCGTCGCGTACCTCCACGACTCGATCGACCGCCGCGAGGTGGGTCGGGTCATGCGTGACCATGACGGTAGCGATCCCGCGACGGTGGGTGGAGCGAGCGATCAGATCGACGACGGCCGCGCCGCGCTCGCGGTCCAGCGCACTGGTGGGCTCGTCCACCAGGAGGACGGCGGGTTCGTTCATCAGCGCTCGGGCGATATTCACCCGCTGACGCTGTCCGCCGGAGAGCTGGTGCGGACGCCGTCCGGCCGCGTCGGCCAGACCGACCGAATCGAGTATCCGCAGGGCCCGGTCGTGCGCGCCCCGGGTGTTGCCGCCGGTGACGCGCGCCGCGACCGTCAACTGTTCGGCTGCGGTGAGCGCGGGCAGCAGATTGGGTTGCTGGAAGACGATCCCGATCCGCTGCCGACGGAGAGCGGCCAACGCTCGCCGGGACATGCCGGTGGTCTCGATACCGTCCACGGTCACCGTCCCCGAATCCGGAGTGATGAGAGTAGCCGCTACGGCCAGCAGGCTGGATTTGCCGGATCCGGAGGGACCCACCACGGCGGTGAGCGTGCCGGCGGAGACGTCCAGGTCCACGTTGTCCAATGCGGTTGTACGCACCGGCCCGTCGGGATAGGACAGGGTGACAGCGGTCAGATTCAGGGTCATCGCACGGACTCCAGAGCGGTCAATGGGTCGACAGAGGTGATGCGTCGAATGGACAGGGCAGAGCCGAGCAGGCCCAGCACGATCAGCGACGCGGCCGACACCGCGGCGTCCGCGGGCGTCAGCAGGAACGGCACGGACGCGCCGCGTACGGCGGCACCCAGCCCGATCGCCAAGCCGGTACCGAGCAGCGTGCCGCCCGCCAGCAGGACGGTCGCCTGGCCCAGGGCGTCCGCGAGCAACCGTGCGGTCGACGCGCCCAGCGCTTTCAGAACGGCGACGTCACGGCTGCGCTGAATAGTCCACACGGTGAAGAACGCGCCGACGACCAGCGCGGAAATGACGAACAGGAGCCCGCGCATCAGCTGTAGCGAACTGTTCTCGGAGGTGTAGGACCCGATCGCGGCCAGCGAATCGCGCGTCGAGACAGTCGTCGTCCCGGCCGCCTCGTCGACGGCCCGCACGTCCACCCCCGCGTCCGTATTCAGCGCGATAACGGTCGCGATCGGTGCACCCTGGCCCTCGGCCGAGGGGACGGTACGGCGCCAGGCGTCCAGCCCGGTCCAGACAACGGGAGTGTGCGCGAACGAGGCGGCACCGCGCACCGCGGCGACCACCAGTGTCCGGCCGGCGAATGTCACGGTTTCGCCGGGCTCGACGCCGAGGTCGTCGGCCGCGGCGCCGGACAGTACCGCTGTCCCCGCACCGATCAGTTCACCGGCGGGAGCAAGGGCCGAACCGGGCCGGACCCCGAACACGCTGACGCCTGCGGTCCTGCTTCCCGCTTTCGCGGTGACGATGCCGATCCCCAGCGGTTCGGCGGTGTCGACGCCGGGGGTATCCGACCACCTCCGCCACTGGTCCTCGGTGATGAGGGATTCGGTGTACGACAGCTCGGCGCCGGTGCCGTCCGCGCCGAATACGATCTTGCTCGCGGGCAGACCGGTGATCGCGGAGATATTCTGCTGCGCCAAGCCGGCGGTCAGGCCGGACAGCACTCCGATCAACAGGCTGATCAGCACGATAACGATGCCCATGAGGGCGAATCTCCCGCGGGCGAACTTCAGGTCTCTCCAGGCGACGAACACGGCCGGCAGCCCTTTCGTGAGGGGGTGGTGTCTCCACCCTCGCCGCCCGGCACCACGCGCACATCTGCCCCGGGACGGAAAACGACCGGCCCGAAGGCACAGCGACGGTTCCTACTTTCGACAGAGGCGGCCCCGCACGCTGCTGCTTAGGCTGGGGGGACCGTGAACACCACCCACACTTTCACCCCCAGAGCCCTGGCCTGGCCACTGCACGTGCTGGTGCCGGCCCTGCTCGCACTCGCGGTAGGGCGGGCGGTCGCCGGCCACCACCCGCACGCCGGTGCGGTCGCGGCGACGGCCACGGCATGCGGGCTGGTGTACGCGAGCGGATCGATACTGCCCGCTGTGCGCAGCTCCGGGCGGGCGGCGGCGGTATGGCTGGCTGTCCTCGTCTGCGCCTGGCTTGCCTTGCTCGTGATATCCGCCGACGGTGTCTGGGTCGCCTTCCCGCTGTACTTCCTCCAGCTGCATCTGCTGCCACGACGCGCCGGAACCGCCGCCGTCGCGGTCACCGCCGTGGTAGCCGCACTCGGCTTCGCCGCCCACCAGGCCACGTTCAGCGCGCCGATGGCCATCGGCCCCGCACTCGGCGCGGCAGTGGCCGTCGCAGTGGTCCGTGGGTATCAGGCGCTCTACCGTGAAAGCGAACGGCGACGGCGGCTGATCGAGGAACTCACCGCCACCCGCGCCGAGCTCGCGGCCGCGGAACACGCTGCCGGGGTGCTGGCCGAGCGGGAGCGGCTGGCCCGCGAGATCCACGACACCCTGGCTCAGGGCCTGACAAGTATCCAGCTGCTCTTACGCGCCGCCGAGCGGGTACTGCCCGGGGCACCGGACAGCGCCCTGCGCTATGTCGGCCAAGCGCGCCAGACCGCGGTCGACGACCTCGCCGAAGCACGCCGGTTCGTGGCCGCCCTCACCCCACCCGCGCTGGAGGGAGCCTCCTTGGCCGATGCACTCGAACGCCTCTGCGCCGCCACCGGCGCCCGCCACGGGATCACCGCCCGCTTCCACCGCGACGGGAACCCGGTCCCGATGCCGACGTCGTACGAGGTCGCCTTGCTCCGAATCGCCCAGTCCGCGCTGTCGAACACGGTCCGCCACGCCGCCGCGGCGAGCGCCGATATCGTCCTGCGATATCTCGGGGACCGGGTCGTCCTCTCCATCGCCGACGACGGATGCGGGTTCGACCCCGCCGGCTCGACCGCGAACGGAGACGGTGGCTTCGGGCTCGCGTCGATGAACGATCGCGTCCGCGCGCTCGGCGGGGAGCTGACGGTCGAATCCGCGCGGGGAGAAGGCACCACACTGACTGCCCGGCTACCTCTCGGTCCGCCACACGCCGGAGTCGGGGCGTCCGCGTGACCGGGACCCGGATCCGGCTGTTGCTTGCCGATGATCACCCGGTGGTCCGGGCGGGGCTGCGCGCCGTGCTCGAGACCGAACCCGGCGTAACGGTGGTGGCCGAGGCCGCCACCGCCGAGGAGGCGGTCGGCCGCGCGGGCGCCGGCGACATCGATGTGGTGCTGATGGACCTACAGTTCGGTGCGGGCATGAACGGCACCGAGGCCACCGCCCGGATCACCGCACGGCCCGGAAGTCCGCGGGTACTCATCGTGACAACCTTCGATTCCGAAGCCCATATCCTGCCGGCGATCGAAGCGGGAGCCACCGGATACGTCCTCAAGGACGCCCGGCCCGAAGACCTGGCGGCCGCCGTACGGACCGCCGCCGCCGGACGCACCGCACTGGCCCCCGCTGTCGCCGACCGGCTGCTGAACCGGTTGCGCACGCCGGGAGCCGCACTGACCCGTCGTGAAACCGAGGTCCTCACCCTGGTCGCCGCGGGCCTGTCCAACCGAGCGATCGGCGCGGACCTTCACCTCACCGAGGGAACCGTCAAATCCCATCTGGCACGGATCTACACCAAGCTCGGTGTAGATTCCCGCACGGCCGCCGTCGCGGCGGCCACCGAAGCGGGCCTGATCCGGCGATGAAGGCCGCGGGCGTCAGGAGGGTGTGCCCGGGTGGACCCGCTCCAGCACACGGAGCGAATCGGTCACCGATATTTCCCGGAATTCACCGCTGTCGACCGCCCGCCGGTAAATACCGTAGGGCGCCTGGCCGCCGTCTGCCGGATCGGGAAAAACATCGTGGATGGCCAGTCCGCCTCCGGGGATCACCCATTTGGCCCAGCCGCGGTAGTCACGGTCGGCGGCCTCTTCGGTGTGGCCGCCGTCGATGAACAGGAAGTCGATCGGGGTCCGCCAGGTGGCGGCCACCCGCGCGGAGGTGCCGACTATCGCGATGACGGTATCGGACAGGCCCGCGGTGTCGATGGTGTGCCGGAACCGGGGCAGGGTGTCGAACCGGCCGGTGACCGGGTCGACCAGGGAGGTGTCGTGATACTCCCAGCCGGGCTGGTGTTCCTCGGAACCGTGATGGTGGTCGACAGTGAAGACGACCCCGTCCTGCGCGCGGGCGGCGGCGCCGAGCAGGATGGTCGATTTCCCGCAGTAGGTGCCGATCTCGGTGATCACCCCGCCGTGGCAGTACTTCACGGCCGCTGCGTGCAGCGCGCGGCCCTCCTCTTCCGGCATGAAACCGGTGGCCCGGCGGGCGTGGTCGAACAGTTGCTCGTCGGTCAGCTGCGGAGCGGGGGCCGACAGGGCCATCAGGCCTCCTTCGATACAGGTACACAGGGTCCGCGGAGGCCGGAGCATCGGCGAATATTTCGCATCATCGGAGGTCGGGACTCTCTTCCGGTTCGCGGGGTACGGCGGTGATCGACATTAGTTCACGGGCTGCAGGCTGCGCGGAAGTTGATCCGGCACTACACCGACACTACTATCTAGACACATGTCCGAAGGCGATTCCAGAATTCTCGAGGCCACTCGGCGGCGCTTGAGCGGCAAGCAGGCGGACACCGTGGACAGACTCACCAGAGCCGCGATGGAAGTGCTGTCCCGCGAAGGTTTCGCCGGACTCACCATCCGCATGGTCGCCACCGCCGCCGGTGTGGGCACCGCGACCGCCTACACGTATTTCTCCTCGAAGGAACATCTGGTCGCGGAGATCTTCTGGCGCCGGATCCGATCCTCGGAAAGTCCGGTCAGCCATGATGCCGACCCCACCGTGCGGGTTCTGGCCGAACTGCGCGGTATCGCCCTGCTGGTGGCCGACGAACAAGAACTGTCGGGGGCGGTGACGAGCGCGCTGCTGGGCCGCGATCCCGACGTCCAGCATCTGCGGACCCGGATCGGTATGGAAATCCGGGAGCGCATCACCCGGGCCCTGGCGCCCGAAGCCGATCCAGAAACAGTGGAATCGCTGGAACTGCTGTACGCGGGGGCTCTGGTGCGGGCGGGCATGGGTTACGAGTCCTACGCCGATATCGCCGACCGGTTGGAGAAGGCGGCAGTGCTCGTCCTGAAGTGATCTCGGGCGAGCCGGAAACCGGTACCGGGGTGCGCTAGCCGTTCACGGCCGGCCGGCGGACGTGGGAGTAGACCAGCCGCGCGTACTCACCGAGCAGTTCCTCCAGGCACACCTGCTGACCGGCGGCCACCATCTGCTGGTACCCGATCAACAGGGCCATCCCGAGTTCGGTATCGACCGCGGCGATCCGCTCGTCGCCCACCACACCCGTGATCGTCTTGCGCACGGTGCGGCGCCTGGATTCGTCGACCCGCTTGAGCGCCACACCCACCGCTTCGTCGTTTGCCGCCCAGGCCCGGATCGCTGCCTCCGCCCGATGGTGCAGGCCCAGCGTCAGATCCGACAGGGCCCGGATCGCCTCATCGGGCGTGGACGGGTCGAAATTCAAGGTGCGCAGGATCAGCACCTGCCGGTTCTCCCAATGGTCCAGCAGCGCACCCACATACGATTGCCAGCTCCCGAAATGGTGATAGAACGATCCGCTGGTCACCCCGAGCCGCCGGCACAGCACGCCGATGTTGAGGTGCCGGAAACCGAGCTCGGACAGAACCTCCAGGCCGGTGTCGAAATAGTTGTCCTTACTGACTATACGAGACATGCGGCGCCGATCTCTTCGGTGAACGGTTGGGGATTTCGAGGATCGAACAGTACCCCATGAGCGCCCCTGTCCGGCCGGGAGTGGTGAAACGTCGCCACCTACGCGGCCGGACCACCGTCGTCCGAAAGCTCGTGTGCCCGAAGCCGAGGACGCGCCGCGCCCGGTCAGCGCAGGCGGATGCCGAGCAGCGCGTCCACCGCCGCGACGATATCCGCGCCCGCGGCCGGATCGGCGCCACCGTATTCGAGCGCGTTGTACGCCCAGGCGTCCAGGGCCGCCAGCGCCGCCGGTGTGTCCAGATCGTCGGCGAGATGGGTGCGCAGCCGGGCGACGGTATCGGCGGCCGCCGGCGCGGCGGTCACCGCGACGGCCTGCCGCCAGCGCCGCAGCCGCGTATCGGCCTCGGTGAGCACGCTGTCGGTCCACATCCGGTCCGCGCGATAGTGACCGGCGAACAGGCCCAGCCTGATCGCCCCCGGATCCACGCCCTGAGCCCGTAGTTTCGACACCAGCACCAGATTGCCCTTGGACTTGGACATCTTCTCCCCGTCCAGCCCGATCATGCCGGTGTGCACGTAATGGCGGGCGAAGCGCCGGCCCGCGGCCAACGCCTCACCGTGGGCGGCGGAGTATTCGTGATGCGGGTAGATGAGATCGCTGCCACCGCCCTGGATATCGAACTCGGTACCCAGCCGGTTCACGGCGATCGCCGCGCATTCGATATGCCAGCCGGGCCGGCCCGGCCCGAACGGCGACGGCCACGATGGCTCCCCCGGACGTTCGGCCCGCCACAGCAGGGCGTCCAGCGGATCACGCTTACCCGGCCGGTCCGGGTCACCACCGCGCTCGGCGAACAAGCGCTCCATGGTGGCGCGGTCGTAGCCGGATTCGTACCCGAACTGCTCGGTGGCATCGGTACGGAAATAGACATCGGGGTACTGCTCGTCCTCGACGGTGTAGGCGGCACCGGAGGCCAGCAGTTTGCCGACCAGTTCGACGACCTCCTCCACCGATTCGATCGCACCCACGTAATCGCGCGGCGGCAGCACCCGCAGCGCCGCCATATCCTCGCGGAACAGTTCGATCTCGCCGGTGCCCAGGTCGCGCCAGTCCACCCCGTCCCGATTCGCCCGCTCGAACAGCGGATCGTCGACATCGGTGACGTTCTGTACGTAGTGCACCTCGCGGCCGGCGTCGCGCAGCACCCGGTTCACCAGATCGAAGGTCAGATAGGTGGCGGCGTGCCCGAGATGCGTGGCGTCGTAGGGGGTGATCCCGCACACGTACATCGTGGCCGTACTACCCGGGGTCACCGGGCGAATACAGGAATCGGCGGTGTCGTGCAACCGCAACGGTGGCCCTGTTCCGGGGACCGCGGGGATCGGGGTGTCGGACCAGGACTGCATACCTTCGAGAGTAGAGGTCGCGACACGCCACGCCCCGCCCACCCCGCCACGCGTGCCGCGACCATGATCACCGAAGGCCCGTGGACCTGCGCGAACGCGGCCGGCGGAAGAACGCAACCATTGGCTTCGGACAGAGCGAATCCGGTGCCGGTCACCCGGTCAGAAAGCGGGCCACGGGATGGGACGCGACGTCTCCGGGAAAGGCAGCACCGGTTCGTCGAGCAGGCGCTTCGCCCGGCGCAGCAGGGCATCGATCTCCGGGTCGGTGAGATGGTCCGCCAGACGGTCGGCGAGCTCGCCGGGCAGGGTTTCGGTGAACGCGGCGATATCGGCGAGCAGGTCCGCCGGTATCGGTTCCCCGGCCCACCCCCACAACACCGTGCGGAGTTTGTTCTCCTGGTGCAGGCAGATCCCGTGGTCCACGCCGTACACCTCGCCGTCGGCCGATTCCAGGGCATGCCCACCCTTGCGGTCGGCATTGTTCAACAGCACATCCAGCACCGCCATCCGCCGCAACCGCGGATGGTCGGCATGCACCAGCGACACCTCGTCCCCGGCGCCGTCGTAGGCGCGCAGCACCTCCCGGAAACCGTCCGGCACCCGCTCCGGCGGACACAGATCGATCAGATCCAGCCGGGCACTGTTCGGTTGCCGCGGTTCCCGGATGGTGATCCAGCGCTGGACCATCCCCGGCCCGTAGGGCCCGTCCCGCAGCACCGTTTCCGGAATCACCGTCCAGCCCAGCGCGCGGCAGATCAGATACGAGGCCACCTCGCGCCCGGCCAGGGTCCCGTCCGGGAAATCCCACAGCGGCTGCTCACCGCGGACGGGTTTGTACACCACGCGCAGATCGCCGTCGCCGGTGGTGAGATCGCAGACCAGGGTCACATTGCTGGCGACCCCCACCCGGCCCAGCACCGTCAGTTCACCCGCGCGCAGCGCGTCCACGGTGCCGGGCACGGTCATTCCTCCAGATCGTTCGCGCCGAACAGTTCACCGCGCTTGTACCCGTTGGTGCGCACACACATGTGCCCGCGCGCCGACAGCGGTTCCCCGCACAGCGGGCACGGCGGCCGCCCGGCCGCTATCACCCGGGTGGACCGGAGTGCGAATTCCCGGGCCTGATCGGGGGTGAGGAACACCCGGACCGCGTCCGGGCCCTCGTCGGTGTCGTCGAGGACCACCGATTCGTCGACCTCGGTCTCGGTGATCGCCAGCAGTTCGACGACCACCGCACCCGCGTCGGCGTCCCAGCCCAGCCCCATGGTGCCGACCCGGAACTCCGCGTCGATCGGCGTGACCAGCGGCGCGTTGTCGTTGACCTGCTCGGCCTGCGGCGGCACCTCGGCACCGAATCGCCGCGCCACCTCGTCGAGCAGCAGACCCATCCGGTCGGCGAGTACCTTCACCTGCTGCTTCTCCAGCAGCACACTCACCACCCGGGGTTCCTCCACCGCCTGCAGGTAGAACGCGCGATCGCCCGGCTCACCGACAGTTCCGGCGACGAAACGTTCGGGGGTGCGGAAAACATGGATTGCTCGTGACACATGCACCTCCTGATACGTGACCCTGTTCGGCTGCGGTACCCCGCTGCGCCGTATCCCGGCGCGGACGCCGATTCGCCCGATGCCGCCGAGAGGTGGCGCGTTCGCCGGTATCGGGCATACCCATTATCCGTCTTTCCTTCCTGCCCCGATCTCCCCACCGGGCACGGGTCCGGATGTGCCGGACGCGGCCTTCGGCGCGGGCGCCAGACCGGACAGGTCCGCACCGGTGTCGTTCATCCGGGTGACGAACGGCGCGGTGCGGGTGTAGCGGACAACGCTGAGCGAGGCGGGCTCGACCATGATGCGCTGGAATCCGTCGAGATGGATGCCGAGCGCGTCCGCGAGCACCGCCTTGATCACATCACCATGGGTGCACGCCACCCACAACTGGTCCCCGTCGTGCAGTTCGGCCAGGGCGCGATCGTGTTCGCGGATCGCCGACACCGCCCGTGCCTGTACCTGTGCCAGCCCCTCGCCGCCGGGGAACACCGCCGCCGAGGCATGCCGCTGCACCACCTGCCACAGCGGCTCCTGCAGCAGATCCTGGATCCGGCGTCCGGTCCATTCGCCGTAATCGACCTCGGCGAGGCGGTCGTCGACCACCGGTTCCAGACCGAGTTCGGCGGCCAGCGGCGACACGGTGCGCTGGCAGCGCAGCAGCGGCGAGGTCACGATCCGCGAAATCGGCAGGCCCGCGAGCCGGTCTGCGACGGTCCGGGCCTGCTCGCCGCCACGGTCGGTGAGTTCCACACCGGAACTGCGGCCGGCGAGAGTGCCGCCGGTATTGGAGGTCGACACACCGTGTCGCAGCAGGATCACCGTCATGCGGCCAGCCTAATGGGCGCGGTCGGTAGGAACTCGGCGGCAGCGTCGTCTGTGCCGGTCATGTGGCCGAAACGACCCCGCCCGCGAGCAGACCGATGATCACGACGCCGAGCACGATCCGGTAGCCGACGAACCAGTAGAGCGAATGCTTCGCCACGAACCGCAGCAGCCACGCCACCGACGCGTAACCCACCGCGAACGACACCAGGGTCGCCACCAGCAACTGGGCACCCGAGGCGTTGAGCCCCTCCCCCGCGGGCTCGAAAGCGTCGGGGAGACTGAACAGTCCGGACGCGGTGACCGCCGGGATCGCCAGCAGGAACGAGAACCGCACCGCCGCCTCCCGTTCCAACCCGAGGAACAGTCCCGCACTGGAGGTCGCGCCCGACCGGGACACCCCGGGGATCAACGCCAGGCACTGCGCGAAGCCCATCACCAGTCCGTCGCGGGTGGTGAGTTGTTCCAGCGGCCGCTGTTTCGGGCCGAAATGTTCGGCCGCGGCGATGACCAGCGCGAAAACGATCAGCATGATCGCCACGAGCCACAGATTCCGGGCGCCGGTGCGGATCTGGTCCTTGAAGACCAGCCCCAGCACGCCGATCGGGATGGTGGCGATGATCACATACCAGCCCATCCGGTAATCGAGTTCGCGCTGCGCTTCGGCACCCGGGTCGTATCCGGCCGGGCCGCTCCCGGTGACCACCGGAAGTTTCGTGGTGACCATCTCGCTGACCGGTACGTTCTCCCGGGACCGCGCAGTGAGCTTCTCGAACACCGTGGTGCACCACACCCGCACGATGCGCCAGATGTCCTTGGCGAAGAACAACAACACCGCGGCCTCGGTACCGAGCTGGGTCACCGCGGTGAACGACGCGCCCGCATCCTCACCGAAGAACAACGAGGACACGATTCGTAGATGCCCCGACGACGACACCGGCAGGAACTCCGTCAGGCCCTGCACCAACCCGAGCACCAACGCCTGCACCCAGGTCATCGACTCGCCAACCACACATCCTCCTGTACAACGCCGAAAACCCGCTCCGCCTCCGGTCTTACGGCACCCCGGCCGCACCGGGCACGGCGACGACCGGCAGCGACCCTACAGTGCCCGCCCCAGGGCCCGCGCGGCGGCCGCCGCTGGGGCGGACACGCCGAGCGGACCGTTCGTCCCGGACCGCCACCACGCGAACACGCTCTAGGCTGGGCACCGTGAGGATTTGTCGAACCGTGCAGTGGCTGCCGGGCATGAGCGAGGGCCGTCCGTGGTCACGCTTCGCTACCGCCTCCGGGCCCGACCCGCTCATACCGGACACGGAGACTCGGTGATGGAACAGCGCACCATCGGCCGCAGTGGGCTGCGGGTTTCCCGGATCGGACTGGCCACCCATACCTGGGGCAGCCATACCGACCCCGATACCGCCGCCGCGCAACTGATCGCGTTCGCCGAATGTGGCGGCACCCTCGTCGACACCTCCCCCGCCTATGCCGGCGGGGCCGCGCAACGGATCCTCGCCGACCTGCTCGGCGACCTGGTGTCGCGCGACGAGCTCGTCCTGTGCGCCGGCGCGGGTCTGGTACCGCATTTCCCGTCGCTGCCCGCGGGCAGCGAACCGCCGCCGCCCGGGCAGGCCCGGGTCACCGTCGACTGCTCGCGCCGCAGCCTGCTGCGGCAGCTGGACCGCACGCTGCTGGAACTGGGCACCGACCATCTGGACCTCTGGCAGATCACCGCTTGGGACGCGAGCACCCCGCTCGACGAGATCGCCGCGACCCTGGAATACGCCATCACCTCGGGGCGTACCCGCTACGCCGGGGTCCGCGGCTTCACCGCCTGGCAGCTGGCCAGTCTGGCCGCGGTCAGCCCGGTCACCGCCGTACAGACCCCGTACTCGCTGCTCACCCGGGGCGCGGAGGACGATACGGCACCGGCCGCCGCACACCACGGCGCGGGCCTGGTGGCCACCGCCCCGCTGGCGGGCGGCATTCTCACCGGGAAGTACCGGAACGGCGTTCCGGCGGACTCCCGGGCCGCCGACGAGGCCACCGCCGCCGAAATCCGTGGCCGCCTCGACGACGACCGCGCCACCGCCGTGGTCGACGCGCTGGTCACCGCCGCCGACGGGCTGGCAACTTCCCCGCTGGCGGTCGCGCTGGCCTGGGTGCGGGACCGTCCCGGGGTCGCGAGCATGCTCGTCGGGGCCCGCGATATGGGTCAGCTCACCGGGGTGCTGGCCGCCGAAACGCTGGAACTGCCGCGGGCGATCGCCGCCGCCCTCGACGATGTGAGCTCCACCCCGTAGTGCGGGGGCGGGCGCGCACCGGACACACCCGCACGGATTAGCCTTGCCTTCATGAGGTATCACCGGGTCCGCTCCGGACGGGCGCGCGCACTGCTGGCAGGACTCGCGGCGGCCCTGCTCGTCCTCACCGCCGCCTGCGACAGCCCCGAACCCGCCGGCGCCACCACCCGGCAGGGCCCGGCCACCGCGGTCCTCGGCGACCTGGACCCGGTACCGATCACTCCGCCGCCCACTCCGGTCCTGCCGGCCACCGTCCGCTCCTTCGACGGCACCGATGTCACGGTCACCGATGCGAGCCGGATCGTCGCCGCCGACCGGTACGGCACCCTCGCCCAGATCATCTGGGCGCTGGGCCTGGGCGGGAACATGGTCGGTCGCAGCACCGCGGCGTCGTTCCCCGCTGTCGCGCAACTGCCGAATGTCACCGGCGGCAACGGCGCGCTGAACGTGGAGTCGATTCTGGCGTTGCGGCCCAGTGTTTTCCTCACCGACACCACCAGCGCGTCCCCGGCGGTCCGGGAACAGTTACGCGCCACCGGGATCACCGTCGTCTACTTCGACCCGGAACGCACTATGGAGGGGGTGGTCCCGCAGATCGAGGCGGTCGCCGCCGCCCTCGGTGTGCCACAGCGCGGTCAGGAGCTCGGTCGCCGCACCAGCGACGAGATCGCGGCCGCCGCCGCGGTACCTTCCCCGGATCCGCGGCTGCGGATCGCGTTCCTGTACCTGCGCTCCAGCGCCATCACCATGCTCGCCGGGCCCGGCTCCGGCGCCGACGCGCTCATTGCCGCGCTCGGCGCCGAGGACGCCGGTCAGCAGGCCGGGCTGACCGAACCGTTCACCGCCATCACCAGCGAAGCCATGATCGCGGCCGCCCCGGATGTACTGCTGGTCATGACCGACGGGATGAAATCGCTCGGCGGAGTCGACGGAATCGTCCGGATCCCCGGGATCGCGCAGACACCGGCGGGCCGCGACAAGCGGATCGTCGATATGTCCGACGCGGTGCTGCTGTCGTTCGGGCCCAACACCGGCCGAGTCATCTCCGCGCTGTCCGACGCGGTGTACGGCCGGCCCCGGGCATGAGTGAGTCGGGCCGGGGGGCGGCCGCCCGACGTAACCACGGCGGGCCCTGGACCGTGCCGTTGGCTGCCGCATGACCGTCGACCTGGAGAAACCGGCCGCGCCCCCGCGCACCGGTCACCCACGCCGGCGCGCGGTCCTCGCCTTCACCGTCGCGGCCGTGGCACTGGTGGTGCTGGCCCTGGCCTCCGCCGCCATCGGGCAGGTCCCCACCACGCCCGCCGAGGTCGCCGGGAGCGTCGCGCACCGGATCGGCCTGGGCTGGGGCTCACTGCCAGCCCACCCGGCCGGGGAGGTCACGCTGTGGGAGGTCCGGTTCCCGCGTGTGGTCCTGGCGATCCTGGTGGGCGCGGCACTGGCCACCGCCGGAGCGCTGCTCCAGGGCGTGTTCGCCAATCCACTGGCCGAACCGGGCGTCATCGGGGTCTCCTCGGGTGCGGCGGTGGGCGCCGGGACGGTGATCGTGTTCGGCGGGGCCTTCGTGGCCGCCTGGTCGGTCGCGGCGGCCGCGTTCACCGCCGGACTGATCACCACCGCGCTGGTGTACATGCTGTCACGGGCGAACGGCCGCACCGAAGTCGTGACGCTGGTACTCACCGGTGTCGCGATCAACGCGTTCGCCGGTGGGCTCATCGCCTTTCTACTGTTCGTCGCCTCGCCCGCGGCACGCGACCAGATCGTGTTCTGGCAGCTCGGCAGCCTCAACGGCGCCACCTGGGACGCGGTGACGGTCGTCGCTATCCTGACCGCCGCGGGGATCGCCGCCGCGGTACTCGTCGCGCCACGGCTGGACCTGCTCGCGCTCGGTGAATCCGCGGCCCGCCATCTCGGTGTCGACGTGGAGCGGCTGCGGCGCACAGTGATCGTGATCGTCGCCGTGCTGACCACCGCGGGGGTGGCCTTCACCGGCATCATCCTGTTCGTCGGCCTGATCGTGCCGCATGTGGTGCGGATGGTCGTCGGCCCCGGCCACCGGGCCCTGGTCCCGGTCAGCGCGGTCACCGGCGCGGTGGTGCTCCTGGGTGCCGATGTCGCCGCCCGCTCACTCGTCGACAATGCCGACCTGCCACTGGGCATGCTCACCTCGCTCATCGGCGCCCCGTTCTTCTTCTGGCTGCTGCGCCGCACCCGCGCCCGGGCGGGAGGCTGGGCATGACCGCGGCGGAGACCACGACCCTGCGCTACGGGCTCAGCGGGCTGCTGCGGCGCGGTCATGCCCTGCCCGGCGCCCCGGAAACGGGCTGCGTCACCCTGCGCGCCCGGGGAGTCACCCTGGACCGGCACGGGGGCGGCGGCGGAACACGGCGGGTACTCGACGGCGTCGATTTCGAGGTCGCCGCCGGTGAGGTCGTGGCCCTGGTGGGGCCCAACGGCGCCGGGAAATCCACCCTGCTCGCGGTACTCGCCGGAGAACTGGATCCCGGGCGGGGCAGCGTCGAACTCGACGGTCGCCCGCTCGACCGGTGGACCCCCATCGATATGGCCCGCCGCCGCGCGGTGCTGCCGCAGTCGCATACGGTCGGGTTCCCGTTCAGCGCCGCGGAAGTGGTCGCCATGGGGCGCGCGCCCTGGCAGCGCACCCCGCACGCCGGCCGCGACGACGAGATCGTCGCGGCCGCGATGGCCGCCACCGACAGTACCCACCTCGCCGGCCGGGCATTCCCGAGCCTGTCCGGTGGGGAACGGGCCCGCGTCGCACTGGCCCGGGTCCTGGCCCAGGACACCGCGACCCTGCTGCTGGACGAACCCACCGCCGCACTGGACCTGGGGCATCAGGAAGCCGTGCTCGCCCTCGCCGCGGACCGCGCCGCGGCCGGCGCCGCGGTGGTGGTCGTCCTGCACGACCTGGCATCCGCCGCCGCCTACGCCGATCGTGTCGCGGTACTGGACGACGGCCGTCTCGCGGCCGCCGGGCCACCGCGCGAGGTCCTCACCGGCGAGTTGCTCAGCCGCATCTACCGATACCCGGTCGAAGTCCTCGACCACCCGGGTACCGGTGCGCAGCTGGTGCTGCCCGCCCGCCCGGCACGCGGCTGAGGTTCATTGCGGCCGAAGGGCGCGTGATCGCGGCCGCCAGACGAGTTTCAGCACGGCCGGGGTGAGCAGCATCCGGATGACCGTGGCGTCCAACACCAGGGCCGCGATCATGCCGTAGGCGATGTACTTCATCATCACCAGCTCCGAGAAACCGAATGCGCCGGTCACCACGATGAGGATCGCCGCCGCCGAGGTGATCACCCCACCGGTGTGCGCGATCCCGTACCGGATGGCCTCCGGTGGGTCGGCTCCCGCAGCCCGCGCCTCCACCACCCGCGACAGCAGGAACACCTCGTAGTCGGTCGACAGCCCGAACACCACCGTCACGATCAGCACCAGCACCGCGAACATCAACGGCCCGGGCGTGAAGTCGAACAGCCGCGCCCCGTGCCCCTCGACGAAGATCCAGGTCAGGATGCCGAGCGTGGCGCCCAGGCTCAACGCCGACATCGCCACCGCTTTCACCGCCAGGATCAGTGACCGGAACGCCGCGTACATCAGCGCCAACGCCGCCGCCACCAGCACGGCCGCCAGCAACGGCAACCCGTCGAGCAGGCCGTGGATACTGTCGCGTTCCAGCGCCGGCACCCCCGCCACCAGCACCCGCACACCGTCGGGTTCCTCGATACCGCGCAGCACCGCGATCGCGGTATCGGCGGCCCGATCGTCGACCAGCCCCGCCTGCAGCACATTGATCCCGTCGCGGGTGGGTGCGGCGGGCTCGAACGGACCCGTCAGCCCGGGGGTGGCATTGGCCTGCAGGCGGATATCGCTCAGCTGGGATGCATCGGCGCCGGTCACGACCAGGCGCAGCGGTTCGGTGCGGAAACCCGGGAACAGCGCGTCGAACTTCTCCTGCGCCATCCGCGCCGGGTTGTCCTGCGCCAGATACTTCTCGCTCAGACCCCCGAACTCGATATGCCGGAACGGCACCATCAGCAGCAGCAGTCCCAGCACCACCGTAACGATCACCGCCCACGGCCGGGCCATCGACCACCCCGCCAGCCGGGAGAACATTCCGCGATCGATCTCGGCCTCGCTGCTGGCCCGCGCGAACCGCCGCCACTGCCACAGATCGATCCGCGGGCCCGCGATCGCCAGCAGCGCCGGCAGTGCGGTCACCGACAGCACTGCCGCCAGCAGCACCGAACTGATTCCGCCGTAGGGCACCGACCGCAGTACACCGTTCGGGAAGATCAGCAGCGCGCCCAGGCTCACCGCGATGATCGCCGCCGAGAACAGCACCGTGCGACCCGCGGTGGCAACCGTCCGCGCCACCGCCTCCTCCACACCGCGGCCGGCGGCCAGTTCCTCCCGGAACCGGGTGACCGTGAACAGGCCGTAGTCGATCGCCAGGCCCAGACTCACCAGCGTCACCACGGCACTGGCGAAGACATTCACTTCGATATAGCCGGTGAGCAGGCGCATGATGCCCTGGGTGCCCAGGATCGTCATGCCGCCGATCAATACCGGAAGTACGGCGGCCACGACTCCGCCGAATACGAAGTACAGCAGGATCGCCACCAGTGGCAGGGCGATCATCTCGGCCCGCCGGATATCGTCCTGCATCCCGGTGTTGATGCCCTCCACCACCGGCTGCAGGCCGGCCGCCTCCACCGTCGTACCGGCAGGCCCGGTACCGGGGCCGCCGGCCGCCAATTCGCCGATGATCGCCTGGTAGTTGTCGACGGTCGCCGAACCTTCGCCCCGCAGACCGATGCTGGCGAACGCGTGGGTGCGGGAATCATCGGCGAACTGCCCCGACAGGGCGCTGTCCCAGTAGCTGTCGATCCGCAGCACCCGGTCCGGATGGTCACGCAGCAGCCCGGCCAGCTGGGCGGTCACCGCCGCCCGGACCTCCGGATCGTCCACGGTGCGCCCCGGCGGCGCGGTGTACAGGGCGATCACATCGCTGTCGGTGTCCCGGCCGAAGGTCGCGTCGGCCAGTTTCGAGGCGGCGACCGATTCACTCGACTCGTCGAACCACCCCTCCTGGGTCAACCGGTCCGCGAGATCCCGGCCGTACAGGCCCGATACCGCCACCAGGGCCAGGAAGACCATGAGCACCGCGATCCGGTGCCGGTACACGAACCGGCCCCACCGCTGGGGTCCCACCGCGCGCATCGCCGCCTAACCGCACGCCGCGGTTCGGTAATCGGCCGAACGCAGGATCCCGCACAGATCGGTCCGCGACAGCTTCCAGGCGCCGTCGAGATAGATGAAGTGCACCACGGTGGTGCGGACAGCGGTACCGGAGCCGTCCTTGTCCAGTCGTAGCGTCGCGGTCACCGTACCGTCGTGGTTGTCGAACACCGGATCGGTCACCCCGTACACGGCCCGCGGATTGTCCTGCAGCGCCTTGTACATATCGGGGATCGCCTGCGCGAACGCTTTCCCGTCCTCGATCAGCGCGGTCCGCTCCGAATCCGGCAGAGCCGGATCCAGGGCCCGTTTTATCTGCCCGTCCAGTTCGGCGGCCGTCGGGAGCGAGCGGGACGCGAGTTCCCGTGAGGTCGCCGCCGCGGACGAGGACAACGCGGCCTTCGCCGAGGATCGCGCCGCCGCCACCGCCTCCTCGTCGACCCCGGAACCACAAGCGGTCACCGAAACGGCCGCCGTGAGCAGAATAACAAGTGACATAAATCCGATGCGCGCGCCGTGCACCAGCCGGAAAACAGATGTGTACCGCATCACATAATGAATACCATCATTCACTGCATACCTTCGATCACCGACCCGATCCTGGCCAGCAACGCCCGCACGGTCGGAACATTACGTCCTCGCGGCGGCGGCTCGGCGGCAGGGAGCAGATCACGGACCAGTGCCACCACACTGCGGCTGTCGTCGAGGTCGGTGTCGGTCACATGGGTTTCCGCGACGGCCACCACATCCTCGGGTCCGGGCACCGCCTCGGGAGGGAGGTCGGGCCGATAGACCTCCAGGCGCAGCGTCGCCCGCACCGTGCGGAACGCGAACGACCGCCCGTCACCGGTCCGACCGAATCCGTGCGCGAAAGGGCCCGTGGTCACCTCGTCGGCGGAAAAACCCGGCACCTCGTGCATCGTCAACTCCTGACCTCCGCACCCTCTGATCCGTACGTTAACCCGGCCCCCACCGGAGCCCGGCTGCCGACACCCCACATACCCCGATGGCACCGTCGCCAACCCCGTCGTGATCAGATATTCGAATGCAGCATCGGTCGTTTCCGGACACAGAGCACCGGGTCCGGCGCCGGAGACCACGCGGTACCGTCGCCGCGATACTGCTCACCGCCGCCGTCGCGCTGACCGGCTGTTCGGGCGGCGGCGAGCCCGGTGCCGGCGACGTACCCACCCGTGAACCGGCGACACCGGCGGTTTCCCCACCGGTCACCACCGCTCCCGCCGGGCAGGTCCATCCGGCCCCGACCGCGCTCACCGCCCTCGTCGGCGACCCGGGCCGCGGCAACCTCGCCGGTCTCGATCCCACCGGGACCACACTCACTGTGTTCACCCCGGCCACCGAACCGCCCACCACCCATGAGGTGCGACTACCCGCCCCGGCCACCGCGATCGCCGCCGGCACCACCGGGGAGATCCTCGCGGCCGCCGACGGTGCGATCCTGCGCGTCGATACCGCGACCCGCGCCGTCACCCGCATCCCCGTCGACGGCGAGCTGCACAGTGTGCGCTCCCGTCCGGACGGCACCCTGATCGCCGGCACCGGCGACGGGCGGGTGCTCTTCCTCGACCGGGAGGGCCGCGTCCAGCGGACCGTGTCCGGTCTGGTGTCCGCCGACGCCATCGCCCTCACCGGCGACACCCTCACCGTCCTGGACCGCCGACAGACCCTCCTCACCGAGATCGCAGCCGGTGACGAACGACTCGGGCTCGCGCTCCGGGCCGGAGCCGGGGCCGCGAACCTCGTGGAAGCGACCTACGACCGGGTCGTGGTCACCGATCCCGACAGCGGCCAGCTCCTGGTGTTCACCACCGATCCACTCGTGCTGCGTCAGCGCTACCCGGTAGGATCGTCGCCTTACGCACTCGCCTACGACCGGCATTCCGACACCGTATGGGTGACGTGCACGCAGAGCAACGAGATCGTCGGCTACGACCTGTCGACGGGGACACCGCGGGAGGTGGGCCGGTATCCGACGATCCGGCAGCCGAACGCGGTGACCGCCGACGAGACGACCGGCGATCTCTACATCGGCTCAGCGACCGAACCGGGTCTGCAGCGCATCCCCGCGGACCAGCGCAAGAGAGGGCAGTGATGGCATCCACTCGACGTGCAGCGACCTCGCGCACCACGCTCCCGGCCACCTGGGAGACCACCAGCGACGACTACGAGTACGTGCCGCTGCGCCTGCCGCCGGATGTCACCCGGGTCACCGCCTCGATGCGGCTGGCGATCCAGGCCGAATACGGCGGCTGGGAACTCTCCCGGGTCCGCGCCTACACCGACGGCAGCCGCCGCGTCCTGCTGCGCCGCCGCAAAACCGCGACGACGAGCCCCGCGGGGCACTCTGTGGAGCTATGAGCGTGCTGTATCGGTTACTGCTGCGAGTCATGTTCCTGGTCCCGCCGGAACGCATCCACCGCCTCGTGTTCGGGGTGATCCGCGCGGCCACCGCGCTCGCCCCCACCCGGGCACTGCTGCACCGGTTGTTCGGTGTGGACGATCCCATCCTGCGGACCACGGTGTTCGGGGTGGAATTCGCCGCCCCGCTCGGTATGGCCGCCGGATTCGACAAAGACGCGACCGGAGTCGACGCCTGGGGCGCACTCGGCTTCGGCTTCGCCGAGATCGGGACCGTCACCGCCGCCGCCCAGCCCGGTAACCCGCAACCCCGCCTGTTCCGGCTGCCCGACGACCGGGCCCTGATCAACCGGATGGGCTTCAACAATCACGGTGCCGCGGCCGCGGCCGCCCGGCTGCACGGACGGAAGACCACCGTGCCGATCGGCGCGAATATCGGCAAGACCAAGGTGGTCGACGCCGCCCAGGCCGCCGAGGACTACGCCACCAGCGCCCGGCTGCTGGGCCCGCTCGCCGATTTCGTGGTCGTCAATGTCAGTTCGCCCAACACCCCGGGGCTGCGGGATCTCCAGGCCGTGGAATCACTGCGCCCGGTCCTCGCCGCCGTGCTCGACAGCGTGCGGGTGCCGGTACTGGTGAAGATCGCCCCCGACCTGTCCGACGAGGACATCGACGCGGCCGCCGATCTGGCGGTGGAACTCGGCGTGGCCGGCATCGTCGCCACCAACACCACCATCGGCCGCACCGGCCTCGCCAGCGACCCCGCCGAGGTCGCCGCGATCGGGGCCGGTGGACTGTCCGGCCCCCCGGTCGCCGACCGCTCGCTGGAAGTGCTGCGACGGCTGTACGCCCGGGTCGGCGACCGGCTGGTGCTGGTCTCGGTGGGCGGGATCGAAACCCCTGATCAGGCATGGGAACGAATTCTCGCCGGGGCTTCGCTCCTGCAGGGCTACACCGGCTTCATCTACGGCGGTCCGCTGTGGACCCGGAACATCCACCGGGGAATCGCGGCGCGGCTGCGGGCCGGCGGCTATCGCAGCCTGGCCGACGCCGTGGGCGCCGGCCACGCCGCGCACCGCTGAGCGGACCGGACACTCACGCGGCGGAACCGCTGCGGAGGGCGCCGGGGCCGCCCCGGTGCGAGACCGCGCCCGCCGGTAGCCGATCGTGCAGGAACCGCGCCTCCAGTATCCGGGCCTCCACCCGGTTGGCCAGCAACACGACCACCTGCTCCCATACCAGCCCGAGCTGCTCCACCGATTCGGCGGCGCGGGTCAGCGCTGTCTCGTCGGATACCAACCCGGGATCGGACAGGGTCTCGTCCACGGACATACCGGCATAGGCCTGTTCGAACGACAGGTCGCGGTCAGGCAGCCAGCTCAGCCGCCACCACGAACCGTGCCGGGTCTGCACGCGTTCGGCGAATTCGGGGGAGATACCGCTGGTCATCAGCCAGTCGGTGATGTGGATGGTCACAGCTGCCTCCTCAGGGGGCTCGGCACCGAGACCGGGCCGGTGAAACGGCCGGCACGGCATCGCCGCCGTCGGGAATGTGGATCAGGACACGCTCGGCGCATCTACACAGAAGATGGCTCGGGGTCCGCGCCAGCTCGATCCATACCTCGCCGCGCCTCGTAACGACGTCCTCTGACCAGGGATTTCCTCACTGCGATCACCAGGCCCTCCCGTCCTCTGGATCGAGGGAAAACTGTCTTCCAAGTCTGTCATTTGACGGTCTACCGGTCAATGCAGATGTCAAACGCCCTTTGCACTATGGTTATTGCCATTAGCGAGGGTGCTGAAACCCCGAGCGGCGACGGACCAGCTGAAAGGCGTGCCACATGGTTCCTCACGACGACACGGCAATCGTCGCGATCCGCAATATCCTCACCCGGCTCTGCAAACGCTCCGGCCTCAGCTTGGAGCGGCTGCGAACAACCGAAATCGATATACGCCCCCTCCTCGACCTCCCTGCGGTCAGGCGATACGCGGAAGACCACGACACCACCCGGCCCCAAGCCGTCCTCCCGGTCGTACGCGAACACGCCCGCCGGTTGCCGCCCACTCACCGTGTGATCACGGACGCCGAATTGTCCCTCGGGCTCCTGGAGGGAGAAGGGCACGATATCGATCGCGCGGCGCTCTACTCCCAGGACCTCGGTGCACGCCGTGAATACCTCTCGGCGCACTGGCGTCGGTTACACGAACTCGCGGCAGCCGACCCCATACCGCCGGCTCCCACTGTGCGTTCTCTCCGCGCGACCCCCGAACGCCGCGCCTTCACCGCTCTCGCCGCGCTACTTGTCACCGGCGCAGTTCACAGCGACGACATGTACGGCCGTGTCCCTGCACGAGCGAGTACCGGGACCCTCACGGTCATCGGCGATGCAGTGATCGACCACGTCTACCAGGTGGATACCATCCCAGACGCTCGCGGTTTCGTCCGAGGGCGTTTCACAGCGAACCCGGGCGGCAAGGGACTCAATTGTGTCATCGCCGCGGCACGCCTGGGCATCAACGTCAGGTTCATTGCTTCCGTCGGCGATGATGAGGGCGGCCGACGCATTATTGATTACCTACGATCCGAAAACATCGACACTTCGCTGGTGAAGGTCGTCCCGAAGGCGGCCACCCCGATCACCGCCCTGATCGTGAGCCGTACTGGCGTCACCGGCACCATCGCATGCACCGATGACCGAATCCGGCTGACCGATACCGAGCTCACTGCTCCGCTCGTCAGGTCCGCCCTCGCGGATTCCGATGCTGTTCTCATCACCCTGGAGCCTCCGCTTCCGGTAATAGAACAGGCCCTGAGCACCGTCCAAGCCTTGGCCGATCGCCCACCGGTACTCGTCACCTCCGCGAAGATCGACTCTCCACAGGTCCTCTATCGGTATTTGCCCTATGTGGACTATCTGATCGGTTCGCTCCGGGAACTCGACTACCTCGTTCCCGAAGTCCCCGCTCGCTCGGGTCCCCATATCGCGGAGCAGCTGCGAATGCTCGGCGCCAGGGCTGTATGCGTAGTCGAAGATTTCGGATGCACCGTACGCTCCGACCGCCTCACACTCGATATCCCCCGAATGCAGGCTGCGGCACTCACAGACATCCCAGGCTCACGATCCGCCTTCGTCGGCGCCCTCCTCTATCGCCTGTTGTCGGCGGCCGGGGACGAAGGAGGGTTGGGCACAGAGCGCCGTTTCGCGGAGGAACACGACTTTGCCTGGGCAACCGCCGCCATGGTCGCGACACAGGCGTTCGCCGGGGATATACCCGGCACGATGCCGACCGTCGACGAGGTGGATCGGATCATTCGCCTGACATCCGAGAGCCACTGAGAGTGGCGTACGGGCGTGTGGCCCTGGGAGATTGCTATCGACCTCAGGGCCGAACCCCACAGCACATCTCACTCGGCCTCTTCTTCCGCTGCGCACGCAGGCGATTTCGCACCCCGGACACCGAATGCTCGGTAACATAGTGATCCACATCACTGCCGCGGTAACCGTCTCGGCGGTACCGGTGATACCCGGGTCCGCGGCATCCAGCACCGGGATCGGACCATGACCACAGATATCGTCTACCGGCACCGCACGGGCGCCCTCGTCGGCACCGTGCCCGCCGCCTTCCAGCAGACCATCACCCTGCGCCCTGACGCGGTCGCACTGCGCACCCTCGGCGGCACTCGGCAGATCACCTGGCGCGAGTACGGCGACCGGGTCCGGGCGCTCGCCGCCGGACTGTCCGCACTCGGCCTCGCCCGCGGCGACACCCTCGGCGTGATGCTCACCAACCGGCCCGAATTCAACCTCGTCGACACCGCCGCCCTGCACGTCGGCGCCACCCCGTTCTCCGTTTACAACACCTGCTCCCCCGAGCAGGTCGCGCATGCCTTCACCAACGCCCAGAACAAGATCGTCGTCACCGAACAGCAGTTCCTCGACACCGTTCGCGCCGCGGGGGTGCCGCTCGACCACATCGTCGTTGTCGACGGGCCCGCGGAAGGCACCACCGCCCTGACGGACCTGGAAGCCGCGCCCGACCCGGATTTCGACTTCGAGGCCGCGTGGCGGGCCGTCGAACCCGGCGATCTGGTCACCGTCATCTACACCTCCGGCACCACCGGCCCGTCCAAGGGAGTCGAGCTCACCCACCGCAATGTGCTCGCTCAGATCATCGCGCTGAACAGCGGTCCCATGGATGTCGGGCTCGACGACCGCGCCCTGTCCTATCTGCCCGCCGCGCATGTCGCCGACCGCATCTCCGGACACGCCATCAACCTCGTCACCGGGATCCAGATCACCACCGTCCCCGACCCCCGGGAGATCGCCGCCGCGCTCCCGGACGCCCGGCCCACGGTGTTCTTCGGCGTGCCGCGGGTCTGGCAGAAGATCAAAGGCGGCGTGGAAGCGAAGCTGGCCGCCGAAACCGGCGCCAAGAAGGCCATCGCGCAGTGGGCGGTGTCCACCGGAATCGCCGCCGCCCGAGCCGATCTCGCCGGCACCGGCCGCGGCCCGCTGCTCGATCTGCAGCACCGCGCGGCCGAGAAACTGCTCCTCGCCAAGGTGCGCGCCGCCCTCGGTCTGGCGGACCTCCGCGTCGCATCCTCGGGTGCCGCACCCATTCCACCGGAAACCCTCGAATTCTTCCTGGGCCTCGGGTTCTGCGTCTCCGAGGTCTGGGGAATGTCGGAGACCAGCGGTGTCGCCACCTACACCGAACTCGACAAGCCCCGCCCCGGCTCGGTGGGCCGCCCGGTCGACGGTGTCGAACTGCGCCTCGCCGACGACGGCGAAGTCCTCGTGCGCGGCGAGATCGTCACCCACGGCTACCGCGGTATGCCCGAGAAGACCGTGGAGGCGCTCGACGCGCAGGGGTGGCTGCACACCGGCGATATCGGTGCCCTCGATCCCGACGGCTATCTCCGGATCATCGACCGCAAAAAAGAGATGATCATCAACGCGAGCGGTAAGAACATCGCCCCGAGCAATATCGAGAACGCCGTGAAAGCGGCCTCCTCGTTGGTGGGTCAGGTTGTCGCACTCGGCGAAGCCCAGCCGTATATCACCGCGCTCATCGTGCTCGACGCGGATATGGCGGCCGTACGGGCCAAGGAGATCGACGCCGCGGCAGCCGATATCGCGCAGCTCGCACAACGACCCGAGATCATCGAGGACGTGCGGGCGGCGGTCGCGGCGGGGAACACGAAACTCTCGCGGGTGGAGCAGATCAAACGATTCACCATCGTCGATACGGTCTGGGAACCCGGCGGTGACGAACTCACCCCGAAGATGTCACTCAAACGCGCGCCGATCGCCACGAAGTACGCGGCACAGATAGAAGCGCTCCGCGCCGACGCACCACCGGAGACCGTGATCGAGGTACGGCCCCGGTGAACGGCAGCGGCCCCGGCGAACGGCAGCGGCCCCGGTGAACGGCAGCGGCCCCGGCGGGAATCGCCGGGGCCGCCACACCGCGCGAAATTACTTCTGCTCGTAGGTGCCGACCAGAATCGCCCGCGCCAGAGTGTGCGAGAAGAGGTTGAACCCGAGGAATGCCGGGGAAGCCTCCGGCGGCACGCCCAGCGAGTCCACATCCACCGCGTGCACCACGATGAAGTAGCGGTGCGGACCGTGTCCGGCCGGCGGGGCCGCCCCGACATAGCCCGCGAACCCGCCGTCGTTACGGAGCGTCACCGCGCCGGACGGCAGTTCGCCGCCCTCGCTACCGGCCCCGGCGGGTAGCTCCGTCACCGATACGGGAATATCCGCCACCGCCCAGTGCCAGAAACCGGAAGCCGTCGGCGCGTCGGGGTCGTAGACCGTCACCGCGAAGCTCTTCGTCTCCGCCGGGAATCCCGACCAGCTTAGCTGCGGCGACACATCCGCACCGCCGGCACCGAAGACACCGCTGACCTGAGCGTTGCCCAACGGCGCACCGTCGGACACATCGGTGGAGGTCAGGGTGAACGATGGAACCGAAGGCAGGGCGTCGTAGGGGTTGTCGGCCATGTTCTCCTCTTTCGAATCGGATCAGCTGTGCAACAGGAAGTGTTCCAGCACCTCGGTGCCGAACTCGAGCGCGTCGACCGGTACACGTTCGTCCACACCGTGGAACAGGGCCGCGAAATCCAGCTCCGGCGGCAACCGGAGTGGCGCGAACCCGAAACACCGGATACCCAGATCCGCGAAGGCTTTCGCGTCCGTGCCTCCGGAGAGCATGTACGGGACGGTCCGGCCCTGCGGGTCGTGGGCCAGTATCGCGTCGTTCATCGCGTCCACCAGATGACCGTCGAAGGTCGTCTCGTAGGAGTCGAGTTTGGTGATCCACTCCCGCTCCACATCCGGACCGATGAGTTCGTCCACTTCCCGTTCGAACGCGGCCTGCCGGCCCGGGATCACCCGGCAGTCCACCACCGCCTCCGCGGTCTGCGGAATGACATTCGCCTTGTACCCGGCGTTCAGCATGGTCGGATTGGCGGTATCGCGCAGGGTCGCGCCGATGATCCGGGAAATGGACCCCAGTTTGGCAAGCGTGCCCTCGATATCGGGGCTGCCCGGATCGAACTCCAGCCCGGACTCCTCCGAGACCGCGGCCAGGAACTCGGCGACCGAATCGGAGAGTACGAGCGGGAACGTATGAGTGCCCAGACGCGCCACCGCGGCCGCCAGGATGGTGACGGCGTTGTCCTCGTGCAGGAACGAACCGTGCCCCGCGCGCGCCTTCGCGCGCAGCCGCATCCAGCCCAGCCCCTTCTCCGCCGTCTCAACCAGATAGAAGCGCCGCTCGCCGCCGTCCGGGCGCGGGACAGTCAGCGAGAAACCGCCGACCTCACCCACGGCCTCGGTGACGCCTTCGAAAAGGTCGGACCGGTGCTCCACCAGCCACTGCGATCCCCATTTCCCGCCGTTCTCCTCGTCGGCCAGGAAGGCGAAGACCAGGTCCCGGGGCGGCACCGTCCCCTCGATCTTGAACTGGCGGGCCACCGCCAGCATCATCCCCACCATGTCCTTCATATCGATCGCGCCGCGACCCCAGACGTAACCGTCCTGTACCGCGCCCGAGAACGGGTGCACACTCCAGTCCGCCGCCTGCGCCGGCACTACATCGAGGTGTCCGTGCAGCAGCAGTGCGCCGCGACTCGGGTCGGCACCCGGCAGCCGCGCGAAGACATTGCCGCGGCCCGGTGCCCCGGACTCCACATATTCGGTGGTGTATCCGGCGTCTTCCAGTTGCCGCGCCACCCATTCGGCACACTCTCGTTCGCCCTTGGTGGTCGCGAGATCGCCGGTATTGGAGGTATCGAACCGGATCAGCGTGCTGACCAGCTCCACCACCTCTGCCACGGCACGAGAACGAGCAGAACCCGAATTTTCACCTGTAGCGGCCACAGCCCCTTCCTACCATCCCGGGTGTCCTTGCTTCCTTTCGGTGCAACCGATGTCGGGCGATTCATGATTAGATGCGCATATCTACGTATGGCCATTCTAAACGGTCGATGCTCGATGCCGGAGTCGATGCGACAGGACGCGCCGTATGGGAACCGCGGGACCTCGAAACCCGCGGCGGGGTCCGGTCGGTCGATACGCCGCTCCCCCGGCCGGCACCGGATGCCGGTAAACCTCCCCCGCTGGCCCGGGCCTACTCGGCGGGCAGTTCGGAGAGCACTTTACGCAGATAGTCCCGGCTCTCCCCCGGGGTGAGCGCGATAACGCTCAACTTGTTCATCACCGTCATATACACCTCGACATCCTGCTTCTTCTCCAGGTACTGCGAGGTGGTGAGCTGCTCCATATAGACCATGTCCGGCAGTTCGGGTTCCGGAAACCGGAGAATACTGAACGAACCACCGGCCGCCGGATGGCCGCCCACCGAATAGGGCAGCACCTGGATCTTCACATTCGGCCGGTCGGAGGCGGCGATGAGATGTTCGATCTGATCCCGCAACTCGGGATAGCCGTCGATCGGGCGACGCAGCGCGTTCTCGTCCACGACCGCCCACAGAGTCGGCGCCGCGGCACGGCTCAGGATGTCCTGGCGGCGCATCCGTATACCGACCCGGCGTTCGGTCTCGTCGTCGTTACCGAGCGTGATCACCGACCGGGCGTAGGATTCCGTCTGCAACAGGCCGGGCACGAACTGTGCCTCATAGGTGCGGATCGTCGTCGCGGCCTGCTCCAGACCGATATAGTTCTCGAACCAGTTCGGCAGCACATCGTTGTAGGGCTGCCACCACCCCGGATCATTCGCCTTCTTCATCAGATCGAGGTAGACGGCCAGCTTCTCCGGATCGTCGACCCCGTAGAGCTTCAACAGGTCGAGCAGATCGCGCTCCCGGAACCGGGTCCGGCCCAGCTCGAGCCGGCTGATCTTGGCATGGGAACCGCGGATGTGATCACCCGCGTCCTCGCGGCTGATCCCGCACGCCTCCCGCAAACGGCGCAACCTGCTGCCGAGCGAGATACGTAGCACGGTGGGCCCGCGATCGGCTTCCGCCTGATCCGGGGTTTCGGAATCGTCTCGCTCGTGTGTCATGGTCGCCTCTGGCCAGTTCGTGCTGTGTTGCATCGTACGGCGCCCGCCACCGCCGAACCGCACCGGTCGGCAGGCAAGCCTACTATCCGGTACACGCATATTTCGGTAACGCGCCCGCTCCGGACGAGGCCGGCAGTTGCGCGGCAACCGGCTGCCGCGAACGTGCCGATCGAATCCTACAGTGCCGCATACCCGTATCATCTTCCTGTTTGCACGCGGTATCAGGTTTCGTTGCGTAAACTCCCTCACGACACGACGTCCGGCTTCATCTGTACCGCGACGACCCGGGAGACGACACCGATGAGGGCATCGGCAGCAGGAGCGAGTACCCCAGGAGTTGTTCCCAGCATAGCGCGGGTCCCGCCGGCCCGCGAAGACGAACCGGCCGTGCCGTCCGGCGCCGGCCAACTCCCACGATCTGCTCGTAGCCGCGCGTATTCACCTGGTCCGCAACGCTTCTCGCACTCAACGGCGGGAGTGCTGCTCATCCGGACGGATCGGGCACGGCCCGATAGGGTGGTCCGTGGTCGACCGGAACCGGCCGTCCCCGTCGAGGCAGTCCGCATCCACCGTACGTCCCGACGGACAGGACCCGGCCGCGCGCATCCGCCACCGACCGCCGCGCATATCGCCGCACCACCGGGTCACCTCTCGGCCCGGCCGATGCGGTCGTGTCCGGCCGCTTTCCCGTCACCGCACCATGCAGTTGGAGGTCCCGAATGTCCGACACAGTCCCCACCACCGAGATCCGCGCGAAACTCACCGAAGTCCTCGGCCACTCCAGTATCGACCTTGCCACGTCCAAGAAGGGAGTCAACTGGGCGACGAGCGCCTTCTTCGCCAACCTCGACGACGACCTCTTCCGCCTCACTCTCATCCTCGAGAACGGCGGCCGGACCCTGGACCAGCTCAAGGCCAACCCCAATGTGGGGGTGAAGGTCGTGCCGGGCGGGATCGCGGATCCCTTCGCCCAGGGCCTGGGCACGGCCACCCTGCGCGAGGGAGCCGGCCAGGACGAGACCTTCCGGGCACTGCTGCGCAAGGAACCCCAGATCGAACCGTTCTTCGCCACGCCTGTCACCGCGCTGGTGATAGATATCGACTGGTGGCGGGTCACGCATCTGGGTGGCGGCTGGCTGCCGGGCAAGGTCCTCGAGCGCGATACGGACGCCTGAGGAGACGCCGCCGGATCGACGGCTTAACATCGCCCTGTTCGATTCGCAACGTAGAGAGAGGTATTCATGGCCGAACCGGCTCCTCGGACCGGGGTTCGTGTCCCGGTCGGGGTGGACACCACCCGGCCCAGCATCGCCCGGGTCTACGACTACAGTCTCGGCGGCAAGGACAATTACGATGTCGACCGCGCCGCCTTCGAGCAGATCCAGCGGATCGCGCCACGGCAGGGCGACGTCTCCCGGATGAACCGGCGCTGGCTCCACCGCGTGGTGCGCTATCTGGCCGGACCGGCCGCCATCGATCAATTCCTCGATATCGGCGCCGGTTTGCCGACGGTGGGTAATACCCATCAGATCGCGCAGCAGGAGAACCCCGAGGCCACGGTCGTCTATGTCGACAACGATCCGGTGTGCAATGCGCACGGCCGGGTGTTGCTGGAACAGAACGAGAACACCCATTTCGTCTCCGGCGATCTCCTCGAGGAAAACACTCTGCTGGAGAACAAGAACGTGCTGCAGTACCTGGATATGGACCGGCCGATCGCGGTGATCCTGTGCGGGCTGCTGCACCACGTCGACGACGAACTCGAACCGGCGCGGGTCATGCGCGAATACATCGCCCGGCTACCGGCCGGCTCGTATGTCGCGATCACCAATTTCTGGGACCCGGACGACGAGAATCCGGAACTGCACGATCTGGCCGTGCGCCTGGAGCGGGCGTTCACCGAAATGGGGCTGGGTTCGGGGTGGTACCGCACCCGCGCCGAGCAGCTCGAGTACTTCGACGGCCTGGAGATCATCGCGCCCGGGCTAGTGGAACTCGAGGACTGGTGGCCGGCCGGACCGGCGACCCGGCCGCGACTTCCGGAGGAGAAGGTGATCATCGGTGGGGTCGGATACAAACGCCCCGTGGAGAAAGTCCGATTGCGCAGTGTGAACGGAACCGGCTGACGAATCGCCCTGTTGTCCGGTGCTGTCCGGCGCCGGGCTTCCACCCGGCGCCCCGGAACAGCCGGGCAAACATCGAACCCGCTTGAGGCGCAATTGTTTTCACAAACAGGACAGCACGGCCCGATATCGTGCCGAGCGCGTCCATCCGGGTTAGGCTCGGCCCACTCCGACGACGTGAACCATTTTCTCGCGCAGTTCGATCGGCGCCGATTGCTCGCTCCGGCACCGCGTTCTACGCTTTGGTGACCCGAATCATATTTCCAGCCAGTTTTTCCTTCGTCCAGAGAGGGTCGAGATGGCCGAACCGGCGCATCGGACCGGCGTTCGCAAACCGGTCGGCGTAGACACCAGCCGGGCCAGTATCGCCCGCGTCTACGACTACAGCCTCGGCGGCAAGGACAACTACGACGTCGACCGTGTCGCCTACGCGGCGATCCTCGAGGTCGCGCCCCGGCAGGGCGATGTATCCATCATGAACCGGCGCTGGTTGCACCGGGTCACCCGGCATCTGGCAGGCACCGCCGGTATCGACCAATTCCTCGATATCGGCGCCGGATTACCCACTGTCGCCAATACGCACGAGATCGCCCAGCAGCAGAACCCGGACGCCCTGGTCGTCTATGTCGACAACGATCCGGTGTGCAACGCGCACGGCCGGGTGCTGTTGGAACAGAACGACAACACTCATTTCGTGCCCGCCGACCTCCTCGAGGACAAAACCCTGCTGCGCAACACCGACGTGACGCGCTACCTGGATATGGAGCGGCCGATCGGGCTCATCCTGTGCGGGCTGCTCCACCATGTCGACGACGAACTCGACCCGGTCGGGATCATGCACAGATACGTGGACCTGCTGCCCCCGGGGTCCTATCTCGCGATCAGCCATTTCCACGATCCGGGCCCGGCGGATCCGCAGCGGCACGCGCTCGCCAAAGAGCTCGAACGTCGTTTCACCGAAAAAGGTCTGGGCTCGGGCTGGTATCGCACCACCGAGCAGATCCTCGAATACTTCTGCGGCCTCGAACTCATCGAGCCGGGCCTGGTCCAGCTCGACGACTGGTGGCCCGCCGGTCCGCCGCTGCGGCCCCGGTACCCCGAGGAGCATGTCATGGTCGGTGGTGTCGCCTACAAGCCGGCCGGCGGCAGCACCGACCACCGGAATCGACCCGGGTAACCGCTACCCGTTGACGCGGCGGAAGGCGGCCAGGATTCCGGCCGGTATCCGGCCACGCGTCGACACCTCGTGTCCGTTGCGCACCGCCCACTCCCGGATCACCTTCGCCGAGGCCGACCGGACCGGTCGCTCCCGTTTGGTCCGCGCGGCCCGACCCACCTTGCGGGCGAACGGGGTCCACTTACCGAAGCTTGCGCGCATTTCCCCCGCGTTGGCTTCGGTCAGATCGATTTCGTACGTCACGCCCTCGAACGCGAACACCACAGTTTCGGCCGCGGGTGATTCGCCGTCGAGGTCATCGATCAAACTGATGACGACCTTGCGCGCCATGGGCTTGCTCCTCCGATCACCGATTACCTTGCCAGATATGACATCAGCTACCCCGCGGCTGTGCGAATGACCGCGCTTGCCCGCAGCGCCGGCACAGCGACCTCGTCCGGGGGATGTGAGCATACCGCTCCGGTCGCGGCTGGCGATGCCGGGGCGCGATCGATCCACCCGGGTTACCGTGACGGGGCCGAACGAGAGGACGAACCATGGGCGCGCGTCAGGCCGATCTGCCCGAGACCGTCGAATTCCGGTTACCGCACCTGTCGATGACCGCACTCGCCTGGGGCGATCCGGGGGGCCGACTCGCCCTGTGTCTGCACGGTTTTCCCGACAGCGCCTGGACCTGGCGTCATCTCGGCCCCACTTTCGCCGACCGCGGATTCCGGGTGGTGGCACCGTTCACCCGGGGTTACGCGCCGACCGCGGTGCCGGAGGACGGCGACTATCATCTGGGAGCGCTCGCCTACGACGCGCTCGCGCTGTATCGCGCACTCGGCGCCCCCGCGGACGCCGTGCTGATCGGTCACGACTGGGGCGCACTCACCACGAACACCATTGCGGCCCAATCGGATTGCCCGTTCCACCGGGTAGCGTCGCTCGCGGTCCCGCCGGTTCCGGCCCTGCGCCCACGCCGGGACGCCGGCGTGGGCGCGTACCTGCGGCAGCTACGGTTCAGCTGGTACATCCTGTTCAACCAGCTACCGGGCCTCTCCGAGCGCTCGCTCGATCGGCTGATACCTCGGTTGTGGCACGACTGGTCACCGGGGTACGAGGCCGAAACGGATATCGCCCATACCCTGGCCGCGCTCCCGACCGCCGCCCACCGGACCGCGGCCCTGTCCTACTATCGCGCGTTCGTCCGGGTCGCCGGGAAGCCGGCCGACCGCTACGCCGGCCTCCACCGGCACTGGGACGGCGCGCCGCGCGTTCCCATGAAGTATCTGCACGGTGACGCCGACACCACTGTGCACCCGGCATTCACCGCCGGGGTGGCCCAGGTTCTGGCACCGACGGGCGGAAGCGCCGTGACCGTACCCGGAGCCGGGCATTTCCTGCATCTGGAACAGCCCGCACGAGTGGCGGAGCTGCTGCTGGCCTTCTTCGCGGACGGCACGGCGCGCGGGGTCTGATTTGATCTCCGGGGCCCGAATGTGATTATTCGCTGCGGGGCCTACCGGAGCGCCCACTCCGGTGCGATTCCGCCGCTCGCTCCGCTATGGTTCCGGTCACATACGAGATATTCCCGCTTCCGCAACTATTACGGACGCCCATATGATCGCGCGGTGGCAAATGAGTCGGAGACGAGCACTCTCATCGAGCACTTCGTGCTCGCCGTCTGCGACCCCGGACGGTGGCAAGGCGTCGATCGGCTCGCCGAACTCGACCTGACCCTCTCGCAGGCCCGGGTGCTGTTCACTGTTGTCCGTCGCCACGAGCCACAACCGATCCACACCATCGCGGGCGAACTCGGCCTGTCGATGACCGCGGCCGGCCGCAATGTCGACCGGCTGGTACGCCTCGGGCTGCTCACCAGGCAGGAAAGCCCGACCGACCGCCGGGTCAAGCTCGTCGGTCCCACCGAACACGGGCAACGGCTCACCTGGGATCAGATCGCCGTCCACCGCGCGACGATCGATACGGTCGTCCACCGCTTGCCCGAGGCTTTACGGGAGGACCTGGGACGGGTCCTCAACGCCGTGCTCGAGTCCGGGGCCATACACAACGTCGTGGCGTGCCCCCCCGCATCGTCAGGAGACAATTCGTGAACGCAAGCCCAGCCCCCGCGACCAACGCGGGGGCTTCGGACAGAATCGACGCATCGGTCCTGAAACTGGCCGGTGTCGTGGTTCTCGGCGCCATCATGTCCATCCTGGACATCACGGTGGTGAACGTCGCGATGCCGACGTTCCAAACCGAATTCGACGTCGCCAACTACTCGACGGTGGCCTGGACGGTCACGGCCTACACGCTCGCGCTCGCCACCGTGATCCCGCTGACCGGCTGGGCCGCCGACCGTTTCGGTACCAAACGGCTCTATATGACCGCCCTGGTGCTGTTCACCCTGGGTTCGGTGCTGTGCGCGCTGTCCTGGAACATCGGCGCGCTCATCGGGTTCCGGGTGATCCAGGGCCTGGGCGGCGGCATGCTCATGCCGCTGGGTATGACCATCATGACCAAAGCCGCGGGGCCGGAGCGGATGGGCCGGTTGATGGCCATCCTGGGTGTACCCATGCTGCTCGGCCCGATCCTGGGCCCGATCCTCGGCGGCTGGCTCATCGAGGACGCCTCCTGGCATTGGATCTTCCTGATCAACCTGCCGCTCGGCGTGATCGCGCTCGTCTACGCCTGGTTCATCCTCCCCAAGGACGAGCCGCGCGCCGGGGAGTCCTTCGATTTCGTGGGCATGCTGATGCTGTCGCCGGGTCTCGCGCTGTTCCTGTACGGCATCTCCTCCATCCCGGAAGAGGGGACCGTCGCCACGCCGAAGGTGTGGGCGACCATGCTGGTCGGCGGGGCGCTGGTGGTCGCGTTCGTGTTCTACTCGTTCAAGCCCAAGAATCCGCTGCTGGATCTGCGGCTGTTCCAGAATCGCGACCTGACCGTCGCCACGGTCACGATGTTCTTGTTCGCCGCCTCCTTCTTCGGCGGGCTGCTGCTGATCCCCACCTACTTCCAGCAGGTGCGGGGCGAAAGCGCGCTGCTGGCCGGACTGCTGGTCGCGCCGCAGGGCATCGGGTCGCTGCTCACCATGCCGATCGCCGGCATGCTGGTGGACAAGATGCCCGTCGGCCGGGTGGTTCCGGTGGGTCTGGCGATTCTCACCGCGACCATGTTCGGGCTCACCCAGATCGAGGCCGACAGCTCCTACTTCTATGTGCTCGGCGTGCTGTTCGTCATGGGTCTCGGCATGGGACTGACCATGATGCCGCTGATGACGGCCGCGTTGCGCACGCTGAACGAGGCGCAGGTAGCACGCGGCTCCACGCTGCTGAACATCATTCAGCAGATCGCCAGTTCGGTGGGTGTCGCGGTGATCTCGGTGGTACTGACCAACCGGATGCAGAACTCCGAGGCAGTATCGGCCGGGCAGGCGATGATGGAGGCCCAGCGCACCGGTGAACAGCCCGATCCGTCGGTGCTGCAGTACATCGCGAGCCTCGGCGACAAGTTCGAAACGGTCATGCTCGGGGAGATGTCGGACGCCTACGCCGGCAGCTTCTGGGTGGCGTTCGCGCTGTGCCTGGTCACCCTCGGCTTCTCCGTCCTCCTTCCGCGCAAGGCGAGCGCGGTGGCGAAGTCCGATTCCGATACACCGGCCCCGGTGCTCATGCACTGATCTCCCGGTGCTCCGGACCCGCACCGCCCGCCCCGAACCACCCGGTTCAGGCGGGCGGTTGCGTTTTCCGGAACCAGTCGAGAATCCGCGGGAGGGCCTCCCGGATGGTGGCGCCGTGGTCGATATCGCCGAGGTCGATCAGTTCGGCGGAGGCACCCAGTTCGGCTTTGGTACAGCGCAGTGAGTTCTCGAAGGGGACACTGCGGTCCCCGGGGGCGGCGAACAACCGGACCGGTACCTTCGCGGTCCAATCGCACACGGTATCGCTGTCGGCCATGGCCCGCAGGGCGGCGCCGGTGGGGTTACGTGCCAGTTCCAGGTATTGCGGGGTCAGCAATTTCTGCGGGGTGTCCGGAAGCCCGGAGGACACGGCCAGCAGATCATGACGGCCGTCGAAGAGTCCGTCGATCCGCTGCGCGTAGGGCTGCTGGAACACCTCGGCCGGATCGTCGTAGAGGTGGTAGATCCGGTTCATCGCGGTGATCCAGTAACCCAGGTACAGCACCGCCCGCCGGCCCTCCACCCGGCCGTCCAGCGCGGCCGGGGCCTGGACCTCCTGTACGGCGTAGGCGCCGCTCACCGCGGCGACCGCGGCCGGGGCGAAACCCTCGACCGCTCCGTCGTTCAGCTCCCGGGCGAGCGCCAGGGCAGCTTGGGCGCCCTGGGAGAACCCGGTTACCAGCACGCCCGGGTCCAGATCGCGGCCCTGGTCGGCGAGTAGCGAACGGGTCGCCGAGAGCAGATCCGCCGAGGCGGAGGCCTCGGTGGGGGCGTGAGCGTAGGGATGGAAACCGGGGCCCTCCCCGAGACCCAGATAGTCCGGGGCGACCGCCGCGTAGCCGGCGGCGGCGAACTGGACGGTGCGGGCCCGTTCGGTCTCGCCGTCCGCCGACGGTGCTTCGTCGCGGCGCACCGTGGTTCCGTGCGCGTAGGAAACCACACGCAACCGCCGCACGCCGGTATCCGGGACCACCACCAGTCCGCTGGCGGTGATGGGCGTCCCGTCGGCCGCGACTGTTTCGTACACGACCCGGTGGGCACGGACACCGTTCGCCCCGGCCACCGGGTATTCCCACTCGGCGAGATAGTCATCGGTCTCGGCGGCGGTCATCTCGAAGACGGGCGCCACCGAGACGACGCGGCCGCGCTCGGGCCGGTCGGCGTCGTCACGCGCGCCGCACGCGGCCACGAGCAGGCACAGTGCACTCGCCATCGACACAAGCGCCCGGCGCATCGTCACCTTCGTTCTCCCGGCTGTGGTCCCGACCCGATCGGGCCTCACCGTAGCCGATCATCCCGGTGGCCGGCCCGAGGCCGGGCGAGCATCGCGGACCGGCCGGCCCGCGCTCGGCGGAGCCCTGCGGGTTCGTGCGCCGCGGACAACGGCCGGGCGCTCGGATCGGGGACGAAACAACTCCGGGACCACCGACGATGACAGAGACGTGAACCCCGAAGTACTACCGCCGGCCGAGCGGCGGGACATGGTGCGACGCCTGATCGCGCTCTGTCATATCGTCAACGATCTCGTCGAGATCACCGCAGCCCCGGCAGCCGACGGCGGGCCGGACCCGGTGGCGCTCCATGAGCACGCCCAGCTGATCCAGACCGTGGTCCGCGATGTCGTGGTCGATCTGGTGGCGAACGGCCGGCAGTCGGACGCCGCCTGACCAGAAATCGCACCGGCCACCGCCGATTCGCGGCATGTTCCCAGTGGTGGACGCAGAATTACACTGGGTTGATGGTCAAACCGAGCCCGTGGGGAGCGAGCGGAGGTGACGGCGACACCGCGTCGAATACGGTTCGCACCGCGACAGCGGAGCCGGGCCCGTCTGCATCCGCCGGTGCCCGATCGGAGGTCTGGGAACGACGCCGGACCCTCGCCCGGTCCGGACTGCGGCGCGTGGCCGAACACGCCGAGGATATCCGCACCGCGCCGGCGATGAGCGGCAAATGGGGATATGTGATCACCGCTCTGGGCGGCGTCATCGTCTTCATCCTCATGTTCAAGCACTGGATGGTCGCGCACGGACCGGACGGTATGGCCGCGGCGACGCCGTTCGGCCAAGTCGACTCGACCACTCGGTATCTGACGGTCTGGTCCGCGCAGGGCACACCACCCGCCGCGGATCTCACCGGTTCGTGGGCGGTCGCCTCGAGCAGCATGATCGCGCTGACCATCGCCGCGATCGCCATCCATATCGCGACCAACTCCGAACGTTTCGCCCGTATCGCCACCGGCGGGGCGGTGCTCACCGCGCTGCTGGTGATCGCGAACATGCTCTATCTGACCGCCCGGCAGAAACAGCTCAAGACTATGACGATCCGCCGCTGGGACCTCGGTGGTCAGGTGGGTTCCTGGATCAACTGGGCTGTCAACGACGGGTCGAAACCGGTCGCCGGTCTGAACGAAGTGGAGTACGTCGCCAGCGGTACCATCACCACCGCCGCCATCGCGGCGGTGATCATCGCGGTGGGATCGGCGGTGATCGCCGTCGCGACCATGCCGCGTACCGCCACCGGGCCGCGGATGCCCTGGCGGGTCACCGTATCCCGCGAGACGGCGTCGAATTATACGGCCGAGCCCGCGGCGACTCCCCTGGCCGCTCCGGCGGCGGAACCCGCCACTGCGTCCCCTCCGGTCTCGAGTGCGGCCCCGGACATCGGGCCCGATCCGAGCACTGCCGCAGATCCCGGGCCCGCCAAGAGTTGACGCGGGTCCGGCGCCGGTCGGTCCTCGGCTCCGGATCGATGTGGCCGTCGGCGGTCCGGGTACGACCGGCGCGGCCGTCCTGGATTTCCGGGCGCCTCGGCCGTGTACAGCGCACGCATCGCCGTCTCCACTGCTCGTATCACGCAGGGCTGTCGATACCGCGGCAGCGAATGCCCCGAAACCGTGCGCCGTGTAGTGTCGCGCGCGGTGCCGGATCAGTTGCGGCACAGGGGAAAGTCCTGAGTATTATCCGGCGGCCCCCCAGTCGGCTCGAGCGATCGCGAGGCATATGTTCCCTGACCAGATCTCCACCCATTACCCCGTCTCCCCCATCCCCGACGACGTCTACGGCCGTGGGGCGCCCATTCCCGCGCCCCGGGAGCCCGATCTGGTGATCACGGCACTGCTGTGGTTCCTGCTCGCGACGCTGGCGATCGTCTCGGTGGTGATCTCCCCCTGGTTCCTGCTCGCCACTGGGGTGTGCGAAGGGCGTGCGGACTGCAGCGCCGATCCGAGCACGGGTAACTGGATCATCGTCCTCGGCGGCTGCTTCGGCTTCCTGATCGGCGCGGCCACCACTGTCAATGCCGCGCGTAGCGGCCGGGCACTGTACCCCGGCGCACTGCTCGGGTTGGTCCTGGTACTCGCCGCCTGGCTGGCGGGTTCACTGTTGATGGGCTGAGCGGGCGACGAGCCGCGGGCACCGGAAAGCGATGCCCGCGGCTCGACCGCTCACGATGGCGCGGTCGCGAAGCGCTGATCGGTATAGCGGCGCAGGTTCGCCAGGAAACGCCGGAACGCCAGATTCATCACCGGGGTGGCCAGGAACGCGGTGAACCGGGCGGGACCGGCCAGTCTCTGGGCCAGCGTCCAGGTGAGCCGGCAACCCTCGGGGGTCTCCACGATGCGGTAATCCTCGGCGAACGCCGCCAGCGCACCGGTGGAGCTGCTGTTGAAACGGAATGCCATCCGGGTGTTCGGCTCCCAGACCAGGAACTCCTCGTCGCCGACGATCCCGCCACGCATATCGACCACCCGGGTGGTACCGACGCCCCGGGGTTCGGGAGTGGTCCAGGTGACCTTGGTGATCACGCTCGCCCAGTGCGGCCAGGATTCGGCGTCGGCCAGCACTTCGAACAGTTGAACCGGTGTGATCGCGAGATCCACACTGTTGCTGAACCGCAAGGGAGCGTTGTCGATGAATTCCAGACCGACGCGCTCACACGGATGCAGGGTGCTCATCGCCGGCCACCGCCGTTTCCGCCCACCTGTTCCCGGTTGCTCATGCGCAGGATCCTCTCGTCGGTCGATACAGCCGCGCCCTCCCGGCTGTACACCGATGGTTACACCTGTCCAGCCATCTGTCCATAGGGCACGGTGGCGTGGGGCTCGGAAGTGGCAATCAAACTTGCTATGATCACCCACCCCCGCCGGTGACCAGCTCCCAATCCACCTCCGGGGTGATCTCCGCGCGGAGCCGGGTGTTGTCGGCCGCGGCCGAGAAGCCCTGGAGCAGGACCCGGCCCGCGTCCACACCGGCGAACGCCGGCTGAGCCGGATTCACCGAGGCAACTCCGGGTACCGCCGCGACCTGTCCGGCCAGGCCGGCGGGCACCAGCGGCCCGGTCGGGAACTGTGCCATGGAGCCCGGCGTGACCCAGAAATCGGTGGCGGCCGGATTCTCGAAACTCGCCCCTACCGAATCGACTTCCGGTGGCCACCCGCGGCGGGCCGCCGGTGGGTGGGCCGAAGAACTCACCGCGGTCCGGGCCGTCCCGAAACGTGGCTTCCAGTTCGACGGGGGTGGCCCGCAGTACGGCCGAATCGTCGTACTCGAAGATTCGACGTCACCGACCTCGCATCCTATGCAGACCAGGCGGTCACCGCCGGCTCCGGCCAGGATTTCGTTCAGCACAATCCCAACCGTTGCCGGGCCCGGGTACCCGCCGCTTGGATGGTCGAGTCCATACGGCCACGAGCATTCGGGAGCAGGCGTTGAAATTCCCACGAGTACTGGCGATACCGGCGTTGACCATCGCTGCGGCACTCGCCCTCACCGGCTGTGGTGGGGGTGACGCCGGCTCCGCGGATGTGGTGCGGATCGGTACCACCGAGAGCACTCCGGAATGGGACGTGTTCGAACAGAAGGCCCGGGATGCGGGCATCACCCTGCAGATCACCAACTACTCCGACTACTCCCAGCCCAATATTGCCCTCACACAGGGGCAGATCGACGTCAATCTCTTCCAGCACCTGCAGTTCCTCGGCGAATACAATGTCGCCAACAATGCGGACCTGACCCCGATCGGGGCCACTCAGATCGTCCCGCTGGGCCTGTATTCGAAGAAACACCAGTCGGTCGCCGATATCCCCGCCGGCGGCCAGATCGCCATTCCCAACGACCCCTCCAACCAGGCGCGCGCACTGTTCGTCCTGGAGGCCGCAGGTCTGGTGAAACTGTCCTCCGACACCCGGGCGCCCTCCCCCGCCGATATCGACCGGGGTGCGTCCAAGGTGAAGGTGACCCCCGTCGACGCGGCGCAGACCGCGCTGTCACTGGCCTCGGTGGACGGCTCCATCATCAACAACACCTATCTCGAACGCTCCGGTGTCGATCCGCTCTCGGCCCTGTACAAGGACGATCCGACAAGTCCCGGGGCCGAACCGTACATCAACGCATTCGTCACGCGGGCCGAGGACAAGTCCGACCCGACATACCAGCGGCTGGTCGAGATCTGGCACGATCCCGAGGTCCAGCAGGCGGTTTCCGAATCCTCCAAGAGCACCTCGGTGGAGGTCCGGCGCAGCGGCCCCGAGCTCGAGCCCATTCTGCAGCGGGTCCAGCAGACGATCCGCGACGGGAAGTGAGCGAGGCGGCCGGTCCGGAGTCCGCGGCACCGGCGGTCGAATTCCGGTCGGTGACCAAGGTCTTCCGCACCGGCAAGCGCGCGGATACGGCACTGTCCGATATCGATCTCCGGATCGAGAAGGGCGAGATCTTCGGCGTGATCGGCTACTCGGGGGCCGGTAAAAGCACTCTCGTTCGGCTCATCAACGCCCTGGAGAAGCCCACCAGCGGCACCATCGAGATCTCCGGCGCCCCGATCACCGGGGTGCCGGAGGCGCGGGTGCGGCAGCTCCGCCGCGATATCGGCATGGTCTTCCAGCAGTTCAATCTCTTCCGCTCCCGGACGGCGGCCGGGAACATCGAATACCCACTGAAGGTGGCGGGCTGGTCGCGCGCGAAACGCAAGGAGCGACTCGCCGAGCTGCTCGACTTCGTCGGATTGTCCGACAAGGCCCGCAGCTACCCCGACCAACTCTCGGGTGGACAGAAGCAGCGGGTGGGTATCGCACGGGCGCTGGCCACCTCGCCGTCGCTGTTGCTGGCGGACGAGGCCACCTCGGCGCTGGACCCGGAAACCACCGGTGAGGTGCTGCGCCTGCTGCGCAAGATCAACACCGAACTGGGGGTGACCATCGTGGTGATCACACACGAGATGGATGTGATCCGCGCGGTCGCCGATCGGGTCGCGGTGCTGGCCGAAGGCAGGATCGTGGAGCTGGCGAATACCTTCGACGTGTTCGCCACCCCGCAGTCCGCGCCGACCCGATCGTTCGTCGACACGGTGTCGCACAATCGCCCCGGCCCCGACGAACTCCGCCGCCTCGACGAACTGCACCGGGGCCGGCTGGTGACCGTCGATATCGACGATGCGCGGGGTATCGGCCCCGCCCTCACCACCGCCGCGCAGGCGGGCGTGGGCTTCGAGGTGGTGTACGGCGGCGTGAGCACTCTTCAGGACAAGACCTTCGGCAGTATCACCCTCGCACTCGACGGCCCGGACGAAGCCGTCGACAAGGTGATCGCCCAACTCGACCAGCGGTAGCGAGGACCGATATGGACACCGATTGGGACAAACTGCGGCCGATCCTCACCGAGGCCGTGGGCACCACCCTCTACCTGGTGCTGCTCACCTTCGTGGTGGGCGGCTTCCTCGGGCTCTTCCTGGGCACCGCGCTCTATACCACCCGCAAGGGCGGGCTGCTGGCCAACAGCCCGATCAACTGGGTCCTCAATGTGCTGGTCAATATCGTGCGCCCGATTCCGTTCATCATCCTGCTGGCCGCACTGGGCCCGGTCACGCTCGAAGTGGTGGGTACCACCATCGGCACCGAGGCGGCGGCCTTCGTGATGATCGTGGCCGCCTCCTTCGGGATCGCCCGGATCGTGGAACAGAACCTGGTCACGGTGGATCCCGGCGTGATCGAGGCGGCCCGCGCGATGGGCGCGGGACCACTGCGGATCATCCTTACGCTGCTCATTCCCGAAGCATTGGGCCCGCTGATCCTCGGCTACACCTTCGTCATCATCGCCATAGTGGACATGTCCGCCATGGCGGGCACGGTCGGTGGCGGCGGGCTCGGCGATTTCGCCCTGGTGTATGGATACCAGCGGTTCGACTGGGAGGTCACGTTGGTGGCGACCCTGATCATCATCGCCGGGGTGCAGGGCATCCAGTTCCTCGGCAACTGGACCGCCCGCAAGGTCCTGCGCCGCTGACCGGCTTCGACGCCCCGGTGCGCGCACGTCCGCACTCGAGACGTACCGGCTGCGCACCGGCCGGGACGGTCTCCGCGACGGTGAGATCCGATGTATCGAGCCAGGTGCCCACTCGCGGCGTCGTCTCGCACAGCACGGTGTCGAGCGCGGAAACGGTGAACGCTCCATAGGAGTTCTCGGCCGGGCCCGCTTCCCGCGCGGCCACCGCCTCGGCCCGCGGTGCCGGCACGACGACATAGAGCGGATCGGTCCGGATCCGCCAGATCGTCCACGGCAGGAATTCGCCGAGTACGACATCCTGGAGGCGCGCGGCGAACCCGGCACGGGTGTATTCATCGGAGGCGGCCGCCGCCGGACGATGACGTAGCCGCAACTGGTCCATGGTCTCCGATGTGGGGATCGGCGGCCATCTCGGCGCGGCCGTTCACCACGAACCGACGGAAAGCGTCACCGCGGACGTGCGCCGAGCGCGGTAGCCGTTCGGCGAGCGCCTGGGTGCCCGTGGACCCACCCGCGGCCTGGATACCGGTGATCGGATAGACGGCAGGCGAGTGGAGACCACGATCGCAGAGCGGCCGTCTCGACCGAGGTGGCCGGGTTCACCGGGGTAAGGGAATCCGCATCTCGACGGTCGTGCCGCTGGCGGAGATGATGACCTCCACCTCCGGAACCAGGGCGCGGATGATCGCCATCCCCCGGCCCCGGACCTGGTCCGGGCCGGGATCGGGACTCTTCCAGCAGCCGTGATCGGCCACCGTGATGTGCAGGCTGCCGGCCTCCAGCTCGAAACGCAACCGGATGGTGCCGCCATCACCGCGGTGGCCGTGCTCGACCGCGTTCGCGCAGGCCTCCCCCACAGCGAGCAGCACATCATAGGTCTGATCTTCGCCGAGCGGACAGTGCGCCAGCCACTCCTGTGTCCGGTGCCTGACCTCGGCCAACCTGTCGGCTTTCGCCGGAAACTGCAATTCCCATCGGGTCGGCGGACTGTCCAGCCCGGACGGGCGGGTCGTCGTCACCTGATCGCCTCCTGTAGGTCTCGCCGGACGGACGGCGTAGGCGGTACCGGGTCCGTGGCGTTCGGCTTGCTGTCCTGTCGGGACTCTGTGCTCACTGCTAGCCATACCCATTCGTCCCCGGAGCATTCGACCGGTCCCGCGGAGGGTTCCCGAGCCCGACGCGGCAGCCCGGTGCGTTGTGGATCACGCCCGGTGGTCGCCCCTCCGCTCGACTCAAACGTGGTATGGATTACGCAGTCGACGGTCCGGCCGGCGCCGGTGACTACTATTTCGCGATCGGGTAGATTTCGTTACGAAGTCTGTGCCGGCCCCGGTCGCGTTCCGCGCGGCGGGGCCTCGATACTGCAGAGGTGGAAAAGTGACGAAGTGCGAGCCGGAGGAGCGGCGATGAGCGGCGACAGCGCGCCCCGCCTGCTCGATGTAGCGGTGCGGGCGGAGGCCGGAACCGCGGTCGTCACGGTGCAGGGTGAGGTCGATATGGCGTCGGCGCCCCAGCTGCAGGCCGCTCTCGAAGACGCCCAGCGCGGCGGGGACCCACTGGTCGTGGATATGTCGGAGGTCGGTTTCCTCGGATCGGCCGGGTTGAGCGTACTGCTGGTGATCTCCGAGGCGGCCGACCCCGGTGCCGGCCTGCGCGTGGTCGTCTCCGACGCCGTCCGCCGTCCCGTCGAACTCACCGGTCTCGACAAATTACTGTCGGTGCACGACTCGCTGGCGGACGCGCTCGCCGCGGGCACAAATCCCGCGGCGTCCTGAACCGCGGCCGGCTGCCCCGCGACTAACGGGCGCGGGGCAGCCGGACCACCTGGACGAAGAAGTCGTCGATCTGCTTGATCGCCGCCACGAACTGGTCGAGATCGACCGGTTTGGTGACATAGGCGTTGGCGTGCAGCTTGTAGCTGCGCAGGATGTCCTCTTCGGCGGCGGAGGTCGTCAGGACGACCACCGGGATATGCGACAGGTCGGGATCGGCCTTGATCTTCTCCAGCACCTGCCGGCCGTCGTATTTGGGCAGGTTCAGGTCGAGCAGGATCAGATCGGGGCGGGGAGCGTCGGTGTAGGGGCCGGCGCGATACAGGAAGTCCAGCGCCTCCTGCCCGTCGTGGGCAACGTGCAGCGTATTCCCGATCTTGTTGTCCTCGAATGCTTCCCTTGTCATCAGCTCGTCACCCGGGTCGTCCTCGACGAGGAGGATATCGATCGGCTGGCCGGGTACGGTCATACGGTTTCTCCTTCGGGTACGGGTTCCGTCGCGGCGGCGGGCACTGCTGGGGCTTCGGCGGCCGGCTCGGTCTCGACGGTACGGAGGGTGAAGCAGATGCGGGTCCCCGCCGTGTTCTCGGTGTCGAGCCAGATGGTGCCGCCGTGGTATTCGACGATCTTCTTGCAGACCGCCAGACCGATGCCGGTACCGCTGTATTCATCGCGGGCGTGCAACCGCTGGAAGATGACGAACACCTTCTCCGCGAATTCGGGTGCGACGCCGATACCGTTGTCGGTGACCGAGAACAGCCGCAGCGCCGGATCGTCGGCGTAATTCCCGGTCTCGATGCGCACCACCGGTGCGTGGTCGGGCCGCCGGAACTTGACCGCATTGCTGATGAGGTTCTGCCACAGCATGGTCAGCAGGGTCGGCTCGCCCATGATCTCGGGAAGCTCGTCCGGCCGCTCGACCACGGCGTCGGTCTCCTCGAGGGCGCCCGACAGATTGGCGAGTGCCTTGTCCAGCGGTTCACCGAACCGCACCGGCTGCGCACCCTCGCTGACCCGGCCCACCCGGGAGAAGGTGAGCAGGTCGTTTATGAGCACCTGCATCCGTTTGGCACCGTCGACGGCGAAGTCGATGTACTGCTTACCGCGCTCATCGAGCTGGGAACCGTAACGTTTCTCCAGCAGCTGGCAGAACGAGGCGACCTTGCGCAGCGGCTCCTGCAGATCATGGGAGGCCACATAGGCGAACTGCTCCAGTTCGGCATTGGACCGGCGTAGTTCGTCGGCCTGCAGATCCAGTTCCGCCTTTTGCCGGCGCAGCAGGGTGCTCTGTGACTGCGAAGAACCCAGTTCGGCCACGATCCGGGTGCGCATATCCTCCACGGCCGCGGCGACCTGCACGATATCGGCCGGACCGCGGCTGTCGATGTGACGGTCGAACTCGCCGTCGGCCACCCGCAGCGACGATTCGGTGAGGGCGGCCAGCGGGCGTACCACGAGTCGGCGCAGCAGCGCGGTCATCACGATCCCGGTCAGCAGGAGGACGGTCACCATGCCGATCAGTACCACGTCGCGAATGGTTCGGGCGTGTTCCAGCGCCCGGGTGTCCGCGGCGACGGCGGCGGCCAGTCCGTCGTTCTGCACCGAGAACGCGACACGCAACCGATCGAAGACTCCTTTGGCGCGTACGGCCGTCTTCGCGGCCAGCGCCCTGGCCTTCTCCGGCGACGTACTGGCCGCGAGCGGGCCGGCGTACTCGCCGCGCCACTGCTGCGCTCCGCGTTCGATCACGTCGAGATCGGCGGTCAGGTCGGGCCGGTCGGCCAGCAGTTCACGCAGCCGCGCGGCCGCCCGGTCCTGCTCCCGGGCGCCCTCGACATAGGGCTCCAGGAACTGGGGGTCGGCGGAGATCGCATAACCACGCAGACCGGTTTCCTGGTTGATCAGCGCACTCTGCAACCGGTACGCCTCCGCGGACGCGGGCAGGGTCTGCCGGGCCAGCCGGTCGGTGGCATCGTTGGTGTTGGAGATGACCTGGGCACCCGCCACCGCACCGATCAGGACCACCAGGATCATCAATGCGAAGACCAGCTGAAACCACGCCTGCGCGGTCAGCCGGCCCACCACCCGGGAGTCGGCGTTCGTCACCGGAGTCCACCCTTTCGCCCATCGTTCCAGCACACATGAATGATGGCCAGGTCGTCGTCCAGACCGCCCGCCGGCCCGGCCAGTTCCTCGACCCGCCCGATCAGCTCGTCGACGAACAACTCGGGACGGCCCACCGGGACGGTCCGCGCGACCTCCAGCAGACCGGCTTCCCCGAGCCGGGCGCCGTCGAGGCCGACCCGGCCCTCGAACAGACCGTCGGTGAACAGCATGAGTCCGGCGCCGACAGCCAACTCGATCTCCGTAGCCGGCCATTCGGCCCGGCCGGGCATGAAGCCCAGCGCAGCGCCGCCGGGAACCTCGAGCCAGCACAGGCCCCCCTCGCGGTGATGCAGCATGCCCGGATGCCCGGCGCGCCGCACCAGGACCCGTTTCGTCGACGGATCGAGCGTGAGACCGGTCGCGGTGGCGAAGGTCTGGCGGTCCGTCCGTTCGGCCAGCAGTACCTGCTCCAGTAGCCGCAACTGCCGCGAACCGGTCACACCGGACAGGACCAGGGTCCGCCAGGCCAGCCGCAGCGCGACACCGGTCGCGGCGGCGTCGGGTCCATGGCCGGAGACATCGCCGATGATGACGTGCACAATCCCGCCGGGATCCTGGACGACATCGTAGAAATCGCCGCCGAGCAGCGAATGGTCCCGGCCCGGGCGGTACCGCGCCACCACGTCCACCGCGCGGTCGGCACCGAGCAGCGGCGTCGGCAGCAGCCCTCGTTCGAGGCGGGCGTTCTCCTGGGCCCGCATCTGGCTGGCCTGCAGAGCCGCGCTGGTGCGTTCGGCCTGTTTACGTTGAATGGCATAGCGCACCGCGCGAGCGAACAATTCCGGCTCGACCCGGCCCTTGACCAGATAGTCCTGCGCTCCCGAGGCCAGGGCCGCCAGTCCCGTACTCTCCTCGTCGAGCCCGGTCATCACCACCACAGCGACGCGGTCGTTGTGCGCGCGGATCCGGGCCACCGCTTCCAGCCCCTGGGCGTCGGGCAGCCGCAGATCGAGCAGGACACAGTCGGGCACCTCGACGCTGAGCCGCGCGGCCGCCTCGGACAGGGTGCGCACCCATTCCAGGCGCATCCCGCGTTCGGCGTCGGCCACCAACTCCTCGACCAGCAGGGCGTCCCCGGGGTCGTCTTCCACCAGCAGCACGAGGGGTTCTCGCTCGAACCAGCCCGCATTGTCGGCCGGACCGAGATCCGCTCCGGCAATATCACCGCGCAAGGTCACCGCCGAACTCGCCAGCAGGCATCGACACCCAGCCTCCGATCACACAGGAAACGACGGCGACACAGCGCACGCTCGCAGACTCAGCGGCCGGTTGCTGGACCGAGAGGCAGTCACGATCGTAACGGATTGCCGTCCACCCCGGTAAACGGGCGGTGTCCGACGCCGCCCGTCCGGCCGGTGTCACCGGGCCCGGCCGGGGTCCAGGGTCCGCGGCCACGGACCCCGGATACGGCGTCCTCCGCATGGAGGCGTGGGTACCCCAAGAGATACCCGAGATTGCTTGCACGACAGTCTTTTACGGGCATGCGAAGCTTCGAAGGAGACCGCGGGGCGAATCGGCATCGGCCTGCCCTCGGCGATACCCGGGGTGACCCGGGGCAATCGGGACCTGGGCCGCGCAGGGTGGATGCGCCCGGGTTCGCCGCACTCGGAGCCACCGATCGGCTCGTTTACGACAGCCGCGACCCACTGGTGACACCGGCGGTCGCCGCCGCGCACACCACCACCGCCGATCCGGGCGCGGCCACGTCGTTGTATGCCGGGCGCGCGGCACGAGTTCGGATCCGATGATCGGCGCCGCGCCAGGAGGTCGGGTGTGGCGCTGTAGCCGCCGGGCAGACCGCCGCCCGAGCGCGTTCAGCGCACCCGGCCGAGCGGGCATGCGGCGCGGTGAGCGGGCCGGGCACCGGTGGCCACGTACTGACGGTGACCGATGACTACCTGGCCAACAACGCGCGTTACGCGGAACAGTTCAGCGGTTCGCCCCCGCCGCCCAGTAAGCACGTCGCGGTGGTCGCCTGCATGGATGCCCGGCTGGACGTCTACCGGATTCTCGGCCTCCAGGAGGGCGAGGCGCATGTCATGTGGGCGGGGTGGTGACCGATGACGAGATACGCTCGCCGGCGATCAGTCAGCGGCTGCTGGGCACCAATGAAATCATCCTGATCCACCACACCGATTGCGGCATGCTCACCTTCACCGATGACGATTCACACGCGGCATCCAGGATGAGACCGGTATCAAACCCGCCTGGCCGGCCGAGGCCTTCTCCGATCTGAACGAGGATGTGCGGCAGTCGCTCCGGCGAATCGAGACCGGTCCGTTCATCACCAGGACCTCGTCACTGCGTGGTTTCGTCTTCGGTGTCGGCACCGGACGGCTCGACGAAGTCGGCGCCTGACCGCTACCCGCTCCCGGCCGTGCCGCGTACCGATGATGTGCGCGGCACGGGCGTCACAAGGCGCCGTTCGCGGCGAGCACCTCGAACGCGGCGTCGGCGCTGCGCCACAACACGTCCATCTCCGCGCGTACCGCGGGTGCGGCCGCCGGATCCTGCAGCGCCAGACCGTTGCCGAAGATCACCACATTGGCGCCCAGATCGGCCAGCCGCAACAGCGGGCCGGTGGCCACGCCCGCGCCCAGTACGGCGTCGAGCCCCTCCCCCAGGAAGTAGAACCGCCACAGCGGACCCAGATCGCCGCCATATAGCTCTCGGGTGAGATCGACGATGAGCGACCCGTGGCTCGCGATCGCGTCGACGATCCGGAAGTAATCGGGCGCGTCGGTGGGGGTCGCACCGGTGGCGGCGACGGCATGGGACAGGTCGACGGTGAGGTGGGCGTTGTAGCCCGCCATCGCGACCCGGGCCGGCGACAGCTCGCAGCGGTGGGCGAGCCGGAAATAGTGGTTCCACTGGGGTTCGGTGGGTGCTCCGGTGAATTCCGCGTGCACATTGCGCAGGAATCGCAGCAGCAGATCGAGACTGATGCGATGCGCCCACTCCGGGTCGTCGAACGCGGCCGGATCACGTTGCAGCGGCATCACCGCGGCCTGTTCGACCGCGTCGAGCCCGAGGGCCAGCAGGCCCCGCCGATCCCGGTGCGCCACCAGGATCTCGGTGATCCGCCGGTGCCGCTCGACCGCCCGTTCCAGCCGGTCCAGCGACGAACCGGAGCTCTCGCCGTAATCCGTGGAGGTATCGGACAGTTCGACGATCTCGGTGAGTTCCGCGGCCGACAGCGCGGTACCACAGGCGGTATCGAGCTCGGATGCCGTGGCAGGCCCTCCACCGGCCAGCACGGCCACCTCCACCAGGAACACCGTAGCGAGGACGAGGTATCTCGACCGCACCCGACGCTGGCTGGGCATAGCTGCTTCGCTTTCGTTCGACGGACGATCGGGCCGTGAAATCCGGCAATCTGCGGTGGATCCGGAACAGCGGTGTTTCGGGTGAGCCGCCCTGCCGGGCGCGCGCTCGAGCCTAGCCCAGCCGCCGCCCCGATCCGCCCTCCCGCCCGTGGGAGCGGCCGGTCGGCCCGGCACCTGGCGCGTCAGCCGCGGAACGCGCGCCGGTAGGCCGCGGGCGTGGTGCCGAGTAGCGTGTGGAAGCGGCGCCGCAGGTACGCCTGGTCCACCCTGGCCGACGCACCCGTCCGGGAGCTGTTCCCGGTATCCGCCTGCGCTCACTGCGGTCCGGCCGCGACGGTGCCTCGGCCCATGTTCTCGAGATGGCACCCGGCCGCCGGTGGGAGTGCGTCGACGTGCACCGGCCCGGCCGGAAGAAGTGTTCGTGGTGTCCGGCAACGTCAACGACGGAGTCCGTGACCACCCGGCCGGATCGTTCATCCACGCACCGGCCGGGTCCTGGCACATATCGCAGACCGTGACGGGTTGTGCGCTGCTCGTTTTTCCAGCCCGAAGGCTGATGCGCCGCGTCAGCGGGAGGAGATCAGGTCCAGCGTCTCCTCCAGAACGGAGAGCGGAACCGCGCTCGGAACCAGGATGAACTCGTCCAACCCGGCTTCCTCGGCGGCGTCCAGCGTGCGGTGCAGTGCCGCGGCGTCGTAGGTCTTCATCGAGGACGCTGCTCCCGCGGCCGCCTCGCCACCCAGGAAGCCCAGGTATTCCGCGGTGAAATCGCGGAGCACCTCCTCGGGTTCGGGCACACCGAGCGCGTAGAAGCATCCACTCACCAGACGCGGCGCGTCCCGGCCCGCCTCGGCCCAGGCGCGGCGCGCGGCCTCGGCGGACCAGCGGACCTCGGCGGGCACTCCGCCCACGCTGAACGCCACGACTCCGTCGGCCCACCGGGCGGCGCGCGCGAGCGATTTCGGGCCGAGGGCGCCGGCGAGCACGGGCGGTCCGCCGGTTTGCACGCACGGCGGCCCGAGCCGATCGCCTCCGGCGACGGCCGGTTCCCCGGCCCACAGCGCGCGCAACTCCGCGACCGCGCGATCCAGCCGATCGTGACGGCGTTCGAAACCCGAGCCGAGGCTGCGATAGTCGTCGCCGCGGCCCCCGACTCCCACGCCCAGGGCGAAGCGTCCCGCGGAGAGCACATCGATCGTCGCCGCCTGTTTGGCGACCAATGCCACCGGATGAGCCGGCAGAACCGACAGGTTGGCGAAGATCCGCACCCGTTCGGTGACCGCGGCGGCCGCGGCGAGAGTCGTCCACATCTCCTGATTGTGAAAGGTCATCCGCTCGCCGCACGAGATACTGGCGACGGGGCCTTGCTCGGCGAGCCGGCACCAATCGACGGTGGCCGCCCGGTCGTACCCGCGACACATGGTGGGTAGTGCGATCCCGATATCCATCGCCCCAGCATCGGGCAACCGAGCCCGCTTAGCAAGAACAGGTTCTAGTTTTTCCCGAGCCGGCGCCGAAGCCGGCCCGGGTCAGCCCCCACCGCCACCACAACCGCCACCTCCGCCACCGCCGCAGCCGCCACCGCCGCCCCCACCGCAGCCGCTGTCTCCGCCGCTGCCGCCGTCACCACCACCACTTCCGAGGTACCACCCACCGGCCGCGGCCGTGCCGGTGACACCACGTCGGCGGGAGGAACGTAGCGGAGCCCGGCTCCGCCGGAACCTGCGCACCGCGGACGCGATGGTGAGCACCACACCGACGACGATGAACCAACCGCCGACCCCGAATCCGAAGAGGTCGGTCAGTACGAGGCCCACGAGAACCGCCGCGGCAGCCGATAAGAACAGCACAGAACCTCCCCGAGTGGTCGATCCACCTCAGAAGAGGCTACCCCGCAACAGCTCTCGGTGAACGTCTCCGGTGACCCGGAATTCCGTGGCGACTTCCGGGCGAGCCGCCGGTGACCAGCACATCGGCCCGTCCGCCGGTCACCGGGCCGCCCCGGAGATACCCCCCTCCGCCCGGGCCGCGGACATCACCACCCGATTATGCCCGCCGGGCAACCGGACGCCCGGGACGCAGGTAGGGTGAACGCGACAGTCGGCAAGGACGGCGGGCGCGCGGTGCCGGTCCGTCGACCGGTGAAGCGACACCCGTGCACAGATCGGTGAGTACATGACGGCAAATGCCGCCACACATGTTGTTCCTGTCGACCGGATCGAGGTCTCCGCACCTCCCGAGGCGCCGCCCCGCCCCGCACGCCACAGCGATTACGCGGTACTGCTGCGGCAGGTGCGCGACGCGGGCCTGCTGGACCGGCGCCCTCACTACTACCTCTGGAAGGGCGGGGCCGCACTGCTGGCACTGGCCGGCGGGTGGACCGCGTTCGTCCTGGTCGGTGATTCGTGGTGGCAGCTGGCCACGGCCGCCTTCCTCGCCGCGCTCTTCGCTCAGTTCGCCTTCCTCGGCCACGATGCGGGGCATCGGCAGATCGCCGGCAGCCGCCGCGCCGACTACCTGCTCGGCGCGCTTTTCGGCAATCTCGCCATCGGCGTGAGCATCGGCTGGTGGACGAGCAATCACAACCGGCACCACGCGCATCCCAATACCGAGGACGCCGATCCCGACATCATGGGTGTGCTGGCCCATTCGACCGTCCGGGCGCGCACCGGGCGCGGCCTGCGCCGGCTGATCTTCCGCTACCAGGGGTGGCTCTTCTTCCCGATGCTGCTCCTGGAAGGGCTCAGCCTGCACTTCTCGAGTGTCCGGGCGATCGTACGGCGCGATATCCCCCGGCGCGGCCTGGAGGCCGCGCTTCTGGCCGCGCACGCCGTGGGGTACCTGACCGTCGTCTTCCTGGTGCTGCCGCCACTGCACGCACTCGGTTTCATCGCCGTACAGCAGGGCCTGTTCGGGCTCTACATGGGCACCACGTTCGCACCCAACCACAAGGGTATGGCGGTACTCCCGGTCGGCGATACCACCGACTACCTGCGGCGCCAGGTTCTCACCTCTCGTAACGTCCGCGGCGGGGTCGTGATCGATACCGCCTTCGGTGGTCTCAACTACCAGATCGAACACCATCTGTTTCCCTCGATGCCGCGGCCGAACCTGCGGCGTGCCCAGCCGATCGTCGCGAAATACTGCGCGGATATCGGCGTGCCCTACTGCGAGACGGGTCTGTTCGATTCCTATGCCCGGGCTCTCGGGCATTTGCACACCGTCGGCCGGGCGGCCGGACCCGAGCGGTCCGGATAGCCGGATCTCCCACACGCGGCCGCTTCCGGCTCGTGGCGATCTTCAGCGAGACCGTGGTCCGGCGGTGACAGGCAGGGCGGTCAGGCCGTGTAGGGCGAGTCCCTTCCGCGCCACCGCCGGCCCCGCCTGGGTCAGCGCCGGAAACGCGCGCAGCAGCGCGGGGAAAGCGAGCTGGGCTTCCAGCCGGGCCAGCGGCGCCCCCAGGCAGTAGTGCACACCGCCGCCGAACGACAGCGGCGGTTCGCCCGCCCGGTCCAGGCGCAGTACGTCCGGTTCGGCGAAGACCTCGGGATCCCGATTGGCCGCGCCCAGCAGCAGGACGACCCGCTGTCCGGCGGGCAGTGTGAGACCACCGCTGTGCAGTTCCTCCGGCGCGGTGCGGGAGGTGAGCAGCTGCACCGGCGAGTCGTAGCGCAACAACTCCTCGGTCGCCGGACCGGCCAGCTCGGGGTTCTCCCGCAGCAATGCCGCCTGGTCCGGGTGTTCGAGCAGCGCGACCAGGCCGTTGGCGAGCAACCCGGTGGTGGTCTCGAACCCCGCGGCGAACAGCAGGGCCGCCATGGTGCTCAGTTCGTCGTCGTCCAGGCGCGCACCGTCGGCAGCCGGTACGGCCAGGGCCGACAGTAGATCGTCGCGTGGCTCCCGGCGCCGCCGCGCTGCCAGATCGCGCAGATAGTCACTGATTTCGGCGGCCGCGTCGTCGGCTCTGGCAACGCCCGGGCCGTCCAGTACATCGAGCACCCCCGTCCAGTCCCGCACCAGCGGCTGGAAGCGGAGCCGGTCGGCTTCGGGCACCCCGAGCAGCTCACCGATCACCGTGACCGGCAACGGGAACGCGAAAGCGTCCACGAAATCCACCGCGCCGGGCCCGGCCAGATCGCCGAGCAACCGGTCGACGGTACGGGCGATCGCCCGGCGCAGCCCGGCCACTCGCCGCGCGGTGAAAGCGCCGGAGACCAATCTGCGCAGCCGGGTGTGATCGGGCGGATTGCGGACCAGCATGCTGGTGAACATCAGTCGCAGGCCCGGGTGTTCGCGCCAGTCGGCGAACCCGGCGGCGGCGAGTCCGTGTTCCGGCCGCTTCAGCAGCCGATGATCGCGCGCCAGGGTGGTGGCGAGCCGGTAACCGCTGACCACGAGTGTCCCGTCCGGAGTGTGGGCGGCGGGACCGAGTTCGCGCAGCTTCCGGTACAGCGGATACGGGTCGGCCTGTCCGGCCGGTGCGGTGAGCGCGGATATCAGTTCGCCTACTGTGTTCGCGATCTTCGTCGTCATGGTCACCCCCGGTTCGTGGTGTCTCGGAGCGTCCACGACGAGCCTACTCCCGAACGTGCTCCCCACACCCCGTCCACGGCCGAATCCCCCACGGAATCAATCGCATACGGCACCGTTCGAGGCCGAGCCCACCAGTCGCGCATACTTGGCGAGCACCCCCCGGGTGTAACGGGGTGGCAGTGGCGCCCAGCCTTCACCGCGGCCGGTGAGCGTCGCCGGATCCACGAGCAGGTCCAGGGTTCCCGCCCCGACGTCGAGCCGGATCCGGTCACCGTCCCGGACGAACGCGATCGGGCCGCCGTCGACCGCCTCCGGGGCGACATGGCCGACACACAGACCGGTGGTACCGCCGGAGAACCGTCCGTCGGTCAGCAGCAGGACATCCTTGCCGAGTCCGGCACCTTTGATCGCCGCCGTGATGGCCAGCATCTCCCGCATCCCGGGGCCGCCCTTGGGCCCCTCGTAGCGGATGACCACCACATCGCCGGCCGAGATGGTCCCGTCTTCCAGGGCGTCCATCGCGGCCCGTTCCCGGTCGAAAACCCGTGCGGTGCCCTCGAAGACATCGGATTCGAATCCCGCCGATTTGACCACGGCACCGCCGGGCGCGAGCGAACCCCGCAGGATCGTGATACCGCCGGTCGGATGGATGGGCGCCGACAGCGCGCGCACCACCTTGCCGTCCGGATCGGGCGGCGCGATATCGGCCAGGTTCTCGGCCACCGTCCGGCCCGTGACGGTGAGACAGTCACCGTGCAGGAGTCCGGCATCCAGTAGGGCTTTCATGAGCACGGGCACGCCGCCCACCCGGTCGATATCGGTCATCACATGCCGGCCGAACGGTTTCACATCGGCCAGATGCGGGACGCGGCGGCCGACCCGGGCGAAATCGTCGAGGCTCAGTGCCACGCCGGCCTCATGCGCGATCGCCAGCAGATGCAGTACGGCATTGGTGGATCCACCGAAGGCCATCACCACCGCGATGGCGTTCTCGAACGCCTCCTGGGTCAGGATATCGGAGGTGGTGATGCCGCGCCGGATCAGTTCGATCACGGCCTGCCCGCTGCGCCGGGCGTAGCCGTCACGCCGGCGGTCGGTGGCCGGCGGCGCCGCGCTGCCGGGCAGCGACATCCCCAGCGCTTCCGCCGCGCTGGCCATCGTATTCGCGGTGTACATTCCCCCGCAGGCGCCCTCACCGGGGCAGATGGCCCGCTCGATCGCGTCCACATCGGCCCGGCTCATGAGACCGCGTGAACAGGCGCCCACCGCCTCGAAGGCGTCGATGATGGTCACCTCGCGTTCGCTGCCGTCGGACAGTTTCGCGACACCGGGCAGGATGGAACCGGCATAGAGGAATACGCTCGCCAGGTTCAGCCGGGCCGCGGCCATGAGCATGCCGGGCAGCGATTTGTCGCAGCCGGCGAGCAGCACCGACCCGTCGAGCCGTTCGGCCTGCATCACGGTCTCCACGCTGTCGGCGATCACCTCTCGCGAGACCAGGGAGAAATGCATTCCCTCGTGCCCCATGGAGATACCGTCGGAGACCGAGATGGTGCCGAACTGCATCGGGAAACCACCCGCGGCGAATACGCCGTCCTTACATCCACCGGCGAGCCGGTCGAGCGACAGATTGCAGGGCGTGATCTCGTTCCACGAGGAGGCCACGCCGATCTGGGCTTTGCCCCAGTCGTCGTCGCCCATACCGACCGCGCGCAGCATGCCGCGGGCCGCGGTCTTCTCCAGCCCGTCGGTGACATCGCGGCTGCGCGGTTTCATTTCGGGAGTATTCGGTTCGGAAGCCACGGGGCCATCATCCTCCTCCACCCCCGCAACACCGCCGGACCACGCCCGGCGACGGTCCGTCTTCCCCGCGCGGACGGCGTGGCGGCGCCCGACCGTCCTCATTCCGCGCCGGTGGCGGCAGTCGTCCCGGGCACGTTGATCAGGTCCGCGAACTCGTCGAGCAACTCGACCATCCGGCGACAGGTGGGGTAGTTCGCTGTCCAGCGCGTGATCGATCGGCGCCCGCCCCCGGGCCCGGAAATCTTCTTCCACGCCCCCGGCTCGACGGTGACCAGCACGCGCCGACCGTCGCGGGGGCCCGGCGCCGTGCTCAGTAGGCGCTGCTCACGGAACCGGGCGACGATCCGCGAGACCAGGCTCTGCGCAATGGCCGTCCGCTCGGTGATATCGCGGAAGTATCGCTTTCGGCCCGGAGACCGGGCCGCGAACTCTTTCGGAAGCCCCGCGGCCGCACGGTTACCGTTGTCCGGTGCACAGTCCCGAACTCCCCTGCCGGGTCATCTTCCTCAACGGAACATCGAGCTCCGGTAAGACGACGCTGGCCCGGGCCATCCAGGACGAGAGCCATATTCCGTTCGTCTACTGGGGAATCGACACCCTGTTCGGGTTGGTGCCGCCGAACTGGGGTGGTGGGCGGGACGGCCCGCGCAGCCGCGACGGATTCTGGTACGACCGCACGGGACACGACGCGCAGGACCGGCCGGCGGTGGTCATCCGCTACGGCGACGTCGGACGCCGGATGTTGCGCTCGGCGTGTGCCGCGGCCGCCGCGTTCGCCCACGGCGGTGACCATCTCGTCGTCGACGAGATGTTGCTGACCCCGGATCTGCTGTCGATATGGCTGGATGCCCTGTCCGGCTTGGATGTCCAGCTGGTCCGGGTCACCTGTCCGCCGGCTGTCGCCGACCGGCGGGAGCTGGCGCGCGGCCACCCGGCCGGATTGGCGCGGGGCCACCTGCCGACCGTCCATCAGCACGGCCACCCCTACGACACGGTGGTGGATACCACCGCGGGGACCCCCGCCGAACTGGCCCGGGCCGTGCTGCGCCGGGAGCGGACAGTACTCGGGTGACGCCGGTCCTCAGCTCGTCGGTGAGCCGCCGGACACGAGGACCGGGGTGATCAGGTCCGCTATCTCGCGTGCGTGCTCGTCGAGATAGAAATGGCCGCCCGGGAACAGCCGGACCGCGAAATCACCGCTCGTGTGCTCGCGCCACCGCGCCAGTTGCTCCGGGGTCGTCGTCGGATCGGAGCGCCCGAGCAGGGCGACGATATCGCAGCGCAGCCGCTCACCTTCCCGATACCGGTACGTTTCGACCGCTCGATAGTCGTTGCGCACCGCAGGCAGCACCATTTCGGCGAGCGCGGGCTCGTCGCGCAGGATGGTGACCGTGGCCGGGTCGTTCGCGAGGCGCTCGAGCTCGGCGATAAGTTCGGTATCGGTCCCGCGATGCAGGGTGCCCTGGTCGACGAACGCCGGGTCCGGGCGCCCGGAGACGAACAGCGCGGCAACCGGCCGCCCGCGCGCCTCCAGTCGCCGGGCCGTTTCGAACGCGACAGTGGCACCCATACTGTGTCCGAACAGCACCGGGCCCCCGGGCACGAGGGACTCGGTGGCCGCGGCGAGATGATCGGCCAGATCGCTGATCGAGGAAACGAACCCCTCACCGATCCGGTTCTGACGCCCCGGATACTGCGCCGCGTAGACCGATGGGCCGGGTCCGAAGCTCGCCGCGAGGTCACGGTAGCTCGTGGCCGAACCACCGCCCGGCGGGAAACAGACCAGCGCGGAATATCCGGTGCGGCCCGGCTTCAGTTCGCGCAGCCAGCGCTGCTGCTCGACATCATTCGGCACAGATATCTTCCTCCCTCTCGCCACCGCTGCCCGCGGACCTCGTCGACCCGGTCCGGTGTCGAGCGTCCCATAGTGGAAGGAATACGGGCACCGGCGGTGCGGGAGTCGTGACAGGGCCGGACGCCCGCTACGTCCGGCCCCGCCGGCAGCGAATCGATACCGCGGCGGTGTCCGGCCTAGTTCGGCTCGATGAGCTGGATCTCGAGCTCGATCTCGACCGCATCGCTCAGCAGTCCGGGCGCCGGTTGCCCGACACCGGACTCGGTGCGCTTGATGGTGCCGGTCGCGGAGAAACCGGCGTGGCGTTCGCCGCCGGGACCGAAATCGCCGATCCTGCCCCACTCGACGTCCAGGGTGACCGGCCGGGTGACATCCCCCAGAGTGACCTCGCCCACCACAGTGAACGATTCGGCGATACGGACCGGTTCGACGGCTCGGAAGGTCAGGGTCGGACGGTTGGCGACATCGAGGAAATCGGCGGCGCGCACATGGGCGTCCCGGTCGGGGTTGCCGGTATCGAACGAGTCGAGGTGCACCGTCGCGCCGAGGGTCGCGGCGCCGGAGTCGTCCACGACGAACTCGGTCTCGAAGCGGGTGAAGCCTCCGCGCACCTTGGCGATACCGAGATGCCGCACGGTGAAGGCGACCGAGGAGTGCGCGGTGTCGAGCGCCCAGGCGCCGGGACGCAGCGTGGTGGTTTCCGGTGGTGTGGTCATACCATCGACCATCGCCGGACCGAGGTCCGGCTACCAGACTCCGCTGGGCCTGCTGGACGACCGGGACGCGGTAAACCTCGCCCGTTACGTCTACGAGCATCCGATGGCACGAAGAACACTGCGCAACTGGGCCGAGGCCGCCGATACCTTCGCCGAGACGCTGCGCCGCGCGAGCCTGCGCTGGCCCGGCGACGCCGGCCTGCGGGAGACGATCGACATCCTGCACACAATTCCCGAGTTCGCGGCCCGCTGGCGTCCGCAAGGACCGGGGCATCCGGTGACGTCGACCCTGCGCTTCGACCACCCGCAACTGGGTGCGGTCGACGCACCATTCGAGACACTGGAGAGTGGCCAGGAGCAGAGCGTGGTGGTCTGGCTCGTGGCCCGCGTCCCCGTCGCCGATCGAACGCTGCGCCTGGTGCCACCGCAGGCCGCCGGGCAGTAGACCGCGGGGCGAGCGCACTCGGGCAACCGGAAGCCGACCCCCGCGGAACGGCGAGGCGTGCGATATCGCCGGTACGTTCCCGATGCGGCGGATTCGATATTCGCCGCGCGGCCGGCGCTTCGGGGCCGCACCGTGGAAATCACCGATGACGTCGGCCACCGTAGGTGACGATATCGCACAGCTGGACCGAGCCACCGGAGTCGGTGCGCGCCTGTGGTGTCCGGCCGTGGTCCAGGCAGGTGACCGAGGAGGAGTTGCCGGACGCCGCGGCCGAGTTCACCGCAGCCGAAGCGGGCCGTGAAGGCACCAGCGTGGTGATCGGCCCGCCGGATGTGCCGGGTGCGGTCGCGGCGTCGAAAACCAAAGGCCTCGCGTTCGACGCCGTCCTGGTCGTGGAGCCGGAACGGATCCTCGCCGCCGGACCGCGGGGCGCGGCCGAACTGTATGTGGCCCTCACCCGGGCCACCCAACGGCTCGGTGTCCTGCACCGGCAGCCGCTGCCGGCGGCGCTGCACGGGCTCACCGACGCCGGGACACCGGTCCCGGCCGGGACGGTGCCCGGCGGTATCTCGACCCCGGATTTGAAATATAGTTCTCGCGAACTTCCGGCCACGCCGATCGGTCACAACTGCCCCGCCCCGCTCGCGATCTATGCTCAGTCCGCCCAGCGACCTGCCTCTTCTCCGAGAGCCGGGCAGTACGCACCCGCCGCGCGGAACCCCCGGTGGACCGAGGGACCGCCGGTAGCGCCGGCCTTCTCGACGCGTTCCGGGCAACGACAGCGATCACCTCGTGTACAGGAAGGATCGGAATGACCGAGTCCATCGCGGGAGTTGTGATACCCGACAGCCGGATGGTGGCCGAGGCCACCGAACTGGTGCGCGACAGCGCCCCGCCGCTACTGTTCCACCACTCCCGGCGCGTGTATCTGTTCGGGATGCTGTGGGGCCGCCGGCGCCGCCTCGATCCCGATCCCGAACTGCTCTACGTAGGCGCCCTCTTCCACGATCTGGGATTGACCGACGCCTATCGCACCACCCATCAGCGCTTCGAAGTCGACGGCGCGGACGAAGCGCGCCGTTTCCTCACCGCCCACGGCCTGGACACCGCGGCGGCTCAGCGGGTGTGGACGGCCATCGCCCTGCACACCACCCCCGGTATCCCCGAACATATGGAACCCGAGATCGCGCTGGTGAGCGCCGGTGTCGCCACCGATGTCCTCGGTATCGGCTACCACGACCTGGACCCCGACGAGATCCGCGCGGTGGTCGCGGCTCATCCACGGCCCGATTTCAAGAAGCAGATCCTGGCCGCCTTCGCCCATGGCTTCGCCGATCGACCCGACACCACCTTCGGCACCGTCAATGCCGATGTTCTCGCCCGTTTCCAGCCGGGCTTCACCCGCACCGATTTCGTGGACGTCATCGAAACCGGCCCCTGGCCCGAATAGCCGCCGCGCCGCTCATTCGCGGGCGGGGGCGTCGTAGACCAGACTGTAGCGCCAGAACAGGCGGCGCCTGATCCGCGCCCCGGGCAGTTCGGCGGCGACGGCGGCACGGATCTCGGTCAGGGTCTCCCGTGGATCGGCGACAGGTGCCGACATATGCGGGGGCGGCGCCGTGGCGGGCGCCGGGTGCCGCATCATGCCCACCACGGGATTGGCCGCCACGGCAGGCAGGGCGGCGAATCCGTCGACGAGACCCGCCGCGCGGAAACAGCCGACGACGACCAACCGCCCGCCCGGGGCGAGGCTCTCCCGCACCTCCCGCAGGGTGGAGGCCAGCGGAAGGTGGTGCAGCACAGCCACCAGGGTGATCGCGTCCCAGCGGCGACCCGGTTCACGCTCGGCGAAACCGGCTCGGACCACCCGCACCGCCGGGTCGCCGGCGAACCGGCGCGCCGCGATTTCGGCTGTCGCGGTATCGGGTTCGAGCGCGGTGACCGTGAGACCCCGATCCCGCAACCGGGCGGCGAGATTGCCGGTACCGCAGCCGATATCGAGCACCGTACGGGCTTTCGACGCGACCACCCGGTCGACGACCCAGCGGCCGTAATGGTCGTTGTGGCTCCACGGATGACGCCGGTTGAACCGGTCGAGTCGCGATATCGGCATCCCCGCATTCTGCCGCCCACGCTCGGCCCGACGCAGCCCGGAATCGCCGTCCTCGCTGTTCACACGATCGCGAGAATTTCTCCACCTGAGCACGGGCTGAGAATCCCGCGCCCGATTCCTCCGGTTACGAATGCGTCACGATACGATCGCGCCCCGTGACGGACACCATGGTGCGGGCGGACGAGGCGCCCACGGGCGAGCAACCACCACCACCGCGGCCGGCACACGGTAGACGGGCCAAGTGGATCGCCGTGATCGCCGGCCTGTTCGCGACAGTGCTCGCGGTGGCGGTACCGCTGCTGCCGGTACACGTGAACAAGACGACCATCGGCTGGCCGCAGCAGGGGTCGGCCCGCAGTATCACCGCGCCCCTGGTGTCCTACGCTCCGGTCACCTTCGATGTCACCGTGCCCGGCGCGGCACTGGACCAGCTGGCCGATACCGGCGGGCTGGTCGCGGCGACCATGCCCGCGGGGGCGCCCGACCTCGAGAAGTACGGATTCGTCGCCCGGGTACAACCGGCACGGGACGGCGAGCCGGCCCACCTCGAGGTGGTACTGCGCAGTCAGTCCATGTTCAGCGCGCCGCTCGACCGACTCCGCGACGCCACGCTCACGGTCCGATCCGACAGCGTCGCGACAACCGCCGAGCTCACCGGCACCGATACCGAACCGCTCCTCCTGGCCGGGGACTTCCGGCCGCAGGTGGTCGGCGTGTTCAGTGATCTGGCCACCCCGGCCGGTGCCGTGGTCGAGGTGGAGGTCGACAGCCGGTTCTCGGTCACCCCGACATTCACCAAACGCGCCGCGACCGTGCTGGCGGTGGTGCTGGCGGCGGTCGCCCTGGTCGCGCTGCTGAGGCTCGACCGGTCCGACGGACGCCGGATCCGCCGACTCGTGCCGCAGCGCTGGCGCACCTTCACCGGTATCGACGCGGGTGTCCTCACGACGCTGGTGCTGTGGCATTTCATCGGCTCCACCACTTCCGACGACGGCTACCAATTCGGCATGGCCCGCACCTCGCTGGTCTCCGGCTATATGGCCAACTATTTCCGGTTCTTCGGCGTGCCGGAGAATCCGGTCGGTACGCCGCCTTACGACGTGATCGCGCAGCTGACCGAGATCAGTATCGCCAGTCCGTGGGTGCGCCTGCCCACCCTGCTGGCCGGGATCCTCGCGTGGCTCACCCTGAGCCGTGAGGTGATTCCCCGGCTCGGTGCCGGGCTGCGCCGCGACCGCATTGTGGTCGGCACCGGCGCGCTGGGCTTCCTCGCCATCTGGCTGCCCTACAACAACGGGCTGCGACCGGAACCGGTGATCGCGGTCGCCGTCCTACTCACCTGGGTTTTCGTCGAACACGCCATCGCGAGCAGACGCCTGCTCCCGTATGCGATCGCGATCATGATCGCGGCGTTCAGTCTCACCGCCGCGCCATCGGGGGTGATCTGTTTCGCACCGCTGGCGGCCGGTGCGCGCTCGATGGTGCGATTCGGGATCCGGCGGGCCCGCGCACTGGCGGTGACCACCGCACGTCGCGGCCGGGATATCGGTTGGCCCGCGCGCATTTCGGCCTACGGTGCGCTACTGGCCCCGCTGGCCGCGGCCGGCACCCTGGTACTCGTCTTCGCCTTCGGCGTCCAACCGCTGTCGGCGATGTTCGAGATGACCCGGGTGCACAACGCGGTCGGCCCGTCGGTGCCCTGGTTCGACGACTACCAGGCCTATCAGCGGCTGTTCACCGCCACCGCCGACGGCTCGATCGGGCGCCGTTTCGGGGTCGTCGCGATGTGGCTCGGCCTGCTGGTGTGCGCCTTCGTGCTGCTGCGCAAGGGCGGGCGTATCCCCTTCATCACCTCAGGGCCGGCGAAACGCCTGCTCGGCATCACCTTCGGCGCGATGCTGCTGATGGCGACCGTACCCACGAAGTTCACCCACCACAACGGCGTGTTCGCCGGTCTCGCCGGCGCCGTCGCGGTGGTCACCGCGGTGGCGGTGGGCCCGAGAGTGATGCGGGCGCCGCGGTATCGTGCTCTCTTCGCCGCCATCGTGGCGGTAACGCTCGCGCAGATCTTCACCGGCGTCAACAAATGGTTCTACGCCTCCGGGCACGGTATTCCGTGGTGGGATACGGCTCCGGCGATCGGCGGCGTCGGGATGAGCGAGATATTCCTGATCGTCGCCGTGCTGTGCCTGGCACTCGCCGGGTGGTGGCATCTGCGGGCCCCGGAACCGGGTACTCCGCACCGGGTTTCGCCGCGGGCCTGGCGGCTGGTGAAGATCCCGCCGCTGACGGTGGCGGCGGCCGTGATCGTGATCTTCCAGGTGGGTTCATTCGCCACCGCCGCGGCCACCCAGTATCCGGCGTTCTCGCTGGCCCGCTCGAATGTCGATGCCGTACTGGGGAAGCCGTGCGGACTGGCCGACGATGTCTTGGTCGAATCCGACCCGAACACCTCGATGCTCCCGCCACTGACCGGTGACGCCGCCACGACGTTCGCGGCGGACGCCGAGGGCTTCGTTCCCGGCGGGGTCGCCGATGCCACGTCCGACGACGATCAACCCGCGGACGACAACAGCCTCGCCGCTGCCCTGAACGATACCTCCGACGGCACCTCGGTCACCCAGACCGGCGGCGCACCACTGCCGTTCGGCCTGGCGAACACCACCCCCGTACTCGGTACCGCCGGACAGCGGGCATCGGCCGAACTGACCACCGGCTGGTACCGTTTGCCCGACCCGGCCGACCGCGCCGGGATCATGGCGATCACCGCGGCGGGCCGCTTCCGGGCGATCACCCAGGACGGCGAGGTCATGCCGGGACAACCCGTCGATATCGAGTACGGTGTCACCGATCCGGTGTCCGGAGCGCGTTCGCTCGGACAGGTGATGCCCATCGATATCGGACCGACTCCCTCGTGGCGTAATCTGCGCGTTCCGCTGGACGAGATCCCGGACCGGGCGGATGTGGTCCGGATCGTCGCCCAGGACCGGACACTCGATCCCGACCAGTGGATCGCGTTGACCCCGCCGCGGATTCCGCAGACACGCACGCTCGACGAGCTGATCGGCTCCGACCAGCCGGTGCTGCTCGACTGGGCGGTGGGATTGCAGTTTCCGTGCCAGCGTCCGTTCGATCACAAGGACGGTATCGCCCAGGCTCCCGGCTGGCGCATCCTGCCCGACCGTCCCGCCGCGAACACCACCAACCTCTGGCAGCGCCACGACGGTGGCGGACCGCTGGGCTGGAGTCGCCAGTTGCTGCGCTCACAGACCCTGGCCACCTATCTGAAAGACGACTGGAGTCACGATTGGGGGCAGTTACAGCGGCTCACGCCTGTGGACGCCTCGGCCCGTCCGGCCGCGCCGAGCGTGACCCGGCGAGAACATTCCGGGTTGTGGAGCCCCGGCCCCATCAACGTCACCTGGTGACCGGAGTCGCCGCGCCCAACGCGCGGGCCCGGCGCCGGCCGCCGGTATCCCGGTGACGCTCCCCTGGTTATCGGAAGAAAACGCTTTGAACGAACCAGCGTTACTGCGCGGCCGGTGTACCACCGCAAGCCGAACTCACCGTCTCGCCGGAACATCTGTCCGCGGCGGTCCTCGGCATACCGGCCGTCATGACATGGCTCGAGGCCGTTTCCGCGGCGACCCGGCACCGTCGAACTGCTGAATACGGCTCCGCCCCGGCCCGATGTTCCGGGACTCGTTCACCGGACCCGGTTTCCGGCCGACCCGCCCCTCGGGTGGCGGCCGGAAACCGCGTCCCTGACGATCGACCGGCGGGGATTCGCGGGCGCGTCGCGCCGCCGGCTCTACGACCGGGGTTCGGTGCCACGCGGTACGCCGGACCGGGCAGATTCACTGAACGGCGGCCGGTCCCTGATCGGCGGTGGTCGCCTCGCGCAAACTGCTGGGCCGCATATCGGTCCAGTTCCGCTCGACGTAGTCGATACAGGCCGACCGGCCGGCGTCGCCGAAGGCGATCCGCCACCCGTGCGGCACCTCGGCGAAAGCCGGCCACAGGGAATGCTGGTTCTCGTCGTTGACCAATACGAAGAAGCGGCCGTCCACGTCGTCGAACGGGTTCGCGCTCATATTCATTTCTCCCGGATCGTCGTTGTTGTCCTGCCGGCACCCCACGTGGGGATCACGCGGCTCGGCTCGCGTAGACCTCGTACAGATCGGTGCCGCGCAGGCTCGGATCCTGCCGGATCCAGGTGGTCAGCCCGTGAATACTCAGCAGCTCGCGGAACTCTGTCAGGCGCCCGGCGGCGTCGTGCACCTCCGCCACCACCGTGCGTATCCGCGGCCAGTCCCGCGCGGCGACGCCCCGCAGCACATCGAGTTCCGCTCGTTCCACATCGACCTTCAGCACCCCGATCTCGGCATCCGGCCCGTGTTCGTCCAGGATCGCCGATACCGTCGTCACTTCGACCTCGATCTGTTCGCCCTGATGCAGTCCGGCGGTGATGAGTTCGATCGCCTCGTCGTCGAGACCGCTGTTGCGCAGGAATACCCGGGTGGCCTCGTCGTCCTCGGCGCGATCGGCATACAGGCCCGAGTTGGCCGGAGCCTGCGGATACCAGGTGAGTGGAAGGATACCGGGCGCGGCGCCGACCGCGGTCCGCACGGCTACGGCGTGCGGGACATGGGCATTCAGATTGCTCTGCAAGCAGCGGAACGTCGCCGGTACGGGTTCGGCCGCGAGCACCCGGGCGCCGGGACAGATATCGGCGAACAGCATCGCGGCCAGACCGATGTTCGCGCCGATATCGAGGACGAGGTCCCCCGGTCGTAGCCGGGCGGCGGCCTGCCGGTAGAAACCGGTCGCCGAGGTGATCTCACCCCAGAGGAATCGCGCCTCCGCCGGGCTCGGGCAGTCGACCACTCTGCCGTCGTCGAGTTTCAGCGTCTGTTGCGTGTTCAGCATTGCGCTACGGCCCTTTCTATTACCGCACCGACAACGGTCAGTGCCTCGGGATGGCTCAGCTCGAGGTGCCGGACATCGACCACCCGGTTGTGGATCTCCCCGGTCACATAGCGTCGCCACGAGCGGGCCAGCGCGTCGTGATCGGAGTGGTCCTTTCCGGCGGTGAAGAAGTACAGGTCGCCGTCGAAGACCCCCGGCCGGTACCGGTCGGCGATCCCCGCGGCGGTCTCGAAACTCGTCATGACGCGGTCCACCTGTTCGGCGGTGAACATCGCGGTGCCGAGTACTTGCTCTCGGACGACCGCCCAGGCCTGCTCGTGGGTGTCGGCACGGACGTCGTCGCCGAGATCGAACAGCTCACGCCAGCCGCCGAGCAGATCCGCCATCAACCGTCCCGGTGGCCCATCGCCGGCCGCCTCCGGCGCCGCGGCATCACCGGACAGCTCCACGGCGCTGTCCAGCAGCGCCAGCAGCCCGACTTCCGCGCCCGCGCGCCGGAGCCGGACCGCCACGGCATGCGCGATCTGCCCGCCGAGCGACCAGCCGAGCAGGTGGTACGGCCCGTCCGGCTGAACCCGGCGGATTTCGCTCACATAGCGGCCGGCCAGCTCGTCCACCGATTCCGCCGGCGGCTCACCGGCCACCACATGCGGATCCTGCAGACCGTAGACCGGACGCTCCGCGTGCACGTGCTCGACGAGACCGCCGTAGAACCAGGCCAGCCCACCCGCCGGATGCACACAGAACAGCGGCGGCTCGGAACCGCTCGCCCGCAGCGGCAGCAGCACCTGCAGACCCGATCCGCCCTCGGCCTCGTCGGCCCGGCGGGCCAAGGCCTCCGGTGTGGCGTCGTCGAACATCCACGGCAGCGCGATCGTCACCCCGCGCGCCTTCAGTTCGCGCACCACCATGGTGGCCAGCAGCGAGTTGCCGCCCAGATCGAAGAACCCGTCCGAGACTCCGACGGGCCCGACGCCCAGTACCTCGGCGTACACCTCGCTGATCGCCTTCTCCGTGCCCGTCCGGGGGGCGACGAATTCGCTCGCGGCATTGCCGGGATCCGGTGCGGGCAGAGCCGTGCGGTCGAGTTTGCCGTTGACCGTCAACGGCAGATCGGGCAGCACCGTGATGGCCGCGGGCACCATATAGCCGGTCAGCACCTCGGCGGCCGTCGCCCGGATCGCGGCCGGATCGAGCTGCGCGTCCTCGGCGGCCACCACGTAACCGATCAGCTGGTCTATCCCGTGCCCGGGCCGGTGCACGGCGGCCGCGGCGCGCACGACACCGGGATGCCGGAGCAGCGCCGTTTCGACCTCGCCCAATTCGATGCGGTAGCCGCGCAGCTGGATCTGGGCGTCGACGCGGCCGAGATAGCGCAGTGCGAGTCCGTGCTCGCCGTCCTGCCACCGGCCGATATCGCCGGACCGGTAGAGCCGGGCCCCGGCCGGCCCGTACGGGTTCGCCACGAACCGGCCCGCCGTCGTCGCGGGAGCGCCCAGGTAGCCGCGCGCGAGCTGTCCTCCGGCCACATAGATCTCACCGGGCACGCCGACGGGCACCGGGCGCAGGCGCTCGTCGAGTACATAGACCCGCATACCCGGCAGCGGCGTACCGATCCCCGCGCTTTCGGGTCCGGTGACCTCACCGAATGTCACATGCACGGTGGTCTCGGTGATCCCGTACATATTGATCAGCCGGGGCGATCCGGGCGCGTGGGCCGCGAACCAGCCGGCCAGCCGCGCCGCGTCCAACGCCTCACCGCCGAACACCACATACCGCAGCGCGAGTTCGGGCCCGCCACGACCGGCGGCACGGCGCTCCCGGTCCGCCTCGGCGAATCCGTAGAACGCCGACGGTGTCTGGCTCAGGACCGTCACCCCTTCTCGGGCGACCAGGTCGGCGAAGGCCTCCGGCGAACGGGACACCTCGTAGTCGACCACGACCAGCCGGCCACCGGTCAGCAGCGCGCCCCACATCTCCCAGACCGCGAAATCGAAAGCGTAGGAATGGAACAGGGTCCACACATCGCCGGGACCGAAATCGAAACGGCCGGGCACTTCGGTGAACAGGGTGACGGCTTCGCGGTGGCTCACCGTCACGCCTTTGGGGCGGCCCGTGGAGCCCGACGTGTAGATCACGTACGCCGTGTTGTCCGGCCGGGCGACCGACAACACCGGAGCCGGCACCGCGGCGGCTGTCGCGCAGTCCTCCACGAGCAGCACCGGAGCCGGGACCTCGGGCACCGCCGATACCGTCCGCGCCGAGGCGAGCACCGCCACCGGGCGGGCATCGTCGAGCACGAACCGCAACCGTTGCTCCGGATAGGCCACATCCAGCGGCAGATATCCGGCACCGGTGCGCACCACGGCCAGCAGGGCGGCGACCAGATCCACCGAACGGGACAGAGCCACGGCCACCAGCGTTTCCGGACCCGCCCCGCATTCGGCCAATCGGGCGGCGATCAGACCGGCGCGCCGATCCAGCTCCGCGTAGGTCAGCGCCGAGCGGCCGTCGGTCACCGCGACGGAATCGGGCCGCTCCGTGACCCGCGCCGCGAACAGGTGCGCCAGAGTCGTCTCGGGGACCGCCGTACCGGTGGGTCCGGCCGCGTCCAGCAGCGCGCGCCGCTGCGCGGTGTCGAGGAGGTCGATATCACCGACGACGACCTTCGGATCCGCCGTCACCTCCGCGAGGATCCGCATATAGGCCCGCGCGAACCGGTGCATCGTCGCCGCGACGAACAGGTCCGTCGCGAAGGTGAGCCGGCCCACGAGACCGCCCGGACGGCCCGCCTCGTCGAACCGTTCCGCGAGCTTCACGTTCAGATCCGCCTGTGCCTGTTCGAAACCGTCCTCGACCGGTTCGACGGTGAGACCGGGCAGCCGGACCGCGGCCCGGCTCAGGTTCTGGACATCAAGTGTCACCTGGTAGAGCGGGAGATGCGCGGTAGACCGCGGGGGGTTCAGCGCCTCCACGACCTGTTCGAACGGTACGTCCGCATGTGCCAGCGCGGCGAGATCGGTTTCCCGGATATCGGCGAGCAGTTCGGCGAACGTCTGCCGCGACGCGACTCGCGACCGCAGCACCAGCGTATTGACGAACATGCCGATCAGGTCGTCGAGTTCCCGCACCCCACGACCGGCCACCGGGGTTCCGATCGCGATATCGCCGACTCCGGACAGCCGCGCCAGCAGGATCGACAGCGCGGCGTGCAACACCATGAAAACTGTCGCGTTACCGGCGCGGGCCGCCGCGACGATCCGGGCGTGCAACTCCGCGGAGATCTCGAACTCGACGGCGCGCCCGCGCAGCGACGCCACCGGTGGCCGGGGCAGATCGGTGGGCAACTCGAGCAGTTCGGGCATTCCGCCGAGGGTCTGCTTCCAGAATCGCAGTTGCCGCGATACCAGCGAGTCCGGATCGTGCTCGGCACCGAGGATCTCGTGCTGCCACAGCGCGTAGTCGGCGTACTGGACCGGCAGCGGCGGCCAGTGCGGTGCACTGCCCTGCCTGCTCGCCTCGTACGCCACCGCCACGTCACGGGCGAGCGGCAGCATGGACTGCCCGTCCGCGCAGATGTGGTGGACGGTGATCATCAGCACGTGGTCGCGCTCGCCCAGTTCGAACAGCTCGATCCGCAGCGGCGGTGCCTGGGTCACGTCGAAACCGGTGGTGAACGCGGCGACGGCCCGCCGCATCAGCTGATCCTCGGCCACCGGTACCGGCCGCAGCTCCGGCACGGCCTCGGCGGCCGGGACCACCAGTTGATACGGGACACCCTCGGCCATGGGGAACGCGGTGCGCAGTGCTTCGTGGCGTTCGACGACCAGGGCGCAGGCCCGGCGCAGCGCGTCGATATCGAGCTCCCCGGTCAGCCTGATCACCAGGGGGATGTTGTAGGCGCCCACCGAGGTGTCGAATTGGTTGAGGAACCACATCCGCTGCTGGGCCGGGGACAGCGGTACCCGCGCGGGCCGGGCCCGCGCCACCAGCGGTGCCCGGTGCGCGCGGTCGAGACCGGTCAGCTGCGCGGCCAGCTCGGCTACCGTCGGCGCCTCGAACAGCTCGCGGACACCGACCCGCGCCCCGGTGGCGGCGCTCAACTGGGCCGCTGCCCGGGTCGCCGACAGCGAGTTACCGCCCAGCTCGAAGAAGCTGTCCGCGGCCCCCACCTCGTCGAGGTCCAGGACGCGGGCGAAGACGTCCGCCACCGCCCGCTCGGCGTCGGTACCCGGAGCGACCCACGCGCGGCGGGCGCCGAATTCGGGTGCCGGGAGAGCGAGGCGGTCGAGTTTGCCGCTCGTGGTGAGCGGCAGCGCGGGCAGCAGGGTCAGCGCCTCGGGCACCATATGCGCCGGCAACCGGTCGCGCACGGCCGCCCGCACCGCCGCGAGGTCCACCGAGGCGGCACCGGCGAGATATCCGGCGAGGCGCTCACGCCCCCGCTCGTCAGGCCGCAGGACGACGACGGCCCGGTCGACACCGGGACAGCCGGCGAGGACACTTTCGATCTCGCCGAGTTCGATGCGCTGGCCACGGATCTTGACCTGGAAATCCCGGCGGCCGAGGTACTCCAGCGTGCGGTCGTGGGTCCAGCGCACGAGGTCACCGGTGCGGTACATACGTGTTCCCGGCGCCCCGAACGGGTTCGCCACGAACGCTCCGGCCGTGGTTACCGGCCGGCTCGGATATCCGCGCGCCAGTTGTACGCCCGCGAGATACAGCTCTCCTGTCACACCGGGTGGTACCGGTCGCAACCAGGCATCCAGCACGACCGCGTCCACCCCGCGCAGCGGCTCGCCGATCGTCACCGCGGCGCCGGGGCGCAGCGGTCCGCTCATACAGGCCAGAATCGTGGTCTCGGTGGGTCCGTACACGTTCAGCAGGCGTCTGCCCGGCGCCCAGACGGCCACCGTCTCCGGCGGCACCACCTCACCACCCGCCAGCAGCACCCGCAGGGAATCCAGGCCTTCCGGGGACAGTGTCGCCAGCACACTCGGGGTCAGGAAGGCGTGCGATATTCGCTGTGTACGGATCAGTTCGGCCAGTTCGGCGCCCGCGTACACCTCCGGCGGCGGCAGCACCAGCACCGCGCCGTTGCTGTGCGCCAGCAATATTTCGAGGATCAGGGCGTCGAACCCGGGCGCGGAACCCTGCAACACCCGCGACCCGCTGTCGGCGGCGAGTCGTTTCCGCTGCTCGGCAGCGAAATTCGCCAGGCCCTCGTGCGTCACCGCCACGCCCTTGGGCACGCCGGTGGAGCCCGATGTGTAGATCACATACGCCGTATCCCGGAGATGCGGTGTGCGCACGAGGTCCGCGTCGAGTATCCGACCGGACGGGTATTCCGCGAGGTAAGCCCAGGTCTCCGGGTCGTCGAGGACCATCGGCCACACCGAATCCGGCAGCGACCCGCGCGCGGATCCGCTCGTCAGCGCGATCCGGATATTCGCGTGTTCGACCATGAGCGCTATCCGTTCCGCAGGGTTGCGGGTATCGACCGGTACGAGCGCGGCACCCGTTTTCGTCACCGCCCACAGGCCGACCACGAACTCCACCGACCGGGGCAGCGCCAGCGCCACCCGGTCGCCCGGGCCGACGCCCCGGTCGATCAACTTCCGTGCCAAGCGGTCGGACCGGTCCGCCAGTTCGGCGTAGGAGACCGTCTGCCCGTCCGAGATCAGCGCCGCCGCCGCGGGGTCGCGGGCCGCCCCCGCCGCGAGCAGTTCCGACAGCGAACGCGGTGCCTCGGCGCTGCCGCCCGAGGCCGGCACCAGATCCGCCCGTTCGCCGGCCGACAGCAGATCGATCGCCCCGAGCGGTCTGTCCGCAGCACCGGCGATCGCGTGCAGCACGCGGGCCAGCCGGGCCGCGATATCGGCCGCCGTCCGAGCGTCGACCCGGGCGCGCTGATAGCGGACCCGGACATGCAGTTCGTCGGTCTGGTGTGCCTGGACCAGCAGCGGATAGTGCGCGGCGTCGCGGCCCTCGGCCGAGAGCACCCGCATCCCGTCGATATCGGTATCGCCCAGACCCCTGCTGTCGACCGGATAGGACTCGAAGACCACCAGGGTGTCGAACAGATGCGGACTGTTCGCGGCGGCGGTGATCGCGGACAGTTCGAGATAGTGGTGGTCGAGCAGCCGGGTGTTGTCGGCCTGCAGGCGGGCCAGCAGCTCGGCGACGGTCCGCGTGCGGGTCACGTCCACCGATACCGGGATCGTATTGATGAACAGCCCGATCATCGACTCCACACCGGGCAGGTCGGCGGGACGGCCGGAGACGGTGCTGCCGAAGACCACGCGTTCGGTGCCCAGCAGGTTGCCCAACACCACCGCCCAGGAGAACTGGACGATAGTGGCCATCGTGACCGCGTGCTCCCGGACGAACTCGGTCAGCCGCGCGGTGGTGGCGTGTTCGAGAACGACCGGCAGATCGACCGGTACATCGGCGACGGTCGCGGTATGCGGGTCGGTGATCAGGGTGGGTTCGACCGACTCACCGAGAGCCGCACGCCACACCTGAATACCGGCCTCGTGATCGCGTTCCGCCAGCCACACCAGATAGTCGCGGTAGGACGCTGCGGCCGGCAGCAGATCGGTCCGGTCGTCCACCGCGTAGAGACCGATCAGCTCCCGGCACAGCAGCGGCAGCGACCAGCCGTCGAGCAGCAGGTGGTGCGCCGTCAGCACCAGCCGGACATCCCCCGGGCCCACCGTGACCGCGAGAAAACGCAGCAGCGGCGGATCCGCGGGGTCGAACACCACGGCCCGTTCGGCTTCGATCAACCGGTCGAGTTCGGCGGTGTCCCCGCCGGTCTCGGCGCGGTGCCAGCGCAGCGCCACGGCGGCGGGAACGACCTGTGCTGCCACGCCCTCGGCCGTTCGGGTGAAGGCCGCGCGCAGGTTCGGATGCCGGTCGAGCAGCGCTCGCGCGGCCCGTTCGAGCCGGTCCTGGTCGACCGTGCCCGCCAGGGTCAGCACCGATTGGGCGGTGTAGACGTCCAGTTCACCGGCGGCGAATTCGGCGTGGAAGAGCAGGCCCGCCTGGAGCGGCGCCAGCGACCACACATCGGTGAGCGGGCCGTAGCGGTCGGCGAAGACGTCCAGATCGGTCCGCCCGACCGCGACGAGCGGAACATCGGCGGGGCACAGGCCCCAGTCGTCGTCGCTACGTGCCGCGGCGGCGATCTCGCGGACGGCATCCAACCAGTCCTCGGCCAGTTCGGCGACCTCCGCGCGGTCCAGCAACCGCGCGGCGTAGCCGATCTGCGCCGACAGCACGGGGCCCGCCGCGGTCTCGGCCGTGTGCACATCGATCGTGATCACCGCCGCCGCGGGCATATCCGGATCGAACGCGCCGCGCCGGTCGAACTCCTCCCCTGTCGGCACCCAGGGCAGTCCCGACAGGGCGGCGAGATCGACACCGGCCCGGCCGAGATTGTTGAAGGCGATCTGCGGCTCCGGTGCGCCTGCCAGCCGCTCCCCGGCGACCGGGTCGAGGTAGCGCAGCAGGCCGTAGCCGATCCCCTTGTCCGGGATAGCCCGCAACTGTTGCTTGACCGCTTTCACCGCGGTACGCAGATCACCGGCGTCGACCGGATCCAGCGCGACCGGGTAGGCGCTGGTGAACCAGCCCACGGTACGGGACAGGTCGGCACCGGGGACCAGCTGCTCCTCGCGGCCGTGGCCCTCGAGCAGGATTTTCGCACCGCGGTGGGTGCTGCCGCGGCGTGCGCGCCAGCGAGCCAGGGCGACCGTCAGTCCCGCGAGCAGTGCGTCGTCCACCGTGGCGCGGGCGGCTCCGGGCACTACCTCGAGCAGCACTCTGGTGATCTCGGCCGGCAGGGATACCTCCAGCTGCCGGACCGTCGCCTGGGTGTCCACGGCCGGATCGAGCGCCGCCCGGCCCAGTAGCGGGTCGGGGGCCGCGCTCATCCGCTGCCACAGGTCGAATTCGCCGGTCCGATCCGCCGCCGCTTCGGTCAGGGCGTGTGCCCAGCGGCGCATGGAGGTGCCCGGGGCGGGCAGGTCCACCGCCCGGCCCGCGACGATCTGCTGCCAGGCGGTCGCGAAATCGGGGAGCAGGATGCGCCACGAGACGCCGTCCACGGCCAGGTGGTGGATGACGACAAGGGCCCGGCCCTCCGCTTCGACTCCCGCCGCGGGCACCAGGCAGACCACCTGCACGACCCGTCCGGCGTCCGGATCGAGACGTGCGGTGGCCGCGGCCAGCGCGGCCTCGGCCACCGCGGTGAAACCGGCACCACCCGGCGCCTCCTCGGCCCGGAAAGTCTGCACGAGAACGGTTTCCGCGGCCTCGATCGAACCGGCCGGCAGCACCCGCAGACAGCCGTCGCGCAGTCGGCAGCGGAGCATATCGTGCCGGTCCAGCAGCGCCTGCACCGTCGCGGTGACCTCGGCGATGCCGGCGTCGCCGGGCAGCCGCACCAGCATCGACTGGGCGAATCCCCGGGCCGCGCCGAGGCGTGCACCGAACCAGGCCACGATCGGCGTACTCGGGATATCTCCTACGCCGCCGCCGGGCAGTTCGGCGAGCGTCGCCCGGCTCGTGGTCGCGGCGGCCTGCGCGAGGGCCCGGACGGTTCGGCGTTCGAAGATATCCCGGGCCCGGAGGACCACCCCCGCGGCCTGCAGCCGCGCGGCCAGCTGGATCGACATGATGGAATCGCCGCCCAACGCGAAGAACGACGTGGTCGCCCCCACCGACGGCACCCCGAGCACCTCCGCGAACGCCGCCGCGACAGTGCGTTCCATATCGGTGGCCGGTGCGACCGTGTCCGCCTCACGCACCTCGAGTACGGGTTCGGGCAGCGCCTTACGGTCCACCTTGCCGGTCGGGGCGAGCGGCATCCGGTCCAGGACGGTGATCGTCGCGGGCAGCATATGGGCCGGCAGCACACCCGCGAGCCGGTCCAGCACCGCGGTCGCAGCGAGTTCCGCGCCGGGCTCACCCACGAGATAGGCAGCGAGCAGCGACCGGCCTTCCGGGCCCGGCCGGGCGACCGTGACGGCCGAAGCGACACCGGGCTGCGCGAGCAACGCGGCATCGATCTCGCCGAGTTCGATGCGCTGGCCGCGGATCTTGATCTGGAAATCGCTGCGGCCGACATATTCCAGCGTATGGTCCGCAGTCCAGCGCACGATATCGCCGGTCCGATACATGCGCGTTCCCGGGCCGCCGTATGGATTCGCCACGAACGCGTGCGCGGTCGGCGTCGGTCGATTCAGATATCCCCGCGCCAGCCCCGGGCCCGCCACATACAACTCACCCGCCACCCCGACCGGCACCGGCCGCAACCGGGCGTCCAGAACGACGGCCTGCGCGCCGTGGATCGGGCCACCGATATCGATCGGGCCACCGGCACGCACCGGCGCGCTCGTGGTGATGACGATCGTCGCCTCGGTCGGACCGTAGATATTGTGCAGCCGGCGCCCCGGCGCCCAGGTCGCGACCAGCTCCGCCGGCACCCGCTCACCGCCGACCGCCAGCACCCGCACCGACTCCAGATCGGCGGGCGATACCGTCGCCAGCACACTCGGCGTCAGGAATGCATGCGATACCCGGTGGTCGCGGATGAGCCGGCCCAGTTCCGCGCCACCGAAGACATCCGGCGGCGAGATCACCAGCGCGGCGCCCGCCGCACAGGCCATCAGTGCCTCGAGCAGTACCGCGTCGAATGCCGGTGCCGCGACGTGCAGCACCCGTGCGGTCCGGTCCACCCGGTAACGCATCCGCTGAGCGGTGGCGAAGTTCGCGAGCCCCTCATGGGTGACCACCACCCCCTTCGGCGTGCCGGTGGAACCGGAGGTGTAGATCAGATACGCCGTATCCCCGATCCGGGCCCGCCGCGGCACGACCGAACTCGCGGAAAGACCCTGCCGACCAGCGATTTCGGCGGCTGTGGCCGGATCGTCGAGTACCGACCACTCGACCCCGTCCGGCAGCGCACCGACCGCGGCCGCGACCGTGAGTCCGAAGGCGATACCGGCGTCGGCGATCAGCTGGGCCATCCGCTCCCGCGGGTACCGCAGATCCACCGGAACGAAGGCGGCGCCGGTCCGGGAGATCGCCCACATGGCGATCTGATAGTCCACCGAACGAGGTACCGCCAGCGCGATATGGACGCCGGGACCCGCGCCGCGCGCCACCAGATGGCCGGCCAGCAGGTCGGCGCGCCGGTAGAGTTCGGCGTAGGTCAGGGTTTCGCTCTCGCCGATCAGCGCGACCTGCGCAGGGTGCGCGGCGACCGCCGCGGCCAGCAGATCCGGCAGCAGGCACGGGATTTCGGTCGCGGGGCCCACCGCCGGTACCAGCTCTTCGGCTTCCGTCGCGGTGAGCAGATCGATATCACCGACCGCCCGGGCCGGGTCGCCGGTGACCGATTCGAGGATCCGCACGAACCGGTCGGCGAGCGCCTGCGCGGTGCGGTCCGCGAAAAGATCGGTGGCGTAGACGATCTCCCCGTCGATACCCTCGGGCCGATCGCCGTCGACCCGCTCGTCCAGCAGTACGGTGAGATCGGTTTTGGCCTGCGCGATCCCGGGGTCGAGCAGTGTGACGTCCACATCCGGCAGCTCGAACCGCGCCGGCCCGGTGTTCTGCAGTCCGAACATCACCTGGTACAGCGGTGTGTACGCGGTGGACCGGGGACGATCGAGCACATCGACGAGCCGTTCATAGGCGATATCGGCATGCGCGAGGGCGGCCGCGTCGATATCGCGCACCTCCGCGAGCAGTGCGCGGAACGACCGGTCCTCGTCGATCCGGGTGCGCAGCACCACGGTGTTGACGAACATGCCGACCAGGTCGTCGAGCGCCTCGTGGCCCCGGCCCGCGACCGGCGTACCGACCGAGATATCGTCGGTGTGCGCCGTCCGGGCGAGCAGGATCGCCAGCGCCGCGTGCAGTACCACGAAGGTCGTCACGCCCTCCGCCCGCGCCAATCGCACGATGGCGTCGTGCAGCCGCGGCGGGATACCGAAGCGCACGCTGCCACCGGCCGTGGTGATCGTGGCCGGGCGCGGGCGGTCGGTCGGCAGATTCAGCAGTTCCGGGCTGTCGCCGAGCACGCCCGTCCAGTAGGCGATCTGCCGGGAGATCAGTGAATCGGGGTCGTTCTCGGCGCCCAGGCGCTCGCGCTGCCACAGCGCGTAGTCGCCGTACTGGACCGCTATCGGTTCCCACTGCGGCGGCTGCCGGCGCGTCCGGGCCGTATAAGCGGTGAACACGTCCCGGGCCAGCACCGGCATCGAGGCACCGTCGGCGGCGATATGGTGCGCGACCAGGACCAGTGCGTATTCCCCGGCCGCGGTGCGGTACAACCCGGCCCGGACGGGCACCGAAACCGCGACATCGAAGCCGGTTTCGGCGATCCGCCGGATCCGGTCGGCCAGTTCGCTGTCGTCGGCGACCGATTCGGCCTCCGGCAGCAGCGCGGACCCGGCGGCCGGGGTATCCAGGACGACCTGGCACGGTTCGCCGTCCACCAGGGGGTAGATCGTCCGCAACGGCTCGTGTCGCAGGGTCACGTCCCGGAAAGCGGCCCGCAGCGCGGCGAGATCGAGCGTACCGCCGAGCCGGGCCGCGAAACAGATGTTGTACGCGGCGGACCCGGTGTCGTACTGGTTGAGGAACCACATCCGGCGCTGCGCCGCCGCCAGCGGGACGGCGTCCGGGCGCTCGCGCGCCGTGAGCGGGAGGGCGGTGCCGCGGGTGCGGGTGGTGAGCCGTTGCGCCAGGCCGGCGATCGTCGGCTCGTCGAAGATATCGCGGATACCGACCTCGACACCCAGTGCCGCTTCGGCACGGGCGGCGATCCGCGCGGCCGACAGTGAGTCGACACCGATCTCGAACAGATCCGCTGTCACGCTCACCTGCTCGGTTCCGGTCAGGCCGGCGACGATACGCGCCAGCGCGGTTTCCCGCTCGGTACGCGGGGCCACGTATTCGGCCCGGTCCTCGAATACCGGCCGGGGCAGCGCCGCCCGGTCCACCTTGCCGTTGGCGGTGAGCGGGATCGCCGCCAGGATCTGTACGGCGGCCGGCACCAGGTAGGCCGGCAGCGTCCGCGCGAGCCGGTCGCGCAGCTCGCGGCCCGTGGGCTCGGCGCCGGGGACGAGCGTCACGTAGCCGGCGATCCGGTCCGTCGTGGCGACGACGACCGCCCGGGCGACTTCCGGCAGCGCGCACAGCGCGGCCTCGATCTCGCCGGGTTCCACCCGCTGCCCGCGCACCTTCACCTGGAAATCGCCGCGCCCCGCGAACTCCAGATCACCGGACCTCGTCCAGCGGACCAGGTCGCCGGTGCGGTACAGCCGCTCCCCCGAGGCGCCGAATGGGTGCGCGACGAACGCGGCGCAGGTGAGGCCGGGGCGGCCGTGGTACCCGCGGGCCGTCTGCACACCCGAGACGTAGAGTTCGCCGGTCACGCCGAATGGAACAGGTCGCAGCCGGGAATCCAGGACGTACCCGCGCATACCGGCGACCGGCCGCCCGATCGGGACGGTCGCGCGGGGGCTATCCCCGGGCACGCACGGATGGCTGGTGACGACCTCGGCCTCGGCCGGCCCGTACCAGTTCACGACCTCGGCATTGCCGAATACGCGCGCAGACTCGTCGACGGTGCGCTGGGCCAGTGCTTCACCGGCGACGAACACCCGGCGGACCGACGGCAAGGGCGCCGCGGTGGTGTCGAGCAGGACATCGAGCATCGACGGAACGAAATGCGCTGTGCTGATCCCGTATTCGGCGATGATCTTCGCCAGGTAGGCCGGGTCGCGGTGGCCGTCCGGAGCGGCGATCACGAGCTGCGCGCCGGTCTGCAACGGCCAGAACAGTTCCCACACCGCGATATCGAAGGTGATCGGTGTCTTGTACAGGACCACATCGGATCCGTCGTGCGGCCACTGCCGCTGCGCCCAGGCCAGCTGCGCCACGGTCGCGGCGTGGGTCAGGGCGACCCCCTTCGGGAGGCCGGTGGAACCGGAGGTGAACAGCACATAGGCCGCGTTGTCCGGGCGCAGCGGCGCCCGGCGGTCCGCGTCGGTGAGCGGGGTGTCGCCGTAGCCGGACAGGTCGGTCCGGTCGATCACCTCGGTGGCGTACTCCGCCGGCAGCTCCGCTGCGTCCGCGGAGGTGGTCACCACCAGGACGGGCCGGGCCGCGGCGAGCACACGGCCGATCCGCGCGGCCGGATGGTCCGGGTCGATCGGGAGGAACGCGGCCCCGGTCTTGAGCACCGCGTAGAGCGCGGTGACGAGGTCGACCGACCGGCGGACCGCTACGGCCACAACGGCTTCCGGGGCGGCGCCGCGGTCGGTCAGCCGGCGGGCGAGCCGGTTCACCCGGCGGTCGAAATCCCGGTAGGTCGATACGGCACCGGCCGGATCGCGCAGCGCCGGCGCGGCCGGGGTGCGGGCCACCTGGTCGTCGAAGAGATCGACCAGGGTCCGGCCGGCGACGACGGGCCCGCCGGTGGCGTTCCACCGGTGCAGCAGCACGGTCCGATCGGCCTCGTCGAGCAGGTCGATATCGCCGACCGCCAGGAGCGGATCGGCCGCCGCTGCTTCGAGCACGCGGACGAACTGGGCGGCGAACCGCGCGGCGGTGTCCGCGTCGAACAGGTCGGTGGCGTAGGTGAGGCGCAGCGTCATACCGACCGGCTCGTGGTGGGGGCCGTGGCCCTCCGACATCATCAGCAGCAGATCGTAGATCGCGGCCTCGTCGCCGGGATCGAGATCGTCCACGGTGAGATCCGGCAGTTCGACATGGGCCCGGTCCATGTTCTGATAGGCGAGCATCACCTGGAACAGCGGCGTATGCGCGTCCGAACGCACCGGATTCAACGCTTCCACCAGCTGCTCGAACGGCACGGTAGCGTGGTCGTAGGCCTCGATATCGGCCCGCCGAACCTCTTCCAGGAGCTCCCGGAAGCTCCGGTCCGGCGTGACCCGGGTCCGCATCACCAGGGTGTTGACGAACATACCCACCAGACCGTCGAGCGCGCGGTGACCGCGGCCCGCGTGCGGCACTCCGAGGGTGATGTCGTCGCCACCGGAGAGCCGGGCCAGCAGGACCGCCAGCGCCGTATGCGCCACCATGAACGTCGTGGCGCCGCTGCGGCGCGCCAGCGTCTGCACCCGCCGGTGCAGGTCACCGGGGATCGTGACCTGCACGAACGCGCCGCGCTGGGTTCGGCGCGGCGGCCGCGGCCGATCGGTCGGCAGATCCAGGACATCGGGGATTCCGGCGAGCCGGGTGCGCCAGTAGGCGATCTCACGTGCACCGCGCGACCGTGGATCGTCCGGCGCTCCGAGCACCTCACGCTGCCAGAGCGCGAAATCGGCGAACTGGACCGGCAGCGGCGCCCACTCCGGCCGGCCGCCCAGGGAACGCGCCCGGTAGGCGGTCATCAGATCGGCGGCCAGCGGGGCCACCGAGAAACCGTCACAGCTGATGTGATGCGCGGACAGCGCGAGCACCCATACCGATTCGGAGAGCTGGAAGAGCGCGACCCGCAGGGGCACAGCCGCGGCCACATCGAAGGTACGGCCGAAGAACTCCGCCAGCCGCCGCGGCAGTTCGCATGCGGCGATCGGTTCCGGGACGAGATCCCCCGGCGCGGCGGCCTCCTCGACCGGGAGCACCACCTGGGCCGGAACACCATCCACGGCCGGGTAGACGGTCCGCAGACTCTCGTGCCGCTCGACCACATCGCCGACGGCCGCCGTGAGCGCCCCGACATCGAGGACCCCGTCGAGCCGGATCGCCAGCGGGACGATATATCCGGCGGCCGCCGGATCGAATTGGTTGAGGAACCACATCCGGGTCTGCGCCGGCGAGAGCGGTACCCGCTCCGGGCGCGGACGGGGCGCGGGCGCCGGGAGGCCGGGTACCTCGCGCAACCGGGTGATGCGCGCGGCGAGGTCGGCAACGGTGGGCGCCTCGAAGATCACCCGGACCGCGACGGTGACCTCGAGGATATCGCCGATCCGGCTCAGCGCCCGCGTCGCGAGCAGCGAATTACCGCCCAGTTCGAAGAAATCGTCCAGGGCGCCGATCTCCGGCAGAGCGAGCAACTCGCCGAAGACATCCGCCACCGTCCGCTCGACCAGGCCGCGCGGCTCCCGGAACTCGGCCGCGCGCAGGGCCGGGTCCGGGGCCGGCAGCGCCCGATGGTCGACCTTGCCGTTCGCGGTGAGCGGGATCGAATCGATCCGGATCACGGTGGCCGGAACCATATAGGCGGGCAGCCGTTCCCGCAGCGACGCGCGGATCTCCTGGGTGTCACAGGACGGTGGCGCGACCACATGGGCGACCAGGCGCTGTTCGCCGTGCTCGATACGTACCTGTACCACCGCGGCATCCACCGCGGCGTGGGCCACCAGCGCGGCCTCGATCTCGCCCGGTTCGATCCGCAGACCGCGCAGCTTCACCTGGGTATCGGCTCGGCCCACGTAGCACAGGCTGCCGGTGGTATCCCAGCGCACCAGGTCACCGGTGCGATACAACCTGGCGCCGGTGCCCGAGGGGTCGGCGACGAAGGTGGCCGAGGTCAGGGCCGGCCGTTCGTGATACCCGCGGGCCAGCTGCACCCCACCCAGGTACAGCTCGCCCGTGACACCGTCCGGGACCGGACGCAGCCGGGTGTCCAGCACCCGGACCACCACATTCGCCTCGGGTACGCCGATCGGCACGGCGGCGCCGGAGACCTCTTCGACACGGTGGGAGGTGACGCTGACCGCGGCCTCGGTCGGCCCGTACAGATTGTCGATCCGCGCGGTACCGAACTCGGTGCAGCGCCGGACGGTCTCGGCCGGCAGCGCCTCACCGATGCACAGGATGCGCCGCAGGTCCGGGAGTTCGCGGCCCTGCGCGGTGGCCAGGAACGCGGCGAGCAGCGACGGTACGAAATCGACCGTCGTGACCCGGTGTTCGGCCAGCAACCGGCCCAGCACCCTGGGGTCACGGTGCGCGTCGGCGTCCGCGACCACCAGCGCGGCACCACATGCGGCCGCGGCGAACAGTTCCCACACCGACAGGTCGAAGGTCACCGGCGTACGCCAGATCAGTACATCGGAATCGTCGAGGCCGTAGTGGTCGCGCAGCCAGCACAGCTGGTTCACCACCGCGCGGTGCGGGATGGCGACGCCCTTGGGCACACCGGTCGAGCCGGAGGTGTAGACGACGTAGGCCAGATCGTCGGGATGCAGTGGCCGGGTGCGGTCCGCGTCGGTGATCGGTGCCGGATCGAGGGTGGCCGAGAGCGATTCCGAGATCGGCCACCGCGGCACCTCCGGCGGCAGGTCCACGTCGTCGTCCCGGGTGAGTACGGCGATCGGCCGGGCGGTCGCGCAGACCGAGCGGAGCCGGTCGACCGGGTGTTCCGGATCCAGGGGCAGATACGCAGCCCCGGCGGCGTGGATCGCGTACAGGCCGGTGAGCAGGTCGACGCAGCGGTGCATGGCGACCGCCACCACCGTACCCGGCCCCACGCCACGGCCGATGAGAGCGCGGGCCAGCCGGTTCACCCGCTGTCCGAAGTCTGCGTAGTCCAGTCGTTCGCCGGTCGCGGCGTCGATGACAGCCGGATGCCGCGGGGTGGCGGTGACCTGGGCCGTGAACAGCTCCGCTACCGTCGCCGGGCCGGTGACGGTGCGCGGGCCGGCCGACCGCTCGGCCAGCGCCTGCCGTTCGGTCGCGGTCAGCAGGTCTATATCGCCGACGGGCGCGGCGGGATCGGCGAGGACCGCGCGCAACAGCGACTGGTAGCGGTCGAATATCGACCGGATCGACGACTCGTCGAACAGGTCGGTGGCATACCCGAATTCGACCGCCATTCCGGCGGTGCCACCGCCGGTGGACAAAGTGTCGACCAGGTTCAGGTGCAGATCGTATTTGGCCACGGCCGGATCGATCATCCGGGTCGTGACCGTGAGCCCGTCGATCCGCACGGCCGGAATCTCGATGTTCTGGAACGAGAACCCCACCTGGGTCAACGGCGCATGTGCCGTCGATCGCGGTGGATTGAGCACCTCGACCAGCCGTTCGAACGGGATATCGGCATTCTCGAACGCGGCCAGATCCGCGGCACGGACCCGGTCGAGAACCGCGGCGAACGAGGCACCGGGCGCGACCCGGGTCCGCAGCACCAGCGTATTGACGAACATACCGACCAGGCCGTCGAGGCCGGGTTCACCGCGTCCGGCGATCGGTGTCCCGACGGCGATATCACCGGTCCCGGACAGCCGGGCCAGCAGGACAGCGTAGGCGGCGTGCATCACCATGAACACGGTCGTGTCGTGGCGGCGGGCCAGCGCGACCACCTCGCGATGGAGATCCGCGGACAGCGTGGTGGAGTACGTGGCGCCGCGGAAGCTCTGCCGGGCCGGGCGCGGCCGGTCGGTGGGCAGGTCGAGCACCTCGGGCAGTTCGGCGAGGGCCGAGCGCCAGTACTCGGTCTGCGCGACCGTGGGGCTGTGCGGATCGTCCTCGGTGCCGAGCAGTTCCCGTTGCCACAGCGTGTAATCGGCGTACTGCACGGGCAACGGTGCCCACTGCGGCTCGTGACCACTGCGCCGGGCCCGGTAGGCGGTCATCAGATCCGCGGCGAGCGGGGCGAGCGACGAGCCGTCGAAGCTGATGTGGTGGACGACCAGGACCAGGGTGTGGTCGTCGGCCGCACTGCGCAGCAGCGTGATCCGGAAGGGGACCTCTCGGGTGACGTCGAAGCCGACCGCGGTCGCCGCGGCGATCCGCGCCTCGACCATGTCGGCCGCCACCGGTACCGGTTCCAGCGGCGGGCAGGCGTCCGCCACCGGCACGATCACCTGGTGGGGTCCGCTGTCGCTGTCCGGGTAGCGGGTGCGCAGCGCTTCGTGCCGGGCGAGCACATCGGCGACCGCCTTCTGTACGGTCGCCACCTCGAGGTCGCCTGACAGGCGCAGCACCAGCGGAATGTTGTACAGCGGCGACGCCGTGTCGAAACGATTGAGGAACCACATCCGGGTCTGAGCCGGCGACAGCGGGATCCGCTCCGGACGGTGCTGCGGGACCAGTGGTGGCCGGCCGGCGGGGGCGCTCGTACGCAACCGGTCGGCCAGGGCCGCGACGGTCGGTGCGTCGAACACCGTGCGCAGTGCGATATCCACACCGAATTCGGCGCTCAACCGGCCGGCGACCCGGGTGGCCGACAGCGAGTTACCGCCCAGGTCGAAGAAGCTGTCGAACGCGCCCACACGCTCGATACCGAGTACCTCCGCGCACACCCGCGCCACGGTCTGTTCCACGCTGTCCCGCGGCGCGACGAATTCCGTGGTCGCCACACCGAACACCGGCTCGGGCAGCGCGGCGCGATCGATCTTGCCGACCGGTGAGAGCGGCAGTCGGTCGAGTACCAGTACGGATTCCGGGACCATATGCGCCGGCAGTCGCTGCGCGGTGTACGCCAGCAGTTCGGCGGTATCCACCCCATCGCCCGCGGGTACCACGTAGGCGGCCAGCCGGGCACCGTGTTCGCCGCCGACACCCACCACATGCGCGACCGATATCGCCGGGTGCGCCGCGAGGGCGGCCTCGATCTCGCCCAGTTCGATGCGCTGGCCGCGGATCTTGACCTGGAAGTCGGTGCGGCCGGCGTATTCCAGCGTCCCCTCGGTGGTCCAGCGCACCAGGTCACCGGTGCGGTACATCCGAGTACCGGACGGCCCGAAGGGCGCGGCCACGAACGCGGCGGCCGTGGCCGCGGGCCGCCGCAGGTATCCGCGGGCCAGTTGGACACCGGAGACGAACAGCTGCCCCGTCACGCCGACCGGAACCGGCCGTAATCCCGCATCGAGGACCACGGCGTCGATCCCGCGGATCGGTCCGCCGATCGTCACCCGGTCGCCCACCGACAAGGGATCGCTGATCGCGACCATGATGGTGGTCTCGGTCGGACCGTATCCGTTGAACAATTCGCGACCGGGCGCCCACGTCGCCACCGTCTCGGCCGGGACCGCCTCACCACCGGCCACCAGCACCCGCAGGGAGTCCAGACCCGCCGGTGACATCGTCGCCAGCACACTCGGTGTCACGAACGCGTGCGAGACCTGCCGGGCACGGATGAGTTCCGCCAGTTCCGCGCCGGCGAAGACATCCGACGGTGCGACGACGAGCGCGGCACCGTTGGCATGCGCCATCAGCAGTTCCAGCACGACCGCGTCGAACCCGGGCGCCGACAGCTGCAAGATCCGCGCGGACGGGTCCACCCGGTAGCGCTCGCGCTGTTCGGCGGCGAAGTTCGCCAGACCCTCGTGCGTCACCGCGACGCCCTTGGGCGTACCGGTCGATCCCGAGGTGTACAGCACGTACGCCGTATCGAGCACCCGGCCGCGCCGAATCCGTTCCCGGTCGGTCACCGGTGCCGTCGATCGGGCGTCGAGCGCGGCCGCGGTGTCCGGATCGTCGAGTACCAGCTGTCCAATGGACTCGGGCAACAGTGCCCGGGTGGATTCGACCGTCACCGCCATCCGGACCGCGGCGTCGCCGAGCATCACCGCGATCCGTTCGACCGGATTCCGCGGGTCCATCGGGACGAACGCCGCGCCGGTCGCTGCCACCGCCCGGATACCTGCCACGAATTCCACCGAACGTCCCAGCACGAGCGCGACGTGGTCACCGGGACCCACACCACGCGCGATGAGCTCACGGGCCACCCGGTTCGACCACGCGTCCAGTTCGCCGTAGGTCACCGTCCGGTCGTCCGCGATCACCGCCACCGCGTCGCTGTCCGCTACCGCCAGTATCTCGGCCAGGAGTCGCGGCGCCGTCGCCGGCGCGCCCACGGCCGGGACCAGCCCGTCCCGTTCGGCGGCGGAGAGCACATCCACCGCCCCGACCCGGATGCCCGGATCCGCCACGACCGCGTCGAGTACCCGGTTCAGCCGGGCCGCGAATTCCGCGACCGTGCGCCGGTCGAACAGATCGGTCGCGTAGTCGACGCGCAAGGCGACATCGCCACCGGCGGAGGCGTTTTCCGCCACGGTGACCACGAGGTCCACCTTCGCCGTCGCCGCCCCCGGGTCCAGGACCTCCACGGTGAGACCGGGCAGTTCCAGAGCAGGCCGGTCCATGTTCTCGAAGGCCAGATACACCTGGCACAGCGGGGCGTACGCGGCCGACCATCGGGGGTCGACCTCCTCCACGATCCGCTCGTAGGGCAGATCGCTGTTGGCGAAACCGTCCACATCGACAGCCCGCACCCGCGCCAGGAAGTCGGCGAACGATTCGCCCGGACGGACCTCGGTACGCAACGGCACGGTATTGACGAACATCCCGATGAGCGGCTCCAGCGTGGGCTCGCCGCGGCCGGCCACGGCGGTGCCGACGGTGATGTCGCCGGAGCCCGACAGCCGGGCGAGCAGTACGGCGAGCGCGGCGTGCACGACCATGAAGGCGGTGACGTTCGCCGACCGGGCCAGCCCCTCGATCCCGCGGAATACCTCGGCCGGGATCACCGTCTCGGTGCGGTCGCCGCGCAGCGACCGCTGGGCCGGCCGGGGCCGGTCGGCGGGCAGCTCCAGTACCGGCGGCTTACCGGCCAATTGCGCTGTCCAATAGTTCAGCCGGCGGGCTGCCGGCGACTCCGGATCCGCCTCGTCCCCGAGCAGTTCGCGATGCCAGAGGCTGTAATCGGCGTACTGCACCCGCAACGGCTGCCAGTCCGGCGTCTTGCCCTGCACCCTGGCCTCGTAGGCGGTCGCGAGATCGGCCGACAGCGGCCGCAGCGATGACCCGTCACAGCAGATGTGATGCAGGACGACGGCCAGGACGTGCCGGCGCCGGTCGGCGGAAGCGAACAGGGCGCTGCGCAGCGGCGGCCGTACGCTCACATCGAAACCCCGCGCCGCGAGTTCCCGGATCCGGTGCGCGAGCACCTTCTCGTCCGCGGTCTCGGGACGCAGGTCCAGTCCGGCGATCACCTCCTCGGCCGGCCGGACGACCTGGGACCCCGCACCCTCGACGGCCGGGTACACGGTGCGCAGTGCCTCGTGCCGCTCCAGGACATCGGTGAGCGCGGTCCGCAGCGCCGCCACATCGAGGTGGCCGGTCAGCTGCACCACCAGCGGGATGTTGTACGCCGCCGAATCCGGGTCGACCTGGTTGAGCAGCCACATCCGGTTCTGGGCGGGGGACAGCGGAAGCGGGTCCACCCGCGGCAGGGCGCGCAGGGCGGGCCGGGCCGGACGGTGTGCGGCCGCGATACGCGCCGCGAGTCCGGCGACGGTCGGTGCACCGAACAGGTCACGCACCGAGACCTCGCAGCGGGTCAGTTCGCCGATCCGGACGGCGGCGCCGGTCGCGGTGAGCGAATTACCACCCAGCGCGAAGAAATCGTCCAGGACGCCGACGCGTTCGATGCCGAGGACATCGGCGAACACGTCGGCGATGGTTTCCTCGATCACCGTGCCCGGCGCGACATAGGCCGCGGCCGAATCGAATACCGGCTCGGGCAGGGCCCGGTGATCGATCTTGCCGTTCGCGGTCAACGGCAGTTCGGGCAGCACCACGACACTCGCCGGCACCATGTACTCCGGCAGGACACCGGCCACCCGCTCGCGCAGGGCATCGCCGATACCGGCGCCCGGATCGCCCACCGGCACCACATAGGCCACCAGCCGCGCCGCCTCCGTACCGGGCCGATGGACGACCGCGACCGCTGTCGCCACCGTGCTGTCGGCCAGCAGCACATTTCGTATCTCGTCGAGTTCGATCCGGAACCCGCGCAATTGGACCTGCTGATCGGCCCGGCCGCGATACTCCAATTCGCCCCGATGGTTCCAGCGGGCGACATCCCCACTGCGATAGAGTCGCGCCCCCGGTGCGCCGAACGGGTCGGCCACGAAACGGGCCGCGCTCAGCGCGGGCCGGCCGAGATATCCGCGCGCGAGCTGCGCCCCCGCAACATAGATCTCACCCCAGGCCCCCAGCGGTGCCGGGCGCAACCGCTCGTCCAGTACGTAGGTGCGCAAGCCCGGCAGGGCCGTGCCGATCGCGCTCGCGGCACCAGGCACCGCGATATCCGGGGTCAGCGGCAGGTAGGTCACGAACACGGTGGTCTCGGTGATCCCGTAGCTGTTGGCCACGACCGGCACCCGCGGATCGTGCTCGTACCAGGCGGCCAGCCCCGCCGGATCCAGACGTTCCCCGGACAGGATCACCGACCGCAACACCAACGGCCCCTCGGCTTCCCCACCGGCCGCGTACCGCTCCCGTGCGGCCGCGAACTGCTGGAAGGCCGAAGGGGTTTGGTTGAAAACGGTCACCTGCTCACGCGCCACCAGGCGTACGACCTCGTCGGGCGCCCGGGTGGTCGCAGTGTCCACCACGACAAGACGGCCCCCGGAGACCAGCGGTCCGAAGATCTCCCACACCGAATAGTCGAACGCGAAGGAGTGGAACAGCGTCCACACATCGCCCGGCCGGACCCCGATCTCGGCGCAGGCGTTGATCAGGTAGGACGCCACCGCGCGGTGGCCGATCGGCACGCCTTTCGGGCGACCGGTCGAGCCGGAGGTGTAGATGACGTAGGCGATATTGTCCGGCCGCAGCGGGCCGGACCGTTCGGCATCGGTGACCGGCGAACTGTCGCCGTCGAATCCGGTACGGTCGCCGAACACGATGATCCGGTGGGGATCGCCCGGAACACTCTCGCGCAGTTCGGGCTTCGTGACAACCAGTACCGGCCCGGCATCGGCGAGCACGTACTCGAGCCGGTCGGCGGGGTGGGCGATATCCAGGGGCAGATACCCGGCCCCCGATTTCAGCACGGCCAGGGTGGCGACGATCAGATCCACGTCCCGCGGCATCGCGACGGCAACCAGGGTTTCCGGCCCCGCGCCGCGCGCGATGAGGGTGCGGGCGAACCGATTGGACCGTTCGTCCAGCTCTCGATAGGTCAGGGCGATCGAACCGCAGGTCACGGCGACCGCGGCGGGGGTTACCGCGGCCCGGGCGGTCAGCAGGCCGACCAATGTCGTTTCCGCGACCGCGCCGTCACGGCCCGCCAGGTCGCCGACAACACGCTGCTCTTCAGCCGAATCGACGAGCGGAATATCCAGGACGGGGGTGTCCAGGGGCGATTCCAGCAATCGTTGCAGGAATTCGACGAACCGCGAGGTGTGCAGTTCGAGTTCGTCCCGGCTGTACAGATTCGGATTACCGTGCAGTTCGAGCAGGAGGGGCCCGTCGGCACCGGGACGGTAGAGGTTCAGTTGCAGATCGTCGAGCGCGCCGGAAGTGAGAGCGCGATAACGCCCGACGGCGGATCCGAGGCGGATCTCGCTGTCGAAGAACAAGATATTGACGACCGGACCGAACGAATTCGCCGCCGTATCGGCGATATTCGTATCGCGGCGCATATCTTCGAAACGGTAGAGCTGATGCCGGATCGCGGAAACGAGCTCGGATACCGCCGCACCGACCACCTCCGCGACCGTGGTCCGCGGGGTCAGCGCGAACCGGATCGGCACCATATTCGCCAGCATGGCGGCGGCGTGCCGCAGGCGGCGGGTCACCCGGCCGCTCACCGGCATCGACAGCACCACATCGTCGGAACCGGTCATCCTGGCCAGGAACGCGGCGAACGCCGCGACGACCACCTGTGCGGGCGAGGCGCGCTGGTGCTCGGCGAACCGCTCCAGCAGGTCGGACAGCCGGTCCGGCAGCTGCCGGCCGGCGACCTCATCGTTATCGCTCCAGCGCGCGGCGCGCCCCGAAAGACTCACCGCTGCCGGGAGACCGGAGGTCTTCTCGCGCCAGTACGCCCGATCGGATTCGAAGCGCGGACTCGCGTGGTACGCGCGATCGGCCTCGGCGATCTCCCGCAGGTCCGCCGCTACCAGCGGCGGGGGCTGTCTCCCCTCGATGATCGCGTTGTAGTGCTCGCTGACCCGACCCATGACATTGAACGCGCCGTATCCGTCGATGATCAGATGGTGTGCGCGCGCGTACCACAGGTACCGCTGCTCGCCGATTCTGATGAGTTTGCCGACGGCCAGCCGGTCCCGGCCGAGATCGACGGCTTTGGTGCCGTAGTCGCGGCGCATCCACTCCATGGCCGCGGCGTATGGGTCGTCGGCGTGGGACAGATCCAGCAGGGCATCGGCATAGGTGATAGTGCGATCCACGAATTGGTAGGGACGACCGTCGTATTCGACCACCCGCACGACGAGCGATTCGGTTTCCCGCCCAGCGATATTGACCGCCTCGGTGAACAGGTCGATATCGATATCACCCTCGATATCGACGTAATGCGCGATATTGACGTTCGGCCTGCCCGGAAGATTGTCGGCCAGCCACATGCTGTACTGCGCCCGGGACAACGGGATGAGATCCGGTTCGTGGTCGACAGCCGTGGCCGATCTCGAATTCATCTTCCGACCTTCCGCTCAGACTCGGAGGCACCGGAGCGCGGCAGAAAACGCCCCCTGCTGCGCTCGAAGCCTGGGTACGACTTCGTCGTGACGAAGCGGTGTTCACGCCCCTGCCACGCGAACACCTTTTAAGAGCAAACAGCTATCAGATCGTGCGACGGACAATCTATGCACACGTCCGCGCGCTATGCAACCGGCTCCGGCGTTTTGCCCGTTGACGCGCCGACCACCCGCGATCCCGATCCACGGGCATCGGCTGGGCATCCGCGCGCCGCGGTTCGACTCCAGTTCGCCGGGAGACAGATTCGGCGATGGCCCTCCGCGACGGGGTCGAAGATCCGGCGCGCGAGCCGCCCGCGCCGGATCTCCCCCAGAAATAGATGGCCACCGGCCGTTCACCCGGCCGGGCGAGCATCCAGTTGTGCGCAGGTGGCTCTGTACCACGAGGCCAGATCCGGGGAAGCTCGTGCCGTGACCGGACGTCTCACCGCCCTGTTCGCCGGGCTCTGGCTGTACGGCTTCTCGATGGCCGTGATGATCCGCGCCGCAGTCGGTTTGGACCCGTGGGACGTCTTCCACCAGGGCGTCACCCGGCAGCTGCCGATGAGCTTCGGCACGGTGACCGTGCTGACCGGCGCGGTGGTACTACTGGCCTGGATTCCGCTGCGCCAGTGGCCCGGTGTGGGCACGGTGAGCAATGTGGTGCTCGTCGGCATTTCGGTCGATACGGGACTCTGGCTGCTGCCGCACTGGGAGTCGATGCCGGTCCGGCTGGGGGCGATGGTCTTCGCGGTCGTGCTCAACGCATCGGCCAGTGTGCTGTACATCGGCGCGGGTCTGGGACCCGGCCCGCGCGACGGTCTGATGACGGGGCTGGCCCGCCGGACCGGATGGCCCATCCGCCGGGTCCGGACGGTCCTCGAGGTGACAGTCCTGACCAGCGGCTGGCTACTGGGCGGCAGCGTCGGTTTCGGCACCGTGCTCTACGCGGTCGCCATCGGACCGCTGATCCAGCTGATGATCCCGCTCGTCGCCGGCCGGCTACCCGGATTCGACGCCCCCGCGACCCGGCGAACGCAGGCCGCGGACGTGGTCCCCGGGCCCGTCGGCGGCGAGAACGGGCCGGCCCCCTCCGGCCCTTGACCCCGGGCGGCCCGCCACCGGTCCGCGCGCCGGATCCGCGTCTTCGGGCCGATCCGGACACCGAACGGGCGACACCGGTATACCGGTGTCGCCCGTTCGCCGGCTCGATCAGTCGCGGAAGGCGTCCTTCACCTTCTCGCCCGCGTCCTTCAGATTGGATTTGGTCTGGTCGGCCTTGCCTTCGTTCTCCGTCTTCTCGTCGCCGGTGGCCTTCCCGAGCTTTTCCTTGGCCTGACCAGCGAGTTCTTCGGCTTTGTTGTCGAACTTGTCCTTCGCACCCATCGCCTATCCCCTCTTGTCGGATGTCACCGGCCGGCGGTCCGACCGATCGTCGGGCGAATAACCACCGCGCGCCCCCTCAAACACCCCACTTCGTGCCGCTGCCGGACCACCGCGGCGCATCCGCGACCCGACCGGGATCTGCGTACACCGCGCGAATCGCCGGGTTCCCGGCCGCGGGCGGCGTCCTACTCGCCCGTAGCGCCGCACCTGCCTATTCTGCTCCGACGACAACGGAGTCGGGACCCGTAACTCCACCACCGAGCAGATCGGCAGGCCCGTGAACGCCACAACCATCGACCCCCTCCCGACCCCGGCCGCGTCCGGTAGACGGTCCGAGGCGATCCACCGCTTCCTCGTCAAACCCGCCGATGCGGGTATCGCGGGCGCGGTGGACGGCGGCAAGCTCCTCGAATGGATCGACAAGGTCGCCTATGCCGCGGCGGCCCAGTGGAGCGGCCGCTACTGCGTCACCGCCTATGTGGGCAATATCCACCTCGACCGGCCGATCGCGGTCGGAGAACTCGTCGAGTTGCACGCCAACCTCGTCCACACCGGCCGGACGAGCATGCACATTCTGGTCAGCGTCTACTCGACCGACCCCACTCGGCAGAAACCGGTCCAGACGGCGCAGTGCCTCACGATCTTCGTCGCCGTCGACGAGGCGCGGCGCACGGTCGCGGTGCCCCAGTGGGAACCGGCCACGATCCTCGAACTGCGGCGCCATCGGCAGGCCCGGGCCCGGATATCGGTCCGGAAGCGGATCGAGGAGGCCATGGCCGCGCAGCGCTACACCGCCGCCGGCACCGCGCCGAGCGCGACCCTGCGTTTCCTGGCGGCGCCGTCGGATATCAACTGGGGCGGTAAGGTGCACGGCGGCCGCACGATGGGGTGGATCGACGAAGCCGCGTATGTCTGCGGCGCCGATTGGGCCGGTCAGCATGTGATCACCTCCTATTTCGGCGGGATCCGCTTCTACCGGCCCATCGTCATCGGCCATATCGTGGAGGTCACCGCCCGACTGATCCATACCGGCCCGCGCAGTATGCACATCAGCGTGCACGTGACCGCGACCGATCCGCATTCCGACGAACCGGCCCTCGCCGCGCACGGCCTGGCCGTGGTCGTGGCGGTGGATGCCGCCGGCAAAGCGCGGCCCATCCAGCAGTGGACACCGGTTTCCGACGAGGACCGGTCCCTGGCGGCCCATGCCCGTCATCTCGTGGACCTGCGCGCCGAGGCCGAACCGTTCGCCACCGCCGCCGATCTACCGGCCGACGCCGAACCCAGCCATTTCCGCGCGCCGCTTCCGGGCTGAGTCAGGCCGGGGCCCGCCGTCGGGAACCGGGCCCGAGGATGTGCCCGGAACGCCGCAGCGCCCAGGGGCGGCGATCCGCCGGGTCCGGGGCCACCCGTCAAGCCGCCGGGCCGGCTCCCAAGGCTCGCCGCCACGCGGCGCCGCGCAGCAGGCGCAGGCCGTTGAGACCCACGATGATCGTGGAGCCCTCGTGTCCCGCCACGCCGAGCGGTAGTGGCAGGGTGCCCACCAGATCCCACACCACCAGCACCGCGATGAAGGATGCGGCGATCACCAGATTGGCGATCACGATACGGCGGGCCCGCCGGGCCAGTGCCAGCACCGCGGGGACGGCGATGAGATCGTCGCGGACCACCACGGCATCGGCGGTCCGCAGGGTCAGATCCGAACCCGCGCCGCCCATGGCGATACCGGCGTGCGCGGCCGCGAGAGCGGGCGCGTCGTTGACCCCGTCACCCACCACGGTCACCGCGGCGCCGGTGGCCCGCAACTGCCGGACCGCGGTGACCTTGTCCGCGGGCAGCAACTCGGCCCGGATATCGGTGATCCCGACCCGGGTGGCCAGCCGCTCGGCGGCCACCCGGTTGTCACCGGTCAGCAGCACCGGGTTCGCCCCGGTCAGCTGCCGCGACGCCGTGACCGCGGCGGCGGCCTCCGGGCGCATTTCGTCGGCCAGGGCGAGGACGCCGATCGGCCGGTGGTCGTAGGTCACCACGACCACGGTGCAACCACGCGACTGCAGGGCCGCGGCCGCGGCCGCGGCGGTATCCGCGCCGGGAGCAGCCACCACCAGCGCCGCCGGCGAGCCGACCTCGACGTGGTGATCGCCGACGCGCGCGCTGACGCCCCGGCCCGGTTCGGCGGCGAAATCGCCGACCGCGGGTACCTCGAGCCCGCGCGCACGAGCGGCCCGGACGATGGACGCGGCGAGCGGGTGTTCGCTGGGCCGTTCCACGGCTGCCGCGAGCCGCAGCACCGCGTCGGCGTCGAACGAATCGGTCGTGGACCGTATCTCGACCAGCTCCGGAACGCCGCGGGTCAATGTTCCGGTCTTGTCGAACGCGAGCAGGTCGGTGGTACCGAGTCGTTCCATCACGACGGCGGATTTGACGAGAACTCCGTGCCGCCCGGCGGTCGCGACGGCGGCCAGCAGCGGGGGCATGGTCGCCAGCACCACCGCGCACGGGGAGGCCACGATCATGAAGGTCATGGCGCGCAGCAGCGCCGGCTGCAGCGACTCACCGAACAGCAGCGGCACCACGAAGATGGCCAGGGTGGCGGCCACCATGGCCACCGAGTAGCGCTGCTCGATCTTCTCGATGAACAGCTGGGTGCGGGCCTTGGTGTGGCTCGCCTGCTCGACCAGGGTGGCGATCCGGGCGACGACCGAATCCTGTGCGCGGCGGTCGACCCGGATCCACAGGGCGCCGGTGCCGTTGAGGGTGCCGGCGAAGACCTCGTCGCCGACGGATCTGTCCACCGGAAGCGGCTCTCCGGTGATGGTGGCCTGATCGACTTCGCTGCTGCCGGCCACCACGGTGGCGTCGGCGGCGATCCGTTCACCGGGGCGGACCACGACCGTATCGCCGATCTCGAGTGCGGCGACCGGGACCGTCTCCTCCTCGTCGTTCGCGGTGACCCGGGTCGCGGTATCCGGCGCCAGGTCCAGCAGACCGCGCACCGAATCCTCGGTCCGCGCGCTCGCGAAGGCCTCCAATGCGCCCGAGGTGGCGAAGATGACGATCAGCAGCGCACCGTCCCCGACCTGGCCGATCGCCGCGGCACCCAGCGCGGCGGCCACCATCAGCAGATCCACGTCCAGCGTCCGCTTCCACAGCGCGCGCAGTCCGGCCGTGGCGGATCCCCACCCGCCCGCGGCGTAGCAGGCCAGGTACAGCGCCCACCACGACCAGGCCGGGCCGTCGGCCAGCTGCGTCGCGACTCCGGCCGCGAAGAGCACCACCGCTGTTGCCGCCCAACGGGTCTCGGGCAGTTCGAACATTTTCGTCCGGCGCACGGCCACGGCGGCGGGCACGCGCGTCGAATCGATGGGCGTACGCGTCGGAACGGCCACAGGTCACCTCCACGGCGGGAACGAACGATTCACCGACCATAACAGAACACATGAAGACGTCTTCATTCATGCTGGTTGATATGCTGTCTGCTTATGGGACACGGGGTCGAAGGCCGGGACCGCCCGATCGCGCGATTGAACGGGGACGCGGCGGCCCGCGTCGCGACCACTCTGCAGGCATTGGCCACGCCGAGCCGGTTGCTCATCCTCAGCGAACTACGCCAGGGCCCCCTACCGGTGACCGAGCTGGCGACGGCGGTCGGAATGGAGCAGTCGGCGGTATCGCACCAACTGCGACTACTGCGCAACCTCGGCCTGGTCACCGGCGCGCGCAGCGGGCGCAGCATCGTCTACAGCCTGTACGACAGTCATGTCGCCCAACTGCTCGACGAGGCGATCTACCACAGCGAACACCTCCGCCTGGGCCTCGCCGACCGCCCCGAAGCGGCAGGCTGAGCCCGGCCGGAACGGGGCGGCCCGGCACCGGCGGTGAGCGTGGGACCTCAATCGTGGTCCGGTATTCCGCGCACCCGGTGTGCGGCGGCGTTCAGCGTTTCGACCAGGAGACGGCGCACGTGACCACCTCGGGTGCGATAGAGCATGCGTCGGCCGTCCCGCCGCCGCACCACCAATCCGGCCAATTCGAGCTTGGCCAGATGCTGCGAGACCGCCGGCCGGGCCAGTGAAACCCGGGCGGCCAGCGAACCGACATCCAGTTCGTCGTCGCCACTCAGTAGCCACAGCAGCCGCAGCCGGGTGGGGTCGGACAGCATCCGCAGCGCCGTGGTTGCCGCGTCCACGAGATCCGGGGACGGGAGCTCGGACCAATGACTACTAGAATCGTGTGCGTACACGAGCACGTATTCTGCCTGCTCGGCACGGATCGAGGAGTCGAGGGTTGTCACTGTTCGCCCATCGCGCCTACCGGCGCCTGTTCGCGGCGCAGGTGTCGGCCCTGTGTGGTACCGGTCTGGCCACCGTGGCGCTGGGGCTACTCGCCTATCAGCTCGCCGGAAAGGACGCGGGCCTGGTCCTCGGCACCGCCCTGACGATCAAGATGGCCGTGTATGTCACCGTCGCGCCCGTCGCGGCGGCCTACGCCGATCGACTGCCGCGCCGAGGCCTGTTGGTGACGCTGGACCTGGTGCGCGTCGCGGCGGCGCTGAGTCTGCCCTTCGTGCACGAGGTGTGGCAGGTCTATCTGTCGATCGCGGTGCTGCAGACCGCGTCGGCCGTGTTCACCCCGGCCTTCCAGGCCACACTGCCCGATATCCTGCCCGACGAACACGACTACACCCGGGCATTGTCCGCATCACAACTCGCCGCGACGATGGAGAGCCTGCTCAGCCCGTTGCTGGCGGCGCTGTTGCTCACCGTGCTGGATTTCCACCGGCTGTTCGCCGGCACCGCCCTGGGCTTTCTCGTCTCCGCGATACTGGTCGCGGGTACGGCGATCCCGGATCCCGTCCGCCGCGCGGCGACCGGGATATGGCACCGGACCGCCGCCGGTATGCGGATCTTCGCCGCCACCCCCCGGCTGCGCGGACTGCTCGGGGTGAACCTCGTGGTGGCGGCGGTGGGATCGGTCGTGATGGTCAATACCGTCAACTACGTCCGCGATGTTCTGGGTGGTTCGCCCGCCGAGGTCGCGGTACTGCTGGCGGCCAACGGGTTCGGCACGATGCTCGCGGCCCTGGTACTGCCCCGGGTGCTGGACCGGGTCGGAGAACGCTCGATCGTGCTCGCCGGGGCGGGGACCCTCGTTCTCGGCATCGTAATGGCGATCACGATGGCGCTGTCCGGATCCGAAAGCCGGCCCGCCGCCCTCGCGGTGTGGGCACTCATCGGCGCCGGAACCGGACTGGCGATCACTCCCGCCGGGCGGGTACTCCGGCGCTCGGCGCATCCGTTGGACCGCCCACCCCTCTTCGCGGCCCAGTTCTCGCTCTCGCATCTGTGCTGGCTGATCACCTACCCGCTGGCAGGCTTGCTCGCCACCTCGACGGGGTTCGCCACCACCTGGATCGTGCTGGCCCTCGTCGCCGGAGCCGGTCTGGTCGCGGCGCTGCGGTGCTGGCCCCGGCACGATCCCGCCGCGCTCGGCCACGTCCACGACGGCCGGACCGATCCCGGGCATATCCACGACGCGGTACCGGTGGGCGCGAACAGCTACCGGCACATCCACACCTTCGTCATCGACGACGATCACCGGCGGTGGCCCACACCGGTCGGCTGATATGCCAATCGCCGGTTGGTGACCCGCAGCTGCCGAGCGGTCGTCACGGCCAGCGTGCGCACCTGTACCGGAGTCAGCGGGCCGCACAGCCGGTCCCAGTGCAGGGCGACCAGCTGCCCCGGCGAGGCGTCGGGCACGGCGGAGTACCCGTCCTCCCATACGGGTACCGTCAGCGCCGTGGGCGCGCCCAACCGCAACCGGCCCGCCTCGAAGCGCAACCGGCGACGCCGCACCGTCAGTTCCTCCCCGTGTCTGGCCGTCACGGTGGCCCAGCTGATCCGGCAGCAGTCCAATACCCGGATCGGTTGTCCCCCGCCGCGACCGAGCAGCCGGGTCCAGGGGTAGATACCGAACACGTGGAAGCAGTGATTGGCCGCCGCCTCACCGGCCAGCGACTCCGCGGCGAGGTACTGCCAATAGTGCCCCGCGGCCGGGCCGATCACGGCGAGCAGTTCGGTGACGAAGGCGTCCGGATCCAGCCCCGCGCCGACGCCGCCGCCGATCCAGTACGACTCGACTAGCCGGTGGTCCAGCGGATCGGCGATACCCGTCATCCGCGACATCACCCGCAGGTAGGGCCAGGCCCCGGTGAAATGACGCGCGGCGGCCCGCACCCGCTCCGGGGTGCCGCCGCGCAGGGCCGAGGTCTCGGTCGGGCCGCAGTAGCCGAGCAGGTTGGGCGCGTAGGCGTAGCGGGCGAACATCTCGGTTCCCCGGGCGGTGCGGGTATCGGCGGGCGAGTTCACGGGTCCACCGGTACTTCGCGCCGCCACCGCCGCTCGACGTCACCGAATCGCCAGACGGCCGCGGCGGCGGCCCAGGTCAGGACGAAGAGACCGACGATGATGAACCCCATCGCGCCGAGATCGAGCGCACCGATCCAGGCGAGTGGGCCGGTGGTGAGGTCGAGCTTCTCGGTCAGGATGGAAATGATCTCCTGCGCCCCGATCAACAGGGCCACCGCGACCGACAGACCGGTGACCACGAAGTTGTAGTAGATCTTGCGGACCGGGCCCGCGAATGCCCAGCCGTAGGCGAAGTTCATGAACGTGCCATCCATGGCGTCGAACAGCGACATACCCGCCGAGAACAACACGGGCAGTACGAGAATCGCGTACCAGGGCAGATCGGTGGCCGCCGCGCCACCGGCGATCACGAGCAGACCCACCTCGGTGACGGTGTCGAATCCGAGTCCGAACAGCAAGCCGACCGGATACATCTGCCAGGGCCGGCGGACCGCGCGCATCAGCGGACCGAATACGCGGTTCAGCGCGCCGCGGTCATCGAGCCGGCGTTCGAGTTCGGCTTCGTCGTACACCCCGCTCCGCATACCGCGGAACACCCGCCAGATTCCGATCAGCGATATCAGGTTCAGCAACCCGATCAGGATGAGGAAGGTACCCGAGACACCGGTGCCGAAGACGCCGGTCCACCGCTGCAACCGCGAATTGTCGTCCTGCAGATCGACCGCGAGCGCCTTCACCCCCGCCGCCAACAGGGCGACCAGCACGAACACGATGGTGGAATGCCCGAGGGAGAACCAGAAACCGACCGACAGCGGTTTCTGGTTCTCGGCCACCAGTTTGCGAGTCGTATTGTCGATCGCAGCGATATGGTCGGCGTCGAACGCGTGCCGCATCCCCAGTGTGTAGGCGGTGATCCCGAGCCCGGCACCGAAGACGGCGCCGTCCACGAGATAGCCGCCCGGAACCACCAGGAACAGCAGTGTCGCGAAGCCGATGAGGTGTAGCGCGACGATCGTGAGGGTCATCCCGGCCACGCTGCGGCGCTGCGCGGGATCCAGATCCGACCAGCCCGCTCGCAGGGCCGCCACCGATTTCCGCACCGTCGGTGTACCTCGTTCCTTCCGGGCGGCGGCCCCAGCGGACGCGCCGCATCAACAGATCCGCGGCAACTGCTCACCGGCGGGCAGATCGACCACCCGCGTACCGCCGAGCGCGGTGCGCGCCACCATCATGCCCGGATGCTCCTCGACACAGCGGCCGATCACCGCCGCGTGGGCCCCGAGCGGATGGGCGCGCATCGCCGCCAGCACCCGCTCCGCGTCGGCGGGCGGTACGAAGGCGACCAGTTTGCCCTCGTTGGCGACATACATCGGGTCCAGGCCGAGCAGCCCGCACGCGTCCCGGACCGCTGCCGGTACCGGCAGCGCGGTCTCGTCCAGCGCGATACCCGTGCCGGCGGCACGGGCGATCTCGTTCAGCGTGGCGGCCACCCCGCCGCGGGTCGGGTCGCGCAGTACGTGCAGGTCGGCACCCGTTTCCAGCATGGCTGCCACCAGGCCGCCCAGCGGCGCGGTATCGCTGAGCACCGCCGTCCCGAACTCCAGGCCCTCGCGGCAACTCATCACCGCGATACCATGCACCCCGATCTCACCGCTGACCACGACGATATCGCCGGGGGCCGCGCGCTCGGGCCGGATATCGACGCCGTCGGCGAGCACACCGATACCGGCGGTGTTGATGAAGATGCCGTCACCGTGCCCGGTGTCCACGACCTTGGTATCGCCGGTCACCAGCGAGACACCGGCCGCCGATGCCGCGGTGCCGAGCGCCTCGGCCACCTGGGCGATCTCGGACAGCGCGGTGCCCTCTTCGAGAATGAACGCGGTGGACAGGGCCAGGGGCCGCGCACCGGCCATGGCCAGATCGTTGACGGTGCCGTTCACCGCGAGCTCGCCGATCGAACCGCCCGGGAACACCAGCGGTTTCACGACGAAGGAATCGGTGGAGAAGGCCAGGCGGGTGCCGTCGACCGTGACGACCGCGGAATCTCCCAGACCGGTGTCGGCGGCGGCCCCGAAGGCCGGAAGGAACAGGTGCTCGATCAGCTCCCCCGACATGGCCCCGCCCCCGCCGTGGCCCATCACAATATTCGGTGCGTCGCGCAGCGGCATCGGGCAGACCCACGCGTCGGCATCGATCGTCACCGTCGGGGTCATCGGATCCTCACGCATGGGCCACCTCCGCGGGCTGGTCCAGTCGGCGGTACAGGTAGTAGGCGGCGCACGCGCCCTCGGAGGAGACCATGGTGGCGCCCAGCGGGTTGCGCGGTGTGCACTGGGTGCCGAACGCGGCGCATTCGTTGGGTTTGATCAGACCCTGCAGGACCTCGCCGGATCGACAGATCGCCGATTCGGCCGCATGCAGTTCGCCCACCGCGAACCGGTATTCGGCGTCGTAATCGCGGTAGCGCGCCGACAGCCGCCACCCGCTGTCCGGAATCACGCCGATCCCCCGCCAGGCCCGGTCGGTGACCTCGAAGACATCGTCGAGCATGGCCTTGGCCGCCGGATTCCCCGCCGCCGAGACCGCGCGCGGATAAGCGTTCTCCACTTCGTGCCGGCCCGCCTCGAGTTGCGCCACCGTGCGGCGGATGCCCTCGAGGATATCCAGCGGTTCGAACCCGGTGACCACCATGGGAGCCCGGTACCGCTGGGCCAGCGGCGGATACTCCTCGGTACCCATCACCGTGCACACGTGCCCGGCCAGCAGGAACGCCTGGACCCGGCACTGCGGCGATTCCATGATGGCGGCGATCGCCGGCGGCACCAGCACATGCGATACCAGCAGCGAGAAGTTCTCGATACCGAGGCGCCGGGCCTGGTAGACGGTCATCGCGTTGGCCGGGGCGGTGGTCTCGAAACCGATTCCGAAGAAGACCACCTGCCGGTCCGGGTTCGCTTTGGCCAGCTCCAGGGCGTCCAGCGGCGAGTAGACCACCCGGACGTCCCCGCCTTCGCTCTTGACGTGGAAGAGATCCTTCTCGCTGCCCGGGACCCGCAACATATCGCCGAAGGAGCAGAAGATCACCCCGGGCCGGGCGGCGATCTCGAGGGCCTTGTCGATGACCTCCAGCGGGGTGACGCATACCGGGCAGCCCGGGCCGTGGATCATCTCGATCCGGTCCGGCAGCAATTGGTCGATTCCGTGCCGGATGATCGAATGTGTCTGCCCACCACATACTTCCATGATCGCCCATCGGCGGTCGGTGGTGGCGCGGATCCGGTCGAGAAGTTTCTTCGCCAAGTGCGGATCACTGAATTCGTCGAGATACTTCACGGCTCCTCCTCGGGGTCGCGCTGCCGCGGCGCTTCCGGGTTTTCCACTCCCGCCTGCGCGGCCGCGACGGCGAAACCGTCGGCGAACTCCTCGTTCAGCACACCGAGGTGTTCGAATTCGGCCAGGGTCCGCAGCGCCGATTCCTCGTCCAGCCGGTTGATGGCGAACCCCACATGCACGACGACGTAGTCGCCGATCGCGACATCAGGGATGTATTGCAGGCATACGTCCTTGTGCACGCCGCCGAAATCGACGACCGACATGAGCGTGCCGTCGCGCTCCTCGAGGCTGAGTACCTTTCCGGGAACTGCCAGGCACATGATCGTCCTCCTTCTCCACTCAGCCCGCGGCCACCGCGAGCACCTGACCGAACGCGAGACCGCCGTCGTTGGGCGGCAGCCGGTGGTGGGTGAGCACGGTGAAACCGTGCGCCCGCAGCAGCCGCCGGGTGGCCGACAGCAGCAGCGCGTTCTGGAACACCCCGCCCGACAGGGCGACGGTCGTGGCCGGTCCCGTATGGGCCAGAGCAATCTCGAGCACCAGCCGCGCGAGCGCGGCGTGGAAACGGGCGCCGATCACCGCCGCCGGTACCTCGTGCGCGGTATCAGCGACCACCGCCGCGAGCACCGGGGCGGGATCGATCGGTATCGGGTCGCGGCCGGTATCGAACGCGAACCGGTAGTCGACGCCGTCCGTATCGCCGTGCCGGGACACACCTTCGAGTTCGATAGCGGCCTGCGCCTCGTAATCCACGGTGTGGCGGATCCCGGCCAGCGAGGCCACCGCGTCGAACAGCCGGCCCATACTGGAGGTCGGCACACAGCCCAGCCCGGTTTCGAACTGGTGGGCGAGCACCGGGCGTTCGGCCGCCGGGCAGGCGCGCACCGAGGCGATCGCGGGCCGCCATTCCATACCCGCTGCCCACAGATGCGCCAGCGCCATCCGGTACGGCCGGTGCACGCTCGTATCGCCACCTGCCAGCGGCACATATTTCAGATGCGCCAGCCGACGGCAGCCCTTGTACCCGGCGGCCAGGAACTCCCCGCCCCAGACCGCACCGTCGGGGCCGAACCCGGTGCCGTCGAACGCGACTCCCAGCACGGTGTCGGACGGCCCGAGGCCGTGCTCCCCCATCACGGCCGCGATATGCGCGTGATGGTGTTGCACGGTGCGCACCGGGCGGTCGCCGGCCGCGCGGCGCGCCCACTCCGTGGAGCGGTAGCCCGGGTGGGTATCGGCGGCAAGCTGGGTGGGGCGCACACCGGTCAGTTCACGGAGGTGCTGTTCGGTGGCGTCGAAGGCCCGCAGCGTCGCCAGATCGTCCATATCGCCGACGTGCTGGCTCAACCAGGCGTATCGGCCGTCGGCCACCGCGCAGACGTTCTTCAGATCGGCCCCCACCGCGAACGTCGGTGCCACCGGCACGGGCAATGCCAGTGGCAGCGGCGCGTATCCACGCGACCGGCGCACCGGTGTTTCGGCGCCGTCGACGACGCGCACCACCGAATCGTCGCAGGGCACCAAGATCCGGCGGTCGTGCCACAGCCATCCGTCGGCCAGCCCGGCGAGGCGTTCCCGGGCGTCCGCGTCGTCATGGCAGATCGGTTCGCTGCTGCGGTTGCCGGATGTCATCACCAGCACATCGGGACCGGGAGGGTCGCCGGGGAGCCCGAAGAGCAGGATGTGCAGCGGGGTATAGGCCAGCAGCACGCCGAGATCCGGGTTGCCCGGCGCGACGGATCCGGCGACCTGCCGGGCACCGCGCGGGAGCAGCACGATGGGGCGCTGTGGGCCGGTCAGCAGCGCCGCGGCGACGCCGTCGATCCCGGCTATCCCCCCGGCGACCGCGAGATCCGGCGCCATCACGGCGAAAGGCTTGCCGCCGCGGCGTTTCCGGCGGCGCAGCTCGGCCACCGCCGTCTCGTCGGTGGCGTCGCAGGCCAGGTGATAACCGCCGACGCCCTTCACGGCGAGGATGCCGCCCGCGCGCAGCAGCGCACGCGCGGCGGCGAGCGGTTCACCGCCGCCCGGCCCGGCGTAGTACAGGCGGGGACCGCACTCCGGGCAGGCGATGGGCTGGGCGTGGAACCGGCGATCGGCGGGATCGCGGTATTCCCGGGCGCAACGCTCGCACATCGGGAAATCGGCCATGGATGTCCGCGCCCGGTCGTAGGGCAGGGAGGCGATGATGGTGAATCGCGGACCGCAGTTGGTGCAGTTGACGAAGGGGTGCCGGAAGCGCCGGTCGGCGGGATCGCGCAGTTCCGCGGCGCAGTCCGCGCAGATCGCGATATCGGGTGAAGCGAGCGTACGCCCGCCGCCCGCGGTGGTGTCGGTGATCCGGAATCCGGTACCGCCACGCAGCGGCAGCTCCCGGCATTCGATCGAGTCCACCACGGCCAGCGGCGGCGGGGCGGTTCGCAGGCGCCGCTCGAACTCCGCGAGGTCCGCAAGGGTCCCCTCGGTTTCGATGAACACCCCGCTGCTGTCGTTGGATACCCGGCCGCTCAGTGAGAGCTCCGCCGCGGTGGTGTAGACGAACGGCCGGAACCCGACGCCCTGCACCACACCGCGCACCACGAACCGGCGCCGCGCCCGGTCGGCCGTCACGGCTGCTCACCCCGGCCGAGTAGGCGTAACCCCGCCATCGCCTCGGCCGCGCCGGCCGCGTCGGTCTTCTCGACCGCGAAGCCCATATGGATGACCACCCAGTCGCCGGGCCGCGCGGGATCGTCCTCGAGCAGGCCGATGTTCACCCGCCGCTGTTCACCGGAGACGTCCACCACAGCGATCTGGCGGTGGTAGCCGTCGGGTACCGTGACGACCCGGCCGGGAATACCGAGACACATGGTCACACCTCCTGATATGGGCGGAGCAGTTCGGCGACGACACGGTCCACGGCCGCCACGGCCGCGTCCACCGCGTTACCGACCGGGGTGGACAGTCCGAGCCGCTCGTCCACCGATTCGACCTGGCATCCGACGACCACGGTCGGGGGCACGGTGCCGCCCAGCGCCCGGACACCGGCGAACACCGCCGCCGGATCCATCGCGTGGGCGTCCAGCGCCGCGGTCTCGGCGCATCCGGGTTCGGCCCGCAGCACCTCGATCCGGCCCGGCGTGCCGCGATCCGGCAGGGCGTCGACCAGCACCAGCGCATCCCAGGGGTCGAGCAGGTCGTAGGCCAGGTGCATACCGCGGATGCCGTAGTCCATCACCCGCGCACCGGCTGCCGGGCGCTCCGGCATACGCCGCACCACCTCGGGTCCGAAACCGTCGTCGCCCAGGAAGACATTGCCGATCCCGGCGATCAGTACGGTATCCGTCGGCTCAGCCCTTTCCGTCGGTCGGCGTCGTCGCCCCGCCGACATCCTGGTCGTCGACCGTCCCGGTCGCCGTCTCCTCCGGTTCGTTCGCCGTCGGTTTGCGCTCCTGGTAGGGCGGAACGGCCGGTTCGCTACCGGCGGGCGGCTCCGAGGTGAACTCGGACTCCCGCTCGGCGTCCTCGCCGTGCGCGGAGGCCACCTCCTCGTGACCGATATCGCCCGGTTCGCGTTCGGCGGGTCCACCGGCCACGGTGTCCGCACCGGTATCGCGCGAGCCCGGCTCACCGCGTTCCTGCTGTGGTTCTTCTCTCGGGTCCTGCATCGTGACTCCTTCCGATCCGCCGCTACATATGCCGGATCTTCAGATATCTCCGGAGGTCCGGTACCGAGCGCACACCGAGGTAGACAGCCGCTGCCGCCAGCACCGCCACCACCGCTGTCGAGACAACTCCCACCGTCTGCATCACGTACTTCCTTTCACTTCTCGGGCTCGTCGAGCGGCTCCAGTTCGTCGGGCGCGAAATAGAGGTACCGGCCGAACCATTCGTGCAGTTCGGCCGCGGGGTCGTCGTCCAGTACGACCCCGACGTGTGACTCCCCGTCCACGTCCTGGTGCACGGAGACGACCCGGGCAGGCGCACCGTCGACGAACAGATCCTGGGCGTCGGCCCGCCGGGACGGGTGCAGCCGGACCCGGCTACCCCGGCGCACCAGCACACCCGCCACCGGCACCGCGTCGCTCTCGGGACGGACGGCGCGGTCGGCGACCGGGTCCCACCAATCGATCCCCTCCGGGACCTCGGGTACCGGGTGGGGCCGATCGGGGCCGGGTTCGCGCAACACACCGTGCAGCTGCCGCATCGCTTCCGGCGAGACGGCCTCGCAGCGGTCGATGATCTCGGCTGCGCGCGGGTCGGTCGCCCGGGCCTGTGCCTTCTCCTCGTCGGTCATCGTCATCACCCGCAGGGTGAGGATCTCGTCGATCTCGGTGGAATCGAACAGCTCTCCCGGGCTCTGCGCGGCGATCTCGGGGTGGTCGTAGAGGATGATCGGCGAGATCAGCAGCAGGCTGTGATCACCGGGCGGGCCGGCGAGCACCGGGAAGCACCGGCGCGACGCGCAGTGTCCGACCGCCGGTGCGGCCGCCGCCGGCGGATCCAGGGACGAAACGAACTGTCCGCCGCCGACCTGCCCGAGGACGTGCGCGCCGATCAGCGAACGGGCGAGGGCGTCCTGGGTGCCGGTCGCGGGGGGCCCCACATTGCTGACCTCCACTGCGAGCCGTAGGAACCCGCCGGTGTGCTCGACGGCGAGCGCGAATTCACCGGCGAGCGGTTGCCGGGTGCGCACCAAGGTCCCGGCCGCCCGGCCCGCGGCGTCGGCGATTTCCTCGGTATCGACGCCCGCGGGGACGGTCAGCGGACGGACGAGGGATTCCGCGGCCACCGGGCCGACGACGATCTCCTGGGTGACGGCCTCGTCCCAGGAGAGCCACGAGCGCGCGCCGACGGACAGTTCGGCGCGCGGCCGGCCGTCACCGTCGACCACCTGCCGCCGCTGCAGCTGGAGGAATCGGACAGTCCACGTCAGTACCGGGTCCACAGCCGGGTCCAGCAGGAACCCGGCCGACAGCGCCGGCTCCTCACCGAACCCCGCCGCGGCCGCTCCCGGCGGTCCCAGCACCCCGAACTGCCAGCGCGCCATGTTCTTGCGCGTGGTCGCCCGGTAGGGATAGAGCAGATAGCCCTCGTAGAGCACCGCGTCGGCGACGGCGCGGGCGCGGGCCAGCGGGTCGGCGGTCACGGCAGCTCCTCCGCGCGCGCCAGCAGCCGGGTCACCGCATCGTCGAGCCCGAGCAGGCCGTGGCCGGATTTGTAGGCTGCCAGCGCGTCGAGGGTGTCCCGGTGCAGGCGGACCCAACCGGTATTGGGGTAGTGCGCGGCCATGAGCTCATGCCACACCGACAGCGGCATATCGAAGGTGTCCTCACGGTCCCACGGAATCTGCTGGATCGCGAAGCCGCCGCTGCCCTGGAGGAACACCGTGCCGCTGAACAGGAAGAGCAGCGGCACCGAGCCGTCGCGCAGGGCGTGCAGGTATTTCGATCCGGTCACTTCGAAGTCGTAGGTACACGGCATCGGCATATCCACTTCGGCGCCGCCGGAGAAGCCGGGAACCATGGTGGTGCAGTGCATCCAGAGGAAGGATCGCTGCGTGTCCCGCCAGCGATCGCGCGCGCCGAACAGGTCGGTCAGCCCGGCGCCCTCTTCGTCGGAGTACCGGCGGCGCGCCGGCTGGATCCGCACCTGCGCGCGTAGGGCGATCGCGTGGACCGGTTCGTCCGCGAGCGAGGCGATACCGACCCGGGCGGATAGGATCGGCGCGACGGAATAGGGCTGGGGCGCGATCTCCAGCACCGCGAACGTGGTCGAGTGCACGGGGCTCATCGCGCGTCCCGGGCCCGGGCCGAAGTGGCTGCGAAGAACTCCTCCAGATAGTCACGCACCTCCTGGCCACCGTCGAAACCGCGCCAGAGCAGGCGCATCCGGCCGACGAATTCGTAGCACGCGTCGATCGGCAGGAGCAGACAGCTCGCCCGACCGCTGTCGTTGTCGGGAACCCGGATGAGCAGGGCCTCGACATCGGCGGCGAGCACATCCAGTTCCGGATGCCGCCGCCGGATCGTCTGCCATCGGTCCAGCGGCAGCTCCGATTCGGTCGCGCCCGCGGGGCCGGGATAGAAGGCCACGGTCCGGTCCTCCGCGGAGTTGTGGAAGAAGAAGGCCAGACCCACCGGTATATCCAGCGCGTCCCATTCCGCCGGGCCGATCGTGAATCCGGGGAAGGCGAGATAGCGGTCGGGCACCGCCCGATACCGCAGGACCGCCTGCTGGTCCACGAACAGCAGATAGCAGCCACGGCAGACGCACATCAGCTGCCGGCCTTCGATATCCACGACATGCCGGTGTTCGGCGGCGATCGGCTCGGCACACATCTCACACCGCTCCCCCGCCCGCGCCGCGGGCGGGGATTCGGCAGTGATCCGCCGGAGTACTCGCGACGGTGTATTCACCCCGGCACCCCCACCGGTACGGCCACCGACAGTTCACCGGACCGTACGAGCACCGGAAGCGGTTCGAGGTGACCGTCGCCGTCGAGCCGCGCACCGGCCCGTACGACATCGAAATGCGCGCGACAGGTCGGACAGCGCAGGACCGCGTCACCGACCGGGTAGCCGGCCCGCCGGTGCAGCGCGGCTCCCGCGAGCGAATGCCCACAGGCCGAGCAGTGGTCCCGGTAGGCGAACAGTTGCTCACCCACCCGGCAGGCCAGCACCGTATGGCCGGCGACCGCGAAGCCGCCCACTTCGCCGGGAACGAGTTGGGCGAGTTCGGGGACCACCACCCAGCTGCCCGCCGTCCGGTCGTCGGCGCGCACCCGGGAGAACAGCGAGTCGGTGGCGATCAGCCCCGCCGGTTCCGGGTGGGCGGCCACGACTTCGATGGCCTCGATCTCCGGGGCGGCGGTGCGTACCGCGTCCTCCACCGCCAGTTCCAAGGTCACCGACGAGGACGGGCAGCTGCGGCAGCTTCCGGTCAATTCCAGGCGAACCACCCCGTCGACGACGCCGACCAGAGTGACATCGCCGCCGTGCGAGCCGAGATACGGCCGCACACTGTCGAGTGCGGTCCGCACCCGGGCCTCCACACCGTGCGGGTGCAGCCCGTGCACGAGCAGCAGGCTCGCGACCAGATCATCGCGGGCCAGGAGTTCGACCGTCCCCGGGTCCAGCAGCTCGACCACGCGGGCCAGTCCCGCGCCGTACAACCCGGCGACCTCACGCACCAGCTCCTCGGCCCGCTCACGAGCGACGGCGCCACCCGCCGAACTGGCCTCCAGCAGTGTCTCGATCCGGTCACCCGCCGTGCGCCAGCGCTGCCCGTCGGGTGCTGTGTCGTCCGGTTCGTGCGGGGATGCGTTCACCTCACTCTCCCGTCGCCGGTGCCGGATTCACTCCGGTGTGGCCGTTTGCGTCGGCGAATGCAGTTTCTGCAGGCTCTGCCCCTTACCGAGGTACATGTGCACACCACATGGCAGGCAGGGATCGAAACTGCGGACGGTGCGCATGATGTCGATACCCTTGAAATGCTCGCGGTCGTTCTCCTCGAAGATCGGCTGGCCCTGTACCGCGTCCTCGTACGGACCCGGCGTGCCGTAGCTGTCGCGCGGACTGGCGTTCCACGGGGTGGGCGGATACGGGTGGTAGTTCGCGATCTTCCCGTCCCGGATCACCATGTGGTGCGAGAGCACACCGCGCACCGCCTCGGTGAAACCGCAACCAATACCTTCCTCGGGCACCTCGAACTTCTCCCAGGTCTTGGTGTGCCCGGCCCGTATCTCCGCGAGCGCCTTCTCCGCGAAATGCAGCGCGCAGGCCGCGGAATACGCCTGGAAGTAGGTCCGGGCGCGGTCGCGTTCGATGGTGTTGCTGCCGTGCACGGGAATCTTCCATTCCAGCGTGACCGGGCCCGCGAGCGCGGTCTTGGGCAGGTTGATCTGCACGCTGTGGCCGGTGGACTGCACATACCCGATATCGACCAGCCCGGCCAGCGCCGTCGACCACAGCCGCGCCAGCGGCCCGCCGCCGGTGTCCAGGGCCAGGTGGTCGCTGCCGTCGAACCAGCGCGGCGACATGACCCAGCTGTACTTGTCCTCCAGGTCGCGTTTTTGCGGCCGGGGATTGGTGTGCTGGTTCCAGGGGTGCCGCCGGTCCACCGGGTTGCCCAGCGGATCGGTGGCCACGAACGTCTCCTGGTCGGTCCAGTCCTCGTAGTAGGAACTGCCCAGCAGGATCCGCAGGCCCAGATTGATATCGAGCAGGGAGGTCGTGACCAGCTTGCCGTCGACGACCACACCGGGGGTGACGAACATCTTGCGACCCCAGTCCTCCATGTCCGCATAGGAGAAGTTGCAGAACTCGGGATCCTGGAACGAACCCCAGCAGCCCAGCAGCGTGCGCCGCAGGCCCACCTGGTCGTAGCCGGGTATCGCGTCGTAGAAGAAGTCGAACAGATCGTCGTGCATCGGCACGACCTTTTTCATGAACTCGACGTAGCGCATCAGCCTGGTCATGTAGTCGGTCATCAGCTGGACCGTCGCCACGGTTCCCGGGCCGCCCGGGTACAGCGTCGACGGATGCACGTGCCGGCCCTCCATCAGGCAGAACATCTCGCGGGTGTACCGGCTCACCTGCAGGGCTTCCCGGTAGAACTCACCGGTGAACGGGTTCAGCGCGCGCATGATGTCGGCGATCGTGCGGTAGCCGTGTGCCTGCGCGTGCGGGGCATCGGTCCGCTCGGCCACCGCGAGCACGCCGGGATTGGTCTCGGCGACCATCTTCTCGCAGAAGTCCACCCCGACCAGGTTCTCCTGGAAGATGTTGTGGTCGAACATGTACTCGGCCGCCTCGCCGAGGTTGACGATCCACTCGCCCAGGTGGGGCGGTTGCACGCCGTAGGCCATGTTCTGGCAGTAGCAGGAACAGGTCGCGTGGTTGTCGCCGCAGATGCCGCAGATTCGGCTGGTGATGAAATGGGCGTCGCGGGGGTCCTTACCGCGCATGAACACCGAGTAGCCGCGGAAGATCGATGAGGTGCTGTGGCACTCCACGACCTCGCTGTTGTCGAAATCGATCTTGGTGTAGATACCGAGACTGCCGACTATGCGGGTGATCGGATCCCACGCCATCTCGACGAGGCTGTCCGGTTCGATCGTGCGATGCGACGGCTCGGGGATGATCTGTGTCATCGCCAGGACCCTCCTACCAGGTTCGGGTCGCGCCGGTCTCGAGCTTTTCGCCCCTGTGCCGCCAGCGTGGCTCTTTGTCGACGGTACGACCGGTGATGTTGCGGAGGCTGCGGACTACCGATCCATAGAGGCCCGAGGCGGCGGAGGAGAACTTCCCGCCGGGCGGTTCGTCCATGAACGGCATGAATTTGTCGGGGAAGCCCGGCATGGTGCATCCGATGCAGATACCGCCCACGTTCGGGCAGCCGCCCACACCGTTGATCCACCCGCGTTTCGGCACATTGCACTTGACCACCGGACCCCAGCACCCCAGTTTCACGATGCATTTCGGGGAGCCGTATTCGGTGGCGAAATCGCCCTCCTCGTAGTAGCCCGCGCGGTCGCAACCCTCATGCACGGTCGCGCCGAACAGCCACGTGGGGCGTAGCGCCTCGTCGAGCGGGATCATCGGGGCCTGACCGGTGGCCGTGTAGAGGAGGTAGGTGAGCGTCTCCGACAGATTGTCCGGGTGGATGGGGCAGCCGGGGACACAGACGATCGGGATTCCGGCCTTGCTCTTCCAGTCCCAGCCGAGATAATCGGGCACGCCCATGGCACCGGTCGGGTTACCGGCCATGGCGTGGATACCGCCGTAGGTCGCGCAGGTGCCGGCCGCCACGATGGCTGTGGCCTTCGGGGCGAGACGGTCCAGCCATTCACTGGTCGTCAGGGGCTGGCCGGTGGCGGGATCGTTGCCGAACCCGCACCAGTACCCCTCCTCGTGCAATTGTTCGTTCGGTATCGACCCCTCCACGACCAGCACGAACGGTTCGATCTCGCCACGGTCTGCCCGGAAGAACCATTCGAGGAAATCGTCGGCACCACCATTGGGACCGCACTCGAAGTCGATGAGCGGCCAGTGCACCGCGACTTTCGGCAGACCGGGGAGGGCGCCGAGGGCGATTTCCTCGACACTGGGCTGGGTGGCGGCGGTCAACGCCACCGAGTCGCCGTCACAACTGAGACCGGCATTGATCCAGAGCACATGGATCAAGGTCTCTTCGGCTCGGACCGCTTCCTGAGTTGGCATACGCTGCCACCTTCCGGAGTCGAAGCGGGGACTGGCCGTTCCGGCTCATAGACCACGGATTGTGACTCTGATCACAACAGTCTAGACGGGGTGACCTGCACCCTCAAGGCTCGTCGCGGCCGCCCGGCGCTGCTCCGCCAGCCACTCGTACCAGCGGTCGAGCCCTGCGCCGGTGGTCGCCGAGACCGGGAGGAATTCCAGGCCGGGATTGACCGCACGCGCGTAGTCGGTGCAGGCGGCGAGATCGAAGTCGACATACGGCAACAGGTCGATCTTGTTCACGAGCACCAGACCGGCCGCCGCGAACATATGCGGATACTTGAGCGGTTTGTCCGTTCCCTCGGTCACCGAGATCAGCACGACCTTCCGCGACTCACCGAGGTCGAACAGAGCCGGGCACACGAGGTTGCCGACGTTCTCGATGAACAGCAGCGTGCCGGGCCCCGGATCCAGCGCGTGCAGTGCCCGGCGTGTCATCTCGGCATCCAGATGACAGCCGGCCCCCGTGTTGATCTGCACCGCTCGGGCTCCGGTCGCGGCGATCCGCTCGGCATCGCGTACCGTCTCCTGATCCCCCTCGATCACCGCGATCGGGGTATCGGGCAGCGCACGGATCGTCCGCTCCAGCAGCATGGTCTTTCCCGCGCCCGGGGAACTGGTCATATTGAGGGCCACGATGCCGCGTCCGCGCAGCCACTCGCGGTTGTGCTCGGCGAGATGGTCGTTGCGCGCGAGCACTTTTTCCTCGAGCGATACCGTCTCGGTTGCCGGCGGGTGGGTATGCGGAGGCCCACCGTCGTGTGCGTGCTCATGGCCGTCGCCGGCGTGCTCGTGGCCGGGACCGCGCGCATGCGGCGGCCCGTCCCGGCCGTGTTCGCGTCCCGGATCGGCCGGCGCGTCGCGTCCGATCGTGATCACGCCTACCGTGTCGTTTCCACATCCGCAGGTTGCGCACATTCCCGACTCACTTCCATCGAGCGGATTCGCAGTTCCCGGCCCGCTCCCAGCATCACGTCCGCGCTTCCGCACGGGCACAGCAGGAGCAGTTCGGTGACGATGAAGTCCGCACCGCAGTCACGGCAGTGCGCCGCACCCGGTACGCACCGGATATCCAAGCTCGCGCCATCCGCGACGGTGCCTTCGGCAGCGATATCGAAAGCGAATCGGAGCGCATCGGGGACCACGGCGGTCAGCACACCCACATCGACGGTCACGCGATACACCGCACGCCCCGCCGCGTGGTCGCACACGGCGTCGACAACACTCTGCGCAATCGCGAGTTCGTGCATCATCATCTCGACTCGTCGAGGGGATAACTGGATGCTAAGCCGGATCGATGTAGACATCAACGATCCGGCTCCGACGTTCTCGGTGAGGATGGTCGTGGGGTCCATCCACGCTCGCAGAAGGAGTCGGTGATGAAATACGTGGTCCTTATCCATTCCAATCCCGCAGCCCTGGGGTCACCCCACCGGCGACTACCTGGCCGACTTCCAAAACCTCCCGCAGGAGGAGCGCGAACGCATCTCAGCCGACTTCGAACGGCTGCCCACCGAGATGCGGGAAGAGGGCGAACCCGTCGGCGGTGAAGCCTTATCTCGGCGCTGGTACCCCGGCGCCGTGGCGAACCGGAAGCCACCATCGGCATCTCCGTCTTCGAGGTCGACGACGAGCCGGCACTCGCGATCGCGCTCCGCGAAGCGGCCCGGCACCTCGGCACCCTGCTGCACTGAACCCGGCGCCGGGCCGGAATTTCGCCGACCCGCGTTCGGGGTTCACGAACGGTCCACGCCGGGGGCCGGGATTCGCTCACCCATGCACTCCGGCCCCCTCGGCACCGGCCGGTGGCCGGATCGGGACACCGCCGCCCAGGTCACCGGCCGAAGGGCCGCAGATACCGCGTCACCTGGGCGAAGTCGCCATCTAGATCGCGCGCGGCCACCGCCTGCCCAATCCAACGATCGGCGACTGTAGCGCCGTGTCGGTGGCATGCGACATGCCTTTCGGGTAAGTGTTCTCCGGATCACTCGGTCGTACGCGACCCGGCCGATCGACCCGCCCGCCGAAAATACGGGCGAGTAGCACCCGCACGCTGTGCACATAGTGGTCCCGCGGGTGCACACTACGCAGAACCGAGCCGAAAACGGCACAGCCGTGACCGTGCCCAACAGACGAAGGAGCCAGGGATAGTGTTCAGTCGTATCGCCATCGTGAACCGGGGAGAGGCGGCGATGCGCCTTGTCCACGCCGTCCGGGATCTGGCGGCCGAAACCGGGCAGCCGATCCAGACCATCGCGCTGCACACCGATGTCGACCGGAACGCGACCTTCGTCCGGGAAGCCGATATCGCCTACGACCTCGGTCCCGCCTCGGCCCGCCCCTACCTCGACCTCAAGGCCCTCGAGCGCGCGCTGGTGGCGACCGGCGCCGACGCCGCCTGGGTCGGCTGGGGGTTCGTCGCGGAAGATCCGGCGTTCGCCGAACTGTGTGAGCAGATCGGCGTCACCTTCATCGGCCCGAGCCCCGACGCCATGCGCAAACTCGGCGACAAGATCGGCGCGAAGCTGATCGCCGAAGAGGTCGGCGTGCCGGTGGCACCGTGGAGCCGCGGCGCGGTCGAGACGGTGGAAGCCGCCGCGGCGGCCGCGACCCAGATCGGCTACCCGCTGATGCTGAAGGCGACCGCGGGTGGCGGCGGCCGCGGTATCCGGGTGATCAACAACGAGTCGGAGCTCATCGACGCCTACGAGCGCACCAGTCAGGAGGCGGCCCGCGCCTTCGGCAGCGGCATCGTATTCCTGGAGCGGCTGGTCACCGGCGCCCGGCACGTCGAGGTCCAGGTGATCGCGGACGGCCAGGGCACCGCCTGGGCGCTCGGGGTGCGCGACTGCTCGGTGCAGCGGCGCAACCAGAAGGTCATCGAGGAATCGGCCTCGCCGGTGCTGCGGCCCGAGCAGGCGGCCGAACTCAAGGCGTCCGCCGAGCGGCTGGCGGTCGCGGTCGGTTACCGCGGCGCGGCGACCGTCGAATTCCTCTACCACCCGGGCGACGAGCTGTTCGCCTTCCTCGAGGTCAACACCCGTTTGCAGGTCGAGCACCCGATCACCGAGATCACCACCGGTTTCGACCTGGTCCGCGCCCAGCTGCACGTGGCCTCCGGTGGCCGGCTCGAGGGCGAACCGCCCGCCGAACGCGGGCATGCCATCGAGGCCCGGCTCAATGCCGAGGATCCCGACCGCGACTTCGCCCCGTCCCCCGGCCGGATCGCGCATCTGGACCTGCCGGCCGGCCCGGGTATCCGCGTGGATACCGGTGTCAGCGAAGGCGACACCATCCCCGCCGATTTCGATTCCATGATCGCCAAGATCATCGCCTACGGCCGTGATCGCGACGAGGCACTGGGCCGATTGCGCCGGGCTGTCATCGAGACCCGCGTGATCATCGAGGGCGGCGCGACCAACAAGAGTTTCGTGCTCGACCTGCTGGATCAGCCGGAGGTCATCGACGGCAGCGCGGACACCGGCTGGATCGACCGGGTACGCGGTGAGGGCCGGCTCGTCTCCCACCAGCACTCCGCCATCGCCTTGGCCGCCGCCGCCATCGACGCCTACGAGGAGGAGGAGCGGGTCGAACAGCACCGGCTCCTGTCCACCGCCTCCGGCGGCCGCCCCCAGGTGCAGCACGACAGCGGACGTCCGCTCGACCTGAAACTGCGCGGGGCGAGCTACCGGGTCCGGGTCGCCCGCATCGGCGCGCACCGGTTCCGGGTCGGCATCGAGGCGGGCACCGATATCCGCACCGCCGACGTCGATCTCGAACGTTTCGATCAGCACACCGGCCAGCTCGTGGTCAACGGCGTCCGCTACCGCCTGATCACCGGCACCCACGGGCCGGTGCACCTCGTCGACGTCGACGGTGTGACCCACCGGGTGAGCCGGGACGAGGGCGGTGTCGTCCGCTCTCCCGCGCCCGCGCTGGTCGTGGCCACCCCGCTGGAGGTCGGCGCCGAGGTCGAGGCCGGGGCACCGGTACTGGTACTGGAGAGCATGAAGATGGAAACGGTGCTGCGGGCGCCGTTCCGGGCTCGGCTCAAGGAATGCAATGTCTCGGTCGGCACCCAGGTGGAAACGGGCGCGCCGCTACTGCGGCTGGAGCCGCTCGCCGACGCGGCCGACGAGACCGAGGCCGACGCCGCGACCACCACGGTCGAACTGGATCTGCCCGCCGAAGGCGACCCGCAGCCGTACCAGCGGATCAGCCGCGGCCAGCAGGATCTGCGCAGCCTGCTGCTGGGCTTCGATGTCGACCCGCACGACGACCGCCGGGTGCTCGACGCGTACCTCACGGCCCGCCGGGCGGCCGTGGCGGACAATCGCCGGCCGCTGGCCGAGGAGCTCGAACTGGTGCAGGTCTTCGCGGACCTGGCCGAACTGAGCCACAATCGGTCCTCGGAGGACGATCCCACCCCGGGCCATGTCCACAGTGCCCGCGAGTACTTCCACACCTACCTGCAGAGCCTGGACGTCGAGCGGGCCGGACTCCCGGAGTCCTACCGCGCGAAGCTCGCCAAGGCACTCGGGCACTACGGTGTCACCGAGCTGGACCGCACGCCCGACCTCGAGGCCGCGGTGTTCCGGATCTTCCTGGCCCAGCAGCGGCCCACCGATACGGTCGAAGTCGTCTCGGCGCTGCTGCGCGAATGGCTGAACGAGCCGATGCCGGACCGGGTGTTGCGTGAGCCCGTCGGCCTGGCGCTGGAGCGACTCGTCGCCGCGACCCAGGTGCGGTTCCCGGTGATCGCGGACCTCACCCGCGGCCTGGTCTTCGCCTGGTACGGGCAGCCGGTGCTGCGCCGCAACCGGGCCCGCGTCTACACCGACGCGCGCAAGCATCTCAGCTACCTCGACGCGCATCCGGACGCGGCCGACCGGTCCACGCGGATCGCCGAGATGGTGAGCGCCACCGAACCGCTGGTCCGGCTGCTGGGCCAGCGGCTCTCGCGCGGCTCCGCGGACAACACGGTCATGCTCGAGGTGCTCACCCGCCGCTACTACGGCAACAAGGATCTCACCGACGTCCGCACCCGCGACGCCGGCGACTACACCTTCGTCGTCGCCGAACGCAAGGGTGTAAGCCTGGTATCGGCCGCGGTCAGCTTCGATTCCCTCCCCCGGGTGGTGGCCGGACTGGCCGAACTGTCGACCGGTTCCGCCTCCATCGAGGCCGATATCTACCTGTCCTGGGAGAACCAGCCCGAGGACTTCGATGCCATGGCGGCAGCGCTGCAGGAGGTGCTCAACACGCAGCCGGTGTCCAACCAGGTGCACCGGATCACCGCCACCGTCGCGGGTAGTGACAACGCGGTCATGCACTACCACTTCACGTTCCGCCCGTCGGCGACCGGACTCGACGAGGAACGTCTCATCCGGGGCCTGCATCCCTACATCGCGCAGCGGATGCAGATGAAGCGGCTGCACAAGTTCGACCTGACCCAGCTGCCGTCCTCGGACAACGAGGAGGTGTACCTGTTCCGGTGCGTCGCCAAGGAGAATCCGGCCGATGAGCGTCTCGTCGCGTTCGCCCAGGTCCGGGACCTGACCGCGCTACGTGACCACGACGGCCGGCTGGTCACCCTGCCGACGGCGGAGAGCACCATCGCCACCTGCCTGGACTCCATCCGCCGCGCGCAGGCGGGGCGGCCGTCGTCCAAACGCCTGCAGACCAACCGCATCGTGATGTACGTCTGGCCGCCGATCGATATCACCCGCGGCGAACTGGAGGCGATCGTCGAGCGGGTGCGCCCCACGACCACGGGCGCGGGCCTGGAGGAGATCCTGCTCATCGCTCGTCAGCGCGACGCCCGGACCGGTGACCTGGTGAAGCTGGCCCTGCGGATCTCCTTCGACGCCACCGGCGGCACCGAACTCACCGTCGGCGAGCGGTCCGACGATCCGGTCGAGCCGCTGGACGCCTACCGGCAGAAGGTGCTGCGGGCCAGCAGCCGCAACACGGTCTACCCCTACGAGCTCACCGGCCTGCTCGGTGACTTCACCGAGTACGACCTCGACGCCGACCACGCGCTGGTGCCGGTCGACCGGCCCAAGGGCCGCAATACCGCGGCGATGGTGGCGGGTGTGGTGACCACCGTGACCGAGCGGCACCCCGAGGGCGTCACCCGGGTGGTGCTGCTCGGCGATCCCACCAAATCGCTGGGCGCGCTGTCGGAGCCGGAATGCCGCCGGGTGATCGCCGCGCTGGATCTGGCCGAGAAGTTGCAGGTCCCGCTGGAGTGGTACGCGCTGTCCTCCGGCGCCCGGATCTCGATGACCTCGGGCACCGAGAACATGGACTGGGTGGCGGCGGCGCTCAAGCGCATCGTCGAGTTCACCCAGGACGGCGGCGAGATCAATATCGTGGTCGCGGGAATCAATGTCGGCGCCCAGCCGTACTGGAACGCCGAGGCCACCATGCTCATGCACACCAAGGGCATTCTGGTGATGACCCCGGATTCGGCCATGGTCCTCACCGGTAAGCAGGCCCTGGACTTCTCCGGCGGTGTGTCGGCCGAGGACAACTTCGGTATCGGCGGCTACGACCGGGTCATGGGCCCCAATGGGCAGGCCCAGTACTGGGCGCCGAACCTGCACGCCGCCCGGGCCGTGCTGATGTCGCACTACGATCACACCTATGTCGTCCCCGGTGAGAAGGGGCCGCGGCGGGTGCCGACCACCGACCCGGTGGATCGGGACATCTCCGGTTACCCGCATGTCATGGCGGACAGCAGTTTCACCACGGTCGGTGAGATCTTCTCGGCCACGGCCAACCCGGACCGCAAGAAGCCGTTCGATATCCGCACGGTCATGCGGGCGGTGGCCGACCAGGACCACGAGGTCCTGGAACGGTGGGCGGGTATGGCCGATGCCGAGACCTCGGTGGTCCAGGACGCGCATCTGGGCGGTATCCCGGTGTGCCTGCTGGGTATCGAGTCGCGGGGCGTCCCGCGGCGCGGTTTCCCGGCCACCGACGGCCCCGACACCTACACCGCGGGTACCCTGTTCCCACGGTCGTCGAAGAAGGCCGCGCGGGCGATCAACGCGGCCAGCGGCAACCGGCCGCTGGTGGTGCTGGCGAACCTGTCCGGTTTCGACGGTTCCCCGGAATCGATGCGCAAACTGCAGCTCGAGTACGGCGCCGAGATCGGCCGCGCGATCGTCAACTTCCAGGGCCCCATCGTGTTCACCGTGATCTCGCGGTACCACGGTGGCGCGTTCGTCGTGTTCTCCAAGACGCTGAACCCGAATATGACCGTGCTCGCACTGGAGGGTTCGTTCGCCTCGGTCCTCGGTGGCGCCCCCGCCGCCGCGGTCGTCTTCGCCGGCGAGGTGGACAAGCGCACCGCGGCGGATCCGCGGGTCCGGGATCTGGAGGCCCGCGCCGCGAACGCCTCCGGAACCGACCGCGCCACCCTCACCGCGGAACTCGACGAGCTCCGGTCCACGGTCCGCACCGAGAAACTCGGTGAGGTCGCCGCGGAGTTCGACCGCGTGCACGATATCCACCGCGCGGTAGAGGTCGGTTCGGTCGACGCCGTCATCCGGGCCGCCGAACTGCGTCCGCGCATCATCGAGGCCATCGAGGCACATCTGGCCGGCTGATTCCGGCCGGTCGTCCTGGACGGCATCCCATCGACCACCGGGTGTCCCGCCTTCGCAGCGGGGCACCCGGTGGTGCTTTCGCCGGGAGCGGTTCGCACCGCATCGTCATCGTCGGCACCGCTGGTTCGTTCACCGATCCCGATGGCTTCGTTTGGGAGTCCGCGGCCGGGTGAGACCGAACGGACCGGCTACGGCCGCGTACTTCACCGGCCGCCGCGCGGAAGGCTTCCCGGCGCCGCGGCATCCGGTGTCGCGGCCCTCGGCGCAGTGGCCTGCGGCTCGGTGCCGCGACCGGCCGCCTCAGCGGGCGAAGGTCGCGGTGTGGGCAGCGGCGACCAGCCGGACGAGATCGGTTCCCGCGTTGTCGTCGAGAACCGCGAACGCCGGGGCGATGAGGTCGTCGGTGATCGATTCCGCTCGCCGCCAGGCGGCCCGGGTCTCATCGGAGATCTCCTCGAACGGCTCGGGCCACCCGTACCAGCGCGCCTGTCCGGGGCCGTCGTTGAGCGGCGACCCGGAAATCAGCACGGCCTGCAGCGGAGTGATCCCGACGGCCCGCACCGCGAGAAGGTGCAGTCCGCCGCGCAGTTCGCGCAGCAGGTGGGCGAGCTGCATAACGCGGCCCGGCGCGTCGTCGGGCAGAGGTATGGCGCGCCACCCGGCGAACAATGCGAGCCCGGCCGGATCGGCCGCCGCGACAACGGCTTCCAGTAGTTCTGCCAGCCGCGGCGCCTCGTCGAAGGTAGCGAGTTTCCGGCGGCCGAAATCCTGGCAGGCGAGTGCGTACCGGTGGGCGGCCTTCGCGGCGGGCATCGGAACCGACTCCCATGCGGCGCGAATCGAGTGGGCCGGGAAGAATCCGAACGCCGCGGTCACCACGTCGGCGTCCACCTCACCGAGCACGCCCCCGCGGCCGCGCGTATAGGGACCGAAGAATTCGTCCACACCGGTTTCGGCGGCGTACTCCCGGGCCTCCCGGGAGAACATGAAACCGCCGCCGAGTTCCTGGATATGTGTATTCACCGTGGCGCCGACCGACATCTTCGTTCCTTCCGCTTCCCGGATATCCGCCTCACCGTATCCGCCTTTTACGCCGTACGGAAGCCGGGGACACCGCACTGTCCCGGCCAGGCCGCCGACCGGCGGAAACTCGGCGCGCTGCGGCGGGTGTGACCGTCCGGGTCCGGGGTATCCGCGCGCCGTGAACTCACCCATCGGAACAGCCGAGTCGTACTGGATGACTTCCACCGAGCCGACGTCGTATCCGCCGACGACCGGCGATATCGAGGCGGATGTGGCGGTGGTCGGCGCGGGCGTCGCGGGGATCTGCGCCGCCTGGGAGATCGCGGTCACCGGGCGCTCGGTCGTGGTGCTCGAGGCCGACCGAATAGTCAGCGGAACCACCGGTTACACCACGGCGAAGGTGAGCGCCCAGCACACGCTGGTCTACGGCATGCTGCGATCGTCGTTCGACGAGGAGACCGCCCGCCTGTACGCCCGTTCGCAGCAGGACGCGGTCGAGCATCTCGACCGCACGGCCACGGAACTGGGTATCGACTGCGAATTGGAACGGGCGCCCGCCTACACCTATGTCACCGAGGAGAAACGGATCGACCAGATCCGCGCCGAGGTCGATGCCGCGCGACATGCGGGACTGCCGGCCACCCTGGTCACCGAGACCGGTCTGCCTTTCCCGGTGGCGGCGGCGGTCCGCGTGGCGGACCAGATCCAGTTCCATCCGCGCCGCTATCTGCTCGGCCTGGCCCAGGCCCTGATCGCGCGGGGCGGTCGGATATTCGAACGCACACGGGTCGTCGGGCTGGACGAGGGCAGCCCCTGCCGGTTGACGACCGAGTCCGGCGCCGTGGTCCGCGCACGTGATGTCGTGGTCGCCACCCACTACCCGGTGTTCGATCGGGCGCTGCTGTTCACCCGGCTGCAGCCGCGGCGCGAGCTGGCCGTCGCGGGCGTGATCGCCGCCGAACACGACCCGCACGGTATGTACATCACGCCGGAGAACAACACCCGCTCGGTGCGGACCGCCCCGTACGGCACAAACCGGCGGCTGCTCATCATCACCGGAGAACACCTACGGCCGGGCACGACCTCGACCACGGATCGGTTCGATCTGCTGGCGCAGTGGGCGCGCGACCATTTCCCGGTGGATTCCCTCGCCTACCACTGGGGCGCCCAGGACAACACCACCTCAGACGGGGTGCCCTATATCGGCCGCTTCCATCCCGGTGCCCGGCATGTGTACGTATCCACCGGTTTCGGCGGCTGGGGAATGACCCACGGGATCATGGGCGGGCGGCTACTGGCCGCCGAACTCGCCGGCGAACCGATGCCCTGGGCGAAGATCTACGATCCGCGGCGCCTGCACCCGAAGGTCGAGGCCGGCAACCTGCTGAAGTCCGGGCTGGAGGTGGGCCGCCATCTCGTCGGCGACCGGCTGCGCCCACAGACCTTCGTCGACTCCGCCGCGGACCTCGCTCCGGGGACCGGAGCGGTGATGCGCAGGGCCGGCCGCCGGAGCGCCGTCTACCGCGACCACGCCGGGCGGCTGCACTCCGTCTCGGCGGTGTGCACCCATCTGGGTTGTCTCGTGGCGTTCAACGATGCCGAAACCAGTTGGGACTGCCCGTGCCACGGGTCGCGCTTCGATATCGACGGCAAGGTCCTGGAAGGTCCGGCGACCGCGCCGCTGGCGCCGCACGACCCGGGCGAGGACCGACCGGTTCGGGGGTGATCGCGGCACGGGTGCCGGAAGTCAGCCCGCCGAACGGACGGCGTCCGCCGCGTCGTCATCGATACCGATCCGTACCAGCGCCGCGGCGAATTCGGCGGCCCGATCGCGCGGGGCCAGGCGAGCGAGTTCTTCTCGATCGGTGGGCAGCCCGACCTTCGCGGCGCCGCGCACGGCGCGTTCGTCGAAATACGGGCGCGCCCAGGTCCACACATCCTGCACCTCGCGCAGGAAGATATCGCCGCCCGTGGGGCCGATCCCCTTGAACTGCCGGATCAGCTCCGCTGCCCGGCCGGTGTCGTGATCGGCTTCGTCCGCGAGCTTGCGCAGGTCACCGTCGTATTTCTCGACGGCAGTCGTGGCGGCGGCACCCAACTGGGAGGCGGTGCTCTCGTCATAGCGGCGATAGTGTCCGCGCCCGAGCGCGTCGACCAGATCCTGCCAGTCCGCGTCCGCCACCTTTCGGGCGGTTCGGTAGCCGCTGTTCATCAGCTCCGCCGTCGCGGAGATCGCGATATCGGCCGAGATGCGGGCACTGAGCAGATCGGTCAGCATGAGCAGCTGGAAAAGCGGGGCCGGTTTGTCGTCCAGCTTGATCCCGGCTTCGGCGGCGTAGGTGGTCCCCGCTCGGTCGAGCAGGGCGCGCGCAACGTCTCGGTGGCTCATCACTCCTCCTCGTCGTCTCACCGCGCGACTACCCGCGCCCGGCACTCCCACACCTGCGTCGGTGCCCGCATCGAGGGGCGTGGCACGACACCGTCACACGGTTCTCGCGGAATCGACCGATCGGACGACGCGAACCGTCAGCCCTGCACACCCGCCAGATCGCTGCCGCCGGGTGAGGCGGTGACGGCATCCGCTTCGCTCACCAGCCACTGCCCGCATACGCAGCGCCAGTAGCGGACCGCGCCGTGCTCGGAGATCAGGGCGGGTTCGGGCCAGGCGCACGCGGAGCAGGTGATGGTCATGGCCCGAGTCTGCTGTAATGGTTCTATGCATTTCAACCCTTACGGAGGAGCAGCGGCCGACCTCGCTGCCCGGCTGGTGAACGCGCCGGCGGATCAGAATCTGGCCGCATTACTGGCCGAGGCCGGCTACAAACCGATCGGTACGATGAGTTCCCGTCAGGCGGCCGAATTGCGCCGCTGGATCCACCGGCTCGACGAGGTGTTCCGCGCGCCCGGGGTCGACCCGATCAACGCGCTGCTGGCCGAGACCACGAGCCGCCCCTATATCTCGACGCACGATGGACGTGCCCCGCATCTGCACTACGCCGCCGAGGACGCGCCGATCGAGGAACGCGTGAAGGCCTACACCGCCGCGGGGCTGGCCGAACTGTACTGCGCGGCACCCGGCCGGATCGGGCAGTGCCGGCGCGAGGACTGCCCGCGGGTGTTCGTCGACGTCTCCCGCAACGGACGGCGCCGCTTCTGCTCCGAACGGTGCGCCAACCGGGTCAATGTGGCCAGGCACCGGGCCAGGTCCGCCCGCCGGGTGGGATGACCCCACCGGGCCGGCACATACCGTGCGCGGCCCGGATGTCACGGCACTGGGACGGCCTCGAGCACGTTCTCCGGCGACAGCGTGGGTGTGCACGAGATCAACGCGAACCCGGCTCCGGCAAGCAGCGCACGATATTCGGATTCGGTGCGTTCCCGCCCGCCGGTGTGTACCAGCATCTCGAGATCGATGTAGTTGCCCGGATGCGGGTGATTCCGCTGCGGAAGCAGGAGTTCGATCACCAGCAGCCGGGCCGTCGGCGCCATCGCCGCGCGCACCGTCCGCAGGATCTGCCCCGCCTGTTCGGCGGGCCAATCGTGCAGGATGTGCTTGAGCACATAGGCATCGCCCCCCTCGGGGACGGCGTCGAAGAACGAGCCGCCGACCGTGGTACACCGGTCGGCGATCCCGGCCCGGGCCAGCAGTTCCGCCGTTTCGGTCGCCACCTCGGGCAGATCGAACAGCACGCCTGTGCAACCCGGCGCGCGGCGCAATATTTCCGAGAGCATGGCGCCGCGACCACCGCCGATATCGACGACCGTGCGATATCGGGTGAAGTCGTGCGCTGCCAGCACCGCGCGCTGCCCGAGGCTATCCATATCGGACATCGCGCGATCGAACATATCGCCGAGCGCACGATCGGCGCGGACGAGATCGAAGAAGCCGCGGGCGGGGACGGACGGGCGGCCGGAGCGCACCACGTCCACCAGACGATTCCAGTGGCCGCGGTGCGTCGGGCTACCGAAGAACAGCACCGCGTCCCGCAGCGAGACGGGCACATCGGTGCGCAACGCCTGGGCCATGGGGGTAAGCATGTAACGACCGTCGCGGCGCCGGGCGAAAATACCGTGCGCGGTCAGCAGGCGCAGCAACCGCCGCAAGGAATCGGGGTCCGCGCCGACCGTCCGGGCGAGGTCGGTGCCCGAGCGCGGGCCGGAGACGAGCGCACCCGCTATGTCCAGGGCGGCGGCCGCGTGGATCGCCTGGGACAGCCAGCCCGCGGTAACCATCTCCAGGAGGGCGAAATGCGGGGGAATCATCCGCCGGTGCATCCCGGCCAATCCGTCGCGGACCCGCTCCACCGCGCGAACCACCGACCGCGGCGGTGTCTTCGTTCGATCGGAGAGCATGGCGACTCCCTCTCGTGGTGGGTGTACCCGCTGAGACTACGACCTCACGCGGGCACCTCCGGACAGCGCGGCGGTCGTGTCGGACCGTCGCGGTCAGCCGGCCTCCGCGGACCGCGCCAGGTGCACCAAAATCATCCCGACCCCCGCGATCAGGAAATTCTGCGGCGCGGCCGACGAAGCGTTCACATCCTCGTTGGCCCACATCCGGAACCAGTCACCGCCGATGGTCAGGAAACCGCCCGCGACAGCAGGACGGCCAGCGTCCGGCCCAGGCTCGACAGTTTCGCGGCGGTGGCGGTCGCCCCCGGCCGCCCGCGCAGGGCACACGCCCACCCGGCGGCCGCCGCGAGCAGGACCCATACCCCGTACTGCCACAACGCGGCCAGTTTTCCCGGCCGGGAGGCTGCGCACCCCTCATCGGCGCGCAGCCCGGCCACTACACCGATTCCGGCACCGCACCCGATTCCCGCACCCGCTCGACCCGCCCGACCAGCAGGATGTAGGAGACGATACCCAGCAACGTCACCACGGTCATATAGACGAACGCGGGCGCGAAACTGGCATCGGTGACCAGGAATCCGATCACGATCGGGGTGGCGATACCGGAGAGGTTGCCGATGAAATTGAACATTCCTCCGGTCATTCCGATGAGCCGTTCCGGCGCCAGCGCCGAGACCAGTGACCAGGTGATGGAGGCCAACCCGTTGCCGAAGAAGGCGACCGACAGGAACACGATCACCAGCGCGGTGGAATCGGTGAAGTTCGCACCGATCAGGGTGGTGCTCAGCAGCAGACCCGCGATGATCGGTCCCTTGCGCGCGATACCGAGCGAAACTCCCCGCCGCAGCAGAAAATCGGAGAAAACCCCGGAGAACAGCACCCCGATCACCGCGGCGACGAACGGTAGCGAGGCCAGGAACCCGGACTTGATGTAGTCCATATCGCGGTATTTCACCAGATAGGTCGGGAACCAGGTGAGGAAGAACCACAGAGTGGAGGTGAGGCAGAATTGCCCGAGGTAGACGCCCCACAGTTTCCGCCGCCCCAGCACTGTGGCGATATCGGTCCAGGTGACCCGGGTGCGTTCCGGCCGCGCCGAGGTCAGGTCGACCAGGCCGCCGCCCTCGCGGATATGCGCGATCTCGGCCTCGTTGGCCCGGGAATCCCGCGGTTCGCGATAGACGAGATACCAGACCAGCGCCCACACCACACCGACCCCGCCGGTGAAGATGAAAACCCAGTGCCAGCTCAGCACCGACTGCAGCCACGACAGCACCGGGGTCAGCAATGCGAGGCCGATGAACTGACCCGAGGTGTAGAACCCGATGACGGAGGCGCGTTCACGCTCCGGGAACCAGGCGGTGGCCACGCGGTTGTTGATGGGATAGGCCGGTGCCTCGAAGACTCCCACCAGCAGCCGGAGTGCGATGAGCGCGACGAACCCGCCGATGATGCCCATGAACACGGTTGCCAGTGACCACAACAGCAGGCAGGCGGGATACAGCACGCGGGGCGGCACCCGGTCGACGAACCAGCCACCCGGGATCTGCAGCGCCGCATAGGTCCAGCCGAACGCCGACAGCAACAGGCCCTGTTGCGCCGAGGAGAGGTCCATTTCGTCGGCGATGGCGGGCACCGCGATCGACAGGTTCGCCCGGTCCATGTAGTTGATGACCACTGTCACGAACAGCATGACGGCGATCAGGATTCGCGCTTTACTGGCCTTGGCGCCGAGACCGCCGGATACCACGGACCGTTTATCGAGCATTGTCTTCATGGTCACCACTCCGCGAACGAACCGTCACTGTGACGCCAGATCGGGTTACGCCACCGGTGCCCGACAGCCGCCCGCTCCGCCACATATTCCTCATTGATCTCGATCCCGAGGCCGGGCCCCGACGGAATCCGGACCTGGCCTTCGGCGTAGGTGAACACCGCCGGATCGACCAGATAGTCGAGCAATTCGTTGGTGGTGTTGTAGTGAATACCCAGGCTCTGTTCCTGGATTGTCGCGTTGTAGCACCCCGCATCGATCTGCAGACAGGATGCGAGCGCGATCGGGCCGAGCGGGCAGTGCAGCGCCAGCGCCACATCGTAGGCCTCGGCCATCTGCGCGATCTTGCGGGCTTCGGTGATACCGCCGCAGTGGGACGGGTCGGGCTGGATGATATCCACCGCCCCCGAGGCGATGACCGATTTGAAATCCCATCGAGAGAACAACCGCTCCCCCAGCGCGATCGGAATCGGCGACTGCCGCAGCACATCCACCACGCTGTCGACGTGTTCGGACAGCACCGGCTCCTCCACGAACATCAACCGGTGCGGTTCCAGTTCGCGCAGCAGCGCTTTCATCATCGGCTTGTGCACCCGGCCATGGAAATCGACACCGATCCCGATATTCGGCCCGACCACGTCCCGGACAGCTGCCACATTCGCGACGCAGCGGTCGATCTTGTCCCAGCTATCGAGATACTGCACTTCCTCGGTGCCGTTCATCTTCACCGCGGCGAAACCGCGGTCGACCGCGTCCCGGGCCGCCTCCGCGGTCTCGCCCGGCCGGTCGCCGCCGATCCAGGAATAGACCTTGATACGGTCGCGGACCCGCCCGCCGAGCAGTTCGTGCACGGGAACACCCAGCGCTTTGCCCTTGATATCCCACAGGGCCTGATCGATACCGGCCAGTGCGCTCATATGGATACCGCCGCCGCGATAGAATCCGCCCCGGTACAGCACCGTCCACAGATCCTCGATCCGGCCCGCGTCCTGGCCGATCAGATAGTCCGACAGTTCCTCGACCGTCGCGGCGACCGAGGCCGCACGCCCCTCCAGTACGGGCTCGCCCCAGCCGACGGTGCCGTCATCGGTTTCGATACGCACGAACAGCCAGCGCGGCGGCACCGTGAACGTCTCGATGGACGCGATCTTCATTGATTTCCTCCTGTACAGCGGACAGCGCCGTCCGGTGACGAGCGGGTACTTACGGGGTCGACGCCCAGATCTTCGACAACCGGCGGGCCCGGGCACCTACGTCGCGGGCGGAGTCGCCGGGCCGGTACACCGCAGTGCCGATACCGGCCCCGCCGGCTCCGGCGGCGCGCCAGTCCGCGAGGTTGGTTTCATCCACCCCGCCGACCGGGATCAGCTCCACATCGGCCGGGAGGACGGCGCTCACCGCCCGCATACCGGAGATTCCCAGCATCTCGGACGGGAACAGTTTGAGATTGCGTGCCCCGGCACGCACGGCACCGAACGCCTCGGTGGGCGTCGCGACTCCCGGGTACGAGCGCATCCCGAGGGCGCGGGTGGCCGCGATCACCTCGACATCGGTATCGGGCGACACGATGATGTCGGCGCCGGCGGAGCAGGCCCGCTCTACTTCCTCCGGACGCAGGACGGTTCCGGCACCGATCGGGCAGACCGCGCCGAAACTCGTCGCCAGCAATTCGATGGACCGATACGGGTCCGGTGAGTTCAGCGGCACTTCGATGGCGTGGAAGCCCCCCTCCACCAGGGCTGCGCCCACCTCGACGATTTCGCCCGGGGTGATGCCCCGCAGAATGGCGATCAACCCGGATCGGGTGGTCTCCGATGCGCCCACCATGAATAACTCCTCGATAGTGTTCATTTCCTGCCGGCCGTTCCGCGCGCGTCCGCATCCGCCGGCACCAGCCCGGCCCCGACCGCGATAGACCACAGCCCCGCCGCGGCAGCATCCTCGTCGACCACCCGCGTACGCACCTCCCGGGCCCGCAGCGCGGTGGCGTACCTCCGGCACAGATCGCCGGTACCACACAGGATGATCTCGTCCCCGCCGCCGTACCGCGGTAGCAGATGCCGTACTTCGTCGGCGATGACCACGCCGGAGAGATAGTCCGCCAGCGCGGCCGGTTCGAGCAGGTCGTCGAGAACCAGCGCCCGCGCGCCGAACAGCGTGGCGGCGAGCCCGCGCTCTCGGGACGAGAACCCGGCCGTCAGGCCGCGTGCGAAAGCCGCGTCGTCGCGGCGTGGTGCGGCCCCGGTATGGCTCAGCAGGCCGTGCCGGGTGACCAGTCCGTACAACTCGCCGGTCATGGCCGTGGTGAAGGACAGTACCTTGCGGTCGGCGATCCGGATCCATTTGGTGTGGGTTCCCGGCAGCACCAGGACATGTTCGGTATCCGGCCGTTCGATCGCTTCGAGCACCCCGATGACCTGCGTTTCCTCGCCGCGTAGGACATCACCGGCGCTGTCGCGGTGGGGATCGGAAGGGACGCGTAGACCGGGCACCAGGTGCAGTTCGCCCGCGGCCACCGGTACCCGGACCAGCGCCGGACCACCGATGTCGAGCCGCGCCGGCACATCGAGATACCCGGCCTCGTACCAGCCCTGCGCGCTGCCCACCATGCCGCAGGCCAGCGCCGGAAGGCCCGGGTCGGCCCGGAGCCACTCCCCGCATACTTCCAGGAAGGCCGCTTCGTACACGCGGGCCCGCGCGGCCGGATCCGCGGTATCGATCCCCGCGGCCATATCGAGCAGACCACCGGCGAGGCGCCGGGTGTCCAGGATCAGGCCGTGGTCACCGAGCAACCAGCACCTCATCGACGTCGTACCCCAGTCGAGTCCGATGAGGCGCGGCGTCGAGAGCCCTGGTCGGTCCGGTGTCATGACGGTCACTATGACCAGTACGTCCCGCTATTTCCAACCTGTTCCCTATTTATGGGACTCTGAGTCGGTGACCGCTTCTCCTGACACCATCCCACCCGGCACTCAGACCCTCGCCCGTGGCCTCGCGGTGATCCGTGCGGTCGGCGCCGGGGCGCATGGGTTACGGGAGATCGTCGAACACACCGGGCTGGGTCGCAGCAGCACCCACCGGCTCGCCCAACTACTGGTCACCCAGGGCTTCCTGCGCCACGACAACCGGGGCTACACCCTGGGCCCGGCCCTGATCGAACTCGGTTTCAAGGCACTGCACGGCAACCCGCTACCACTGGTGGCACGACCGGTGCTCGAGGAGCTGTCGGCCACGGTGCTCGATACGGTCCACCTCGCCGTCGAGGACGGCGGATCGGTGCTCTATCTGGACAAACTCCCCGGGTCGCGGGGTGCGGAGATGCGCTCGCGGATCGGGTATCGCATGCCACTGACCCGGGCGGGAGTCGGCAAGGCGCTACTGCTCGACGCGGCCGATCGCTGGGCCGAGCAGTACGCCGCCGATGAAGCGCGGCGTCCGCCCGGGGCGAAGCCAGGCGACGCCGAGGAGTTCCGCACCCGCATGCGGGCCTACGCCCGCGCCGGAGCGGCCATGGACCTCGAGGACAACGAACCCGGTATCCGCTGCGTCGCGGCGCCGATACGCGACGCGTCCCGCGCGATCGTGGGTGCGGTCAGCGTCTCGGCGACCACCCCGTACATGCCCGATGAGCGAATGCGGGGCCTGGTGCCGGTGGTGCGCCGGGCCGCCGGCCGGATCTCGGCATCGCTGGGCTACCTGGCGGCCTGACCCGCCGGACGCACCCCGCCGAGACCTCCGGCCAGGATCGCTGCCCGACCTGCCCCGGCACCATCGACCCCGGAGGACGAGACATCATCGCGACCGAATTACCCAGGACATGTCGGGCATCTGATGCCTTCGACGGCCGGAGTACCGGCCGCAACGCTACGGGCGCACAGCGGGGGTGCGCGTCGTCCGAACAGACGATCGCAGGGCCGATCCACAGGAGGGCAGCCATGGCCGGCGGGCCGCAATGCGACGACGGAAACACAAGAGCGCCAGAACAACACATAATTACCTGTGCGAAATGCATCGTTCGGCGTCGTAATCGAAATACATGAAAAAATCACACAATAATTAGAGCAATGCGATCTTGTTATCCCATTCGGCACCGACTTACTGCCATGAATGTAGTTCCGAGCGCATCGGGATCGATTGTGTCGCATAGATCACAATTCAGTTTGATTTCACCCTCGATACCTATAACGTTCGGATAACACCGGTACCAAGGTGTGCGGCGGCGCGCCCGGCATCGCCGAAGCAATGGATACGACAGGAGCATTATCATGGGTTCAATGGATTTCAGCGCCCTCGGCGACTTCTTCGGCGCCTTCAGTGACATCTTCGGGGGCATCGGAACCCTGTCGAGCTTCTCCGCCGAGTAAGTATGCGCTGCGCATGAGCAGGGGCACCTGTGACAACGGCCCGCCGGATCACGTCCGGCGGGCCATTGCCGTACTCCGGCACACAATTCGTATGAGTTTCACACATACCTTCACTGTAATATCTGCCGTCACTATCGAAATAGTGCGGGAACCCTTTATCGAAGATTGTCGATACGGAACCTCTAGAGTTATTTCGACTACCGGACAACGGGCTCGATCGTGCGCGGGTCGACGCCGGAGAACCCGTGTAGAGCGCCGCCCTGTCGGGCGATACAGAGATCGCCGAAACAATCAGCGCCCGGCACCCCGGCTACGGCCCGTCCCGGCCTTCCGGACGCCGGCCGCGTCGTCGATGGAATCGCCGGCACACAATTCCGAAGCCCCGCCTTCGAAGTCCGCATGCGTGCGTGTTTCCGTCGAGACGCGGCCGCCAGGCCGGTCCGTCGCCACAGCACCGCCCGGTGAGGTACCGGGCATGACTCCCGCCACTCCCGCTGAACGGCCCCTGCGGGCCGCCAGGCACCGCCCTGAACGGGCATTTTCCGAAAACAGGTATACCCGGGGCCGTTCGACCGGCGCGTATCCGCGCTCGATACCAGACCCTGGAAGCCGAACGAATCGGCAACCATCACATCGAAGGTAGCAATGTACGAGTGGAAATCCGACAACGTCCCGAGCTGCGGCGATATGTACGCGGAATGCACCGAGGCCGCATTGATGATCCGTCGGTGCGGAAGCTGCAGCAGGCTGTTCGCCCCGCCGGTCATCCGGTGCTCGGCGTGCCGGTGCGACGATTACGAACGAGTTCCCTCGACCGGAAGCGGTTCCATCGTGTGCTGGCGCAAGGTCCCCAGTGCGCCGAACACCCACACCGAGGCGGCGGAGTCCGCCATAGCGATCGTAGAACTCGACGAGGGGCCGTGGGTCTACACCACGATCCACGGTGAACTGCCGCGGGCCGGGCGCCGGCCGGTCCGGGTGCGCTTCCAGGCGCCGCCGCGCGGGGATCGCTTCCCGGTGTTCGTGATCAGCAGCGGACAGCCCGCCCTCGCCCCGGAGTGACCGCCCCCGCCGTAACCCGCGTCACCAGGATGGTCGCCACGCACCGCGTCCTGCCATCACCTCCCGGGCGACATCTCGCCGCCGGAGTGCCCCGGCGATACAGTTGAGGTGGCGAGAGGGACGCATATGTTACCTGATGCCCACAGCCACACTCGGTGGATCGTATCCACCCCATGAACGGCGGCGACACCGTACGCACACGCCGCGAGTCGGCGATGACCGTAGCGACGGAGCTGGATGCTGCCGGATTCGAGGACGCCGCGGAAGTCGGTCGCGGCGGATTCGGCGTGGTCTACCGGTGTAAGCAGGAGCCGCTCGACCGGACCGTCGCAGTGAAGCTGATGACCACGGAGGCCGACGAGGACAATCGGGCCCGATTCGCTCGGGAGCAGCGCGCGATGGGCCGGTTGACCGGGCACCCCAATATCGTGACCGTGCTGGAGGAGGGCGTCACCGCCCGCGGACGGCCCTATCTGGTGACCCCGTTCTATCCACTGGGCTCCCTCGACACCTGGATTCGCGATCACGGGCCGCCGGCCGCCGAGGACGTCCTGCAGATCGGCGTGAAGATCGCCGGTGCGCTGGCGAGCGCCCACCGGCTCGGCGTCGTCCATCGGGATGTGAAACCGGGCAATATCCTGCTCACCGATTACGGCGAGCCCGCACTGACCGATTTCGGTATCGCGCATATCGCGGGTGGTTTCCATACCGCCGCCGGCACCGTGACGGGGTCCCCGGCATTCACCGCGCCCGAGGTCCTCGAGGGCGAACCGCCCACCCCCGGCGCCGATGTGTACGGGCTGGGCGCCACCATGTTCTGCGCACTCACCGGGCACGCCGCGTTCGAGCGGCGCAGCGGCGAGAAGATGGTGACCCAGTTTCTGCGGATCACCACCCAGCCGCTACCGGACCTGAGGGAGCGCGGTGTGGCCACCGATATCAGCGACCTGGTGGAATCTGCGATGAACCGGGACAGCCGGAAACGTCCGTCTGCGGCGGCCCTGGGCGAGGCTATCCGGCGGGTGCAGGAGCGGCACGGATACCCGGTGGACGAGATGGCGGTGCAGGAGCGGCCCGCCCGCCGAGAACATGTGGACAAGCCCCGGGTGCGGGCACAACATCAACGGATCGGCTCCGACCGCGGCGGGAACATCCCGCTGGAGCTGACCAGCCTTGTGAACCGGCGCAGCGAACTGGCGGAAGTGAAGAATCTGCTGGCGAACTCCCGGCTGGTGACCTTGTCCGGAACCGGCGGCGTCGGGAAAACGAGGCTGGCGCTGCGGGTCGCGTCCCAGGTGCGGCGAGACTTCCCCGGTGGGGTGTGGCTGGTCGACCTCACCGATATCTCCGACCGCACGATCCTGGTCGATGTGGTGTCCGCCGCGGTTGGGGTACGCGACGAACCGGGCCGGCCGCTGATCGACGTGCTGGTCGAACACCTGTGCCCGCGCGAAACACTGCTGGTACTGGACAACTGTGAGCAGTTGGTGCAAGCGGTCGCGGAACTGGACGAGGTCCTGCTGAAGGGATGTTCGGGACTGCGGATCCTCGCTACCAGCCGCGAACCGTTGAACATTGCCGGCGAGTCGGTGCTGCGGGTGGCGCCACTCACGGTTCCCGACCCGAGTCGCGAGCCCACCCTGCTGGGGTTGCCCCGATTCGACGCGATCACCCTGTTCGCCGAACGGGCCGCCGCGGCGGTGCCGGGGTTCGAACTCGACGAGAGCAACAAGGGTGCCGTGGCACAGATCTGCGCCCGACTGGACGGATTACCACTGGCCATCGAATTGGCGGCCGCTCGGTTACGTACCATGTCACCGCAGCAGATCCTGGAGCGGATCGATATCCGCAACCCGGTGCTCACCCGGGCCAGCCGCACCGCACCGACCCGACAGCAGACCCTGCGACTGTCCGTGGACTCGAGTTACGACCTGTGCGCTCCGGCCGAGCAGCGATTGTGGAGCCAACTCTCGGTGTTCGCCGGAAGCTGCGAGCTGGACGCCGCCGAGGGCGTCTGCGATATCGACCCCGGGCCGGAGCGGGTGCTGGATGTGCTGTCGTCGCTGGTGGACAAATCCGTTCTTGTTCGCGAGGAGACCGACGGCGCCGTTCGTTTCCGGATGCTGCAGACCCTGCGTGTCTACGGTCGCGAAAAGCTGAGGGAATCCGGCCGGGCCGCAGAACTGCGGCGGCGCCACCGGGAGTGGTACGACCGGTGGTGCGCGCAGGCCGCGAGCGGCTGGATCAGCGCGGAACAACCCCGCTGGATCGCCCGGCTCATGCGCGAGCAACCCAATCTGCGGGAAGCACTCGAATACTGCCTGTCAGAGGACTCCGCGGCCGCCGCGGATGCGGGTCTGCGAATCGCTGCCGAGCTTTTCGAGTTCTGGAACTTCCGCGGTCTCTACGGGGAAGGACGATCATGGCTGCAGCGGGTACTCGCCCGCCCCGGGTGGCGCTCGGTGCCCGACCGGATCGGAGCATTGTGCGCGGCAGGAAAGTTGGCCACGCTGCAGGGTGAGTTCCCGGTGGCGGAGGAGGCGCTGGCGGAAGCGAAGGATCTCGCCGGACAGGAGCCCGAGCCGATATTCCGCGCTCAGATCGCTTATTTCGAAGGCCTTTTCGCTATGTCCCGTGGCGAGCCCCATGCCGCGCCCGCCTATTTCGAACGCACCGTGGAACTCACCGGTGCGGACCCGGCCGGTCAGCTCCGGATGAGTGCGCTCGCCCTGCTCGGCTGGGCGCACGAACTGAGCGGGGAGACCGCCCGGGCAAGCGAGTACTATCGGCAATTGCTCGAGATCACCGTGCCGCGCGGTGAGCTGATCCACCGCGCGGCGGCCCTGCGCGGCATCGGGATCGCGGCCTGGCGGGACGGCGACCACGAGCGTGCACAGCGCCTGATACGGGACGCGTTACGGGCCAACAGCGGACTGCACAGCACAGTGATCAATATGTTCTGTCTCGAGGCGCTGGCCTGGGTTCTCGATATCCCCGCCGAGGCCGAACGTGCCGCGGTACTGATGGGCGCCGCACAAGGGTTGCGGCCGGCGGGCGCCCGGGTGACGACGGTCTTCCAGAATATGGCCGCCTTCCATGAGGAATGCGAGCACAACGCCCGGACAGCCCTCGGTGACCGGCGCTTCGACGCGGCCCACCAGCAGGGGCAGACCATGGGCATGGACGCCGCGGTGGCCTACGCGCTCGGCGAACCGGCCACCGGCGCCGCCCACCCGGCGGACCACCCGGTAAATCTCACCCGACGCGAACGTCAGGTCGCCGAACTGGTCGCCCAGGGGCTCAGCAACAGGCAGATCGCGACCAAGCTGGTGATCTCGCAACGCACTGCCCAGGGCCATGTCGAGAACATCTTGACCAAGCTGGCGTTCACCTCACGCGCTCAGATAGCGGCCTGGGTCGTGGAGAACGCGAAGCATTGAAACCGGTGCGCCGCAAGTATCGCGCCACGCATGGCCGATCCGACGGTCTCACCCGTCTTTCGAGCCACATCGGCCGGACCTTCCTCCGATTACGGCCGACGAACCGGGGCATGTCTCGTCCCCGCACCGCACCTTCCGGGCACGGGGACGAGACGACATGGAAGAACAGGTGACCGGTGGCGAAGCCGCCCCGGTCGTGGCCGATGATGACCGCGTTCTCGTCGCCGCCCAGCACCTCGTACAGGGCGCGGGTGTCCTCGATCAGATCCGCGACGCGCATGCGGCCCGGGGCGCAACCTGGGCGCCAGAAATCGCGGCCGCGCCACCCGAGACGAGTCCGGGCCGCACCTTAGGGGACGGCCCGGAACCCGCGGCAGGGATCAGCGCAGATCGTAGCGATCGTTCTCGGCGACCTTCACCCACGCGGCGACGAAATCGTCGACGAACTTTCGGCCGGAATCACGTTGCGCGTAGACCTCGGCCACGGCGCGCAGCACCGAATGCGACCCGAAGATCAGGTCGTTGGCGGTGGCCGTCCACTTGGTCTCACCGGTGCGGCGATCGCTGCCCTCGTAGACGTTCTCCGCCGACTCCGATGCCTTCCACTCCGTGTCCTGGTTCAGGAGGTTGACGAAGAAGTCGTTGGTCAGCACACCGGGCCGGTCGGTGAACACACCGTGCTTGGTGCCACCGTGGTTCGCGCCGAGCGCGCGCAGGCCACCGACCAGCACCGTCAGCTCCGGGGCCGTGAGATCGAGCAGGTAGGCCCGATCCACCAGCAGACGTTCCAGTGGCGCCTTCTCGCCGGTGCGCACATAGTTGCGGAACCCGTCGGCCCGCGGTTCGAGTACCGCGAACGACTCCACATCGGTGTTCTCCTGGGTGGCGTCGGTGCGGCCGGGCCGGAACGGCACGGTCACCTCGTAGCCCGCGTCCCGGGCCGCCTTTTCGACCGCCGCCGCACCGGCGAGGACGATGAGGTCGGCCAGCGATACCTTCTTTCCGCCGGAGGCCGACTCGTTGAAGTCCTGCTGGATGCGTTCGAGGACGGGCAGTACCTTCCGGAGTTCGGACGGTTCGTTGACTTCCCAGTTCTTCTGCGGTTCCAGCCGGAGCCGAGCGCCGTTCGCACCGCCGCGCTTATCGGTACTGCGGAAGCTCGCCGCCGAAGCCCACGCGGTTTTGACCAGTTGCGGCACCGACAGGCCGGAATCGAGGACCTTGCCCTTGAGGTCGGCGATATCCTCGTCGTCGATCAGCTCGTGGTCGACTTCCGGGACCGGGTCCTGCCACAGCTGCGGTTCGGGAACCCACGGACCGAGATAGCGGCTGATCGGACCCATATCGCGATGGAGCAGCTTGTACCACGCCTTGGCGAACGCCTCGGAGAGCTCCTCGGGGTGTTCCAGCCAGCGGCTGGTGATCTCCCGATAGACGGGGTCCTCCCGCAGCGCCAAGTCCGTGGTCAGCATTGTGGGTGTGCGCGCCGGGCCGTCGAAGGGATCCGGAATGGTGCCTTCGCCCGCACCGTCCTTCGGCTTCCATTGGTAGGCCCCGGCGGGACTCTTGGTGAGCTCCCATTCGTAGCCGTACAGGTTCTGCAGGAAGCCGTTCCCCCACCGGGTCGGGGTGGAGGTCCAGACGACCTCGAGACCGCTGGTGATGGCGTCCTTGCCCTTACCGGTACCGTAGCTGCTCTTCCAGCCCAGGCCCTGCTGTTCGATCGGGGCGGCTTCGGGTTCGGCGCCGACCAGGTCGGCATCGCCCGCGCCGTGGGTCTTGCCGAAACTGTGCCCACCGACGATGAGGGCGGCGGTCTCCTCGTCGTTCATGGCCATCCGGCCGAAGGTCTCCCTTATATCGCGGGCGGCGGCTACCGGATCGGGCCGGCCGTTGGGGCCTTCGGGATTGACGTAGATCAAACCCATCTGGACGTTGGCCAGCGGGTTCGCCAGTTCCCGGTCACCGCTGTAGCGCTCGTCGCCGAGCCAGGTGTCTTCCGGACCCCAGAAAACCTCTTCCGGCTCCCAGATATCGGGGCGCCCGAAGCCGAATCCGAAGGTCTGGAAGCCCATCGAATCGAGCGCGACATTGCCGGCGAACACGATCAGGTCGGCCCAGGAGATGCTGTTCCCGTACTTCTGCTTCACCGGCCACAGCAGGCGGCGGGCCTTGTCCAGGCTGGCATTGTCGGGCCAGCTGTTGAGCGGTGCGAATCGCTGTGCGCCCTGACCGCCGCCGCCGCGGCCGTCGGCGATCCGGTAGGTACCGGCCGCATGCCAGCTCATCCGGATGAACAGGCCACCATAGTTTCCATAGTCGGCCGGCCACCAGTCCTGCGAATCGGTGAGTACCGCCGCGACATCGGCTTTGAGCGCTTCGACATCGAGCTTCGCGAACTCCGCGGCGTAGTCGAAATCCTCGCCGAGTGGATTGGCTTTGGACGTATGAGCGTGCAGCATCGAGACATCGATCTGCTCCGGCCACCAGTCCGTATTGGTCCGGGGGCGGCGGTCGGTATGGGCTGTAGGCGACGGGATCGCCGGGTTCTCGCTCTCGCTGGCGCTGCGAGTTTCGGTGTCAGGAGCGGGTGGACGACTATCGGAGGTCACGACTTTCCTTCCTGAATAAGTGGCAGGAGCTGCGATCAGGTGCGGTGCGATGCCGCACAGTCAGGACACAGGCCCCAGTAGATGACCTCGGCTTCGTCGATCGAGTAGCCGTGGTCGTCGGAGGCTGTCAAACACGGGGCCGCGCCGACTGCGCAATCGACATCGGCGATCGAACCGCAGGTCCGGCATACGACGTGATGGTGATTGTCACCGACGCGGGACTCGTACCGGGCCACCGAACCGGAGGGCTGGATACAACGGAGAAGCCCGGCCGCGGTGAGCGTATGCAACGAGTCGTACACCGCCTGGTGCGAGACCGCCGACAGGCGCGACCGCACGGCGCGGATGATCGAATCGGTGTCGGCATGCGGATGGTCGTACACCGCGCTCAGCACTGCCACGCGCGGGGCTGTCACGCGCAGCGAAACTCCCCGCAGCATCTGCTGGAAATCCATGGCCGCATGCACAGCCGAAAGTCTGGTCTCTTTTCTTGAATGAGTCAAGCATTCACCGTGCGTTCGACCAGCCGAGCCGGTCACAACCATTCATTCGTCATATCGGAGTCCTGTTCGTCACGCCGGCCGCTCAGTCGCAGAGCCGCACCGCTACGGCCTCCGCCCCGCCCGCGCGGGCGACCGTGGAGAACTCCACGCGCTGATCGGCGAAAAGAACCCGGTACCCGTCGGCGTCGATACTCCGGTACTCCACGAAGACCGGGGCGATATCGTCGTCGGGATCGATATAGCCGAATCCCTTCTGAGCGTCGTACCAGATCACCCGGCCGGACCGGGCCGAGGTCGGCGCGGCCGCCGTCCGGGCCAGCGAAGGATCGGGGTCGTTCCCCAGTCGCGGAGAGGCCGGCGCCGTCACCGGACACCCGCATTCGAAGTGCCCATGACCCGGTTCCACCATTCACTCAGCGGGCTGGGCTCCGGCCAGATCACCCGGGCCTCCGAGCGGGATTGCGTACGTTCTCGTGTCGATGCTGTCGATATCTCGTTGGTAACCATGGCCAGGTACATCTCCAAACTGGTGAATCGGGGGACAGAGGATGCTCGTCGTCGGCACGGCACAGCCGCGGGCGGGACGGAGTGAGGCGGCGACCGGCGCGGTCCGCCCGGCTCCTCGTCGGGTAACCGCCGGCACGCCCGCCTCTATCGGTGGAAATTAGAAAATCTTTGTCTTAAAACACAGATTTCTTATAGCACCGGCAATTATCTAGTGCAAGTTGATAAGGTAGGAAACCTCGTGTACGACAATGAGGAAGAGGAGTACATGGATCACGAGCGCGACCCAGGGCAACACCTGCCCGATCCCGATCAGGCGGTATACGGGATCTCGGTCGCAGCGGGCCTCGCGGGCATCGGCGTACAAACGCTGCGGCTCTACGAACGCCACGGCCTGCTCACCCCCGCGCGCAGTGACGGCGGTACCCGCCGCTACAGCGGCAACGACCTCGCTCGCCTGCGCCGGATCACCGAACTCGCCGCCACCGGAGTGAACCTCACGGGTATCGGCCGGATCCTCGACCTCGAGGATGCCAATGCCGATCTGCACGCCGACAACGACCGCTTGCGCCTGGACAACGACAATCTGCGCGGCACGCCGTAATCACACAGATCGCCCCGCAGACCGTCCGCGGCGTCGCGCGGCGCACGCTCCGGGTCCACGGGACGGTACCGGTGGAAACGCCGGCTGCCCGGACGAGGGGTGTCGAATGCATATGCGCCGTCTACCCCGGATCCTCCCGATCATGCACCTCGACGCGAAACGTACCGGCTGTTCGGTCCGCGATATGTCGTTCACCGTGCCGCTCGCGTCGGTGCGACCGCGGGGCCGCCGACCCCGCACTGCGGCAGGCAGTCCACCCGGGATAACTCGGGTGCCCGCCGGGGCGGCCGCAACAGCACCCCGGCCAGCAGGGCGCCGGTGAGCAGCAGACCCGCGCAGATCCGCATGGCGACACCGAAACCGGAGTCGAATGCCGCGGGGTCGTCCAGCGCGCCGGAGATCCCGGCCAGCCCCGGCAAGGCCGCCACCGCGAGCAGTTGCGCCGTCCGCGCGACCGCGTTGTTCACCCCGGAGGCGATACCGGCCCCGCTCGCCGATACCGCACCGAGGACCGCGCCGGTGAGCGGGGCGACCAGCACCGACAGCCCGAGACCGAAGACCAGCACCCCGGGTAGGACATCCAGCGGATAGGAGGCGCCGGGACCTACCCGCTGCAGCAGGATCAGCCCGCCCGCGGCGAGTACCGGCCCGAATGTCATCGGCAGACGGGGCCCGTGCCGCTGGGCCCACCGCCCGGACGGCGCCGAGAGCGCCAGCATCAGCAGCGTCACCGGTAGCGTGGCCACCCCCGCGAGCAGCGGCGAATACCCCGCGACGACCTGCAACTCCAGCACCAGTAGGAAGAACACTCCGCCGAGCGCGGCGTACACCGCGAGGGTGACCAGATTTGCCACGGTGAAGACCCGCGAAGCGAACAGTGCCGGCGGTACCAGCGGGTGGTCACTGCGCATCTCGATGAGGACGAAGACCGCCAGCAGTACTCCGCCCGCCCCCACCAGGACCGGTAGCCTGTCGATCAACCCCAGTGTCAGCGCGCCGAGCGCCGCGGCCACCACCAGTGCGCCGGGGAGATCGAGCCGGGCGGTCGCGTTCGGATCGCGACTCTCCGGCACATGCCGTAGCGAGACCAGGACGACGACCGCCACCAGCGGCACATTGAGGAAGAAGATCGACCGCCAGCCCGCCACCTCGATCAGCCAGCCGCCGAGGAACGGCCCCAATGCCCCCGCCACCCCGCTGAACCCGGACCACAGCCCGATTGCCGCGCCCTGGTCGCGGTTGTCGATGGAGGAGGAGATGAGGGCGAGGCTGCCCGGCGTGAGCATGGCCCCGGCCACGCCCTGTAACACCCGGGCGGCCACCAGCATCTCGATATTCACGGCCGCGCCGCACAGCAGCGACGCGACGGCGAAACCCACTGCGCCGGCGACGAAGACCTTGCGGCGGCCGAAGCGGTCCCCGAAGGAGCCGCCGAGCAGAATGAACGAGGCCAGGGTGAGCGTGTAGCCGTTGAGCGTCCACTGCAATCCGGCGACATCGGTATCGAGGGCGGCACCGATCCGGGGCAGCGCGATATTGACGACGGTGGCATCCAGGGAAGCCACCGCGGAGCCGAGCACGGTGGCCAGCACGATCCAGCGGCCGGCGGCCGAGCCGAGACGGGGCAGCTCGGTGGGGTTCACGTCACCGAAGATACGGATCCGCTGTGATTCGGCACCGCGCGACACCCGCCGGGACTCGAGACGCGATCGCCGCGACCAGGCGCCCCACCCTGCCGGGGGGCAGGGTGGGGCGCGACGGGTACGAGACGGGACGGGCGTCCGCGCCGGTCACATCCGGGCGTAGCGGGCGCAGGCGAAATCGTAGAGTCCGTAGGCGGCTATGCCGAGTCCGGCGGCTACCAGGAGAACCGGGCCGAACGGCTGCGCACCCAGTGTTTTCAGCGCGGCGTCCAGGCCGCTGGCCTTACCGGGATCGGATTGGAACACCGCCACGATCACGAGTACACCCGCCCCGGCGATGGCCGAGCCCTTACTGAGGTACCCGACGGTGCCCAGCCTGCGCAGCAACGCGCGGTCGGTGCGCAGTTCCTTCAGGAACTTCCGGGTGGCGCCCTTGTAGATGTGGTACGCGCCCACCGCGATGATCACGATGCCGACGAGGACGAGAAAGAACTTGCCGCCGGCGCTCTCCATCATGCGCGCGGACAGCCCGGCGTTCTTGCCGCCGCTCGAGCTCCCGTTCCCCCGGACGAAACCGAACGCGGTGATCGCGTAGCCGAAGTAGACGAGGGCCACGGCGAATGCCTTGCCACGGTGGAACAGATCGGACTTCCGGTCCTCGTCACCACCGGTGCGCGAACCGAGTACCGCCTCGGTGAGCCGCCACAGCGCCATGAACACGAAGGCGGCGATACCGACGATCAGCGCGGGGATGCCGCCGGGTTTGGCGGCCAGTTCGGCCATGGCACCGGACTGGTCGGTGCTGCCGCCGCCACCGAAGGCGAGGCGTACCGCGAGGTAGCCGATCAGCAGGTGCACGAGCCCCGCCATCGCGTAACCCGCACGGGCCAGGCGTTCGAACACGCGACTGTCGGTGACGCGGTGCGCCGCGGAAACCGATCTGGATGTGGAAACCTGGATCATCTGGCCTCTCTTGGTACCGGAGGCGCGCGACGGGGCAGTACCGGAACAGGGCCCGCGCGGACCGGGCCCGGATCGGCGTCGACCCGAACCGTTTCTCGCGCGCCCTGTTCGCTGCCACGCCTCCTCGAGCGAACGGAACGTTCAGCAGATACCCGGCATCGGGGCGGCGAAACGGTACGCCCCCGGGTGATGGCGTATTCGCGCCACCACTGGGCCGGCTCAGGCCGAAGTCACGGGCGGCCGCCATTCCCTGGCCGCCGCCGATACACATCGTCAGCAGCACTCTGCCACCGTCGCGGCGCCGCAACTCGTGTAATGAACCACCCGGCATGACACGCACCGGTTCGGGATCATCGCGGAACGCGGGGGCGTCGAGGCCGTATGGGGCGAAGCCGTGATCGAGGTCGCCAGACGCGGCGGGCACGATATCGTGCGCCCGCGACACCCGGACACCCCGTTGCGCACCGGGTTCCGTGGCACACCCGCCTACGCACCGGATCCGAAGTGGGTGGTCGCCGGACGCTACACCGCATTCGCCGAGCCGCGGGCCACAACGGTGGGAGCGGCCGTGGAAGGTCTCGAACACGTCTACGACGCCCCCGGCCGGATCCACTTCGAGTGGGACGGAAAGACACTGGGGCTCACCGCTTTTCCCGGTTCGACGCCGGGCGCGCTGACGGTGCTCTTCACCGATGCGACCTCCGGCGTCACCACCTACGCCGCCAACCGCGTGCTGCAGGTCTCGCCGCCAGATGCCGACGGGACGGTAACCCTGGACTTCAACCGGGCCGTCAACCTGCCCTGCGCCTACACCGATCTAGCGACCTGCCCATTGCCCCCGGCGGAGAACCGGCTCCCGGTCGCGATCGAGGCGGACGAGCAGATCCCCTACGAGCGCGGCTGACCCGATGAATGCGCCCACCCCCCTCGCGAACCTGTCGTTCCTGACCCCGGGCAACTACCCCGATGAAGACCCTGCCGCGGGACTCGAAGATACCCTGCGCCTGTTCGAGTTCGGTGAACGCCTCGGTTTCGACGGCGCCTGGATCCGGCAGCGGCATCTCGAGCACGGTGTCGGGTCGGCGGCGGTTTTCCTGGCCGCGGCCGGTCAGCGCACCCGCCGGATCCAGCTGGGCACCGCGGTGATCCCGATCGGCTACGAGAGCCCGTTCCGGTTGGCCGAGGATCTGGCGATGGCCGATGTGCTGTCCGGCGGGCGGCTGCAACCCGGCTTCAGCGCGGGTACGCCGCCGCACGCGGAGCTGATCGGGGATCTCGTCTTCGACGGCGATTGGCGCGGCTACGACCTCTCCTACGGGCGGATCGAACGATTGATCGACAATCTGCGCGGCGACTACCTGGGCGAGCCGGATACGCTCATCCACTCCCCCGGCAATACTCAGCGTCCACGGCTGCAGCCGCACGATCCGGGGTTGGTCGATCGGCTCTGGTACGGCGGAGGGAGCACCCGGTCGATCCGCTGGGCCGGTGCGCGCGGGTTGAACCTGCTCACCGGCAATATCGTCTTCGGTGAGCACAGCGACGATTTCACCACCGCGCAGCAGGGCCGGATCGCGGGATACCGCCGCCACATCGACCCGGTGCGCCCGGCTCGCGTCGCGGTGGGCCGGGTGATCGTCCCGTTCGACAGCGCCGACCGCACCACCCGTGAACGCTACCGCCGCTACGCGGCCGGGCGATACGAGCGAACCCGGGCTCCACAGGGCGAACGGCGAATTCTGTTCGCGCCGGATCTGGTCGGCACCGCCGAGGAGATCCTCGATCGGCTGCGCACCGATCCGGTCGTCGCCGGGACCACGGAGTTGCGGCTGGAACTACCGTACGAATTCCATCGCGCCGACTACGAGCAGATACTGCACGACACCGTCGAGTACATCGCGCCAGAACTGGGCTGGCAGCCGTCGATCGAACTGGTCTGACCACTTGACCTCTTACCAATGGTGGGTCTACCGTCCGGTGTATGGCACTGAAGCGGATCGCCCGCCGGTCGGTTCCGGACGAGATCTACGAGCAGCTCGTCGACGGCGTCCTCACCGGCGAGCTCGCGCCCGGCTCGGCCCTGCCCGCCGAACGTCAGCTGGCCGAAGCGCTGGGTGTCTCCCGGCCCACCGTCCGTGAAGCGGTCCAGCGGCTCGCGCGGGCGGGGCTGGTGGAGATCCGTCAGGGCGGCAGCACCACGGTCCGCGATCCGCGCCGCTCCGGTGGCCTGGAACTGTTGCCGCGATTGATCCTGTGCGGCGGCCGGCTCGACCATTCCGTGGTACGCAGCATCCTGGAGACCCGGGCGACCCTGGGCCGCGAAGTCGCCGGCCTGGCCGCCGGCCGCCACGGTCCGGCCATGGGCCCGACGCTCACGGCCGCGGTGGACACACTCGCCGATCGAGACGATCCGCTGGCACGCCAGCTCGCGGCGCTCGTATTCTGGGACCATCTGGTCGATGCCGCCGATTCGATCGTCTACCGCCTGCTGTTCAACCAGCTGCGCACCGTCTACGAACCCGCCATGGCCGCGCTCACCGGCGTCATGGACACCGAGGTGGGCCGGCCCGAGCGCTACCGCGCGCTCGCCGAGGCCGTGGTCGCCGGTGAGGCCGATTCGGCCCGCACCCGCGCCGACGCGCTGTTGTCCCTGGCCACCACGGAATTCGACAACCTCCTGCACCGATTGGAGCAGACGCCATGAACCTCCCCCACGCCGCCCGGCGCGGCCGTAACGCCGGGATCGACCGTCTCGCCGAAGGGCGACTTGCCGCCGACGAGGCGAAGGCCGCCCGCCGCGCACCGGAGTCGCTCGCGGACGTGTTCACCTCTTTCCGCCACGCACCCTCGCCCTGGGTGATCGCCGCGCTGCTGGTCGTCGCCGCCACGGCCCGCGTTCTGGTGGGCGACTGGCAAATCACCGACGCCCTGGTTCCGGTGCTCATGGTGGCCGCGTTCCCGTTCGTGGAATGGGTCATCCATGTCTGTGTGCTGCACTGGCGGCCGCGCACCCTGGGCAGGTGGCGGATCGATTCACTGCTGGCACGTAAGCACCGCGAGCACCACGCCGATCCCCGGATCCGGGAACTGGTCTTCATCCCGTGGCAGACCTTCCTGTGGCTGCTACCCGCCCTGGTGGTCATCGCGTTACTGGCGTTCGGACGCCCCGGCCTGGGCCTGACCTTCCTCACCACCGTCGGTGTCCTCGGACTGATCTACGAATGGACCCATCTCCTCGTGCACACCGACTACCGACCGCACAGCGCGATCCTGCGCGCGGTGCGCCGCAACCACCGTCTGCACCATTTCAAGAACGAGCACTACTGGTTCGCCGTCACGACCGCCGGAACCGCGGACCGGGTGCTGGGCACCTATCCCGATCCCGCCGAGATCCCCAACTCCCCCACCGCGAAGGCCCTGCACAAGCCGCAGGCCGCCTGACGCTCGGCGCGGGATCCGGGAGCGGTCGGCACCGCGACACGATCACGTGCCGACCGGAGCCGCCCGTTCGACGAATTCGGCTCCGGTTCGCGAGCTCGCCGTCGGCAGGGCGCTTGTTCGGCCGGTACGAGTCACCGAATCCGTGTGCGACGCCCGAACCGGACTCGAACACGGCACCGCCACAGCGGATCCGCACAGAACCTGCCCCGAAGACGCCGTAGCACCACCTTGCGACGCTGCGGTCATCCGGTACCGGATGCGCGGCTTGATCCGCCACAAGGTAGTAGTGAACCCACAGCTTCACGGCGTTCGGGCGGTTCGGGATTCGATACGGACCGTCGGGCCGGCCGGTTCTTCCGCAGGTTCCACCCCCACAGTTCCGAGGATGGCGTATGCATCGATTTCCCGGTCAGGACACGAGCACGGCACCGCACGATATCGCCTGCCGTATCGAAGATCTACTCGACGAGCAGGCCCGCGTGGTCGATGAGCTGCTAACGGCCGAATCGGCGTATATCGAAGCGGTGGCCGCGGCCCGGGAAGCCGGTCGGCTGGGCCGGTCCGATCTGACCGAGGCCTATGACCGGCTGCAGGGCTGGGGTATCTCCAATTTCTCGAATCGCTGGCGCAGGCTGGTCGGAGACGGCCCGGCGGACACGCCCGCGGCCCAGTCCACGTTGCTGCCCGGCGCGGAAATCACCACGATCCGGGTCTCGTCCGAGGGGTGAGCAGCAACGACACCCGCGCGTTCGGATCTCCCGGACCGTACGGGCGGGCCGCCTCAGGCGCGGTTGACCGTCGGCGGGATCAGCACCCGGTCGATGAGGTAGACCGTGGCATTGGCGGTTTCCACGCCGCCACCGATCACCGTCGCGTTGTTGACGGTGATCCGGTCGCCGGATCGGGCCACCGCCACATCGGAGCCTTCCGCGGTACCCAGGACGCCGTCGATCGCTTCGGGCGCGATCCGGCCGGGTACCGCGTGGTAGGTCAGAATTGTCATCAGTGTCGCCGAATCCGTGCGCAGCACCTCGAGCGTCGCGGGATCGAGCGCCGCGAACGCGCTGTCGACCGGGGCGAAAACGGTGTACTCGGCGCGGTCGAGGGCTTCGGCCAGGTCGACCTCCGGATTGAACCCACCGGACACCGCGGCGGCGAGGGTGGTCAGCAACGGATTGTTCGACGCGGCCACGGTCACGGATTCGATGCCCACCGGTACGGCCGGGGCCCGGCCGGCGCCCGCGTCGGGCCCGGTCTCTGTAGCCCGCGCCGAGCCGTCCTTGCGTGCGGTCATATCGTGCCCTTCCCGGGCGACGGACGCGCGGCCGCGCGGTGGATCGGGTGCTGTGGTGACGCGGTCCGGCCTGCCACTCCGTTTCGTCGTGCGATTCGCGCACAATCCCTTGTGCGTCGATTCTGCATCGCTTTGCGCGTAGTGTGAAGACCTAACGGCGGATATTTCGATTCGGCCGACCGCACCAGAAAAACGGCGACACCGGGCACGTCACCGAAACAAGGGAGACCGTCATGCTCGACCGCACTGCCACACGCACACTCGGCGTGCTCGCCGGCCGCGGCGCGGTAGCCGCCGCACCGGACGACGCGCGCCGGGCGGCACCGCCGCCGGACCGCCGGTAGCCGACGGAGGTGAGTCGATGACCGGGTCCGCAACGGACACCGAATGGACGGTCGGCGCGGTGGCCAGGAACCTCGGCGTACCGGTCGCGACGCTGCGCAGCTGGAATCAGCGTTACGAGTTGACTTCCCGGCCACACCGGCCCGGTCAGCACCGCCTCTACACCCCGGGTGATGTGGCGACGCTCAGGCGAATGGTCGATCTGGTCCGTGCGGGCATCGGCCCACGCAACGCGGCCGCGGCGACCCGGACCCCCGCCCTCGCCGCGGCGGAGAATGTGGAACCGATGATGGCGGCGGCCGCCCGGCTGGATACCACCCGGCTGCTGGACATCCTCACCACCCATATCGCGCAATTCGGCGTAACGGCGACGTGGAACAGGCTGTGCCGGCCGGTTTTCGCCGAACTCGTCGACCGGCAGCGCCGTGGCCAGGGATTGATCGAGGTGGAGCACGCCCTGTCCGGGGCGATCACCACCGCCCTGCACCATGCGGTGCCGCCGGCACGGGCCACCGGACGCATCCCCCCGGTCCTACTGGCCTGCGCCGGCGGCGAATGCCACACCCTCCCGCTCGAAGTCCTGCGCGCCGCACTGGCCGAAAACGGCATTCCGTCGATACTGCTCGGCGCCTCGACGCCCGGCAACGCGCTGGCCGGCGCCGTGGCCGGCCCACACCACCGTCCAGTGGTGGTGCTCTGGTCCCAGACGCTCCGGACCGCGGCGCAACGGCCGCTGCCCGCGGGAAGCCGGACACCGGCGCAGGTGCTCCTCGCCGGCCCCGGCTGGACCGCCCGCACCACTCCCGCGGGCGCACACCGGGTGAGCACGCTCGAAGAGGCCGTCCACCTCATCGGCCGGATCCCGAGCCGGAATCACCACTGACCTCCGCAGGGAATTCCACCGGTTCCGGCCGCATCGCTCGCCCCGGCGACCGGCTCGCATCGCGATGCCGACAACGCGACCGGAGGAAGCGGGGCCGGCGTCACCGGGCGCGGTGGTAAACCATCGCCATTTCGCCGAGTTCGCCGACCTCGAAATCACCGGTCGCTGCGGCCCGAACCGGCCGCCTCGAGGGTGTCGCGCCGGGCAGGTTCACGGGCGCTCCAGGTAGGCGACTATGCCGCCGGTCAGGGCCTTCAGCGCGTCGTCGAGATCACCGTAGGTACCCAGGGTGCGTTCGGAAGTGATCCCGCGCATCGCCGCCGGGATGAGGGCGGCCACCTGCCGCACCTTGTCCGGATCGAGTTCCATATCGGCGAAAGCACGCTGACAGGCCTTGTCCCAGTTCGGTTTCCACGATGCCAGTTCCGCGGCGGTGCGGGGGTAGTCGCGTTCCAGTTCGGCGTGCTCGCGCGGCAGGGCAGCACGCAACGTTTCGATGGCCAGCGATTCCGGCCGGCGCAGCCCGCCGGCCATGGCGTCGATCATGGCGGCCACCCGCTCGTGCAGGGTGCCGTCCGGTTTGATCCCGGCGGGCAGGTCTCCCCGCTTGTCCGCGGTGTACCGCAGGACCGCCGCCCACAGTCCGTCGATATCACCGAACTGGTATTTGATCACTCCCCAGGTGGCGCCGATATCGCGGGCGATCCGATTACCCGAGACCGCCGCGGGGTCGCCGGTGGCCAGTGAGGCGATGGCCGCCTCGAGCATGCTCTCCCGCGACTGGATCCCCCGCCTGTTCGCTCGTCTCCCGCCCACCGCCGCTTCCGTCACGATGGCGACTTTACCGGCCCTGAACAGGGTGATCCAGTTTCACATAGAGCTCTTGTAATCTTTCAAAGAGGGTTCTATGCTCGGGAGCGCCACGTGACCGGCGTCATATACCGAAGTACGGCCGTGGCCGCGCCCGCTACCGCCCCCGATGCCCGGAGGATCGCGATGGCAAAACCACCACTGCCGATGGAGCCGACGGGCTGGTTCCAGGTGGCCTGGTGCAGTGAGATCGGCATCGGCGCGGTACACCGGATGAAGTACTTCGGCCGCGAAATGGTGGCCTGGCGATCGGTCTCCGGGCAGGTCACTGTCTTCGATGCCTACTGTGAGCATCTGGGCGCGCATCTCGGCTACGGCGGCCGGGTGGAGGGCGAGAACCTGGTCTGTCCATTCCACGGCTGGGAGTGGAACCGCGAGGGGCGCAATGTCTGCATCCCCTACGAGAGCCACCCGAACAAGGGCCGCCGCATCCGCAGCTACCCGGTGGTGGAGCGCAACGAGAGCGTCTGGATCTGGTACGACATCGACGGCCGGCCACCGCATTTCGAGGTCCCCGATATCTTCGCCGCGTTCGGCGACGGCAAAACCGCCGCGGACTACTACCCGCCGGTGCCCGCGGCCACGTTGTACCGGCCCGGGCTCGAACTGCACCCACAGTACGTCATGGAGAACGGTGTCGATTTCGCGCATTTCAAGTATGTGCACAAGACCCCGTTCGTGCCGGAGTTCACCCGCCACGACTTCTCCGGGCCCGTCTCCTACGTCGATTTCACCATCGCCTTCGACGAGGGCGTGACCGAAGACCAGGTCGACAGTGGTGTCGAATCGATAAACGCCGGGCTCGGATGCTCGATCACCAAGAGCTGGGGCATGATCGACAACCGCACCATGCCCGCGGTGACGCCGGTCGACGAGCGCACCTCCGATGTCCGGTTCACCGTGTGGATCGGCCGCAGACCCGGTGACGAGAGCCCGGAGATCACCACCTACGGCACAGCGATGGCCGGTTTCGTGATCGAGCAGTTCGAAGCCGATATCCACATCTGGGCGCATCAGCGCTACTCCGACCCGCCCGCGCTGTCGCGCAAGGAATACGCGGGCTTCCGGGCCCTGCGCGAATGGGCACGGCAGTTCTACCCGGGCACCGGCGCGGCCGACTCCGCACCGAACGTGGACGCGGCCGGCGTATGACCGCGGACTCGAACAGGCAGCCTCGCCGACCCGCAGACAGAAAGGCCCACCCATGAGCACTTCCGGCAAGATCCGGGTATTCCAGGTTGCGACCGGCAACCTCGGCACCGAGATGATCGGCCGCATCCGCGACCATCCGGATCTCGAGCTCGTCGGGCTGCACTGCTACACCCCGGAAAAGATCGGCCGGGACGCCGGCGAGATCGTCGGCATCGGGCCGATCGGGGTGACGGCGACCGGTACGGTCGAGCAGATCATCGAGGCGCGCCCCGATGTCCTCACCTTCCACGGCGTCTTCCCCGACGAGGACCTCTACGAGAAGGTATTGGAGGCGGGCATCGATGTGGTGACCACAGCGGACTGGATCACCGGCTTCCACCGCGACACCAACCACGCCCACCCGTCGGGCCGCAAGGTCAGTGAAATCATCCGGGCCGCCTGCGAGCGCGGCAATTCCACCTTCTACGGCACGGGCATGAATCCCGGACTCGCCCAGATCCTCGGAATCGTGCACACCGCCGACGTCGCCGCGATCGAGAACATCACCGTCACCGAATCGGTGGACGTCTCCTGCCACCATTCCGTCGACACCTGGAAAGCAGTCGGTTACGGCCGCCCGATCGACGATCCGACCATCCCGGACTCGTTGCACAAATACACCGCGGTCTTCGCCGATTCGGTCTACCTGATGGCCGACACCTTCGACCTCGAACTGGACGAGGTCACCTTCCACTACGAACTCGGCGCCTGCACGAAGGACATCGATCTGGGCTGGTATTTCCTGCCCAAGGGCTCACTCGGCGCCAACTACATCAAGTATCAGGGCCTGGTCGACGGCGTGCCGCGGGTGGAAACCCATCTCGAATGGCAGATGACCCCGCACACCGACCCCGCGTGGAATATCAAGGGCTGCTACATCACCCAGATCACCGGCGATCCCAGCATCTACAGCAAACATATGATCTTCCCCCGGAGGGGCTTCGACCTGTCGCAGCCGGAGAACTTCGCCTCGATCGGGATGACCGTCACCGGATTACCGGCCCTCAACTCCCTGCGGTCTGTTGTCGCCGCGCGTCCGGGCATCATCACCAGCGCCGACCTCCCGCTGCGCGCGTTCGCCGGGCGTTTCGCTATCTGAGGGGCGCGCCACGGGCCCGCCGGATCGCCCGGCGGTGGCCCACGGCGCGCTCACTGCGCAACCACCCAATCGGCGATGACCTCCACATCCACATGGTGCGGCCGGAGGCAGAACCCGGTGCCCGCGAGCACCGTCCACCCGGCCGAAGCCGCCGGACTGACCGTGACCGACCTGCGCACCGCACGCTGCCGGATGGAGTTCTCCGATATCGGCGCCATCATATGGATCCTGCGCAAATGCGTGTGGTGGGTGCCGGATTTCTCCGTCGACCGCTACCGGGACACGCTCGTGGAATTGGACCGGGAGATGCGCGACGGGCACCCGTTCGTCGCATTCTCCACCCGGCATCTCATCGACGCGGTCCGCTGACCCGGCGCCACGGACATACCGCCGGCCGGGACACCGGCGTCCATGCGCGACACTGGATCGGTGAGTACCGACAACGGCCCGACACCCCCGCCGGCCAGCGCCTCGATCATCGTGCTGACGTTGGCGCGGCGAGTGGAGACCGAACTCAACGCCGCGCTGGCAACACTGGATCTGACCGTCGGCCGCCTGGGTCTGCTCGGCCATATCTCCGGGGTCCCGGGTGCGTCGTTCTCGGAGCTGGCGCGGATGTCGGGAATCAGCGTGCAGAGCGTGCACACGGCGGTGAAGGCCATGGTCGGCGCCGGACTGGTCCACGACCGTACGGCCCGTGCCGGCTCGGCGTCGGCGATCGAGCTCACCGCCGAGGGGACTCGTCTGCTCCGCGCCGCCCAGCAGGTGGTCACCGATGTCGACGAACGTCTGTTCGGGCCGGCCGCAGACCCGGTACAGCGCCGGATCGGTGCGGCCGTCGTGGACGCGTTCACCGGCCGAGCCACCCCCTGAACCACGCCGCCGCCCTCCGGACGTCAGCACGGTCGGCCGGGATGCGGGCTCCCGTAATGTCGCCTCCACAAGGGGCCACCTGGGCGCCTGGAGGAGAAGGAGGCCGTGGGTGCCGGGAACACCGTGGTCGCGCCGGATGGGTTTGTCGGTTCCGATCGTGAACGCACCGATGGGTGGAGTGGCCGGGGGCCGCCTCGCGTCCGCCGTGTCCGCGGCCGGCGGTCTGGGAATGATCGGCATGGGCAGCACCGGATCGGCCGCGGCCCTGGAACACGAACTCACGCAACTCGATCCGGCACCCGGGGTGTTCGGTATCGGCATGGTGGGCTGGGTGCTCGAGCGCGAACCCGCCCTGCTGGAGACGGCCCTGACCGCGCGGCCGGCGCTCGTCTCGGTCGGTTTCACCGAGGAGTGGGCCTGGATCGACCGGGTCCACGAGGCGGGTGCGGCGGCGCTCACCCAGGTCTACGACGCGGATCAGGCATGCCGGGCCGCGGCGGCCGGAGTGGATGTCCTGGTGGCCCGCGGCAGCGAGGGCGGCGGCCATGGCGATCCCCGGCTGGGCACACTGGCGGTACTGGACGCGGTACTCGACGCGGTCACGGTGCCCGTACTCGCCGCCGGTGGTATCGCCACCGCCCGGGGTCTGGCGGCCGTGCTCGCGGCGGGGGCGGCCGGTGCCTGGCTCGGCACCTGTCTGTCGGCCTGCCCGGAAGCGCTCACCCCGGAACCCGCTCGCGCCGCGCTGATCCGCGCCCGGGCCACCGATACGGTGGTCACCCGGGTCTTCGATCTGGGGCAGCGGCTACCCTGGCCGGACCGCTATCCCGCCCGCGTACTGGCCAACGAGACCACCCGGACCTGGGCGGAGCAGGAGGCCGCGTTATCCGCGGACGGCGCGGCCCGCGACGAAGTGGCGGCGGCCGCCGCCACCGGAGACCCCCGCCGCGCCCCCGTCGACGCCGGCGCGGGCGTCGGCGCTCTCACCCGCAGTCTCCCGGCCGGTGAGGTCGTCGCCGCATTGTGTACCGGAGCCGATCGGCTGTTGGGCCGGTGGGCGCACGGCGCCGGGACCGCGGCGGACAGCGGCACGGCACTCGGGCCGGAGAGCGACTGACGCTCGTCAGATCCAGCCCTTCTCCCGTGCCCTGAGGGCCGCCTCATACCGGTTGGAGACCCCGAGCTTCGCCATTGCCGCGGAGAGGTAGTTGCGGGTGGTGCCCGGCGACAGGTGGGCTCGCCGGGCGATGTCCTCGACCGACGAGCCGTCGAGGGCGTATTCGAGAACATCGGCTTCCCGTGCGGTGAGCACGGTGTCACCGGCGCTGATGGCTTCCGCGGCCAGCTCCGGATCGACATACCGGCCGCCGGCGTGCACGGTGCGGATCACGTCGGCCAGCGTCGCCGCCGAGGTCGTCTTGGGCAGGAAACCCCGAACCCCCGCGGCCAGTGCCCGCTTGAGGTACCCGGGCCGGCCGTGGCTGGTGACGATCAGCGTGGCGGCACCCGGTGCGAGCCGCAGCAGCTGCGTGGCCGTCTCGATACCGTCGATACCGGGCATCTGCAGGTCGATGACGGCCACCGCGGCCGGCTCGTCCGCCGCGCGGCGCCGCCACACGGCCAGCAGCTCCTCCCCGGAGCCGACATGGTCGACGACCTCGAGATCGGCTTCGAGATCGAGCATTGTCGCCAGCGCCGCGCGGATGAGGGTTTCGTCATCGGCGAGGAAGACCGGAATCATATTTTCTCCCAGCGGATCTCCAGGACGAACTCATCGGCGGTCGCGGTCACGGCGAGACTCGCGCCGACAGCCGCGAGCCGTTCCGCGAGCCCACGCAGCCCCGAATGCTGCCCCGGCGTGCCGCGCGGACGGTTGTTGCGCACCGACATACCGGCACCGCCGAACGCGAGCGTCGCCGATGTGGCCGCGGAGTGTTCGACGATATTGGTCGTACCCTCACGCACCACCCAGGCCGCGACCTCGTGGAATCGGGCGGGGACCGTTGCGGGATCGCCCTCGACGCCGAGCTCACACCCCACCGCCGCGAGCAGCGAACCCGCCCCGGCCACCTCCCCGAGCAGATCGATCCCGCGATAGCCCCGAACCAGTTCACGCATCTGCCCCATGGATTCGACAGCGAGTGTTTTGACCTCGTCCATCTCCTGCGCCGCCCGGTCGGTATCGCCGGACCGCGACAGCACCCCGGCGAGTTCGCTTTTCACGGCGATCGCCGAGAATCCGCGGCCGACCACATCGTGCAGGTCCCGCGCGAATCGCAAACGCTCCTGCGCCAGCCGCAGTTCGGCCTCGACGACCTTCGCGTGTTCCACTTCGTCGACAACCCGCAGCCCCCACATCGTGAGCCAGACCGTCGCGATGACGAATCCGCCGGCGACGAAGGTCACCACGATCCCACTCACCACCGTCGCCGGGGACGAGCCGAAAACCGATCCGGTCGCCACGCTCAACACCGGCAGAATCCACCATCTGTGCCGGAGAAACGATACGAGGGCGAACACGGCCAGCACTGCCACATAGACGCCGGTCACCCGGGCGAGAACAACGGCGGCTTCGTCGTCCGCCGTCCGGGCGACCACGGCAGCGGCGACCCATACCCCTGTCAGCGTCGCGAGGGCGATCGGCAGGACCCACCCACGCGACGACCACCGCGACGATACGGCGAATTCCGCGCGGGCCTCCACCGCGAAGACCGCCGCGATCCCGGCGAGCACCAGTCCGGCGGCCGCCCACGGCGAGCGAGCGGTGGCCGCCATGGCGACCACCACCGCGACCAGCGCGCCCTGGAATGTGATCCCGGTGTAGAGCCGGAATTTCGCCCCCGCCGGCAGTGCGCGCCACCGGGCGGTCCAGCGGTTCACCCGCGGTCGTCCCAGCGCAAACTCCGGCGGATCAGCGCGAACGCCAGGACGGTCCATATCGTCAGTGTCGCAAACGGGCGCCCCATCTCGGCGAAGGTCCCGGCGAAATCACCCGCGGCACCGGCGTCGGCGAGCGCCGGCACCCCGGCGACACCCAGCGACACCAGATCGGAGACGGCCGCGAAGGGAGTCCAGCCGGCCAGATCCGCGAGTCGATCCGGCAGCATCGCGCGGATCGATGTCATCCCCAGCATGGCGATCGTCATCACCGGCAGCGAGGTGATCTGCGCGGCCTCGGCGTTCTTGGTGAACGTGCTGGTCGCCAGCGCCAGCAGGGAGAACAGGCCGATTCCGCCCGCGAGAGCGAGTGCGAGCGCGACGGGGTTGACCGGCGCGGGCGCCCCCGCACCGTAGACGACCGCGGCGACCACGGCGGCGCAACCGAGGGTGACCAGCGCACCGGGTATCGCGGGCGCGGTCTGGATCTGCCAGTCGGCGGCCTCACCTGTCCGAAGTCGTTTCAGTACGCCCTCGCCGCGGCGGGTGGTGACCATCGACAGCACCGAGTAGTACTGCACGAACAGCAGGGTCACCAGCGCCAGCATCTCGAAGGTGAGTACCGCGAGATCCGCGGCGGAGGTATCGCCACGGCGGGCGATGAAGAACAGGGCCGCCGGTATGCCGATCGGGAACACCGTCGCCAGGTAGACGAGCGTTTTGTTCCGCCGGAACTGCAGGTACTCGGCCTTCGCGAGGGCAGCGAGCGGACGGCGGCGGAATCCGGGGGCCGGTGCGGCGGTCGTGGTCATCAGCGGGCTCCGATCAGTTCGTCCCCGGTCGCCGTCGCGGCGGCCGAATCGTCTGCGATATCGAGGAAAACGGTCTCCAGGGATGCGGCGCGGGCCTCCAGCCCACCGAGCCGCACGCCCTGTTCGTCCGCCCAGCCGAGCAGCACCGACAGATCGCCCTGCAGGTCGTGGGTGCTGACAGTGACCCGGGCTCCCGCCTCGATGCGGGCGGTGGACAGATTCGGCAGCGGTAGCCCCGGATGGTCGAAGGCGATCCGCGCCGGATGGCCGTCGACGATCTCGCGCAGGGTCCCGGTGCGCGCCATCTCGCCCCGGTGCATGATCGCGACCCGATCGGCCAGCGCTTCCGCTTCGTCCAGATAGTGCGTGGTCAGCACCATGCCCACTCCCGAGTTCTTGAGCTCGGACAGCAGTCGCCAGGTCCCGCGCCGGCTCTCCGGGTCGAGTCCGGTGGTCGGTTCGTCGAGAAACAGCAACCGCGGTTGACCGAGCAGGGCGCAGGCCAGATCGACCCGGCGCTGTTCACCACCGGAGAGGGACCCGACCCGGACGCCGGCGCGATGGACCAGATCGACCTGCGCGAGAACCGTTGCGCTGCTCACCGGGTTACTACAGGTCCCGCGCCACATCTCGAGCGTTTCACGGACGGTGAGCTCGGTGGGCAGGCCCCCGGACTGCAGCATGATGCCGACCTGCGCGCGTACCTGGCCTCGGTGACGGTGTGGGTCGAGGCCGAAGATCTCGACCGAACCGGCAGAGGGTTCGACCAGTCCCTCCAGTATGTCGAGCGTCGAGGTCTTGCCCGCGCCGTTGGTGCCCAGCAGGGCGAACACCTCGCCCTCGGCGACCTGGAGATCGATACCGCGGACCGCTTCGAAGGCGGCCTTTCCGGTGCCGTAGGTCCGGCGCAGACCGCGCGCGACGACGATATCGTGTACCGGCCGCCCGGGCAGTTGCGGTGGATCGGGATATGCGCTGTTCATATCTTCTACGATCACCGCGCCGGACCGGGATCTGTAGTAAGCGCAGTCACCGGATATTCGTGCATTTCGCACGGTCCGGAGATGACAAAAGTCATCATCCGCCCGCACCGGTTTCGCCCGACGGCCGACGATGAATCGCCGAACAGCCGGGCATCGAGCTGACGCGCCGCCGGGCAACCCACCAACCACAGAGCAGCTGATAATCCCTCGATATCGATTCTCTCGCAAGATGATTGGCTCCCGCAGCGGCTGGACGTGCCCTGCGGCGCGCACGTAGAATCGACTACGGCGCCGACCCGATCCGCTCACTCCCGATCGCGAACAGGAGATACCGCGAGACCGGCCGAGAGATCTTCTGCCGTACCGGCAATCCCCCTCCTGCCTTGAATCCCGGTGTACAGCCTTGTTCCGGAACGCCTCGTGCCGGGCCCGGACACCGGACGCCAACAGGTGCGGCACCTGTCCCGCGAGTCACCGGCTCCCGGAGAACAACCCGAACCCGACCGAGTCGCACCCGGGTGCCGCTTGCCCACCGGTACCGCGGTCGGCCGCGCGATCCAGCGAGCCCATCGATCGGCCGGTCCGACAACTCCCGCCGGGAGACACCGGCACACCAGAAACTTCGGAGGTCTGTGATGACATCGGATATCGGCGCACGTCAGGGCGCATCGGCGGATGCCGTCGAACATCACCACGGGCATTCGGCGCGCACCGGCGATCCGGCCGGCCCGTTCGTCTGGCCATGATCGGCGAGCCGTCAGTGCTTGCGACCGATAGCCCCGTAGAGCACCAGCTTGGTCTCCGGCAGATCGTCGGCGAGCCACTGCTGCAGGGGAACTACGCCGGGCCCGGTGTTCTCGAATTCGTCCGGGAACGCGGTCACCTCCGCGCGCGATCGGCACCGGACCTGCGCGGAACTGTTTCTGCTGTGCTCCCGGGTCTGTGCCGATACGGCGACCCTGCAGGCGGCCGAGGCACCGCATTTCTCCCCGGCCGCGCGATTGCGTACCTTCGTGCTGCCCGGAAGCGGGCACTCGGTGAATCTGGCCCGCAACACCGCCGACTATCAGGCGGCGGTGTTGGAGTGGATGGAGTCGATCGCCGGCTGAGCGCCGCGGCGAACACGGCGTCAGTTCAGGCCGGCCGCTTCCTTGGCGATGACCGCGAGCCGGGTCTGCGCCGCCGAGACCACCCCGTGCCGTTTCTTGTGTGCCTCTTCATAGGCGACGACTGCCCGGATATCGGCCGGATCGGTCAATTCCTTGACCGCGGCGACCGCTCGGCTCACATTGAGCCGGTCGTAGTCGGCGATGGGCAACTCCCCCGGCTCGAGCACGCCTGTGGCCGCGCGGACCGAATGCAGCGAAGCGGCCGCGATACCCGCGCCTTCCCGGCGGGTGACCTGTTCGGCGCTTTCGAGCGCGGCGTCGCGGGAGGCGGTCAGCGTCCGGGCGGCGATATCACCGGCGTGCGCGCCTCGGGACAGTAGTTCACCGAGCGCGGGCGGGGTGGCCCGGACGGTGTCCAGCGCCCGGTCCACACCGCGTGCGGACCACGTGACGGGCAGATTGACCAGTTTCACGGCAGCACCGGCCGCCGCCTGTAGCGGCGTGCGGCGCAACGCGGCCGGGCCGCCGAGTGCCTCCTCGGCCAGGACAGTGGTCAGCCAGTCCACGGTCGCGGAATGCGCGGTGATCAGGCGCTGCGCCAGCGCCGCGATATCGCCGCGTCCCGCGCTGGTCGCCAGGGCCTTGACGTACCGCGCGCGGTCGAGGAGCTGGTGTTCCAGGGTGAGATCGCCCAGCAGGGCCTCGTCGAACGGCTGCGCCTGGTCGAGGAGCGCCTTCACCACGGCGGTGGCCCGGCCGAGGAAGGGGCCGATCACCTCGGGTACGCCGCCGAGTTCACGAATAGCGGCGCCGACGGTTTCGGCACGCGCCCGCGCATTGTCGGCGTTCTCGGACAGTTCGCGGCGCACTGCCTCGGTCCGGGCCTGTCCGATCCGGGTTTCCGCGATCTGGATCTCGGTATCGGTCAACTCACGGATCGCACGCAGCTGCGCCAGCAGAGTGGTGGTTTCACGCGAAGTCATACGAATATCGTTCCTCCGGTGTCGATTTTCTGGCGGGTGCCACGTTGCACCTCTTCCGCGCCTACCCGTTCCGCCTCTCGATAATCAGCGCCGTCGAAAGGACTTCGCCGGCCCGCCGTGCCGAGAGATATCGAGCGGCCCACTTCCGGCCGACCGTGCCACCGCTGGGATTATCCGAGCGTTTGCTCGGGTACGGTGCGCGACGGTCGGTGCGGGAGGTGGCATTGGCGTCGTCGGCGAAGCTGCTCAGCGGTCTCGTGGGGCGGCTGACCGGCGCCCGGCCGGCCGTTTCCTCGCCCCCCCGGCGTCAGCCCTGACGAGTGGGACGGATGGTCAGGTCGCCGATCTCGACGTCCTCCGGTTGATCGATGGCGAACGCGATCGCCCGGGCCACCGCCACGGGATCGATTCCGAGTTCGGCCATGTTCCGCCTGACCTGCTCACGCACGGCCGGATCGTCGACAGCGTGATCGATGAACTCGGTGCGTACATATCCCGGGGAGATCGACGTCGTCCGCAGCACACCGTCGGTGCTCTCCTGACGCAAACCCTCCAGCAGGGTGCGGACCGCGTTCTTGGTCCCGGCGTACACCGCCTGGGTGGGGACGATCTTCAGGCCCGCGGTCGACACCACGGTGACCAGGTGACCACTGCCCTGGCCACGGAAGATCGGCATTGCCGCCGCGATCCCGTGCAGGATTCCCTTGACGTTCACATCGACCATCGCCGACCAGCCCGCCACGTCCAGGTCGGCAACAGGACCGATCCTGCTGATTCCGGCATTGCCCACGAGCACATCCAGCCGGCCGAAACGCTCGACGGCCAGGTCGACGAGTGCCCGGAGGTCACCGGGCTCGATGACGTCCACCCGAGTCGCCGCGGCCCGGCCACCCGCGGTCTCGATCTCGGCGACGAGCCGGTACAGCCGATCGATGCGGCGGGCACCGGGGACAACGGCCGCACCTTCGGCGGCTAGATGACGCGCTGTCGCCTCGCCGATTCCACTACTGGCACCGGTGATCGCGACGACTTTGCCATGAATGGCCACAGGGAACCTCCGCATATAATGGACACATGTCCGTTTACTCAGACCACCCTACCGGACAACTGTCCGCTTCTGCTGGGCGCGGCAGTACGCGGCGCGCGGACGCGCAGCGCAACCGCGAACGCATCCTGATTGCCGCCCGCGATCTCGTGCGCGAGCAGGGAGAGCTGAAGCTCAACGCGGTCGCGAAAGCCTGCGGAATCGGGCAGGGCACCCTGTACCGGCACTTCCCCACCCGCGAGGACCTCCTTGCCGAGGTGTATCACCGAGAAGTGCAGGAGTTGGTCGGCGCGGCGGCGACACTGCTGGCGGCCCACCCGCCACTGGATGCGCTGGCGGCGTGGCTCGAGCGCGTTGCCGCCTACGCGCGGGTCAAACGCGATGTGTTCGCCGCGGTCGAAGCGGCGACGTGGCGTGACCTCGCCGCCCACAGCTTCGGCCCGATCGGTCAGGCGGTGGAACTACTGCTGTCCGCGGGCCGTTCGGCAGGCACCATCCGGGCCGACGCCGAAGCCCGCGATGTCATCGTGCTCATCAGCTGGCTGTCGCGGCTGGACGACGCCGAACTCGACACGCGCGGGCCGCGCTTGTTGTCGATCCTCATCGATGGTCTCCGGGCACACCGTTCCTGAGAGCGGCGACCCGCCACGGTTCGGCGGAATCCACGTGACGCAGGAGCCGCAGCGTGTCCCCGGTGCCAAGTAATTGGTCGACATCCATCCAGAGCGAGCACGCGGAACGGAACACAGCCGCCCTGCTCTACGCTGAGTCCATGGCGACGCTCCGTGAGGCCCAGAAGGAGATGACCCGCGAATCCCTGCTCGAGGCCGGTCTCGAACTATTCGTATCGAAGGGTTACGCGACCGCCAAGGTCGACCTGATCAAGGCCCACATCACCGAGCGGCCCAGGCCGGCACTGGACCGGGTCCCCACCACCACGCACGGATCGACGGAGCGGGAACTGGTCGCGGTGGTCGAAGACGGATCCCGGGAGCGGATCCGCGCCTGGCTCGACGCGAGCGCACAGCGTTCGGATACCGTCCGGCCCTACAACACCACGGCCTTCGAGGCGGCGGCGGTCGATCCGGAGCTCCGCGGGCTGTTCGACGAATGGATGAACGAGGCGATCGGCGATATAGAGGACGGCCTCGAGCGGGCCGGGCGGTTCGCGGCCGGGACGCGCCGGTTCCGCGGTGTCCTCGCGAGCACCGAACTGGACCACGTCGCACGGAACTGGACGGCGGGACAGTGGGGAACCGGGTACGAGAAGATGCTCGACGTCCGCACCGACAGCTGGTTCGGCTTCCTCGGCCGCGGCTGATCCTGCCGTCGGCCCGAAGCCGGCATCCGGCTCCCGCAGCCGGCGCGGCTACGGTGACGGGACCAGGGTGAACAGGAGTCGTTCATGGTGCGATTGGACCATCTCGTGAACGTACTGGGTGGATACGGAGTGCGATTGCGCTGCTGCCCGGTGTCGCGGGCGACCGTGATCCGCAGTGTCGCGATGTTCGACGCCACCGGGGCGGAAGAAGCGACCGGCGATATCCTCCTGGCCGTAGGCGCCGGATCGGTGCGGACGGCGGTCGCCGGAGCGCGGGCGGCGAGGGCGGTCGCGGTACTGGTCCGCGGGGGCACCGACGCCGACCGGGAAGCGTCCGCGATCGGACCCGAGGACGGGGTCGCGGTGCTGGTGGTCGATCCCGAGGTGTCGTGGAGCCAGCTCGCCGGGGTGGTCTACGGGCTGGTGCTGGAGGGGCGGGAAACGGCCTCCGGGCGCGGTCCCACAGATCTTTTCGCCCTGGCGGACAGCTTGGCGACCGCGGTGGACGGTGCGGTGACGATCGAGGATCCGCTGTCCCGGGTGATGGCGTACTCCACGGCGGGGCGGGTGGCCGACCGCGCCCTGCGGGAGACGGTACTGCAACGCCGGCAACCCGCTCCCCTGCGCGAACTTTTCGAATCACGCAGCGTCCATACGCATCTCGCGAACTCCGACGAGCCCGTATTCGTCGAACCGGACCCCGGGCACGGGCTCGACGGACGGATGGTGGTCGCGGTGCGGGTGGGCCGGGAACTGCTGGGTGCGGTGTGGGTGGTCTGCATCGCACCGATGACGGGCGCCCGACGGGCCGCGCTGGCCGACGGGGCCCGGACGGTGGCACTGCATCTGCTGCGGTCGCGGGCCAGCGCGGACCTGGAACGCCAGGTCGAATCCGAGCTGGTGATCCGGCTGCTGGAGGGCAGCCCGGATGCCACCACCGTGGTCGGCCGGCTCGGGTTGGCGCCGGCCCCTTTACGTGTCGTCGCGGTACGCGCTCAGATCGCGGCGCAGCGGCATGCCGGGCTGCTGCTGGCCTTCGAGCAGGCCACGTTCGGTTTCGGCTGGTCGCGGCCGGGGCGCAGCACTTTGTCGGACAACACCGTCTACACGATCCTGCCCAGCGACCGGGTCCGGACGGCACGAGACTGGGTGACCGCACTGCGCACGGCGCTTCCGGCCCGCGTGACCCTGTCGGCCGGGATCGGCGGACCGGGCACGGCCGCCGACCTGCCGGCCTCCCGTCAGGAGGCGGACGAATGCCTGGCACTGCACGAACAGGGGTCGGCGGAGATCGCCTACCCGGCCTACGATGAGTCGTGGGGCGAGATCCTGCTCCAGCGGTTGCGGGCCGCGGCCCGGACCGGCCGGATACCGGCGCGCGGCCCGGTCGCGGAGTTGCGCCGGTACGACAGCGCGCACGCCACAGACTATGTGGCGACCCTGCGGGCGTGGCTCGATGCGCAGGGCGATCCGGTGCTCGCCGCCGCGGGCCTGGGCGTCCACCCGAACACCGTCCGCAACCGGATACGGAAGATGCGCGAAGTGGCCGCGCTCGACCTGGAAGACGCCCGAACCCGATTGGCCATGACCATCGATCTGGCGGCCTTCGAAGACGACTGACCACCCGGTTGTGGAAAACGAACAACTGATGGGGGCCGAACTGTGCCAGGCCGACAAGCGCCCCGTCGCGGAGCGGGCCATGATGGCTGTGACAGCGCATCGTTCGACGTGGAGGTGAGCATGGCGCGCGCAACGAGTCGGCTCGACCCCGAACGAGCAGCACGGTATCGGGTGCAGCACTCGATACCCGGCTGAATCCTCGGCTATCTCCCCATCCGTGGAGCCGGTGTCCTGCGTACCCGGCTCCACGGAGTTCTGCCGTCGGGGCGGCCTCTCCTCCCCGGCCCCGACGGCAGAACTCCTTCCCGATCAAATCCTGTAGGACGGATATGACCAGTAGCTCGCCTGTATGGCTGACACCGCACGCCCACGAACAACTCCGGTCCGAACTGGCCGACCTGCTCGCCGCCGATGCCGCCGGACAGGCCGAGAACGCCGACCCGGAAGACCGGCTCACCGCTCGGCATCAGCGCTCGGCCCGTATCGCGCATATCCGGGACCTGCTGAACAACGCAGTATTCGGGCAGGACCCACCGGACGACGGCATCGCCGAACCCGGGATGGTACTCACCGTCCGCTACGACGATACCGCCGAAACCGAAACCTTCCTGCTCGGCAGCCGCGCCGGCGATCACGACGAGCTGGAGGTCTACTCCCCCGACTCCCCCCTCGGAGCCGCGCTCACCGGAGCCCGGCGCGGCGAACAGCGCACCTACCGTGTACCCAACGGCACCGAATTCCGGGTCACCCTGCTCGAGGCCGTCCCCTACGGGCACACTGTGGTGAGCGCTTCTCACCCAGTATGAGGGCCGTTCGATCGAGTGCGAGGATGCAGGTGCGCACGAGTGGGGTAACCCTTGTCCATATCGATTCCCCGGCGATCGTCCGGGACGACCGGACGATCGCACTGCCGATCCGGTCCTGGCTGTCCGCGGGGTTCTGGGAACTCTTCGGCCTCCCCCGTGCCGACCGCGCACTGTCCGGGCTCTCGTTCGGCACCGAGGACGCTCCGCGTACCTACCTCGCCCGGCGCGGCGCCGATCCCACGACCTGGAGACCGGAGCCGCTGCGGGTGGATATTCCCGTCACGCTGGGTCCCGGCCCGGGAGTACTGGAGGTCTCGGGGCCGATGAGCCGGGCCCGACGCCGCCGGGTCGAACGAACCACGCTGGTGATCGCCCTGGCCACACCGCTCGACCACCCACCGGATTCGGTTCTCCCGGAACAGATGTGGGAGGACGCCCGATGGCACACGACGATCCTGGTGCCCGACGCCCACCCGATGACGCCGATGCGGAACAACGACGGCCGATAGCGCACATTCCGTGGCGGCACGCCCACGAACCCGCGTACCGGCCTACGAGGCCTGTCGTTCCGGGCACCCATCACGCCCGGGAGATGCCTCGGCGGCCGCCCAGGTGCTCGGCGAAGTGCCTTTCGATGGCCTGGTAGAGCCGGATCCGGTTCTCGGGGTTGGCGAAGCCGTGTCCCTCGTCGTCGGCGACGAGATACTCGACCGGGACGCCGCGTGCGCGCAGCGAGGCGACGATATTGTCGGATTCGGCCTGCACGACGCGGACGTCGTTGGCGCCCTGGGCGACGAGCAGTGGGGTGGTGATCCGGTCGGCCATGGTGATCGGCGACCGGGTCCGCATATCGGCCTCCTGCTCGGGGATTTCGGGATCGCCGACGTAGCGGTACCAGTTGTTCACGTTGTAGGCCCGAGTGAACGGCGGCAGAGTGCGGAGGAAGTTCGCGAGATCGGAGATGCCGACATAGTCGACCGCGGCGGCGAAACGGTCCGGGGTGACGGTGATTCCGACGAGTGCGGCGTATCCGCCGTAGGAGCCGCCGTAGATGCCGACGCGGTCGGGGTCGGCGTAGCCCGCGGTGACGGCCCAGTCGACGGCGTCGAGCAGGTCGTCGTGCATCGCCCGCGCGAACTCACCGATCGCGGCCGTCACGTGCCGGCGCCCGTAACCGAGCGAACCACGGAAGTTGACCTGTAGCACGGCGTAGCCCCGATTGGCCAGGAACTGCGCCTCGTCGCTGTAGCCCCACGAGTCGTGGTACCAGGGCCCGCCGTGCACCAGCAGCACCAGCGGTAGATTCCGCGGCTCTACGCCGACCGGCAGGGTGAGGTAGGCGTGCAGGGGCAGGCCGTCGCGGGCGGGGAACCCGACAGGTTCCATAGGCGCCGCGGCGGCCGGGTCCCGGTCCGGGTAGGACCGGAACAGCAACCGGGCCGCCCCGGTGGCATGGTCGTAGAACCACGCGACTCCGGGATCGCGGTCGTGGACGAACGTGGCGATCCAGCGCGTGCCGGTCTCGTCGGAGGACAGGGTGCCCAGCACACCGTCGGAGAGTTTCCGCAGCTCCGCGTAGACCTCGGCGAAGTGGGGAGCGAGGACCTCGATATGCGGGCGGTCACCGACGAAGCGGGCCGCGAGGATCTCACCCGTGGCCCGGTGGGTATGTACCGGCGGCGGTAGCACCCCGGGCAGCATCATCCCGCTGATATCGAGGTCGTGTCCGTCGACCGCGGCGACGACGGTCTCCGCGCCGGTTTCGTGGTCGATCCGGACCAGCCGCAGGTCGTCGCCGTCTTGGAAGGATCCGACGAGCAGACCCTTGCCGTCGGCGGTGACCACTTGGGGTTGGACGCCCATGGGATGCTCGGCACCGCCGAGGCGACGCAGCAGCCGTGTCTGCCCGCCCGGGTCCATCGCGGAGATCTCGAGCAGTCCGTCCGCGGCGATCGCGGTGCGGAAGACCGGCTCGCCATGACGGTCGAACAGGATCCCGGCCGTCGGATCGTCCTGTTCCCGGTGCAAGACGGTCTCCCCGGTGGCGACATCGATCCGGAACATATCGAAGAACAGCGGGCGGCGGTTCATCGTGACCAGCACGCTGCCCGGTACCGACGCGAGCGGCTCCGCTCCCGCCACCCGCGACCCGGGCTCCAGCGGGGTGAGGTCGACCGCCGGTGACCGCGGGTCCTCGAGGTCGACGCGGTGGAGGTGCCAGTCCTCGTTGCCGTCGGTGTCCTGGAGGTAGAGCAGCCACCGGGGGCTGTCGGTCCAGTAGTACGTGGTGATGCCGCGGCGAGCATCGTGGGTGACCGGGACGGCGTCCTCGTGGCTCTGATCGACACCGCGAATCCAGATATTGAGCCGCCCGCGGTGGGGGGCGAGGTAGGCGATACGGGTGCCGTCGGGCGAAATCGACGGGTGTGCGAAGTCGGGATCGGCGAAGAAGGTCGCTACATCGATCAGCGCCGGCCGCGGGTCGGTCGAGCGTTCGGACACGGTCATGGACTGCTCCTACTCGTTGGCTGTCACAGCAATCTGACACTGTGCCGCTACGGCACACTCAAGCCGGCCGTCCGGACCTACCCGCCCGGTGCCGGTTCAGCGGATGGGGCGCAATCGCCGGGATGCGGGCACGGCGAACGCCGAATCCGAAAAACGGCCCGCCCGGCCTCGTCCGGGAAAGTGCGCTCGACGAGTTCACGGTGACGCGCGCTACATATTCCGCAGCGGCGCGCGTATTTGAATTCACGCTGGTGGAAAGAGCTTTCAGTGCCCTTTTTCGATGGCGTGACAGTGCGGCACCCGAGCCGCGGTCAGCTCGACGACGAGTACGCGATGACCACCGACAAGAAGGTGGCGCGGACCAACATCGGCCCGCGCCACCTCTTGTCGAATAGGCCGTGCCGGAAGTGCACGCTCGGCGAGGATCGGGGTTACTACCTCCGCCGCTAGTTGTCACCATGGTGGGCCGGCTGCCCGCTCGACCTGCTCGGCGAGGCCGGCGCAGTTGACCGGCCGGGTCGTTTCGACACGGAGGGTGGATGCAAGTCCGAGTGGTGTGGCCTGCTCGGCCCAAAGGTCCCAGTCGAGGCCAACCGCTGCTTGTCGCGATGGAGAGCGGTGCGTGCGCCGGGGCAGGGCACGGGGATGGCCCGGTCTGTCATTGCTGGCCGGTCCGTGCGCTGATGCCTGTACCGGTCGCACGCGGCGCGATCCGGTCGGGAAAACCGGGCAGCGCATTCGGCCGTCGCGCGGAATCGGTTCTTATCGGGTTCGTCGTACTCGCAGCTATGTGTCCCTCGGGTTCTGCCCGCGTTGTTCGATCAACCGATCGATGATCGTGGGACCGGTGAGCCGCAACTCCGGGTAGTCACGAGCGAGTAGCGGCAGCAGAACGGACCCGAACTGCATCAACGTGTTGGATCCGGAAACACTTCGATTCGGCGCACCGTCCAGTACCTCCTGCACGGATTCCATCTGCCGGGCAGTGGACGTCTCCTGGATCCCGCTCGGTCTCAGTGATTGGAAGCCAGGACAGAAACCAGGCCGGCTATTGGCCCGGGCATTCTTGGCCTCGCCCGTGACGGTGATCGAGTTGATGTGTCCCGTCTCGTCGTCGAACTTGATATCGAATCTCGGTGGCCGGCGCGGCTCGGTGAATTCGCCGAGCGTGGTGAAGGTGACACCAGCCATAACACTGAGCTTCTGTGGGGACTGGATCACGGCGTGCTGAATATCGGCCCATGCAGTTCCCGAGATCCGTTCCGCATGCTCGCCGAGGCTGTCCAGGAAGCCTCGCATCACCTGCTGCACGCTGGTCATATTGGTCGCCGCGCTCAGCACCGATTTATCGATGGGGGCAGCGGCCGGCACGCCGTCATCGACGAAGTGGGCGGGCAGATCCAGTTCCGCCCGCTGCTCCGGAGGGATGGCATCGAGGAGGGGGTTACGATCGGCTGATCGTTCATCCTTGATGGCGGCGATATCGCGCCACACCGGATCGAGCGCTCCCCAGCCGGCGTTCAGGTAATGGACCGCTGCCTGGAGGAACGCGTGCTGTCCGCCCGATCGTGGATACCCGTCCTGCGCATGCATGACGTAGTTGTCGTCCAGCCAGCTGGCTGCATAAGCCGGTGGCTCGGTCTCGTACGACGCCGTAAGCGACTCCCGGACCTGCTCCGGATGACGCAGCATCAGGCTCAGAGCCGATTCGCCGATCTTGAACTGAACGCAGCCGGAAGCGATCGAGCGTTCGATCGAGTACCGCATATAGGCGATCTGCTCTGGTGGAAACAGCTGGGACAGCGGCATTTCCACGCGGGCCTGGTTGATGAGCGCGATGTCTTCATCGACGAATCGCTGTCCCAGGCGTTCGATCACTTCGCGCGCTCGCGCCGGATCGGCGAGTACCTCCTCCATTCCCTCTTTCTGGAGCGCGCGGACACGGGAGACGATCTCTCGCCGGATCTCCGCCGAGGGGCGCCACTCCTGCGGTCCGCTGTCCTCGAGGCCGTCTACTGCGATGTCGGGATCCTCGGCAGGGTCGTCGTCGCTGCGCTCCTTGCCGGTGCGCTTATCGACGTGTTCTTCGTCGGTAGGATCGGCTCGTCTGTCGGAGGTATCGAGGCCGGGGTCGTCGTACCGGGCCGATTCCGGTGCGCCGGACGTATCGATCCGATGACCGGCGCGACCGATCTCGGCCTCGGGCCGATGGAGTCCGGCATCCCGGGGCGCCGGCGGAGCGGTGTCCGGTGTCGCCGAGACGGCCGAGGCGCCTTCCGGGGGCTGCTTCGGTGGATTCGGGTTCGTGGAAGCGGGGTCGCCGTGCCGGCTCCACGGCGATGGGGTGATATCGGCCGGTCGTGGCCCGGCGGACACATAACGGTCGCCGGTCCACGGCGTCCGGGTAGGCGTCTCGGCACTTGGAGGCCGGAATACGGTGTCGGGGCGGCCCCCCGGGGGACGGGGTGCGGAAGTATCCGGAGTAGTTGGTTCCGCCGAATCATGGCTGATCACCGGAGCATCGGTCGAATCCGTGTCGGGGGCGGATCGCGCTGGAGCATCGCCGGGAACGGTAGTATCGGAACGACTCTGCGGGGTCTGGAAATCGTCGGCGGTTCGGATCGATCCGGATTCGCCGGTGGCCCTCGGCAAGCCGGAATCAGAGGGGCGTCGGGTCGTGGTATCGGAATCGTCGTGTGTGCTGTCCGCCTCCTGGACCGGCGGCCTGCTCCGGGCCTCGGCGTCGGCCGAGATGGCCGGACCCTCCAGTTCCGTCCGAGACCGGGGCGCGCTCTCCGGCAACCGAGGAGTCGGCTCGGGCCCGAGGATCGGCGGCCGTTCCGAAAGATCGGGAACGCGGATCGGGCTATCGGGACCTGACCCGGTATCGAATCCGCGCAGTGCGTCGCGACCGGTCTTGTGTACCCGGACGGCGGCGCCGGCGGCCTCCACGAATCCGCCGGCGAAGCCACCGATGGCATTGTCGCGCACCACAGCGAACATCTCCCCCAAAGAGCTGTATTCGTCACGATGAATGATCAGTGACGGAATCGTGCTCGCCGCACCGCCGGCCAGCCCTCCTGCGCTGCCGAGCAGCAACGTGCCGCCCAGATGAGCGGCGAGGCGGGAGAAGACTCCGGCATCGGCAGCGCGACTCAGCCGCTTCAACAGCCCCGGTGCCAACCGGCGCCCCACTGCGGCGCCGGCCACCCCACCGAGAGCACTAGCGGCGGTCAGTTCCACCAGTGCTCGCGTATCGAATTGTTCCCGGACCCCGCTCGCGATATCCCATATCTGCGCGGCCACGCCGGTGGCGCCGCCGAAGAGCCCGCCGATTCCAGCGGCTTTGCCGGCCTGTTGCGCGGCTTCCCGGAAGGCCGCCCGCCGAGCCGCCGCCGCAGCGCCCTGCTCGGCCGTCGTCCGCACCAGCTGCGCCACCGCCGCGCGCATGGTCTGCTCGGCGGCAGCCCGGTCGGCCAGAGCCTTGTATCCGCCCCCCTGGAAGAAGAGCAGGGCGTCCCACGCCAGCTGCGCGCCCAGGGCTATAGCCGTGACAATGATCAGGTGGCGGGTCTGCGCCGCGGCATCGGCGGCGGCGTGGCACTGGTAGCCGAGGTCTTTCAGGACAGCGGCCTGCGCACGCACGCATTCGACCATGCCGCGGTCGCTCTCGTCGAAGACCTTGCCGGTTTCGCCGGTGATGGCGCCGGCCGTGCGCTGTGCGCAGGAATCGCACTGTGCGGCGATTACCTCTAGTTCCTCACCCGCCCGGATCGCCGCGTCGCCGCGAGTACGTGTCATCTCGTCGTTGAGTTCCGGCAGTTCCCCGATCACCAGATCCATCAACGTGCCAGGTACTTCCGACAACAGCTCGGCTGTGTAAACCACCGTGGTTCCTGTTCGTGTCGCCCTGCGATGTGCTGGCGTATCAGTTAACCGTCGGACCGGCACTGCTGGTCCTCAGCGATGGGAACAGTGCAGAGACGAAATACCTTGGAGCAATGAATGATTCGCTGCTGAAGTTGCTGGATTGACGCTATGGCCGACCAATTCTGGGCCGAGCCGGACAAGCTGCATGCCGTCGCACCGGAATACGATCGGATCGGTGCCGCGGCCTCGGAGATCATGCAACGCCTCCGCGAAGCCGTGCACCTCACAGGCGTTCCGTGGGGCACCGACGATACAGGTCGAGCTTTTGCCGAGACATACTGTCCGGACGAACAGCAAGCACTGAGGGACCTGGACGACCTGGTCCGCGCTCTGAATCGGCGCGGAGACGAGCTGCGCGCGGTGACCGCTGTTTTCGAAGGGGGTGACCTGGCCTCGGCACGCGATATCGCGCGGACCGGTGCGGTGCCGGACATTCGCGAGACCGGGCAACCGGCCATCGTCCGCAAGTCGGACCCGACCGCACTGGTCACCGGCCCGTCGACCGTGACCGGATCTCAACACCCGGCCGAATATCCGGCGGGGGTCGATCCGCTTCCCCAACCGGCGCATCGGGTCGGGGAACACACCCCCACCGGATCGTCGGCCGATCGGCTGCACGGACACGCGGATGCCGGTGCGGCGCTCGACGGCTCGGCTGCGGGTCGTGCATCCGGCGGTTCGGTTGACGCCGCTTCGGCCGGCGCCCGGTATCCGGAGAATCATTCGCACGGTGCCCCGGCCCAGCCCGCGCCGCTGGACCGGACGCAGCGGACCGGGCGAACAACTCGGCCGAAACTGGAGGCCACAGGCGTCGGCCGTGGTGACTCGGGCGCCAGAGGTGGCCACCGGACCGCCATCGTGCCTGCCGATTCCAGCACCTCCACAACTGCTTCCGCCGGCCGGGGAAAATCGTCGCCGTGGTCGACTACGACCGGCACGCGAATGCCGGTCAGCGCCCCGGCCGTCTCGGAGCCCCCACCCCGGCTACCCACCCCACCGACGCCACCGCGGCCGGGCCGAACCGCCCGGCCTGCGCGAGCGGACGTCCAGGAACCGGCCGAATCACTGGCCGACCGCTTGACCATGGAACTCGCTGAACGCCACGGCGTGCGAGCGTTCGGGTTCGCCGCACCGGGTATTTCCGGCGAAGTGCTGATCGAAGTAGCTTCCGCGGTCGACGAATTGATGACCCGGTACCCCGTGATCAGACTGTCCGCCATAGGTTTCGGCGAACTGGCCGGCACCGGTCCGGTCGAATTCGACGGGTATCCGGATTGCCCGCGAATCACCCTGTCCCTGCAAGCGGCGACCGAGCCGGCGACTCTTCGACAGACGATCACCGCCGCGGAGCATGCCGGGCTACTCGCTGCCGGATGCGCCGAGCGGCCGTTGTATTCGCTGATCGCGCGAGAACTGGGTGCACTGCTGGACTCAACCGGTGACTTGCGTGCGCGCAGGAATGCGCAGCGTGCCCTGATCGCCGCGTACCTCTCCGGGGTGGACCCATACGAGCGGTATTCGTTGCGTCGAACGGTCACCGGCTACCGGCGCTGGCGCGATCAACTCCCCGGCCGGAGTTTTCGAGGATCGCAACTGGACCCGGCTGCGGCGCTGTCCGAGGCATTCACCGGAGTAGTGCTGGCACCGGACCGGGCAGCACCCGCCACGAAAGTTCTTTTCGAACTGCTCGTTTCCAGCGCCGATCTGCGCCCGGCCGACGCCGGTCGGAGTCGAAGTCGATTGCAGAGCTGAAGCGCTGTGCGGGCGAATTCACCAGTTTCGAGATCGATACCGGTATCGGCACGGCGATCGTCGAGGCCACGATTACTTCGCGGGTGAGCGCCACCGCCCGGCCGCAACGCACCGGGCGCCGGGGAGAATTCCGGGTGGATCAGGCCGGACCGAACCGGACGCCGGAGAGTTTCTCGGGGACCTCCGAGAGGTGCTGCGCCGCGTGCACATCGCTGGCCTGCGCGGAGCGGCCCACGAGTGTCGGGTACCCGTGCAGCTCCCCGCGACCGTCCGGCCCGACGTAACTCGCGCCCGGCAGGTCCTGTGTCGCAGCGAAAGACGAACTGCGCACCGTGCTCCGCGGATGGATCGAATAACCGAGCACCTGTACATCCGACCGAACTGCGACTCGACTTCACCTTCGCGTCTCCGTGTCCACAAATCGATGCATTCCTGGACACGGAGACCAGTAATCATCGCTGGTCAGCGATGATTACGGTGCGGAACTGTTCAGGTTTGACCCTTCTATGGACATAGCTGAATAGGGATGGACCAGACTGTGCTCACCGGCTTGGCCTGCGCTGTGTGTCCGGATCGGCGGTCGGTGGATCGCGGCCGTCATGGGTAAGGTCGCGGGGTGATCGACCTCGATGAGTCCGGCGAGTGCGTACTGATGGTCCGCTCGGATACGGATTTTCGGCAGGCTGACGAGGTCCGGCTCGAACTTCGTTGCCCCCGGGAGCCTTACGGCGACGAGTATGTAACCGAATTCTTGGTGAGGGCCTGCGGTGATTCGGTACCCATCGAAGCTGCGGTGCGCATCCTGGATGGTGATGGCCTTGTGGAGTTCCTCGACGATCTCGCCGAGGGGTTCTCGGGCTGGGACGGTACGCGCACTTGGCGCGCCATCGACCGCGGACTCACCCTGTCGGCCGAGCATCGCGGCCACGTCCACTTACGGTGGGGGCTGGTCCGCCACGGTCTGCCCGGTCTCGAACCAGCCCGGATGTGGCTGTTCGAGACCACGACCGTCCACGCCGCGGGGGAGTCGATGCGCACCTTGGCCGCAGATGTCCGTGCCTTTCTCGATGCCGCGATGTGAGTATCCGCAGTGACCGACATCGTTTCCGAATCAGCGCCCTGCCCTGTCTCCTGCTTGGATTGCCGGTCCCCGGTCGCGGCGACAGTGACCGAGGCGCTCGTCGGCGCGGATCGCCGGTGGGACATCGAAGCCGGCTGCCGGGTATGCGGCTGCATGTGGCATGAGGGTGGCGCTGCACCGGTGGCGGTGGAGATGCGCCGGGCCCTGCTCGACAGCAACGGCTGGACCGCGCTCGGTCTCAGGGAAGGTCAAAACCCACCGGCGTCGGTGACGATGAAGGCCCTACGCGCGACACGGCCGCTGTCTCTGTCGGAGGCGCGGGAACTCGGTCGGTTCGGACTCCGGGGGACGAGGGTCGAAATGGAAGTCTTCGCCCGGCGGCTCCGCGCGGCCGGTGTGGCAGTCGAGATCCGCGCCGAGAGACCCGGCGCCGGCGGGGCGGGGTGAGGTAAGCGTTGGCATCCGCCGGCGGACACTTCCTCGCTGTTCAAAAATTGATGCATTCATAAACACTAGGACGGGCAATCATCGCTGTTCATCGATGCTTTCTGTCCTTCAACCGTATGAATAGCCTTTTTATGAACACAAGCCGGAAGCGGCAAGGGAGGGAGCAGTTCGCTTGGCCGCAAGGCGGTGGTCAGTATCGGCGTTCGGCGGGCCGGAAGGTCTCACTGAGTCGGTTGTAGGCGTCGCGGACCTCGCCGGGGATGTCTTGCCCGACGATGTGGCCTTCGGCGGGGTACTCGTCGAGGCGTTTGATCTCTCCCATGGTGACCGCGACGATCGATTTCGGATGCGGTGCTGTATCGGCATCGGGCCGGTTGCCGTACTTCATGTAGTTCTCCAGGGAGACGTCCGGGGTGGACATGGCGACATGATCGACCGAAACACGCTTGCCGTTCACGTCGGCAATGCCCTGTTGCATGATCGTGGCCCATACCCGGCGTGCGTGGAACGGGGTACACACGCCGATGAGCGAGGAGATATCGCGGCCGTGGTCGGCGAGCATCTGGACCGAGAAGGCAGCGTTCTGACCCGTGTTGGCGGCTTTGGGTTCCTCGATGATCTGCCGGGGGTCGAGTTTCATCTTCTCTGCGGCCAGCCGGAATTTGGCTGCTTCGCCGTTGCTTCCGGAGAACACGACAGGGACATCGCCGAACCCGCGGTCGCGGACCAGGTTCGCGATCACCGAGGCGCCGCCGATGTCTTTGCTGCCGAAGAAGATGATTCCGCCGTAGTTCCGTGCTGGATCGATCCCCCATTTCGGGTCGTAGCGCAGATAATCCCACAGTTTTCCCAGGTCCGACATCGCCCGGTCTGTGTCCACACCGCGCTCGCGGAGCTCCTCGAACCATGCGGTGTAGGCGTCTTCCCGGCGCCCGCCGTAGACCTGATCGTTCCTGATCAACGCTCGGGCGGACGTATCGATCGGTATCGCAGCATCACGTTCCGCACGAAGGAACATGCCGGCCGAGGCCCGGGTCTCGCTGATCAGTCCTCGCTGTTTGCCGACCGCGTCCGAGATACCGGTGGTCAACGCGCGTGCAACCCGACCGGCAGCGTCCAGAGCAATCCCCGCCGGGCTGTTCGCACCCGGCAGATCCAGGCCACTCATCCGTCCTCTTGAAACTCATGATCCGAAACGACGCGCAGAACCATGAGTCCGCTGTCAGCCTTTCGAGGCTAGTACCGGCCTTCTTTAGGCGTACTGCTGTCCTTCGCCACCTTCTGGATCGGTTTTCTGGCACGGCCTTACCCACCCTGGGCGGGCTCTTCATCGGAACCGGACTCGCGCCGGTCACCATCTTCGTCCTCACCATCATCCCCACGCTGATCGCCGCCGTGGCGATCATGCAACTCGCCCGGGTCGTGGCCGCCCGCACCCCGACGAAACAAGCGGGAACCAGCGACAGCACCGACATACTCGAAACCACGTGACCCTCGGATTCGCACATCGGTGGTAGCGGCGGCCCGGCCTACTATCGGTCCACAATGGCCTGCCTCGCCGCACGAGAGCCGCCGACTCGACCCGAGCCCACGACGAACCACCGGGACGCCCGGCGTAACTCGATGAGGGAGATACGCCGGGCATTCTGCTGGACTCGTATCGGCCGCCGACCTCCGACCAGGACACCCGGGTGCCGAGGAGGTCCGCACCGGCCGCCACGACTCCGGATACGCGGGCGGAGCGGTGCCGAACCGCGAGATCGGTCAGGTGATCAGGGCGAGAGCTTCCCCGATGGTGGCGGTTCTGCCGAGTACGGGGAAAACCCGGGTCAGCGACCTTTCGTGTCCGGCGGGGTCGGGGTCCGACCGCATCGGCAACCACTATTACGTCGAAGCCCAGGTCGTATGCGCTGCGTGCGGTGACTCGACCCCGGAGGTTGTCGCCAGCCCGGCCAGGACAACTGTGGTGATGCCGGCGGTGTGCAACCGCTCCGCGGGCAGAACCCATTCGGCCTCCGCAGGCGCAACTTCCGGTGGGATACGGGTCTGCTCTTCGCTCCAGCTTTGCCGTGTCTCCGCATAATGGGTCCGCCCGTCCGGCGTGCCGGTCGTGACCAGGTGCCTGCCCGAACTCGGCATCGACCGCGCACCCGATAAGTGCTCGGACCGCTTGCGCGTAGCCCTGGAATGACTCCGGCCGACCCGACGAGTTCCTCGGGAACGGCGGCATCACCTGCCGCTGTACACCGGGAATACGCTGTGCTCGCCGTAGTCCTGGGCTCGCATATTTCGCAGCACGTCCATATCGTCGTCGGTGATCACGAAATCGACCTGGGCGTTGCTGCGCATATGGTCGGGGTTGCCGGTCTTCGGCAGCGACACCGTCCCCAGTTGCAGCGTGTAGCGGATACAGAGCTGCGGAACACTGACCCCGTACCGGTCGGCCATCGCCCGGACCTCCGGGTTCTTCAGGATCGCGCCGTGCGCGATGGGCGAATACGCCTGCACGAGAACATCCTTGCTTTCGCAGTACGCAATGAGCTCGGCCGGGGTGTTGCCCGCATGGACGAGCAGCTGGTTCACTTGCGGTGCGACAGTACACGCCGACAGGATGTTGTCGAGGTCGCGCTGCTCGAAGTTGGAGACGCCGATCGAGCGGAGCTTGCCCGCCGCGTAGGCCTGCTCCAGCGCACGCCAGGTCTCGCGGTTGCCTTCGGCGTAGTCCCCGCCCCGGAAGTCGGCCCAGGGTTGCGGGCTGTGGATCAGCATCAGATCGATGTGGTCCAGCCCCAGCGCGGCCAGCGAGCCGTCGATCGCGGTGGCCGCGTCACCGTGGTTCTTGATCTCGGCCGCCACTTTGGTGGACACGAACAATTCAGCACGCGGGACCCCACTCGCCCGGATTCCTTCACCTACCCCGCGCTCGTTCCCGTAGGCCTGCGCGGTGTCGATATAGCGATAGCCGATCGCGACGGCCTCGGTCACCGCGTCGGCGGCCTTGTCGTCATCGATGAACCAGGTGCCCAAGCCCAGCTTCGGGATGCGCACTCCGTTCGACAGTGTGTACGTCTCGCTCAGGATCATGATTTGCGCGCTCCTTGTGTGTGTTTTCCCTGGTGTAGCACGGTCGCCGGCACTTGGCGTCCGGCACGGCAATGGCGTGTCCGCGGGGAGTGCGGCCCGTACACTCGAACCCGTTTCGCTGACGTCCCACCAGGTGGATTGCCCATATCCTGGCAGGTGACCCGCACCAGCTTCCGGCGCCGGCCACGCACCGGGCCCGGATTCGTCGCGAGGATGCGGCAGGTATCTCCCGACCCTCTGCTGATCAGGAACTGCATTGGACGAGGGGGGGTCAGTGCTGATCGGCTGGTCCGGTACCCCGCCTCAGTGGGTTAGCGTCGTCGTGGCGGGCGCTGGCGCCGTGGTGGCTACGAGGCCGGCGTGCTGTCGGTGCTGCTGTCGCGCCTGCACAGCGGCCGATCGGCTACGCGGCCGCCGAGATCACGGCCGAGCACGTACTCGCCTCGGCGGCGATTCCGGCCGGCAATTGAGCCTTCCCGGCGATCAGGCCGCTGGGCACAACCCCGTGACGGCAGGACGGGACCGACGGTCGGACCGCCCCGGCCGTCACCGATATGGCCCCGGACCACCGCGCGGCAGCCGGTGCCCTCGGTACCACCGACCGGACGGCCGCGGCCACGTTCGCTGTTCATACCGGTGTCGCGCCGGAAGTCCAGCGGCCGAGGCGGGGCCGCGAACGCCGCGACGGCGCCCGCTCCGGCGGCCCGACACGGCGCAGAGGACTCCGCGCCTCACGCCTCGAGCGTGACCGGCAGCCGGTGCAACCCGTGGAGCGCGCGGGAACGCAGCGGCGCCACCTTCCCTGCGACGTGCGCGTTCGGATACCGTTCGAAGAAGCGTTGGACAGCGACAGCCGCTTCCGCACGGGCCAGCGCGGCGCCGAGACAGAAGTGGATTCCCGCACCGAAGGTGAGGTGACGATGGGGTTCCCGGCGTAGGGGATCGAATACGTGTGGATCGCTGAAGATTTCCGGATCACGATTCGCCGCGGCCAACAGCACCACGATCGGCGTTCCCGCGGTGATGGACCGACCGGCGAGCCGGGTATCGGTCTTGGCGACGCGGACGACGTACTGGACGGGGGTGTCGTAGCGGAGGGACTCTTCGATCACCGGCCCGTAATCGCCGTCGGTCGGGCGCAGGTGCGGCTGCCGCAGCAGCGTGTACAGGGTGTTTCCGAGCAGATGCGTGGTGGTGCCGAAGCCGCCGACCAGCAGCATGCTGCACGTCGCGATGGCCTCACGCAGGCTCAGCCGGGCCGGGCAGTGCTGCGCCAAACCGGCGAGGAGCCCCGGCCCCTCCGGGTCGGCGTGGCTCAGGCTCTCCCGGAAGTACGCTGTCATCTCACCGACGAGGGCACGGGAGCGCTGCCGTTCCTCCGCTGTTCTGGCGCCGTCCAGCAATGAGGCGAGCACGTTCCCCCAGGCGGCGAAGCGCGGGGCCTCGGTATCCGGCAGCCCGAGGAGATGCGAGATCATCGCCATGGGAACGGCTTCGGCATAGTTGCTGATCAGATCGGCGGCCCGGCCGTGCGGCAGCTCGTCCAGGCAACGCCCGACGATCTTTTCGATCCGGGGCCCGAGGTCGGCCAGTTCGCGCCGGTGGAACGTGGGAGCGACCAGGGAGCGCAGCTCCGTGTGCCGCGGCGGTTCCAGCTTCAGGAAGGAGTCGTCGACCGGATGTACCAGTGTGACATCGCCCGCCGCGTTGCGGCGGCGGGCCGACGCCCCGATAGGCGCCGGGCCGAAGTCGCCGCCGGTGAGCACCTGCTGGCTCGAGCCGTGGGAGGCGGTGAACAGCAGGCCGCGCCGGCTGGTGGCCAACGCACCTCGGGCCCGGATCTTCTCGTATTGCCGATGCCGGTCGACGCCCGGCCGAGCCCAGAGGATTCGGGCGCCGGGGTCACCACGAAGAACATCCGAGAAGAGCCGCGCCTTCTCCAATGACATTGTCGCCATGGTCGGATCTCACCTTCCCTAGGCACCGACCGCCGATTCGGCCGGCGCCTGCCGGGCGGGATGGTAATCAGACCAGTAGTACTGGCGGTAGAAGTTCTCGGCCAATGTCACCCAGGTGTTCAGCTGATCGCGATCACCCAGGAAACGATGCATATTGACCAGCAGCCAGCTCCACACGGCCTGACTGTCCCGGCAGTTGTCGCAGTCTCCCGTGGTGGCGCAGTACTGCACACTGTGATCGGTCCGGTAGGCGTTGAAACGGCCCACGATCGGGTGCCCCTCGGTCAGGCGCCGGGCATGCGCCGGGTGATCGTTGCTGATACTGGGGCAGGTCTCCGCGCCGAAAGTACCCCAGTGCGTGCGGCCGGTGACCAAGGTGCGGAAGTAGTAAGGATCCCCGATGACGGTATCGGGATAGGTCTCGCGCATACGGGTCATTTCCTCGATCGCCCGTTCTTCATTGCGTAGTCGCGCAGTGGGATCGGTGCCGTTGTCGCTGTAGTAGCCGAAGTTGATCTGATTGCCGTTGGCGGCGATGGCCTCGACGGTTCGTTCGAGGTACGGCATCCCGGCCTCGCTGAGCGTGTAGACCCAGGTGGCCCGTGGGTCGCCGGCATAGGTGCGCAGTGCCTTGCCGAACAACCCGCTCATCCGCCGGCCGTTGGGCCCGTGACCACGCAACTCATCGTCCACCGGTCCACCGCCCCAGAGGGATACCGCGATCGCGAGATCCTCCAGCCCGTCATAGGGTATCGGCCGCGTCCCGTTCGTCACCACGGTGACATTGCGGATCGTCTCCGCGAACACGCGGACCCGATCCAGGACCAACGCCGGCTCACCGCCGATCAGCAGCGTACTGGTGATCTTCTTGGCATCGCGCAGGTCTTCGGCGAAGGCGCGAATAGTGTCCAGATCGCGGATCTCGACGCTCTGCTTGTCCATATCGTGTTCGAAGAACCAGCAGCCCTTGCACCGCAGATTACAGGCGTCGGTAACCCAGACCTCCACCGTTCGAATACCTCGGGCTACTTCGTTCACGCGCAGCAAGCGCTCCGCCAGTGCCGGATCCTCTTGCGCGATCTCGAATGCTCTGGTTAAAATGCGTTCCTTGCTTGGCCTGACGTCCAGGAAAACGGGCTGAGACACGACATCCTCCTCGGGGCGATGCGGCATGGGTTTGCACGCTGCTGGATGTCACCGGCGAGCCACGCATGTCGAGAATCGACATGCGCCCCCGGTGCGCTTGATGGTCCAGTGGATCGGCAGATGGTTGGCGAGAATGCGGATACGGAGCGGTCGTACGGTTCTGGGCTCGTTAGCGCTACGAATGATTCTAGGACAAACCCTGATACAGCGTGATCGTTCCACGCTATCACTGGCACTCTTGGTAATTCGTTATGGTCTGACCGGATATATTACGGCGGCAGCGGTATTCGATGTTGAGATTCTCAATGCATCGGCAGCGAAATACCACACCGTGGATCACCGCGGTGCAGCCGGGACCGGCCGCACCGCGGTGATGTCACAGACCGAGCGGGGGCGAGGGGGGAAACTCCACGGGCATGGCGGCGAGTGCGCGATGGAAAGGTCCCGGCCGCCAGCGCAGTTCGTCGATCGGGCAGGCGAGCCGCATTTCGGGAAGCGCATCGAGCAACTGATCGATCGCGTTCTGGGCCACCATATAGGCGATCGACTTGGCGGGGCAGGCATGCGGGCCGGCACCCCATGCGAGATGCGCATTGTTGTCGGTGTACTGGCCCGAGTGGATCATCGGATCGTTGTTGCACGCCGACATGCTGATGACGACCGGCTGATCGGCGGGCAACCAGACTCCGTCCCGCATCATCGGCTGCCTCGGGTAGCTGGGGCAGTAGTTCGCCATCGGCGGATCGGTGTACAGCAGCTCGTTCAGCGCGTCCCGGGTCGTCGGGGCCGTGCCCGGTGACGATATGCCGGTGAACCGCGGGTCGGTGATCATGAGAAGCAGGGTGTTGACCGTCAGATTGGTCAGCGGCTCTATCCCCGCCCCATAGAGTACGGCCAGTTGGTGCACCATCTCCGCATCACCGAGCCCGGCCGAATGACCCACCAGGCGAGAGGTGATGTCACGGGCGGGTTCGGCACGTTTGAGCGCGACCAGCTCCAGAAGCGCTTCGTTGATCCTGGCGTCCGCGTCGGTGGCGGCGGCGCCGCCTTCGAACATGTCGGCCATCCCGGCGGCGATGTGCTGCCCGAGATCCGCCGGGCACCCGAGCATGGCATTGAGCACCTGGAAGGTCAGCGGGAAGGCGTACTGACCGATCACTTCGGCACGACCGTCCATACAGAAGCCGTCGATCAGTGGCGCGGCAACCTCTTCGACATTCTGATGCATGGAGAACAGGTCGACCCCGTCGAGAGCGGCGGTGATCGCCTGCCGGTACCGGGCATGTTCCCGTCCGGTGCTACGCATCACATTGGGACGCCATGCCATCATCGGCATGAGCGGGTGGTCGGCAGGAACCGTCTTCTCCCACGACCGCGCGTCGGCCGGAAAATGATCGGGGTCGTTGAAGATGTCGATTGCGGTGTGGTAGCCGAGTACCAAGGTGGCCGGGATGCCGGGGGCCAGCTCCACCGGCGCGAGAGTGCCGTAGCGATCGCGCATCTCGGCGAATACACGATGCGGATCGGCAGCGTACTCCTCGGTGTACAGAGCAACGCGTGGCGGCGCACCGGCCGGGTCCGGAACGGAGTAAGGGCATTGGGCGGTAACGATTTCGGACGACGGTAGAGATTTGGTCAATGCCGGGAACTCCAATTGAGATAAACAGCGACAGATCCAAGAGATTGTCCCTTATAGGCCATCTCTTGTGTCGGAACAGTATTGGTGCGACAGATTCACCGCAAGCGAGAGCCCGGTGCGATCGGCCACTCCCCGCCGCACCGACATCCGGCCGGAGAGGCCGGGCGGCACCGCCGCGCCTCCCGAAGGCGCAGGCAGCGCCCATGCGCCGCGTCGTTGACCCAATCTCGCTCGACAGCAATCAGTTCCGTGATCCGCGCCCGCGATCCCGGCGATCCCATACCTTCCGGCCACCCCCTCGAGCAGTTACTCCTCGCTCCGCGAAGCCGAAACCCGTTTAGCAGCTTTTAAATGTCACATTTCCGCCAAAATACGCGGCTTAGGAGAATTCCGGGCCGGCGGCCTTCTTTACAACCGGGCAAAGCGACCGGGCGCCGGTGCGTTGTGCCGACAGAGGTTCACCAGGGGCGCGCTCGGTCGCCGCGGCGGACCGGCACTCTGTCGCGGTCCACGCCCCGGTCGAGCCGACGCGCAGATCGCCGGTCCCGCTCCGAACGCCCGGCCGGGGCCACAGAGTTTCCGGCTGCGCTCGAAGGAATCCGGATGCCGCACGCCTGCACACTCACGACGACGCTCATCTGGGCAACGGGTGCGTTCGACGGCGCTCCCCCGTGTTCGGCCGGCCACCGACGTCGCCGGCGAAATCCACACTGCGAACACACTTCCGAACGTAGTGGGCACCGGCCGCCGTGTGCACCCCGCGACGCGTCCGATACATTACCGGCGTCATTATCGAACATGAATTTCGTTACCTACGGGAAGGAAGTGTGGCGGTGAAAATCGCCTTCGTCGGGAAGGGCGGCAGCGGCAAGACGACCCTGTCCTCACTGTTCATTCGCCAGCTGGCCGCGCAGGCCGTGCCGGTACTGGCAATCGACGCCGACATCAACCAGCACCTGGCGACCGCGCTGGGCGCCACCGAGGAGGAATCGGCGGCGCTGCCGACCCTCGCCGACCATCTGCCCTTGATCAAAGACCATCTGCGCGGCGACAACCCGCGAATCCCCTCCGGCGAGGCGATGCTCAAAACCACTCCGCCGGGAAACGGGTCACGGCTGCTCGGCGTGGTGGAGGACAACCCGATCTACTCCGCCTGTGTACGGGAAATCCAGGGCGCGCGGCTGATGGTGACCGGCCGCTTCTCCGAAGAGGAGCTGGGAGTGGCCTGCTACCACTCCAAGGTCGGCGCCGCCGAGATGCTGCTCAACCATATGGTCGATCTTCCGGGCGAGTACGTGGTGGTCGATATGACCGCCGGCGCCGACTCGTTCGCATCGGGTCTGTTCACGCGTTTCGACCTGACCGCGCTGGTGTGCGAACCGACACTGCGCAGTGTCGGCGTCTACCGCCAGTACCTGGAATACGCCAAGGATTTCGGCATCCGCATCGCGGTGATCGGTAACAAGATCTCCGACGAGCAGGACCTCGAGTTCCTGCGCGAACAGGTCGGAAACGACCTGCTGTGCTGGATAGGACGTTCCGCCCACGTCCGGGCCGCCGAACGCGGCGATATTCGGCCGATCACCGACCTCGAACCGGATAACCGCAATGCTCTCGGCGAGATCCGGGCCGCGCTCGACACCGTCGACCGGGACTGGAAGACATACCACCACCACACGGTGCAATTCCATATCCGCAATGCCGAAGCCTGGGCGGGCCGGGATGTGATCACGCAGATCGACCCCGATTTCGTCCTGGGTCCGGATCTACGCTCCGGGCAATCCGCCGCGCTGGCCACCCACTAGCCCCACCCGACAGATACGGCGCCGATTCGCCTGTGACCACCTTCTTTTCGTGGCCGCCACGTCCATGGTTCGGTGGTCGCAGATGATGGGCATTTTCGCCATCGACGGACAGTTGCGGAGTCGACGCCGGAAGGCCGTGGCAGCACCGATCGTCGGCGTGATGCGATATCCGAGGCGTGGACTATGACCAGGTCGCCGTCCAGCGGACCGCGGCGGCACCATATCGATTCCGATGACGGCCGCGATCCGTTCCGATAACGACAGTTCCGCGGCCCCGCGGGAGGAAGACGGTGACCCGGTCCGGACCGAGAAGTGGTGATACCTAGTGATCAGGGAGAGAGCCGGGGTCGGGCTGGCAGGTGATGTCGGCGTCGGGAAGGGTTCCGTCACCGAAGTAGGTGTTGACGACGTCGTGCACGCAGCGACTCAGGTCGGCGCGGAGGACGCCGTGCACGCGGGTATCCGCCAGCGTGACCATTCGCGACGCGGTCAGGTCCTCGTGTAGAGCGAGGCCTTGCCGGTAGGGAGTGCGAGTGTCACGGGTCGCCTGCACGATCAGGGCCGGCGCCGCATTGTGCACAGCGGTGGGTTCCTCGATCGGGTCCGGCCAGAACGCGCACGCGGTGATGTTGTTGGCGAATGCGCCGAACACCGGCTGGGTCGCCCGGGCGTTTTCGATATTGCGCTGATACCAGGCCGGGTCGCGGGGTGCGGCCCGGTCGCCGCACAGGACCGCGGCCATACCCGACGCGTCCATCGGGACGCCGCCGCTGATCTTCGTTTTCAGCTGCTCCATGTCGACGGGGAGCCCGGACACCGCGTCGGCCACGAACCGCACGACCGCGGCGAGGTCGGCGTTCTTGTGCGGATTCGACAACAGCGCCAACAGCATCATCGGCACGGTGTGCTCATCGATGAGATAGCCGTTGCCGATGACCGGATGCGCGGCGGCGCCGCGGATCATATCCTCGACGAAGGCGCGGACCTGCGGTCCGCTGCTGCCGAAGTGGTAGTCGGCGTCGCGGCCGGCCGCCCAGATCGCCCAGTCGTCGAGCCCGGCCTCGTTGACGGCACCCATGTCCTGGTACGTGCCGATCCAGTAGCGGTCCGGGTCCATGGCGCTGTCGAGCACCATCCGATCGGTGCGCCGGGGGAACATCTGCGCGTACACCGCGCCGAGATAGGTGCCGTAGGAGCCGCCGTAATAGTTGAGCCTGCCTTCACCGAATGCGCTGCGGATGATGTCCATGTCCCGGGCGGTATTGCGGGTGGTGATCTGGCGGGCTTTCTCCGGATCGGGTGCCACACAGGAGGCCGCGAGCGCGGCGGCCAGAGCGGTATCACGTGCGAAGCCGAAGGCGTCGAAACCGGCGGAGAACAACATGGTGGGCAGCGGCAGCGCACAGTTCACCGGATCCGATCGGCCGATACCGCGGGGGTCCATGCCGATCAGGTCGTACTGGGCACGCACGTCCGGCGTGAGCCGTTCCTGTAGGCCGGCCATCATGCTCAGGCCCGGACCGCCGGGACCGCCCGGGTTGGACAGCATGATCCCGCGCCGGCGGTCCGGGTCGGTGGCCGGGATACGCGAGATCGCCACGGTCAGCGTGCGGGAGTCCGGCCGGCTGTAGTCGAGGGGCACGGCGACGCCCGCGCACTGCGCGCCCGCACCGTCGAGGGCCGCGTCGTCACACGACCCCCAGGCCAACTGCTGGCGATAGAACGACCCCAGCCCGGCCGGGATGTCATCGGCCGAGTCGGCGCGCGCCGACCCCATGGGCACTGTGGCGAATGTGGCCGCCGTGATGACCCCCAGCACCAGCCATCGAATCCATCGAATCGGCATCGGATCTCCTGTCCACGATATCTGTGTCCGCATCCTGTTTCCGACGCTCGGACAGTTTCGGGTCTGGCGCAGGCGTCGGTGTCGTCTTGCTGAAGCCGGCCCCGGCGACGCCGGGGCTTTCGGGGTCGTCATCCATGACGCACCACGCTCACCGCGGTCAGGGCCCTGAAATCTGTTTTTGCGACGCCGGCGTGGTGCCGGGATCGCAGTCTCGTGCGGTAGCGGACCTCGCCGGACGATGACCTGGCGTGTCGAGGTACGTCTGCGCGCCGGTACCGGGTCTGCTCGGCCGGGCCTCGCCTCCACGCGGGTGGCCGTACCGGTTGCCGGCAACCCTCCGGTCGAGCCGGCCGATGGGGTTCGGTCGGGATGCCGCCATTGCGTTCGGTGACCGTGTCGTCACCGACCTCCGCCCTGACGACCAGGACCTCTCCTCGGCCGCCCGAACCGGAGTACGCGATCGTTATGCTATCGTGCAGTCAGTCGTTACGCTATCGTGATCTTGGCCCAAATGTGACATGGCCGGTCAGCGAGCCCGGAGTGGTTGCGGGTTGGCCGCCCGGACACGGGAGGCATGATGAAATCCGAGCAGACTCCGTCGACCTATCCGAACAACATGAGCCGGGCCGCGCGTCCGGCTACCAGCGGATTCGTCCTGCCGTTCCACGGCGTGCCCGGTGTATGCCGGCCACCGGTACCAGCGCGGCGGATCGGACGGTTCTGGCTCGCGCTCCTCGCACTCGCCGCGGTCGCGCTGCCGGCGGCATTGTCGATACCGGCCGCGCGCGCCGCGGTACCGCCGCCCGGCGAGGATCCTTTCTATGCCGCGCCGGCCGACCTCGCGTCACATCCGAACGGCACGGTGCTCGGATCGCGGACGATCCCCCTGCTCGGCCTGCCGTTGCCGGTGGACGCGTACCAATTGCGTTATCGGACCACCGATTCGGATGCTGCTCCGCAGCTGGACGTGACGACGGTGCTGGTGCCGCCGGTACCCTGGGACGGGCCGCGGCCGGTGTTGTCGTACCAGGTACCCGAGAACAGTCTCGATACCCGGTGCGCGCCGTCGTTCACCCTGCGCGGCGGACGCAACGGCACCGATATGGCGGCCGTCGCACAGGATGCGCCGTTCATCGCGGACGCCCTGCGGCGCGGATGGGCCGTGGTGGTCAGCGATTACGAAGGGCCGCAGTCGCGGCTCTTCGACGGGGTGACATCCGGGCGCGGCGTCCTGGACGGAATCCGGGCCGCCCGGTCCTTCGCTCCGGCCGGGATCGACACCGCGAGCCCGATCGGAGCCTTCGGCTATTCGAGTGGCGCCTTCGCCACGCTGTGGGCGGCACAGTTACGCCAGGAATACGCACCCGACGTGGGCTTCGTCGGCGTCAGCGCCGGCGGCGTGCCGACCGATATCCCGGCCATGGCAGAGCATGCCGACGGCGAGGCGGGGGCGATACTGATCCTGCTCGGGCTGGCACGGAACGAACCCGACTCCCGGCTGGCCGACCTGCTGAACGACCAGGGGCGCAGTGCACTGCGCACGGCGGACACGTCCGCCTGCGGCGCCGATCTGGCCCAGAAATACCCGGATGTCCACATCGATGACCTCGCTGCGGTCCCGAACCTGCTGACTACTCCCGCTTTCCGCGCCGCGGCCGTCCCCAACGAACTCGGCGGCACCGTCCCCGACGCCCCGCTCTACCTGTACCACAGTGTTTCCGACGAGAAGATCCCCGTCGCCGGCTACACCGCCCTCGTCGATACCTATTGCGCCGCCGGCGCCACCCTCACCGCGACCCACTCACCGTTCCCGGGGCATATCGGAGCAGCCGCGGGTGAAGCACTCGGCGGCATGAACTTCCTCGCCGATCGCTTCGCCGGCACCCCGCAGGCCCCTGGGTGTGCAGAGCAGTAGGGACGAGCGGTGCCGCGGGCACCGAGGGCCGAGCCGCTTCGACCCGCTCCGGCCCCGCCGCCGACCGCCGGCCGGATTCACGGCCGGCGGCCGGCGTGCCGGGACGACCGGGATGTGCAGCAGTTCCACGGTGCGCTTGTCCACCAGGTCGCTCGCCGTGTAATTGTCCAGTTCGCGATAGAACATCTCCTGCGCCGTACCCGGCATGTGCCGCAGGCGGCAGGCGGACGCCAGGGGGGCACGGCGTATCTCCACCGCACTCCACCACCCGGGCCGCCCTCGAGTCCGCGCACGATCTGCCCGACCGTGGCGGTACGGTTTGTGCTCGGTCAGGAAGACCCCGCCGGTTCGGCCGCGATGCGCCGCCACAGGAGGTACCGGGATCGCCGGTTCGGCGGCGTCGTCGTCCGAGGTGCCCGCGGACACGACATCGCCTCGTACGCACGGCCGCTCGACAGGTGTCGCGATCGACGGTAAGCATGGGCGGGTGGTGAGCCGCCGAGACCAGATCAAACGCGTCGCTGCCGGGCTTTTCGTCGAGCGCGGAGTAGCGGGGACCAGCGTCCGGGATATCGCCGAGGGTGTCGGGATGTTGTCCGGGAGCCTCTACCATCATTTTCCGTCCAAGGATGCGATCGCGTTCGCGATCCTGGACGATTTCCTGACCGATCTGAACACCCGCTACCGATCGGTACTCCCGCACGTGACCGGGATGCGGGAGGAGCTACGCGCCCTGGTCTACTCCTCGATCGAGATCGCCGAGGCGCATCCCTACGCGACCGAGATCTACCAGAACGAGAAGGCGTATCACGGACCGGGCGCGCCCGAGGAGATCGCGCACGCGGTCCGGGAGGCGCATACGTTCTGGATCGACGCCGCGACCCGGGCCAGTACCTGCGGGGAACTGCGCGCCGGACTCGACCCGGTCGAGTTCGCGCGGATGCTGCGCGAGGGTGTGTGGTGGTCGATCCGCTACCACCGGGAACATCTGGCACAGCGGCGTGACGAGGTGACCGATACCGTGGTGGCCGCGTTCGTCGACGGCGGCGCCGCCCCGGAGATTCGCGCGTCCGACGGCCCGGCAGGCGACGCCGCGGCGATCACCGATCGGCTCGACCGCATCGAGCGCCGGCTGGAGAACCTATCGAAACACCTGGTCGACGAGTCTTAACCCATGTCCGCGTGACCTCTTTCGCGGCACCCCGTTGACAGAAACAGTGGCGCAGGACACACTCTCAAGCAATTGCTTGGCTACGGCCAAGCGCTTGCTTGATTGGTGGTGGTCTCATGAGACGTACCCGGATTCTTTCCTGGGTGCTGGCCGCGGCTCTGCTGCCGGTGGGATGTGCTCAGGTCCGTGAACCGGTGGACGATTACATCGTCATCGGCATGGACGAGGATTCGACCGGGCCGGGCGCGTCCTATTCGACGATCGCCGGTGACACCGTCCGCGCGACGGTGGATCGGCTCAATGCCGAGGGCGGGATCGGCGGCAAAGAGGTCCGGCTGGTGGTGGAGAACGACGAGAGCAGTCCGACCAATACCCCGTCCATCATTCGCAAACTGGTCGACCAGGGCGCGTCCGCCGTCATCCTGGCGACCGGGAGCGGATCGGCCCTCCAGGCCAAACAGATCTCGCAATCCACCGAGGTCGTCACCATCGCGCCCACCGCGCTGACCGACGCGGTCGCCGGTCCCCCCGGTAATGACTTCGCCTATATGGTCCCGAATCCGCTGGCCCAGTATGCCGATGTCTACTGCGGCGCCTTCGCCGCGCAGGGCAGGAAGCGGCTCGGTGTGCTCGCCGATTCGAGCCCGGCGATCGCGGGCATCCTCGCCACGCTCTACCCGAAGCTACGCGGGTGCATCGATATCGTCGGCACCCAGAAGGCGGCCGTGGACGCGGCCGATCTCACCGCCGGGGTGAGCCGGCTCCTCGACGGCGATCCCGATGTCGTACTCGTCGCGAGTGTCGGCGGAAATTTCGAACTACTCGCGCAGAACACGGTGCACCGCCTGGCGCCCGGGCTGCAACGGTTCTCGCTGGCGTCGATCGGAAACCAGCCGCAGTCGTGGAAGCTCGCCGCGCCCGGTTCCCTCGACGGGCTGGTCTATATGGGCAGCCTGAGCGACGACAATCCGCGGACCACCGAACTACAGAACTGGCTGCGCACGATCAAAGGGCCGAATTATTCGCTCACCGCGTACGACGCGCAGGCCTACGACTCGGTGATGCTGCTCGCGCGGGCGATCGAACTCGCCGGAACCCACACCGATCGGCTGCGCCTCAACCAGGCTCTGCAGCAGGTCCGTGACGTTCCGGCGAGTTTCGGCCAGGCGCCGCTGACCCTGTCGTTCGCGCCGGACGACCATATCGCTCCGGATTCGGCCTGCGGGCTGGTGCTCATCGAATTCGGTGCCGACAACACCCCGGCCGGTCCTTGGACCGAGTACCAGCCGGAGTGCACACCGAAGGGATCCGATCGATGAGCGATCCACAATTGTGGCTGGCCGGCGCCGAGATCGGTTGTTTCTTCGCGCTCGTCGCGTTGTCGATCTACCTGGTCGTGGTGGGCGCCTCGTTCTTCAACTTCGCCGCGGGACCGTACGCGATGGCCGCGGGCCTGCTGGCCGGATACGCGTCCGCCCAGTGGGGTGTGCCGATCGTCGCCGGCGCGGTACTGGGCGTCGTGGCGGCCGTGGGGGTATCGCTGCTGACCGAGATCGTAGTGGTCCGGCCGGTGCAACGCCGGTCCGGCGGCGCCGAACTTCCGGCTCTGGTCGCGGTGACCGCGACGTTGTTCGCCATTCAGCAACTGGCGGGCACGCTCTTCGGCCGGACCCCGGTTTCGGTCCCGAACCTGTTGCCGCTGCCGGATTTCCACCTGGGAACGGTCTCGGTCCAGGGCACGACGGCGACCATCATCCTGGTCACCGTGATGGTCCTGCCGGCCACAGTCCTCTGGTTACGCAGCACGACCACCGGGCAGTTGCTGCGCGCGGTGGGTGACAATCACGAAGCGGCCCGAACGATCGGCGTGAACGTCACCCGGGTCCGGTTGTGGGCGTTCGGCCTCTCCGGCGCGATCGCCGGCATCGCGGGCGTGGTCTTCGCGGCGAAGTCGGGTGCACAGTTCACCAGTGGGTTGTCCTGGACACTCACGGGTTTCCTCGCACTGGTCGTCGGCGGCACCGGGAAACCGTGGGCACCGTTGGTCGGTGGGCTGGCGCTGGGCTGGATCCAAGTTTTCGGCAGTTTCTATTTCGGCGCCACCGGCAGTTCGATCGCCATCTTCCTCGTCGCCCTCGTGTTCTTCGCGTTCCGGCCCGAAGGCCTGTTCCAACGAAAGGTGCGTGTGTGATGGCCGTTTCCGCGATCGCGACCACCAAACCCGCAGCGCGGACGGTCCTCGGGGAGCTCGGCGTCTGTCTCGCCGTCCTCGCCGTGGTACTGCTGTGGATGGGGCCGAGCCTGTATCGGCAGGACCTCGTCTTCCTTGCCGCCACCTACGCGCTGGTGGCGCTGGGTATGTATCTGCCCTTCGTGCTGGCCGGCTCGTTGTCCATGGCATACAGCGCCTATGCGGCCATCGGCGCCTACGCGGTGGCCTATCTCTCGGTGAAACAGGGGTGGTCGCCGTGGTGGGGCTGGCTCGTGGGCACGGTGATCGCCGCCGTGGTCGCCCTAGTACTCGCGGTCGCCACCAGAAAGCTGTCGGGGTTCTACCTCGCCGCCGTGACCTTGCTCTTCGCCATCGCATTCGAGCATTGGCTGGGTGACGCCACCACGATCACCGGCGGGGCGTCGGGTATCTCCGGTATTCCGGTGCCCTCGCTGTTCGGCTGGGAACCCCCGCGTTATGCCCAGGTGGTGGCCGCGATCGCGTTCGTCTGCGTGGTGGCGGTGTTCATCGACCGCCTGCGCCGCTCGGCCTGGGGTCTGGCCTTGTCCGCCGCGCGCGAGAACGCGCCCGCGGTGCGGTCCACCGGGATCTCCCCCACCCACCTGACCGTGGTGGCGCTGGCCTCCGGCGCGGCGATCGCCTCCACCGGAGGCGCCCTGTTCACCGCGTCGGTGCAGGCGGTGACCCCCGAAACCTTCGGCCTGGACCTGGTTTTCCTCGCCATCTTCATGCCGATCATCGGTGGCCGCGGTTCGGCCTGGGGCGCTCCGCTCGGGGCGCTGATCGTCGTCGGTGTCAGCCTGAACATGCCCGGCTACCAGGGGTCGGGTGAGCTGCTGCTGGCGGTGGTCGTGCTGGTCATCCTCCTGCTCGCACCCGGCGGCGTCATCGGCTGGATCCAGCGGGCCTTCGAACGGCTCGTACCGCCCCGAAATCAGGACAGGAGGTGACAGCGATGGTATCCGCGGACCCCGGGGCCCTGCTGTCGGTGCGAGGTGTGACCAAGCACTACGGTGGCGTCACCGCTGTGGACCAGGTGGGTTTCGACCTGCCGGCCGGCCGGGTACTCGGCCTGGTCGGCCCCAACGGCGCCGGAAAGACCACTTTGGTCGACTGCATCGTGGGCACTCAATCCGCCGACTCGGGAACAGTGCACGTGGATGGCTATGTCCTGCCCGCCGGGCCCACGGCACGTGCGCGTGCCGGACTCGCCCGGACATTCCAGCATCCACAGCTGGCCCTGGAACTCACCCCGATCGAGAACATCGTGCCCGGTATCGTCGGCCGGTCCCTCGGTTCCTACGGAGCATCTGTGCGGGCGTTCCTGCGCGGGCTCGCGGGCACGCCCCGCTCGGTACTCGACACCGCGGCCGCCGTGGCCGCGGAATACGCCGTCACCACCGACCGCGTCCCCACCGGCAGCCTCGGCCTGGGCTCCCAGCGGCTCGTCGAAATCGCCCGCGCAATGGCCGCGCGACCCAGGGTGCTGCTGCTCGACGAACCATTCGCCGGATCCGATACCGACGGGATCGCGGCGATCTCCCGCGCTGTCCGGCAGGTGCGTGACTCGGGACATTCGGTGGTGCTGGTGGATCACAATGTCGACCTGATCGCCGAACTCGCCGACTCGGTGGTACTGCTGGCCGACGGTGCCGTGGCGTTCACCGGCAGCCCGCAGGACTGTATGCGCAGCGCCGAGATGCGTTCCGTGTACTTCGGTACCACTCAGGAGGCCCGATGATCACCACCCGCGGAGTCGGTGTCCGCTACGGAAAGGCCGTCGCGGTCCGGGAGACGGCACTCGAGGCGCGGTCCGGGGAGGTCACGGCGGTCGTCGGGCCGAACGGCGCCGGTAAGTCGAGCCTGCTGTCCGCGCTGTTCGGCAGTACACCGGCGACCGGAACCGTCCTAGTCGACGACAACGACCTCAGTGGCGCGTCCGCTCAGAAGAGGCTGCGCGCCGGGATCGCGTTCGTCCCGCAGGGGCGGCAGCTGTTCCCGCGTCTGACGGTTCGGGAGAACCTGGAGATCGGGGCGCGGCTGCTGGGCGCCCGCAACGACGTACTCGATACGGCATTCGAACGGTTCCCGATTCTGCGGACGCGGTCGAAACAGCTCGCCGGTGTCCTCTCCGGCGGGGAGCAACAGATGCTGCTGCTCGCCCGGGCCCTGCTGGTGCGGCCGCGCGCGCTGCTGCTCGACGAGATGACCACCGGGCTCTCCCCCAAGCTCGCCGGAGAACTGCTCGAACACGTACGTGGCCTCGCGGATTCGGGAATCACCGTGCTCGTGGCCGAACCGGCGCTGTACCGGGTGGCCGGGATCGTCGACCGCGGGTACGTCATGATCCGGGGCTCCCTTTCCGCACCACAGGACGACACCGACGAACTCGACACCGCCTACCGAGCCGCCCTGGGAATGCTCGAGGAAGCTCTGTGATGGAACACGTGTCCTTGGCCGATCTCCCCGGATTCACAGCGGATCCGGAGGCATACACCGACCACTCGGTGAGCGACCTGGTCCGCCATTGGGCCCGCACCCGCGCGGATGAACCCGCCTACATCAGCCCTGCCGGAACCACCACCTGGGCCGATTACGACCGCCTCGCCGATCGGGTCTGCGCGGCGCTGCTCTCGCTCGGCGAGATTCCTGCGGTCGCGGTGTATCTGCCCGACACCGTGGAGTTCCACGGCACGCTCGTCGGCGCCTACCGCGCGGGTGTTCGCGCGGTCGCCGTCGGCGCCCGGTCCGGCCCGGCGGAAGTCGCGCATCTGATGTCGGCTTCGGGGTCGACCGTGCTGGTCACCGTCCGCGAGAACCGGGGTGTCCCGGTATCGGACCTGGTGGCAGAACTGCGGTCGCGCAACGCGGCCCCGGCGCACCTGGTGATCGTCGACGGGCCGCGAGTCATCACCGACAGCGCCGTGGGGCGCGCGGGCCACCCGGCACCGGTCCGGGAGTTCTCGGTGGACGATGTATGCCTGCTCAACAGCACGTCCGGCACCACGGGCCGGCCGAAACTCGTCATGCAGACCCAGCGACGATGGAGTGCGTTCGCCGCGATCGCCTGCCGGAACGCGGAGATGGACGCCCGGGAGGTCGTAGCCGCGTTCGTACCCGCGCCGTTCGGTTTCGGGCTGTGGACCTCACATTTCCTGCCCGCTCTCCTGGGCCGCCCGGCGTTGGTGATGCACCGCTTCGACCCGGCGGTCGCCATCGATCTGATGGCCGAGTATCGTGCCACGATTCTGGCCTGTGTGAGCACCCAGTTCCGGATGATGCTGCAGACCCCGGACCGAGCGGTGGCCCGGGCCGAGACGCTGCGAGTCATGTTCACCGGCGGTGAGGCCGTGCCCCACGCCGAGGCCCGGCGTTTCGAGGAAGCCACCGGCGCGCTGGTCCTCCAGTTCTACGGCTCCAACGAAACCGGCGCGGCGAGCGCGACCACCGTCCAGGACGACGACGAGACCCGGCTCGGCACCGGTGGCCGGCTCATCGAGGCGATGAACGTCCGCATCCTCGACGACGGCACCACGGGTCCGGGCGTCCGGCGCGGGCAACCGGCGGTCCGCGGGCCCCTCATGTCCCCCGGTTACTGGAACGACGACGCCGCCAACGCCGAACTCTTCACCGACGACGGCTGGATCCGGCTCGGCGATATCGTCGAAGTCGACGACTCCGACCGGCTGCGCGTGGTGGGCCGGCTGGCGGACCTGATCATCCGCGGCGGCAAGAACATCTCCGCGCTGGAAGTGGAGGATTTCATCCGTGAACATCCCGCGGTGGAAATGGTCGCCGCGGTCGGCGTCCCCGATCCGCTGTTCGGGGAGCGGCTGTGCGCGGCGGTGACACTGACTCCGGGGACCGATCGGCTGTCGCTCGCGGACCTCAACACCTGGCTGCGCGCCCAGGGCATCACTCGGGAGTACCTGCCGGAACGGCTGCGCGTGCTGGAGAGCATGCCGTTGGCGCCCGGCGGCAAGATCGCCAAAGCACAGGTCGAGCAGTTGGTCGGGACGAATGGAGGAGATGACGACTATGACGGACGACCCAACCGCCGGTGATCTCGGCAGACGCACTGCGATCGTCACCGGCGCCGCGCGAGGACAAGGCCGCGCGATCGCGCGGGCACTGGCCCGGCGGGGTGCCACCGTATGGCTCGCGGACCTCTGCGCGCCGAGCGATACCGCCCCCTACCCGCTGGCCACCGAGCACGATCTGACCGAAACGGCGCGGCTGATCGACGCGGACGGCGGCGTCTGCCACACCGGCCTGCTCGACGTCCGCGATTCCGCCGCCGTCACAGCGTTCGCCCGGACCGTTGCCGCACAGACCGGCAGTATCGACATACTCGTCACCTCCGCGGGCATCGTCGGCTTCGCGCCGGTCACCGAACTCTCCGACACCATGTGGGCCGATATGCTCGCCACCAACCTGACCGGCACCTTCCACTGTCTCCGGGCGGTACTCCCCCATATGACCACCGGCTGGGGCCGGATCGTCGCCATCTCCTCGATGAGCGGCCGGCAGGGCACCCCGAACCTCGCCCACTACTCGGCGTCGAAATGGGGGGTGATCGGGCTCGTCAAATCTGTCGCCCTCGAATACGCGGAACGTGGGATCACCGCGAATATCGTATGCCCCACCAATGTGGACACCCCGATGCTCCACAATCTGGCCCTGTACTCGCTGTTCGCCCCCGATCTCGACCACCCCTCCCGCGACGACGTCGAAGAGCGCTACGCGCGGATGAGCCCCATGCGGATCCCGTGGTGCCCGCCGGAAGCGATCGCCGCCGCGGTCGGCCATCTTGTCGGCGAGAGCGGGCGCTATGTGACCGGAACGGTACTCGACGTGGGGTTGGGGGGCACTGCCCGGATGCCGTGACCTGCGGCGCCGCGAAGCGAAGGCTCCGGAAGGTCGTTGTTCTCGCGAGAACGGAAAAATTTAGGAGATGCTCTGTGCGGCGCGCGAGCGAATCCGGATCGCTTCGGTAGCGTCCTCACCCGACCGGTATCCGAGACCAATGAGGAGTAGCGGGTGCGAACGCAGAGTCGGTGGGTGGTGCGGAAGCGGCTGCGCAGAGTCGCTGCGGTCGTTGCGTCGATGGTCCTGACCACCTGCGTGGGCGGGGCAGTGGTCAGCGCGGCCCCGATCGGCACCCCGGTGCTGCGGGCCCCGGCGGGCGGCTATCAAGAACTTCTCGTGCCGTCCGGTATGGGACCGATCAAGGTCCAGGTGCAATGGGCGGCGCGCGGTGGTAGTGCGGCGCTCTACGTGCTCGACGGCCTCCGCGCGCCGGCCGATCACAGTCAGTGGACCAGTGATACCGACGCCCTGCGGCAGTTCGCGGGCGACAATGTCACCGTGGTGTTCCCGGTCGGCGGCCGTTCCAGTTTCTACACCGACTGGTACCGGCCCAGCGGGACCAACGGCCAGACGGAAACCTACAAGTGGGAAACCTTCCTCACCCGTGAATTGCCCGACTTCCTGGCCGGATACGGGGTGTCGCGGACGAACAAGGCCATCGTCGGCGCCTCCATGGGCGGCGGGGCCGCTCTGACATTGGCCGCGTACCACCGCGACCAGTTCCGGTTCGCCGGATCGTTCTCCGGATTCCTGAATCCGACCTTCCCCATGTGGAACGAAGCGGTCCGCGCCGCGATGTGGGACGAGGGCCGATTCAATGTGGACGATATGTGGGGCCCGGTCGGCGACCCCGCCTGGAGCCGCAACGATCCCACCGTGCAGGCCGAACTCCTGCGCGGCCTGCCGATGTACGTCTCGGCCGGCAACGGCGGCCCCGGGGCTCCCGATGTGCCGTACGGCGTCGGCAACACGGTGAACGCCATGGGACTGGAGGCGATAGCCGCGGTGGGCACGCAGATCTTCCGCGACAGGGTCGCGGCGCTGGGCATCCCGGCCCGTATCGACATCGTCGACGGCACCCACACCTGGCCCTACTGGGGCCGGGCACTCGCCACCGCCCGCCCGATGATCCTGGATGTACTCGGGGCCCATTGACGGTAGCCGACCAGACGTCCGGAACCGGTCGTATCTTCACTGCGGACGGCCGCGGGTCCGGGCCGGGGGCCGACTTCGCACCCGGACCGGACCGGGCGGCGCAGCCACTCGGCCACTGAACCGGTTACGTTCTCCCGGTGCTGCCGACATCGAACTCCAGGACATCCGGCGGCCCGACGAAAGCAGGTACGGATTCCGCTCCCCGCTCTGGCGCGTCGAGTGCCTACGCGGCCGTTACGGTGCGGGTGCAGCACGGATCCGCAATGGTTGCCGCGGGTAAACTGCGGAGTCACGCAGGGGTCTGGTGCAGTAGGTACGACCATGGAGTTCGATCATGCACATCCATGCCGCCGACACCGCGGGCGAATCGGCCGATATCGAACTCCGCGTCTACGCCGAGCTGAACGATTTCCTACCCCCGCGTTCCCGGTTCTCGGTGTTGCAGCGGCCCGTACGGCCCCATCAAACCGTGAAGGACATCGTCGAGGCGGCCGGTATCCCACACACCGAAATCGACCTGCTGCTGGTGAACGGGGAATCCGTCGATTTCGGACACCACCCCGGCCCGGGCGACCGGCTCGCCGTCTACCCGGTGTTCGAGAGCCTCGACATCGGCGCGCTGACCCGGGTGCGCCCGCGCCCGCTGCGTGAACCGCGCCTGCTCGTCGATGTCAATCTCGGGGGCGCCGCTCGGCTGCTACGACTGATGGGCCTCGATGTCCGCTGCGACTTCGACGCCCAGGACGCGCAACTCGCCGAGATCGCCCTGGACGACCGTCGCATCCTGCTCACCAGGGACCGCGGCCTGCTCGCCCGCCGCATCGTGACCCACGGCCTCTTCGTGCGTGCCGACCTTCCGATCGACCAGGTAGTGGAGGTGATCGACCGCCTCGACCTGTCCAACCGGCTGGACCCGCTCACCCGCTGCCTACGCTGCGGCGCACACCTGGCGGACGTGGCGAAGGCCGACGTGATCGACCTGCTTCCTCCTCTCACCCGCCGCGGGCACGACACCTTCCGCCGATGCACCGGCTGCGCACGTGTGTACTGGGCGGGCACTCACCAGGACCGTCTCGAAGAACTCGTCGCCCGCATCATGTCCAAGATCCGGAGGCCCTCTCCACCTGAGGTCGCCCGCGTTGCGGGCACTCGGTGACCGACGACTTCCCCGGCCTTCTGATCGGCTCGGCGCCCGACCGATGCGCATCGGCATCGCCCGGGCACTCGCACCGGACCCGTTTCCCGGTTGTCGATTCCGCCTTCCGTTCGGCCCGGCGCGGCGTTTCGGCGGCACCGCCGGAGTCATCCGCCGACCACCCCACGCCGGGCCCCGGCTCAGTCGTCCGGTTCGACCGACAGCACCGTGGCCGTGCTCATATCGACCGTCACCTCGTAGCCGGCGCCGTCACGGGTCCGGAGGTCGACCTCCAACTCGGGGGCACCGCCGGACAGGTCGACCTCGACGGACTCGACCGTCGCCCCCATCAGTGCCTGCCGTGCCGCTTCCAGCGACTGCTGGTCTTCGGGCGCCGGCTGCGCGGTTGCCGCGGCGGAACCACCCCAGACGATGATCGCCGCGAGGGCTGAGCCTGCCCACAAACGACGTACCCCGCCGCTGTGGTGACCGATCGTGTACATCAACGAGTCCTCCTCGATATATCGGTAGCCGGATCCGCGATTCCGCGGTTACCGCATATTGCGCTGTTTACGCTGGTAGGACGTATTGCGCATGCAGAACTACCCACTCCGGGACGGTCTACACGCCTTCCGCATCGCGGCGTGCAATCGGCGCCCAGAGGAAGTAGGAGCCCCCCGCGGGTTCCCCCGGCCGGTGGCAGAACCCGCGAGACCGGCGGGGCATCGCGTAGACGAACGCCCGGCTCCGTTCAGGTGCCAAAACCTGTCACAGCGCCGAGGCGGCATCGCTGCCATGACGGCCTTCCTTCGGAGTCGTGAGGACAACGTGCGCGATCCCGATTCCAGGAGCGCTTGCAGTCACCTTCGATGGCAATCGGATCGCCGCCCGGCTTGCCGCCGAACCATGCCATCGGACAACCATTTCCGCTGTACAGAGAGTTATCTGAAGTACTGGACAACGAATTCGCAGCGTTGGACACTAGAGCAATATGCTATCGAAGGGGTGATTCGGATGGTAAGAACACATATGGTCGTCGCGGGGGAAACGTTGCCGGACTTGGCATTGCGCTTCTATGGTGACGCGGGTCTACACCCACTGATCGCCACCGCCGGCGCGATCACCGACCCCGACACCCTCGATATCGGGCAACAGTTGATCATCCCCGCTTTCACCAGGTACGAGGCCGTCGCCGGAGATACATTGCCGGACCTGGCATTCCGGTTCTACGGCGATGCGGGACTACACCGACTGATCACCACCGCCGGCGCGATCACCGACCCCGACACCCTCGACGTCGGGCAAGAACTGATCATTCCCGAGATCACGAGATACAAGGTTCGCGCGGGGGACACGGTGCCGGACTTGGCGTTGCGCTTCTACGGCGACCCCTCCTTCGCCCCGTTGATCACCGCCGTCAACGACCTCGCCGACCCCGACGCCATCGGCGCCGGAGAAGTACTGGTGATATTCGCCGGGCGCAGCGACGGATTCGGACTCACGATCGTGGACCGCAACGAGAGCGACCCTCGTATGTGGTACTACCGGTTCCAGACCAGTGCGATCGGCTGGAACCCAGGGGTCAACGTCCTGCTCCCCGACGACTACCTGACCAGTGGACGCACCTACCCTGTTCTCTACCTCTTCCATGGCGGCGGCGAGGACTTCCGCCAGTTCGACTTCCTGGGTATTCGCGACCTGACCGCCGGTAAGCCGATCATCGTCGTGATGCCCGACGGCGGGCGCGCGGGCTGGTACTCCAACCCGGTCGGCTCGTTCGTCGGCCCACGCAACTGGGAGACCTTCCACATCGCCCAACTGCTCCCCTGGATCGACGCGAATTTCCGGACCTATGCCGAATACGACGGCCGCGCGGTCGCCGGGTTCTCGATGGGCGGCTTCGGTGCGCTGAAATACACGGCCAAGTACTACGGCCACTTCGCCTCGGTCAGCAGCCATTCCGGCCCGGCCAGTCTGCGTCGCGATTTCGGCCTGGTCGTCCACTGGGCGAACCTGTCCTCGGCCGCTGTGGAACTGGGCGGCGGCACGGTCTACGGCGCGCCGTTCTGGAACCAGGCCAGGGTCAGCGCCGACAACCCCATCGAGCGGATCGACAGCTACCGGAACAAGCGGATCTTCCTCGTCGCCGGCACCAGCCCGGACCCGATCGACTGGTTCGACAGCGTCAACGAGACCCAGGTACTGGCCGGCCAGCGGGAGTTCCGCGCCCGCCTGCGCGACGCCGGGATCCCGCACGAATGGTACGAGGCGTCCGGCGGTCACGTCTTCCGGCCGGAGATGTTCACCATCGACCTCGACGGCATCCTCGCCCGGCTGCGCCCCGCGGCAACCGTCTCGTCCTCGAGTGCGCTGCCGGGGGCTGCGTGAACAACCGTGTCACTCGAGGGAGCCGCACCGATCCGGATCCGGCTGCGGGGTCGCGCTACGCGCCGTATCCGCCGTCGATCCTCAGCACAGCACCGGTGACATAGGAGGCCTGCGGGCTGGCGAGGAAGACCACGCCTGCGGCGATCTCCTCCGGCCTGCCGTACCGCCCCATCGCCGTTGTCGGAAGAAACATGGGTGCGGCCGGGCCGTCGGCGGGGTTCATCTCGGTGTCGATGAACCCCGGCTGGATGACGTTGACCGTGATGCCCCGGTGGGCCAGATCGCGGGCCGCGCCGCGGCTGTAGCCCTCCAGGGCCGACTTGGTACCCGCGTAGTCGGTCATCCCGGGAAAGCCCACCCGCGTTCCCACCCCCGAGCTGATACTCACGATCCGCCCGCCCTCGGGCAGCAGCGGGAACGCCGCCCGGATCGCGGCCACCACACTGGTGTAATTGATGGCGAGTTGGCGATCCAAGGCGGACTCGTCGACATACTCGCCATCAATCGGGCCGCCGACGGTGACGCCCGCGTTGTTGACCAGAATGTCCAGCTTCCCGAACCGCTGAACCACACTGTGGATCAGGCCCGCCGCCTGTGCCGCGTCCGACTGGTCGGCACGGAAAGCCTCCGCGCGGACGCCCTTCGCCTCCAGCTCGGCGACAACGGCCTCGGCCTGATCCGCCGAGGACGAGTAGCTGATCGCGATATCGGCTCCTTCGTCGGCCAGCGCCAGCGCCGACGCCGCCCCCATTCCCCGCGATCCGCCGGTCACGATCGCCACTTTGTTGTCCAGCTTTCTCATGTGCTCCCACTTCCTCGAGCGCGCCGTGCGACGAAGTTCTTGACTGTACGGTCCACAATATGCCCTTTATGGACCAGGCAGTCAAGAACCCGTATCCTGGTTCGCATGGCACGTCCGCGAGCGTTCGACGAGAAGCAGGTGCTGAAGGCCGTCCGGGAGCAGTTCTGGGACGCCGGTTACGCCGCGACCTCGCTGGAAGACCTGATGCGGGTCAGCGGACTGGGCAAGGGCAGCCTCTATGCGGCATTCGGCGACAAGCGTCAGCTCTTCCTCCGGGCATTGCAGAGCTACACCGACGACAACCATGGCCACCTTCGGAAAGCCCTCGCCGAGGCCCCACGGGCCGTGGAGGCGCTACGCCTGCTCCTCGAAGCACCGATCGACGACCCGACCGGCACCGATACGCGGCGTGGCTGCCTGATGGCCAACAGCACCTGCGAACTCGGCAACGCCGATCCGGAGGTCCTCGTCCACGCCCACCGCACCTACGAGACCTCCACCGCGCTGATCGGTGACTGCGTCGCCCGCGCCCAACGCGAGGGGGACCTGCCGGCCGGAGCGGATCCGATCGCCCTGGCGCGAGCCCTCCTGGCCGCGCAACAGGGAATCGTGTTCATGGGCAGGACCGGACTGGACAGGGCCACACTCACGGCCACGGCACGATCACTCGCGGCTCAACTCCTGCCGGACCACTCCAGCGACCGAATCGACAGGTGCTGACGGTCCGTTCGCATCGCCTGTCCGATACTCGGGCACCGCGCTGTCCGCGCCCGGTTGACGACCCGGCCATCCGCGTTGTGCGGCGACCACCGGGCAATACATGCCCGTGTGTCACGTTGCCTCCGAATTCGGGATGCTCTCATGAGTCGCCGCGGCTCGCTTCGATTCCTCCGGCGGCGCGGTGCAGGGTGGCCACCAGAGTCGGTAACCGATTCGGGCGATAGCGGAGCGAAAGCATGGACACCGACAGCCCCGCCAGCGCGGTCCCGTCCGCGTCCCGCACCGGAACCCCGACCGCGACCACTCCGCGTTCCGACAGCCCGTCGTTCAGCGCGAACCCCGCCCGGCGCACTGTGGAGAGCTGGGTGCGCAGACTCGGCAGATTCGGCCGTTCATCAGGACGTTCCGCTAGCGCGCCTCGTCGTAGAGTTCGTCCAATTCGGCTGCGCCGAGCTCCGCCAGCAGTACCAGACCGGCGGTCGTGCGATGGGTGGGGAACACCATCCCCACCCGCAGCGCCTGCCGGCACTCGACACTGGCTATGAACCGCGCCGTATCCCCGGCCCGGATCGTCAGGTTCGCCGACTCCCCCACCAGATCGACCAGTCGTTGCAGATGAGATAGCGCAGCCGCCCGGAGCCGCGATGTCCGGGACTGCGAGTGCGTGGCCAGCTCGAGGACCGGGCCCGGGTGGTAGACCCGCTGCTCGTCCTGTACCGCGAAATCCCGGTACACCAACGTCTGCAGCAACCGATGCGCGGTAGACCGCGCCACCCCGAGCCGTTCGGCGACCTGGCTGACGGTCAACCCGCCCTCCAGCTGCAGCATGACCGCTGCCCGCAGCGCGTGCTCCGCGCTGGTCACAACGTATGCCGGTGGTGTCTTCGGTTCCGTGTTGCCCATCTGTCCGTTCTGCTCTACAGAATTATCTGTTCTGCTGAATCGACACGGGCCACTGTAGGCGATATGAGCACGACTGACACCCCCGTCCGGCTGCGGGCGGTCGCGGCGCCGGACCAGCCGGACGTCACCCCCGCCCTCGAGGAGCTGTACCGCGGCTTCGAACAGGAGCTGCTGGTTCCGCTGTGGACCGAGATCGGCGATCTGATGCCGGCGCATCCGCGGTCGCGGGCGGTGCCGCATCTGTGGCGGTGGGAGAATCTGCTGCGGCTGGCGGCGCGGGCGGGCGATATCGTGCCGGTCGGTCGCGGGGGTGAGCGGCGGGCGATCGCACTGGCGAATCCGGCGCTCGGTGGGCGGCCGTTCGCGACGCCGACCTTGTGGGCCGCGATCCAGTATCTGATGCCCGGCGAGGATGCCCCGGAGCACCGGCACACCCAGAATGCCTTCCGGTTCGTGGTGGAGGGGTCGGGAGTGTGGACCGTGGTGGGTGGCACCGGGAACACCGCCGACGGTGACGCGGTGCCGATGCGACGCGGGGATTTCCTGCCCCAGGCCGGGTGGAACTGGCATGCGCACCACAACGCGACCTCGGAGCCGATGGCCTGGATCGACGGACTGGACATTCCGTTCCAGTACGTCGTGGAATCGCAATTCTTCGAATTCGGGCGCGCGGAGATCGGCGACGCGGAGCGGATTACGCCGGAGCGGTCGCGGTCGGAGCGGCTGTGGGGGCATCCGGGGCTGCGGCCGCTGTCGGTGGGTGCGGTGGCGCCGGGATCGCCACTGCTGGCCTACAAGTGGGAGCACACGGATGCCGCGTTGCATGATCAGCTGCTGCTGGAAAAGGAAGGGTACGGCGGCACCATCGAACCCGGACACGCGGCCGTGCGGTTCTCGAATCCGCACGACGGCACCGATGTGCTGCCGACCATACGGGCGGAATTCCACCGGATCACCCGGGGCGCGGAGACTGCGCCGGTCCGGGAGACAGGGTCGTCGGTCTATCAAGTGTTCGACGGGTCCGGCACGGTGACCGTCGGAGACAAGAGCTGGTCGGTTACCCGCGGTGACCTGTTCGTCGTCCCTTCGTGGGAACCCTTCTCCGCCAGATCGGAAGCCGGTGGCACCGACTCCGATTCCGGCGCCCTGGACCTTTTCCGTTTCTCGGACGCGCCCGTTTTCGAGGCGCTCCGGCTCGACCGTCAGGAGATCACCCGATGAAACTCGCCACCCTGCGCGTCGACGGCGGCACCCGCGCGGTGCGCCTCGACGGTGACACGCTCGTCGACCTGGGCTACGACGACCTCGGCGCGCTGTTCGCCCGGGACGACTGGGCCACGATCGCGGCCGAGGCCACCGGGCGGACCTGGCCGGTGGCCGGCGCGGATTTCGCGGCGGTGGTGCCGAACCCGTCGAAGGTGATCTGCGTCGGGCACAACTACACCAACCACATCAAGGAGATGGGGCGCGAACTTCCCAGCTACCCCACGCTTTTCCCGAAGTTCGCCGACAGCCTCATCGGGCCCCACGATCCGATCGTGAAACCGGCCGAGACCGACGCGCTGGACTGGGAGGTCGAGCTGGTGGTGGTCGTGGGCAAGCCGGTGCGGCGGGCCACCGAGGCCGAAGCCGCGGACGCCATCGCGGGGTTCACCGTGATGAACGACGTGTCGGTGCGGGACTGGCAGTTCCGCACGATCGAATGGACGCAGGGCAAGATCTGGGATTCCTCCACCCCGGTCGGACCCTATGTCGTCACCCCGGACGAGGTCGGCGGGGTGCGGCCGGCGCTCGAGGTGGAGACGCTGGTCGACGGGCAGGTCATGCAGCACGACGACACCGGGACGTTGCTGTTCGACCCGGTGCGCCTGGTGCAGTACGTATCGACGGTGATCCGGCTGAACCCCGGCGATCTGATCGCCACCGGCACCCCGGCCGGGGTCGGCCACGCCCGGGACCCGAAGGTCTACCTGGCCGGCGGGGAAACCGTGGTGACCCGGATCGCCGGGCTGGGGGCCTGCACGAACAAGGTCGTGAAGGCCTCGTGACCGGGCGGACACACGCCGACTCGCTGAAGTGGGCCGAGCATGGGACCGGCCTGTTCGTCACGCAGGCCGCCCTGCTCGACGACGAGTCGATGTCGGCGCCGAGCAGCCTGCCCGGGTGGACGCGTAAACATCTGGTGGCGCATGTCGCGGCCAATGCCGAGGCGCTCGGGAATCTGGTGTACTGGGCCCGCACCGGCGACCGCACGCCGATGTATTCCTCGCCCGACCAGCGCAATGCCGATATCGAGTCGGGCGCCGCGCTGGCCGCGGACGAGCTGATCACCTGGTTGAACGAGGCGGTGCGCAAACTATCCGTCGCGATGGAGGCGCTGCCCGGGGACGATTGGCACAACGAGGTCGTCACCGCGCAAGGGCGGGCCGTCCCGGCCACGGAGATCCCGTGGCTGCGGGCGCGCGAGGTGTGTATCCACGCCGTCGATCTCGGCACGGGCACCACCTTCGCCGACCTGCCCGACGCGTTCCTGTCCGCGCTCGTCACCGATATCCGGGGCAAGCGCGGACTCGACGAGATCCCCGACGGCCCGCTCCCCGAGGTCACCGCCTACCTCGCCGGTCGTTCCCATTCCCTCGCCGGCGTCCCCGACCTCGGCCCCTGGTTGTAGAGGAGGCTCCTCATGAGCACCCCTGACGTCGTCATCGTCGGCGGCGGTATCGGCGGGCTGAGTACCGCTTTCGCACTGTCCCGGCTCGGCCTGCGGGTGCGGGTCCTGGAGCAGGCGAAACAGTTCGGTGAGGTCGGCGCGGGTATTCAGCTCGCGCCCAACTGCACGCGCATCCTCGACGACTACGGTCTGCTGGACGAGGTGAAGGCCCGCGGAGTCGTGCCCGACCGGATGGTGATGCGGGACGCGGTCGACGGAAGCGAACTGACCTCACTCGACCTGCGCGATCTGGAGCGCGAGTACGGCTTCCCGTACCTGGTCATCCACCGCAGCGATCTGCACGCGCTATTCCTGGCGGCCTGCCGGGACGCGGGTGTCGAACTGCGCACCGAACAGCGCGTCGTCTCCTATACGCAGGGCGATGGGAAAGCCGGTGCGACAACGCGGGCCGGTGCGGTCCACGAGGCGAATATCGTGATCGCGGCCGACGGATTGCATTCCGTCGCGCGCACCCTGTTCACCGACGACCGGCCGGTGTCCTCCGCCTATGTCGCCTACCGCGGTACCGTACCGATCGCGGAGGTGGACCGGCCGGTGGACCTCTCCGAAGTGGTCGTCTATGTCGGTCCGCACTGTCATTTCGTCCACTACGGGTTACGCGGCGGCGATCTGCTCAACCAGGTGGCGGTGTTCGAATCCCCGAAGGCCGTGGCCGGTCTCGACGACTGGGGCACTCCCGACGAACTCGACACCGCCTTCGCCACGACCTGTGATTTCGTCCAGGACCGGCTGCCACATATGTGGCGGGACAAATGGTGGCGGATGTACGACCGCGACCCGATCGGCACCTGGGTCGACGGACGGATCGCGCTACTCGGCGACGCTGCCCACCCGCCGCTGCAGTACATGGCGCAGGGCGCGATCATGGCGATCGAGGACGGGTGGGTGCTCGCCGAACACGTGCGGCGTCTGCGGGACGCCGACGGGGTCGTCGACTGGGCGGGGGCGCTCGCGGCGTACGAGGCCGTCCGGCCGGAACATTGTCGGCGCGTGGTGCTGACAGCCCGGGCCTGGGGTGAACTCTGGCATCTCGACGGGATCCGGCGCGCGCAACGCAATGTGCTGCTGCGGGAGCGCGCGGTCGGCGACTACTCGTTCACCGACTGGATCTACGGTCCGACGGCACTGTTCCCCGCGGACGAGCCCCCGATGTTCGAGCCGATACCGCTCGACTCGGCCGACCGGGTGGGTGCCGGGCCCGCGTAGTCGCCCGGTATCGAGGTAGCGGGCGACTACGGTTCCGGATCACCCAGCGGCGGATATCAGCTGACCTGACGGCCGCGGCCGCTCCAGTACGGTGCGCGTAGTTTGAACTTCTGTAGTTTGCCGGTCGCGGTCCGGGCCAACTCGTTGCGGAACTCGACCGAGGTCGGCGCCTTGTAGCCGGCCAGGCGCTGTTTGCACCAGGCGACCAGTTCGGCTTCGGTCGCATTGCTCGCTTCGGCGTCGGGGGTCAGCACGACCAGGGCTTTGATCGTCTCGCCCCACTTCTCGCTCGGTACCGCGATCACCGCCACCTCGGCGACGGCGGGATGAGAGAACAGGCAGTCCTCCACTTCGATCGAGGACACGTTCTCGCCCCCGGTGATGATCACGTCTTTTTTGCGGTCGGCGATGGTCAGGTAGCCGTCGTCGCCGAGGACGCCGCCGTCGCCGGTGTGGAACCATCCGCCCGCCAGCGCGGCCGCGCTCTCCTCGGGGCGGTCCCAATAGCCCTCCATCACCACATTGGACCGGGCCAGCACTTCGCCCGAGCCCTCCTCGGGTTCCTCGGACCGCAACCGGACGCCCAGGGCTGGGACTCCGGCGCGGGTCAGCTTCGCGGCCCTGGTCTCGGGATCGAGGTCGTCCCATTCGGCCCGGGAGCGGTTGACGGTCAGCAGCGGTGAGGTCTCGGTCAGGCCGTAGATCTGGATGAACTCCCAGCCGAGTTCCGCTTCGACGCGGGCGACGGTTTTCGTCGGCGGCGGCGCGCCGGCCATGATGATCCGTACCCGGTCGCGGCCGGGGATCTCGCCCTCCCAGCTCTGCGCGGCGTCGAGCACCGCGGCGGCGACCGCGGGCGCCGCGCACAGCACAGTGACGCCGTGATCGCGCACGCGGCGCAGAATCTCGGCGCCGTCTATCTTGCGCAGGACGATGTGGCGGGCACCGACGCCGGTCATGGCGAACGGCATGCCCCAGCCGTTCGCGTGGAACATCGGCAGAGTGTGCAGATATACGTCACGGTCGCTGATCGTGGCGTGCAGGCCGAAGGTGACGGCATTGACCCAGATACTGCGATGGGTGATCTGCACTCCCTTGGGGCGGGCGGTGGTCCCGGAGGTGTAGTTGATGGTGGCGGTGGCGGATTCGTCGGGTTGCCACGCCCGCGGTACCGCCCCCGGGGCGGCGTAGAGGTCGGTGTCGGTGCCCAGCACGAACTTGTGCTCGCAGTCGACCTCGCCGAGCGAGTCCGCGAGTTCCGGGTCCACGTACAGGGCGCGAGCCCCGGAATTCTCGACGATGTAACGCACCTCGTCCGGGCGCAGGCGGAAGTTGATCGGGACCAGCACCCGCCCCCAGCCACTCACCCCGAAGAAAGAGGTCAGCAGCCGACTCGAATTATGGCCGACCAGCGCGACCCGCTCCCCGGCCTCGATACCCAGTTCGTCGAGGCGGGCGGCCTGTCTGCGGGCAAGGTCGGCGACCCGGGAATAGGTCATCGAGCCCTGGCCGGGCGCGGGCTGGGCGGGTTCGTCGACGATACCGATCCGGTCGCCGTACACGGTTTCGGCGCGATCGAGGAAATCGGAGACACTGAGCGGGACGAACATGGTCCTCCTACGGATCCTGCGTGCGCCGGGAGGCGATTCTGCGGCCCTTCCGGCGGTCCGACGATTGTCTCGCCGAACCGGCCGTAGCGGGCCGGAATTCTTACGGCGGTCCATCTGCATGGTGGCGATCGCCCCCGAGGGGGATCAGCCGTCGCGCTGCGCGAGTGCGTGACGTGCTTCCTCATGGAGTACGTCGAGCAGTTCCTGTTCCAGGGCCACGAACTCGGGCGTCGTGATCATCGACAGCTCCCGGGGCCGCGGCAGATCGACACGCACCTCGCGGCGCACGGTGGCCGGGCGCGCCGACAGCACGATCACCCGGTCCGACAGGTACACTGCTTCCCGGATGTCGTGGGTGATCATCAGCACCATCCACCGGTACCGCTGCCAGACCTCCTGGAGCCACGACTGCATCTCGGTGCGGGTCAGCGAATCCAGTGCGCCGAAGGGCTCATCCAGCAGCAGCAGCTCGCGTTCCTGGACCACGGTCCGCAACAATGCCGCCCGCTGCCGCATACCACCGGAGAGCTGGGACGGGCGGGCGTCCTCGAATCCGGACAACCCGAAGACCGGGAACAGTTCGCGGGCCCGGCGCCGGGCCTCCCGCTTCGGGACGCCGTGCACCTGTAATCCCAGGACGGTGTTGTCCAGGACGGTGCGCCACGGGAACAGCAGATCCTTCTGCGGCATATAGGCGCAATGCAGTGCCGTCGGCTCACCGTCGCTCGTGCCGAAACGGATACTGCCCGAATCGGGGGTCTCCAGACCGGCCAGCATAGTGAAGACGGTGCTCTTGCCGCAGCCGCTCGGGCCGATGACGGAGACGAACTCGCCCGGCTGCGCGGTGAACGACACACCGCCGAGGACCTGCCGGTCGGGGCGGCGTGCGCCGGGCCGCGGAAACGATTTGGTGAGCCCATCGACGACGATCCGGTGCCCGCGCGCCTCAGTCATGCCGACTCCTGTTCTCCGCGCGGGACCACGGTGCGACGAGCCGTTCGATCGCGAAGGTCAGCAGATACAGCGCGATACTGAGCAACGCGGTCACGAATACCGCCGCCAGCACCAGATCGGTGCGGAAAGAGTTCTTCTGCAGGTTCATATAGATGCCCAGGCCCTCGCTGGCGCCCACGTATTCGGCGAAGACCGCGCCCACGACCGCATAGGTGATCCCGATCCGCAATGCGGTGAAGAATCGCGGCACCGCGGACGGCAACCGCACATAACGGAACACTTGGACCCGGGACGCCCCCATACTGCGCAGCAGTGCACCTGCCTCGCGGTCGGCCGCGGCGAATCCCTCGATCAGCCCGATCGCCATCGGGAAGAAGGTGACGAGTGCGACGACGAGCACTTTCGGGAGCAGCCCGAAACCGAACCAGATGATCATCAACGGCGCTATCGCGATGATCGGCAGCGTCTGAGAGGCGACGAAAAGCGGCACGAACGCGCGCCGCAGCCAGGGTGAGAAGTCGACCACGACGGCCAGCAGCCAGGCCAGGCTCAGCGATACCGCGAACCCGACCAGTGTCACCTGGAGGGTGGCGGCGGCGTGGACCCCGATCTCGTCGCGGTGCGCCCACCCCTGCGTCACAACCCGCGCCGGCGACGGCAACAGTTGCGGGCGGATACCGCTGGCCTCGACATAGACCTGCCAGAGCACGACGAGTAGCGCCACCGTCACGATGGACGGGAGTGCCCAGCGGAACCCGGTCGATCGCCCCGGCGCGGTCCGGGCGGCCGGATCCGGCGGGGCCTCTCGTGCGGAGTTGTCAGGCAGCGGCGAGGTAGTCATTGGTGAAGTAGCCCGACCAGTCCGGTTCCTTCGTCAGCGGGGCGCCGTCGGGACCGGTCAGCAAGCCCTTCTCGTACAGGAAACCGGAATTCGCGGCCCACCGCTCGCGGGTCTGGCCGCCCACCCGGCCGTCGGGGCCCTTCATGAACTGCTCGGCCAGCATCCGCTGACTCTCGACCACCAGGCCCTCGTCGTTGAAGGCGCCGGGGTTGGCGGCGAGCAGGTCCGCCGCGGCGGCGTCCGGGTCGTCCGCGGCGAACTGGTAACCGCGCTGCAGGGCCTGCACGAACTTCCGCGCGCGGTCGGGGTCGGCGGCCAGCCAATCCTGGTTGGCGTCGATCACTATGGCGTATGCGTCCGGGAAACCGAAGTCGGTGTAGCGGAAGTACCGCATCGGCGTGCCGTGGTGCTCGGCCTCGATTCCCTCCCAGGCGAGGTAGGAGACGGTGAAGTCGGCTCGGCCCGAGTAGACGGCCTCATAGGCCGAAGTGCCCAGGGTGACGGTGGTGAATTCCCCACGGCCACCGTCGTTGCGGATCACCTGCTGGAGGGCTTCGACCTCACCGGGGTCGCCGAAACCGGCATAGGTTTTGCCGTCCAGATCTTTCGGCCGCGTGATGTCGGCGCGGTCGGCCTTCACTCCGATCCCGGTCGCCCAGTGTTGCAGCGGTGCGAGCACGGACAACGTATGCGCTCCCGACGCCCGTGCGAAGGTCGACGAATTATGGGTGCTGATACCGAATTCGGCATTGCCGGCATCGATGACCGTATCGACCGAGGTGTTGTTGTACGGCAGGATCTGCACATCCAGACCGGCGTCGGCGAAGTAGCCGCGCTGTTGGGCGACGAACAGCCCCGTGTGGTTGGTGTTCGGCGTCCAGTCCAGGGCGAAACGGATGGTTTCACCGTCGCCGGGCCCCGCGGTGCAGGCGGTGAGCGCGGACAGCGCCGCCACGGTCGCGACCACGAGCGCGAGGACGCGGCGCAGGCGGCCGCTCATGCGGTGTCGATCGAGCATGAGCGAGGGCCCTCCGTGGTCACGCTGCGCTGCCGCCTCCGGGCCTGACTCACTCATGCGGCGGGCCAGGGCTGCGGATGCAGGGCGGTATCCCAGAACATCAGCTCGTACCGGGTGGCCACGGTGAACGCTGTCACCATCGCCGCGCGCTCCCGCTCGCTCGCCGCCTCGGCTGCCGCGTCGACGAATGCCCGGGCCGCGGCCGCGGACTCCTGGAACTCCGCGGCGCCGTAGGTGGAAACCCATTGGGCGTACGGGTGGCCGGGGTCGGCTGCCAGGACCGCGGCCGCACTCACGGCCAGGTCACGACCGACCTCGGCGTAGATCCAGAAACACGGCAGCGCGGCCGCCGCGCCCACCGCGTACGACTCGGTCGCGGCGGCGGCGATGAGGTAGGAGACGTATCCCAGGCAGGCCGTCGACGGTTCCGGCTCGCCCTCCCGCGCGGGGAGGCGGCTGTCGCCGAGCAGGTCGTGGTGCAGTTCCGCCTCGACGGCGACCGCCGTGGCCGCCGAACCCGCCCAGAAGCGCGCGGCCTGCGCGTCGGGAGATTTGGCCGAGAGCAAGGCCAGCACCTTCGAATAACCGGCGAGATACAGCGAATCCTGCTCCACGTAGGTACGGAACACGTCGACCGGGAGGGTGCCGTCCCCGAGCCGGCGCAGGAATTCGAGATCGTCGATGGCACCGCGCAGATCTTTCGTCCGATCCCAGAGGTGTTCGGTGAATCTGCCGGATTCGGTGGTGTACGCGCGTGAAGCCAAGACATTCCTTCGTCAGCATTACCTGGACAGGTTCTCGGGTATGTTCTCAGCCCCGCAAGCGCGGAGCACCCCGTGTCAGAACGAATCCGACCATAACAGTTGAGCGGCGGGCAGTGGGCGCCAGGTCCGTACCGGAATCGCTCCGCGGGAACGGCCGTCCACCCGGCAGAGTTGTTCGGACGTGCACGAACGGGACGGAGCTGTGACCCATGTGCGTCAGCGACCGTGACATTTCCGCGACCATTTCGTAATCTAACAGTGATCTTGTCGTCGAGCGTTACGAGTAGTCACCATTATGCCTGGTCAACACCGCAAACCGGCCCGAGTCAGGAAGATCGCTCCGCTGGCCGGAAGCGCGATCGCGGCAACGGCGGTGATCGCACTGTCCGTAACGGCACGCCCCGGCCCGGAGGCGCAACCCGCCGCGGCCACGGTCGACGCGGCCGCCGTCCCCGCCGCCGGCCTCGACAAAGCTGCGGCGCCGACGACACACGCACCGGACGCGCCGATACCCGTAGCCGGCATCGGCCGGGTCCCGGAGATACCGACGAACACGCCCCATACGCCGGGCCCCGCGGCCACCGTCGAGCCTCCCCCGGAGCCGGCCCGGTACGCGAAACGGCATGCGCCGCCCCCGCCCCCTGTCATCGCGTGCTCGACCGAACTCGCCGGTGCGCGACCGAAGGTTGCGCAGGTGGGCAACCTGATCGACAAGACATTCGGCGTCGGCGATATCGGCGGCGCCAACGGCCGCTACGACGGCGATCACGGCGCGGGCCTGGCACTCGACTTCATGACCCCCGATCCGGCCCGCGGCGCCGCGATCGCCGACTTCGTGCTGGCCAACAAGGAGCGCTTCGGCGTGACCTATGTGATCTGGCAGCAGCGATACAACGACGGCAGCGGCTGGTCGTACATGGAGGATCGCGGCGACCCCACCGCCAATCACTACGACCACGTTCACGTCTCGTTCGACTCGACGGCCGATATCCACGTCACCTGCTGACGTACTCGGGTTCGGGTTGGTGGCGGACCGGGTGGGTATCGCGCCACCGCAAGCACAGACCGTCGAGGCGAAACAAGGAGGACGACGATGGTCGCAACCGACGCGGATCGAGTCCGGGCGGCACTGTCCGCCGCTGATTTTCCGGCCGAGAAACCGGAACTGGTGCACTGCGCGACCCGAGCGCACGCCGACCCCGACACCGTGCGCGCGCTCAAAGCGATTCCACCGGAGACCTACGGCAACCTGCAGGAGGTCCTGCAGTCGGTGAACCTCGAGCCGCGGCGGTCGCCGGCGGACCGGGCCGCCCAACGGCGCACCCACCACCATCCGGGCCTGGCGGAGCAGGAGATAGAGGTTTCCCCGAACCCGATCACCGAAGAACTCGGGTACAACCGCGACAGCTGACGGGCGCCGGCGGGCTGGGCGGCATGATCCGCGGGAACCTGGGTAGCCGCCGCAGATGACCACGACGCATCCCCTCGCTCTGGTGACCGGCGCCTCGAGCGGTATCGGTCTGGAACTCGCCACCGTGTTCGCCGAACGCGGCTATGACGTGGTCATGGCCGCAGAGGACGTGGAGATCGAGGTCGCGGCCGAGACCGTCCGTCGCCCCGGGATCGAAGTGTGGGCGGTCCAGGCCGATCTGCGGACGCCGGAGGGCGTGGAACAGGTGTACTCGGCGGCGACCCAGGACGAACGGCCGCTCGACGCGGTCGCGCTCAACGCCGGGGTCGGTCGCAGCGGCAACTTCGCCGAGACAGACCTCGACGACGAACTCGATCTCATCGCACTCAATGTGCGCTCGACCGTGCACCTGGCCAAGCTCACATTGGGCGATATGGTGCGACGCGACACCGGTGGACTACTGTTCACCTCCTCCGTCGCGGCGATGATGCCCGGCGCCGGTCAGGCGGTGTACCACGCGTCGAAATCGTTCATCCAGTCGTTCGCCGAGGCGTTGCGCGAGGAAGTGCACGATACCGGGGTGACCGTGACCGCACTGATGCCGGGGCCGACCGATACGGACTTCTTCCGCCGCGCCGGCCTGCTCGAGACACCGATGGGTCGCGGGCCCAAGGAGGATCCGGCGCGGGTGGCGCGACAAGGTGTGGACGCGCTACTCCAGGACAAACAGAAGGTCGTGGGTGGGTCCCTGCGCACCCGTGCGATGGCCACGGTCGCGCACGTCCTGCCCGATTCGGTGAAGGTCACCGCGAGCCGGGTCATGAATGCCGCTCTGCCCCACCGCCCCTGACCACGCGGTGTTTCAGCGACCGGAAACGCCCTGCTCCACCGCGACCGAGGCGCCGAGCCCGACGATCAGCGCCCCGCCGGCACCCCCGACCGCCTCCAGCCGCTTCGGCGACCGGGCGAACCAGTTGCGCGCCGCGGAGGCGAGCAGGGCCCAGGCGCTGTCGCAGATCAGCGCGATCACCAGGAATACCGAGCCCAGCACCAGCAGCTGGAGCGGCAGCGACCCCGCGGCCTGATCGGCGAAATGGGGTAGCACCGCGGCGAAGAACACGATCGCCTTCGGATTGGTGACACCGACGACCACGCTCTGCCGCAGCACCCGGCGCCCACTCGCCGATGCCACGGGCGCACCCAGCACCTCGCGCAGCGCCTTCCGCTCCCGAATCGCCTGGACACCGAGGTGGATCAGGTAGAGCGCACCCGCCACCTTGACGATCGCCATGGCGGTGGCCGAGGCCGCCAGCACCGCGCCCAAGCCCACCGCGACGAACAGCAGGGCGATCTGTACACCCAGCGCATGCCCCAGAACCGAGATCAACGCCGCGCGCCGCCCGAGGGTGAGTGCGCGCCCGATGGTGAACAGCACGCCGGGCCCGGGGACCACGACGATGAGGGTGGCGGCGGCCACGAAGGCGAACAGATTGGCAGTGGGGACCATGTGCGAATTTTATGTCCGAGCGGCGGGTGCGGTGGCCCGGAATCGGCCGGCGATGGGCGCGATGACACCGGGAGAGCCGTTCCGGTCACCTGCCGGAAGGGTTCTCCGGGAGTAGTGGGCCGAGTGGGCCCAGATCGATATTGAGGTCTTCGGGGGTGAGACCGAAATGCTCACGCAGCTCGTCCATCCGCTGCTCGAGCAGCATCAAGGTGGTGCCGATGCGCTCGACCTGGTCCTCGCGCAGATCGCCGGCGTCGACGCGCCGCAGGGCCTGCCGTTCCATGAGCTGACGCAACAGTTCCACCAGGGTGAGGACCAGCGTGACCAGACCACGTTCCACCGTCTCCGGATCGGAGTCGATACGCGGTGAAAGACCGTCGAATTCGGTCATCCGGGTGCCTCCTGTCCGGGGCCGTACAAGGTGCTGACAGAAGAGATCAGCGCCCGCAGCGAGATCTGGACCAGATCGACATCGGCGATGGCGAGCTTGATATCGCCGGTGACGACGACCCCACCCGCCAGCACCCGGTCCAGCAGATCGACCAGTGCGATGCGGCGCTCGCTGTCGACGCTGTTCACTGCGGCTCGCGTTCCACGCCCGCGAACGAGTACGGCGGCCACGGGCCGGTGAGTTCGAGCCGGATACCGGGGAATTCGGCGGCGAGCGCATCGACGGCCGCGGCGAAATCCTCGGCGCGTTCGTCGTCGACCAGATAGGTCCCGTTGAGCACCATCCAATCACTGCGGCCACTCAGCGCGGGATCGGTGGTCGGCTGCCGGCGACCGGCCGCGGCGCGACGGCTCAACCGGGTATGGATGACCTCCGCACGCTGTGCCGCATCGTGTTCCACGGTCTCCTGAGCGGACAGCTGCGCGCGGCGACGCGCCAGATAGGCCGCGCCCGCGCCTCTCCCGGTGTCTTCGGCGCGGGCCTCGGCCACGGCCGCGGTGAGCGCGGCACGATCCCCGTAGACTTTCACGCCCCATTCGGTGCGACCGCTGACCAGAACCAGCGCCGCCTCCAGATCCGCCTGCCGGTCCCGCAGCAGTTCCCGCACCCGCTCGTCGTCACGGAAAACGGTGGCCAGCCGCAACGGTGCCGACGGGGCCCGGCGCACCGCCGCGGACACCACCGCATCGTGTGCCCGGGCGGTGGCGGCCAACCAGTCCAGATCCTCCAGATTCCGGCTCAGCGGTTGCTCCCCGAACACGTCGAGGGGTACCGAACCGACCAGCGCGGCGAGCGGCTCGGACAGCACGACACGGACCGGTTCGCCGGCCACCCCGGTGAGCCCGTCGAATCCCGCGGTAGCGTCGGCGGCCGCCGTCACCGCGTACAGCCAGACACCGCTCCCACCCGTCACGGCCGATCTCTCTCCCGCGATTCGCGCCGCTCTTCGACGGCTTCGCGCCGATCCCGTCCAGCCTCCAGTCGCGCTATCCGGTCGCGTAGTTCGCGGTTCTCGAGTTCGAGGTCACGATCCTGGCGTTCGAGCGTGCGGGCCTTGCTGTTGAGCCACGGGTCGGTCTCCCACCAGTCGATGCCCACGGCCTTGGCGGTTTCCAGAGACGCGACCACCAGTCGCAGTTTGATGGTCAGCAATTCGATATCGAGCAGGTTCACCTGAATATCGCCCGCGATGACCAGCCCCTTGTCCAGGACCCGTTCGAGAATATCGGCGAGGTTGGTCGATTGGTGCCCGCCGCCGTAAGGCTGCGGCTCGTAGGACCCACCACCGCCGACCACCGTCATCGCCGGCCCCTTCCGCCGATCTCGGTACTACCCCGCGCATAGCGCGCGGTTCTACGGTAGGCCAGCAGATTTCCGTCGAAATCGATCTCCACTTCGTAGAGCGCGAGCATATCCGCCGACGAAGGGATGCGGTGGTCCTCGAGCACCTCGATCTCCACCAGCCGGCCGTCGTCGAGCGGCTCCATCGAGGTCACCCCTTCCACCGATTTCGACGTCAGTTCCCTCAGGTGTTCGATCGCCGCCGCCGCGGCCTCCCGGGCAGTGAGCGGGAGCTCGGGCTCCGGATCCACCTCCGCGGCGTTCTCGGTGGTCGACCTGCGGCTCATCGCGACTCTCCCCTCTCATCCGACGGCGGCAATCCTCCGGAAGGACGCCTGATCCGGGACAGGACCTCCCGCAATGCCCGGTCCCGCTCGTCCTCGGAGATCTCGCCGGCCGCGGCGGCTTCCTCGATCTCCTCGATATCGCGCCGGACAGCGGCCGGACTGCGCCACTGCTGATCGACCTGCTCCTGGATCACTTCACCCAGCCAGATCACCCCGCGGACCGGGGCCAGCGGCAACAGGACGATCGACGACAGCAGTCCCATATCCTCACCCCGCGGCTTCGCCGGCGGTGACGAAATCGTAGGGCGCCATCGGGCCGAGCAGGTTCAGCCGGATCCGTCCGTCCCATTCCTCGCCGAGTTCATTCAGCACTTGTAGCAGTTCATCCTCTCGGGACAGGTCCAGCAGCAGGGCGAGATGGACCGCCTCCTCTTCGTGCGTGGGCTGACGCTCCCGCACGGTCGGATCGAGATCGCTCAGGGCGGCGGCCACCCGGCGGGTGTCCGCGGCGCGTTTGGCCTCGATCTCCCGGTTCACGATCTCACCCAGCCGGATTCGCTCGTTCCGGGTGGCATCTTCGGGTTTGTCGCGGATCTCCGTGCGCAGTCGGGCGGCGTCGGTGTTCTCCTCCAGGATCTCCTGGAGCACCGTGTTCTCGGTGTAGCGTCCCCGGATCACGTACTGGGCGCGGCCTTCGAGGTCATCGAGCGCGCTGCGGAACTGGTCGTGGTTGGGGGCGAGCAGCTCCTTCTCCACCGCTTCGGTATCGGTCACGACACCGCCGAATTGCAGCGGCAGCACCGGAGCGACCGCGGCCGTGCCGTCCAGCAGGCGCGCGTGCGCGGTGAGATCGTCGGGCATGCCCAGGGGACGGTCGAGCGTGACCTCGCTGACCAGGGCGGCGATATCGCCATGCCGTACGACGGTGACGTCGGCGGGTGGGTCACCGATACCCTGGGCGTGCGGTTCCGATTCCACATCGGCGGTCACGATGCCGTAGACATACACCCCGGTGCGCTGGTCGCGATCGCTCTCGGTTGCGGTACTCGCGGTGGACATCATCACTCCCCTCGTTTGGAGGCCCGGGAGGTCTGGCGCTGGTCCTGCACGTCCCCGAGAAAGTCCTGCACCTTTTTCCCCGCGGCTTCGATGGCACCTTTCGTCTTGTGTTCGGCCGCGCCCTCGGTGACATCGCCCACGAGGTCGGTGAGCCCCTTGGGCTCGTTACTGGATATCTCCAGACGGTTGACGGCCTCGGCGAAACGCAGATACGTGTCGACGCTGGCGACCACCACGCGGGCGTCGATGGTCACCAGTTCGATGCCGACCAGGGAGACCCGGACGAACGCGTCGACGACCAATCCTTTGTCGAGGATGGTGTCGACGACCTCGGCCAGGCCGGATGAATTGGGACGGGCCACTGCGCCACTACCGCCGCCACCCGCGGGTTCTATGGTCATCTCGCTCCTCGCTGTGCGCGGGAACGGCGCGGGGCGGCGGCACGGCGGGCGGTACGCGGGCGGCGCGACGGCCGGGCCTCGCGGTCCTCGTCTTCCGTGCTGTCCTCGGCCTCCTCGTCGTCGGGGCCGCCTTCCTCGTCTCCGCGCTCTTCGTCCTCGTCCTCGTCTTCGTCGGCTTCTTCTTCGTCTTCCTCTTCGTCCTCGTCCGTGGGTTCCTCGCCCTCGGCGCCTTCATCTTCGGCGCCCTCGTTCTCCGCGCCCTCGCCTTCTCCCTCCGTCTCCTCGCCTTCGGCCTCCTCCTGCTCCCGGCGTCGCGCGCTCTCGTCGTCCTCGACGACCTCGCCGTCGCGGATCTCTCCGTGCCAGCCCACGATGTCGTCGGGGCTCAGTACCGCCTCGGTCATGACGTAACGCTCGAAATGCTTGAGTTCCAGGCGGCATCGACGCCCGGCCGCACGCCAGATATTGGCGGTCTTCTCGAAAAAGCCCTGCGGGTGATATTCCAGAACCACCAGCACCCGGGTGAAGCGCGGGCCCAATTCGTGGAAGGTGACCGCGCCGTCGATATAGCCCTTGGCCCCTTTGGACCGCCAGATGATCCGCTCGAACGGCACCTGTTCGAGGATTGTGGACTCCCAGATCCGCCGCGACCAGAATACGCGCCCGGTCCAGGAGAGTTTCTCATCGGCGACCTGTTCGACCTGTTCCAATTTCTTCATGAACTTGGGGAATTCCGCGAACTGTGTCCACTGGTCGTAGACGAGCTCGACCTCGGCACCGATATCGATGTGCTCGACGATATTGGCCAGTTTGAGTTTCTTCCCCTTGCCGCCTTTACCGCCCCCGCCGGTGAGCGCGTCCTTGGCCGAGGACACCTTATCTTTGACCGACTTCCCGACTTTGCTCATTCCCGCGCTCATGGCCGCTCGCATCGGGGAAGCGCCCTCGGAGAGCTTCTCGACTCCCGTCAGTGCCGCGAGCAGGTTGCCGCCACCCTGGCCTTCGGCATATTCGTTCAGCCGACCGGCCGCATTCGACACCCCGCCGGACAGACCGGATACGGCACGCTGGGCGAGGGTTCCGGCGAGATTCTGCACCGACTGACGGAGCAGATCGCCGGGGCTCCCCTGCTCCGCGGTCTTCTTGGCCGTCGAGCCGACCGATTTCGCGGCCCCGGTCGCCTGGCCGGCGGTGCCGGTGGCCGCCTTGCCGACGCCCGAGACGGTATCACGCAGTACTTTTGCCATACCTGATCACCGCCTCGTCCGCCGCACAGGCGCCTTGTCGGTATCGGCTCCGGCGCGCCGTCGACGGGGCTCCGTCGTCCCGCTCTCACCGGAGCCGGACGACCGGGTCGACGTGCGAGTACCGGACCGGGAGGTCTTGGTCGCGCTCGTCCGGCGGGCACGCGGCCGGGGCGCGGGTCCTTCGGCTTCTTCTTCATCCCGGGATTCGTCGGGCTCTTCGTCGGCCGTCTCGTCCGCCTCGCTCGGCTCCGGTTCGGCGTCCTCATCCGTCGCGGCGGCCTGCCGACGGCCACCGCCGTCCTCGGCCTCGGCCGGCACGGGTGGCAGCAGCCGCTCGTTCAGCGCGTCGAGGCGGTTGCTCGCCGCGGTCACGGCCGCCGACCGCACCGCCCCCAGCAGTTCACCCCGCACGGTATCGGTGATCTTGGTCAGTTCCTGGGAGCCACCCAGCGTCGATGTGCCGCGTTCGAGCAGCTCGCCGGCGAGCCCCGTGGATCGTTTGGACATCGCCGCGCCCGCCAATCCCATCGCCCAGCGCATTTTGCGCGTACGACCCAGGAAATATCCGATTCCCACCCCCAACGCGATTCTTGCTCCGCCTTTCATGCTCACTCCTCGCCGTCTCGGGTACCGCTACACCTCACGACGCGAGCGGCCGAGACCAGAGACCCCAGAAATGGGACAGACCACATTACGGTGGACGATACCCAGCGTATTCCTGGTTACCCGCATGGTCGATAGGCTTAGAAGGCAAGAAACGAACACAGCGGCCGACCGGCGAGACCGCATAGCGACCCTTTCGCCGGCGCACGCTCGAGTGGTCGCGCACGACCGCCCCCGTCCGAACCACCGCGCGCCACGCGGGAAACCCGGATTCGCGGAAAGCGCGGGGTCGCGTCCCCGCGCGCGAGTCGCGGTGCGCCGTCCGCCAGAAGCGAGGCCGGACGGCCGGAATCCGGCGTTTCAGTGACGTATCAAGGTGATCGGCAGACCGTCCTTGGGGAACGGCAGCGAGTGGTAGTCCATCGGTGGCATATAGCCGGGATCGACGGTCCAGTGGTATTCGCGCAGCAGCCTGTGCATTATCGCCTTCACCTCCAGACCCCCGAAATACATTCCGATGCATTTGTGTACACCGCCGCCGAACGGTTCCCACGCGAAGCGGTGCGATTTGTCCTCGCGGCGTTCGGGGCCGAACCGATCGGGGTCGAAGGACAGCGGATCGGTCCAGTAGTCCTCCATGAGGTGGGTGAATTGGATACCCACGATGACGTCGGTGCCGGCGGGGATACGAACTCCCTCGACCACGGTGTCCTTGACCGCGTACCGGACCAGCACCGGTACCGGAGCCCGCAGGCGCAGTGCCTCGCGCATCACCAGATCGATCGAGACCAGCCCGTCCAGTTCGGCCATCGAGGGCGCCGGCCCGAGGGCGAGGGCTTCGGCCCGGCAACGCTGCTGCCAGTCCGGATACTGTCCGAGGTACTGCAGGATGGTGGAGGTGGTGATGGTGGAGGTGTCATGAGCCGCCATCATCAGGAAGATCATGTGGTTGACCACGTCGTCGTCGCTGAACCGCTCACCGTCCTCGTTCTCGACATGACAGAGCACTGAGAAGATGTCGTCGGTCTGCCGGGCGCGTTTGGCGGGCAGGTAGTGGCGGAGGAAATCCTCGAGCACCTTGCGGCCGCGATAGGCCCGGCCCCACCGGGTGAAGGGCGCGTTGAGCCGGACGATCCCGGCCGCGGCCTGCACACAGGCGATGAACGCTTTGTTGATCCGGTCCATCTCGGCCTGTCCGGTGTCCTGCACACCGCCCATGAACAGATCCGCGGCGATATCGAGGGTGAGCTGCTTGAGTTTCCAGTACGACGGGAACTCGGTGCCCGCTTCCCAGGCCGCCACGCCCTGTTCGATGGCCGGGTGCAGGCGCTGGGTGTACGCCTCGAGGCGGGATCTCGTGAATGCCTCCTGCATGATCCGCCGGTGCGCCAGGTGCTCCTCGAAATCGATGAGCATGAGGCCGCGGTGGAAGAACGGGCCGACGAGTTCGGACCAGGCCGGTTCGTTGGCGAACGCTTTGTCCTTGTTCTGAAGTGCCGCGCCGCACGCGTCGGGCCCGAGCAGCATCACCGCGTTCTTGCCGAGCGCGCGAAACGGCGCGACCGGGCCGTAGCGCTCCCAGCGGCCGCGGCACAGCGCGACCGGATCCTTGGCGTACTCCAGCACCTGCCCGAGCAGGGGTAATCCGCGGTCGTCGCGGTGCTGGACCGGGATCGGCCGCGTGAGCGCCGGCCCCGTCGTAGCGGTTTCCTCGCGTGGCTCCAAGGCTTCGGCCTTCATCTGCTCACCTCATGCTGGTGTGGCGGTGGTCACGTCAAGCGTGATTCAGGAAGGACGTCCTGTCAACCTTGGTGCGGCGATTCCTGTGGCATGCTGAGGATGTGGCCGTGCAATCGGGGATCTACCGGGGCGTCAGCGCGGCCGAGCGCGCCGCAGAACGCCGCGCCCGGCTGCTCGAAGCGGGCCTGACCGTATGGGCGGACCCGGACACTCGAACGACGATGACCGCCGTCTGCATCGCGGCGGGATTGAGCGAACGCTACTTCTACGAGAGCTTCTCCGGGCTCGACGCCCTACTCGAAGCGGTGATGGACGGGATCGCGGCGGAGATCGAGGAGACCAGCCGGCGAGCCGCCGAGCATGCCGGTCCGGACCCGGCCGCACGCGCCCGGGCCTCGATCCGCGCCTTCGTCCAGCAGTTGCTCGACGATCCGCGCAAAGGCCGGGTCGCCATCGTGGAGTCGGTCGCGGTGCCGAAACTACGCCGCCGCCGCACCGAACTCCTGCGCCACCTCGCCCACCAGTCGGCGCTGGAGGCGCGGGAATTCTTCGGCCCCCGCGACCGCAGCGAGAACGCCGACGAAACCGCCGGCCTGCTCTTCGTCGGCGGTATGGCCGAACTCGTTACGGCCTGGCTCGACGGCACCCTGCAGGCATCCGCGGACGAAATCGTCGATGCGGCCGCACGCGCGCTGGTGGGTCTCTACCGCTGAGCCGGACGCCGATATCGCCCGGTGTCCGTGCGGCGTCGCGCGAAGGCTCGGACAGGCGGATTTCGGCGGCGAGCGAACCGGCGTCGACTACATGCTCCCGGCACGCTGCCGCGGCGCGTCAGGCCGCGGTGGTCCGGCGGTCGGACATCTCGGCAGCGCCCCGGTGCGCGCCGAGGTATGGCAGCGCGAACTGGTAGAGCCCGGAGAAGAAGAGCAGGGCGAGCGGGATCAGCGGCAGGTAGGAGACCCAGACCACAGGCTCCGGCAGCGATAGCGCGACGACGGTCGCCAGCACCGTCAGAGTGAAAACGACGGCGGACCACCGGTGCAGTCGCCGGACGCGGTACGCGGCCGGCCGGCCCGGTGCCCCCGTGTCCGCCCGCCGCGCGGTGTCCGCGGCCGCGCCACCGCGCCGGGCTGCGACGAGAGGTCGCACGAACAGATACAGGCCGGAGAAGAACAGGAAGGCCAGTGCGGGAAGCGGTAGATAAGACACCCACTCCGGACCCTGCAATGCCAGGACGACCACGGCGATCACCAGGGTCGCCGTGAAAATGGGTACCAGGACGCGGTGCGTCCGCCGGATCGGTCCGGTCCAGTTCATAACATCCTCCTCGCGTGCCCGGCGCTCTGCCGTACGAATTTCGATGCGGAAGACGTTAATGACAGCGCTGTGACCAGCGCTTCTCGATTCCTGATCACTTGGCCCGGCTGTTATCAATCCGGAACCCGACCGTCGGATGCGGTGTGTGGTCCGGTTCGGCTGGGTATCGGCGGTGGCGGGGTGCGTAGCCGCTTTCGCCTCGCGCGGATTCCAATCGTGACAGGGCGGTCTCCACGACGCCGGTATTGCGGCAGCCCGGGACCCGCGCGGACCGCTGCTAGCATCCGCTGTGCCGTCGCCGACCGATACGGTCGCCCGCGACGGGACGGCCCGTGAGGGCAACGGCAGAGGTGGAGACTTTTCGATGACTATGCGTGCCGAGGTGTTCACTACCGCCGCCGAGCTGGCAGCGACGCTCGCGTCCGGAACCGAGGTGACGCTGCTGGATGTGCGGTGGCGCCTGGACCGGCCCGACGGGCACGCCGATTATCGGGCCGGGCACGTCCCCGGCGCCGTCTACGTCGACCTGGACAACGAACTGTCCGATCACACGGTGACCGGCCGCGGTCGCCATCCACTGCCCGACGGTGCGGCACTGCAACAGAGTCTGCGGGCCCGGGGCGTCCGCGACGGGGTCCCGGTCGTGGTCTACGACGACTGGAATCGTGCCGGTTCGGCGCGGGCCTGGTGGGTGCTCACCGCCGCCGGGCTGACCGATGTCCGCATCCTCGACGGCGGCCTGACGGCATGGCGGGAGTTCGGCGGCGCCCTCGAGAGCGGCCAGGTGATCCCGGCACCCGGTGACGTCACCGTGACCCGGCCGGATCTCTACACCGGTACGCGCGCCGTCGTGACCGCGGCGGAACTGGCCGATTTCGCCGCCCAGGGATCGCTCGTCGATGTCCGGGCCCCGGAGCGGTACCGGGGCGAGCACGAACCGGTTGATCCCGTGGCCGGCCATATCCCGGGCGCACGCAATGTTCCCGCGACGGGCCTGCTCGACGAATCCGGCCGGTTTCTTCCGGACGAGGAGATCCTCGCCCGGTATCAGGCCGTCGATCCGGCGCGGCCGCCGGCCGTCTACTGCGGTTCGGGCGTGACGGCCGCGATCGCCGTCGCGGCGCTCACCGCGGCGGGTCGGGACGCGAGCCTGTTTCCCGGTTCCTGGTCGCAGTGGAGCGCGGACCCGTCCAATCCCGTAGAGATCGGCGCCCCGTCGGTGCCGGAGGTCTGAGCCCACGGGTGCGGTGTCGCGGTCGCGGATCCGGCGCACCGCGCCCACCCCGCTGCGCCGTGATGGTGAGCTCGGTGAAGGCCCGTCTGCGTCCGGGCCGTCGTTCTCCGGAAGTCGTCAGTGCACGTTGCTAGGGTGACGCCATGGCCCACACGCCACTGACCAGGTTGCGCGGACTGTGCACTGCGCTCCCCGAGACCTCCGAGCGGGTCAGTCATGGCGAACCCACCTGGTTCATCCGGGGAAGGAAGACCTTCGTCACCTACGCCGATCACCATCACAGCGATCGGCCGGGTTTCTGGTGCGCCGCGCCGCCCGGCGCGCAGGAGGCCATGGTGAGCGCCGAACCCGAACGATTCTTTCGGCCTCCCTATGTAGGGCACCGCGGCTGGCTCGGGGTTTACCTGGATGTCCCCCTCGACTGGGCGGAGATCGGCGAGATCGTGACCGAGGCCTACCGCACCGTCGCCCCGAAGACGCTGGTGGCCCGTCTGGACGAAACCGGTCTCCGGTAGGCGGCCGGGCACCTGCGCCCGGCCGGGGCGGTACCACCGGCGCCCCGGAGCGAACGTCGCGGCCAGGCACAGTGTGGCCGTGAACGCGTACATCACGCGGGCCGCGAAACGGGTCCTGAGGGAGGAATCCGGCCGAGCCGGCCCGGGCGCCGACGGGTTGACCGTGCCGTAGCGGCAGGGTTTCGAATGACCCGTGCAGGCCGGCCCGGGCGCCGGCGACGAGACGAGCGGATGGAGACAGTTCATGGCCGCGCAGTGGGAGTACAAGGTGCTTACCCACAAACTCCGGATGAAGGGCTTCGACTATGCCCGGATCGAGCAGGACCTCAACGAACTCGGGGGCGAGGGTTGGGAAGCGTTCAGCACACTCACCCCGAGCTTCGATTCGGGCCAGGCGATCGAGATCAGTGTCATGCTCGAGCGGCTCGGGGCCTGACCCACCGGCGCAGCACCCTTTCGGATGCGGTTCACAGGACCGGGATATCGGGCGGCAGTTGCAGCGCCACCGTGATCAGGGAGTGCACGCGGGCACTGATCACCGTCAGCAGGCCGTGGATCTCGGCCGGAGCGCTTTCGGCGGCGGCGTGCAGGAGTTTCAGGTCGTCGTCGATACGGTCCAGCACATGTCCGATATCGCCGGGGCCGGCGGCGAGTGCGGTGGCGATCTCCTCCAAGGGCAACCCCTGCGCCTCGAGCCGGCGGATGAGGTGGACCCGGGCGATATCGGCGGCATCGTAGAGCCGGTAGTTACCGGTCGTGCGTTCGGCCGGCGCCAGTAGGCCCAGGCCGGTGTAGTAGTCGATGGTGCGCGCGCTGACCTCGGCGCGGGCAGCGAACTCACCGATTCTGAGCAGCGACTCGGGCACGGGCACCTCCTTCTGCCACGGACAACCATACAGTGGTGCGTGCTAGTGTCGGATATATGTCCGCACGAGGGGCTCGGCAAATACGCAGCGTCACCGGCACCGAACGGCCGGTGGGCCGGATACCCCGCGCGTGCTGAGGCGCGAGCGCTGTCCACGCCGGACGTCCTTCGCGCATGTATCCGCGCGACCGGTCGCGCGAACCGCGAACACCGGGCAATACGCAACGCCTCGCCACGACCGCCCCGACGGCCGCGGCGCCGGACAATCGATGACATCTCGAGAATCAGGAGAAGCGGAATGAGTGTCAGTCTCGCCAAGGGCGGAAATGTCTCGCTGTCGAAGCAGGCGCCGAACCTGACCGCGGTGGCGGTCGGTCTCGGCTGGGATGTGCGGTCGACCACCGGCGCCGATTTCGACCTGGACGCCAGTGCCATCGCGACGGGCCCGGAGCAGAAAGTAGTGTCCGACCAGCACTTCGTGTTCTACAACAACCTGCGTTCCCCCGAAGGCTCCATCGAGCACACCGGCGACAACCTCACCGGTGAGGGTGAAGGCGACGACGAGGTGATCAATGTCGATCTGGCGGCCACCCCGCCGACGATCACCAGTATCTTCTTCCCCGTGTCCATCCACGACGCCGACGCCCGGCAGCAGTCGTTCGGCCAGGTGCGCAATGCGTTCATCCGGGTGGTGGACCGGGCCAACGGGGCGGAGCTGGCGCGCTACGACCTGTCCGAGGACGCCTCCACCGAAACCGCGATGGTGTTCGGCGAGCTGTACCGCCACGGCACGGAGTGGAAGTTCCGCGCCATCGGACAGGGTTACGCCTCCGGACTCGCCGGGATCGCCCGCGACTACGGCGTCAACGTCTGACCTCCACCGGCCCCGATTCCACGGTTCACCCGTAACCGTTCACTGAGCAAAGAGAGTTCATGAAACGCGCATCGCGCAAGAATCGGCGCCCCGGCGCGCGCCGGGGCGAGGAGCCTCCCCGATACCGAACCGGGACGCGACAATGCCGACCGCGCTGAACATCGCCCTCGGTATCGTCGTCGTACTGCTCATCACGGCGGCGACGGGCTATTTCGTCGCCCAGGAATTCGCGTTCATGGCCGTGGACCGGTCCCGGTTGAAAGCCGGCGCCGCGGCCGGTGACCGGGCCGCCGGCCGGGCGCTGCGGGTCACCCGGCGCACATCGTTCATGCTCTCGGGCGCCCAGCTCGGGATCACGGTGACGGGGCTGCTGGTCGGCTACGTCGCCGAACCGCTGATCGGCCGGGGACTCGGCGAGCTGTTGGGCGGTGCCGGGATACCGGCCGCCGTCGGGATCGGCATCGGGGCAGTGCTGGCCATCGCGTTCTCCACCGTGGTGCAGATGCTGTTCGGGGAGCTGGTACCGAAGAACCTCGCCATCGCCCGGCCGGAGCCGGTCGCCCGCCGGCTCGCGGCCTCGACGACGCTGTACCTGAAGGTGTTCGGATGGTTGATCCGGCTTTTCGACCAGTCGTCGAACCTGCTGTTGCGCGCGCTGCGCATCGAGCCGGTGCACGATGTGGAGCATTCGGCCACCCCGCGCGACCTGGAGCACATCGTCGCGGCATCCCGCGATTCCGGAGAACTGCCCGCCGAATTGTCGACGCTGCTCGACCGTATCCTCGATTTTCCGACCAGCACCGCCGAACACGCCATGATCCCCCGCGCGCGGGTCGACACGGTGCATATCGATGACCCGGTGCGCGAGGTCCTCACCCGGATGCGCACGGGCCATACGCGCTACCCGGTCGTCGGTGACTCCAGCGACGACCTGCGCGGGGTGATCCATCTGCACGACCTCCTCGACAGCGCGCCCGGCGGTACGGCGCAGACCCGGTTGCGCCCCGCGCTCCTGGTCCCGGCATCGCTGCCGCTGCCCGAACTGGTGGACCGCCTCGGTGCCGCGCGCGAGGAGATGGCGCTCGTCGTCGACGAATACGGTGGTTTCGCCGGCATCGTCACCGTGGAGGACATCGCCGAAGAACTCGTCGGCGAAATCGCCGACGAACACGACCCCGGCACCGCCGCCGATATCGTCGCCGAAGGCGAGGGCTGGCTCCTGCGCGGTGACATCCACCTCGACGAGGTCGAACGTCTTCTCGAATCCACCCTGCCCGAGGGTGATCACGAAACCCTCGCCGGACTGCTGATCAGCGTCTTCGGTGGCCTACCCGAAGTCGGGGATCGGGTCCGCGTCCCCTTGCCGGCTGAGCCGGCCGACTACCTCAGCGACCCGCCACGTCCGGCCCGCATCCTGGTCGCCGAGGTGCGCCGCGTCGACAAGCATGTGCCCGCCTCGGTGTTCGTCACCGTGCGGCCCGAGTCGGAGGACACCGCAGATGAGTAACCCCTGGATCGTCGCGGCAGTGACGGTGGGGTTGATCGCGGCGAGCGCGTTCTTCGTCGCGGTCGAGTTCGCGCTCATCGCCGCCCGGCGGCACCGCCTCGAGGACGCCGCGGCGAGCAGCACGGCCGCGCGGGCGGCGCTGCGCAGTTCCGCGGAGCTGTCGGTGCTGCTGGCCGGGTCGCAGCTCGGCATCACCGTATGTACCCTGGCGCTGGGCGCGATCACCAAACCCGCGGTACACCATTGGCTGACCCCGCTGTTCGAAGACCTCGGCGCGCCGCTCTGGGTCGCCGATGTCGTCGGCTTCGTCCTCGCGCTCATCGTGGTGACATTCCTGCATCTGGTGGTCGGTGAGATGGCGCCGAAATCCTGGGCGATCGCGCATCCGGAGAAATCGGCCACGATCCTGGCCATCCCGATGCGCGTCTTCATGTGGTTCACCCGCCCGCTGCTCACCGCGCTCAACAGCACCGCCAACCGGTGCTTGCGCGCCGCCGGGGTGACACCGGTGGACGAAATCGAGGCCGGACAGGATCCCGCCGCGCTGCGCCACCTCGTGGAACATTCCGCGACCGTGGGCACTCTCGACGAGCGCTACCACGGCAATCTCATCAGTGCGCTGGAGCTGGAACAGCTCACGGTCGCCGATATCGTCCGGCCCGACGCGCACCCCAGTGCGGTCGGCCCGGACGCCGGACCGGAGACCATCCAGGCGATCTCGCGCGAGTCGGGACATCTGCGCCTGCTGGTCCGCGAGGGCCCCCGGATCGACGGTGTCCTGCACGTTCGCGACAGCCTGCAGGCCGATCCGGGCACCACCGCGCGGCGGCTGATGCGTCCGGCCCTGACCCTGACCACGACGACGAAGGTGTACGAGGCGCTGCACACCATGCGGGAAACCCGCAGTCACCTGGCCGTCGTCACCGCTGCCGACGGTGCGGTCCCGGTCGGCCTGATCACCATCACCGATGTCCTGCAACGTCTGTTGCCCCGGCCGGCCACGGAAACGCCACTGACCGCACCGCCACGGCACACGGAACGCGCACCCGGATCGCACGCGGCCGCCGCCGACACGGGAGGCGAACGGCGCGGTGGAACCCGGAATCCCCACGGCCCCAACCACACCGCGGCGGACCGTATCGAACGCCACGACCGGATATGAGATCGTGGAACCCGTCCCCGGGTGGGCACCGCTCCCACACCGCCGGGGGCGGTCGCTATCGAGGAGGAACACGATGACCACCGGAGCATACGACCCCCGATTCGCCACGGCCGCGGGGATCACCCCGGGCGGCCTGGGCAAACGCGCCGCGGCCCGATTCATCGACTGGATCGTCGCGGCGATCGTCGGCGGCATCTTCTTCTGGTTGCTGAACAAAGTCGCCCATACGCCCGGCTGGGTGTCGATCCTGCCCGGCGCCGGCTTCGCCTTCCTGTACTTCCTCGGGTTCGAGGTGACCTCCGGTTCCACCCCCGGTAAGAAGCTGCTCGGCCTGCACGTCAACGGTTCCGGCGGCGCGGAGAAGCCCAGTATCAAGGAATCCGCCCTGCGTAACTCCTATATGCTGCTCAACCTGGTGCCCTGCATCGGCGGCGTGCTCTGGTTCTTCGCCGCGCTCGGTATCGCCGTCACGGTCGGTTCCAGCTCGACCAAACAGGGCTGGCATGACCGGGTGGCGGACGGGACCCAGGTGATCGAGACGTCCTAGCGTCGGCCCCTGTCCGGGACAGGACGTAGCGTCGGCCCGGTCCCGGCGGTCCCCGCCACTCCCCCGGTCCGGTGCCCCGCGGGCCACCTCATCGCCGCTCCCCGGTGATCTCGGTGATCTTGCCGCGAAGCCGCTGATGGAGCGGTGGCGGCGGTAGTTCGCGCTCGCGAGCACAGGGGATCGCCCGGCAGCAGACCGCGCCGGGCGATCCCTGTGTCGCCGTCGGTGATCCGGGTCTACGACGGCGACGAGGCGGGAACACGCGTCCGGGCTCAGGCGGTCGGGGCGATGAACTCGGGTTGGTCGAGGACGCGCAGCCAGCTGCCGTCGGGCTGGCGCCGGACGACCTGCGCGCGGGCACCGGTGCCGTCCTTCGGCGGCGTCGAGGTGAGGGCGAGGTCGCCGCTGATCAGGGTCGGCAGCGGTTCTTCCGGCTCGAAGCGGGGTCCGGCGGCCAGCACCTTCTCCCACAGCGCGCGGATCGCTGCCCGTCCGGCGGTCCGGCTACCGGGCGGGTAGGCCAGGACGGCGTCCTCTTCGTAGAGTTCGGCGACTCCCGCCGCGTCACCGGCATTGGAGCGTTCGACGAACAGACGTGTGATGTCTTCGGGCCGCATCGCCTTCTCGTACTCGGGCATCGATTTCCTCCTGTGGTTTCCGAATTCGACGTGTTCCAGCCTGACCGGAGGCTATTCAGAAGTCCAACAGATGGTTCTTCTGAAAGCTAGAATCAGAAGTTATGGAACTGAGGCAGCTGGAGTACTTCGTCGCGGTCGCGGAGGAGCAGAACTTCACCCGGGCGGCGCAGCGGGTGCACATCAGCCAGTCCGGTGTCAGCGCCCAGATCCGTGCACTAGAGAAAGAGCTCGGCGCCGAACTGTTCGACCGCTCGGCACGCGCCGCCACCCTGACCGTCGCGGGAAAGGCCGCCCTCGAACACGCCCGCACCGCCCTCGACGCCGCCGAGGCCGTCACCCAGTCGGTCGGTCAGGTCACCGATCTGATCCGGGGCACACTCACCGTGGGGATGGTCGTCGGCTGCACCGTCACACCGCTGTTCGACGCACTCGCCGATTTCCACCGCGCCCACCCGGGTGTCGAGATCTCCCTGCTCGAGGACAACTCGGACCGGCTCACCGAGGCCGTACGTGCCGGTGCGCTGGATATGGCTCTCATCGGTACGGCGACCCCCGAACCCGACGGGCTGGAAGCGTTCGCCCTCATCCGGGAACAGCTCGTCGCGGCGGTCCCCACCGGACATCCGCTGGCGGCGCGGCGGCGGGTCACCCTCGCCGAGCTGTGCGCCCACCCTCTCGTGTGCATGCCCCCGGGCACCGGTGTACGCGCCGTGTTCGACCGCGCCTGCGCGAGCCGGAGCCTCCGCCCGGTGGTCGCGCTCCAGGCCGGCGCCGCCGATGCCATCGCCGATCTCGCCGCGCGCGGACTCGCGGTCGCCGTCCTCGGCGAGTCCATGGCCGCGGCCTATCGCGACCGGCTGGTCACCCTCCCCCTCGAAGGCGTCGAGACACCCGCGCTCCTCGCCCTGATCTGGAAGAACACCGGCCGCCCCGCGGTCCGTGAACTGCTCGCGCACAGTCGGCGAGCATTCCGTCGGGCGGGGCTCGGCGAAGGCCACGACGGCTCTCGATAGCGGTAGCACCACGGTACCCCGGCGATAGCGGCCGATGCGCCGCCCCGGGCGGACGACCGCAGGGCCGCGTGTCGGCCCACTGCGGCCCCGGTGCGAACTCCTATCCTGGGCTCGACGCGGCGCCCACGAGGATCGGGCACGTCGCGGGCGCAGTGCCGGGCGGGAGATCGGCAACCTCGGGACGAAAGGCGGAATGCGATGCACGCGAAGTCCGCGGCGAGCTACATCGTGGTGGGTATCGACGGATCCGACACCGCGCTGGCGGCCGCCAAATGGGCCACGAGATTCGCCGAAAAGCTCACCGTGCCCCTGCGGCTGGTGCACTCGTCCCCCGACCCCGGCCCGATGCCGGAGGTCGCGCTCGACCCCGTCGAACTGGCCGAGCGCCACCGGATCTACCGCGCCGAACTCCTGGCCACGGCCGAATCCGCGCTGCGGGAGTGGGCACCCGGTGTCGAGCTGGCCTCGATCGCGGATACCGAGCCCCCTGCCGCGGGCCTGCTCAGGGCCGCCGATGACGCCGCGTTGATCGTGCTCGGCGCCACCGGGGCCGGCATGGTGGAGCGCTGGCTGCTGGGATCGACGGCGCTGCGCGTGGTCGGCAGCGCGCGCTGCCCGGTCGCCGTATGGCGCGGCGACAGCGCGCATATCGGCCCCGACGAGCGCCCGATCGTGGTGGGCGCCGACGGGAGCCCACCGTCGGCCGGGGCGACCCGGCTGGCCTTCGAATGGGCGCGGCTGTTCTCGGTCCCGGTCACCGCGGTACGGGTGTGGTCCGACAGCACTGCGGTCGGTGACTCCGTTCCCACGGCGATGCAGCTTCTGGGCCCGACGGCGATGGTGATCGACTGGGACCAGATCGCGCGTTCCGAGGCGGAGACACTGTCGACCATCATCGCGCCGTACCGGAAGGACTTCCCCGATGTGGAAGTGGAGGAGCGGTCCCGACGCGGATCGGCAGCGCGCGAACTGCTGCACGCGCTCGACGAGGCGCAAATGGCGATCGTGGGCAGTAAGGGCTGGGGGCGATTCCGCCGCGCCCTGATGGGTTCCACCAGCCAGAATCTGCTGCACCGCGCCGACCGTCCGATCGTCGTCTACCGCGACACCGACACCTGAGCACCGGGTCCGTTCGCCGCGCCGCCACCGTGTGCGCTCCCGATACCGTGCCGGGCAGCGGGCGACATCACCTGGGATCGAGAGCAACTGTGCCGGAGGGTAGTTGGACGATCTACGACCCGGCACCGGAGCACCGCGGGCCGGCGCCGAAAGCGCGTGCCACAGCTACGACTGCGTGGGCATCATGCGCCGGAGCGGGTTCATACCGCTCGATGTCGTGGCCGGCTGCTGGGGTGATCCCTGCGGACGTGCTGGAATGTGCTGCAACCCCTCGTGGAGAAGTACCGTGCGGATCGCAACGCACCGGAGCTGTGGGACGACTTCCCTTGGCCGGCCCGGCGCGCGGTGGAGATCAGGCGCCCGGTAGGCGCCGGCCGCCGACGATGCGGCGGCCGGCGAATTCGTGCTCCGGGTTCAGGGGACGACAACCGGTTCGGTCAGTGGCGGCGGGTCGTCGGCCCAGCGGTGACCGGTCTCGCGCGGGGTCACGTTCTGCTCCGCCCACGCCGCCAGCAGCAGGGCGACCTTGCTGTGCATGATCGTGCGGAGCCGGTCGAACGAATTCTCCGGCGTATCGTCGACCTGACCGAGCAGCAGCCACCACGCCCAGGCCACGGCTCCGGCATTCGCGACGAAGTCCGGCAGCACCGGGACACCGCGGGCGGCGAGCATCGTCTCCGCCTCCGGCGTGGTGGCCGCGTTCGCGGCCTCGATGACGATCCGGGCCCGGACATCGAAGGAATTGTCCGGTGTGATCGCGTAGGAGATCGCCGCCGGCACCAGGATGTCGACATCGGCGGCCAGGATCGTGGTCCGCGGCTGCTGTTCGACGCCCGCTGGCAACCGGGAGCGGTCGATCTCGCCGTACGCGTTGCGCAGGGCCAGCAGCGCGGGGATGTCCAACCCGTCGGCGCAGTGCAGCGTTCCGGCGGCATCGGCCACGGTGGTGACCTTCATCCCGGCCTCGTACAGGTAGTAGGCCGCTGCCCCGCCCATGGTGCCCACGCCCTGGATCGCGACCGTGGTCTCGGCGGGCACCTGACCCCACCAGACCGCGGCGGCGAGGCAGGCGTGCGCTACACCGTAGCCACCGATCACATCGCCCAGCATGAACCCGCCCTCGACTGCCGCGTTCAGGCCGCGGCGGACCCGTTCCAGGGTCGCGGCGGGATCGGGGGCCCGACGGATCGCGGCATGGTAACTCTGGCCCAGGCCGAGCCTTTCGAAGACCTCGTCGATCAGATGCTGCGGGACGCCCAGATCCTCGGCGGTCACCCAGTGCGCATCGATCCACGGGCGCATGGCCTCGCAGAACCGTTCCAGTACTTCGACGGCACGCGGATCCTTGGGGTCGAAATCGATCCCGCCCTTGGCCCCGCCGATGGGCAGATCGAATGTCGCGGTCTTGTTGGCCATACCGCGGGCCAGATCCTCGACCTCGCTCACCGTACAACCGGCCCGCATCCGGGTGCCGCCGGTAGCCAGGCCACCACGCAGGGTGTGCACCACGAGGTAACCGACCGCGCCCGTCTGCGAATCCGTCCAGTGCAAGCGCATATACGGCTCGGAACGACGGACCGCGGGGGTGAGGGCCACTGCCGCCGAGACGGCCGGAACTGTCTGCGCGGTAATCTGCGCGGCGCCCCCCGCCGGGTCCTGCATCGTCGTCACGACGAACCACCTCCTCTTCGTGTTCGTGCCGGATACACCATCACCCACGGAGAAGCGCCGGGTGCGTAATCCCCTGTCCGGACCACGTCGTCCCCGGCCGATGGCTCGATTCCGGTGTCACCAGCCTGCATTCGCCGCTGCGCGTTCGTCTATTTACGGTTCGTTCACGGCGGTGTTCAGCGTTGCTGCACAACGTTTAGGCTCGAAACCATGGACCTGTCGCTGGCCCGTCTGCGAATGTTGCGTGAATTGCATCGACGCGGCACGGTGACGGCGGCCGCGACCGCACTGCACTACACCGCGTCGGCGGTATCCCAGCAGCTCGCACAGTTGGAGCGCGATGTCGGCACCCGGCTGTTCGAGCGGCGAGGGCGCCGGCTACAACTCACCGATCTCGGGGTGCTGCTGGCCGAGCACGCCGAGGAGATCCTCGCGTCGGTCGAACGGGCGACCCAGGCGCTCGAGGACGCGGGCGAGACGGTGACGGCGAAACTCACCGCCGGGGTGTGGGCGTCGGTGGCCTCCGGCCTGCTGCCCGACGCGCTGACCGAACTCGCGCGCACCCACCCCGGTATCTCGGTCCGGACGCGCGAACTCGTTCCGGAGGCCACCGCCGCCGCCGTGCGCGACGGGGCATTGGACCTGTCGTTCGTGCTCGAATACTCCAATTACCCGATGACCTGGGACAGCGGTCTGGAACGCGCCGTTATCGCGGTCGAGCGAATCTACGCCGCCGTTCCGCCCGGGGCCGTGCCGTCGGCCAGTGTGACCCTGGCCGAGCTCGTCGACCATCCGTGGATCCTCGCGCCCGCCCGGTCGCATTTCGGGCATGCGGCCCGGCTGGCGTTCCAATCCGTTGGGCTCCAACCACGGATCGATCACGAGGTCGAGGAGCAGGCGACGGCCATGGCGATGGTGGCGGCCGGGCTGGGTGTGACGCTCGTGTCGGATCTGGGCCTGGCTCTGCGCCCGCCGGGGGTGGACATCGTCGCCCTGGGCGATGTGCTCACCCGGACCGTATCGCTGGCCTATCGCACCAACACCGCCCGGCGTGCCGCACTGCTACTCGTCGTCGACGCGGTCCGCACGACCGCCGCGGAGAAGGGCTTGGCCGCCGATTCCGTCTTGCCCACCTCGGCGAATGCGGACCCCTTCCCGCCCCCGGCGGCTACGTTGCGAACGGCCGACCGGCGCCCGGAACAGAACTGAACGGCCGGGATCCGCGCGACTCGCCCTGCCGCATTCCGGTGAGTCCTGTCACAGCGGCGGGGTACGCTCGCACGCGTCGGCGTGGCGGTGACACCTGGAGGTCGGCCATGGAAGTTCTGCTCGGAATCGGGACGCGCAAGGGTTTGTTCCTGGCGCGCAGTACCGACGGCCGATCGAGTTGGGAGGTGAGCCCGCCCCGTTTCCCAGTGGCGGATGTGAAAGCGCTGGCGATCGATACCCGGCGAACGACGCCGCGAGTGCTCGCCGGAGTACTGGACAGCCATTTCGGGCCGACCATGGTGACCAGCGACGATCTCGGCCGGACGTGGAGCGAGCCGGACGACGCGCCGTTGGCGTTCCCGCCGGATACCGGGGCGGCATTGCGGGGCGTATGGCAGATCGCGCCCGCGACCGCTGCCGAACCGGAGGTGGTGTACGCCGGCGCCGAACCGTCGGCGCTGTTCCGCTCGTCCGACGCCGGTCGGACGTTCGAACTGATCCGCGGCCTGTGGGAACATCCGCACCGCTCCGAGTGGATGCCGGGTGGCGGCGGGCTGGCATTACACACGATCATTCCACATCCGGTGGACGCGGAGCGCGTCACGGTCGCCATGTCGACCGGCGGAGTCTACCAGACAGCCGACGGCGGTAGGTCCTGGAAGCCCACCAACAAGGGGGTCACGGCCGATTTCATGCCCGGAGAGCTGCCGGAGTGGGGGCAGTGCGTGCACAAGGTCGCCATGGACGCCGGCACACCGAGCACGATGTATCTGCAGAACCACGGCGGGGTCTTCCGCACCACCGATGACGGCACGAGCTGGCAGCCGATCGACGGCGGCCTACCGGCCTCGAACTTCGGCTTCCCGATCGTCGCGCACCCGCGGCGACCGGGGGTGATCTACACCTTCCCCCTGGTCGCCGATATGGAGCGGTTCCGTTTCCCGCCGAACGCCGAATGCGCCGTGTACCGCAGCGCCGACGGCGGCGAGACCTGGTCGGCGCAGACCACCGGGCTCCCGCGGGAGCCGTTCTGGGCCGCGGTCATGCGCGATGCCATGTGCGCCGACGACGCCGATCCGGCCGGAATCTATTTCGGCACCCGCAACGGCGAGGTCTACTGCAGTCCCGACGAGGGCGAGCACTGGCAGCTGGTGGCCGACAAACTGCCCGATGTCCTGTGCGTACGCGCCCGAGTGGTTGGATAACGCGGTGGCACAGGTGCGGCTGCCGTCCGCACTGCGGACCTACGTCGGCGGCGACAAGGAGCTCACCGTCGACGGCGCGACGCTGCGCACCGTGCTGGACACGCTGCGTGAGCGGTCGCCCGCGCTGGAGCGCCGGCTCCGTGACGAGAGCGGCGAACTACGCCGCTACGTGAACTTCTATGTCGACGGCGACGAATGCCGGACACTGCGAGGCTTGGACACACCGCTCGGCGCCGGCACCGAGGTCATGATCATTCCGTCGGTCGCCGGTGGTTGAGCGCCGCGGACGGGAACGCTACTCGGCCGCGACCGCACGCTCCGATTCCACCCGCAGCGTTCGGAATTCGGCAGCCAGCGTGTCCAGGGTGTAGTGGGCGTTGAGGCCGCTCGGGTTGGGCAGCACCCAGACCTCGGTGGCGCCGATCATTTCGTTCTGACGCCCGACGGTGGTCCGCGGCCGGCCGAACGCGGTGCGGTAGGCCCCCAGGCCCAGCACCGCGAGGATTCGCGGCCGATTCCGCCGCACCCGCTCTACGAGCGCGGCGCCACCGTCGCGCAGTTCCTGCTTGGTCAGCTCGTCGGCCTTCGCGCTCGTCCGGGAGACGACATTGGTGATGCCCAGCCCCAGCGCGGGCAGTTCGTCCTGTTCGTCGGGACGGAACAGGCGCGGTGTGAAACCCGAGCGGAACAGTGCGGGCCAGAAGCGGTTTCCCGGCCGAGCGAAATGATGGCCGGTCGCACCGGACCACAGTCCGGGATTGATTCCGCAGAACAGCACTCGCAGATCCGGTGCCACTACATCGGGAATGGTCTTCCCGGCCGCGGCCGCCAGATCGGCCGGTGTCGGACGGTTTACCGCGGAACGGGGCATTCGCCCAGTCTGCCAGCGGGCGCGGTCGCGCCGAGCCCGGCGGTCGGGCGTGGATTCGCCACCGGACACGAACGCCGACGATCGCGGCGCCACGAAGCACCAGCTACCGGTAGCCACGTTTCAGCAGGTACGCCGCTCCCGCCTCGAAACCCGCGGGGTCGAGGAGCTCGAAACCGAAGGCGTCGGCGAGCCGATCGGTGGTATCGAAGGCGGTGCAGACCGCCAATGCATCCGCGACCTGATCGCGCGAGACACCGGCGGCCAGCACCGCACGCATACCCTCGGCCCCTATCGACCCTTCACTGGTCAACGTGCCGAGCATGCGCAGCGTGGCCCGGAGTTCGTCTCCGATCGGCGCTGTTTCGAGGTCGGTGAGCACCGCGCGCACCTTCGCCGGGTCGCGGTACGCCCGGGCGGCGGTCGCGGTATGGGCGCCGATACAGAACGCCGACCCGTTCACCTGTGAGACGAAAGCCGCCATCAGTTCCCGGTCGGCGACCGACCACGTCGCGGGCCCGCGCATCGCCGCCTGGGTGAACCTCTTGGCCGCGGCACCGTAGAAGGCAGGCCGGTAGAAGGTCAGTTTCGCGGCATCGGGTGGTGAATGCCCGGAAAACATCCGGATGAATGCGAACAGCAGCTTGGTCCGCGAACAGTACCCGTGGTCGAGGATACCGAGACGCATTACCCGGCCGTATCGGCGTCGGCAGCGGCCAAAGCGGCCAGCCCGGCCTCGTAGAGCCGGGTCGACCGGCCCATCGCGGCGCATACCACCAGTTCGAAAAGCTGGTCTTCGCTGAAACCCGCCGCCTTCGCCGCGTCGAAATCCGCATCGGTGATCTGGTCGGCTCGGGTGAGGACCTTGCCGATCAGGGTGTCCAACGGCGGCGGGAGGCCGGCGCCGGCGAAGGCGTTCGCCCGCTGTTCGAGAGATGCGCTTCCGGGGCCGTTGCGGACGCTGTCCACCAGCGCGCGATGCGCTACCCGCTTCTCGTCCTCGTCGGTCACGGCGCTCTCCGGCTCCTTCCGGTTCGGCTCGCTTTCATACAACCACGTCGGAACACCGTCCGACAGCGGTCCACGCCGCGGCGGAAGAAAGCGGCGCGGTCCCGGTGGCATCGCGCGTGGAGCGAGGGTCGCCGCCGAGGTTCCCATGCCTCACATGACGAGCCGGTAGAACGCCGCAAGCGCACTGTCGATGGGATGCGGCTGCGGCCTGCCCCGCTCGTCGAGCCGGTGCCAGCGCTGCATGTTGATCGCGGCCGAGAACTGCCGGGCACCGTCGGCGCGGGTCATCGAGACCGCTCCGGCGCCCCAGACCGAGCCGTCGTGGCCCCAGAATGTACCGTGCCCGGGTACCTCCATCCGGTGCAGGCCCAGACCGTACTCGATTGTCTTGCCCTCGAAGGAGATGACCGGAACGGTCTGCTGCATCTGTGCCAGCGACGACCGGTCCACGATCGCACCGGCGAGCAGCAGGGCGAAGAACTGGTTCAGGTCGGCGACGGTCGAGATCAGCGAAGCCGCCGGCCCCACCCATGACATATCGAAATCACTGTAATCGCGCGGGGGTTCGAGCATCCCGAACCACGCCTCGTAGATCCGCGAATGCGGCCCGTCGACATGGGTGCCCTCCGGGAGTTCGGTGTCGCGCAGACCGGCCTTCTCGATGACGTTGCCGGTGATGTAATTCTCCGCGGTCGTACCGGTCACCAGTTCCAGGAGCCGGCACAGGAGCAGGTAGTTGGTGTTGGAGTAGATACCCGGGGTGCCGCCGGGTGCTCCGACTGCGGGGGCGGAGACCCCCAACTCGATGAGTTCGAGGGCGTCGAAACGGGTGTGCCGGTTGTCGTCCAGACTGTCCGGGCGGGTATCGGCCACGGCCGGGAAGGCGGCGAGGGAGGGGTAGGCGTACGGGAGGTATTCGGCCAGGCCGCTGGTGTGGTTGATCAACATCCGGACCGTCACGGCCTTCCCGCGGGCGCCAGGGACCAGCGTCGGCAGGTAATGGCCTATCGATTTGTCCAGGTCGAGCTGCCCGCTCTCCACCTGCTGTAATACCGCCGCGGCGGTGAAGGTTTTGGTGATACTGCCGACCCGGTGCCGCATCTCGGGCGTGACCGGACGACCGGTCTCGATATCGGCGACCCCGGCGGCGCCGTGCCACATTCGCTCACCGTCGCGCACCTCGGCGAATACGCCGGGCATCCCCGCGCGGTGGATATCGTCCAGGGCGGCCTGCAACTGCGCGGGTTCGAAGGGGTTCGTCACGACGGATGTCCTCTCGTAGGAATATTTCTGCGGGTCGATCCGGGAGGGCCGTCACGTGCGATACCCGGTCGGCCACTACTATCCGCCGACCGGCCCGGCCGAGTATCGGAAGAATGTTCCCCGCCGGGCCTGTCCCGAGGCGGCCACTCCCACCGACGCGGGCCGTCGAACCCGATAGCGCGGCCCGCAGGAACCGATCGCGGGCACCGATCCACCAGGATGGACCGGAGAGCCGGTCGCCCGTACTCGCCACCGACGCAATAATCGTCGACCGGAGGCGGCGGGCGCGCGCCGTCGCGCCCGGACGTGCGCAACGGCGCAGCGATGCCCTAGCCGGGCCGATACGTCGCGGCCGGGGCGGATTCACCGCAGTCCGAGCAGCCCATGGATCGGCCGGATCGGCGGCCTCCGGATTCCGCGTAGTTCAGCCGATCCCGGCCACCGGGTCGATCGCGAGCGCGAGCGTGTCCTTGACCATCGCGAGCGCCCACGCCGAGCGGGCCCGACCGGCCCCCCGGATACGGTGATGTCGCCGGCGTCGCCGCACCGGAACTCGACCGCCTTCTCGGGACCGGCCAGGAAACCGAAGGGCGCTACCGTCCGCGGGAACTCTCGCAGGGTGACGACCACCCGGCCCCGGCGAGCGCTTCCGCGGCGCCGTCCGGGTGCGACGGGACGGCTTGCACGACGACAGCGGGCGCGGTGCCGGCCAATAACTCCTCGATCGATGTGCGGGCCGACCAGTTGCCGATCGGGGGCATAACGCCGTCAAGTATGCGGATCTGACCGTCGCGCCCGCGGATTCCTAAACCGGGCCTGCGTCCGAAATTTCTCTCCGATCTCAGTGACCGGCATACCGAGCCCGTGACCTGCGTCTCCGCTGGATCCCGCCGATGAAGCAGCGTACCGAAGACACTTTCGCCCATTGACGTCTTAGCGCTAAGCGATTACACAGGCCTTGGCGTCGAGTTATCTCTTCCGAAGATGAGCGCCCCGCCCACATCTTCACATCCTCTGAACCGAAAGCACGCCATGGCCCTCGTCCCCAATCCGAACCCGGCCCGACCGTAACGGTCGAGGCAGAGTCTCCTTCCCCACAACCGCACTCCGGGCCCACCTATCGACCACTGCCGAGGACGCCACCACTATGAGCGGACCCCCCACAGCCGTAACCCCGAGCACCGTCACCCGCCCCAATAGGGTCGTGCTCGCGCTGACCTTCGTCGCCGTCGTACTCGACGGCTACGACACCATCGCCCTGGGCCTGTCGATACCCGCGCTGTCCGAGGAATGGGGTGTCTCCGCGTCGCATTTCACGCCGGCGCTCTCGATCACCAGCCTGGGCGTCGCGCTGGGATATATCGCGGTCGGCCAACTGGTCGCCCGTTTCGGAAGCAGGCGGGTCATTCTCGCCGCAGTGCTGGTGTTCACCGCGGGATCGCTGGTCACCGCCGCCGCGACATCCATCTGGGAGCTGACCGCCCTGCGGCTGATCACCGGACTCGGGCTCGGCGCCGTACTCCCCGCGGCCGTCGCCCACGCCACCGCCCTCAATCCCGCCCGCTTCCGCCAGTCCATCGCGGTGTTCGTCACCATGGGGATCTCCCTCGGCGCGCTGATCGCGGGCCTGCTCGGCAGCACACTCGTGAGCAGCTACGGCTGGCAGTCGGTATTCGTCGTCGGTGCGCTCGCCTCCGCGGTACTGTTCCCCCTGCTGTGGCTGGGACTACCTGACGAGGAGGAGGTCATGGGCACGATCGAACCGACCGCCGCCAAGCGCAGCGCCTCGGTGGGCCGGCTCTTCGACCCCGAGGTCCGCACCCGCACCGCCCTGCTGTGGGGGTTCTCCTTCCTCACCTTCTCGGTCTACTACATCTTCTCCTCGTGGCTGCCGACCCTGCTCACCAGCTACGGGTTCGACAAGGGCCTGGCCCCGCTGGGGTCGGCGGCACTGGGAATCGGCAGCATCATCGGCGCCGGGGTGCTCATGCTGGGTGCGCTGCGCCTGCCGATGACCTCGGTGCTGGCGGGCACCACCGTTGCGGCCGGCGTCTTCCTGATCGTCTCCGGTTTCCTCGGCGCGGACAAGGCACTGCTGCTCATCGTGTTCGGCGGGGTCGGCCTCGGCCTGCAGGCCGGCATGATCGGCCAGGCCGCGCTCGCGGTCTCGCTGTACCCCGACCGCACCGCGGCCACGGGTGTCGGCTGGGCGTCGTCCATGGGGCGGCTCGGTTCGGTCCTCGGGCCGATCATCGGGGGCGCTCTCATCGCCCTCGGCGCGTCGACCGGCACGATCGTGCTCATCGCCTGCGTTCCGGTAGTCGCCGCCCTGATCCTGGTCGTGGCGTTGGGCCGGATCACCACGGCACCCGCAGCGGACCGAACACTCGTCGCGCACTGACCACGGTCCCGGCCGGTGACCCCGCCGACCGGGACCTGCGCTCGGGCGAGCCGCTCACCGGTGGCCCCCGCCGCACCGGCCGGCCGAGCCCACCGGTCCGCGCCGGCCGACGGGCGCACCGGCGGTCGCTCCCGCGGAGCCGGGGTCGGGCAGGTCACGATAGTGCGGACCCGGCCGACGAGGAGCGCGCCCATGGTCAGCGAAACACGTACCGGCCGGAAAGCGATCACCCGGAGCCGGCTCGGACTGGTCCCTTCGCCTTCCGGAGTTCCGCGGCACTGGCCTACGCCTTCGGGATGGCGGTCACCGCGACCATCACCATCACGACCCTGCTCTTCTTCTACGTGGCCCGCACCAAATGGCACACCCCGCTGTGGCTGGTGCTGCTCGGCGCGGTCCCGCTGCTCACCGTCGACGCGCTGTTCGTCGCGGCGAACCTGACCGAATTGGTCCATGGGGCGTGGCTGCCACTGTCGATCGGACTCATCGCGTTCACCGTGATGATCACCTGGGCACGGGGCCGTGTCATCGTGACCGCCGCGCGGCGGCAGGCCGAGGGGCCGCTACCGCGATTCGTCGAACGATTGCGCAGCCGCCGACCGCCCCTGATCCGGATCCCCGGTACGGCTGTGTATCTCAACCGCGGCAGCAGCACCACACCGCTGGCTCTGCGCGCCACCGCCGAACACAACCGGGTACTGCACAAGCACGTCGTGATCCTCTCCCTGGACACCGTGCCCGCCCCGCGCGTGCCCGATGCCGACCGTCTCCGTATAGATCCGCTGAGCTACACCGACGACGGCATCGTCCATGTCACCGTTTACCACGGTTACATGGAAACCCCGAAGGTGCCGCAGCTGCTCCGCCGGCTCGATCCCACGCAGACCGAGGGCACGATCTCGGTGGCGGAGGCGTCCTATTTCCTGTCGAAGATCGAACTCGAGCCGGGTCCGGCGCCCACCATGGCGCCCTGGCGCAAACGCATGTTCATCGCCGCCTCCCACCTCACCTCCGACGCCGCCGACTATTTCGGGCTGCCCCGCGACCGGACAGTGATCATGGGCTCGCGGGTCGAAGTATGAGCGGAGTCCGCGTGCCCGTGACCCTGCGTGTCGTCTCGGCGATGATGGTGTGGCGTTCGCGTTGCCGCCGTCATTCGGGTATCTCGCTGGTGAGCGGTGGCGGTGGTGGCACGTCGACGCCCAGGTCGAGCAGCGAGGAGCGGACCACGATGTCCCAGCTGGCGTGCTGGGGGGCAGCGAGACGGCAGCGACGTTCCGCGTCGGCGACGACCCGCCGGTGTGCCTCGAGTTCGGCGGTCATCGCGGCGAGTTGCCGCGACAGCGGCTCGACCATCTGGGCGGCGGCCTGGGTCAGTACCTGCACGGCATCGGCCCGCCGCTTACGCCTGCCCAGGATTCCGGCCGCGCACACCCCGCCGACGCCGGTGAGCAGGCCACCGAGGACAGATGCCACTTCGCTGATCATGCTGTCCTCCCAACTGCGGCAGGGTGGTCGCGTCCTTCCTCAGGCGCGTTCGTCGGCGGCGGGATCGCGGAAACCGGGGATCTTCAGGGCCGCGCCGATGACGCCCAGCGCCTCGGCGGTGGTCCGGTCACCCAGGAAATCCCAGCCCGGAAAGTCCGCCCCGCGGGCGGTCCCGGCGCCGGAGAGCTGATCCAGCGTGAGCCCCACATGTTTGTCCAGATAGTGCAGCAGGGTCCCGACGGTGACCTGCTCACCGTGATAGTTGGTGATCTTTTCTTCCAGAAACGCCATCTGCTCGCCCTTTCCGTCGAGAAGTGCCTGGACGTCCCGGCGGAAGGAGTTCATATCCATACCCGCCGGGTCGATCTTTCCCTCACTGGAGTACTCGCGGTGCGCCACGCAATCGCCCGAGCCGCGGCCGATACGCCGGAGCAGCGCCGCGCAACCGCGCTTGTAGGCGTCGAGCTGGGCCGGCGTCCAATCCCAGGGCGGTGTGCCACGCGAGACGGCTTCGATACCGATGGTGTGAAAGTTCGCGTTGTCGGTAGGCCAGCCCGGCCAGCTCCCGCGCCCGGCATGCCAGCTCACCCCGACCGCGATCACCCGGTAGGTGCCGTCCTTCTCGAGCACCAGCTGGGCGAGCGGGCCCGGCAGATCGGGGCGACCGTCCTGAACGATGCGCCAGTCGTTCGGGCCACCTCCGCCTGTGTGATGGCACAGCACACCACGGATATCGAGAAAGTCGCCGTGGCCGCGGTCGCGCCAGCCGTCGTGTTCGATCACCCGCAGACCGGCGCCGCGCAGCACATCGGCCAGCCATACCGGGTCTCCGCTCCAGGCCATGGGACTCTCCTGTCCTCGCGCCGATCGCCGTCGGCACCCCGGGAGGCCGGCCGTGTTCACCGGTGCGGACGCGACCGGCGCTGCGGGGCGTGAACTGCGGTGATAGACAACCGCTCTCCGTATCGTAGGCCCATTTCGGTCTCTTTTCAACCCGTTTATGTCACTATTGGGCCCATTTCGTACACCACGTACGTCGGCACTCTGCGGCGGACCTGAGACTATCGGGCACTTGATTCAGACCCTGCCCGATCCCAGAATGGTCGACATGGATGCGACGCCCGCGGAGTCGGAGGCAGCGACCACCGAGGAAGCACGACTGGACGCGGCGTTGGGCGCGGAGGTCCGCGCGATGCGGGCGCGGCGCGGCTGGAGTCAGGAAGCGCTCGCCGAGAAGGCCGGCTACAACAAGAAGACCATCATCCGGCTCGAGCGCGGCGAACGAGCGATGACGATGGCGCAGATGTACAAGATCTGCAAGGTGTTCGGCATCCGGCCGAGCGACCTAGTCCTCGCCGCGGAGAAGGAAATCGGCATCCAGTAATGGGGCCGGATCGACCCCGCGCCGGCGTGCCTCGACGACGAACGACGAAACGGTCGTCGTGGTGGGATCAGCGTTCAGATAGTCCGCCATAGCCAGGGGGCGGTCCGGAGCTTCGTTGCCCATGAGCGTTTCCAGTTCTGCCCGATCCACGCTCGCGAGGTGTTCCCGCTTCCCCCGCGGAGCCCGACAGTTCCCACTCGATTTCCTCTCCGGGGTCGGCACGGTACGGCTGGGCGAATTCGTCGTATCGGGTCCAGCAGTGCCGCCCTACGGACCGCGGAGCCACACCGGCGGGTACCCGGACCCGGTCGCTTCCGTAACCGGCCCGGTCGGGCGAACCCCGTACTCCCGGAACAAGCTCGACACCCACACCGACACCTTCCAGCTACCCGACCCCTGCACCCAGGCTCGTAGCCAGAGCCTGACGCCGAGTGTAATTATTTTCGCCCGCTCCGCCTAGGCCCGGAAAGGATCGATGAACCAAGGGGTTTGACCGCCGGGACGTGAGAACATGGACAGCGGAGCTGAGACACAACGCTTTTCGCACTACACCAGCACGGTAGCAGCGGGATACGACACCTTCGGGCACAGGTGTCGCCGCCGGCTCCGGGGCCCGATCGGCCGGGCGATCGAGAACTGCTGCACGCCAGCGACGAACACCGGAGCAGCGGATCCAGGACAGCGGCGGCGGTGGGGTCGTCGGTCGGCGAGGTGCCCGCGGCGACCGGCAAACCTTCCGACGCGCTGTCCACGCGGCGGTTCGCTCCGCGCGGCAAACGGTACGAACGGCGCGGCCGGCGCGGCACGGCGCCTGCACCCAGCCCGGAGGACCGATTCGGCACGCTCGGTTTCGAGCGGCTCGGTCCGGTAATCCGCACCTCGATCAGCACACCACCACGGTGGTGGCCTATGCCGTGAAAGGCTATCTGGTGAAGGCCGCACTCCCGCATATGCGCCCGGGTGCCTCGATCGTCGGCAGCTCTTCGGTGAACTCCGACTCGCCCTCGCCCACCCTGGCGCCCTACACGGCCACCAAGGCGGGCATAGCCAATTTCTCCGTCAGCCTCGCGCAACTCTTGGGCGAGAAAGGGATTCGGGTGAACAGCGTCGCACCCGGGCCGACCTGGACCCCCTTGATCCCCTCCACAATGCCCGACGAGAAGGTCACCGCATTCGGCGACAGCACGCCGCTCGGGCGCGCCGGGCAACCCGCCGAGCTGGCTCCGGTCCATGTCCTGCTCGCCTCCGACGAGGGCAGCTACATGTCGGGCGCGCGGGTCGCGGTGACCGGGGGAAATCCGATCCTCTGAGGCGCGCGGCCCGGCACAGGCCGCCGCGCCGCGCGATCAGGGCCGCGGGCCCCGGTCCGGTCTCACCGCCGGATGCCCCGCCCTCCGCGTGGCGAACCCCGTGCCGGGCGCACGCGGCACCCGGCCGGGGCGCCGGCAGCCGGCGAGGTCGGGGGGTTTCGTGCCGGCGCTCGCGGGTATCGCGCCCGCATTCATCGGGCGGGAAGCCGCGCCCCGGTGACCGAGGTGGTCCGGAAGATCGGAGGAGCAATGGCGGCCGAACCGAGTGTGCAGATACCGGTGCCCGTGCAGGACGCGTTCGCTGTTCTCGCCGACGGCTGGCTGTACGGGCTGTGGGTGGTGGGCGCCACCCATATCCGCGAAGTCGACAGCGGCTGGCCACAGGTGGGCACCCGTATCCACCACAGCGTGGGTAGCTGGCCGTTGGCCCGGCACGACACCACGAAGGTCCGCGCGGTCGACGCACCACACCGGCTCGAGCTCGAGGCCCGGCTGTGGCCGGCGGGCGCGGCCTATATCCGGCTCGATCTCACCGAGCTCGGCCCCGACCGTACCGAAGTGGCAATGGCCGAACGCGTCGTCCACGGCCCCGGGAAATTCCTCCCCGGGGCGGTACAGGATCTCGCGCTGGTACCGCGCAACCGGGAATCACTCCAGCGTTTCGCCGCCCTCGCCGTCGGGCGATCCCCCCGTTCTCCGAGTTGACCCGCCGACCCGAAGCCCGGGTCCGGCGACTACCGCCGGGACCCGCGGGGATGGACGCTGGCTCTGGTGGGTGGGTCTCCCTGGGCGGAAAGCGGGGTGGTCCGGCGCGAGCGGCGCACTGGGGCCGGAGCGTCCGGCGCGCAGGGCCGCGGCGAGTTCGGCGCAGGCGGCGACCGCGTCGTATCGCGGCGTCCAGCCGAGTTCACGGGCGGCCCGGCCGGCGTCCACCAGGCAGGCGCGGTCGGCCGGCCGGAGCCAGGCCGGATGCAGTGGCTGTAGGCCCAACCGCCAGCTCAGGCCGGCTCCCGCGGTCAGTACCCACTGCGGCACGGGTATCCGGAATCCGCCGAATACGGCGGCCAGGTCGGTCGCGGTGAGCACAGGATCGGCGGCGAGGTTGAACGCGCCGGTGGCGCGTTGCTCGATGATCGAGCCGATCGCCGCGGCCACGTCCGCGGCATGCACCAGCTGCAGGCGCAGCCCGTTCCACAGCGGGGACGGGCACCCCGGGCCGACCGAGCACCGCGCGCGGCAGCCACCGGCCGAACAACCATTCGCCCATTTCCGCGGCCGCGTCACCCTGCACGACGGCACACGCCAGCGCGGTCCCCACATTGCCGCTGGCACCGGTGATCACGATCTTCATCGGACTCGCACCCCTCGGCCGACGCGGTTCACGGCCGGAAAACCGCCCGGATGCAACCGTCTCGTTTGGTCTTGAACAGCTCGTAGCCGAGCACCGCGTCCTCCAACGGCATATCGTGGGTGATCAGATGGGCGGGGTCGAGATCGCCCTGCTGGATGTAGTCGAACATCCGCGGCATGTACCGCTGCCCGTGCTGCTGCGCGGTCCGGATGGTGAGGCTCTTGTTCGTCACCACCCCCATCGGGAATTTATCGGTCAGGCCGTAGATGCCGAGCACCGAGACGACTCCGCCCTTCCGGCAGGCCAGCAGCGCCTGCCGCAGCGAGGTCGCCCGGTCGGTTTCCAGGCGTAGCAGTTGTTTGGCCCGGTCGTAGAGCTGTTGCAGACCCGTTCCGTGCCCCTCCATGCCCACCGCGTCGATACACGCGTCGGGACCCCGGCCCCCGGTCATATCGAGTAGCGCTTCCTGGACGCTGTCCACCGCGGTGTAGTCGATCGTCTCCGCGTCGTATCGGTCCCGGGCGAGGGCCAGGCGTTCCGGGATCCGGTCGATCACGACGGCGCGCTCGGCGCCGAGCAGCCGGGCGGAGTGGGCCGCCATCAGGCCGACCCCGCCACCGCCCCACACCGCGACGGTGTCGCCGGGGGCGATATCGCAGAAGTCGGCGCCCATGAGGCCCGTGGGAACCGCGTCGGAGCAGAACAGCGCCTGCTCGTCGGTGATGCCCTCCGGCACGGTGAAGCAGTTGACATCCCCGAAGGGGACGCGGATGAAGTTCGCGTGCGAGCCCTGATACCCGCCGAACGGGTGAGTGTACCCGTAGATACCGCCGGTCGGCTGGCCGAAGACCGGCTGCTGCAGGGCGGCGTTGGGGTTGGTGGTGTCACAGACCGAGTAGAGGTCGTGGTCGCAGTACCAGCATGCCCCGCATCCGATGAACGACGGCACCACCACCCGGTCCCCCACCTTGGTCGCGGTGACCTCCACGCCGGTCTCCACCACCTCACCCATGAACTCGTGGCCGAACACGTCGCCCGCGCGCATACCGGGTAGATAACCGTCGATGAAATGCAGATCCGAACCGCAGGTCGTCGTCAGCGTCACCCGCACGATCACATCGTGGGGATTGACCAGGCCCGGGTCCGGCACGGTTTCGACCGCGAGATCGTTGACCCCGTTCCAGCACAGCGCACGCATCATGCCTCCTGTCCGGCCGCCCGGCCGCTGGGATTACGGTCGAGAGTGGGTATTTCGCCCGTTTGCATCAGCGCACGCGCGCGGTAGAGGACCGTGAAGATCGCCGCGCCGGTGAGCTGCCGCGGCAGCGGCGTCGTCGCCGATATACGCACTTCGGTGCCCCGGTTCCGAGGCGCGTCGGTGAATTCCAGCTCGATCCGGGCGCGTTCGGGATCCACCGCGTCGACGAACTGCAGTCCGTCCCGCCCCGTCAGCAGTACGCTCTCCCAGTGGATCGCGTCCGCGCCGTCCGGCGCCGCTGTCCATTCGTAGCGATCCGGAGCCGTCGACCGCACGTCGGCGAAACCGCCGAACACGCGGGACAGGTTGTCCGGATCACGCCAGAACTCTTCCACCGCGGCCCGCGGCCGCCCGATCGTCAGGGCCCGCCGGCCGGTGCCGCCGGCCACCGCACCCACGGCCCGGCCAACGAGGGTGACCACTTCCTCTTTCGCCTTCTGTAGGTAATCCACGCGCTCTCCCTTCCGAGGAGTCGGACCGGCAGCGCCGACGCGGTACCCCGGGCGCTCCGGTGCAAACCCGCGGACGCCTGCCCGATTTTCTGCTTTTCGACCACGGGAACCGGGGTAGGCCGAGGCCATAGGAAAGGAGGAGTCTTGACCGAAGCAAAACGCACGGAGAAGAACGAGAACGACAAGCCCGAAGCCGGTCGGCCGGGCCCGACCGACCGGGGTCGCGATGGCGGGATGGCCACGCGCGAGATCGCGCCCGAGGTGACCGTCGCGGATGCGGAGCAGGAACCACCGGACTGAGACCACTCGGGAGCCGCAGGGCCACCGATGGCCCGGTGCACATGTGCGCTCACATTTATGCGGCCCCGCCGGACGGTAAAGACAACACCGTAATAGTTCGGTACCGGCACCGGCGGATTCCGCCGAGACCACACCCCGGATTCACCCATCGAACTCCGCAGCGGGGCGAAAAAGCGTTGCCGTTGTCCAGTTGTCGTCCGGTATTCGGCCGGTCGGCCACCCCGGCAAGGCATCTGGACACCAGCCGGCCGGCGGGCGACCGCTGCGCGACCGATACCACGCGAATATCCTCCGCCGCCGCGATATCCGCGATCTGGTCCTCAACCAGCTCGCGGCGCCGGAGGAGGTCACTGCGGAGGCCGCGCAGCCGGGCACGGTCAGGGCCCGGCGTACACCCTGCTCCGGCGCCACGGGGATCCGCCACGGCCGCATGCCGGACCTCGCGGCGGGCATGCGGCCGATCTCCCCCGCCCCGCACCCCCAATCGACGTCACTCCGCGAGCGGTCCGGGCCGATCCAGATGTAGATAGGTGTATGCGGTGACGACGAGACATACGCCGGTCGCGGTGACGAGCATCGCCCAGCCCGCCACGAGCAGGCTCCGAGCAGGCTCGGCAGACCACCCGCCAGCGCCCCGAAGCCCAAACGCGCATAAAGCAGGAAGTATCCGAGCCAGTCGGCGTAATCGCCGCCACTGGCATGGCGTTCGATCCCCTGACCCATCCTCGACCTGTTGATCGAACATCTGCGCACCGCCTGAAGACCACCGTGCCCGCCCACGGACACCGCTGCGCTCGCACCACTTCCCGATCAGAGTTCCACGGTGCGTGTCACCACGATCCGCTCGCCGTCCTCTCGGATCGAGGGAACGAGATCGTCCGGGCGGGGCCGGAAACCCGGGGCGGTGGCCAGGCCGTGGGTTTCGTCGGCCGCGGTCATCCGGACACGGTCGGCACCGGGAGTACGCACAGTGATGTCGACTCCGTCCGGCGGCAGATCCCGGAACCGTATCTCGCCCGCCCAGGTATCGGCCCGCTCCCCCGTGACGGCCAGTTCGACCGGCACCGCACCCGCGACGGTCGCGACCACCCGGTCGATCCGGTGATCGACGCGCAGCACCAGCCCGGACGCCGCACGCCGGGATGCCACGTGCACGGTGACGGTGTCGCCGTCGCGACGGACGACCTCGAGCAGCGGACCGTCGAGCGCCATCGGCTCGGCCGGTCCGGTCCATACCGTGCCCCGCGCGTAGCCGGGCGAGAGGCGCGCGATATCGGTGCCGTCCACGAAGGTCCGAGCCCACGCGGCCGGTTCGGTATCGCCGCTCACCCAGCTCGCCGCACCGGTATCCGCGTTCAGGACATAGGCCAGGTGCGCGCGGGCGGGGTGCCGGGCGTCGAAGGTGTCGACCATGGTTCCCGCGCCGATCAGGAGTACCGAGACAACCGCCGCCGTCACCGGGACCGCGACCGTGACGCGGCGGCGGACGGCGGGCCCGGGCAGCACCAACTCGATCAGCGGGAGCACCAGCACCACGAACAGTGCCGCACCGGCCGCGGCGACCCCGCCTGATGTCAGGCCGACTCCGTCGATCAGGTTCCCGCTCAGGGGTCCCAGCAGCGCGGCGGCGACCAGCGCGCCCAGCGTGAACATCAGCACCGGCCACAGGCGCCGGCGCATCGGCAGCAGCGCCGCCAGTGTGCCCAGTGCCACGAACAGGGCCGGCAGCGCGAACAGAAACGAGGCACCGGGCGCCACGACCGCGCACCCCACCCCGAGTACGGCAGGCCAGACCAGGGCGCCGATCGCCGGTGCGGCCGGCCCCCACCGGCGGCGTGCCGGTAGATACCAGCCGACCACCGCTGTCACGGCAAGCGCCGCCAGGGCCCAGTGATAGACCTGTGGGCGATGCAGCAGCCCGCCCATCTGTGCGTACTCGGGCCGCGACCACTCCAGCACCGACCACATCCCCTGCCCGAGCAGTGCCGCCGCGCCCAGAGGCAATGCCACCGACGCCGCGGCCGGCAACAGCTGCCCGGTTTCCGCCGCGCCGCGCCGGCACGCGAGCAACACCACCGCACCGACCGCCACCGCGGCGAGCAGGGCGATCGGCAGGACCCATGCGTTCGAGTAGGTGACCATGGTGCCCGCGAGGCGGAAATAGGTGGCGTCGTGGTCGGATCGCAGCTCGGCCAGATCGGTCTCGCCCAGCGCGCGGGCGAGGTGGAGCATGTTCTCGCCGTGGTGCTGCAGACTGCCCCGATCGAGGTTGTCGATGGTGTCGCCGGCCGTGTGGTAGTAGGACGAGCGCTCGATATAGGCGAAGTTGAGCCCGGTGAAGCCGGCCTTCGACAGAGCCGTGAAGTCGGTGGAGTTCGGCATCGTCCGATACACCTCGACCAGCGACGAATCACCCCGTGGATGCGGTACGGCGCCGGCGAACAGCGATACCAGGGCGGCATTGTCCACCGAGGTCTCGAACATCAGTGACGGTCCGCCGACACCGCGGGCCTCCCAGTTGAGCACCACACCGCCGGCGCGTGCGAGCCGGTGCTCCCGGGCAAACGCCTCGGCACCGAGCAGACCGTCCTCTTCACCGTCGGTGAATAGCAGCACGAGATCATTGCGCTGGCCGCCGTGCCGGGCGAGCAACCGGCCGACCTCCACCATGGCCGCGACCGCGGCGCCGTCATCGGAGGCGCCCGGGCCCGTCGCGGCCGAATCATAGTGCGCGGCAAGCAGAACCGTGCCGGTGGACGCACGGCCGGGCAGGGTGGCGATCACATTGTCCACCCGGCCGAAGGTCGCGAGTCCTTTCGACGCCCGCGCTCCGACACCGCGCTGGGTTTCCACCGCGAAGCCCGCCGATTCCAGCTGCGCGGTGAGATATTCCCGGGCCCGGTCGCTCGCCGGACTGCCCAGCGGCCGCGGTTCGGTCGCGAAGCGGTTCAGGTGGCTCAGGGCCCGTTCTGCGCTGAACCGGTCGGTCACCGTCGCAGGGACCGGCCGGGGGCCGTATCCGTCGGTGACGACGGTGGCCGCCACCGCGGCCATCAGCATCAGCAGGGCCACCAGCCCCGCGGCTACCCGATGTGGAGATTCGATCAGTCCGGCGCGCACGAGGTGACAGTATGTCGCCACTCCGGGCATACTGTCGCCACCGGCCGGCCCCGACCCGGCTACGACCCGCAGGGCCCGATCCCCGATATCGACCCCGATCCCGACGCGCCGCCGTTCGGCCAGGGGCGCGCGCTCCTCCATCAGGATCGCTTCGCGACCGCGCGGCGAATGCGCGAGGTGGCCGAGGCGAAGAAACCGACCCTGCGCGAAGTGGTGATCGACCGGTTCGAACGCGGCCCGCTGGTCGGTACACCCGCCGGGCCGATACCCGACACCGCGGGAGCGGGCGGAGCGCGGTCAGGCCGTGGACTCCGCAGAGTCGGCCTGAGCCATTGTCAGGAGGGCCCGGTGCAGCGCCTTGGCCGGCTCACCCGCCCGCTTCCCGTGTAGCTCGACCTCCACGAAACCCTCGACCAGCGCCCGCCCGGGATCCAGCAGACCCGCCCCGATATCCGGCCCGCCGCTCAGGGAACCTGCCATCAGGATCCGCCAGGCTTCCTGACGCGCCCGGTAATCCCCCGCCTCGTCGAGCGCGGCCGCGAAGGCGCGGACCACCGCGGTGTACGCCGGCCGGCCGGTGGTGCCGCCTCGGCGGAAACGCCTTCTGGTCGATCCCGGCCCGGCGGCACCCGAGCTCGTCAACTCCGCACGTTCCAGAGTGATCCATACCGGAGGCGGCTCGGCCGAACCCGACTCCGCCGCTTTTTTGCGCTCCCGGCGGATCGTATCGTCGCGTTGTTCGGTGACCTCGATGCCGTACAGGGCGACGGTGTACTTCGCGAGCAGATCGTTCAGCGCCGCGGCGATCTGGTGCACCACCTCGGTTTCCATCCCGGCGGTCCCGAAGCCGCGAATCCTCAGGCCGTGTCGGCAGGCCATCTCCTCGGCGAGCCGGATCGCGTCGGCGGGGTCGCCCCCTGTTCCCGGCACCACGGTCAGCGCCTCGGGCGGCGAGAACGCCGGCTCCGCCTCGGGCGGCGACAGCGTCTCCGGCGTGGACGGGTTCCCCACCAGATGCAACGCAGGCGCCGCATCCGGCTCGGCCGGCAGGTCCGTGTGTACCGGCTCGACCGGCGACTCCCCGCGTGCCGCCTCGGCCGAGGACTCCGAGCGAACCGGCCCCCCGGCCGGCTCCGCGGGTTCCGGCCCGCCCAACGACGCCGAAGGCACCGGTCCCACCGGCGACTCCGCAGGCGCAGGCTCGACCGATGACTCCTCGCACCTCGGTTCCTCCGCACACGCCGATTCGGCCGGTGGTAATCCCGTTCGTGGCGGCTCCGTGCCCACCGCCTCCGCCGATATTTCCCTGCGTACCGGTTCGTCCGGTCTGCCCGGGCACGCCGGCTCGACCGGTGGCTCCGCGCGCACCGGCCGGGCCGGTACTTCTCCGCGCACCGGTTCGTCCGGTCGCCGTGCCGTCCGGGCCCCGGCCGAACCGGTGATCCGGGCCAGTTGCAGCGATAACTCAGGGGGCAGCTCGACCGTGCGCGGCACGGGACGGGGTTCCGGGGCCGGGGGCCGCGATGTGTCGCTCGGCACGGCCATCCGCGGCTGTTCGGCGCGCCCGCCCGCGAGCTGAGTTCGTTCCGGGGGCGCCGACACCTCGGCCCGGCCGGTGGACAGGACCGGCTGGGCGTGCGGAGCCGCCGGTTCCCGCGCCGAGATCGGCAGGGCGGGGGCCGCGGGCTCGGGCGACTCCGAGCGCTCGCGGAGCACTCGCGCACCGGCGCTCGCCGCGGCCGCGCTACTGTCCACGGCGGCGGCACGGGTGTCGAGCGGCGCATCGTCCCGGCCCGGCGGCGCCGGGACACCGGATACGGCCGGCGGTGTGCCTCCGGTTCCGGAGAGTGATGGGGGGCGCCGGGTTTCGCGCGACGGCCCCACGATGTCGACGGCCTGCACCGGACCGGGCGAGGAATCGACCGCGCGCGGCACGTGCCGTGGTGCCGGTTCGGCGACCGGGGACAACGGCGAGGCGAGTGGCGCTACCTCTGCCGCGGCCGGCACGGGGACGACCGTGGCGGGTACGGCCGTCGAAGGTACGCCCGGCGACGGCCCGGGGACCGGTACCGGCCGGTCGACCGCCGGCATTCCGGGGCGGGTCGTGGTTTCCCCGGGTGCTGCCGGGCGGGCCGTGGCGGCAGCAGTAGCGGCAGGCTCGGGCCGAACCACAGCGGAGGTGGCGGCCCGTTTACGCGCCCATGGGGTCGAAGCCGGCGCGCGGACGGCTGCGGACGTCCCCGTGCCGAACCGATTCGCGACCGGTACCACGGGTTCACGAGATACCGTTACCGCCGGGGACGCAACGACCGCCGGGCCCGGCGCCGCATTCGCCTCGGCGGAGGTTATCGCGGCCCTCAGTTCCCCGGTGACGCGGGACGCCTCGGTGATCAGCTTCTCCAGCGTCGTCACCAAGGCCCGTAGTTCGTCCGTGTCCACTTTCGGAGTCTCGTTCAACGATGTCCCCGCTTGTCGTCACCGCAGCCGGGCCGGACCGTCGGTCGGTTCGGCCGGCATCCACGATATGACGCACACAGACATGGAAACAGTGTGAAACGTCGTGGTCCGCCACGCGATGGCGACGACCCTCCCGGAATGGGAAGAGTTCGTAGTCCGGACCCGGACCCGAAGTCGGTGGCGCGGCGGGAGCGGCCTCCGGTGGCGGGTTCACCGGAACGGCGGACCGCACGGACGGTCGCCGGCGCGCGCTCGGCGGTACGCACAGCGAAGTGCGCCACGGCGACCGTCTGGACACGGACGGATAGGGGTACTTCTGCGAGGATGAGGTTGTGGTCGATGTGCTGAGCAGAAATCGTGTGGTCGTGACAGGTCGCACCGGAGCACCGGTGGTGGTCCTCGCGCACGGATTCGGCTGCGATCAGGGCCTGTGGCGGCTGGTGACGCCCCTGTTGGCGCGGGAGTTCCGTGTCGTCCTGTTCGACCACGTGGGCTCGGGCCGGTCGGATCTGTCGGCCTGGGACCCACAGCGGTACTCGACCATGGCCGGGTACGCCGAGGACATCCGGCAGGTGTGCCGGGCGATCGATCTGGGACCGGTGGTGCTGGTCGGCCATTCGGTGGCGGCCATGATGGGCGTCCTGGCCGCCGCGGCGGAACCGGAGTTGTTCCGGGGCCTGGTACTGCTGGCGCCGAGTCCCCGCTTCATCGACGATGCAGCGAGCGGTTACCGGGGCGGCTTCAGCGCCGACGATATCGACGAGCTGCTCGAATCCCTGGATGCCAATTATCTGGGCTGGTCGGGGGCCATGGCGCCGGTGATCATGGGCAATCCGGAGCGTCCGGAACTCGCGCAGGAGCTGGAGACGACGTTCTGCCGCACCGATCCGGAGATCGCCCGGACCTTCGCGCGGGTGACCTTCCTGTCCGACAACCGCGACGATCTCGCGGCCGTGCGGGTACCGACCCTGGTGGCGCAGTGCTCGAACGACGCGATCGCCCCACCGGGGGTCGGCGAGTTCGTGCATTCCCGTATCCCCGGCAGCCGGTTGGTGACCCTCACCGCCACCGGGCACTGTCCGCAACTGGCGGCTCCCGAGGAGACCGCCGCCGCGATCACCGGCTTCGTGCGCGACCTATCATGATGATGTGCCGCGCGGGCGGCTCGGGACCGGAACGCGCCGGATTCGAACCCGACGATCCGGACCAACGCGCGGAGTTCAGCGCCCTGCTGGAGGACGACGTCGAAGACCTGTACGAGAACGCCCCCTGCGGCTATCTGTCCACTTTGCTCGACGGGCGGATCGCCAAGATCAACACGACGCTGCTGGACTGGCTCGGTTACCGACGCGAAGACCTGGTGGGGCGACATCATTTCAGCGATCTGCTCACCGTCGGGGGCCGCCTTTACCACGAAACCCATTTCGCGCCGCTGCTGCGGATGCAGGGCCATCTCAGCGGTATCGCGCTCGAACTCCGGGCGGCCGACGGCTCGCGATTGCCCGTCCTGGTGACCTCCACGGTGAAGACCGGAGCGGACGGGGAACCGCTGCTGATCCGGACCACCGTGTTCGACGCCCGCGAGCGCCGCGCCTACGAAGCCGAGCTGCTGCGCGCACGCCGCGAGGCCGAACGCGACCGCGAACGCCTGCAACGGTTGAACGCCACCCTGCAGCGCACGCTGCTGCCCGCGGTGCTCGAGCCGGTTCCGGGGGCCGATATCGCCGCGCACTACCACGCCGCCTCCCCCGATGAGGTCGGCGGCGACTTCTACGACCTGTTCCCCATCTCCCCGGGGATATGGGGTTTCTTTCTCGGTGACGTCTGCGGCAAAGGCGCCGTCGCCGCCACCATCACCTCGCTGGCCCGGTACACGCTGCGCGCCGCCGCGGTCTACGACTCGGATCCGACCGCGGTCCTGCGGCATCTGAACACCACCATGGTGCGTGACCATCGCCGCGGCCACCCCCGTTTCTGTACCGTCATCTACGGTCGGCTCACCCTGACCGACGACGCCGAGAGGCCCCGCGCCACCGTCACCCTCGCCTCCGGCGGGCACCCCCCGGCCCTGTTGCTGGGTGCCGACGGCACGGCCGACTACCTGCCCACTCCCGGCGGGCAACTGGTCGGGGTATTCCCGGACGCGGCGGTCTCGGCCGTGACCTTCACGCTGGAGGCCGGCGCAACACTCTTGCTCTACACCGACGGACTCACCGAGGCGCGGACCGCCGAGGGCTTCTACGGGGAGTCGGCGCTGCTCGACTTCGCCCGCCATCTCGCTCCCGCGTCCGCCACCGGAACCGTCTCCGCGGTCACCGCACTGCTCGATTCGCTCGGCACCGGTGTCACCGACGACACCGCGCTGCTGGCCTTGCATCTGCCGGGGCCGGAGCCTCTCCGCGACCGGCTCGGGTGAACGTGCGGACGCACCGCGACATCATGTCCCGCTCCACCGAGCACAGAGAGGGAAGTACCAGTGATGCCGAAGATCGTTCTGTTCGGAGCCACCGGTTACACCGGTCGGCTGATCGCCGAGATCCTGGTCGGCCGGGGCGCCGCACCCGTGCTGGCCGCACGCAATGCGACCGCCCTGCAGAAATTGGCCGCGGATGTCGGCGGCGCCGACATCGCGGTGGCCGATGTGACCGACCCGGATTCGGTCCGGGCCCTGCTGGGGCCCGGTGATGTGCTGATCAGCACGGTGGGGCCGTTCCTGCGCCACGGCAGCCCTGCGCTGGCCGCGGCTGTCGAGGCCGGGGCGCATTATTTCGACTCCACCGGTGAGGGCCCGTTCATTCGGACGGTCTTCGAGCACGACGACGCGGCCCGCGGAGCGGGCGTCGGGCTGCTCACCGCGTTCGGCTACGACTATGTGCCCGGAAATCTGGCCGCCGGTCTCGCATTGGCCGAAGCGCCGACGGCGGTCCGCGCGGATATCGGCTACTTCATCACCGACCCCGGCACCAGCGGCGGTACGCGGGCATCGATGGCGGGCATGCTCTTCGAAGAGGGTTTCGCCCTGCGCGGCGGCCGGGTCGTGCCCGAGCGTACAGCCGCGCGGGTCCGCAGTTTCGGCGTCGCGGGCCGAGAGCTCACGGGCGCGTCGGTACCCGGTTCCGAACATTTCGCGCTCACCCGTTCCTACCCGCGGCTGCGTGACGCCGATGTCTACCTCGGTATGCCCGGCGGGGCGGCGCAGGGTCTGCGGGTCGCCTCGCTGCTCACCGGCGCCCTCGGCCGGATCGACCCGGTGAAACGGCTGGCCGAGAGCGCACTGACCCGGATCGTCAAGGGCTCGACCGGGGGCCCGGCGGCCAACGCGCGGGCCCGGACCCGAACGTGGGCGGTGGCCGAGGTGGCCGACGAGTCGGGCACGGTCCTCGCCTCGGTGACCCTGGCCGGCGGTGACCCCTACGACTTCACCGCGGCGATCCTCGCCTGGGGTGCGCAGACCGCGCTCGACGGCGGTCTGCGCGGCGCCGGTGCGCTGGGCCCGGTCGAAGCGTTCGGCCTCGAGGCGCTCACCGCCGGTGCGGCCGGCGCCGGGCTGACCCGGTAACCCGGACCGCGATGCTCCCGCCCTCCACGCGGGCTCGTGCCCTTATCGCCGGATCCACCGCACCTTCGCCGACGGCCGGGCATACGCCCGGCTTCTACGAATCAACCGAGCAACGCGACACAGCCCTACCCGGCCGTCGCCACTTCTACAATCACCACCGAGCCCACTCCGCCATCGGTGGTCGGCCACCGGTCCCCCGACTGACCAACCTCCCTGGGCATCACACCTGGACGGTGGCGTTTGCGCAGCGCACAGCGCGGGTAGCCGAGGGAACCGGAGGTGTTGCCGGGGATGGATCGGCGTTATCGCGGATTGAGCGTTCGAGTGCTGCGGCGCGGCGAGGTCCGCGTTCTGGTGCGCACACTGCGGGCGGCATGGTCGGACGAACTGTCCGACTGGGCGGCGGCACTCACGTACTACAGCATGCTGTCGCTGTTTCCGGCACTGTTGCTCACCGTCGCCGCGCTCGGTCTGGCCGGACCCGAGCCGACCGGCGCACTCGCCGGAGCGGCGAGCCACGTCGGCCCGCAGGGCAGCCGGACCCTGCTCGCCGATTCGGTGCGCCACCTCGAACAGGTCCGGGCCTGGTCGGCGCCGATCGCGATCGCGGGACTGGTGTCGGGGCTGTGGACGGCGTCGAGCTATGTCGGCGCGTTCATTCGGGCCGCCAACGCCCTGTACTCCGTGGCGGAGAGCCGGTCCCGGCCCCGGACGGTACTCCTGCAACTGTCGCTCAGCGTGGTCCTGATCGCCATGATGGTGTTCACCGGCCTGGGATTCGTAATCACCAACGGTATGGCCGGACGATACGGCGGCGCCCTCGCCGACCTGCCTTTCGTGCACGGGGTCTGGGCGGTCCTCAGGTGGATCGTCCTCGCGCTGGTGGCGAGTTTCGCACTGTCACTACTGTATTGGGTAGCGCCCAATGTGACCGGGCAACCGTTCCGCTGGTTCACCGCGGGGAGCGCGCTGGCGGTCGCGGTATGGCTGGCCGGTTCGGCCGGACTGTCGTTCTATGCCGCCCATTTCGACTCGTTCGACAAGGTCTACGGTTCGCTGGCGGCGGCGGTCGTCTTCCTCGTCTGGCTGTGGGTCGCCAATTTCGCGGTGTTGCTGGGAGCGGTGGTCGACGCCCAACGGGCCCGCCGTTCCACGCCGACCGAAGCGGAGCGCATCGACGACGACCGGGGGCACCGGTCGATCCCGGCCGGCACCGAACCGGATCACGGCGTGGTCGCCCGGTGAAGACGCGCATCGTGGGCGGTCTCGGTCCCGATGCCGGCACCGGGACCGCCCACACCGCCGGGCGACGGTAGGTTCTCAGGCCTTCCGGCCCACGGCACCGTAGAGCGACACCTTCTTGTCATGGCTCTGCGGATGTTCGATACCCGAATTACGCCAGCGATGGATCACCTCGACACCCGGATCCACCAGTTCCAGCCGGTCGAAGAATCGGGCCACCTCCGCGCGGGTGCGCGGCCGCACCGGAATCCCGCGATCCACATAGACCTGCAACAGCCGGGCCATTCCGTCGGGATCGTCGGGACCGTCGTCGAACTCCGTCGTGACATGTGACATCGCCAGATACGAGCCCGGCGCCAGCGGCTCCATAAGGGTGTTCACGATCTCGTAGACATCACCGGGCACGAAATGCAGCAGGGCCATGAGCGAAACCGCCACCGGCTGCGACAGATCCAGCGTCGCGCGTAGTTCCGGCGCGGCGAGAATGGCCTCCGGGTCTCCCGCATCGGCCTGGATGTAGGCGGTGCGGCCCTTTTCGGCGCTCACCAGCAGCGCCCGCGCGTGCGCGAGAACGATCGGGTCGTTGTCGACATAGACCACACGCGATTCCGGCGCCAGGCTCTGGGCGACCTGGTGCAAATTGGGTTCGGTCGGGATACCCGTACCGATATCGAGGAACTGGCGGATCCCCTGCTCGGTGAGATAGCGGGTGGCGTGGCGCATGAACTCGCGGTTGGTGCGCGCGGTCAGCCGGACCGCCGGAAAATCGCGCAGTGCCTGTTCGGCCGCGGCCCGGTCGGCATCGTAGGAATCCTTGCCGCCCAGAAAGTAGTCGTACATGCGCGCGGGATGCGCGACATCGGTACGCAGGTCGATAGAGCCGTCGGACACGGCGGATGCTCCTTGTGGCGTCGTGAGATCGGTACCCCGCAGGTATACCCCATCCGGACAAGTCGCCCAACGCATTCCGGCAAACCGATTCGGTGCCCCGCGGAGGTGGGACGGTGCCACCGACGACCCCGCGATGCGACCGGACCTGACGTATTTGACCCTGACACTGTGACAAGGTCTTGACTGAGCGCAGGAGGTGGTCCCCATCGACCCGATATTCGATTCACCCGATACGCGCCTGCTCGAGGCACTGTCCGCCGCGGACTCGTCGACCCGGCTCCAGGCGGCGCTGGCCGCGGGTACGAACCCCGCACCCGGCCTGGTCGGCGCGCTGGTCGCCCGATGCGCGGTCGAACCCGACTTCTACGTCCGCGATATGCTCACTTGGGCACTGACCCGCCATCCGGCCGAGATCACCGTGCCGGTCCTGCGCACGGAACTGCGTTCCGCGGACGCGCAGGCCCGCAGCCAGGCGCTGCACACCCTGTCCAAGATCGGTGACGGATCCGTCTGGCCCGCGATCACCCGGTCGCTGCTGCACGACGCCGACGACGAGGTCGCCCGGAGCGCGTGGCGCGCCGCCGTGGTCCTCGTACCGGCCGCTGAGCAGAAGGCGCTGGCCGCGGAACTGGCGACGCAACTCGGCCGTGGCGACCGCACCGTCCAGCTGAGTCTCAGCCGGGCACTGGTGGCCCTCGGCGACCACGCCGAACCGGCCGTGCGGGAAAGGCTGACCAGCTCGGACCCGGTGGTGCGCGCGCATGCCCGCGCCACCGAGTGGCTGTTGCGCGACCCGGACGCCGGATTCGATCCGGATGTCGCCGAGGCGAAACGGATCGTCGCGCTCGGTCCGGAACACGCCGGGCCGGCCGCGTGCTGATCGGTGAGGTGGCGCGCCGTTCGGGAGTGAGTACCCGGATGCTGCGGCACTACGACGCTCTCGGGCTGGTGCGGCCCACCGGCCGCACGGTCGGCGGCTACCGCGAGTACTCCCCCGCGGATATCCGGCGGATCTTCCATGTGGAAAGCCTGCGCTCCCTGGGGCTGTCGTTACGGGAGGTCGGGCGGGCCCTGCAGGATCCCGCCTTCACCCCGGCGGAGCTGGTCGGCGCGCTCATCCAGCGGACCGAGGCGCGGGTGCGGCGGGAGCAGGAGCTCCTCGACCGGCTCCGGGCCGTCGATGCCTCGACGCCGGCCGGCTGGCCGGATGCCCTGCGCATCGTCGAACTCCTGCACGGACTCGAGTCGCCGAGTGCCGCACGCCGGCAGCAGACGGCGCTGGCCTCGGCCGAGGACGTACCGGTATCCACCGAACTACTGGCCGGAGCGGTCCTCACCGAATCCGATCCGAATGTCGCCGGTGCCCTGCACTGGGCACTCGCCAGAGCGGGCCGGGACGGCCTGGCCGGCGTGATGACCGGCCTGCGCGCCGCGGACGCCGCGATCCGGCGGCGCGCGGTACTCGCGATCGCCGAGATACCCGGCGACGACGCGAGCGCGGCGCTCACCGGTGCACTCACCGATCCGGAGGCGGCGGTGCGCCGTCCCGCCGCCCTGGCCGCCGGGGCGCGCGGCGATCCGGCGGCCGTCCCGGTACTCGTCGATATGGTGGTCGAGGGCAGCAACGATGTGGATGCCGCCGAGGTCCTGGGCTCACTGGCACTGGACGCCGCGCTCGCCGACCGGATCATGGACGCCCTGACCGGGGAGTTCGCCGCGCACGCCACCGAGCCGGCGGTGCGGATACGCCTCGCCCAGGCCCTCGCCGAAATGCCGTCCGACCTGGCACTGGGTGTTATGCGGGATCTGGCCGACGATCCCGATCACGCCGTGGCACTCGTCGCGGCGGCGCTCGCCGGGGTGCTCGAGCAGCGCCCTACCGACTGACTCCGGTCGAGGCGAGGTGCGCTGTCCGCATTCGCTCGGCCGGCCGTCACGTCGATACGCCTCCCCCGCCGCACACAGCCGCTCGGTGGACGGGCATCCTTCGCGCGGTGACCGGGGTGCGCACTCCGGTGTGGCACGTCGCAGCCGCTCTCGGCGAGCACCACCGCGGTCGCCTGACACCCGGAGTGCCCGGGTGGCCGGATATCGGTGTAGACGCCCTGGGAGCGCCGCACCGGCGAGTATTTTCGGATTCGGGCTGCGCTGCCGCTCGACGGTGTCGGCGAATCGATCACGAGCACCTGAGTTCCCGGGACCGGAAACGGGCATCGACCTGCTCAGGTTTTCCTCGGGCCCGGCCGGGCAACCGGGGACCATGACTACCGAGAACCACACACCGGACGATCCACCGGCCACCGGGAGCGCGCTGCGGCAACCGCACACCCGGGTCACACCCGACGACCTCCGCCGACTACTCGACGCGGAGAACACACAGGCCACCCTGGCGCTGACAGGGGGCGCGGTCCGGGTCGAGACCGATCCCGACGTCGCCGCCCAAGGGCTTCCCGTCATCACCCGGGCCGCACTCGTCGACCGCATCGGCGCGGACCCCGACGACAACGCCCTGACCGTGCAGGCCGCCGAACTCGAGACCGAGATCCGGCTGCTCGGCGCCTGAACACCGCCGCGCGGCTCGCCGGCGAATGCCGACGGGCCGCGTCTTTTGCCGGAAGCGGCTACGCGCCGCGGCACTCGTTGCTACTTCCCGAGACGTTTGGTGGTGCGCCGGAACGCCCAGAGCACGACCAGCGCGGCCAGCACCGTGAGCGGCGTACCCATCGCGATCTTGGCGACGGCGAGCCAGGTCGTCGAGTCGGCGAGGTACAACCATTCCTTGACGACGAACCGGGCGCCGAACACGGCCGCGGCGGCCAGGGTGGCGAGATCATGCGCGCGCAGCACCGCCCGATCCGCACGCCACGCGTGCCGGCCGCCGTGCAGCGAGTTCCAGATCACGCCGGTCAGCGGCCGCCGGGCCAGCACCGAGCCGAAGGTGACGACGAAGCCCGCCAGCGCCACCCAGATGCCGAGGACGAAGAAATCCTTCGCCGACCCGGTCCACGCGACGATCCCCACGGCAAACGCCAGCCCCAGCAGCCCACCGACCGCCGACGAGAAACGCTCGCCGCGCAACAGCCGGAACCCGGTGAGCGCCAAGCCGACCGCGATGGCGACTCCGATCGTCGCCGCCAGCGGCAGTACCGCGTTGGCCGCCACGAACACCACGACCGGAATGGTCGAGTACACGAATCCCATCGGCCCGCCCATCTGATCGAGCAATGTCGGCTGTGGCTCGACGGCATCGGGCTCGGTGACCTGGCCGGCGGGCGGCAGGACCGGCGGGGCCACCGGGGCGTCACTCGTCCGGTCGCAATGCTGTTCCGTCATGGTCATTCCGTCCTCCCATATCGTTCTCGCGCTCGGAACAAGGAAAAACCATGCCGCAACGGCACACTCAACCCCTGCGCCGGAATCGGCCCCCGGATACGATTCCGAGGCGCACACCGGACACACGGCGCCCGGTCGCCCGGTCATCCCGGTCCCGAGGCGGCCTCCGCTTCCGGGTTCCGTGCCGCACCGCCGCGTCGGGGCGCGCTTCTCCACGTCCACCCCGGAATTACCCGCTCGGAAGACTCCGTATCGATCCGGATTGAACCCGCGGACGTGGGGTAAGCGCTCGATGTCCACCCGAACAATCGACATCGGAGGTAGATATCGTGGCCGAGAATCGCACAGGCCCCCGGGAAGGACTGGAAGGCGCCGTCGAGGGCGTCAAGGGCAAGGCCAAGGAGGTCGCGGGCGCCGTGACCGGGCACAACGACCTGCGGGACGAAGGGATCGCCCAGCAGGACAAGGCCGAATCGCAGCGCGAGGTCGCGCAGAAGGAAGCCGAGGCCGAGAAGGCCCGCGCCGAGGCCGACGTGGAGGAGACGCGCCAGCGTTCGCACCAGGAGGGCCGGTAACGACCCGCACACGACACCGATACCCGCTCCGCATCTCCACACGGGGTTGCGGACGGGGTGATCGGCGGACGGGGCTGCCCCGGTGACATCCCGGGGCGGCTTCCTCTGGTCCGCAGTGGTGCGACCGCCTCGGCTGCGGCCGGTGGGGGTGCTCGGCTGAGGACCGCCACCACCACCGGTGGCACATCTCCCGACTCCGGGACTCCGCGGCTCGGGGGTTGTATTCGGCTAGTCTGTGCCACGTGCGCACGCCAGAGCAGGACAGTACCCAGGTCGAGGTCGTACGGGTCTTCACCGACACCGCGGGCCGCTGGGGAAACCCCCTCGGTATCGCCCGGGCCGGTGATGTGGTAGGCGTCGACCACCAGGCCCTGGCCGCCCGGCTCGGTTACAGCGAGACGGTCGTGGTCGAGCCACCGGCCCGGGAGGTCGCCCGGTTGCGTATCTACACCCCCGCCGTCGAACTCCCCTTCGCCGGCCACCCTACGGTCGGTACGGCCTGGTGGCTGGCCGATCAGGGTACGCCGGCCGAAACACTCGAGGTGCCCGCGGGCCCGGTGGCCGTCACCGCGGACGCCGGTCTGACCTGGGTGCGGGCCCGGCCGGAATGGGCGCCCGAATTCAGCTTCCACGAATTCGACGACACCGAGTTCCTCGCCACCGTGGCACCCGCCGATTTCGACAGCGGCCATCACTACGTCTGGGCCTGGACCGACCGGACTCGCGGCGCGGTGCGTTCCCGCATGTTCGCGCCCGCCATGGGCATTCCCGAGGACGAGGCCACCGGCGCCGCCGCCATCGCCCTCACCGCCCGGCTGGGTCGCGACCTGACCATCACCCAGGGGCAGGGCTCACAGCTGTTCACCAGGTACGACCCCGACGGCTGGGTTCATCTGGGCGGGCGCGTGGTGGCCGATCATCCGGTCACACTCTGAGCCCATACGGTCGCTTCCCGCCGGGAGGCTCCGCCCAACATGAGGCGTTCCCAGATCCGGGAACATCCGATAATCGACATGTGTCAACGTTGTCTACCTCGGTGAGAGCCGCGCATTCATGAGCCCGGACACCAAACGCCTGGGCGATCTCCACGAGCTACCGGCCTGCGCTCCGGAGGGGTTGAAAGCACTCGTCACAATAGCCGAGGGAATGATCCAGACCCAGGTCACCCTGCTGGGAGAAGGTAAGCCGTCCCAAGCGCCCGATCTGCGCGAATTGCTGCGTGACAAAGGGATCACCAAACCCGAGGACCAGTCGACAATGGTCGACAACTACAACCAGCATCAAGAGGATGTGGACGAGGTCAAATCGGGCATCCACAGCTCAGACAACGGCATCACCGTCCGAACCGCCGGTATCGGCAAGATAATAACCGACGCCTACGACGCCGTCGACAAAGAGGTGGAAGAGCTCAACGGGTTGATCGACGCCTCTTTCACCGCAGTTCAAACCCTGAAGGATGAGCAGGGCAAGGAGTACAAAAAGCTGCCGAATCACATTGTCGACGGCTTGTTCACGGCCACCTGGGAAGCTTTGAACACGACCTTCGAAGAGGTCAGCGGTGTTTCCGATCGGGCAGCCGCGCAGGCCCTCGCGATCACCGCCGACGAGCCGAACGTTCCCGTCCCCAACGGCGGCGGTGGCGGAGGTCGGGGCGGAGGCGGTCAGCCGGTGGCCTACGGCGGCTCGGACCCGAGTTTCGATCAGGTGAGTTACACCGGCGACGCTCCCCCGATCACCTCTACGGGGGACAAGCCCGGCGCTATGGAGATGATGCAGTATCTCATCGAGCGCTACAACTTCACACCGGCACAGGCCGCGGGCATCGTCGCCAACGCGTGGTTCGAGTCGAAATTCGACGTCGAAGCGTTGGGCGACAGGAATCTGGCCGACAAGGCCCACGGCCTCTTCCAGTGGCGCGCCGGCCGTTACCAGAGGTTTCAGGACTTCGCCAACAGCCCGGATCCGAATCAGGATCCCGATCTGCCACCCCGGAGCCCGGGCAACTGGAGAACCCATATCGACTACATGGTCCACGAGCTGAAGACCGACAACACCTATCAGCGGGCCGAGAACAGCGTCTACCAGAACGCGAACAATGCCAACGCGGTGGCGAAGGATATCGATGCATACTACGAAATAAGTTCCCGCGAAACGATCGAGCAGCGAGGTGCGCTGGCAGACGACCTCGTCGTGCAGTGGAACAGCCGCTCCACTGCACTCGCCTGACGGGAACCCCCGGCGTACTGTCGCCCCTCATATTCAAAGCCGGACACACCGCGGCGGACCGTGTCCGGAGGCGGCGCGTAAGCGGACGGGGTGCTACACCGGACCCATGCGGTTGCTCATCATGTCCGATACGCATGTACCGAAACGGGCCCGGGACCTGCCCACCGTGCTCTGGGACGAGGTGGACGCGGCCGACGTCGTCGTGCACGCGGGTGACTGGGTGGAACTCGCGCTACTGAACCGGCTGGAAAAACGCGGCAGACGGCTCATCGGCGTGTACGGCAACAACGACGGACCGGAATTGCGCGCTCGCCTGCCCGAGATCGCCCGGGCGGACCTCGCCGGTCTCCGGCTGGCGGTGGTGCACGAGACCGGGCCGGCGAAAGGTCGGGAACGCCGCTGCGCCGCGGCCTTCCCCGAAACCGATGTGCTGGTCTTCGGCCACAGTCACATTCCCTGGGACAGCGTCACCGATACCGGTTTGCGCCTGCTCAACCCGGGTTCACCCACCGATCGCCGCCGGCAGCCCGAACACACCTATCTCACCGCGCGGATCCGGTCCGGGGCGTTGAGCGAGGTGACTCTGCACACCGTGGTACACCGCTGAGCCCCGGGTCCACCCACCGGCGGGACGCGCGCCCGGAAGACCGCATCGAGTTACGGGCCGGTCCCCTCGAGTATGTTCGCGGCGTGTCGATCGACCCGGCGGATCCGTGACACGGCCATGCTACGGCGACGCCACGGAGACAGGTCCGCCGCTGTGCCGGCGGTTGCGGACCCGCGGGCCGGTGTGCGCGGGAAGATGTTCGTAACCGTGCAGGGTGAACAGGGGCCGCCGGGTGGGTGCATCGGTCAGCCGCAGGTCGGGGAACGTCTCGAACAGGGCGCGCAATGCGTGCGCCGCTTCCGAGCGGGCCAGGCCGGCGCCCAGGCACACGTGGATACCGTTGCTGAAGGACAGGTGATTCTTCGCGTTGTGCCGGGTGATATCGAAGCGGGCCGGATCGGCGAATACCGCGGGGTCGCGGTTCGCACCCGCCAGCGACAACACCACCGTCGATCCGGTGCGCAACCGGGTACCGTCGATCTCCAGTTCCGCGCGGGTCGTACGCGCGGTGCTCTGCACCGGCGGATCGATCCGCAGGATCTCCTCCACCGCGTTGGGCCAGAGTTCCGGCTCGGCCCGCAGCCGGTCCAGCTGGTCGGGATGGCCCAGCAGCCAGACGATGCCTTTCCCGATCAGGTTGACCGTGGTCTCGAAACCCGCCGCCATCAGCAGGGTCGCCGAGGCGCACAGTTCGTCGGTGGTCAAATCCCCCGCGGTGACCAGGCTGCTGAGGATATCGTCGCCGGGTTCGGCGCGTTGCCTTTCGATGTGCTCCAGCAGATACCGGTGCACTCGCTCCGAGGATTCCATCGCGCGCTGATGCGTCCGCCAGGAGATTCCGAGATCCAGCAACGGGCTGATGTCGTCGCCCCAGCGCAAGAACATCTCCCGATCGGCGTCCGGGAAGCCGAGCATCTCGGAGATGATGGCGATCGGCACCTGGGCGGCGTACCGCGCCACCAGATCGGTGGGCCCGTCGTCGGGCAGTGTCGCGAGCAGTTCCTCGGTGACCGTCTCGATCCGGTCGCGCAACCGGGCGACCGCGCGCGGGGTGAACGCGGCGGCTACAGGCTTGCGCATCCGGGTGTGCTCGGGCTGGTCCAGCACCAGCATCGAGGGCGGGTCCACCGGATTCGGTGGCAGGGGCCGACGCGCCAGCGCACGCCGCACCGGCCGCGGCGTGCCGAACACTGTCGGGATACCGACACCGAAACGGTTGTCGCGCAGTATCTCCCGGACCATCTCGTGATCGAAGGTGGTCCACACCGGAAGCGTCCGGTGCAACCCGCCCGGTCCGCGCATCTGCTCGATCAGCGCGTACGGGTCCTCGATACCTTCCGTGCCGCAGTTCAACCGCGCGAACAGATCCCCGCGGCGTAGCCGGATCTTCTTGAACAGGACGATCAATCCGTGATTGTTGACCCAGCGATACACGTACTGCGGTTTCATCGAGCCCTCCATCGTCGAACCGTCGCGTCCTTGTGAGACGTAACGGATATCACAGGGTCCACCGAGCACGCCGAAGCGGATCCCGGAACCTGCCCCGAGGAGAGAGCGCCGGAGCGCAGCCACCGAGCACGAAAGGCGCCGAAGCAGCACCGCCGGAACGGCTTCGGCCGCCACCCTGTGGAATAGCGAAGGCCACCCGTTGCCCCGATGCGCGCGACCGCTCAGTTCAGGAGGGCGTCGGTGGTGGTGGGGAGATCGCGTACGCAGCACCGTGCAGGATCCACATCGGCCGTAGCCGCACCCTTTCTTCGGCGCGATGACACCGAGCCGCTCGCGGAGCGCGTCGAGCAACGTCCTACGGTTGTCCACGCGCAGCCTCCGCTGCGTCGTCCACCTCGAGGGTTATCTCGCTGTGCTTGCCGGCAGCGTCCATGCGCGGCGGTCCACCACCGTCCGCGGCTCGAACCCCGGCCGCGGCACCGGCTGTGTTGGGCGCATTGAGATCGCGCAGCCGCGCCGCGGTGCCTTCGCGGCGCCGAGCGACGGTCTCGGAGTGGTGACCGTCACTGCGATCCGGCGGCCCGCGAACGTTTCACCGCCCGGGCGTGGGTATGTCCCGGCAGGGCGGTGACGCAGTGCGGCGCACCGGCTCGGCAGTTCTCGTCGCGTGCTCCAGGAGGGCCTGTGTCTTCGTTCCTCTCGTTCCTTTCGCTGATGCTCGTCCTGCCGGGACTGGCGGCCGCCGCCGCGTACGTGGCAGTAGCGGTGAGTATGTGGCTCGAAAGCCGCCACGACGCCGGTGATCCCGGCCCTGCCCCGCACCGTGCGCCCGGCCGGGCCTGATCGGACGCACAACCGGGGTCTCGCGGGCTCGATATTCGGTGGCATGCTCCTGCCTCGCTCGGTTACGGTTTCCCCAGGTCGCGACGAGGTGACCGGAGGAGGGAAAAGCATTGTCCACCAAGCTGAATCAGCTCATCGCCATCGAGAAGGGCGCGAAGTCACAGGCGAACGCGGAAGTGACCGCCGCCTATCAGCGTGTGGGCAAGGCCGATCTGCTGGCCGGTATCTCCCGCACCTACCGCCCGCTCGACGATATGGGCGAGGAACTGCCGTCGGAGTCCAAGCGGGTGCAGGTGCGCACACGCGAGGTGATCGCGGAGGTGAAGAGCACCCTGACACGGTTGTTCGATGTGACCGCGACGAAGGACACGGCGAACTGTGCGGCGAAGGCCGACGTGACCGTCGACGGCATCACCGTCGCCCGGGACCTGCCCGTCACCTACCTGCTGTTCCTGGAGAAGCAGCTCGGCGAACTGAAGAAGTTCGTCGCCAAGCTGCCCACCCTCGATCCGGCGGAGTCGTGGTCGTTCGACGAAGTCAGCGATTGCTACGCCACCCAGCCGTCGCAGACGGTGCGGACCAAGAAGGTGCCGCGTAATCACGTACTGGCCCCGGCCACCGATAAGCACCCGGCACAGGTGGAGGTGTATCACGAGGATGTCGTGGTCGGTCGCTGGACCACCACGAAGTTCTCCGGCGCGCTGCCCGCGAAGGAAGTCGGCGATATCGACGACCGGCTCGGCAAGCTGCTCGACGCGGTGCGTGTCGCCCGGGAGACGGCGAACGCGACGCCCGTGACGGATGTCGAGCCCGGCCGGGCCGTTCTCGACTACCTCTTCGGCTAGCCGGGACCACGAACTCCCCCCTGCGGGGGGATGGAGCACAATCTGAGACTGAAATTCATACTCAACCGGCGCAGGCGCTGCCAGGGTCTGCCGAAAAACTCAGCTTCTTGCTCCAGGCTCAACAATTTCATCGATTGCTCGACGGGCGGATGTGTGCGACGCACCCCCGAGATCCGGGTTCGATTCCCGGTGGCGGCTCTCCCTGCCGCTGTGGCGTAAAGGAAACGCGCGGGGTTACTCACCATGACCCACACCCGCGTATCGGCGATCACAGGTGGAACGAACGATAGCTCATTCGGTAGAGCATCGGACTCTCATTCCGACGGTGGTGGGTTCGAATCCCACTCGTTTATCAGGAGGGGCCGGGAAGGGTATTCCCGGCCCCTTCGCCTGTCTCGGCCGGAAAACGGCTCGATGACCGCAGCGATTCCACGTAGCCGGTACCGATGTGCCACTCCCACCTATCGGCCGAGGATCGGCTTATCGAATCGGTCGAACAAGTCAGCGGAAAGGGTGCGTGATGGGACATATCCGGATTCTGGGGGCGGGCGAATGCGGGCTCCCGTTGGCGCACCGGCTGTTACGCGCGGGGCGGCCGGCGACGTTGGTGGCGGCCCGCGAAGCGGCCGCCGTACTGAACGGCACGGTCACGAGCACCCAGGTCGAATTCCCGGCGACACTGGATCTGGAAACCGCGGCCGGGCTGGGACACTGGCGGTCCCTCGCGCCCGAGATACACGGTATCCGGCTGGCCGCGGTGATGGATGGTCAACGGATCATGGGCTGGACCGGCAGATTCGCCCGGCCGGCGCAGAGCGTCGATCAGCGCACCGTGTTCGCGCGCTGGCTCACCGACTACATCGACGCCGGCGGGGAGCTGGAGATCGGCGATCCGTCTATGGCCGAAGTCGATCGCCGAGCGGCCGAGTACGACCTGACCGTGGTCACCCGCGCCTCCGGTGAGCTGGCCGCCTGCTTCCCCGCCGATCCCGGCCGGCCGGGGCCCGACCGCCCCGCCCGGCAGCTGGCCGTGCTGTATCTCGACGGTGCGACGCCGGACCCGGACGACCTCGGGATCTATGCATCCCTGCCCGGTCTGGGCGAAGTGATCTCCTACCCCGGACTCACCGGTGCGCCGGGCGCGGAGCGGCGCTGCGAGATGCTGCTCATCGAGGCCCGCCCCGGTGGCCCCCTCGATGTCTTCGATCCGCGCGACCCGGCGTCCGAGCACCTGCGCCGGGCCCGTCGCCTGCTGGAGACCCATCGGCCCGCCGATCTCGCGGATCGTTATCGTACGGCCGAATTGACCGATGCGCGCGCCGCACTGACCGGTGCGGTGAAGCCGGCGGTGCGCCGGCCGGTGGGGACACTTCCCTCCGGCCGGCCGATGCTCGGAGGCGGTGATGTGGTGTGCCGGATGGACCCCGGTGGCGCCCAGGGCGCGAACAACGCCGCGCACTGTGCGCAGGCCTACGCCACCGCGATCCTGGAACGTCGCGATGGGCCGTTCGATCGGTCCTGGATGGAGTCGGCCGCGACGCCCTGGCTCACCGGAACGGCACACCATGCCGCGCGGTGGACGGCGGCGGTGCTCGACCCGCCGGCCGAGATGCAGCAGTTGATGGTGGCCGCGCAGCACGACCCCGCGCTGGCGAACGCCTTCGCCGACACCTTCGCCCGGCCGGCCGATATGGCCCGCTTCACCGCCGCCCGGGACGCGGGCGCCGCCCCGCTCGGGTGTGGCGCCATGGGGTACCGACCGGCACAATCCGCCCACGCCCGACTGTGGCCCCGCGACCTTTCCGGCACGCACGGCCCGCCCGGGCACGACTTATCCGGCACCGAGCAGCGTCTCGCGCTGGTCGTCGATCACGGACCGGATCGCGGCGACCACCGCGGCGACTTCCGGACGACGCAGGGTCTCGGTACGGGCCACCAGCCAGTAACCGAGGGTCACGGCCACCGAATCGCCCAGTACCCGAACCAGATCCGGGTGCCGATCGGCCATGAAACAGGGCAGCAGGCCCAGCCCGGCGGCCGCGCGGGTGGCCTCCACGTGCACGAAAACATTCGTGGAGGTCACCGATTCCCGCATGGTGGGGACATGACCGGAGGCCAGGTCGAGATCGTCGACCTGGAGCATGGAATCGATGAAGTACACCAGCGGATACCGGGCGAGATCATCGAGTGTCGCCGGGGCGCCGTGTTCACGCAGGTATGCGCGCGACCCGTAGAGCCCCAGGCGGTAGTCGGCCAGATGAGTCGCGGTGGCACGACGTACCCGCGGTTCGCCGACGACGACCTCCAGATCGAGCCCGGAGCGCTGTTGCGACGCCCGCCGGGTGGTCGCCACGAGCTCGACCGCGATATCCGGATACCGCCGGCGTACCGCCGCCGCGGCGGGGGCGGCGATATAGGCACTGAAGCCGTCGGTCGCCGAGAGCCGGACCACGCCCGCCAGCACCCGGCTCCGGCCCGCGTCCGCCGCGAGTGATTTCACCGCCGATTCCACCGCCTCGGCCACGGCCAGGGCTTCTCTGCCGAGGTCGGTCAGTTCCCAGCCGCCGGTCACCCGCGTGAGTACCCGCCCGCCGAGGGTCTGTTCCAGTGCGGCGATCCGGCGGGAAATGGTGGTGTGGTTGAGACCGAGCTGCTCGGCCGCGGTCACGAATCGCCCCGAACGACCGACGGCCAGCAGTACGAGGAGGTCGTCCGCACTGGGACGACCCGGGAAGGCCGTGCTCATATCTGCATTTTCGCACATCCGCACTGCAGTAATGGTCATTGCAGGGACTTCGGTCTGCACTAATACTCTATGCAGCCGATCAATGTGGGGCCCGTCACATCATGAGACGTGATGTGGTCCCGGGCACGAAGGAGAAGTGCGATGAGGGAGCACAGCGCCGGAGCGGATCCGGCGGCAGTGAAGGACGCCGGGTCCGGTGGAACGGCCGCCGGCCTGCGGCGGGTGGTGGCCGCGTCGATGGCGGGCACGGTCGTGGAGTGGTACGAATTCTTTCTCTACGGCACCGCCGCGACGCTGGTGTTCAGCAAGGTGTTCTTCGCGGAGGGCACCAGCGACCTGGACGCGATCCTCGCCGCGTTCGTCACCTACGCGGTCGGTTTCGCGGCCCGCCCGCTGGGCGGCGTGGTCTTCGGGCACTACGGCGACAAATACGGCCGCAAGAAACTGCTGCAGTTCAGTCTCGTCCTGGTCGGCGGTGCCACCTTCCTGATGGGCTGTCTGCCGACCTTCGGACAGATCGGTTACTGGGCACCGGCCCTGCTGGTGGCGCTGCGTTTCATCCAGGGTTTCGCGGTCGGCGGCGAATGGGGCGGCGCGGTACTACTGGTCGCCGAGCACAGTCCGAATCGCAGCCGCGGTTTCTGGGCGAGTTGGCCGCAGGCGGGCGTGCCCGCGGGCAATCTGCTGGCCACGGTAGTGCTGCTGGTGCTGACCACGACACTGTCCGACGAGGCCTTCCTCGGCTGGGGCTGGCGGGTCGCGTTCTGGCTGTCGGCGGTGGTGGTGCTGGTCGGGTACTACATCCGCACGAAGATCACCGACGCGCCCATCTTCGTCGCCGCGCAGCAGGAGGCCGAGGAGATCAAGGCCACCTCGCTGAGTGTCGTCGAGGTGCTGCGCCGCTACCCGCGCGGTGTGTTCACCGCGATGGGGCTGCGGTTCGGCGAGAACATCATGTACTACCTGGTCGTCACGTTCACCATCACCTATCTGAAGGTCGAAGTACACGCCGACACCTCGGTGATCCTGTGGTGGCTGCTCGCCGCGCACGCGGTCCACTTCGTGGTCGTTCCGCTGGTCGGCAGCCTGTCCGACCGCATCGGCCGCCGGCCCGTCTACATGATCGGCGCGCTGACGGCGGCCACCTGGGGCTTCTTCGCCTTCCCGATGATGGACAGCGGTAACAACCTGTTCATCGTATCCGCCATCATCATCGGACTGGTCTTCCATGCCTTCATGTACGCCGGGCAGCCCGCGATCATGGCCGAGATGTTCCCCACCCGTATGCGCTATTCCGGTGTGTCCCTGGGATATCAGGTGACCTCGATCGTGGCGGGTTCGCTCGCGCCGATCATCGCGGTCCGGCTGCTCGATACCTACGGATCCGCGGTGCCGATCGCCTGGTATCTGGCGGGCGCGGCAGCGGTCAGCGCGATCGCCGTCCTGGCCGCACGCGAGACGAAGGGGCTCGACCTGGAGAGCATCGATCGCGCCGACGCCGAAAGCCTGGCCCCGCGTACCGCCGAGGTGCCCGCGCGATGACCGACCTCGTAGGACGCAGCGCCCTGGTCACCGGTGGCGCGAGCGGTATCGGTGCGGCCTGCGCCCGGGCGCTCGCGGCGCGCGGCGCCACGGTGACGGTAGCCGATATCGACGCCGCCGGCGCCGCGGCTGTCGCAGGGGAACTCGGCGGCAAGTCGTGGGCGGTCGATCTGCTCGACGTCGCGGCGCTGGAGGCACTGGAACTGGGCACCGACATCCTGGTGAACAATGCCGGGGTACAGCACATCTCCCCCATCGAGGAGTTCGCGCCGCAGCGGTTCCGCGACCTGCTCACGCTGATGGTCGAGGCACCGTTCCTGCTGGTGCGCGCGGCCCTGCCGCATATGTACCGGCAGGGCTGGGGGCGGATCGTCAATCTCTCCTCGGTGCACGGTCTGCGCGCCTCCCCCTACAAGGTCGCCTATGTGACGGCCAAGCACGGCCTGGAGGGATTATCGAAGGTGACTGCGCTGGAGGGCGGTCCGCACGGTGTGACGAGCAACTGCGTCAACCCCGGCTATGTGCGCACTCCCCTGGTCGACAAACAGATCGCGGACCAGGCCGCGGCACACGGCGTCCCCGAACAGGAGGTGCTGGAGAGGGTCCTGCTCACCGAGAGCGCGATCAAACGCCTCGTCGAGCCCGACGAGGTCGCCGCACTGGTGAGCTGGCTCGCCACCCCGGAAGCCGCAATGGTCACCGGTGCGGCGTACACGATGGACGGCGGCTGGAGCGCGCGATGAGGGCGCGCTCCAGCCCGCCGGCCCGGCAGGAGAAATAGGATGCAACCACTGTGGGTGCCGACCGAACAGGACGTCGCCGAGGCCACCCTCACCGACTTCGCGCGCTTCGTCGCGGAACGCACGGGTGCGAATACCGCCGATTACCACGCGCTGTGGCGCTGGTCGGTCGAGGACCTCGAGGGGTTCTGGCACGCGCTCTGGGACTATTTCGCCCTCGGGGATATCGCGGGCGAGATACTTGCGGACACCCGGATGCCGGGCGCGCGGTGGTTCCCGGGCACCCGGCTCAACTATGTCGATCAGGTGATCCGTCGGGCGCGCGCCGACCGGCCCGCGATCAGGGCGGTCGGCGAAAACACGCCGGTCCGCGATATCTCCTGGCCCGAACTGCTCGACCAGACAGCCGCTTTCGCCCGTACGCTGCGCGAACTGGGTGTGCGGGCCGGTGACCGGGTGGCCGGGTATCTGCCGAATATCCCGGAGACGATCGTCGCCTTCCTGGCCACCGCGAGTATCGGCGCGGTATGGAGCGCGTGCGGACAGGACTACTCGCCGAAAGCCGCGCTGGACCGGCTCGGTCAACTCGAACCCACCGTCCTGGTCACCGCCGACGGTTATCGATTCGGCGGCCGGACCCACGACAAACGCGCCGATATCGCCGCGTTGCGGGCGGGCCTGGACTCGGTACGCGGCACGGTCGTGATCGGGCGTCTGGGGCTCGCGGTGCCGGAGGCGATCTCCTGGAACGACGCGATCGGCGGCGCCCGGACAGCATCGCGGGAGCTCATCACGGAATCCGTGGATTTCGACCATCCGCTGTGGATCGTGTTCTCGTCCGGCACGACCGGCCCGCCCAAGGGCATCGTGCACGGACACGGGGGTGTGCTGCTGGAACACCTCAAAGCCGTGGCGCTGCAATCCGATATCGGCCCCGGCGATACATTCTTCTGGTACACCAGCCCGAGCTGGATGATGTGGAATTTCCAGGTCGCGGGCCTGCTGGCCGGGGCGACCGTCGTCACGTACGAGGGCAGTCCCACCGCGCCCGAGCCGGACGCGCTGTGGCGGATCGCCGCCGATGTCGGTGCCACCGTGCTGGGTATCAGCCCGGGCTATGCGCTGGCCTGCATCAAGGCGGGCTCGGTGCCGCGGTCCGATCACGATCTGTCGGCACTGCGCACCGTCGGCGTGACCGGCTCCGCACTACCGGCCTCCTCGGCGCGGTGGCTGAGCGAGCACGCCGGCGACCACGTCCGAGTCTCCTCGATCAGCGGCGGCACCGACGTGGTGTCGGCGTTCCTCGGCGGCGTGCGCACCGTACCGGTGTGGCCGGGCGAACTGTCGGCGCCCTTCCTCGGTGTCGCGCTGGACGCCTACGACCCGGCCGGACGATCGGTGCGCGGTGCGGTGGGTGAACTCGTGGTCACCGCGCCGATGCCGTCGATGCCGGTCCGTTTCTGGCGCGACGCGGACGGTACGCGGTATCGCGACGCGTATTTCGACACCTTCCCCGGTGTCTGGCGGCACGGCGACTGGATCACGGTCACCGAACGCCACAGCGTCATCGTGCACGGCCGCTCCGATTCCACCCTCAATCGACACGGCATCCGAATGGGCAGTGCCGATATCTACCAGGCGGTCGAACGGTTGCCGGATATCGCCGAGGCACTGGTGGTCGGCGTCGAACAACCCGACGGGGGCTACTGGATGCCGCTGTTCGTGGTCCCGGCGCCCGGCGCCGAACTCACCGGCGAGCTCGAGGCGCTCATCGCCACCACCATCCGCACCGAGGTCTCGCCCCGGCACGTCCCGGACGAGATCATTCCCGCCCCCGGCATCCCGCACACCCGCACCGGCAAGAAACTGGAGGTACCGATCAAGAAACTGTTCCAGGGCGCCGACCCGGACGGCATCGTGGACCGCACTGCGGTGGACCGTCCGGAACTACTCGACTGGTACCGCACGATCCGGCCGGGCGGTGGCCACGCCCCGAGGTGAGCTGCCGGTTTCCCGCGTCGTTCCACGGGTAACGCGTGCACACGGGGGCCTGGACAGGCAGGAGGCAGCCTTGAGCGAGAAATCCTTCCGCACAGGCGACAAAGTCGAATGGAACAGCCACGGCAGCACCGCCGAAGGCGAGGTGGAAGAGGTCATCACCTCCGATACGGAGGCGGCCGGCCGCACGGTGCGCGCCTCCGACGAGGACCCGCAGTACCGGGTGCGCAGCGCAAAGAGTGGCCGTGACGCCGTGCACAAACCCGACGCTCTTCGCCTCCGGGGCGACTGACACCGGAGGTGGCGGTCATGTCGGACAACAACGAGAAAACTCGCGCGCAGTTCGGCGATGCCGTCAATATGACGGCCGCGGAACTACGGCGATGGCTCGATACCGACGAGTCGAAATCGGTCGGGCAGAAGCCGTCCGGGGGCGGCGAATCGACCGGGCATTCCAGTGGGCGTCGCATCGTCGAACTGCTCGAGAAGAAGACGAAGGATCTCACCGCCGACGACTATGCCCATATGCGCAAGGTCGTCGGATACGCGCACCGTCACCTAGAACAACGCCCCGCCGGCGACACCGGGCACAGCAGGTGGCGGTATTCACTGATGAATTGGGGCACGATCCGGAAAAGGCCGCCGGGTAGGGCCCGCGGAGCCGTCGCGGTGGAGGCGTGAACACGCCCCACCGCGCTCTGCTCGCGCCCTCCGGGCCGGCGGTGGTCAGTTCGCCGCGGCATCCTGTTTGATCGCCGAGACCTCGAATTCCAGGACGACCTTGTCGGCGACCAGCACGCCGCCGGTTTCCAGCGCCGCGTTCCAGGTGATGCCGAAATCCTTGCGGTTGATGGTGGCCGAACCTTCGAAACCGACCCGGACATTGCCGAACGGGTCGGTGGCCTGGCCTTCGAACGTGAAGGGGACGGTCACGGACCGGGTGATGCCCTTGATGGTGAGGTCGCCGGTGACGTCGAACGCGTCCGGACCGGTCGGCGTGATCGCCGTGGAGCGAAAGGTGATCTCGGGGTATTCGTCCAGGCCCAGGAAGTCGAGCCCGCGCAGATGCTTGTCCCGGTCGGCATTGCGGGTGTCGATGCTGGCCACCTGGATCGTCACCTCCCCGGAGGAGTTGGCCGGGTTGTCGCCGTCGAAGTACGCGCTGCCGGTGAATTCGTTGAACGCGCCGCGCACTTTGGTCACCATCGCGTGCCTGGTGACGAAACCGACCCGGGTGTGGGTCGGGTCCAGTACGTAGGTTCCGCTCAGCTCGTTCACGTTCGTCGCGGTCGTCATCCTGTGCCTCCGAGTGCTTGTTGTTGATGTGTCATATAAAGCCTGCGCCGCAATTGGTGATATGTCAACTACTAGGTTACGCTGGACATATGACCGAGACGCGATGGCTCGACGAGTGCGAGCGCCGGGCCTGGCGGGGTTACCTGACGATGCACGCCCGGCTGGTCGCCCGCCTCCACCGGCAGCTACAGCAGGACTCGGGCCTGTCGCTGGCCGATTTCGACGTCCTGGTCCAGCTCACCGACCGACCCGAGCCGCGGATGCGGGTGGGCGAACTGGGGCAGGCCCTGCAGTGGGAGAAGAGCCGGTTGTCCCACCACCTGGGCCGGATGCAGCGTCGCGGACTGGTGGTGCGCGAAGACTGCCCGGACGACGCCCGCGGCGCCTACATCGCGCTCACCGAGCAGGGCCGCACCGCGATCGAACAGGCCGCGCCGAGACATGTGGATACCGTGCGCGAACTGGTCTTCGACGCACTCACCGACGACCAGGTGGACGCTCTGGCGTCGATAGCCGGCCGTATTCTCGACAAACTCGACGACACGGACCAGAGCAGATGATCACTGCGGCAGCGCGCGCTCTCCCGCGGACGATCGTCCGCCGGCGAGAAACCTTCACCATCCGACACCCGGCCGATTCACCTGCTGTGGCGCAGAATTTCGGAAGGGGTCCGTCCGTAACAGCGGTAGTAGGCAGCGGCGAAGCGTCCCGGGTGGGCGAACCCCCACGCCCGAGCGATGGAGGTGACGGTCTGCCCGTCACCGGGCACCGCCGCGAGAAGTTGATCGTGCGCGCCCGCCAGCCGTAGCCGCTGCAGGTAGCGCAGCGGGGTGGTGCCGAGGTGGCGGCGGAAGGCCAGTTGCAGGGCCCGCGGAGTGACGAAGGCCGCCGCCGCGACCGCGGCGACGGTGATGTCCTCGCGCACATGCGCTTCCAGGTAGGCGACGGCGCGGCGCACCGTCTCGGGGTGGGCGTCGCGGCGGTCGGCCGCGGTCGGCGCGGTGACCGCGGTGGTGGGTACGGTCGCCAGTACAGTCGCAGCCAGGTAGTCGGTGGCGGTGGCGATCAGCAGTGGATTTCCCGCGGTGGCGGGGTCGGCGGCGAGATGCTTCAGGTGTGCGATCGCCGCGGTGAGCCGGCGGGTGGCGGCGGGGGTGCGCGGCCCGGGTGCGGCGATCCGTACCGGCGCCCCGCCCGCGCCGACGGCCAAGCGGTCCAGCAGTGCCGATTCGAACAGTGTGAGGTCGTAGCGACCGGCGCGGATGATTCCCGAGGACGGCAGCGCGTTCACGCCGAGCACCCCGATCCGACCGGCCGTGAGATCCTCGGCTCCGCCGCCGAGACCGCTGTGTTCGATCACTCCGGCGTGCACGCTCGCCAAACACAGTGCGCCCGAACGCTCGACGCCGAAGGAGACGTCGAACCCGAGGGCGATCCGGTCCAGCGTAACGGGGCCCAGCACATCGCGGCGCAGGCCCACCGAGGTGCGCTGGGGACCGGTATTACCGATCAGCACCCCGGGGTACGCGGTGCGGAGAAATGCCTCGATCTCATCGAGGTTTTCGCTGTGGAACACCGGATAGCGCACCGCCTCGAATTCTTGGGGCCCTCGACCGCCGGTCGGCGAACCGGCCGGGACACTGCGATCTCGGCCAAGGGCCCGGGTTACGGAATCGGATGGAGCGGGTGGGCGGGATCGATCCGGCACCGACTCGTCCGGTCGCCGGCCGCTCGCGCGGTACCGGACGTCCCGGGGCGTCGACACCCGAATACCGCCGCGGCTCGCCCACCAGGAACAAGTACGGGTCAGGCGACCCTGTGGGGGCGGGGCATCGAGACGCCGTCCATGATCTCGGTCCACCAGCTCTGCAGCGGGCTGGGGTCGGGCCATCGCACGTCTACATCACCCGGCACGACCCGAGCCGGTGGCGAGTCGCCGCCGGTGGCGGTACCGGTGGTCACGAAAGCGGCAGCAGTAGTGGTCATAGCAATATTCCTGGCTGACATGCGGGTGACTCCTGGACAGCGCGGGCCCGGCACATTCACCGGGCCCGGCCACCGCAGGGAGTAGGGGAGCTCGATACACGGCACGGCCGGACCTCTCGCACTCCTCGGCACGGACGCTCCGGCCGGCCGGTCAGGCGGTGAGGGCCTGGGGCTCGCCGTCGTGGCGCGCGACCTCGATCTTGCGCGGTTTGGCCTTCTCCGAGACCGGGATCACCAACCGTAGGACACCGTCGCGGTAGTCGGCCCGGATCGCGTCGGTATCGAGGTTCTCGCCGAGGAACAATTGCCGGCCGAACACGCCGCGGGTGCGTTCGGCCGCGATCATCGACCGGTTCGAGTTCAGCTCCGGCCGCGACGCGCGCACCGTCACCACATTGCGTTCGACATCCAGGTCCAGTGAATCCGGGTCGATCCCGGGCAGATCCAGTTCCACGAAGAATTCGTCGCCTTCCCGCCAAGCGTCCATCGGCATCACTACCGGTCGCGCGGGGGTCCCGAACACCTGCTGGGTCAGGCGGTCCAGGTCGCGGAAGGGATCGGTGCGCATCAACATGGTCGCCACCTCCAGTTCACTCCATTCACTGTCGAAGGGAACTAAGATTATCTGTGTCATCTGACAGAGATAATTTTTAGCACTCTCCACAGGAGAGTGCAAGTGAAGTCCGTAGAAAATATGACGTACAGAACAGCCGAAGCAGCTCCTGTCCGGCCGGAGTGTCGGTCCGGATCGGAGGGCGCACACGACTGGACGGCCGCTGCGTCGAACGACCGGGGCGGCGGCCACTGTACGACTCCACGCGATCGGCACCGCCCGGGGACACCGCGATGCCGCGGAAGCTACGGGATGCGATACCCCCGGAAGGTCACGAATACGCGGGTTCGGAAGCCGAGCCGCTCATAGACGTCGATCGCGGTCGTATTCCCTTCCGCGACATGCAGAAAAGGACGGTCGCCGCGGGCCACGATACGGGCGATGAGCGCACGGACCAGGTGGGCCGCATGGCCCTTGCCCCGGGCTTCAGGGGCGGTACAGACGGCGCTGATCTCGGTCCACCCCGGGGGCCGGAGCCGTTCTCCCGCCATGGCCACCAGCCGGCCGCCGTCGCGGATACCGAGATAGGTGCCGAGCTCCTGGGTGCGCGGCCGGAACGGACCGGGCCGGGTGCGCGCGACGAGGTCGAGCATTTCGGACACGCTGTCCGGCCCCAGTTCGACCATCCCGCGATCGTCGGTCGGCGCGGTCGGGGCGGCTCCGAAAAAGACCATCTGCCGACCCGCGAGGGTGAAGATCTCTTCCCAGTCCGCCGGCGGCGGCGCCGCACAGCTGAACATATCGGCGAGTTCGCCCGGCCCGAGCAACCGCGCGAGATCGGCCCAAGCCCGCGGATCCGGATCCGCACCGACCGCGGCGAAGGTCGCGATGTCGGGCAGGTAGGTGAGGGCCCGGCCGCTCCGGCGGGCCAGATGCGCATGGTGCCCACGCAGTGATTCGCCCACCGGGTCGTCCAGCACAGCGGTGTCCGGGGCCACCGCGATACCGCAGATCTCGTCGTTCGCCACCTGCCGAGTATGCCGGGCGGCGCACACCACGGCCGTGGTGTGCGCCGGACACACGCACAGAACCGGGGAGCCCCGGGGCGGTCCGCGGGTGGGTCCAGCGTGGAACGAGGCGCCGGCCCGGCACAGCGAAACGCCCCTTCGACGGGAGGTAGCGGTGCCCATGGTGGTTCGGGGGCTCGGATGGATCGCGCTGTATGTGGCGGTGGCGGTGGTGCGGCGGGCCCGACCGTGCGACACACCCACACCACCCGTGCCGTATGGATGATCACCGGCGTCCTGCTTGCCCGCCTGCTCCCGGTTCGCTCTCGCTCCCGGTTGAGTCCGCACCGGCCAGCCGAATCTGTTGTCCCGGTGTGCACACCGCGATAACCTCAATCGAGTTAGCAGAGGCTAACCTCTGATGGGCGAGCGGACGAGGTCGGGTAGTGGATATCAACAGGCGCCGACTGTTCCGAGCCGGTCTCGGCATGAGCGCGATACTGGTGGTCGCGGCGTGTGGAAGTGGTTCTCCCGGTTCGGGTGACGGCACCAGCGGTCCGCCCAGACGTGGCGGAACGCTGCGCGTCGGGGCGCTGGGTAAGTTGTCCAAGATCGAGCGCGACCCCCACGCCACGCTGAGCAACGACAGTGATTTCCTGATCATGTCGCTCCTCTACGATCCGCTGACCGTGCCCGGCGCCGACCCCAATGTGGCTCCGCGACTCGCGGCTCGCTGGGAGGCGGACGCGGATCAGCGGAATTGGACGTTCACGCTCGCCGAAGGCGCGAGTTTCCACGACGGCCGGCCGGTCACCTCCGCGGACGTGGTGTGGTCGCTTCGCCGGCTGCGCGAGATCGCCGGAGAAACGAAGGTTCCGGTGTCCTCGGTGGCCGATATCCGGCCCGCGGGCCCGAACGCGGTGGTGCTGACCTGCGCCGCGCCGAACAGTCAACTGCCGCTGCTGCTGCGGATGATGACCTTCGTCGTACCCGAGGGCACCACCGATTTCGCCCGCGGCGTGGGCAGCGGACCGTTCCGGCTCGAATCCTTCGACCGCGGCAATGCCCGGCTGGTGCGTAACGAGGCCTGGCACGGCGGTCCACCGCTGCTCGACGCGATCGAGGTCACCTTGTTCGAGAGCCCGGAGTCGATGTCGAACGCGATCATGTCCGGTCAGATCGATCTGGCGTCCAGTGTCGGCGCGGTGGCCGGCCGCACCGCGGAGCGCCGGGGTGATCTGAAGGTCGTCCGGCGGCCCGACGATGTCGCGGTGGCGATCGCCATGCGTACCTCGGATGGGCCGTTCGCCGATCCGCGGGTGCGGGAAGCGCTGCGCCTCACCGTCGACCGCGAGGCGATGGTGGCACAGGCCCTGTCGGGTTACGGCACGGTCGCAAACGATGTTCTCGGTACCGCGGATCCGAGCTTCGACCGCTCCCTACCGCAGCGCGCACGCGATATCGACCGGGCGAAGGCGCTGCTCACGGAGGCGGGATTCGACACATCGAAGACCTATCGGCTGGTGACCAAACAGGAGGCCGCCGGCGAAGTCGAGTCCGCCCGCGTTTTCGCCGCCCAGGCCGGAGATGCCGGCCTGAAGATCGAGGTCGTCGTCCAGGAGGCCAACGACTTCTACGACCGGACCTGGCTGCAGGCACCGTTCTACACGGTCAACTGGGGCACCAACGACTCGGTGGTGTTCTTCGCCAGCAAGGTCATGACCTCGCAGACCGCATGGAACGAGACCGGCTTCGCGGATTCCGCCTTCGACAAGGCCTACACTCGGGCGCTCGCCGCGCCCGTCGGTACCGAGTTCGACAAGGCGAGCAGGGAAATCCAACGGATCCAGTACGACCGCGGCGGTTACCTCGTGTGGGGCATGGCCGACGGTATCGATATCGCCGCCACCTCGGTTCAGGGGCTGCCCGCCCTCGGCGGGTACGGCCGGGTGCAGCTCGAACGCGCGTGGTTGTCGAGTTGAGGAAGGTCACCGGCCTGGTGGCGCGCCGGCTCGCGCTGCTGTTCATCCTGCTCGCCCTGGTCTTCCTGGTGGTCGATCTGCTGCCGGGCAATGCCGCACGCGCCGTGCTCGGGCGGGACGCGCCGGCGGATCGAATCGCCGCCAAGGAACACGAACTGGGTCTCGACCGCCCACTACCGGAGCGTTTCTGGTCCTGGTTCACCGGTGCGCTCACGGGCGATTTCGGGACCACCGCTCATGGGCAGCCGGTGAACGCACTGCTCGCCGAGAACTTCCCCCAGACACTGCTGTTGGCCTCGATCGCCATGCTGGTCACCGTGGCGGTCTCGCTGCTGTGCGGGATGTGGTGGGCGGCACGCCCCTCCGGTCTCGCGGCCCGGGTACTGCAACCGGGCACGGCCTTCGCCACCGCGATTCCGGAGTTCGTCGTAGCGATCACCCTGGTAATGGTGTTCTCGCTGTGGCTGGGTGTCCTTCCCTCGGTGACCTTCACCGATCGATCGGGCTATCCGGCGAGCGTGGAAATGCTGGTGCTACCGGTCCTCGCGCTCGCGGTACCGCAGGCGGCCTGGAACGCGCGCGTGGTCCGGGGCGCGGTGCTCGACGCGGCGACGGCTCCCCATGTCGACAACGCCCTCCTGAACGGACTACCGGAGCGGACCGTCCTGCTCCGGCATGTGGTTCCGTTCGCTCTCCCGGCCATCGCGGCGTCCTTCGCGACCTCCGTGGGCACCCTGTTCGGCGGCGCCCTCGTCGTGGAGACGATATTCAACTACCCGGGCGTGGGTGCGCTGATCGCCGGTTCCGTCTCCGATCGCGATACCGCACTGGTCGCCGCGATCGTGGCATTGACCGGCACGGCGATCATGTGCGTACTGCTGGCCGCCGACGGCATCCGTATCTGGGCGAACCGGGGCCGGCGATGACGCCCGTGCTCACCCGCCGCGGCGTCGTGGCGGCCGTGTCCCCCGCCGTCCTGATCACCGTGGTCGCGGTGTCCGGCCCCTTCCTCGCACCGCATCCGGTCGACTATCCCGTGGGTATCGCGTTCGAGAAACCCAGCGGCAGCGCCTGGCTGGGCGGCGACCGGATCGGCCAGGACGTCACGAGCCGGCTGTTGCACGGGGGCTGGGGGTTACTGGTGCTCGCCGCGATCATCGCCGGGCTGGTCACCACCTGCGCGGCCGTCCTGGGTGCGACGGCCGCGTTGCACACCCGCGCCGGCGCGTGGATCGAACGCGCCGCGGACCTGTGCATGCTGCTGCCGCCGGTACTGGCGATCCTGCTGTTCATGCTGTCCTGGCCCGAATCCGGTACCGCCGGCCTGATCGCTGTCGCGGTCGTCGCGGGAACCCCGTATTCGGCGCGTGTATTCGCCGCGGCCGCGAGTGGAGTCGCGCGAGCGGGCTTCGTCGAGGCCGCCCGGGCCCGCGGTGAGCGACTGGGCTACCTGGTATTCCGCGAATTGCTGCCGAATCTGCGTCACACACTGCTCACCCAGCTCGGTTTGCGGTTCGTGGAGGCCATCTACATCGTCAGCACCGTGTCGTTCCTACAGTTGCCGACCTCGCTGGGCGCCGCCAACTGGGCGGTGATGGTCCGGGAGAACGCGCCGGGGATCCTGCTCAATCCGGCGGCGGTGCTGGCGCCGAGCCTGGCCATCGGGCTACTGGCCGTCAGCGTCAACAGCGCGGTGACCGCGTTCGCCGGGGAACGGCCGATATGAACGGCGGCGTAGTCGTCGACGATCTATCGATCCACGCACTGTCCGGTGCCGAACTCCTGGCACCGGTATCGCTGCGGGTGCCGCCGGGGACGGTGGCGGCGTTGACCGGGCCGTCCGGTACCGGCAAGACCACGCTCATGCGGGCTCTGCTCGGGCATCTGTCCCCGGGCGCCCACCGCACGCACGGCACCGTGCACGTCGCCGGCCAGGATGTCTTCGCCCTGAGCCCGGCTGCGCGGCAGGATTTCCGGCGACGCAATATCGCGTTCGTCGATCAGGATCCCGGCGCCGCACTCAACCCCGCACTGCGCGTACGCACCCTGCTCGAAGAAGCAGCGGTTCACCCGAGCGACAGCACGCTCCGCGCCGCCCTCGCCCGGGTGGACCTGCCCGAATCCTTCCTGCGCCGGCGCCCCGGCGAATTGTCCGGCGGCGAACAGCGGCGGGTTGCGCTCGCCGTCGCCCTCGTGCGCGAGGTGGGCGTCCTGGTCGCCGACGAACCACTCGCCGGTCTGCACGGAAACCTGCGCAATACGATCGTCGACCTCCTGCGCTCGCTGGCCACCGAGGACAAGATCGCGTTGGTGATCTCCGGTCACCACACCGAGATCCTGCACCGCCTCGCCGACGAGGTCGTCGAACTGGGCGAATCACGGACCACCTTGGCCCGGCTCGCCGCACGCGCCGCGGAACCACCGCGCTCCGGGCCGCCCGCGCTGGAAGCAGCCGCGATCTCCGCGGTGGCCGGGCGCACCGGCCTGCTCCGCTCCGTGGATCTCACGGTCCCGGCCGGCGGGTCGGTGGCCCTGGCCGGGCCGTCCGGGGCCGGGAAAACCACGCTGGCGCGGGTACTCACCGGAATACACACCGAGGCCACCGGCACCCTCGTGGTCGACGGCCGTCCGCTGGCCGTCGGCCGGGCCCGCCGAGCCCGGCGCGACCGGCGCCGCGTCCAATTGATCCCGCAGAACCCGCTGTCCACGCTGAACCCGAAACACACGGTCCTGCAGTCCCTGTCACGACCGTTACGCCTGGCCGGGAACACCGCCCGGTCCGAGATCGCCGAACGCGCGGCCGACCTGCTGCGCAGTGTCGACCTCGCGCCCGATCTACTACACCGCTATCCCGGCGCACTGTCCGGTGGCCAGCGCCAGCGCGTCGCCATCGCGCGCGCACTCGGCGCCGAGCCCGACATCCTCATCTGCGACGAGATAACCTCGGCGCTCGACGACCGGACCGCGCGCTCGATCATGGACCTGATCGAGCGCACCCGGCGCACCCGTGGCATCGGCACACTCGTCATCAGCCACGATATGGCAGTGATCGCCGCCTACTGCCGGCAGATCGTGGTCCTCGGCGACGGCGCCGTCGTCGAACAGGGCTCCACCGCGGAGGTACTGGCCGCCCCGCACGCATTGGAGACCAAGGCCTTGCTGGCCTGACCGGTGGCTCGTGGCCGAATCAGAACGGGTACCGCTGGATCTCGGATTGCACAGTGATCCACTGGGTTTCGGTGAACGTATCGAGGTTGGCGGTCGGCCCGCCGAACCGGCCGCCGGCTCCGGAGGCCTTCAGACCGCCGAACGGAATCGGCGCCTCGTCGTCCACGGTCTGATCGTTGATGTGCACGGCGCCCGAGACGATCCGGTCGGCGAGTTCGTAGGCCTTGAACGCGTCACCGGTGAGGATACCCACGGACAGACCGTATTCGGAGGCATTGATGATATCCACGGCCTCCTCGACCGTGTCGTAGACCAGGACCGGCGCCACCGGGCCGAAGATCTCCTCGGTCCAGGCGGGATTGTCCGGGGTGAGACCGGTGAGAACGGTCGGTCGATAGAACAGATCCGTGAACTGCCCGCCCGCGGCCACCGTAGCGCCCGCATCGACGGCCGCGGTGACCAGTCCGTGGACCCGGTCGCGCTGGCCGGCATCGATGATCGGACCCAGCACGTTGCCCGGGTCGGTGGGATCGCCCACCGGAATGTGCTGCGCCTTGTCCACCAGGGCTGCCACGTACTCCTCGGCGACGGACCGGTGCACGAGATGCCGGCCGGTGGTCATGCAGATCTGCCCCTGGTGCAGGAACGAACCCCAGGCACCCGCCGACGCGGCCGCCTGCACGTCCGCATCGGGTAGCACCAGCAGCGCATTGTTACCGCCCAGCTCGAGGTGCAGCTTCTTGAGCAGCGGCCCGGCCGCCGCGGCGATCCGGCGACCGGCGGCCGTGGAACCGGTGAACGACAGGCACGGGATCCGCGGGTGTTCGATCATCGCCGCACCCAGGTCGCCGCCGCCGGGCAGTACGTGCAGCACTCCAACAGGTAATCCCGCGTCCCGCAGCACTTCGGCCAGGGCCAGCCCGCCCGAGATCGGGGTACGCGGATCCGGTTTGAGGATTACCGCGTTACCCAGGGCGAGCGCCGGTGCGACCGAGCGCATCGACAGGATGGCGGGGAAGTTGAACGGCGAGATCACGCCCACGATTCCCACCGGAATCCGGCGGGCCATCGACAGGCGCGGTTTCCCGGACCGCAGCATCTCCCCGTACGGATGCGCGGCCAGGGCCGCGGACTCCTGGAGTTCGCTCGTCACCAGACCGACCTCGAAGGCCGCCTTACCCTGCCCCGACCCCGCTTCGGCCACCAGCCAGGAGCCGAGCCGGTCCGGATTCTCGCCCAGCAGCTGCGCGGCGCGCAGCAGGACGGCCACTCGTTCGTCATAGGTGCGCGCCGCCCAGTCCTGTTGCGCCGCCGTGGCCGAGCGCACCGCTGTCTCCAGTTCGGCGGTCCCGGCTTCGCCCACGGTGTCGAGCACCGCCCCGGTGGCCGGCGAGACCACGGGCAGGGTGCGGGAGGTCGGACGGAAGCTGCCGTCGAACAGCGCGGCGCGCCAAGCGGTGGCGGCCGAATCGGCGGTGGTGGTCATAGCGAACTCCTGAAATGCGGTGTCGTGCGTAGCAGAGGTGGCCGCGAGGACGAGTATCCTCGCCGCACCCGTCCGCTGTGTCGATCGCCCGTGTCCGATGGCGCGGACCGGGCACCGGCCCTGCGCTCACGCGTAGATCCGGCAGCGGGCGACCGCAATCAGGCCGCCTGCTGCCACCCGGTATAGGCCTCCGCCAGATAGGCGGCGCCGTGCCGGGAACCGGTGACCAGCGCCAGTTCGCCGCGCTGCCGGGCGATATCGAACGGGGACGCCCCCTCCACGGAGTGGAGCATGGTGGTCATCCAGTACGAGAAGTGCTGGGCCTTCCATACCCGGTCGAGAGCACGGTCGGTGTAGCGGTCCAGGGCCTCGTCTCCGGCGCCGGCCAGGAAATCGGTGATCGCCTCGTGCAGTACGCGCACATCGGCGAGCGCCAGGTTGAGCCCTTTGGCTCCGGTCGGCGGTACGGTGTGCGCGGCATCGCCGGCGAGCAACAACCGCCCGTAGCGCATCGGGGCGGTGACGAAGGAGCGGAACGGCAGCACCATCTTCGCGCTGATCGGCCCCTCCTGGATCTCGAAACCGTTCCCGTTCACCCGGCGGCGCATCTCCGCCCAGATCCGGTCGTCGTCCCAGTCCTCGGGCCGCTCGCCGGGCGAGCACTGGAAATACATCCGCTGCATCGTGGGCGTGCGCTGGCTCACCAGCGCGAAGCCGTGCTCGGACTGCGCGTAGATCAGTTCCGGATGCGAGGGCGGTGCCTCGGCGAGGAACCCGAACCAGGCGAACGGGTATTCGCGGAACCATTCACCGCGGGTCCCGGCCGGGAAGGCTTTGCGGCAGATCGACCGGGAGCCGTCGGAACCGACCACCAGCTCCGCCTCGATCCGGCCGGGGCGACCGTCGGCATCGATGAAGGACACCACTGGCCGTGCGCCGGAGGTGTCGACCACGGTATCGGCGACGCCGTAGCGCACATCGCCCCCGTCGATCTCGCGGCGGGCCGCCAGATCGATGAAGACATCGTTCTGGGGGTACAGCCAGACGGATTCACCGACCAGCTCCTGGAAGTCGATGCGGTGGTTCTCGCCACCGAACCGGAACACCACACCGTCGTGGCGGTCACCGTCGGTGATCACCCGATCGGACACCCCGGAGTCGACCAAGGTGCGCACCGACCCCGCTTCGAGGATTCCGGCGCGGATGGTGGTGGCGATATCGTGCCGGCTGCGGATATCGATGACCACCGAGTCGATTCCGGATCGGTGCAGGAGATGGGAGAGCAGCAGCCCGGCCGGGCCCGCCCCGACAATCGCTACCTGGGTCCGAGTGGTGGTCACAGTGCGTACTCCTTCGTATCGTCGCGTCCGGTGCCGAGTGCCGAGGCCGTGGGTTCCGAGTGCCGGGCGGCCAGGCGGGGAACCGTCGCCAGCGCGAGCAACCCGATCGCGGCGACCACCGCGAAGAAGTAGAAACCCCACGGATGGGCGGAACCGGCCACGATGAGCGCCCCGGTGATACTCGGCCCGAAGATGGCGCCGAGGCGGCCGACCGCGGAAGCGAGACCGAGCGCGGTCGCGCGGACCTCGGCCGGGTAGGCCTGCGTGATATAGGCGTAGACCAACACCTGGGCCGAGAAGACGAAGATACCGGTCACCAGCACCAGGGCATTGAGCAGGAACGTGTTCGGCACTTTGATGCTCAGCAGGGCGAGCAGCACCGCGGCCGCACCGAACCAGATCAGGATGGTCGGTTTGGTGCCGCGCCGGTCGGCCAGGGTCCCCGCGACGATCAGGCCGATGATGGCGCCGATATTCAGCACCAGCAGCAGGGTCAGCGACGTGGACATGTTGTATCCGGCGTCGCGCATCAGTTTCGGCAGCCAAGTGTTGAGTCCGTAGACCAGCAGCAGACCCATGAACGACCCGACCCACACGCCGAGGGTGGTGCGCAGGTATTTCGGCTGCAGGACCACAGTGGGGCCGACGCGTTCGGTCTTGCTCTGGGCCGCCAGATAGGCATCGGATTCGGGCAACTTCCACCACATGAGGGGCAGCAGCAGGAAACCGGCGATACCGCCGGCATAGAACAGGATCTCCCAGTTCGGTACGAGCCAGAGCGCGAACAGTGAGGCCAGGACCGCACCGAAGTGGTAGCCGGTCATGGTGAAGGTACTGGCGAAGGCCCGGCGCGAGGCGGGCATGTGTTCGGCCATGAAGGTGAGGGCGGTCGGCATACAGGCGCCGAGACCGAGCCCGGCGAGCAACCGGAAGGCGCCGAACACGGCTACCGATCCGGCCCACGGCACCGCGACGGTGAACACCGAGAACAGGGCGATCGAGGCCAGCAGTACCGAGCGCCGGCCGTAGCGATCGGCGAGCAGACCGACTCCGGCGGCACCGATGGCCACGCCGACCAGGGAGATGGTCGCCGCGAAGGTCGCGCCCGAGGCCGTGAACCCGGCGTGGTTCTCGTCGATCAGTGTCGGAATGACCGCACCGAGGACGACGAGGTCGTACCCGTCGAGCAGCACGGTGAGCCAGCACAGCGCGGCAGGCCACGACAGCAGTTTGTTCATGATGGGGTTCTCTTCTGATCTTCGGGTCGCCACGATGCGACCCGGCTTGTGACGGCACTCACGCTAAGCTCCGCTTCCTCAGAAATCCAATAGATGATTTTCTGAAGTGGAATAGAGGAGATCTATGGCATTCGAGGTGGACCTCAACCTGGTCCGGACATTCGTCCTGCTCTACGAGACGCGCAGCGTCACAGCCGCGGCCGATCTGCTGGGCGTCACTCAGCCGACCGTCAGCTACGGCCTGGGCAAATTGCGTAGGCGGCTCGACGACGAACTGTTCGTCCGCGGGCCCGGCGGCCTGGTGCCGACCTCGGAATCCGAACGGCTGTACCCGCCACTGCGCGCCGCACTGGCGGAGGTCACCGAAACACTCGGCGCGACCACGGACTTCGATCCGGGCCGGCCCACCCGCTTCACCCTGGGACTCTCGGATCTGGGGGAGGTAACGGTACTGCCGCTGGTCCTGGCCGAACTGGCAGCCCAGGCGCCACAGGCGGGTCTGCAGGTCCAGGCCTTCGACCTCGACACCGCGACCGATCGGCTGGCCCGCGGCGAGATGGACGCCATCGTGGCCAGCCCGGTCCTCGATTCGCCCCGGCTGCGCCGGACACCCCTGTTCACCGAGGGGTACGCGGGTATGGTCGCCGCCGATCATCCCCGGCTGGGCACCGGCACACCGACGCACGGCGAGCTCGAGCGGGAGCGACACGTGGTGGTGGACGGCGGCAGCGGACATCTGGGTCCGCGCCGGGCACTGGGCGAACACCGGCTGGAGAGCCGCATCGCGGTCCGGGTCACCCGGTTCGCGACACTCCCGTACGTGGTGCAGGACAGCGAACTGGTCGCGATCGTCCCGGAGCGAGTCGCCCGCGCGCTGGCCCGGACCCATTCGGTGCGGATCTTCGCGCTGCCCTGGCCCATCGAACCGGTCGAGGTGGCCGCCTACACCCGGCACGCACCCGGACGCAGCGCCGCCCAGCGCTTCTTCCTGGAGGTGATCCGGACGGCCATGGGCAAGCTGCCGGCCCTGTGAACCGGCCGAAATCACGACATCGCTCTCAACCGACCCGCTCGACCAGCGCGTCGTCGACCTCGACGGCCGCGCCGGTGGCCGCGCGGACGTCGGCGACGGTCACCCCGGGCGCGGTTTCCACCAGCACCAGTCCACGCTCGGTCACGTCGAGCACGCCCATATCGGTGATGATCCGGTCCACACAGCCCAGACCGGTCAGCGGCAGGGTGCATTCTTCGACGATCTTGGGCTCCCCCGACCGCGAGACATGATCCATCATCACGATCACCCGCCGGGCGCCGTGCACCAGATCCATGGCGCCGCCCATCCCCTTGACCATCTTCCCCGGAATCATCCAGTTGGCCAGATCGCCGCGAGCGCTGACCTGCATGGCGCCCAGCACCGCTACATCGACCTGACCGCCGCGGATCATGCCGAAGGACTGCGCGGAATCGAAGAACGAGGCGCCGGGCAATACGGTGATGGTTTCCTTGCCGGCATTGATCAGTTCGGGATCGAGTTCGTCGTCGGTCGGGTACGGGCCCACCCCGAGGACACCGTTCTCCGAATGCAGCACGACGGTGATATCGCCGGGCAGATAGTTGGGCACCAGCGTCGGCATCCCGATGCCGAGGTTGACGTACTGGCCGTCGGTGAGTTCGGCGGCGACCCGGGCCGCCATCTGTTCGCGGGTCAGCGTCATGCGCGCACCGTCCTGTTCTCGATTCCTACTTCGACCTTGCCGACGGGTACGACCCGCTGGACCTGGATCCCCGGGGTGTGCACCTGGTCGGGGTCCAGTTCGCCCGGTTCCACCAAATGCTCGACCTGGGCGATGGTGATCCGGCCCGCCGCGGCCGCGGGCGGGTTGAAGTTGCGGGCGCTGGCGCGATAGACGAGGTTGCCGTGCCGGTCGCCCTTCCAGGCGTGGACCAGCGCATAGTCGGTGACGATGCCCCGCTCGAGCACATAGGTGACCCCGTCGAATACCCGGGTCTCCTTCGGCGGTGAGGCCACCGCGATGCCCCCCGCGCCGTCGTAGCGCAGCGGCAATCCACCCTCGGCGACCTGGGTGCCGACACCGGCCGGGGTGAAGAAGGCCGGAATTCCGGCGCCCCCGGCCCGCATCCGCTCGGCGAGGGTGCCCTGCGGGGTGAGCTCGACCTCGAGTTCGCCGGACAGGTACTGGCGGGCGAACTCCTCGTTGGCGCCGACATAGGAGCTGATGGTCCGGCGGATCCGGTGCGCCGCGAGCAGCACCCCGAGACCGAAGCCGTTGGTGCCGCAGTTGTTGCTGACGACCTCCAGATCGGTGGCGCCCTGGTCGAGCAGCGCGTTGATCAGTATTTCCGGGATCCCGACCAGCCCGAATCCGCCGACGGCCAGGGAAGAGCCGTCGGGGATATCGGCGACCGCTTCGGCGGCTGTGGCAATGACTTTGTCCATCACGCGCTCCACAGTAACCAGAATTGTGCGGAATGTGAACTCATGTGCGTATAGTGAACTTCGCGCACGGTCATTGATCCGGTCCGAGCCGGGCCCTATGCTGTTCGCATCCCGTAGCAATGTCCACATCCCGAACGTGAGGTCGCGCATGCTCCAATTGCCCCCGCGGTACCGCGGTATCGACAAGGACGAGGAAGCACCGCTCGACTTCGCCGATTACCGCACCACCGCCCTCCGCCACCCGAAACAGCCGCTGATCCTGCTCCCCCAGCGACTCGGCGAACTCACCGGTCCGGTGCTCGGCGAAGGCCGGATCACCGAGGCGGACGCCGATCTGACACTGGCCCGTGGTGGCGAGGCGGCCGGGCAGCGTATCGTCGTCCACGGCCGCGTCCTCGACAGCGACCGCAAACCGGTACCGAACACATTGGTCGAGGTCTGGCAGGCCAATGCCGCCGGGCGCTACCGGCACCAGGGCGACCAGTGGCCGGCCCCGCTGGACCCGCATTTCGACGGCGTCGGCCGGGTACTCACCGACCGCGACGGTCACTACTCGTTCACCACGATCAAGCCGGGCATCTATCCGTGGCGCAACCACCACAATGCGTGGCGCCCCGCCCATATCCATTTCTCGCTGTTCGGGCGCGCCTTCACCCAGCGCCTGGTGACCCAGATGTACTTTCCGGACGACCCGATGTTCTTCCAGGACCCGATCTACAACTCGGTCCCCGACGGCGCCCGCCAGCGCATGGTGAGCACATTCGACTACGAGGCCACCACCGACAACTGGGCGGTGGGCTACCGGTTCGACATCGTGCTACGCGGCCGCGACGCGACCCCGTTCGAGGAGGACGACGACCACGATGAATGACACCGATTTCGCCCCCCGCTATCCGGTGACCACCGGCGATTTCACCACGGTGGAGTTCGGCCCCACCCCGTCACAGACCGTGGGCCCCTTCCTCCATATCGGACTCCCCTGGCCGGACGGCCCCGATGTGGTCGCCCCCGGCACGGACGGCGCCATCACCGTCACAGTGACGGTGAGCGACGGGGCCCGGACACCGGTCGCGGACGCGCTCGTGGAGGTCTGGCAGGCCAATCGCGACGGCGTATTCGAGCATCCGGACGACCCGCGCCCGCAGACCGACCCCGCTTTCCGCGGTTTCGGCCGCTGCCCCGCCGACGCGACCGGCACCGTCCGGTTCACCACGGTAAAACCCGGAGCCCTCACCGGCAGCGACGGGGAAACCGAAGCGCCGCATCTGAACGTGTCGATTTTCGCGCGCGGCATACTCAACCGACTGGTCACCCGGCTCTACTTCGCCGACGAAGAGTCCGCCAACGCCGCCGATCCTGTTCTGGCCGCGCTGCCCGCGCCCCAGCGGAACAAGCTGATCGCCCGCGCCACCGCCGAGGGCTACCACCTCGACATCGTCGTACAGGACGCCGATCCGGACGGCGCCGAGACGCCGTTCTTCCACTTCTAGGAGGATCCGAGTGCCGCGTGGAGAGCTGTTCGATCCGCTTTTCGGGGCGGCCGAACTCGGCGCCGCCCTGTCCGACCGCGCCTGGATCACCGCACTGATCCAGGTCGAGTGCGCGCTGGCCCGCGCCCAGGCCGCCACCGGGGTGCTCGACGAGGAATACGCGAACGCCATCGACGCGGCGGGACCGGAGTTGGCCGGACGACTGGACCCGGAGCAGCTCGGCGGTGCCGCGGTGACCGGCGGTAACCCGGTCATTCCGCTCGTCGGCGAACTGCGCCGGGCCTGCGCGGCGGCGCACGTGCCCCCGGCGGCCGTCCACAAGGGCGCCACCAGCCAGGACATCCTCGACAACGCCCTGGCACTGCTGGCCCAGCGGGCGGGGACGCTGATCGTGGACGACCTGCGCGCCGCGGCGGACTCCGCCGCGACCCTGGCCCGCGGCCACCGGGACACCCCGATGGCCGCGCGCACCCTCGGTCAACAGGCCCTGCCCACCACCTTCGGTGCGCTGGCGGCCGGCTGGTGCGTCGCACTCGACCGGGCGGCGGGCTCGGTCACCGCCGCGCTGGCCGACCTGCCGGTCCAGTTCGGCGGTGCCGCGGGGACCCTCGCCGCGCTGTACCCGCACGGTCCGGCGGTCGCCGACGCGCTCGCGGCGGAATTGGGGCTGGCGCCGCAGCGGGTGCCGTGGCACACCGACCGCACGCCCCTCGCCGAACTCGCCACCGCCTTGGGCGTGGCCGCCGGTGCGGTGAGCAAGGTCGCCACCGATATCGTGACGCTGTCCGCTACCGAAATCAATGAGGTGAGCGAGGATTCGCCCGGTGGTTCGTCGGCGATGCCCCATAAGCGGAACTCGGTGGCCGCGATCACCGCACGCGCCGCGGCCCGGCGCGTCCCCGGGCTGGTCGCGACCGCGCTCGGCGCGATGGACCACGAAATGCAGCGTGCCGCCGGAGCCTGGCACGCCGAATGGGAAACCGTCACCGACTTGCTCCGCCTGACCGGCGGCGCCGCCCACCGGCTGGCCCAGAGCCTGGCCGGGCTGCGGGTCGATCCCACGGCGATGTCGCGCAATCTCGCCGTCACCGGCGGATTGCTGCTGGCCGAACGAGTGACCGCGGCGCTCTCCGAGCACACCGAACGGGCGCGCGAGATCGTCACCGCCGCAGCCACCGCCGACCCACCGGCATTGGACAGCGATCCCGAGATCGTCGAATTCCTGGGTGCCGACCGGGTCCGGGAACTGCTGGACCCCGCCGGATATCTGGGCCACGCAGCCGATTTCGTCACGCGGGTACTCGACGAACGCGGTGACGAGACCGGCGGGCCGGACACCGACCAAGCCACCGGGCCACAGTGACCCGCGACCGAGAACGAACCGAACGGAAAAGGTGATATGGCGTCGACCGCAGCGGAACCGACCACGAGCGTCGAACTCTCCTACCAGGCCTTCGGCCCCACCGGGGACGCGCCGACCGTCGTCCTGCTGGGCTCGCTCGGTTCGAACCGGTCGATGTGGGACCCGCAGATCGCCGCGCTGGCCGCCGGCCACGAGGTACTCGCCGTCGAGCTGCGCGGGCACGGCGACTCTCCCTCTCCGGCAGGTGATTACACCGTCGCCGAACTCGCCGGTGATGTCCTCGCGCTGCTGGACCGGGTGGGCCGCGACGCGGTGCACCTGATCGGATTGTCGCTCGGCGGTGCGGTCGCCCAGCGGATCGCCGCCTACCATCCCACCCGGGTCCGCACCCTGACCCTGCTCTGCACCGCCGCGAAATTCGGTAGCCCGCAGACCTGGCTCGACCGGGCCGCCGCGGTGCGCGCCGAGGGCACCGGATCTCTCGCCGAGGCCGTGGTGGGCCGCTGGTTCACCGACGGCCTCGCCGCCCGTGACCCCGAGCTCGTCGCCCGCAGCCGGGCCATGGTCGCCGCCACGCCGGACGCGGGCTACGCCGCCTGCTGTGTCGCCCTCGCGCACTGGGACGGGCGCCCCGATCTCGCCCGGATCACCGCACCCACCCTGGTGATCGCGGGCGCCCAGGACCCGGCCACCACCCCCGGCGATATGCGGAGCCTCGCCGACGGGATCGCGGATTCCGTACTGCACGTGCTCGATCCCGCCGCCCACCTGGCCAATGTCGAACAGGCCGGACCGGTATCGGCACTGATCACCGCGCATATCGCCGGCCGGCGCGAACGTGCCGCGGCATTCGAGCAGGGGATGCGGGTGCGGCGCGCGGTGCTCGGCGACGCCCATGTCGACCGCGCCGTCGCCGGAACCACCGAATTCACCGAGCCGTTCCAGGATTTCATCACCCGCACCGCCTGGGGCGATGTCTGGAGCCGACCCGGCCTGGATCAGCACACCCGGCGGCTGCTCACCCTCGCCGTGCTCACCGCCGTGGGCAACACCCACGAGCTCGATATGCATATACGCGCCGCACTGCGGACCGGCCTCGAGCCGGCCGAGCTCGCCGAGGTATTCCTGCACACCGCGGTCTACGCGGGTGTGCCGAACAGTAACCTCGCCTTCGGACTCGGCAAGGCGGCGCTGGCCGACGGTGTCGGGTCCCGCCCGGCCGACGACACCGCGGCCGGACCCGCCGACGAGGAAATACACCGACCATGACCGAACCCTCACCGGACTACGTGCAGTCGCTGGGCCGCGGCCTCGCCGTGATCCGCTCCTTCGACGCCGGCCATCCCCGGCGCACACTCAGCGAGGTCGCCAAGGCCACCGACCTGACCCGGGCGACCGCGCGCCGCTTCCTGCTGACCCTGGTGGAACTGGGGTATGTGCGCACCGACGGCTCGCTGTTCTGGCTCACCCCCCGCGTATTGGAGCTCGGCTACAGCTATCTGTCGAGTCTGAGCCTGCCAGAGGTCGCGGGACCTCATTTGGAAAGCCTGGCCAACCAGGTGCACGAATCGACCTCGGTCTCCATCCTCGACGGCGAGGACATCGTGTATGTGGCCCGGGTACCGGTCAGTCGCATCATGACCGTCTCGATCACCATCGGCACCCGCTTCCCCGCCTACAGCACCTCGATGGGCCGGGTACTGCTGGCCGGGCTCTCCGCGGCGGCGTTCGAGGAATATCTGGCGAAAGTCACCCTCACCCCGCTCACCGACCGCACCGTCCTCACCGCCGACGAACTGCGTGAACAGGTACGCCGCACCCGGGAATCCAGCTACTGCCTGGTCGACCAGGAACTCGAGCAGGGGTTGCGCTCGATGGCCGCCCCCATCCGCGATCACACCGGCACGGTGTGCGCCGCGGTGAACATCTCCACCCACGCCGCCCGCTACACCGCCGAGCGCGTACGGGCCGACCTGCTGCCCCCGCTGCTCGCCACGGCCGCGGCCATCAGCACCGATCTCGCGCAGGTCCAGAACCGCGCCTGAGCACCACGAAGGAATGCCATGATCGACGCCGTCATCTGCGAACCCCTGCGCACCCCGGTGGGCCGGTTCGGCGGGGTGTTCAAGGATGTCGCCCCGGAAACCCTGGCCGCCGGCCTGATCACCGAACTCCTCCATCGCACCGGCCTATCCGCGGACCAGATCGACGACGTCGTCCTCGGCCAGGCCTCCCCCAACGGCGAGGCGCCCGCGATCGGCCGGGTCGCGGCACTCGACGCCGGGCTCGGGGTCGAGGTGCCCGGCCTGCAGGTGGACCGACGCTGCGGGTCTGGACTGCAGGCCGTGTTGCAGGCGTGTATGCAGGTCGCCACCGGCGGCAGCGATCTGGTGCTGGCCGGCGGTACAGAATCCATGAGCCGGGCGGAGTTCTACGCCACCGATATGCGCTGGGGCGTCAAGGGCGACGGTATCGCCCTGAACGACCGGCTGGCCCGGGCCCGGGTCAGCGCGGGCGGTAGGAATTTCCCGGTTCCGGGCGGCATGATCGAAACCGCGGAGAATCTGCGGGCCGAATACTCCATCGGCCGCGCGGATCAGGACGCGCTGGCGGTGCAGTCACACCAGCGGGCCGTCGCCGCCCAGCGGGCCGGTCGGTTCGCCGACGAAATCGTCGGGGTGGCGGTCCCGCAGCGGAAATCGGACCCGATAGTCATCGACACCGACGAACACCCCCGGGCCGACACCACTGTGGAGGCCCTGGCGAAATTGCGCCCGATCCGCGGCGGTGTCGATCCCGACGCGACCGTGACCGCCGGTAACGCCAGCGGTCAGAACGACGGGGCCGCGCTGTGTATCGTCACCACCGTCGCGCGCGCCCGCACCCTGGGCCTGCGGCCACTCGCCCGTCTCGCTTCCTGGGCCGTCGCCGGAGTACCACCACGCACCATGGGCATCGGACCGGTTCCCGCGACCGAAAAGGCATTGGCGAGAATGGATCTCTCGCTCGACGACATGTCGGTCATCGAACTCAACGAAGCCTTCGCCGCGCAGACCCTCGCGGTTCTGCGCAACTGGAAGATCGAACCCGACGACGAACGCCTCAACCCCAACGGCTCGGGTATCTCACTGGGCCACCCGGTGGGCGCTACCGGAGCCCGCATCCTCGCCACCCTGCTGCGCGAGCTGGACCGCCGCGAGGGCCGCTACGCCTTGGAAACCATGTGTATCGGCGGTGGACAAGGGCTCGCAGCCGTTTTCGAACGCATCATCTAGACCCGGGTCGTTCAGGACGATAACTGTCCTGAATCCACGAAACACTCGAACCATGAGCGAAACCGACTCGATCACGGGACAGCCGGAACAGGCCGACATCACCGACTACAACGATCCGAACGCGCCGTGGAACCAGGCCTGGGACCAGGAGGGCGGTATCGCCGACTGGAACGATGATGTGATCAAGGAGTTCCGGGAGAACTCGGGCAGGGTGGGCGGCGCCTACGCGGGCGGGGACCTCATCCTGCTCACCACCACGGGAGCCAGGAGTGGCAAGCAGCACACGACTCCGCTGGGGCCCCTGTACCGGGACGACACCATGTACGTGAGCTCGTTCATCGAGGACAAGTACCCGGCCTGGTGGTACAACATCAAAGTGAATCCGCGGGTCACCATCGAGCTCCGGGACAAGACCTACCAGGCGACCGGCACGGTGCTCGAAGGGGCGGACTACGACGAGTTCGCGGCCTGGGTACTGGCCAACAACCCCCTGCTGGCAGACTTCCAGTCCAAGATCGACCGGCCCATACCGCTGGTCGTGCTGTCCCTCGACAGCGACGGCTGAGCGCTTCCAGGCACTGACCGCCGCTCCGAGCCGACACCGGGGATTTCTTGAAGGTCGAGTACGAGCCGGGGCGAATTCGAACGGCCTACACAGACCATCCTCGTCTTGCCGGCCACCCGCTCTTTTTCGCGGAGAACGGCGGGCGCGGTTATCGCCGTCGCGGGACGACTCATGGTGGTACGGCCGTACCGCGCGCCGGTACGGCAACACTCGCGGTACGGGTCACTCGTTGAGAACCACTGCGCGCAATGCCTCTTTCAAACTGTTCACGACACCGGCGGGCAGCCCGCCGAAGAGTCGCTCGTGCACTTCGTCGGCCCTGCGGTGCGCCTGTTCCAGCAGCTCACGGCCGGCGTCGGTGGCCACGATCAGTTTATTGCGCCGGTCCGCGGCGTCGGCGACCCGCTCGACGAGGCCGCGTCGTTCGAGATCGTCGATCAGCGCAACGATCTGGCTGGGGTCCAGGCCCAACGTCGCCGCGACGCTTCGCTGATTGACCCCCTCGGCCTGTTCACAGGCGAGGATGAGCACCGAGTAGGGACGCACCTTGAGGTCGACGGGGGCGAGCGCTCGGTTCACCTGTCCGGCTACCAATCCGCCGGCCCGGGACAGCAGAAAACCGAGGTCTTCGGCCAGTTGCACCTGCCGTGATCGAGACATCTACCCTCCTGTTCGCACCCTGCCCGGGAACACAGTAGCAGAAATAAATGATTGACTTTCTCAATGATAGATGTTTACTTGTGATGAGCAACTCTCCCGAAGGAGCCGAAGTGGATTTGAGCAACAAGGTGGCGGTCGTCACCGGCAGCGGACGTGGCCTCGGCCTCGCCTACGCGAAGGATCTCGCGCGCCACGGCGCTGCCGTCGTGATCAATGACGTCGACAAAGAAACCGCCGACAAGGCGGTCGCCGAGATCCGCGCACTCGGTGGCCGTACGGTCGCGGTGGTCGCCCCGGTCGGGCCCACCGAGACGGCGCAGCAATTGGTGGCGACAGCGGTCGAGGAATTCGGCCGACTCGACATCATGGTCACCAATGCCGGCATCCTCCGCGACGCCGTGGTGTGGAAGACGAGCGACGAGGCGTTCGACGCGGTGAACACCGTGCATCTGCGTGGCACCTTCACCTGTGTTCGCGAGGCAGTGCTGCGCTTCCGTGCGCAGGGCGCGGGCGGCCGCATCATCTGCATCGGCTCTCCCGCCGGCCAACGGGGCAACTTCGGCCAGACGAGCTACTCCGGCGCCAAGGCCGCCATCGTCGGTATGGTCCGCACCTGGTCGATGGAACTGCAGCGCGCCGGAATCACCGCGAACGCGGTCTGCCCGGTCGCGGCGACCGCGATGACCGAGACCATGCCGATCTTCCGACCCCATATCGAGTCGGCGAAAAAGACGGGCACGCTGCCCGCCCTGCTGCGGCGCGACATCGGCCTGGGCACCGCCGACGACGCCGCCGGGATCATCACCTTCCTGGCGAGCGACGAAGCCGCCGATATCACCGGTCAAGCCTTCGCCATCGGCGGTGACCGCGTCGCCCTCTGGACCCACCCCCAGCTCAGCGGTATCAGCTACCACGACAACGGCTGGTCCGCCGAGGACCTCGCCGCCGAATGGCCGAACCTGTCCGAACACCGCGAATCGGTCGGCGAGGAATTCCCCGCCGAACTGACCGGTGGCGGAAAGTGATGCGGCGATGACGACGCGCTACGAGTACGCCATCGACTTCGACCGTATCGAAGCGATCGATATCCACACCCATGTCGAGGTCGACGGATGTGGGCACCGTTCCCTCGACGACGAGCTCATGGCGGCATCGGAGAAATACTTCAAATCCGGCGAGGACCGCACGCCCACCATCGACTCGATCGCCGAGCACTACCGGCGGCGGAACATGGCCGCCGTGGTGTTCACCGTCGACGCGCAGTCCGGCAGTGGGCACTCGCCCAACTCGGTCGAGGAGATCGCCGAGAAGGCCGCTGCCCACAATGACGTCCTGATCCCCTTCGGGTCCGTCGACCCGTGGCAGGGCCGGGCGGCGGTGCGCCGCGCCCGCCGCCTCATCGACGAATTCGGGGTGAAGGGGTTCAAGTTCCACCCCAGCATGCAGGCATTCGAACCCAACGATCGGGCCTTCTATCCCCTGTACGAGGCACTGACAGAGGCCGGTGTGCCCGTCCTCTTCCACACCGGCCAGACCGGTATCGGCGCCGGTCTGCCGGGCGGACACGGCATCAAGCTGCGGTACTCCGACCCGATGCTGCTCGACGACGTGGCCGCCGACTTCCCTGACCTCACGCTGATCATGGCGCACCCCGCGGTGCCATGGGTGGATTCCCAGATCGCGATCGCCACGCACAAGGCCAATGTCTATATCGACCTGTCCGGCTGGTCACCGAAATATTTTCCGCCGCAACTCGTGCGGGCCGCGAATTCGATGCTGAAATCGAAAGTGCTCTTCGGCTCCGATTTCCCCGTGATCCAGGTGGACCGCTGGATGACCGACTTCGCGAAACTCGAGATCAAGCCGGAGGTCCGGCCGCTGATCTTCAAGGAGAACGCGCTGCGCGCACTCCATATCGAACGCTGATTCTTCCCGAACCCACAGGAGACACCATGACCACCACCCGCGTCGCCACACTGGCCGAACTCGCGGCACTCGAGGGGCAGTCGCTCGGCACGAGCTCCTGGATCCAGATCCCGCAGCAACGCATCGATACATTCGCCGACGCTACCGACGACCACCAGTGGATTCACGTCGATCCCGAGCGCGCGGAGGCGGAAAGCCCCTTCGGCGGGCCGATCGCCCACGGCTACCTGACGCTCTCGCTGATCATCCCGATGTGGGACGAGGTCTTGAAGATCGACAGTGTCACCATGGCAGTCAATTACGGCCTGAACAAGGTGCGCTTCACCAACCCGGTACCCGCGAACGGTCGCGTGCGGCTGCAGGCCACTTTGAAGAAGGCCGAGGAGCTACCGAAAAATGGTCTGCAGGTGACCGTCGACGCCCTGATCGAACTCGAGGGCGCCGAGCGCCCGGCCGTGGTCGTCGAGGCCGTGTACCGCTTCTTCGAGTAGCCCCGCCCGCTCCCGCACCCCGGAGGCGCGGGCCGCCCTGCGCCTCCGGCTTTCCATCGAAGGAGTTCCATGCGCAACGAGGGCATCGGTTCCTGGCCGCTGCGGCGCGCCCGCCTGTCCCCCGACCAGGTCGCACTCACCTTCGGCGGCCGGACCACGACCTACCGTGAACTCGACGACCGTGTCACGCGGTTGGCCCACGGCCTGCGCGGCCTGGGTGTCGGTTCGGGCAGCCGGGTGGCGCTGCTCAGCGCGAACCACCCGGCCTATCTCGAAGCGCTGTTCGCCGCGGGACTGCTGGGCGCCACCTTTGTTCCGCTCAACGCCAGGCTGACCGCCGCCGAAATCGAGTACGCGCTGCGGGATTGCGGCGCGTCGGTACTGATCCACTCCACCGCGACGGCCGATATCGCGACGGGCCCGGCGCGGGCCGTCGATCTGGGCGGGCGCGTGGTCCTCGACGGGCCGGACGACCACGGCGCACCTGGTTACGAAGAACTGCTCGCCGCATCCGACGCGAGCCGCATCGACGAACCGGTCGGCCACGAAGACCCCTGCTTCATCATGTACACCTCCGGCACCACCGGGCGACCGAAGGGTGTCGTGCTCACCCACGGCAATATCGTCTTCGCGGTGATGAACGCGGTCATCGATCTGGACCTGCACAGCGACGAGATCGCCCTCGTCTGCGCCCCACTGTTCCATACCGCCGCCCTGGACATGGTCGCCCTGCCGACCCTGCTCAAGGGCGGGAACGTGCTCATCGAACCGGGCTTCGACGCCGGCCGGGTGCTCGAGGTGCTCGAACACGACCGCATCACCTACGCATTCGCCGTACCGACCATGCTCGATCAGATGACCGCACACGACCGCTGGGCAGGCACCGATCTGTCGGGGGTCCGCCGAGTCCTCGTCGGTGCAGCCCCGGTACCGCCCCGGACCCTGCGCACCTACACCGAACGCGGCGTGAAGATGTGCCAGGGCTACGGGCTCACCGAGGCCGGCCCCGGAACCCTCGTGCTCATCCCCGACAATGCCGAACGCAAACTCGGCACCGCCGGAGTTCCGCACTTCTTCACCGACGTCCGGATTGTCGACGCGGACGGCCGAAACGTGGCCCCCGGCGAGCGCGGCGAAATCCAGATCTCGGGACCGAATGTCATGCGCGACTACTGGAACAACCCGCAGGCCACTACCGACGCGTTCGCCGACGGCCGATGGTTCCGCTCCGGTGATGTGGGCACGGCCGATTCGGACGGTTTCGTATCGATCGTGGACCGTCTGAAGGACATGATCATCTCTGGCGGCGAGAACATCTACCCCGCCGAGGTCGAGGCCGCGATACTCGAGATGCCCGGCGTGACGGGCTGCGCCGTGTTCGGCGTGCCCGACCGGAAATGGGGCGAGACCGGCTGCGCGGCCATCACTCTCACTCCCGGAAGCGATATCGACCACGAGCGACTGGTCGAGTTCCTCACACCTCGCCTGGCCAAGTACAAGATCCCGAAGTCGACCCTGGTGCTCGACGAGATCCCCCGCAACGCGACCGGGAAGATCCGCAAGGACATCCTGCGTTCCCACTACCCACAAGGCGATGCCCGATCGCCGGCGGACGGGGCCGACGACTGAACGCACCCCGGCGACGGACAGGTCACCGACCGTGCCCACACCGTGTACGAACAGATCGAGGGAGTATCTCTCGGAGATCTGTGCGGCCCCGGGGTTTCCGTTCGACTGTTCGATCCAGGGCGACCGTGTGGTGCTGACCGGATGAACAGCTAACGGTGGCGACCTGCCGGGGGCCGAACGGCCGGATCTCGATATGAGGGAAGATCCGGCCGTTCGCATTGCCGGGGCAGCGATTCTTGGTCCGCACTGTCCAGGTGGGCCGGGTGCACAGGCCGCAGGACTCGCCCAGGGCTTCCACACCGCCACATGAGGTGCCCATCATGCCGATCTTGCCGCTATCGGCCTTACCGCCGAGCTGGGCACCACCGGTATCGGAGTCGGTGGTCGAGTCGATCGCTTCGGTCGGCCGGGCCGGGCGCGCGAGAGTGTCGTCGGGAGACAGTGTGAGATCCGCGGACCGGAACACGGTGGGCCCGTCCAGGCCTGCGGTCGGCTCGCGGACGGTGGGGTGATAGTCGTCTCGGGCATCGACGGCCGATGCGCGGGCGGGCGTCCTCTGCTCGGGTGCCGCAGGCGGTCGCAAACCCACCGGCCATAGCGAATGCGCGCAATAGTGCGGCGCTCCGGGAGAACTTCACGGTCGATCTCCTTGGGATGGACGGGGGTGACGATCAGGGGTGCACGACGGGCAGCTGCACCAGCGACGGTTGCGCCGGGTCGGTCACGACCTCGATCGTCGACCCGTGGGCATCGGGCAGCGGGATGCTCTCCCGGTGGTCGTAGCCGGTGACCGTGAGCTGCATCCGATGTCCTTCGCGGAACACATACGACAGGGGAAGGATGTCGAACCGCAGGCGCGCGGCCACCCCGGGAGTCAGCGGCCGGGCGTCCTCCCGGTAGGAGCGGTGATGCGGCACCCCTGGGGGTAGTGCGTACGGCGCTTCGCTTTCCGCACGCAACGAGGCGGCGAGCCGGCCCTCAGTGACCACTGACACCGTGCCGTCCGGCGCCACATCCTCGACGTAGGCGAAGATATGGGCGTCGGGACGGTCGACCCGGACGGTCAGATCCGCGAGCGGGGTACCGGTCACCTCGGTATCCCGGGTGAGGGGCGCGCTCGTGTACGACGTTCCCTCACCACCGGTGTGACACGGCTGGATGGTCGCTCCCGAGCCTGCCTCGGGACATTCGACCGCGGTGTTCACGGTGAACGTCCGGCTGCCGGTGGCCTGCGAGCCGAGTACCCCATCGGCGCCGAGGGAGAAATCGGTGCGGCCGGACTCGGTGGGCGGCCAGGCCTGTGCCTCCCGCCAGTCGATCGCGCCGGTGGGATTGCCGATATCGGAGACCGTGGCGTAGCGGATGGGCGGAGCTTCGGCGAGTCCCGTATCGATGCCTTTCAGATGTTCGTCGAAGAAACGGTGCGCCTCCTGGACGAGGGCGAGGCCGGGGTTCTCACAGTGCAGCCACGGTCCGATCAGCAGTTTCGATCCGGAGGTGTTGAGTGCGGTGATGATTCCCTGGTCCCGGAACTCGTCGCGCCAGCCGCCCACGATATAGAGCGGGATCTGCGATTCGCGGATCTGGGCCGCGTAGGTGCTCAGGCTGCCTTCCGCCCAGAACCGGGAGGCGACCAGCGGGGAGAAGTCGTCGCGATACGGCATCCCCGCCCACATCTTCGCCAGCGGGGTCGATTTCTGATGTTCTTCGGCGGCCTGGCGCAGCAGCGTCTTGTCCTCATCGCCGGCCACGGGCGTGACCTGCATATCATCGGCCACCGTCCGAGTGGGCCCGTAACCCCATTGGGCCGCGATCCCGCCCCGCCGCATCGCGTCGAACTTGTTCCAGGAGAAGCAGCCGGCGAAGGCCGCCTTCAGATGCGGGGGCCGCATCGAGACCGCGTGCATGGCCGCATCGCCGGTGTTCGAGCAACCGTAGATGCCGACCTGCCCGTTCGACCAGGGTTGGGTGGCCAGCCATTCGGTGACGTCGTAGGCGTCCTGTGCCTCGACGCGGTCGTGGTAACCGCGCCGGACACCGAACGATTGACCGTTACCGCGCCGCGCGACCTGGGCGATCACATAGCCGTGTTCGGTCAGGGCGGTGAGGTTCGAATAGCCGGCCTCCCGCGGTCCCACACCGTCTTTGGGGCTGGGGTAGATATCGAGCTTGTGATGCCAGATCACCGGGAAGCGGCCTTCGGCCGCCCGCCCGTCGGTGGCGGGCCGCGACAGCAGCATCGCCAGGCGCGTGCCATCGGCCATCGGTAGATAGAAGGTTTCGGTGATCGCCTCGGTGTACTGCGTACCAGGCGTGTAATCGGCGAAACCGGCCTGCGCGGTGTCGGCTTCCTCCGTGCGGGTGACCACTGCGAACAGCGCGCCCGCGACGACCAGGAGGCCGACTAGCCCCGCGATCGCCCAGCGATATCTGGACATACTCATCTCCTTGAATTGTCATGACGACACCAGTTCTCGCCTCGAGGCGGCGGCTAGCGAAGAAGCGGAGTGTGTTCGTACGCGGTCTGCGGCTTCCGGTCGCCACCTCGCGCCAGCACGGCACCGCAGAAGAGACAGGCGACCGTCCCGACGAGCAGGGCCACCCGCGCCGACGTACTGTCGATGATCGAGCCGGCGATCAAGGCTCCGACGGGGACGACACCGACACTGCTCATCGTGAGCAGCCCGGCGGACCGCCCGAGCAGCCCGGGAGGACTCAGCAGTTGCACCGTGCTGTTCAGCGAACTCTGGAACGCACCGAGGCCGAGGCCGATGAGCGGCGATACCAGCAGGAACACTGTCACGTCCGGTGCGAGGGCAGCCGAACCCAGCGAGATACCGAGCACCGCCGTGGCCGTCGCCACCACCCGGGTTCCCTGGTGCGCGACCGCCGAGACGATCAGTCCACCGATTACCGCGCCCACCGCGTTCAGTGTGTGCGCGGCACCCAGCTGTGCCGGATCACCGGCCAGTGTGATGGTGACCATGGCGGTGACCACGACCATGAAATTCATCGCCAGCACCGTGACGGCGATATTGGTGCCGAACAGCCTGCGCAGGACCGGGTCACCCAGCAGCGTCCGCACCGACCCCTTGCCCCCGTCGCGGGAGCGAGGCCGCTTCTCCGCGAACGCTTTCGGGTCCATGACGCAGAGCGCGAGCAGTACGCCGGAGTAGGTGAGCGCATTGACCGTGAAACAGATCGGCGCGCCAGCCACGACGTAGGTCAGGCCGGCCAGTCCGGGCCCCAATGAACGGGCTGCGGACAGCGCGACGGTGTTCAACGATACCGCCGGGCCCAGTTCCCGGGCGCCCACGAGTTCGTAGAGGAACGCCTGCCCCGCGGTGCGGTCGAAGGCCTGCACGATCCCGCTCAGCGCCACGAGCCCCAGCAACGTGACGAGTTCGTCGTGGCCCGTGGCGGCGGCGCCGGCCAGCGCCGCGGCGCACAGCGCCATGAGCGGTGTGGTGACGAAGAGTATCGTGCGTGGCCGGAAGCGGTCGGCCACCACACCGGCCGGCGCCGAGAGCACCAGCATCGGGGTGAACTGGCATACGGCGACCAGCGACAGCGCCAGCGCGCTTTCGGTGGTTTGCACGATCCACAGGCTCAACGCCAGATTCTGGAACCACACACCGGTGCTGGCGAAGATCTGGCCGCCGAAGTACAGCACGAAGTTCCGCCGACGCAGCGGTGGCGGCAGGAAGCGGGGCATGAGCTCAGTCGAGTACGCGCTGCTGCAGGAAGTCGCCGATGGCGGTTTCCAGTGCCGCTGCGGCGGCGCCCCGGGAATCGGCGTTGTTGGTGCGGATCTCCAGGACGGGAATACCGGCGTGCTCCAGCGCCTCGGTGGTGAATGACGATCCTGGTACATCGTCGGCCACCAGGTGCACCACTGCGTCGACGCCGTGGTTCCGAGCTTCTTTCACGTACCACTGCGACGACCACGGCGGCGTGTACAGCTGATCGGTGAAACCCGTGAAACGGGCCGCCAGAGCGCGCATCGGATCCCCCCCGTAGCGGGCGTAGCCGTCGGCCGCGATCGCGAGATACATCGACCAGACGAACACCGCGCCGTACTTTTCCTGGAAGCGCTGATACAGGCCGAGGTCGAACCAGAGACCGCGGCCGATCCACATCAACCGCACCCGCTCCCCCGGGCATACCGCGCGACCGTCGCGCACCGCTGCCTCCACCTCGTGGTACAACTCGCGAGCCGCGTCCCGGGCCCATTCACTCCCGCGATGCCACTGCGGGATCATCACCGCGGGAATACTGTCGTTGATGGAGACCGGGGTGGGCTGGGTGGCGGCGATCAGGTCCCGGGTCCGCTTGTTCCATTCCGCCTGTTCGTTGACCAACGCCATCACCTCGGCGAGCCGGTCGATATCGAACTCTCGCCCAGTGCGCTCGGTGAGGAATTCGACGAGCTGCCAGTTCTCGCTGGTCATCAGATCGAGACGGTCACTGGCGTAAACCTGTTCCCAGTCGTGGCCGACGAGCTCCCACCAATTGTCCGGCGTCGTGGTGGCCGACGAGCGCTCGAAGGGGAAGAATCCGGTGTCCGGATGTTCGGCCCACAGGTCGAAAACCTTGCGGGTGGCATCGCCGCTGCATTCGGCGATGACAAAGCGAGGCCGCGGTAGGCCACCCCACGGTGCGTCCTCGGCGGGCAGGTCCATGGACCCGAGACCGATCGCGTCGTATTGCAGGGAATCGTCCGGATAGCCCCGCACGGCGATATTGTGCAGGGCCGTCGGACCGAGCCGCTTGGCCGAAACCACCGAGGCCCACCACTGGTTCACCACATACGGAATCCCCATGGCACGCAATATCTCCTGTGGCGCATCGGCGTTCACCAATGCCAGCGGGGCGCCCGCAGCGACCTCCGCGCGCATCCGGGCGAACCACTGCTTCTGATACGCCGTCGCGGCCGTCGCCGCGGCCAATCGGTCCGGCAATGCGGAATGCGGTGCGTTCATCGTGCCGTAGCCTCGCAATCTTCACGGGTGAGCAACTCGACGGCGGTCTCGAGTTCGTGCGCCGACCAGGTGTGTGCGGCGACCGGCAGTGGCACCACGCGGGCGTGCGAGCCCAGTTCCCGGATCAGTCCCGGCCGGTCCCACCCGGGCGCCGGATCGTGGTGGCGGCCGACCGACAGCACCACCGAGGCGCCGCAGCGGCGGACGCGGTCCGCGCTGTAGCGTGCGCGCTCGGCCAGGCCCGAGGTCTGGGCCATGGGTCCGGCGTGTAGGCGGTGGCCGGCGATCTCGGCGTAGGCGGTGTGCAGATCGGTGGCCTCGGCGGGCATATCCCAGAGATCGGCCACCGGGTCACCCCAGTTGTGGTCCTCACCGGCTACGAACAGTCCGGCGGCTTCCAGGCTGTCGTACACCGAAACCTGGTCGACCGTGCTTCCGGTGAGGAAGACCCGGCGCCGCCCCTCGGTCGTCCACCCGTGCGCGGGATCCGAATCCGGCTGTGACCGGGCCTCGTCGAGTACCGCGCTCACTGCCGTCAGGCAGTCGGCAGGTGCTCGGGTCTGAGCGAGTGTGTACACGCGCAGCGCGGTCGCACCGGTCACGACGCCCGCGGCCCGGCGGTCGCGCACCCTTCGCAGCACCGCCGCGAGTTCGGCACGGAGCTTCCGTGCGGTGTACAGGTTCTCCGGCGTGAGGCCGGTACCGGTCCAGTCGGCGACGGTATCGGCCAGTTTCGCGAGCTGACCGGCGTTGTAGTCGCGCGTCGATGCCCGCGGTAGGTGCAGCAGGTCGACGAGGTGTACCTCCGGCACCGCGCGGCCCTGCTGGGCGAGCATCCGAAGCACGTAGAACAGGCGCAGTGCGGCCTGCGAATCCCGGGAGACGAGCAATCCGCGCAGGGAGCCCGCTTCGCCGGTGAGGATATCGTCGAGAATCGAATGGGCGACGGAATCCACTGCGACGCCGAGTAATCGGACGGCCTCGGCGCCGGCCGGCCGGTCGCCGCCGGACAGCCGGTAGGCCTGCCCGCCGGCCGCCTCGATGATCTCGGGCGGCACATCACCGCCGACTACACCGATCACCGGCCGATCGGAATCGGTGGCGCCGGGTACCCGCGAACCCAGGGCACCGGCAGCGCGTTGCTCAGGATTCGCCGGCCCCGGCGGTTCCGGGCTCATAGAACCTTGCCTTCCGACAAGGCGGCGATACGCGCGGAGTCGTACCCGAGCAGTCCGGCGAGCACCTCGTGATTGTGCGCACCCAGGGCGGGCGCGGGCCGGTCGAGGCCGGTATCGCTGTCGGACATGGTGATCGGCAGACCGCTGCCCCAGAGCTCGACGATATCGTCGTAGCTGGGATGGCGCAGCGGCACCACCTCGCCGCGCTGTCGCACGAGCGGATCGCGGACCGCGGCGTGCGGTGCCCGGACCTCCGCGCAGGGTGCGCCGTGCTGCTCGAGTTCCGCGATAACCTTCGCCACCGGTTGGTCCGCCGCCCACTGTGCGATCATCGCGTGCAGTTCGTCGGCGTGGTGCACCCGGCCGTCCCGCTTCTCGAACCGCGGGTCGGTGATCAGATCGGCGCGGCCGATCGCGGTGAGTACCCCGTGCGCGAACGGGTCGGTGGGCCCGCAGATCGCGAAATGCCCGTCCGCGGCGGCGAAGATACCGAACGGCGCCAGCCGCGGCACCATATCGCCGGTGCGGGTGGGAAGCCCGATCATGTCGAAGGCGTCGAAGGGTTCGGCGGCGACCAGTGAGGTGAGCGCGCCCAGCATGGAGACGTCGACGTGCTGGCCGCGTCCGGTCTGCCCTACCTGGATCACCGCCGACAGGGTGCCGATCACCGCGAACAGTGGGGCGAGCAGATCACCGATCGGCAGACCGAACCGGACGGGGGGATCGCCGGGGCCTCCGGCTGTCATCATGACCCCGCTGAGAGCCTGGATGATCGTATCCATCGCCTTGCCGGTGCCCGGACCACCTTGGCTGCCGAACCCGCTGATGGAGGTGTAGACCACCGCCGGGTTCACCGCGGCGACGGCAGCGTGGTCGATACCCAGGCGCGTGGTGACACCGGCGCTGTAGTTCTCGACGACGATATCTGCGTGCGCGACCAGATCGAAGAACACCTCCCGGCCGGCCGGGTTCTTCAGGTCGAGGGTGATCGACTCCTTGTTGCGGCCGCGGGCGAGCATCGAGACCGACATGTCCTCATCGGAGGTGCGCCGCACCGAGAGACCGTCGCGGGTGACATACGGGGAGTTGTTGCGCGCGGCGTCCCCGCCCCGCTCCGGGTTCTCGATTTTGATCACCCGGGCGCCGAGTCCGGCGAGCAGTAGCGTCGCGTAGGGGCCCGCCAGCGCAGTTGTCAGGTCGAGCACGATCTTTCCTTCGAGAGGCCGCTGAGCCATCAGGGTGTCCTTTGCTGTACGTCGGGCTCGGCCACGGTCACCAGATCGCCGCCGCGCTGGAACTCGGTGTCGAAACCTGCTGCCCGGGTGATTTTTTCGATGTAGTCCACGACCTCTGCGCCGCGCGCATCACCCGGTGTCAACGGGATCGGGCGGGCGTCGTCATCGATCCAGCAGGGCACGAATCCCGCGCTGACCATGCCTCGCGGGCCGAAGACGCATGACGCGATCGCGGTATTGCGACTTTCCGGGTGGAACGGGTAAGACGGCATATCCGGGTCCGGCACGAACCCGAACATCTGCTGTCGGCGTGCCGCCCACGCGCGGCGCTCAGCGGAGTCGCCGCCGACCGGGGTCAACGCGTGCGTCACAGTGACGAAGTTGCCGAGACCATGGAAGATCGGCTTACCGCGGTACATTTCGATCCCGCGCATGATGTGCGCGTGATGCCCGATCACCATATCGGCGCCGGCGTCGACCGCGGCCTGCGCGAGCGGTGATTCGTAATCGGCCAGCACCGCGGGGGTATGACCGATCCCCTTGTGTAGAGCGACGACCACGACGTCCACGTTTGCCCGCAACGCCCGGATATCGGACTTCATCTGCGCGAGACTGTCCGGCGCCACGAATGTGTAGACCGTCGGCGGCCCGCCGGGAGTCGCCGATTCGAGTTCGTAGTGGGTGAGCACCTTGACGTAGGCCGCGCCCGCCTTCTGCGACGCCGCCCACGAATCCCGCGGACCCACACAGTTGAAACTGAGCACCCCGATCCGCAGCCCGCCCGCCTCGTGGACGGCGGGCTCGCGGGCGGCGGCGAGGTTCGCTCCCCCGCCCGCGGTTTTCAACCCGGCCGCCTGGGAGTGCCGGATAGTGTCGAGGACACCGTCGGTGCCCACATCGTAGAGATGGTTCCCGGCGAGAGTGACGATCGCGAAACCGGCGTCGGCGACGGCACCGAGGGCTGCCGGATCGGCCGGCGGCGCCGGCACATCGGTGCTGGCCTGGACAGTGCTGGTCGAATGCGGAACCTCGATATGACCGATCGCGAGATCGGCGGCCCGCAGCACCCCCGTGCTCGGCGCAAAGTAGGACGCGGGGTCCGGCTCGTCGAGAACCAGGTCGCCGACGGCCAGGATCGTGCAGGTGGCGCTCATCGGGCCTCCACGGCGAGTTCGGTCGCTACGGGGTCGGCCTTACGGGATTCGTTGAAGCGGCTGAGAAAGCGTTGCAGCCGCTCGGTCTGCGGTCGTTCGAAGAACTCCGCGGCGGCGTTCTGCTCGACGACCTTCCCGTCGACCATGAACACGCAGCGGTCGGCGACCTGGCGGGCGAATTCCATTTCGTGGGTGACCACGACCATGGTCAAACCCGAACGAGCGAGGTCCTTGATCACGTTGAGCACCTCCTCGACCAGCTCGGGGTCCAGGGCGCTGGTCGGCTCGTCGAACAGCAATACCCGCGGCCGGGTGGCCACCGATCGGGCGATCGCGACCCGCTGCTGCTGGCCGCCGGACAGCTGCCGGGGGTAGGCGTTCGCCTTGTCCGGCAGGCCGACTTTCCGCAGCAGGGTTTCGGCTCGCTCGCGGGCGGCATCCTTGGACATCCCGTGCACCGCCACCGCGGCCTCGGTGATATTGCGCAGCACCGTCCAGTGCGGGAACAGGTTGAACTGCTGGAAAACCATGCCCATCCGGCGCCGCTGTGCGGCGATATCGTCCTCGGACAGCGGCCGCAGGGCACCGTGCCGATGCGCGAAACCCAGGAGCTCGCCATCGAGATAGATGGCCCCACCGTCGATCTTCTCCAACTGGTCGATACAGCGCACCAGCGTGGACTTGCCCGATCCGGAAGGACCGAGGATAACGACCACCTCCCCCTCGGTGACGGTGAGGTCCACGCCGTCCAGCGCCGGACGGCCGTGATAAACCTTGCGCAGGCTCGATACCTGTATCACGGGCGTGGCGGTTTGGTCGCTCATCGAATGCTCCTTCCACGATTCAGCGCGCTGCCCCACAGACTCGACCGGGTCTCGTCACGCCGTTCGCCGCGGCCGTAGCGACGTTCGAGCCGGCGCTGGAATATCGTGAGCAGCGACACCACGGCCAGATACCAGAGACAGGCGACGATCAGCAGCGGCACCACCTGGTAGGTGCGGTTGTAGATGAGCTGCACGGAGAACAAGAGGTCGGTCATGGCGATCACCGAGACCAGCGAGGTGCCCTTGAGCAGGGAGATGAACTGGTTCCCGGTAGGCGGCACGATCACCCGCATCGCCTGCGGCAGGATGATCCGCGAGAAGGTCCGCCACCGGCTGAAACCCATCGCCATCGCCGCGTCCCGCTGTCCGGCATCCACCGCCCCGATACCGGACCGGATGATCTCCGACATATAGGCGGCCTCGTGCAGGCTGAGCCCGATCAAGGCGGCAGTGAGCGGACTGATCAACTCCGTCGACGACCACGAGGCGAAGGTCGGACCGAACGGTATGCCGATCGACAGCTGCGGCAGCAGATAAGCCAGGTTGAACCAGAAGATCAACTGAACCAGCGGCGGGATACCCCGAAAGATCCCCACATACCCCTGGCACACCAGGCGCACCGGCCAGAAATCACTGTTCTGGCCCGCGGCCAGCGCCACGCCCAGCAACGAACCGACCACCATCCCGACCACGGTGATGAACACCGACATGGCCAGGCCCTTCAGGACCGTCGGGTAGAAGAGATAGCCCCAGACGATATCCCAGCCGAACCGTTCGTTCGTCACGATGAAATTGACGAGCTGGGCGGCGAGTACGAGCAGCACCGCCGAGACGATCCACCGCAGCGGTCGCAGGCGGGGCCGGGCCGTGGAGACATCGTCGGAGGTGGATACGGTCGCCGCGGGCCGCTCGGTCAGAGATGCGGTCATCGCGTTTCCTTGTTCGTCAGACATGGAATGGCTCGAAGATCCCGGCTCATGCCGGCGCGGTGGGGTTCAGCACGGGCTCGGGGATGGCGATGTCCTCGAGATTCCATTTCGCCACCAGCTCGTCGTACTGCCCACCGGAAAACAGCAGTTCGAAAGCCTCGTAGAAAACCGGCCCCAGACCGTTAGTCTTGGGTGAGAGCAGCACGAGCTGGTCGGCGAGGGCACCCTGCTCCTCGGTCTGCGCGACGGCACGCCAGGTATTGGGCTGCGCGGCGGCGGTATCGATGGCACCGCTCTGGGTGAGCGCGGCGGAATCGGCACGGCCGGACTGCACGGCCAGCAGGGTCGCATTGGTATCGGCCAATCCGACGAATTCGAGGGGCTGCCTACCGTTGCTCTCGCACCAGTCCGACAGCTTGGCAGCCTGTTCCTCGGTGATCGACCCGATCACGCCCGCGGTCCGGGTTCCGCATAATTCGTCCGTGCTCTGTGCGCCGATCCCTCCGTTGATCGGCAGCAGGTAGGAGGTGCGGCTGGTCAGCCATTGCACCCCGTCGAAATCCGCGAGCCGCTGCGGCGTGGCCTTGACGGGTCCGTTGAACGCGTCGTAACGACCGGACAGCATGCCGGACAGCATGGCCGGAAGACCACTGGAGACCTCCATGCGGATCGGGACCCCGAGCACGCCGGACAGTGCCTGCTGGATATCGGGGTCCATGCCGGTGATCGTCTTCCCGTCGGCGGCCACCGTGCGGTAGGGCGGATGCGAATCGCCGACGAAGACGATTTCGCCTTTGTCCTTGACCGCTTGTGGTAGCCGCTCGTACAGCACGCCGGCGCTCTCGCCCGGGCCGGACAGCTGCTCCGTCTCGGCTGTTTTCTCGTCGATCGACGTACATCCGGCGAGTGCCAGGGCGAGCAGCGCGACGATGGCGACGAACGCCTGTGTTCGGGTCGGTCTCATCGAGTCCCTCACGTGATGAGTGTCCAGTGGGTCTGTGCACGCTTCGGGCCTGTGACGAGAACCGCCATGAGCAACCGATGTGACCTGGCATACATTAGCCGTATTCACTACTACCGTCAACAAAATGACTAAGTTCATTCCAGGACAGATGGTTCCAGTGAACGCAGTTCCAGCCGATGCGCGGCCTCCGCCCGGGCGACCGTGTCCAGCCGGTCGTGCAGAGCGTGGAATGCGCGCTGCGCCGCAGCCGCGGGCCAGTCCGCGGGCAGGTGCTCGACGGGCAACCGGGGATCCTGGCGGATGACGTCCAGCCACTCCGTCACCAGCAGAAGCTGTACCGCCAGCGCGTCGTGCGCCCGAGAGCGGTCGGTGGCCCCCCAACGCCCGAGGAAATCGCAGTACAGCGCCGCGATACCCGCCACGTCCCAGGCATCGCGCAGCATGGCGGGGATATCGGTCTCGGCATCGGCACGACTGCGGAAAACGCGGATCCGGTCGGCGCCCTCGACACCCTCGAGGATCTCCCGGACATTCGTCGTCGATGGTGCGATCCACAGGCCACCCTGCAACGACCCGAAGCCCGCCCACTGCAGCCGCGCCCGCAGATCGTGCCGCTGCCGCTGCCAGGATTCCGGGAAACTGAAGGTCAACATGGTCCACGAACCGTCCCAATTCGCCTCGACCGCGCCGGTACGCCAGATCCGCACATGACCATCCCGCAGGATCTCGGTCAACCGGGCGGTCAACACCATGTAGGCCTGGCGACCTACGCGGTGCCGATCCAGTAGACCGCGTTTGACCATACGGTTGAGCGTGGAGCGGGTAGCGTGCTCACCGATACCGACGGAGGCGAGCACATCGATCAGGCTGGTCGTACTCACCATCGCGTGGCGATCGAGTACATAGCGCCCCAAAACGGTCAGCAGAACGCTCTGCGGTTTCACCGACGACGCGATATCATCAGTTAAAATCTCTGCATTCGTCACAAATATGACGATATACATGTCCCGCCGTCGGCGGTAGCCCGCCGCATGCACCGGCCCGGCACAGCAGCGATCCGCTCATCCGGCCGGGCCGCCGAGACCAGAGCCAGGAGTAGCCGCCGGAAGCGGACATGCCCGGGGCTGCACTGTGCGTTCGCCGCGACCTTCCGTCACGGGCGCCCGCCGGACACTAGCGGTGAGGTCGAGCCTCGTTCCCGTGGCGGTGCCCAGTCACCGGTCGGGGCTTTGCCGTTGCGCGAACTGGGCCGCCGTGAGGGCCGCTACGGCTTGGAGACCCTATACATCGGCGGGGGCAGGGATCGCCAGCGGTTTTCGAACGCATCGCGTAGGGGATCCGCACTCGGAATCGAATCCCGCGTGTCTGCCCGGCCCCCGCGCGAGCACGCCGTAGTCTGCGCCCGACCAGGCTTTATCCGGCTGTATCGAGCGGGAGGTAGGCATGGCGGGCGAATTCCGATGCGGCCGGGACAGGGCCGTGGCACTCCGGTGGCGCCCGAGCGCGCCCGCGGCCGTGGTCGCCTACCCCGGCACCGGCCGCTGAGCCCCGCGGGCCGGGCGGCGGTCCCGGCGCCGATGCTCGCCACCCCGGGCCGTCCACCGGACACTCCGGACTGGGCGGTGGAGATGAAATGGGACGGGGTCCGTGCCCTCGTGATCTGCTCGGGTGCGGACTGCCGCCTCTACAGCCGCAACCGCCGCGAGATCACCGGCTCCTATCCCGATCTGGTCACCGCCCTGACCGGCCGCCTCGGCGGCCGGGACGTGATGCTCGACGGCGAGATCATCGCGCAGACCCCCGCCGGTGCGCCGTCGTTCCGCCTGCTACAGCGCCGTATGCACGTCGTGCGGCCGAGCCGGGCGCTGATCGGTGCGGTCCCGGTGCAGTTGTTCCTGTTCGACATCCTCACCGATGCAGCTGCGGATGTGACCGGCCTGCCCTACCTCGATCGTCGCGAACGCCTGCAGGCACTGGCGCTGGACAGCGCACCGCTGCAAACCCCGCCGTACTGGGTGGGTACGCCCGCCGACCGGTTACTCGACGCGGCACGGGACAACGGGCTGGAAGGCATCATCTCCAAACGCCTCGACTCGACCTACCATCCCGGCCGCCGCTCCCCGGCCTGGATCAAGACCCCCATCCGCAAGACCACCGAGGCCGTCGTAGCCGGCTGGACCGCCGGCACCGGCTCGGCGAGCGCGACATTCGGCTCGCTGATCCTCGCCGCCCACGACGCCGACGGGCGGCTCGTGCACATCGGCAATGTGGGTACCGGTTTCACATCGGCCGCCCGCCGGGCGCTGCGGACCCGGCTGGACGAGATCGCCCGCTCGGAGGCGCTGTTCCCCTTGACCCCGGCGCGCTTCGGCCGCCCCGGGGCCCCGCATTGGGTGGATCCGGTGCTCGTCGGCGATATCGAATACCGCGAGTACACCGGGGAGGGTCTGCGACATCCGAGCTGGCGGGGACTGCGCAACGACAAGACCCCGGACGAGGTGGGGATGCCCGAGTAATGCCGGATCCCGCGTTTCGTGATCTACTCGGACCGCCGCCGCGGTATCCGGAAATTCCGGCAGCACGGCGTCCCCCGGTACATCCTCCAGGTATGAGTACGCAGCCGCCCGCCGATCCCGAAACCTCCGTCGCGCCCGAATATTTCGCTACCCGTGACGAGCACCCGAGCCCCCGTCTGCTCTACGCGGTCCGGCACGGTCAGAGCACCGTCAATGCCGGTATCCGCCCCGCGACCCCCGCCGAAGCCGACGATATGGTCATCGAGCTGACCGATCTCGGAAAACGCCAGGCCGCCGCCCTGGGGCGATGGGCTGCCGCGCTGCCGCCCGAGCAACTCCCGGAAATCGTCCTGTGCTCGCCGTATCGACGGGCGGTGCAGACCTGGCAGCTCGCGGAAACCGAACTCCGGGCGGCCGGCATCGCGCTGCCCGGCCGGGTGACCGACCCGCGCCTGTACGACCGGTTCCGCGGCACACTCGCACATACCCCCGTCTCGGAGGTCCGGGAACGCTACCCCGAGCAGTACGCGGCCGAGCAGGCCGATCCGCTCGGCTACCGGCCGCCCGGCGGCGAATCCTTCCACGATGTCGCCGCCCGGGTGACGGGGGTGCTCGACCGCATCGCCGCCGATACCCGGCACCGCCGGGTACTCATCGTCGCGCACGATGCGGTGATCCTGCTGCTGCGCCGCCTGCTCGAGCACCTCGACGACGCCGGAACACTCGCCGTCGCCGCCCAGGGCCTGGCCGGAAACGCCTCTGTCACCGCGTGGGCGGAGGAGGCCGGCGACTACCGCCTGCTGTACTACGACCACCGCGCGCATCTCCCCCGAGCATGACCGTCCGGGCCGGGCGGACGGCCGCCGGGTTGTCCTGGGGTCGCAGCATTGTTACTGTCCGTTTCGTACACGTTCTCAGGGCGGGGTGGAATTCCCCACCGGCGGTCATGGCATCCGGTCCGATCCGGTGCACGAGCCCGCGAGCGCCACCGTGTCCTCGGACGCGGTGGGTCGAGCAGATTCCGGTGTGATCCCGGAGCCGACGGTCACAGTCCGGATGAAAGAGAACGCGGCACCGGAGTGCCCGCGCGCGGGCGGCTCCTGTTCGCGTCGTCATGCCCTGGGTGACACAGCGAGCAGGAGGAACAGAATGTCACCCACACCGAACCGCATCGCCCTCGTCGCCGCCCGGTGGCACGCCGATATCGTCGACCGGGCCGTCGCGGCCTGCCGAGCCGGGCTCACCGAGCGCGGCGTCGTCGATATCGATATCTTCGAAGTCCCCGGCGCCTTCGAGATACCGCTACGTATCAAGCAATTGGCCACCACCGGCCGATACGCGGGTATCGCGGGCTGTGCCCTGGTAGTGGACGGCGGTATCTACCGGCACGATTTCGTGGCGGCGACCGTGGTGGACGCGTTGATGCGGATACAGCTCGACACCGGGGTACCGGTCTTCTCGGCGGTCCTGACCCCGCATCACTTCCACGAACACACCGAACATCTGGAGTACTTCACTCGGCACTTCGAGATCAAGGGCGCGGAACTGGCCGCCGCCATCGCGGCCACGCTGGCCTCGGCCCCGATCCCCGTCTGATCGAAGACCGGACGCCACCGGGTGAACTGTTTCCCGGCGGCTTTCCGGTCATCCGGATCGGTACTCTCAGAGCTGCGAACCGCCGCCGTCTACGACGAGTTCGCGCCGGTTGTGCAGGTGGCGTCCAACGCGAGGAACAGTACCGCCCGAGCGACCTCGGCCCAGGTGTTCCCATGCGGGACGTCGGGTGGTACGCGGCCACCTTGGGCTTCGTCCCCTCGAGCGCATTACCGGCGTGCCTGACCACCTGCTGGCCACGGAAATTCCAGTTGATCCACCGGGTCTCCAAGCGTCCCTCGCTGAACCGGAGCTCATCGGGCGCACGGTCATCGTCCTGTACCGCTTCGACCTGTCACCGACTACGAAGGAATACCGCACGTTCTCAGAAGTGGCACGCACGCTCGGCACCGAGAATCGGTTCGAACCCTACTTCGAGGAGCACCATGCGAAGCCATACCTGGGGCCGGCTCCTACTCGGCGCGGCCGCCGTCCTGAACCTCCTTCCCGCTGTCGCTGTGCTCTCCGTGGAACGGGCGAGTGCGGCCTACGGGATCGATCCGGTAGGCGCCGACCTGCGCCTGCTGCTCCGCCATCGCGGACTGTTGTTCGCGATCTTGGGAGTGGCCCTCATCGTCGCGGTGTTCCGGCCCCGGCTGCGGCCCGCCGCCATTGTGGCCAATGCGGTGAGTATGGCGGGATTCGTGGCGTTGCTCCCGGCCGAGGGACCGGTGGGCCCGGAACTGCTGCGCGTCGCGGCCGTGGATGCCGGCGGCCTGGTACTTCTCGCCGGGGCCGCGGCCCTTCTCCTCCGGAACCAACGCATTGGAGGCGGCCTGATCAGCCGACCGGCAGCCCACTGAGGATCGGGAGAAAACCCCAGTCCATGATCCGTGCGGCGTCGGTCGCCGCGGCGGCCAGGTCGTCGGGTGAACTGTTGAGGACCACACCGATCAGCCGCTGCGCACCCCGGGAGGCTTCGAACAGCAGGCAGGTCCCGGCAGCGTCCGTGGACCCGGTCTTGATTCCGGTGGTGCCCGGATAATCGCGGAGCAGATCGTTGGTGGTCTCCCAGACGTGGGCCCGGTTCGCGGGACCGGCGGGCAGGTAGTGGACCTGCGATCCGGCGATCTCCTGGAAGACCGGATCGGCCATTGCGTGCCGACCGAGCCGCACCAGCTCCGCCGGGGTGGAGTACGTAGCGTAATCGTCGGGGGCGGGCAGGCCACTGGGATCGCTGAAATATGTGTTCGGCATTCCCAGCCGCTGCGCGGTGGCGTTCATCCTGGCGAGGAAAGCGTCCTGGCCCGGTCCGAACGCCTCCGCCAGGGCATAGGCGGCGTCGCAGCCCGAGGGCAGCATCATCGCGTACAACAGCTCACGTGCGGTGAGCACCTCGCCGGGAGCCAGTCCGGCGGTACTTCCGCCGTAGGCGGCCGCGTAGTCGACGGCCGCTCGCGGCACCGTGACCGGACGCTCGAGGTCGCCCGATTCGAGCACGACCACCGCCGTCATCACCTTGGTGATACTGGCGATCGGGACGCGGGCATCCGGCTGCCGCGACCACACGAGCAATCCGGTACCGGCTTCCGCCAGCGCCGCCGCCGGCGCCCGCACTCCCTCCGGTTGCAGTGTCAGCGGAAACGGCAGCTGAGCCGAGCCGCCGGAAACCGGGACGGCCGCGGCGGTGGGCGCGAAGACGACGAGTATTCCGGCGACGGTCGCCGTCAGTACACGGACATAGGTTCGCATCGCCACATTGTGGCGGCCGACCTCGTCGAACAGCGGGATTTCCGATCGGAGTCGCGGCTGCTCACCCGGTCGACCGGGACCGGCCCCGGCAGCCGCCTCTCCGCGCGGCGCGCGCAGCCGTCAGGCGTCCTGCCTGATCTCCGCGAAACTCGCCCACTGGACCTCGGCGATATCGTTCGCCTCGTCGTTGAAGGTCGTATCGATCCACTCCAGGATCTGGTCCTCCGCTTTCCGCAATACGGATTCCGGCGCATCGACCGGGGAGGTCATCTCGAGAGAGAAGTAGGTGCGCTCGCCCGGCTCCTGACCGGGATGCTCTTCGGCCCAGGCCAGGTGCATGCGGCGCTCACCTTCGGCCTTCGGCGCCAGTTCTGTTCTCGCCTCGGCGAATTCGGGGAACTTCGCCAGTTCACCGGCCGCGGCCGAACGCACGGAATCGGCTTGCGCGGGTGTGCAGTACAGCTGGACAACCAGATAGCTACTCACGCTACCGGCCACATCCTCTCGGTTGATCGCATGGCAGTGCCGCTCGTTGCACGCAAACCGGTGAACTCGCGGTCGTGGCAGCATATCTCGGCATCCGGCGACCGTCGGCGTCGGCTTCGGCGACCGTGCTGCCCGAGGCAGATCCGGTCGGCAACAGTGTGTGAGTCGACCGGTATCCCAGGCGAGCAAGTACCAGCGCAGGTGCTGATGGATCCGGCGGTAGGGATGGGCCCGCCGGGAACTCGTCGCTCCGTGACCGACCACCGGTCACGCGACACCCACCTCGCGGGCACTCGACGCGCCGGCGCGGTAACCGGCGGGCGCAGCGATACGAGCCCGGGCCGGCGACCGCGGCACCGCTCCGGGGTACGGCGGCTCGCCGGTTCCGCCCGGCCGGCCCGGCGTGGTCTAGACGACGTTCGCGTCGATCAGCAGGTTCCAGATCTTTCCCTGATCGGCCACTTCCACATCGAGTTTCGCCGCCTTGGCCAGCTTGCTCTCACCGACCCCGGCACCGGTGACGAGCAGGTCGGTGTTCGCCGACACCGAGGACGCCACTGTGGCGCCCGCCTTCTCACACAAGCGTTGGAACGTCGGGCGGGCAACCTTCTCTCCCGAACGCGGATCGCTGATCGCGCCGGTGACCACCACCGTTTTACCGGCCAGCGGCGCACCCGCCGCGACTACCGGTGGTAGATCCTCCTCGAGCACATCCAGACTCACGCCCGCGGCGCGCAACCGCTCCAGTTCCGGACGCAGGCGGGTGAGGTGTTCGACCAGGGACGCCGCGACCTTCGGGCCGATGTCCTCCACGGCCACGAGGCGTTCCTCGCCCGCGGCGGCGACCTCCTCCAGGGAACGGAATCCCGCCCGGGCCAGGCGCGCGGCGGTGCCCTCGGAGGCCATCGGAATAGCCAGGCCGATCAGTGCGCGGCGCAGACCCACCCGGCGGGACGCATCGACCGAGTCGATCATGCGCGCGGCGGAGGTTTCGCCGATACGGTCGAATTCGAGCAGGCGCTCGGTGGTCAGCGTGTAGAAATCCGAGGGGCGCTCCAGGATGCCCGCCTCGGCCAGGCGCTCGATCCACACCTGGCCGAAGGCCTCGATATCGGCCGCCGGCCGCGACGCCCAGTGGATGAGCCTGCGTACCGTCTGCGCGGGACAGGCGACATTGGTGCAGAACAGTTCCCGGCTGTTGCCCTGCTCGGTCACCGGCTGCGCGCAGGACGGACAATCGGTGGGCGGCACGATCTCACGCTCGTCGCCGGTGCGTTTCGAGGCGTCGAGCACGCCGGCCACGAACGGGATCACATCGCCCGCGCGGCGTACCAGCACGGTGTCCCCGACCTTGATATCGCGGGCCCGGATCACCTGCTGATTGGCCAGCGTCGCCTTCGTGACCGTGGTACCGCCCACGAACACCGGCTCCAGCCGGGCGACCGGGACGATCTTGCCGGTCTTGCCGACGTCCCAGACCACCTCGTTGAGCAGTGTGGTCTTCTCCTCGGCGGCGAACTTGAACGCCAGTGCGCCCCGCGGGCTGTTGGACCGGGTGCCGGCCGCGGCGTAGGCCCCGCGGTCGGCCAGCCGCAGCACCGCGCCGTCGATATCGTAGTCCAAATCGTTGCGGCCCTGTTCGATCACGGTGATCGCCGCCTGCGCCTGCTCGGCATCGGCGCACATCCGCATCTGTGCCCCCGCGATCCCGAGCACCCGCAGCCCTTCTGCCAGATCGGCCGCGGCGCCGCCGGCGGAGGTGTCGAGATCGAAGCCGAAGAACCGCAGCCGTCGCTCGGCGACCGTGGCCGGGTCCTTCGCCCGAAGTGTGCCCGCCGCGGCATTACGCGGGTTGATCAGCGGCTTGTCCGGGTGCGCGGTGTTGTAGTCGAGGAAGGTCGACCGCAGCATCACCGCCTCCCCGCGCACCTCCACTCGCCCAGGAACATCGATCCGGTCGGGCACCCCGTCGACCAACGCGCGGACCAGCACCGTCACATCGTCACCGGTGGTGCCGTCACCGCGGGTCACCGCCCGCAACAGCCGCCCGTCCTCGAAAACAAGCGCCAGGGACAAGCCGTCGAGCTTCGGCATCACCACGACCGGCTGCCCGGGAAACCGGTCGAAGAACGCCGCGACCTGATCCGGGGTGGTCGCTTTCTCGAGCGACAGCATCGGCCGCGAATGCCGGATCGGGGCGTGCAGCACGGCGGGCGCCCCGACCTGCTCCAAGGGGTTCGGGTCGGGTGCGAGATCGGGGTGCGCCTCGAGCAGGCCCCGTAACTCGTCCTCGATCGCGTCGTACTCCGCGTCCGCGACCAGCGGCGAGCCCCGGTAATAGGCGTCCCGCAGCGCTACCACACGGTCCGCGAGCTCTTGGATACGTTCACCGGTTTCCACAGCCCAAGACGCTACCCAGGCTCACCGACATGAAGCCCGCCGGGACTTCACGGAGGTAGCGCGTCACGGGGTACAGCGGGAATCAGTTCCCCGAGTCGGAGGTGGCCGACCTGGGACCATCCCGCAGCAGCGACGACGCTGCGGGATGGTACAGCTACCCGGGCAAACGGTCCGAGGCATCTTCCTATCGAGTTCGTCTCGACAGGAAGGCCCGGGGCGTACGAGTTCATCCGCGAGCCGACCGGGTTCAGCTCAGGCCGTCGGGACACGGCCGCGCAAAGCGATATTCCGCGCGAGCTGAGACCTCACCTGTGTCGCGGACTCACACGCCAGCGCACGTGCGGCTGCCGCGCGACAGGCCTGGATATCCAGTTCCCGTACCGCGGCTTTCGTCAGCGGCAGCGCGGGCGGCGCGACACTGAGCTCGGAGACTCCCAGCCCGAGAAGCAGCGGCACCGCCGCCGGATCCGCGGCGGCTTCACCGCAGACCGCGACCCGCGTGTCACCCGCGCCGCGGCACACCTTGTCGATGAGATGCAGGACACCGGGGTCCAGCGGATCCGCCAGTCCCGCAACGGATTCGTTTCCTCGTTCCACGGCAAGGGTGTACTGGGTCAGGTCGTTGGTGCCGATGCTGAAGAAGTCGACGAAACCCGCGAATACCGCGGCTCGGGCGGCAACAGCAGGCACTTCGACCATGATGCCGACTTCTATATCGAGGTCCGGCGGAGCTATCGTGCCCAGCATTCGCCGCGCGGTACGTACCTCTTCCACAGTGGTGATCATCGGGAACATCACACTCACCGGATAGTCGGCGGCTACCCGGACGATCGCCTGTAACTGGTCCCGCAGCAGTTCCGGGTGGGCCAGGCCCAGCCGGGTCCCACGCAATCCGAGAAAAGGGTTGGCCTCGCGAGGCTGCGAAATATACGGCAGCGGCTTGTCGCCACCGACGTCAAGAGTGCGCAGTACGACTCGCCGGCCGTCGAAAGACTTTGCTATGTCTCGGTATACCTGTTCCTGTTCCTCCACGGAGGGTGCCTGCTCACGTCCGAGAAAGAGGAATTCGGTGCGGACCAGCCCGGCGAGGTCGGCGCCGGCGCGCACGGCGTGATCGGCTTCCGCGGCACTGCCGACGTTGGCTGCGACATGCACCATGACCCCATCACGCGACACAGCCACGTCATGGGCTGCGGACTGCGCGGATTGTCGCCGATTGTGTTGTTCGGCGGCAGTTGCGCGAAACTCGGCGAGGCATTCGGGTTGGGGATCGATGGCCAGTTCCCCTGTCGCTCCGTCGAGTGCGATTGTCGTCCCGGTGGGAATCCGCAGGACGCTGTCCCCGGCGGCACTCACGGCGGGGATCCCCTTCGCTCGGGCCAGTATCGCCGCGTGCGAGGTGGGGCTTCCATGGGCCAGCACGATCCCGGTGACGACGGTCTCGTCGAGTCCAGCGACTTGGGCGGGCGTCAGGTCGGCTGCCACGAGTATTCCCGGCCGGCTGGCGACACGGGTGTCCTGGCCGAGCAATTCGCCCAGGACCTGGTCGCGCACCGCTCGTATATCGGCGGCACGAGCCCGCAGATAGGGGTCGGGAAGCACTTCCAGCTGTTGCGCTGCGGTGTCGAGCGCGGTTGCCCAGGCACCGGCGGCGGCCGCGCCGCCGGCGATCTGCTGCCGTGCGCCGGTGATGAGTTCGTCGTCGTCCAGCAGTAGCAGATGCGCTTGGAAGACCTCCGATTGTGGCGATGTGTACCGTGGTTCCCGTCCGGGATGCAGCTGTATTTCGCTGCGGAGCCGTTCTTTTGCCCGGGCGATTGCGTCGTCGAGAAGCCGGCGTTCGGTGGCCGGCGGTCCGGCGGGGTGGTCGGGTAACACGAAATGTGTCGTCTCGGGCTGCCAGGCCGGGCCGATCGCGATGCCGGTCGAAGTGGGCAGCGGGCCGGTGGAGGTGGTGGGAGCGGGATGGTCGGCGACCAGCGCGGGAATCTCTTCGCCGAAGCGTTGCCGGGCGAGCATCAGCAGCCGGTTCATTCCGTGCTCGGCGGCCGGTCCCGATGCGGTGATTTCGATTTCGTGGCCGGTGAGTGCGCCCAATGCGGCGATGCGGCTGAGGCTTCGGCCCGAGGCCGGGCCGGTGCCGGTTGTCAGATTGCGTAGCTCGATCCGGCAGTCGAGGTCGCGGAGTTCGGCGATGAGCCGCGCCGCCGGCCGGGCGTGTAGTCCGTGTTCGTTGGCAACGATGAACGAGCCGCGCATGGTTGTCTCGTTCTGCGGCACGGCCTCGGGGAGCGCCTCCGGGGTGGTGTCGATGCCGAGTTGGGTTCGTTTGCCGATCAAGGCGTTGTCGGCCTCATCTGCGGTCTCGGCCAGGGCCGCGCCGTTCGCTGCGGCGACGGCTGCGGCGACGAGACCCTCGACCAGCGGCGCTGCGCACAATCGTATCCGGTGTTGGGTCGGGAGTAGCTCGAGCGCGAGTTCCGCGGAAAGGATCGCGCTACCCAGGTCCATGAGGATGAGAACGCCGGACCCGGAATCGGCAGCGATGATGGCGTCGGCCACCGCTGTCGCGTCGGTACCGAGGGTTTCCTCGTCGAGGCCGGCCGCTACCTCGATGCGCAGGTCGCGGTCGTGCACCATTTGAGTGGCCAAGTCGACTGCCGCGTCGGCGAGCCGACGACTGTGGGAGACGACTACGAGCCCGATCATCGCAGCGCCTGCCGGGCCGCGCGGACGAGCAGTACTGCGCTGGTCGCGCCGGGGTCTTGATGCCCGACACTGCGTTCTCCCAGGTATGAGGCGCGCCCCTTCCGCGCCTGCATCCGGATTGTCGCGTCGCGACCGGTTTCGGCGGCGACGAGTGCCGCCTCCATGGACGGTGTGAAACCGGCGCCCGCGGCGTGGTAGCGGTCGAAGGCATCGGTGGCAGGGCCGAGCGCGTCGTACATGGTTTTGTCTCCTGCTTCGGCTCTACCCCGGGTGACGATGCCGTTCACGCCCGCGCGGAATGCCGTGGCGAAGGTTGCCGCGTCGATATGGCCGGGTCCGACCGTGCCGGCGAAGCGGAGGAAGAAGGTGCCGTACAGTGGTCCGCTCGCTCCGCCTACAGCACGGATGAGCACCATGCCGACCTGTTGGAGTGTGTCTGCGGGTGTTGTGGTGGGTGCGGTCCGGGCGAGCGCTTCGGTGACGGCGGTGGCACCGCGGCGGATATTGCCGCCGTGGTCGGCGTCTCCTATCGCGGCATCGAGTTCGGTCAGGTGGTCGGCGTTCTCCTGGACGAGGGTGGCGAACTGGTACACCCAGCGAATCGGATCGAGAAGGGTCATTTCATACTCCCCAGCGCAGTGCCGCTGTGTGTACCGGCGATTTCCAGAGGTTGAGCAGTTCGTCGTCGACTCGGGTGAGGGTGACCGAGCAGCCCGCCATTTCGAGTGCGGTCATGTATGGACCGACCAGGGATCCCGCTATTTCGATGCCCTGTGCGCGCAGGATCCGTGCGACCTCGCCGTACATCAGGTACAGCTCGATCAGTGGGGTACCGCCCATCCCGTTGAGGAAGCAGATGACTTTGTCTCGCCGGTCGAAGGGCAGATCGGTGAGAATGGGTTCGGTGAGTTTCGCGGCTATGTCGCGGGCCGAGGCGAGCTGGGTGCGTTTGCGGCCGGGTTCACCGTGGATACCGACCCCGATCTCCATTTCGTCGGGACCGATTTCGAAGGTTGCTTTTCCGGCCGCGGGGACTGTGCAGGAGGTCAGCGCGACTCCCATACTCCGGGAGTTGGCGGTCACCGCGTATGCGATATCGGCTACGTCCGCGAGGGAACGGCCTTCCTCCGCGGCGGCGCCTGCGATCTTCTCCACGATAAGTGTCGCGCCGACTCCGCGTCTGCCGGCGGTGTGCAGGCTGTCTTCTACTGCGACGTCGTCGTCGACCAGCACTGATCGGATCTCGACATCGGCTTCCGCGGTCGCGAGTTCGGCGGCCATCTCGAAATTGAGCACGTCACCGGTGTAGTTCTTCACGATGTGCAATACACCCGCGCCCGCGGAGACCGAGGTGGTGGCGTAGGCGATCTGGTCGGGAACCGGTGAGGTGAACACTTCGCCCACGCAGGCCGCGTCGAGCATTCCGCGTCCGACGAAGCCGGAATGCATCGGTTCGTGTCCGGAGCCGCCGCCGGATACCACGCCGACTTTGCCGGGTACGGGGCCGTCGGCGCGGAAGACGACCCGGTGGGTGTTGTCGACCCGGACTTCCGGATGCGCGGCCGCCAGCCCCGCTAATTGCTCCCCCACCACGTCGGCGGGGTCGTTGAGGATCTTTTTCACTGCTTGCTCCTTACGCGACTGGCTCTGTCGTGGCGGGGCGGACTGTCGCCGCCGCTACCGGGCGCCGCTTCGGCCCGCCCGAGTCCGGTACCGCTGGGGATCTCGCATGAGGAACCCGGGCGCACCAGGCCGGATGAGGGGACTAGTTTTCGATAATGTCGATAACGATTCGACATTATCGAACAAATGCTAGTACATGGTACGTCGACGTAGCGCAGGCCACAAGTCCGGATCGAATGCGAAATCAGCTGCCCGGAAGGCATTCTCCCCGGGTGCCGCTTCCGTGCGAGCCGCATTCCGACGGCAAGCGGTCCACTGCCGGTATCCCCAGAGCGCGGACGTGCCGTTCGATCCGCCGCAACCTCTCGTCGAAACACCTCGGTGTCCGGGGACAGCCGCTCCCGCGGCACGGCGGGCCGAGCGGATCGGCAGCCCGGGACTGTCGTCGACCTGTCGCCGGTCGGCGCGAGGCGCGTAGGCGCCGGGGTCACCGTGGAGCATGCCTGCTCAACCACGGTCACGCCCCCCAGTTCAGCGCGGGGGTACGTACGGGGGCATCCCACAGGTGGAGTATCTCCGCGTCGACGCGGGTCAACGTCAGCGAACACCCGGCCATGTCGAGGGCTGTGACATACGGGCCTACCAGCGATCGGGCCACCGCGATCCCACGACTCTCGAGTGCGCGCACGATCCCGTGGAACAGTGCGTACAGCTCGATCAACGGCGTGCCGCCCATGCTGTTGACGAAACAGATCACGGAATCACCGGGGATGAACGGCAGGTCCACCAGGACGGGCATCACCAGCGTCTCGGCGAGTTTCCAGGCCTCCGCGAGCCGCACCCGTCCCCGCCCCGGCTCGCCGTGAATCCCGATCCCGATCTCGATCTCGTGATCGGGCAGCTCAAAGGTCGGCCTGCCCGCGGCCGGGACGGTGCACGAAGTCAGCCCGATGCCGAAACTGCGCGAGTTGGCGTTCACGGCGCAGCCCAGTTCTACCAGCTCCGGCAGCGACCAGCCTCGCTCGGCCGCGGCGCCGACGATTTTCTCCACCACCAGCGTTGCTCCGACACCCCGGCGCCCGGCGGTGTGCAGACTGTCCATGACCGCGACATCGTCGTCGATCAGGACCGAGGCGACCTCACAGCCGGTTACGGCCTCGGCCAGTTCGGCCGCCATCTCGAAATTCATCACATCGCCGGTGTAGTTCTTCACGATGTACAGGACGCCGGCACCTGTATCCACCGCGGCGGTCGCGGCGAGGATCTGCTGCGGAGTCGGGGAGGTGAAAACCTCGCCGACACATGCTGCGTCGAGCATCCCGCGCCCGACGAAGCCGGCGTGCAGAGGTTCATGTCCCGCACCCCCGCCCGATACCAGTCCGACCTTGCCGCGCGTGGGCGCCACCGCACGCAGCACCACCCGGTTCGATTCGTCGAGGAGCACAGTGGGGTGCGCTTGCGCCATCGCGGTCAACGCTTCGATGACCAGATCATCCGGATCGTTGATCAGCTTCTTCATCGCCGCGCCACCGCCGCGCCGGATCTTCCGGAGCCGGAGGCCCGAGACGTCCTCACCACAGTCGGGATCGGCGCGGTCACATGGGCGGAGAAGTCGCCGCGAGTGGACCGCCCACCCGATACTGGCACCGGCGGGTCGGCGGGGTCGATGTGATTTCCTGGCAGATGCCCCCGGACACCGACCGTGGCAGCCACGACCGCACCGAAGGACAGCGAGATGACACCCGCATCGGCCATTGCGCGCCGCGCGGACCCCGTCGCGGGGACGGCGCGGACCCCGAGGACGACAAGGCATGCTGTGGCGCGGATACGGGCGGTGAGTCGTTGTGATATTCGCAGATCATTCATAAGCTTCCCCGTAAGTGTCGAACCAGATTCGATAATGTCGAATGAAGTGGGGATGATACGACGGTGTTGTCCAGGTCACAAGAGCCGATCGAAGGAGGTCGCGTGATCCAGTCCGTGGACCGAGCTGTCCGCATTTTGTTCGCGCTGCAAGGCGCGCGCCGGATGACGCTGACCGAACTGGCCGCCGAATTGGGTCTCGCCGCACCCACCGTGCACGGCATCATCCGCACACTGGCCGCGCACGGCATTGTCGCCCAAGAGCACGGGGGACGGCGCTATCAGCTCGGACCGGCGGTGCTGCGAATGGGCAACGTGTACCTCGACACGCTCGAACTCCGGTCGCGGTCACTGACCTGGGCGCACGAACTGGCGCACCGGACCCGGCGCTCGGTGCGCGTGGGAGTGCTGTCCGGCGACAATATCGTGATCATCCACCATGAGCCCAGCCCCGAGGGAAGCCGGCAAATGCTCGAACTGGGCATCGAGATCCCCGCACACGCAAGCGCTCTGGGCAAGGCCATGCTGGCATTCCTTCCGCCCGTCGAGCAGCGGGAGCTGCGCAGCATGACCGGAGAAACGATCACCTCGCCCGAGGAACTCGCCGAACAACTACAACCGACCGCGGCCTCGGGCCTCGCCTACGAAAACGACGAGGCGGTCCTCGGCGAATCCGCGGTGGCCGCGGCGATCTTCGACCGAACCGGGATGGTGGTCGGAGCAATCGGCGTGGTACTGCCGACCTCCGACTGGCCCGCACCCACGTCCGCCATCGACGCCGTCCGGACCACCGCACAAACCATCTCACGCGAGTTGGGTTCACACCGCTGGCCGGCGCCACCACCATAAACCATCTCGCCGGGACAGCACGGCCCGCTCGGGCCGCGTCCCGACCAACCCGAGCGGGCGGAATGCGGACAGGCCCGGCAGCCCCACCCTGGAGCGCACGTATCCCGATCTGCCCCGAGACGGGGCGGAGGTCGCAGGTGGCGCCCCCGAACAGTTCGCCCGCACCAGGGCGGTAATCACGGACACCTGGCCCGCGATGGGGTTCAGCCATTCCTCACTGCGTATCGGCACGAAGGTGAGCGCAGACGCCGCCGACGGGTCACCGCCCCAGCCCGGAACCGTCCGGGCCGCCGGCTCCGGAGCCGCGTCTATACATATCTTCTCTGAGAGGGCATCTGAGAACTCGGGTGCCGGTCGGCGTGTGATGCCAGGCGAGAAGCTTCCGCCTTCCCGATCTGGGTGGAACCCGTCGCCTGCTGTGCACCCCGACGCTTGTGACGAGTTGTTTCGACGCGGGTTCCCACGTATGGCGGCTGAACTTCGTGGTATGCCCTTGGACCACCTACCGTCGTATGACGAGGAGGCTCGAGGTGGGTGGTGATAGTCGCGAGGGGTCGAGGCGTTTTCGTGATCGCAAGGTCACGAGTTGGTCGTTTGTGCTGGATACCGACGACGTTCTCGTCCGGTGCCCACGCTGCGACGGCTGCGCGAAAGTGATCACCAAGCCAGGACAGGAGCCCATCGACCGTCCCTTGTGGGCTACTCGGCGATTGGTTTGCAACGGATGCGGCTTTGTCTGTGACGAGCCCGAGGCCGCCGAAGCGGGCCGGCGCAACGGCCGTCAGAAGCAAGTCCTCGTACCGTATTCCGGCCGCGCTGATCGTCGACCTCGATCGCCGGGGTACATCTTCGGTCGGCGGTTCCGTTCCGGACCCGAACGTTGTGGAACGGTTCGAGACCCATTCTTCCAACGTCCGTTGTGGTTCCAAGCCGACTGCCGGGGCCATCAGTTGTGGGCCTACAACCGCCGCCACCTCGAGTATTTACGATCCTATGTTGCAGCGGATCTTCGCGAGCGAGCGTTGCCGAACGACGGATGGAGTCGGATGACCATGACGGCCAAGCTCCCCGCCTGGCTCAAGTCGGCCAAGAACCGGGCCGAAGTGCTGCGCGTTATCGACAAACTGCGTAGCAGTTGACCCGCTCGCCGGCCCGTGTCCTCGGCCGGCCGAGGACAACAATGGCGGTCACCGACCCGTCGTCCGCAGACGTCAGCGGCGACCTCGGGAGGCAAGATCGTCTCGGCCTGCCAACGACCGGCATGCTGGAGAACTCGATGACTGGTCGGCGTGTGACGCCGGAACGTAGAGGGACTCCCGGTACGACTGAGGTTTCCACACCAACGTTCGTGCCTGAGAGTCCCTGTGCCAGTGTCGCTTACTTGCTCGTGTTCGTCGTGCCCGGCCCCCGGTGAGTCGCCGAAGTACCCGTTCTACCCGTCCTCGTCGCTGACCGACCCCGAGTGGACGCTGCTCGAGCCGCTGCTGCCGCCGCCGGGCAACACCACCGGCAAGGGCGGCCGACCGGAGAAATGGTCCCGCCGACTGGTACTGGACGCGATTTTCTAACTGGTGCGTGGCGGGATCGCCTGGGCGCAGCTGCCGCACGACTTCTCGCCCACGAAGACCGTCTACGACATCTACCAGCGGTGGACCAAAGCCGGTGCGTGGCAACGTATTCACGACTGTCTGCGCGACCGTGCCCGGGTGCGGGCGGGACGCAAGTCTCAGCCGACCGCCGCGGTCATCGACTCGCAGACCGTGCGCGGCGCCGGACACCGTCGCCGCGGCCACGGCCGGTTACGACGCGGGCAAGAAGACCAAGGGCCGCAAACGTCACATTGCCACCGACACCCTCGGGCTACTACTGGCGGTCGTGGTGACCCCGGCCTCGATCCAGGACCGTGACGCCGCGCACCGGCTGCTGGCCGCCGTGCGGACCCGCTTCGCCACAGTCTCGCTGGTATTCGCCGACGGCGGCTACGCCGGGCGACTGGTCGTTTGGACGAAATCAGTTCTGGCCCTGACGATTCAGATCGTCAACCGCAGCGATGCCGCCACCGGATTCGAGGTCTTGCCCCGCCGATGGGTGATAGAGCGGTCCTTCGGCTGGCTGGTCAAACACCGTCGTTGTGTCCGCGACTACGAGACACGCCCCGACCACCACGAGGCGATGGTCTACATCGCCGCCATCCACACCCTCACTCGCAGACTCGCACGAGCCGACAGGCCCGACACCTGAGTTCTCAGACGCCCTCTGACACGCCGCTTCTCCAATACGCCGCCGTACCACAGTTCTGGTCGATAGACGTAAAAAACGGCGACAATCACTCTCCAGGCCGTCTGGCACTCGCGAGAGCCCACGACCGGATTTCACGGTACCTCCTTCGCGGCACTGGGCGCCCGACCGCGATACACGTAACCATCATGTTTCTTCCATCGCCGGAACCCTTCCGCTGACCGAACCCTTGTGTTAGAACTCATGTCAGTTGTCATACAAATTGGAGGAACTGTGGAAGCGGCCCTGCTCATCACCGATGCCGAGGTTGTCGACGAAACAGGCGTCCGGACCGCCGACGTAGCCGTGGAAAAGGGACGGATCGTCGCGGTGGGGCCGCGGCTGCCGGTGGAATCCGCCGGAATGCGCATCGACGGCAGGGGCCGGCTGCTGCTGCCGGGGTTCATCGATCTGCATGCCCACTCCGCCCTGCGCCCGTTCGACGATCCGCTGCTGACGCCGAAGATCGCGCAGGGTTTCACCACAGACCTGATCTGCCCCGACGGCCTCGGTCCCGCGCCGATCACCGACGCGACCCTGACGAGCCGGCGCAGCTATCTGCAAGGTCTGGAGCCCAGCGCCTCCGCTCCGTGGACCTGGCGGAGCATGGGCGAGTACCTGGACGCACTACAGCAGGCCCGGCCCACCGCCAATATGGTGGCCTGCGTGCCGCACAGCGCGGTCCGCGAAGCGGTGCTGGGCAATGCCGACCGCCGGCCCGACGCCCGCGAGATGTCGGCGATGAAAGACCTGGTCGAGCAATCACTGGCGGCCGGGTGCCGGGCGGTCTCGTTCGGCATGATCTACGCGCCCGGCCTGTACGCCGATACCGCGGAGCTCATCGGTATCGCCGAAACCGCGGCCCGGTTCGATGTTCCACTGGTACCGCATGTCCGCAACGAGGCAGCGGGCGTACTGGATTCGATCGCCGAGTTCGTCCGCGTCTGCGAACGCACCGGCGCGTCGTTGCACGTCTCGCACGTGAAGCTCGTCGGCGTCCCCGAACTGCTGTCCGACCTCGTCGACCTGCTGAGTTCGGCACAGAACCGGATCCGGCTCACCTTCGACCAGTATCCCTATGGGGCCGGTAGCACCCTGTTGAGCGCACTACTGCCGCCGTACGCCTTCGACGGTGGCCCGGCCGCGACGCTCGAACGGGTGCGTGATGGCGCGGAACGGGAACGGATGTGCCGGGATATGCACCGCGGGCTACCCGGATGGGAGAACCTGTTCGGCGCGTGCGGGCCGGAGAACATCGTGGTCACACAGGCCGGTGCGCCCCGCGAGGCGGCGGTGAGCAGAACGGTCGCGCGGATCGCCGTGGAAACCGGCACCGACCCGGCCTTCGCGGTGCTGGATCTGCTCGCCGATACCGCACTGGACGCGGCCATGATCGACCACTACTCCGCCGAGGAGGTCGTGCGCGAAATCTTCGTCCGCTCGGGCGCGCTGGTCGGTTCCGACGGGGTCTTCAATCCGCATCCGCATCCGCGGCTCTACGGCACCGCGCCGAAAGTGCTGGGCCGCTATACCTTACGAGAGAATCTGATCTCGCTGCCCGAAGCGGTCACCCGGCTGGCGGCCGGCCCCGCCCGGCTACTCGGACTCGACGACCGGGGCGCGGTCGCCGAGGGCCGGCGCGCGGATCTGGTACTGATCGATCCGCGGCGATATGTCGATACCGCGACCTACGCCGAACCGCATACCACCCCGCCGGGCGTCGAACTGGTCACCGTCGGCGGGGAAACGGTATGGCAGTCCGGCGAGCACACCGGCCGGCGGCCCGGGATCGTCACCGGCGGCACCACTCCGGGAGGTCACTGAGGTGGGCCGCGCGGAAGCGAACGCACGAATCGACCGCGACGGGCTGCGGGACTTCCTGTTGCGGCTCCTCGCCGCCCGAAGCCCGGCCACCGCGGAAGAGCCCGCGGTCCGGGTGCTCACCGGCGAGCTCGCCGCGCTGGGCTTCGCCGTCACCACCGACGACTGGGGCAATGTGATCGGCACCCTGCGGTTCGGCCCGGGTCCGGTAGTGCTGGTGGACTGCCACCTGGACACGGTGGAGGTGACCGACCCGCAGCAGTGGTCGCACAGTCCCTGGGGTGAGGTGGCCGGCGGCGTGGTGTACGGCCGTGGCACGGTCGATATGAAAAGCGCCCTGGCAGCCGTCGTTTACGGCGCGAAAGCGCTACCACCCGGCCTGCGCGGCACCGTCGTCGTCGCGGGAACGGTCTGTGAGGAACTGATCGAAGGGCCCGCGCTCGGCCGGGTGCTCGAACAGGTGCGGCCGGATGTGGTCGTGATCGGCGAACCGTCGGGCAACCGCCTGATGCTCGGCCAGCGCGGCCGGGCAGAGGTGAGTATCGAGGTGATCGGGCGGTCGAGTCATTCGGCGTACCCGGAGGCCGGGGTGAACGCCGCCGAGGTGATGGCCGATGTGATCACCGCCGTCCGCGACCTGGAATTCCCGCACCACCCGGATCCGGGGCCGGCGATGATCGCCTTGACCAATCTCAAATCCGAACCGTATCCGAATGTTTCGGTGGTGCCCGACCGGTGCGTCGCGACCTATGACCGCCGCACGGTGCTCGGCGAATCGGCGGCCGATGTACTCGAACCGCTCCGTGATCTCGCCGGACGGATCGCCGGACGGGACGGCGCCCGCGTCGAGATCGACCTGGCCCGCAGCGAGTTCACCACCTGGACCGGCGTCGTGGCCGCCGCCGAATCCTTCGCACCCGCCTGGTGCATGCCTGCCACGGAATGGCCTGCGGCAGAGTCGATCCGGGCACTCGAGGCGGCCGGTCTCGACCCGCGACCCGGTTACTACCAGTTCTGCACCAACGGGTCGGCCAGTGCGGGCCGGCACGCGATACCCACGCTCGGCTTCGGTCCCGGCGATCCCGGCCGGGCCCACACCACCGACGAATCCATCGACCTCGACGACCTGTACCTGGGCGCGTACGGCTATTCCGTACTGCTTCGGGCGCTGCTCGCCGCGGAAACCGAATAAGCCAGCGCTCGAGCAGCTCTGCACACCGAAGGATCGACAGATGAACGCGACCGTCATCACCATCATGGTGATCTATCTGGCCGTCATGGTCGGTATCGGCCTATACGCCCGGACCCGTATCAAAGACGGCACCGACTACCATCTGGCCGGCCGCCGGCTGGGGGTCTTCATGATGGCCGGCACACTGGCCGCGACGGAGATCGGCGGTGGTAGTTCGGTCGGCGTGGCGAGCAAGGCGTACGGCGACTGGGGCCTGTCGGCCGGATGGTATGTGGTGGCCGCCGGTATCGGCATCCTGCTGGTGTCGTTCGTGGCCCCGGCGATGCGGCGCACCATGGCCGTCACCGTGCCCGAGGTCATCGGCCGGCGCTACGGTGCGGCCGCCCAGACCATGTCGGCGGTTCTCGGCAGTGTCGCGCTGGTGGCGCTGACCGCGGTGCAGATCACCGCGACGGCGACCATCGTGTCCACTCTGGGCGGGATCAGCCTGGCCTGGTCGATCGTGTTCACCGGGATCGCCGTCATCTTCTATACCTGGATCGGCGGTATGTGGAGTGTCACGCTCACCGATTTCGTGCAGTTCTTCCTGATTGTCGGCGGTTTCGCTGTCGCAGTGCCGTTCGCGCTGCACAATGCGGGCGGCTGGGACACCGTGGTCGCCAACCTGCCCGAAGGGCAGCTCGGATTCACCAAGATCGGCTGGCCGACCATCATCGGGCTCGTCGTGCTGTACTTCATGACCTTCTCCACCGGCCAAGAGGCCGTGCAGCGGTACTACTCCGCCCGCACGCCCCGCACCGCCGTGCTCGGTTCGGTGCTGTGCGGGTTGCTGATGTCGGTCTACGCCTTCATCCCCGCGGTGCTGGGCCTGATCGCGCTGGCCGTCTACCCCGATATCGATCCGAACAACGCCCTGGCCACCGTGTCGGTGGGTCTGCTGCCGGGGCTCATCGCCGGTCTGCTGCTCAGCGCCGTGGTGTCGGCGACGCTGTCCAGTGCCAGCGGCAATATGCTCGGCTCGTCGACCATCTTCATCAAGGATCTCCTGCCCAAGCTCGGCGGTACTGTCACCGCGGACAACGAGATCAAATACAGCCGGATCGGCGTCCTGGTGGTGGGGGTGCTCGCGACCTTGATCTCGCTGTGGAGCCAGGCCATCATCCCGCTGCTGGTGTTCGCGTTCACCATGCGTTCGGCCGGACCGTTCTCCGCCTTCCTCTTCGCTCTTGTCCTGAAGAAGACGAGCCGGGCGGCGGGTGTGGTCTCCATCGTCGTCGGTACTGTCTGCGGATTCGCCTGGGAACTGGCCGATGAACCGTTCTCCGTGGCGGCCATCATCTTCGGCAGTGTCTGCGGGCTGGCATCCTTCCTGGTGATCCATATGATCGACGCGCGCCGCGGCAAGCTGGTACCCGACGCTTACGGGCCGGAGGCCGATAAGCAGCCGGAACCTGCCACGGCACAGTAGGGGAACCCGCCCCGCCACCCCTGATCGGTGGCGGGGCTTTCCGCGCCCTCAACTCTCGCGGCGGCGGCGCAGCTGGAAGCGGAACGTCTCGGGCGACAGCCATGCCTCACTGCGGTCGACCACGGCACCCACCGAGTTACGGGTGAGTTCGCTGAGTTGCAGTAGCGGGGAGCCGTTCTCACAGCCCAGCCGGTCGCGCAGATCACCCGCCGCCACCACGGGCGTCAGTGTGCAGTCGGAGTACTCGGCGAGTCCATCGGCCAGGAGCAGGTCCAGGACGGAACCGTCGAAGCGGCGCCGGAGCGCGTCCGGCGGAATCACCGATTCCGGAACGTAGTCGACGATCAGTGCGACCTTGCGGCCGTCGATGGTCTTGGTGCGGCTCACCACGGTGATCGATCCGGGTTCGAATACCGCGGCGAGGGGATCGTCGTCGCGATCGATCCGAGTGAATTCCAGATCGCCGGTCCGGATTTCCTTACCGGACTGCTCGGCGAAGGTATCGAAGGACGAGAGACGGTCGATACCCGAACTGATCGATTCGGGCAGCGGCAACACGATCGAGCCCGAGCCGCGCACGATCCGGATATAACCCTGGTCCTTGAGGCTCTGTAACGCGGCGCGGATCGTCACCCGGGACGCGCCGAACAACCGGGACAGTTCGCTTTCCGAGGGCAGCCGGGCACCGGGAGCCAGCTTCCGGGACAGGATGAATTCGTTGAGGATGGCCTCCCGGATCTCCGCGTGCAGTTGGCGCCGGGATCGGATCCGGGAGATGTCGTCGCCGAGGCCCGCCGATTCGGCAGGGGCACTGGTGGCCATCGTGAGAGCCCTTTCACTGTGCTGCGGACGTACATGCGGGGACGTCCGCGCAGCTTATCAGGGCGATTGGACTTAAGTCACTTGACAGTTGTCATACAACTTTCTATCCTGAAGCGGTCATTCGCAGCCCGGGAGGAACGTGATGTCAGAACCGCGACTCGTGCGGAATCCATTGGTAGCCAAGGACACTGTGCGTCCGCTCGTCGACGGGAGCCGCGCTTTCCATCGGTCGATGCCGGACTACCACCCCACTCCGCTCACCGCGCTTCCCGCGGCCGCCGCCCGGCTCGGCGTCGGCTCGGTACATGCGAAGGACGAATCCGCCCGGATGGGTATGCCGTCGTTCAAGATCCTCGGCGCCTCCTGGGCCACCTACCGAACCGTGCTCGCGCACCTCGGCCACCCCGCGGACAGTGAGATCGGGCTCGCCGAGCTGAAAACCGAGCTCGGTACCGCGGCGCCGGCTCTCCGCCTGGTCTCGGCCACCGACGGCAACCACGGACGCGCCGTCGCCAGGATGGCGGCGCTGCTCGGACTCTCGGCCCATATCCTGGTGCCGGAGGATATGGTGCAGGCGCGGATCGACGCCATCGCCACCGAAGGCGCGCAGGTGGAAGTGGTGCCCGGTGGTTACGATGATGCCATCCGCCGCAGTGCCGCACTCGCCGATACGGATTCGCTCGTCGTCTCCGACACCTCCTGGGACGGGTACGTCGACCCGCCGTCCTGGGTGATCGACGGATACTCCACGATGATCGGCGAAATTCTGGACGAGATCGTCGCCGGTGGAGTCCCGCGGCCGAGCGTGGTGGTCGCGCAGATAGGGGTGGGCGCCTTCGCCGCCGCGGTCGCACGCGGATTCCGCACCGGCGCGGGCACCCGGCTGCTCGGCGTGGAACCCGTCGACGCCGACTGTGTCACCGCCAGTATCGAGGCCGGCGGTATCACCACCATCCCCGGTCCCCAGCGGTCGATCATGGCCGGACTCAATTGCGGTACACCGTCGGTGATCGCCTGGCCGGATGTCTCCGGTGGCTACGACGTTTTCGCGACGGTCACCGATTCCGCCGCGGAGGACGCGATGCGGCTGATGTTCGCCGACGGGGTCGTCTCGGGGGAAAGCGGGGCCGCCGGTCTGGCCGGTTTACTCACCCACGCCGGCGAGTTGGAGCTGGATCGCGACGATCATGTCCTGATCTTCTCCACCGAAGGCGCCACCGATACCGCCAACTTCAACCGTGTCACCGGCGCCGCGCTCGCCGGCGCGTGAGTGGAGGAATACATGACTACATCCGATGTCCGGATCGACGCCGAACGGCTGTGGCGCTCTCTCGGCGAACTGGGCGACGTAGGAGCATATTCCGACGAGGACACCGGTCTACGTGGCGTGCGCCGACTGGCCTTGACCGACGCCGACGTGGCCGGACGGGAACTGGTCACGGGATGGATGCGGGCGGCCGGGCTCACCGTGACGACCGATCGCATCGGCAATATCTACGCCCGCCGCGACGGCCGCGACAACACCCTCGCGCCGGTGATGGTCGGATCGCATATCGACACGGTCGCCACCGCGGGCCGGTTCGACGGATGTCTCGGTGTCCTCGGCGGGCTCGAGGTGGTCCGCACCCTGAACGCTCACGGAATCGCCACCGAACGCCCGCTCGAGATCGCCGTGTTCACCGAGGAAGAAGGGGTGCGGTTCGGCACCGATATGCTCGGCAGCGCCGTGGCGGCCGGGCGGATCGGCCTGGACGACGCACGGCAGCGCACCGATCCCGACGGCGTGACCGTCGGCACCGAACTCGACCGGCACGGGCTGGCCGGTGACGTCGCCGTACCGATCCGGGCGCCGTTCGCCTATCTGGAATGCCACATCGAACAGGGCCCGATCCTGGCGGCGGAGGACACCCGGATCGGAGTCGTGCAGGGTGTGCAGGCCATCACCTGGCTCGAACTCCAGATCGCCGGGCGGGCCGCGCACGCCGGCGCCACCCCGCACCGGCTGCGCCGCAACGCCGGCCTCGCCGCCGCGCTGATCACGGTGCGACTCGACGAGATGGTGGAATCCGGCGAGTACGGCGCCATGCTGGCCACGGTCGGGCGGCAGGTCAACTATCCGAACCTGGTCAATATCGTGCCCGAGAAATCGCTGATCACGGTAGACCTGCGCAATCCCGACGGCGCGGCCATGGAACGCGTGGAGGCCGACCTCGCGGCCTATCTCGCCGAAGTGGAGAAGCGCGCGGGGGTCACGATCACCGCCCGCACCACCGCCAAGACCCCGCCGGTGGTCTTCGGCGAACAGATGCGGGACCTGGTCGAGAAGCATGCCGCGAATCTGGGGATGAGCAGCGCCCCCATCACCTCCGGCGCCGGACATGATGCGGGCGAGATAGCCGCACGGTGCCCCGCCGGCATGATATTCGTTCCGGGGCTGTATGACGGGATCAGCCACAACCCACGGGAGTACTCCACTCCGGAAGCCTGCGCGGACGGAATCGATGTGCTGCTGCACGCCGTACTGGAGCTGGCGGGAGTCGCCCCGGGCTGCGCCGCACCGGTCAGCGGCCCTGCCACCGGGTAGCGAATCATCGGCCCGCTCCACCGGCGACCGGCCCGGATTCGCGGCCGGCATGCGTGATCTCGCGGAGAGTGAGCGCGGTCCCGAATCGGCTTCCGTGCCGTCGGCCGCCGGCGCGGCTACGCGACGAAGCCCGGGTCCGCACCAGCGCGGTGGGCATGATCGTCGGCCCCGAGCAGGCGGCGCAGGTCATCGCGCGGGAGACCGGAAGGCGGCGCTCACCGAAGTTCGCGCGGTGTGAGCACCCGGGATGCGACCGGCGCCGCCCGGCTCACCGGCGCGCGAAGGCGAGTCCGCCCGCCACCGCGAGCATGGTGACGCCGGTGCCGCGATCCAGATAGCGCCGGGTGCGCGGCGGCATATCGAACGAGTTGAGCGCTCCACCCACCCCCGCGTACACCGTGGCCGCGATGAACTCGACGACGAGGTAGCCGAGACCCAGCAAAATCAGCTGGGCGGGTACGGCCCCCACCGTGTGGTCGACGAATTGGGGCAGGAGCGCGGCGAACAGCAGCAGCGCCTTGAGATTGGTGAGCGCCACCGTGAACTCCTGCCGGGTCGGCCGGCGACGTGTCCGGCGCAGCGACGACACGTCCGGCGGCGGGCTGCCGTACGCGTCCGGTGCACCGGCGGGTCGGCTGCGGTAGAGCATGGACACGCCGAGGTAGAGCAGATATGCGACGCCGCACCATTTCACGGCCGTGAACACCGGCTCGGCGGTGACCAGCAATTCACCCAGCCCCACCGCTGTGGCGAGTACCAGCAACAGGAACGCCGACAGCCGGCCGGACACGGCCACCAGCGCATCCACGGTGCCCTGCTGCACCGCGTTCCGCAGCGACAGTAGCTGGTTCGCACCCGGAGTGAACGCGATGAGCGGAGCAGCGATCAGGAACGGCTGCCAGTGAAGAGTCGGCATATCCCGGGTATACAGCCGGTTGCCGAACGCGGAAACCGGGGGCACCGGGAGGATTCCCCCCGGCCCCACCGGCAGCACTCGGCGATTTCCTGGTCACCCGGGACGGGCAGACAGCGCTGTCTACCGGCTATGCCTCCGCCCTGCCCGATATCGAGGTGCCGTGGCACGAGCCCGGGACATCCCCTTCCCCGATACCGCCGCCCTCACCCCGGACGCCGTCACCCGTTACCAGCAGAAGTGGCAGGGAATGTTCCAGCGCTGATCGCGCCGGATGGACCGGGGGGCGGACCGGCGCCTCATCCGGCAGCCGGATGCCGGTGATCCGCCGCTGGGGTGAGTTCGTCGACCACCACCAGATTCCCGCCGGACTGTTTGGCCCGGTACATGGCGGCGTCGGCGCATTGCAGCAGCCGGTCCGGCGTCGGGCGCGGGCACCGGGGGCAGATCGTCGTGTCGAAGACCGCGACACCTACGCTCGCGGTGACCTCCACCGCGGTCTCCGGGGGGTCGGCGACCGCGCGCCGCAGCCGTTCGGCCTCGGTGCGCGCGGCCGCCGCATCCATCGGCGCGGCCACCACGAATTCTTCCCCACCCGTACGCGCCACCACCGCCCTGTCCCCTACCGCGGCGCGCAACCGCCGGGCGGTCCGTACCAGGACGGTGTCTCCGACGCGGTGCCCCCAGGTGTCGTTCACACTTTTGAACCGGTCGAGATCCACGCTCATGACGCAGATCGCGGGAAACCTGTCGACCAACTGCGGGAGCCGGATCTCCAGGCCCCGACGGTTCAGCAGTTCGGTCAGCGGGTCCGACAGCGATTCGGTGCGCAACAGCCAGTAGAGGATCTGCAATGCGGGCAGCGCGCTGACCACCGAGACGAACAACAGCAGCCCGACCGCGCAAGCCAACCGGATATCGCCGCCCCCGGTGACTATCCGCACCGAGAACACGATCACCGACAGCAACGACCACACCGAATGCGCTGCCAGAGCCCGCGCGCTGTGGAAGAAGCCGAGGTAACTGCCGGTGACCACGAGCAGCACCACGCCCATCGCCGCGAACAGCCGATCCGGCACCTGGAGGAACTCCATCGTGAACAGCACATCCGCGCCGCCGATCAGCACCAGCGACTCGGTTCTGCCCGGCCAGGCCAGCAACCACCAGCGCAGCGCCCACAGCGTCCCGCACAGCACTCCGATCGTCGAGGCGATGCCGGGATCGCCTGCCGGGCCCACCGGCGTGCCCGCGATGACCGCGCCCATCACCGCGATCGCCGCGCCCGCGACGCCGATCAACACTTTCAGTGGACCCAGCGCCGATCGCGCCGCCAGCGTGCGCACCAGCCAGCGGTAGTCGACCGGATCATTCCACCAGGCCCGCAGTGTTTTGCTGTCATTCATCGACTCACCCTTGGTCCCGACCGCGTTGCCCACCGTAGCCCGCACCGAAGGCGAGAATGCCACAATCACCGGCTGTTCCGGGGCAGTCCAGACCGGCCATTATTCCTCGGGCCGGACCAACGGGAGCGGGCAGACCGAGGTGTGCCAGCCGAGATGGGGCCGACCGGCCTGTCGGCAGCCGGTGGTTCCGCCCGCTACCCGGGGGCCGGCTCCGGCCCGAGAGATCCGGCACGGTGCGCGCTCACCGCATATCCGGCGGCCGAGGTTCGGGTACCGGTGGACGGTACGGAGTCCGGTCCGGAGGGTCGGCCGCCGCCACATCGCAACCGGCCCGCTCGGCGAGTTCCCGCACAGCACCACGGATTCCTGTCGCGAGCACGTCGATATCGGGAGTGGAGTCGTAGTCGCCGGTGATGCCGAACACCAGGTGATCGTGATAGCTGAGGATCGCGATCGCGGTCCGTAGACGCATGGCGATCGGCACCGCGGGCAACAGTTCCAGCACCGGCCGCCCCTGGAGAGTGAGCGGGTGCCGGGGACCGGGCACATTGGTCGCCAGGCCCGCGACCGCATGCTGGGGGAACCGGGCCACGAGCCGCAACGTCCACGCGACGGCGGCGAACGGCAGCCCACGCGCCAGCCCCAGCACGAGGTGTTCGGCACCCGGCGCGCCACCCGACTTGTGGGCTTTCATGGTCATATGGACTGCGCGGAGCCGGTCGACCGGATCGGGGCGGTCGACCGGCAGGTCGGGCAGCACCGCCGAGACACGGTTGTCCATGACATATTTCGCGTGATCGGCACGCATGGAGACCGGTACCAGTATCCGCAGCGGATGCGCCGCCGGGTCCTCGCCGCGCCCGCGCAGCAGTTCCCGGTATCCCGCGGTGATGGCAGCCAGTACGACATCGTTGACGGTCACGTGGTAGGCGGCGCCGATAGCGGATACCACGGGCAGCGACAGGCGCACCGCGGTGAACCGGCGCCGGTGCCCGATCGGACCGTTCAGCGACGACACGGGCCCCTGCTCGAGAACCGCGGCGCCCACCGGAACGAGGCTGCGCACGGTACCGAACACTGCTGCGGGTAACGCCGCGGCGAGCTTCGCCCATCCCGCGTTTTCCGGCTGTTGCCGCATCCGGCCGCTGCGGGCCGGCCGCTCCTCCGGTAGCGGATCGCAGAGGGTCTCGAACACGGCCAGTCCCGATACCCCGTCCACCAGACTGTGATGAGCCTTCAGGATCACCGCCCAGCGCTCGTCGGCCAAACCCTCCACCGCCACGCACTCCCACAGGGGACGGTCCCGGTCGAGTCGCTCCTCGAGCTCGGCCGCCACCAGCTCCCACAGCGCCGCGTCCCGTCCCGGCCGCGGGAGGGCCACCCACCGCAGGTGATGACCCAGGTCGAAGGCCGGGTCGTTTTCCCATTCCGGTGCGGCCAGGTCGAGCACGGTGCGGCGCACCCGCTGCCGCATCCGGGGCATTCCGGCAATTCGCGTATTCAGCACGGCCGCGAACTCCTCGTGCCGCTGCGGCGGGCCGGCCAGCACCGCTATCACCGCGACGCCGAGACTGATCCGCCGGTCGGCGTCCTCCAGCTCGATGAATCCGGTATCGAGCGGCCGTAACTCGTTCACGAGGTGCCCGACCGCTCGCCGGATCGTGCCACCATCCCGTCGCGACGCAGATCCCGGTGCGGGGCGAACGCAGCCACCTTACGGAAGCCGGAGGCCAGGCATTCGGTGAACTCCGGTAGATCGGGCACCGCCGCGGTGTCGGCATTGATCCCCACCGAGCACGTTCCCATATGGGAGATGAGCGTCGCGTTGAACGCGGTGCCGATGGTCGGCCCGAAGGCGTGCATCCGCTCGACCTCCGCGCCCGCCAGATACAGCGGAACCGGGGATCCCGCCACATCCGAGGCCACGAAATCGACGTGTCTGAGCATCTGCGCGATGGCACCGGCGGGAAGCCGGTTGAACACCGCCGCCACCGCGTTGGACCAGGGGATCGCCGGTTCCCGGCGCCACCGCTCCACGAGGTCGCGCACCACCCACATCAGTTCCCCGACATCGTCGGTGTCGGCGGGCACGGCGAACCGGGCCAGGGTGATGCGGTTACCGCCGGGCGGGTCGTCGGCGGTCCGGGTACTGATCGGCACCGTCACCCGGACCTGGCCGAGCGAGACGTGGTAACGCCGGTGGTAGGACCGCAATCCGAGCAACAGGGCGGTGAGAAAGGCGTCGTTGACGGTGCATCCCGCCCGGACCGCGGGCTCCTCCAGCTGGGTGAGTGGCACTTCCAGCACGGTCAGCTGCCGGCCGAGTCCACGTCCGATCATCACCGGCGACATGGTCTCGGTGACCGGACGGGCCAGGCGGGCCAGCGAGGAAACCATCGCCACACCGTCACGTACTGCGCCCACCGGATCGACCGCGGCACGTATCGATGCGGCGGCGACCCCGGCGGCGCCACCCCGCACCAACCCCCATCCAGCCGACCAGTTCCACGCGAGTACATCGGCGACCGGCGCCGCCCGACGCGGTTCCCGTTCGCGCACCGGTCCGCGTTCGGTGCCCTCCCGGGTGAAGTCCAGTACTTCCGTGGCGATCTGCATACCGCCGACACCGTCGGTGAGGCTGTGATGAACTTTCAGCACGGCCGCGCTTCCGCCGCCGGGCCGGCCCGACAGCAGCGTGAAGGTCCACAGCGGTCGCACCGGATCGAACGCTGTCATCACCTCGTTGCGGGCGAATTCCAGCACGGCCGCCTGATCCGCCGGTGGCGGTAGCGCGATACGCCGGAGATGCCAGAAGAGATCGAAATTCGGATCGTATTGCCAGCGCGGCGGGGTGAGCCCGAGCGGCGCCGCGGCGAGTACATGGCGGAAACCGGGCGCGACCCGTGTTCCCCGATCGAAGACGCGGACCAGCCGGTCCCACTCCGGTTCCGAGTCGAGGATCAGGACCGAGACGATCGTCGACCGCAGCGCGGGATCCTGTTCCATACTCCAGGTGAACAGGTCCGACTGGGTCATATGGGACTCGCGAGTGCCCATGCTCAGCCGCTTTCATCGTCGGAGTCGATCCCTGCGGAGTCGACCTTCCTACTGTCGTCCCGTCGCCGTGCGGCCGGCAGAGGCGAAGGTCACCGATTGGGCCGAGCGAATGACGAGCACCACGCGGACCGGCCGGGGCCCGCGGTCGTCCGGAGGACTTACGGCCCCGGCACCTCGGACATCGGGCTCTTGCCCGCGGTTCCGCGTCGGCGGAACGCTGGTTCCACCGCTGCACCGGATCGGGGCAGCCGGATATGCGAGGCCACGCGTTCGGAGGATGTCATGCGAATACCGGGCAATCACGAGTCGTGTCGAGCATCGGCGAATCCGTAGCCATGGACGAACGCTCGGGGGGTGACCGCATACCTCCGGTGGTCCTCGGTACCGACGGCTCGTCCGTGTCGTTGAACGCGGCGCGCTGGGCCGCATATATAGCCGGAGCCTTGCACGCCCCTCTGCTGGTGGTACACGTCCTTCCGATTCCCGGACACCGGCATGCCGCAGGTGCGCGACCGTGGTTCCACGGGCCGCGCCTCGCGGACCCGGACGCGGCGGTCGCCGTCCGCCGGACCGCATTGATCATCGGCACCTGCGCCGCACCCGCTGTCGCGGAGCCGGACATCGAAATCGCCATCGGGTCGGCCACGGCGGTCCTCGTGGAGCGCAGCCGCCGAGCCCGGATGCTGGTGGTGGGTGCCCAGACGGCGTTCGGGGAGAGGCGAACGGGTCCGACGACGACGGGCGTCGTCGCGCGGGCATACTCCCCGGTAGCCGTGTGGCGGGGTATGCCGGGCCATCCGATCCCGCGGGAGCGGCCGGTGGTCGCCGTGTTCGACGGCAGCGAGTCGACACTGCCGGCGCTGGTCCAGGGGTTCGAGTTGGCGGAAGCCCTCGGCGCGGGCCTCGAGGTGGTACGTCCTCGGTGCGGTATGCCGACCGGCCGGTACGGCTCCGCGGCGGTGGTGCCGCCGTCGCGGACCGCCGGCTCGACGGCGGGGATGGCCCGCGAACATCCTGCGGTCAGGTCGAGCGAGACCACGGTCTCCGGTTCGCTCCCGCATGTCCTGGCACGCAGATCGGCAACGTCCCAACTTCTGGTCGTCGCCGGCCGGCGCGCGACCGGCGCGTCGGCGGCACCCGGGCCGACCGTCATGTTCCTGCTCCGTCATTCGAGGTGCCCGGTGCTCATCTGCCGTCCCCGGTGAGCGCACCCGACGCCGGGCTCAGCCCGATCCGGTCAGGAAATCGACACACGACCGGATCGTGACCAGGCTCGGATAATCGCTTTCCTCGATACGTCGGGAGCCGGCGGAGAGGCGTTCGACGAAGGTCAGGAAATCTATCGAGTCCAGTTCCAGCGTGCTGCGCAGTTCCTCGTCGGCACCGAGTTCGGCGATCTGCTCGTCGGTGTCGAAGCCGCGCAGCGACGTACGCACCAGACGTTCGGCCTGCTCGGCGGTTAGGATCTCGGCTTCCATGGTCACAACTCCTCCGGATGCTGTAACAGATCGCGCACAGTGGTGAGAAAACGCGCACCCAGCGCGCCGTCGCTGGCCCGATGGTCCGCCGACAGGGTGATCGTGACCTGCGGCCGGACAGCGACCGCTCCACCGACCGCGCACGGGCGATCGGTGACGGTGCCGAATCCCACGATCGCGACCTGCGGCGCCGGAATCACGCCGAAGATCGTGCGCACCCCGGCTTCGCCGATATTGGTCACGGAGATACTGGCCTCCACCGTGTCCGAGGAGCGCAGCCGGGCCGTACGAGCCCGACCGACCACACCGCGGAGCGCGGTCATCATCCGCGCGGGCGACAATTCGTCGGCATCGGGAACGGTGGGCACGAGGATGCCGCCCCGGCGCAGCGATACGACCACCCCGAGATGAACGCGCGGCGACGGGCGGAACTCGTCATCGATCCAATGGCCGTTCAAATCGCCCACCCTGGCAGCGGCCCGGGCGGTCGCGCACAGCAGCAGGGCGGACGGGACGATTCGCTCCGGGACGGGCGCGCTCCGATTCACTTCCCGCAACCAGCGAACGGCGATGTCCACATCGATCACGTCGGACAAATAATAGTGCGGCACGGTTCGTTTGGACCGGGTCATCGCCGCCGCGATCTGTCGCCGGATCGCGGCCTGATCCCGGCCGCCCCCCGCGGGACCGGTCGGTTCCGCGACGACACCGGATGCGCTTCCTGTCGCGGCCGGCACAGGGGCAGCGGGCATGGTGTGCACATCGCGGGCCCGGATCGCTCCGCCGGGTCCGCTCCCGGTCAGCGATACCAGGTCGGTACCGAGCGCCGCGGCCAGTCGGCGCGCGTACCCGGAGGCGCGCGGGGACGGAGCCCGCACGGCCCGAACAGGTCCCTGTCCGTCGGTGGAACCGGAAGCGACCCCGGCGACTTCGGTCCGCTCGGTGGGTGCGACCGGTGCGCCGGTGGAGACAGCCGCCTCGATATCGGCCCGCACTATCCGTCCGGCCGGACCCGACCCTCGTACCGCCGCCAGGTCGATGCCCGCCTCGGCGGCCAGCTTGCGGATCAGTGGCGTCGCCCGGAAATCGGGTACGGCCGGCTTTTCCGCTTCCCGCGCACCGCCCTCGCGGAGCTCACGACCGGCCGCTGTGGTCGAAGCGGGGACGGATCCGAGTGCCCGCTGTCCGGTATCACCGTGCGGCGCGGGTCCGGCGGCCTCGGTTGTCGGCTGTTCGACGCGCTCGATAGTCGCCAGGACCGTGCCGACGGGCACCTTTCGGCCTTCCGGAACCAAGATATCGCCGACGATCCCGTCGTCGAAACATTCGACCTCGATGGCGGCCTTGGTGGTGTCGACCTCCGCCACCACATCGCCGGTGTGGACGGCGTCTCCCGGGTGCACCAGCCAGTGCAGCAGCGTGCCCTCGGTCATATCCGCACCGAGCGAGGGCATCCGGAATTCGGGCATCTCAGCTCACCGCCCGGACGACCGCGTCGACGACGCGCCCCGGCTGGGGCAGCGCGGCCTCCTCGAGTTGCCGCGCGTACGGAATCGGTACCTCGGCGGTACACACCCGGCCCACCGGGGCGTCCAGGTCGTAATAGGCGTGCTCGGCCGCGCGGGCGGCGATTTCCGCGGCGATACCCACGCTGCGCCAGCCCTCGTCCACGACCACCAGCCGGTGGGTGTGCGCGAGGGATTCCGCTACCGTGTCCTCGTCCAGCGGCCGCAGGCTGCGCAGGTCGATCAGTTCCGCGTCGATTCCCTGTGCGGCCAGCCGCTCCGCGGCGGTGGCGGCGATCGGCACGCTCGCTCCGTAGGCGACCACGGTCACATCCGCGCCCGGGCGGCGGATGATCGCCCGCTCGATATCGACCGCCCCCGCGTCCTCGGGCAGATCCCCCTCGAGGTTGTAGAGCGCGATCGGCTCGAAGATCACCACCGGGTCCGGGTCCTGTAACGCGGTCCAGAGCATGCCACGGGCGTCGGTCACCGTCGCCGGGGAAACCACTCGCAATCCCGGGATATGCGCGTAGTAGGCCTCCAGGCTGTGCGAGTGCTGGGCCGCGAGCTGGCGGCCCGCCCCGGTGGCCATCCGGATCACCAGCGGAACGCCGAACTGTCCGCCCGACATATGCCGCAGTGTCGCCGCGTTGTCGAGGATCTGGTCCAGCGCCAAGAGGCTGAAGTTCCCGGTCATGATCTCGACCACGGGTCGCAGCCCGCCGAGCGCGGCACCGATACCCGCCCCGACGAACGCCGATTCGCTCAACGGCGCGTCCCGGATTCGCCGCGGGCCGTACTCGTCGAGCAGGCCACGGCTGACTCCGAAACAACCGCCGTAGGCACCGACGTCCTCCCCTATCAGGAAAACGCGGTCATCGCGGTGCAACGCCTCCCGCAGGCCTTCGCGCAACGCTTCCCGATAGGTGGTCATGGCCGCTCCGCGTACACGTGGCGGGTCAGGTCGGCGACCGGTTCCCGGGGCGCCTCTTCGGCGGCCGCGACCGCCTCGTCCAGTTCCGCCGCGACGGCGTCCTCCAGTGCGGTGAGTCCCGCTTCGTCCAGGTCACCGGACGCGCGGAGTTCGGCCGACAGACGCGGAATCGGATCTCGCGCCTTCCACCGCTCGATCTCGGCCTTATCGCGGTAACGATCGGCGTCGTAGAGCGAATGGGCGCGAAAACGGTAGGTTCGCAGTTCCAGGAAACAGGGCCCGCCCCCACCGCGGATCGAGGCCACCGCGCGCCGCGTGGCCGCCCCCACCGCCTCGACATCCATACCGTCGACGGGCCAGGACATCATCCCGTAACTCGCGGCACGCAGCGCGAGGTCGGTGACCGCGTGTTCCCGACGCAGCGCGGTGCCCATGGCGTACTGGTTGTTCTCGCAGGCGAAGAGGACCGGCAGGTGCCACAGGGCCGCCAGGTTCAGGCATTCGTGGAACTCTCCCTCGGCAGCGGCACCGTCCCCGAATAGGCAGACGGTGACGATCGGCTCCGCGCGCATCGCGTCGGCCAGCGCGAGACCGACCGCCAGTGGCATGCCCCCGGCGACGATCGCATTACCGCCGTAGAAACGACGATCGGCGTCGAACAGGTGCATGGAACCGCCACGGCCGCCGCTGCACCCGGTCGCCCGCCCGAACATCTCGGCCATCAGATCCGGCATCGGTATCCCACGAGCCAGCGCGTGGCCGTGTTCCCGATAGGTCGAGACGACCGCGTCGGCCGGGTCGATCTCCCGGAGCAATCCGGCTGCCACCGCCTCTTCACCGATGTACAAATGCAGGAAACCACGAATCTTCTCGGCGCTGTAGAGACGCACACAGCGTTCCTCGAAGCGCCGGATCCGGATCATCTGCCGCAACAACTCGATCCGCTGCGCCGGCGGAAGCGGCGGGTCGACGCCCACCCGGGTGTCCGGCTCGGTCGCGGTCACCGGAGGTTCTCCAGCGTCGACACGTCCCCCTCGGGCAACCCCAGTTCCCGGGCCTTCAGCAACCGGCGCATCACCTTACCGCTGCGCGTATGAGGTAAGGCTTCGGTGAAAACGATCTGCTTGGGTGCCACCGCCCCCAGCGCGCGCCGGCCGAACGCCAGTAACTCGGTGCGCAACCCATCGGAAGCAGGATATCCGGGGCGCGGTAATACAAAGGCTTTCACCAGTTCGCCCACCACGGGATCGGGAACGCCGATAGCTCCCACCTCCGCGACCGCCGGATGCGCCATCAGCGCGCTCTCCACCTCGAACGGCCCGATCAAATGACCGGCGGACTCGATCACATCGTCGGCCCGCCCGACGAACCAGTAGTAGCCGTCGTCGTCGCGGCGGGCCAGATCACCGGACAGATACCAGCCGCCGGCGAAAGCGCGCGCGTATCTGCCGGGATCACCTCGGTAATCACGGAACATCGACGGCCAGCCCGCCCGTAACGCCAGCTCACCGACCTCGCCGCAGGCTGCCTGCTCGACGGCGCCGTCCGCCACGGCGGCACGCCCGTCCCGGCCGCTGCGCAGGATCGTGGCGTCGACTCCGGGAAGCGGGCGTCCCATCGAACCCGGCCGGACCTGTTCGGCGGCCAGGTTCGCGATCATGATGGCTCCGGTCTCGGTCTGCCACCAGTTGTCGTGGACCGGATGTCCCAGCACCCGATGCCCCCATTCGACCGCTTCCGGATTCAACGGTTCACCGACACTGGCCACGAAACGCAGTGCCGACAGATCGGTGCCCGCGGGCAGCTCGTCGCCACGGCGCATCAGCATCCGCAATGCGGTCGGGGCGGTGTACCACACCGACACCTGTTCCTCGGTGAGGATCCGGTACCAGCGTTCGGTATCGAAATCGGCCTCGTCGCTGACGACCGACGTGCCCAGGCTCAACGGCGCGATCACCCCATAGGACATACCGGTGACCCAGCCGGGGTCGGCGGTGCACCAGTAGCTGTCACCGGGACGTAGGTCGAGTGCGCTGCGAGCGGTGATCCGATGGGCGAGAACGGCTTCGTGCACATGGACCGCCCCCTTCGGTTTACCGGTGGTTCCGCTGGTGAAATGCAGCAGCGCCGGGTCGTCGGCTCGGGTGCGCACCGAGGGGAACCGCTCCTCCGCGGCGGCGACGGCCACCGGCATGCTGATGGCGTCGTCGGCCGGTTCGCTCTGCGGGGGTTCATCAGCGATGAGCACATGCCGCAGGCACGGCAGCACGCTGCGCACCGGAGCGACTCGGCGACGGTACAGCGACGCCGTGGTGACCAGGGTGGTCGCGCCGCAGATCTCCAGCCGTTGCCGCACCGGCTCCGGCCCGAACGCCGAGAACAGGGATACCACTACGCAACCGACCTTCCAGGCCCCCAGCGCCGCCACGTACAACTCCGGTGTGCGTCCCAGCAGCAGTGCCACATGCTCCCCCGGGCAAACTCCCAGAGCCCGAACCGCATTGGCGAAACGATTGCTGAGCAGCGCCAACTCCGTGTACGTCAGCTGTATGCGCGTGCCTGCCGCGGAGTGCCAGCGCAGCGCTACCCCGTCCGCGAGCGGTGTGCCGAGATGGCGATCGACTGCCTCGACGGCGATGTTCACACCGCCTCCGGGCATACCCATCAGTTCCGCCCGCGCTGTTCGCCAGTCGAATGTCCGGCGTGCATGGTCGTAATCGGTCAGGTTCGCCGCCGACCGTTCGGCCGGAGTCTTCTCGATCGGCGCCCAGTGCACGGACGCAGCGGCAGGATGCCGGCTGGTAGAAGTCATATCGTCCTCCGTGCGAACCACGGTTCCCGGGACGGGACGATAACGATCGAGGACCCGGTCAGGGCCACTTCGGGGCCGGAGCCGACCGGCAGTGTCCACGAGTTGATCAGTTGCAGACCGCAGCCCTGCAGAACCGCCTCGTCCGCGGCCCCGGCGGTCGCGCGGTACGAATTGAGCGATCCATCCACCGCCGCGAGCACCACCGGGGCGGCGTGCGGCAGACCGGAGGCGGTATGCGCCATACGTTTCCTCCTTCGCGGCCCGCCCCCACTGCCCGGACGTCACTTCGTCGGTCCGTGAACCCCTTTTCCGAGTCCACGGGTCAGTACCGAGCATCCCGCCGCGGAACAGCGTCCGGGCAGAGAAGAAGGTCCTCGAGTCGATGGGCGCAATGCCCGCCCGGTTCTACGCGAGGGCCTCGTAGCCGGCCGCCGGGCAGTCGGGGATGCTCCGGTTCGGCCGATGCCCGCTCACCGATGCACGATGAGCAACGGGCATTCGGCCGCGTACAGCAGCGCGACGGTGACCGCCCCCAATACGGTTCCCGCGGCGCCGCCGCGACCGTGTCGTCCCACTACGAGTAGCTGGGCCCATTCGGATTCGCCGACCAGTGACCGTGCCGGTGCGTCCGTGCGGACGATCCGGTGCACCGGCACCGCCGGATACCGGTCGGAATGAGCCGCCAGCTGCTCGTCGAGCAGTGTTTGGTCCGGCGGGCCCGAGCGTCCGGGGAGCCGGATGCCACTGGTATCGCTCCAGCAGTGCACCGCCACCAATCCCACGTCGCGCCGGGCGGCCTCGGCGAACGCGGTGTCGAGCGCCGCGACGCTGTGTGCGCTGCCGTCCACACCCACTGCCACCGGACGGCTGCGCGATACCGGGTCGGTCCCCGATTGCCCGGACACCACCGCGACCGGGCAGTCGGCGTGGGCCGCCACAGCGGAACTGAGCGAGCCGATCACAGTACGGCTGATGCCGCCGCGGCCGCGCCGGCCGACCACCAGCAGCGGGATCCACGGAGACCTCTCGAGCAGCACCGAGGCGATGGCATCGAAGGTCACCTCGGTGGTGACCGCTACCGTGACACCGCCCGTAGTGGCGCGGGTGATCCGCACGGCTTCGTCCAACACCCACTCCGCGTCGGCACGCAACCACTCGGCTTCGGGCTCGTCCACCTCCGGGCTGGGAGCCGAACGCGGCGGAAGAGCACACGAGACGATCAGGTGCACGCCCCGTCCACACAGGCTTGCCTCCAGCCCGGCCCACGCGGCGGCACGAAACGACGACGCGGAACCATCGACCGCTGTCGTGATCGGCGTCGTGGGTGGCCGGACGGTCGTCTCGCTCATAGATCGCTCCGTGCTCGAGCCGGTCGGCCCGGGTCACCCCCGGCCGCCGACGAAAGGTGTTACCGCAGCCGGCCGACGACTTCCGCGAGCGGGCGGCGGGGCGAGACGGGCACCGCGCCGGCGGCGACTTCCGCCCAGCCGACGCGAATGATCAGTTGCGGGAACCCGATACCGTCGAGTACCTCGCCCTGCACCGCCGCCCGGGTATCCGGCAGTTCCAGGGCCTCGCTCATGGGGCACGTCGCCATGCCGAGCACGGTCGCCGCGAGCAGTACAGCGCTCCCGGCTTCACCTGCCCGCAGGCGGGACAGACGATCGTCGGCAGGGGTGTGGATCAGGAGGAGACTGCCGCCCTGGGTCATCTCCTGCACCCCGGATTCGCTGAGGGTGGCTTCCGCGAATTCCCGGGTGAACGGGTCGTCGTCCGCGACCGGTACCGCATTGCGCGCGGGTACGCCGTCGGCCGACGCGTGCCGCCCGCTCCACATCGACAGCTCCGCCCGGTACGACGGGTCGCGGCGATGCTGTCCGGCCGCCCGGGTGAACGCCGACATCAGGGTGGAGCGCCCCGGGCCGGCGGTGATCTCCCGCACCTCGGCGCCCTCCTCGGTACCCGCGGCCAGTAGCGTGGCCAGATCGGCGGGCGGAGTCTCCCACGCCGAAACCCGTCGGCGATCGGTATGCCTGCGGTTGATCGCACGGGCCAGTTCCTCGTCCTCCGCGGTCGGCGTCAGGCGGGCGAATTCGATCGCGGCCAGATGCGCCGGCTCCGCGGGGTTCGGGATGCGGTGCACGATAGTCCGCCACCCCAGAGATCTCGCCGCGACCCGGAAATGGTGCAGCGCGGCCCCGCAACTGAGGATCTCGTCACGCCCGTCCGGATCCGCGCAGGCCAACCGTCGGCTCTCGTCGGCATACAAGTGCACTGTCCGGTCACCCACCCGCCACTGCCAGGGTTGCGTATTGTGCACCGACGGCGCGCGGACGGCCAGCGCGAGGGCGGCGCGAACGGCCTCGGCGTCGGGGTGGATCCCGGTCATAACAGGTCCTCGCTCTCGAATCGGGTCCGTACCGTCGGCCCGGAGAAAGCCGCGCCTACACGCCTCGGCCCCCAGGGTGATTGCGGGCAGATGTTCGCCTCTCAGCTTCGCGGCCACCCGGGCGCGCCGAGACAGGCGAAAGTCACCTGTCGAAGTGTCCTCCGGCAGTACCTCCGCAGGCTCGTGCCGAAGGCCCGGCGCCGGCCCGCCGCCCCCGCTCGGGTCCATGGTCCCGGCGGCGGGGGTATCAGGACCCTCCTCCCGTACCGCGACTCGTTGGACCCTGAGAACATGACATCGAAGCGCCCGCGTATCGCAGTCCTCTATGCCACCGAAGAGGGGTCCACCCGTGATATCGCCGAGTACATCGCGGCCGATCTCGAGGAGCGCAGCGCCGAAGTCGAACTGCACGATATCGACCATGCGCCCGACCCGTCCCGGTTCGATACCGTGATCCTGGGCAGCGCGATCCACGACATGGACTTCCTGCCGGCGGCCGCCGACTATCTACGTCACCACCGCGACCAGCTCGCCACCACAGATCTCCGGCTGTTCGGAGTGGGCCTCGGCCCGGCCCTGCGCGGCCCCCTCGGCCGTCGACTGGGCCGGATGACCCCGCCGAAGATCACCACGCTGTGTAAGGAGGTCGCCGCCCGGGACTACCGTGCGTTCGCCGGGCACTACGAACGCACGGGTGTGTCGTTCAAGGCACGTGTCCTCTACCGGCTCATGGGAGGCGGACGCTACGGCGATCTGCGCGACTGGCCCGCGATCATCGCCTGGTCCACGGCCCTCGGCGACTCGCTCGGCCTGCCCCGCGCCCACGTGACCGTGATTCATCCCTGAGACATCGCTGCGCACCTCCGGAGGAGCAACAATGGGCCGATATGTCGCACCATTCGATCAGCTCGGCATCGGCGATGTAGCGGAGGCGGGCGGCAAGGGCGCCAATCTCGGCGAACTCGTGGCGGCGCGGCTTCCGGTTCCGCCCGGTTTCGTCATCCTGCGGGCCTGCTATGAACATGTGATCACCCACGGCCACCACGGTGCCGAACTGGACCGCCTGCACTCCGCAGCGCTCGACGGGGTCACCGACGGGCCCGAACTGGCGACACGGTGCCGCGCAATGCGCGAGCTGATCCACGACACCGTTCTCGAGCCCTCGGTACGCGAGGTCATCGGCTCGGAGTATCGGGCACTCGGCACGGATATCCCGGTCGCGGTGCGTTCTTCCGCGGTCGGGGAGGACAGTGCGACCGCTTCCTTCGCGGGGATGAACGCGACCCTGACCAATGTGCGCGGTGAACAGAAGCTGCTGGACGCGGTGATCGAATGCTGGGCCTCCCTTTTCACCCCGCGCGTGCTGGCCTACCGGGCGCGGCGCGGGATCACCGACCGTCCGCAAATGGCTGTGGTGGTGCAGGAAATGGTGACCGCGCGGGTATCCGGAGTCGCGTTCACCGCCGACCCGGCCACCGGACGCGAGGACCGCGTCGTGGTGGAGGCCGCCCGCGGCCAAGGGGAAGTGGTGGTATCCGGCGCCACCGAACCCGATACCTACCTGCTCGACGCCGCCGGGCCGACGCTGCTGAGTACTCGCGGGGGCCACCAGGAGTACGCCGTGGTGGCCGGCGCCGACGGTGACCGGCGGGTCGCGCTGTCCGCGGCCGACACCGCCGCACCGGTCCTGCGCGAATCCGAGGCCGTGGCTGTCGCACGAATGGCGCTGGCCGTGCAGGAGCATCACCACGGCACACCACAGGATGTGGAGTGGGTTTTCGACACCGAGCGGTTGTGGCTGGTGCAGGCCCGGCCGATCACGACCCTGCCCGGGCGGCGCTCCGGCGGTACCGCCGATACACGGGAGGATTCCGGAATCCTCGTCCGTGGGCTCGCGGCGGCTCCCGGCTCGGCCACCGGAGCGGTCCGGGTCCTCGATTCTCCCGCCCGGGGCGATACCCTGCGCGACGGCGAGATTCTGGTCGCCCCGATGACGAACCCGGATTGGCTGCCCACCTTGAGCCGAGCCGCCGCGGTGGTCACCGACAGCGGCGGTATGACCTGCCACGCCGCCATTGTCGCGCGGGAACTCGGCATACCCTGTGTCGTCGGCGCGCGCACCGCCACCACCACGCTCACCGATCACGCGGTGGTCACGGTCGACGGTGCCTCCGGCGAGATCCGTGCCGGAGCCGCGCGTGGCGGCGCGCGAACCACGGACCGCGCCCCGGACGGCGCGGCGACCGGGGCAGCGGAGCCGACCGCCACCCGGGTGTATGTCAACCTCGCCCTGCCCGAAACCACCGAACACATCGCCGCGACCGATGTCGACGGCGTCGGACTACTGCGCGCGGAGACGCTGCTGACCCGGGCCCTGGACAACCGGCACCCACGTGATCTGATCGCCCACGGCGAGCAGGAGCGGTTCGTGGCCCGCATGTCGGAATCACTGCACCGCATAGCGACCGCTTTCCGGCCCCGGCCGGTGGTGTACCGGGCCAGCGATTTCCGCAGCAACGAGTTCCGCGGGCTGGCCGGGGGCGACCGCTACGAACCCACCGAGAACAATCCGATGATCGGCTACCGCGGCTGCTACCGCTATGTCCGCGATCCCGAGGTGTTCCGGCTCGAGCTGTCCGCGCTGGCGCGGGTGCGCGAGCAGTCGCCGAACCTGCACCTGATGATCCCGTTCGTCCGGACCCGCTGGGAACTCGAATCCTGCCTGGAACTCATCGATTCGAGTCCGCTCGGGAGCCAGCGCCACCTGCATCGCTGGGTGATGGCCGAAGTGCCGTCGGTGATGTACTGGCTGTCGGAATACGCCGGACTGGGTATCGACGGTGTCTCCATCGGCAGCAACGATCTGACGCAGCTCATGCTGGGCGTCGACCGGGACTCCGAACAGTGCAGCGAGCTGTTCGACGAATCCGATCCGGCCGTACTCGACGCCATCGCGCAGATCGTCACGACCGCCCGCGGAGCGGGCATCACCTCGTCGCTGTGCGGCCAGGCGCCGTCGAATCGTCCCGAGTTCACCGAGCACCTGGTGCGGATGGGGATCACCTCGGTCTCGGTGACACCCGACGCCGTTGCGGCGGCCCGCCGCGCGGTAGCCGCCGCCGAACGCCGTCTGCTGCTCGACCACGCCCGGTCCGCGGCGGCGCCCCGATGACCCTCTCACCGCCCGGTTCCGCCGAGCCGGTCCCGCCGGTGACCCGCACCGAGGCGGCAGTACTACGGGAAACGCACACCGGTGTGGTCGTCCTGTTCGGCGACCGCGCGTACAAGGTGAAGAAGCCGATCACCACCGATTTCCTGGACTTCGCCACGCCGCAGGACCGGGAACGGGCATGCCGGCGCGAGCTCGAACTCAACCGGCGGCTCGCGCCGGATGTCTACCTCGGTCTCGCATATCTCACCGATCCGATCGGCGGCGCGGACGAACCGGTGCTGGTCATGCGCCGGATGCCCGAGAGCCGCCGGTTGTCCACTCTGCTCGCCGATCCCGGCCGTCCGGTGCACGATCTGCGCGCGCTGGTCGCCACTCTCGTGGATTTCCACGAGGGTGCCCGGCGGGGCCCGGATATCGATCGTGCCGGGACGGGCGCGGCGTTGCGCGATCGCTGGCGAAGCGTCCTCGACCCACTGCACGAACAGTCCCCCGCGGTCATCGATCCCGCCCGCCTCGCCGCGATCGAGGAACGCGCACTGGACTACGTTCGCGGCCGGGATCGACTGTTCGCCCAGCGGATCGCGGGCGGATGGCTGGTGGACGGGCACGGCGACCTGCTCGCCGAGGACATCTTCGACCTGCCCGACGGGTTCCGGATCCTGGACTGCCTGGATTTCGACGATGAACTCCGCCATATCGACCGCCTGGACGATATCGCCTTTCTGGCGATGGATCTCGAATTTCTCGGCCACCCCGGGGATGCGGCCCGTCTGCTCACCGACTACCGGCACCTCGGCGGCGACCGGGCGCCGTCATCGCTGGACCATCACTATCGGGCCTATCGCGCGGCGGTGCGGGCGAAGGTCGATGTGATCCGCTACGGCCAGGGCGACAGCACCGCACGGGACCGTGCCGGGCGGCACCTGACGCTGGTCGAACAGCACCTGGAGTACGGCGCGATCCGGCTCGCGCTGGTCGGTGGGCTCCCCGGCACGGGCAAGACCACCGTCGCCGGACAGCTCGCGAAAGCCACCGGTTCACAGCTGCTCTCGAGCGATTCGATCCGCCGGGAACTGATACGCGCGGGTGAGATAGCCGGTGCGGCCGGTGCCTACGACGCCGGCGCGTACGCACCGGAGAGCAGACACCGGGTGTACACCGAATTGCTGGCGCGCGCCCGCCCGCTGTTGCAGACGGGAGTACCGGTCGTATTGGACGCCGGCTGGCCCGCCGCCGACGAGCGCCGCAGTGCACGCGAACTCGCCATCGCGCTCGGCGCCGAGCCGGTGCAGCTACGGTGTGAATGTCCCCGCGACATCGCCGACCACCGGCTGCGGGCCCGGCCCCGTGGCGAATCCGACGCCACCCCACCGATAGCGCACGCTATTTCGGCGACCGCCGCACCCTGGCCCGAGGCCGTCGTGCTCGACACCCGGCGACCGCCGGCACTCGTCGCGGCCGAGGCGTTGCATCGGTGGCATGACAGCGGGCGCCACCGGAGCCGGCCGTGAGCCGCGCACCGGACGGAGCGGTACGGGTCCTCACGGTGACGCTGAACCCGACCGTCGATATCTGCCTGGAAGTGGACGAGCTGATCGCGGAGGGCAAGAACCGGGCACGGGTCCGCTCTGTCCGCGCGGGCGGCGGCGGTATCAATGTGGCGCGCTGTATCCGGCGGCTCGGGGGTACGGCCACCGCCCTGTACCTTTCCGGCGGCGATACCGGGCTGCGGCTGGACCATCTACTCGCGGACGAGGGTATGGACAGGCTTCGGGTACCGGTCGGGGGCGGAACACGGGAAGCCTTCGTCGTCACGGAGAACGGGACGGGGCGCAGCTACCACATCGTTGCGCCGGGTGCGACGATCACGGAGCAGGAAACGGCCGGTGTGCTCGCGGCGGTCCGGGCCGGACTACCCGGCAGCGCCGCGCTCGTCGTCACCGGCAGTGTCCCACCGGGGATCCCCGACGATTTCACGGCGACCGTGGTCCGCCAGGCCCGCCCGGGCCGGATCCCGGTACTCATCGATGTGACGGGCGGGCAGCTGCGCCGGTTACCCGGCGAGGACGTATTCCTCATCCGGCTGGACCGCAAGGAGGCCGCCGGGCTGATCGGCTCGCCCATCCTCTCCTTCGACGACGCCCGGCGGGCGAACCACCAGCTGCTCGAATCCGGCGCGACGCGGCACGCCGTGACCACCGTGGGCGCGCTCGGGGCCGTGTATTCCGAACCCGGCGTCGATCACGAGATCTCCGCGCCACCGCTGCCCGGCCGGGCACGCAGCGACGCCTGCGCCGGCGACAGTCTCGTGGCCGCCCTCACCTATCGCACCCTGCGCGGCGATGGTTGCCTGCGCGCCTGTCAGTTCGGTGTCGCGGCGGCGGCCGCCACGGTGTCGCTGCCGGGCACCGATGTTTTCGAACCCACAACCGTCGACGAGCTGGTCCGGCGGGTCCGAGTCCGCAGTGTCGCGGCCGGGACGGATCCGGCGGGCGCGGATCGCCCCGGCCCGGATGTGAGGGATGTGGGAGCCGGTCTCGACAGGTAGGCCCGCGACCGCTCCGATCACGACCCCTCACCTTCGGCGGAGGACCTAATGCCCCTCGGTCGATGACGATCGGGCCTCCCGGCCATTCCGTGCCGGGCGGAAGCTGAAAGCGATTCGGTAGGTCGACGGCGGCCCGGCGGGTCGCGCGCAGCGGCCGGTCCGTCGACGCTGCCGTATCACCGATCGGATCCAGCGCGAGGAGGTCGTCGATTCATGCGGGCCACACCCGGGGATTGGCTGATCGTGGAAGGACACGCGGTCGGGAGGACGGTGCGGCGCGGTCTGATCGAGGAGATACACGGCGCCGACGGCGGCCCACCCTATCTGGTGCACTGGACAGACACCGGCAATCGCGCCCTGACCTTCCCGGGACCGGACTCGCGAGTGGTCACAAGCGCGGAACTGCGTGCGCAAGAGGACGTCGTGGCACATCACTTCTCGTCGAGGCACTACCCGGCGCCGGGCTCCTGAGGACGGGCTGACGCCGAACCGTGTCCGGGCTCCGGATACGGTGCCCCGGTGGGCGGACGATCGATCAGCCGGACCGTCTCCCCGGGCTCGAGCCACACCGGCCGATCACGGCAGACCACCTCGATCGGCGGCGCGTTCCCCGGCTCCGACCCGATCTCGACGCGGCGGCCGTCGACGCGCACGATCAGCCGGTGACCCCGATACATCATCGGAAAAGACAGAGTGCCCATGGTTTTCGGCCAGTAGGGACAGAAGATGAGCTGGTCGCGCCGTATCTCCAGACCGGTGAAACAGCGCTGCAGCAGATCGACGCTGCCCGCCATCGCGGCCAGATGGATACCTTCGCCGGTGGTCCCGCCCTGGATATCGGCAACATCCGAACGGACCACCTGCTCGAAGAACTCCATGGCACGGTCGCGGTGGGCCCGGGCGAGAACCCACGAATGCACCAGGGCGCTCAATGTGGAACCGTGCGAGGTCCGCGCCGTGTAGTAGTCGATCGTCCGCGGGATCATCTCCCCCGGCAGCTCGTAGCCCGCGCGCGTGAACAGTTCGCGGAGTTCGTCGGCGGAGAACAGGTAGAAGAGCATGAGCACATCGGCCTGTTTGCCCGCGCGATAGCGGCCGACATCGTCGCCCTCGGCCTCCAGTATCCGGTCCAGCCGCTGGATATTGCCGTAGCGGCGCCGATAGTGCTCCCAGTCCAGTTCCCGCAGCCGCTCGTAGCCGTCGAACTGGCTGATCACGCCATCGTGGAAAGGCACGTACATCCGATGGGCGACCTCACGCCACCGGGCCGGCTCCGCCGCACCGACCCCGAGCCGCTCCAGTAGTTCGGCGCGGGCCCGCGGGGCGAGCGTATCGAGTGCTTCGAGCGCACAGGTGATGGTCCAGGCGGCCATGACGTTGGTGTAGGCGTTGTTGTCGACGCCCGCCAGCGGAGCGTGCGGATAGCCTGTGTGGAATTCGTCGGGACCGATGACACCGCAGAGCACATACCGCCCCCGCCGGGGATCGTAATCGGCCAGCCCGGACCAGAACCGGGCGATCTCGACGAGCAACTCGGCGCCGTGGTCGGCAAGGAATTCGAGATCGCCGGTGGCCTGGTAGTACTGCCACACCGTGTAGGCGACGGCGGCGCCGACATGGTGCGCCCGTCGGCTCGGATCCGGATTCCATCGGCCCGAGAGCGGGTTCAGGTGCAGTTGCTGGCTCTCCTCACGTCCGTCGCCACCCGACTGCCAGGGGAACATCGCACCCGGCACGCCGGCCGCCGCGGCCGCGCGGCGGGCCTCGGGCAGCCGCCGGTGGCGGTAACGCAGCAGCGAGCGCGTCAGCGCCGGGATACGCGGGTTCAGCACCGGAAAAACGAACAGTTCGTCCCAGAAGACGTGACCACGGTAGGCCTCACCGTGCAGCCCCCGGGCCGGCACGCCCACATCCAGTTCCACGGTATTCGGCGACAGGGTCTGGATCAGATGCAGCAGGTGCAGCCGCAGCACGCGCACCGACCCCGCGTCGCCGTCGAGATCTATTCGCATCCTGCCCCAGATCCGCTCCCAGGCCCGGGTGTGTCCGGCGAAGAGTGCCGCGTAATCCGGCGCCGCCGCCAGCAACCGTCCGGCCTGGTCCGCGGGACCGGACGAGGCGCGGTCCCGGCCCGTGCACACCGCTGCTGTCTTCTCGAGCGTTACCGAGTCGCCTTCTCCGATCTCGACGCCGAACTCGTGACCGATACGGCTGCTTTCCCGCACTTCCACGGCGCGCGCGGTCCCCCCACGCAGCAGGTCGCGGATCGCCACGGCCAGCGGGATCTCCGAGTCGCCGGTGCGCGCCGCGAGAAGTACGGCCGCCTCGGACAACCGGGCGGTCTGCACCTCGTCCAGATGTACTCCGGACAGGGCCCGGTAGCGTTCGACCAGGCTGTTACTCACCGCCCCGTCGATCATCGAGCGCAGCTGGAGCGTGCCAGACCAGTTCTCGGCCGTCACAGTCGTGACGAGGGCTCCCAGATGCGGACGGTGCATCGCCGCGAATCGCCGCTGCTCGACCCTGGTGATCCGGCCCGCGCCGTCCCGGAACCGGAACCACCGGATCAGTTCGGCGCGCCGCAGGTCCAGACGCTGCCGATAGTCCAGCAGTTCGGCGGTGTCGAGATCGAACCAGTCACCGTCGGCGACCCGGAATGTCACCGGCAGCCAGTTCGGCAGGTTGACCATGCTTTCGTTGTCGACGGTCCGGTCGTTCACCCGGTCCCAGAGCCGGTTGTAGATCCCGGCCACGTAGGTGCCGGGGTAGTGACACGGTCCCGCCCGGCTCTCCGGTGCGGCTCCGCGCACAGCGAAATAGCCGTTGCCGACGGTGCAGAGCGCCTCGCGGAGCTTTTCCTGTTCCGGGTCGTAGCCGTTATAGGCGAACGACCACGTCTCCGCTTCCGCCGCGGCCGGGCCGGTGCCGAGCAACCGCACGCACCGGGCGAGCAGATCCGCGACCCGGCGGGGGCCGTCCACCGAGAAGTGGGCGGCGGTGTATCGGCCGGTGTTCTCCGCGGCCCGCACCACGACGGCGACCCCGTCCGGCCCGACGACGTCGAAGGCGTCCTCATCGGTCATATCGTCACCGAGGTACAGCGGGACAACCGGTCCGTCGATCCGGTCCAGGATCCAGCGCAGTGCGTCACCTTTGTCCCAGTCCACATCCGGCCGCAACTCGATCACCTTGCGTCCGGAGGTCACCCGCAGACCGCGAGCGCGCCCGGTCGCGCCGACGAGGGTGATCACTTCGGCCACGTCCGCCTCCGTCGCCGCCCGGAAGTGCACGGCCACGGCGAACCGTTTGTGCTCGACAGTGATCCCGGCGATATCGCCGAGTCGCACCCGCAGATCCGCGGCGGCACCGGCGAGGTCGGCCTCCGCGCCCGGTAGTGCGCCGGGCAGATGACCGCTGCCGTCCGGTGCCATCAGTTCGACACCGTGGCTGCCCGCGAGCCAGATGCCGGGAACCGGCATCCGCGCCCGCAAATCGTCGAGCCCACGACCGCTGAGCACCGCAACCGGGCACCGCGCGGCCAGATCCGCGAGGGTCGCGGCCACGCCCTCCACCATCTCGGCGGCGGCCGGGTCGGTGACGATCTCGGCCAGGGTCCCGTCGAAATCCAGTAGCACAGCGGGCTTCTCGGTCTCCAGCAGATCCGCGAACCGCGGCCAGTACTCGAAAGCATCGGGGACCTCACCGACCCGCCGGAACCCGCCGCGCACACCGATCCGGGCGGCGTCGTCGACCACCGTATCGGCGCCCGCGGCCAGCAGCCTGTCCCCGTCACCTGCCCGGTCGATACCCACCACCAGTCCGAAACCCCCGTTGCGGCCCGCCGCCACCCCGGCTTCGGCGTCCTCCACCACGACGACCCGGCTCGGCGCACAGTGCAGACGCGCCGCGGTTTCGCGTAGCACGGCCGGATCCGGCTTCCCCGGCAGGCCGAGTTCTTCCGCGTCCACCCCGTCGACCCGGACCTCGAAGAGGTGGGCGAGACCGGCCGCGGCGAGCACCTGCTCGCAATTGCGACTGGCGGTGAACACGGCGGTCCGGATGCCTTCGGAGCGGAGGCGGCGAACCAGCGCCACGGTGGAATCGAACGCCACGACACCGTCGCGCGCGACACGCTCGCGGAACAGCTGGTCCTTGCGGTTACCGACACCGCATACGGTCTCGGCCGATTCGGGATCGGCCGGACCACCCCAGGGCAGCCGGATATTGCGGGAGGCGAGGAAATCGGCCACACCGCGATAGCGAGGCTTACCGTCCACGTACTTCAGATAGTCGACCTCGGTGAACGGTGACCGGTCCTGTCCGGGGGCGGCCGGCCGTGCGGCGAGGAAGGCGTCGAACAGCTCGGTCCACACCGCGGCGTGTATCGAGGCGCTGTCGGTCACCACCCCGTCCATATCGAAGATCACCGCGTCGTGACGGCGCGTATCGATCCGCGGCGCGGCCGCACTGTGAGCCACGAATCCAGTGTGACCGGCCCGGCGCCCGGCCCGACAGGGGCGAAGGTCCGCTTCTTCGGCCGACAGAAACTCTCGGCCCCGGATGCCGCCTCTCACCGGGCCTGCCCGGCCGCGACCGCGAGCGTCGTGACGGCTCACCCCGCCGCGGAGATATCGACGACCTCGAGCACCTCGTCGGTAGCACGCCGCGGGGTACGCGGCGGTGGCGGCGCCAGCGCGCGTCCCAACCGGACGAGCAGCTGCGGGAACCGTGGCCCGGCCAGTTCGGTGACCCTCTCGCGGGCCGAGGCGAGCTCGGTGACATGGGTGAGAACGCAGGTCGACAGGTTCTCGACGGTGCACTCCAGCAGTACCGCCGACAGCGCCTCTCCGCACCACAGCAGCGACTCGACCGTATCGTCGCGGCTGGACAGTACGACGATCATCGCATCGTCCGGGGGGACGTCCTCGTCGGCCGCACCCAGTGCACCCACCGGGAAACTGCGGTTGACCGGCACCTGGGCCGCCAGGTCCGGCGAGGGCAGCCGACCGGCCGGGATCCCGGCACCGCCGTGGCTGCCGGCCCCGGCCCACCACAGCAGTTCCGATTGGTATCGGGGATCGTGCCGGCGCAACTTCGTGGTGGTCCGGGAAAGCCCGTCCAGCTCGGCTCGCAGACGCGGGTCCACCACATGCAGTGCGGTATCGCGGTGCCGGCACAAACTCTGCAGCACCGGCTCGAGTTCGGCCCAGCCGCCGGGGGCGGCCATGGGCGCTCGGTCGGTGTATCGGCTCTCGATCGCCGCGGCGGACAGCACATCGATCTCGAACGGCTCGCGCCGCCCCGCGAACGACAGCGCGGCCAGATTCGCCCGCACCGGAGGTTCCGGGAACCGGGTGACGCGCGCATTCCAGCCGGCGGCCGCCCATGCGACGAGGATATGGTCGAGCACCGCACCACAGGCGAGGATGCCCTGACGGTTCAAGGGGTCGGTACCGGGCAGTAGCCGTTCGGCGTCGACGAAGAGCTCCAGTGTGCTGCCGTCCCAGCGCCACCGCCAGGGTTGACTGTTGTGCAGGGACGGCGCGCGACAGGCGCGCTCCAGCACCGCACGCACAGTGTTCTCATCGGGCTTCTGCTCGCGCATGCCGACACCTCCGCTGCCCCGCGCATATCACCGGGTCGCCGCGACCCCATTCCTGCATACTGACCGACCCCGGCAGCCTCGCGAGAGTGCCGAAGGTCCCCCGTCCCGGAGGAGCAGGGCCCGGGTCGGCCGGACCGGCGCCGAATATCGCGGCCGGGAATCGACTTTGGTCTCTTCCGACCGGGACCAACGCCCCCATCGTCGGCGTGGTCCGCGCTTTAATCTCGCTGTATCCGGAGGAACCGGAGCGGCGGAGAACCGTGGCCGGTAGGCGGGCCCGGATTCCGATGCCGATGAGCGAAAGGGTGAGCCCACCGTGAGCACACATACCCGAGAGCCCGTGGTCGTCGGTGTCGACGGCTCGGCCGCGTCGTTCGCCGCCGTCCAGTGGGCGACCCGGACAGCGGCCGGACACGGCGATCCGCTGCACCTGATGTACGCCGTCGGGGCGCCACTGGATTTCGGGCCCGGGCTCGGGGTCGTCGCCTTCGACAATCAAGCGCTGCGGGCCGACGGCGAGGCCGTATGCGCCTCCGCCGCGAAGATCGCCCGCGAAATCGCCGGGGAACTGGAGATCACCACGCTCGTGGTCGATCCCGACCCGGCGCCCACGCTGATCGAGAGATCCCGGACCGCCCGCCTGGTCGTTGTGGGCACCTACGGCCGTAGCGCGATCGGGCGGGGGCTGCTCGGCTCGGTGAGCACCTCCCTGGCGCGGCATGCGCACTGCCCGGTCGCCGTGGTCCCACAGAGTTACGCCGAACACGGCGAACGCCCCGGCACGCCGGTGGTGGTCGGGGTGGACGGGTCACCACGCAGCGCCGAGGCCGTCGATATCGCCTTCGCCGAGGCCTCCCGGCGCGGCACCGGTCTGGTCGCGGTCACCACCTGGTCGGAGTTCTTCCGGTACCGGTCGCGTGCCGAGATGCAGGAGCAGGCCCGCACGCTACAGGCCGAGGGCCTGGCCGGGCACACCGAGCAGTACCCGGATGTCCCGGTGACCCGTGTCGTCGTCGAGGACCGGCCCGCACGGAGATTGCTGCACGAAGCCGAGGGCGCGCAACTGGTTGTCGTCGGCAGTCACGGTGGCGGCGGTTTCGCCGGGATGAGCCTGGGCTCGACGAGCCAGGCGGTGCTGCACGGGGTTTCCGTACCGTTGATCATCGCCCGGCCCCGCGCCTGAGCGGATCCGTATCGACGCGGCGGCGCGGTCGGGAACACCCGGCCGGCCTCGCGTCGAGCGCCCCCTTCGCACCGGGCGCCGGCGGACCGGAACTCTTCGCCCGATATCAGGGCAGTAGCACGGCGGCACCGTCGAAGCGGCCGTGCGCGAGATCGGCGAGGGCCTGGTCGGCCCGCTCCAGTGGGTAGGGATGGGTCGTCACCCGCAGCCGATGACGCGCCGCGAAGGCGAGAAAATCGCGGGCGTCGGTGCGCGTATTGGACGTGACGCTGCGAACCTGCCGCTCACGGAACAGATGGCGCCGATAGTCGAGCGGGGGAATATCGGTGAGATGGATACCCGCCACCGCCAGGGTCCCGCCCGGCCCGAGGGCTTCCAGCGCCGGCGGTACCAGCTCGCCCACCGGGGCGAACAGAATGGCCGAATCCAAGCGCTCCGGGGGTGGATCCGCGGCGTGCTGTACCGACGTCACACCCAGACCGAGCGCGAGTTGCCGGGATGCGGCGCCGCGGGTCATGACATGGACGCGGGCGCCCCGGGCGAGGGCGACCTGAGCCGTCAGATGGGCGCTGCCGCCGAATCCGTAGATTCCCAGTACTCCGCCTTCGGGTACGAGGGCACGGGTGAGGGCCCGGTAGCCGATGATGCCCGCGCACAACAGAGGCGCCAACTCCCGGTCCGCGTATCCGACCGGCAAGGCCAATGCGAACTCCGCGGGGACCGTGACATATTCGGCGTACCCGCCGTCGGCGTCCCATCCGGTGTACCGCGACTCCGGGCACAGGTTCTCCGCACCTTTCCGGCAGAATTCGCACACACCGCAGGTGTGCCGCAGCCACGGGATCCCGACGCGATCCCCCGGCGTGAAATCCCCCCGTTCCGCGGTGGCGACGACCTCCGCGACGACCTCGTGGCCCGGTACGACATGCGGGCGGTGCACGGGCAGGTCGCCCTCCACCACATGCAGATCCGTCCGGCACACACCGCACGCGAGGACGCGGGCGAGCAGTTCACCCGGGCCCGGTCGTGGCAGCGGCTCCCGTCGCGCGATGATCGGTTTGCGGTCGATACTTCTGGGCGCGTCCACCCGCCACGCCCGCATGGTCACCGGGTTCACACCGCGACCTCCGCGATCAACCGCGTCCCGGTGACCAGGGTGGGTTCGATACCGATGACGACGCCGCTGTCCGGATCGTCCCAGGGGCCGAGCCGCCGCGCGTACTCCGCGGCGAGTTCCCCGGCGGTGATCACCCGTGCCGGCCCGGTGACCAGCACCGACCATCCGATCCGGCGCACCGGGTCGATCTCGTCGGCGTGATAGGCGACGATGGCGGGACGGCCGAGCGCCGTCCCGGACAGCCCGGCGAACGGCTGGGTCCGCACGATCACCTCCCCGTCGTCGCCGATGAGGTGATTCACCGGCCGCACCGCGGGCAGCGCGTCGGCGGTGAACACGAGGCGCCCGAAGGGGGCGGTGGCGAGCAGGCGCAGGGCTTCGGCGCGCTCCAGCGGCACGGTTCGCCGCGGAACTCCGCCGTGGCCCGGGGCCAGTTCGGGACCGATCACCTCGTTTCCCCGCTTCCTCTGTCGGCGCCTCTCCCCAGATCACCACCACGGCAAGGAAAGAGACAGGGTCGAATGCCCTCTGCCGCCGCTCACCAAGTACCTTCCCGGCTCGCCGCGCCCGCGCGCACACCGGCGGATCCGAACACCACTTCCCCGCCTCCGCATCACGGAAACCCCATGCCCTCGACCGGGGCCCAATGTCCCCGGCACGGGAGCCGAGCGACCCTGGGGACACCCGGTCGGCCCCGTTTATCGTCGACGCATCGTCGCGTGCAGCGAGACGGAGAAGCGAGTACCGCGCCGGCCGGGACGGCGAGTTCGGTCATGCGTGCGCGCACCCGATCGAACGGCGACGCTTGCCGCCGCGGCGGCCGACGGCGGCGAAAGGATCGGCGCGTCATGGCATATCGGGTGGATCTTCACGAATCGGCTCCGCACACCGTTCTCACCATCCGCCGGACGGTACGGAGCGACCGGGCGGGTGACGATATCCGGGACGGCATGACCGACCTCTATCGCCTCGTCCGAACCCTGGGCCTGCTGCCGGTCGGTCCGCCCGCTACCACCTACCACGGTGATTTCCGGTCCGGCTCGGCCACCGAGGTCGACTTGGTCCTACCGGTCGAAGCCGCCGGCACCGCGGACGGCGAATTCACTCTCCGCCGCACCGAACCCCGGTGCTACGCGCGTACCTGCCACTACGGCGACTATGCGAATATCGGCGCCGCCTACCGCGCGCTCGACGACTGGCTCCGGTACTCCGGTCTCCAGGCCACCGGGCCACCCACCGAGATCTATCGGATCGCGCCGGACCAGGCCGTCACCCCTGCCGACCTGCTCACCGAGATACGCGTCCCGGTTACCTCCACCTGGTTGAGCGTGCGGATTCCCAGGTCCGTCGCAGTGGTGGCGCGAGCGGTCCGCGAAGCACTGCGGGACTGCGACTTCGAGATCTTGTACGAACTGCAGGTTCCCGCCGAAACGAGTCCGCGGGCCCGCGCCGACACCGCCGAGCACCTGCTCGTCGGGGCCTTCGACCCGGCCCTCGCCACCTCCGCGGTCCGGGCCAACGGCCGGATCATCCCACTGCTGCCCTGCGATATCACCGTGCGGCAGGCGGATTCGAGCACTGTCGTCGAAACGGCCGACCCGAGGTCGCTCGTGGAATGCAGCGGGCAACCGGCGCTGGGGCCGGCGGCCGAGCAACTCGGGGAACGGCTCATCGCCGTACTGACAGCGGTGGCACACGCGCACGACTAGTGCGCTGCACAGAACGACCGGCCGGTCAAGAGCCGTTCGTCGTCGAATGCGAGGCCCATGCCGCCGCCGCGGGGTCTCGTCACTCCGTACGCTGAGAACAACTCATCCCCGAGAGAGGCGAGACCATGGTCAGGGTGTTCCTGGTCGACGACCACGAGATAGTACGGCGCGGGGTCGCCGACCTGATCGAGGCGGAAACGGACCTGGAGGTCGTCGGTGAGGCGGCCGGCGTCTCCCAGGCGCTGGCCCGGATCCCGGCGCTACGGCCCGATGTCGCCGTCCTCGACGTCCGTCTACCGGACGGCAACGGCATCGAATTGTGCCGGGAACTGCTCTCGGCGAATACGGAGCTCCGGTGTCTGATGCTCACCTCCTTCACCGACGACCAGGCCATGCTCGACGCCATTCTGGCCGGCGCCAGCGGCTACGTCGTCAAGGACATCACCAGCCTGGAGCTCGTACGCGCCATTCGTGAGGTGGCGGCCGGCAGGTCTCTGCTGGACAACCGGGCGGCGGCCGCGCTGATGGCGAAATTCCGGGCCGAGGCCGAAACCGCCACGGGTCCGCTCGCCGGACTGACCGAACAGGAACGCACCCTGCTCGCACTGCTAGGCGAGGGGCTCACCAACCGGCAGATCGCCGGGCGCATGTTCCTGGCCGAGAAAACCGTCAAGAACTACGTTTCGCGGTTGCTCACCAAACTGGGTGTCGAACGCCGGACCCAGGCCGCGGTGCTCGCGACCAAGATCATCCCGCCCGACCGCGGGTGACCCGTGAACAGACCGTGACCAGGCCGGACGGTAGCGGCGGACGCCGGGCCAGTGGAAGAATACTGCGTATGGAACGCCAGGTGCCCGCGACGAGTGATCGGCCCCCGGTGACCGAAACGCTGTCCCAGCTGCGGCTGCACGAACTACTGGACGAGGTGCAGGAACGCATCGCCCAGATCGTCGATGTGCGTGACCGGATGGATCGGCTGATGGAGGCGATGCTGTCCATCACCGCGGGCCTCGATCTGGACGAGACGCTGCGGTCGATCGTGCACACCGCTATCGAGCTGGTCGATGCCGGATACGGCGCGCTCGGTGTCCGCGGCACCGATTCGGCCAGTGACCAGTTGGCCGAATTCGTCTACGAGGGTATCGACGATGCCACCCGCCACCGGATCGGCGATCTGCCCCGCGGCCACGGGGTACTGGGGGTGCTCATCCAGCATCCCGAACCCATCCGCCTCACCAATATCTCCGAGCATCCGGCGTCGGTCGGTTTCCCGGCGCACCACCCGCCCATGCACAGTTTTCTCGGCGTGCCGGTCAAAGTGCGCAACGAGGTGTTCGGCAATCTCTACCTCACCGAGAAGATCGGGGCCAAGGAATTCACCGAGGACGACGAGGTCGTAGTGCAGGCCCTGGCGGCGGCGGCCGGTATCGCCATCGAGAACGCCCGCCTCTACGAGCAGTCCCGGCGGCGCCAGCACTGGCTGGAGGCCACCCGGGATGTGGCCACCGAACTGCTCGCGGGCGGCGAACCGCAGGACATCCTCGATCTGGTCACCGAGCGGGCACGCACCCTCACCGGCGCCGCGTGCACCTTCGTGGCGCTGCCCGATGATCCCGACCTCCCCGGCCATGAGGTCCGGGAACTGACCATCGCCGCGGTATCCGGTGAGCAGACCCACGCATTACGCGGACGACGGCTGCCACTGCACGGTTCGCAATCGGGTAAGGCCTTCCGGCACGGGCAGACGATCGCCGTGGATCAGCTGGCCACCGACGTATCACCGGGAATTTCCGGAGATTTCGGCCCGGCCCTCGTCCTCCCGCTGCGCGCCGAGGACACCATCATCGGGGTTCTCGCCACCGTCCAACCACCCGACGGCAATACCTTCGATCCCGCCGTCCGGGCCATGATGACGGTGATCGCCAACCAGGCGGCCCTGGCCCTGCGGCTGGCGGAGGCACAGCGCCGGATGCGGGAACTGGATGTGGTCGCCGACCGCGACCGGATCGCCCGCGACCTGCACGACCACGTCATCCAGCGCCTTTTCGCCCTGGGCCTCGGCCTCCAGGGCACCCTGCAGCGCGCCCGCAGCGACGAAGTGCGGGCACGACTGGGCGAAACCATCGATGATCTGCAATCGATCATGCAGGAGATCCGGCACTCGATCTTCGATCTGCACAGCACCACGACCACCGAATCGGCCGGCTACCGCCGGCACCTGCACGACATCGTCACCGAGCTGACCGCCGAGACCGACCTGCGCACCACGATCCGGCTCAGCGGGCCCGTCACCGTCCTCGCTCCGCCCCTGTCCGACGATATCGAGGCGGTCCTGCGTGAGGCGGTCAGCAATGTGGTGAGGCACGCCCGCGCCACCACCCTGTCGGTCGAGTTGCGGGTGGGCGACGAGGTGACTCTCGAGGTGGCGGACGACGGTATCGGGCTGTCGCCCGAAATCCGGCGGCGTAGCGGGCTGGCCAACCTGCGGGTCCGCGCGGAGCGGGCCGGCGGACACTGCACGGTGGGCCGCAAACCGACCGGCGGCACGGTCCTGTGCTGGAGCGCGCCGCTGCCCTGACCCGGCGGGTCCACCGAACCCGCCCCGGGGCCATCCGGCCTGGTGAGGACACGCCGGCCCTTCGTCTGCGCGCACACCCGCCCCGAAGGCCACCACAGAACTCGGACGGGTCACGATATCGTCGGCGCCCACGCTCATCATTCCGTCGGCCACGGAGCTCGTTAATTCCGTACCGAGACCGATCACGTCGTCGGCCACCGGTCGGGCATTCGGAACCGGAGCCGGGGCAACCGCCGACAGGGTCCGATGTCGTGAAACCGGAGGGGCCGCGGGCCCCGGATTGTGTGTCCTACGTACTGTCGACCGGCCCTGCCCGGCGCCGGGATACACCTCCACACTGGCGATATGACCGACAACGACGTCCCCGGCGCCACCTACGCACCCGACCGCGCCACCCTGTTCGCGGCCATGCGCGTAGCGGCACGCGCGCCGTCGGTGCACAATACGCAGCCCTGGCGGTGGGTGTACCGCGACGGCCGGTTGCGCCTCTACCGCGACGACGAACGGCTGCTGACCTCGGCCGACCCCAGTGGCCGCCAACTCGTGATCAGCTGCGGCACCATGCTGCACCATGTCCGCGCCGCTTTCGCGGCGGCCGGGTGGCGGACCGGAGTCGAACGCATGCCCGACCCCGGCGACCCCGGTCTCCTGGCCGTCCTCACCTTCGCACCGTGGCCGGACGCACCGGCCGCGCTGCGCACCCTCCCCGAGGTCATCGAACGCCGCCGCACCGACCGCCTCTCCCTCTTGGATCCGGGCGATCTGTCCGGCCGGGCCGAGGCGGCCCGGCTTTCGGCCCACGAGTACGGGGTCGAGCTGGACGTCCTCGACGCGGAGGCGGCCGCCCGGCTGAGCCGTGCCTCGGAACACTCGGCCGCGCTCCGGCACTACGACATGCCCTACCACAGTGAACTCCAGTGGTGGGCCGGTCACGAGAACCTTCCCGAAGGAGTACCGGCCACGGCCCTGGTCTCGGAGGTGGAAGCCGCTCGGGTACCGGTCGGGCGCAAGTTCCCGACTCCGGCGCGCGCCGCACACGGCGGCGAACAGGAGGACCGGGCACAGCTCTGGGTGCTCACCACCGCCGGCGAGTCCGGTCTCGCGTGGCTGCGGACCGGCGAGGCGCTGTCGGAGATTCTGCTCGAATGCACCGCGGCCGGCCTGGCGACCTGCACGCTGACCCATATCACCGAACTCCCCACCACCCGGCGCATCGCATCGACCCTGATCGGTGGGCACGGCACGGCGCAGGTGGTGCTTCGCGTCGGGCTCGCGCCCCACCGCTCGGATCAGGAGCCCACCCCACGCAGACCCGTGACCGATTTCCTGACCGTCCACCCCGACACCTTCGCCACCGGCGACGCGGGCGTCGGCTAGTGCTCGGCGGTCGTCTCGCCGGCTCGTGGCACGTCGGTGCGTGCGGAAGCGGCGGGCCCTGCCGCGCGCCCGGAGCCCACGGCCACGCCCCGGGCCGCCCCGCCCGCCGGTGACTTTCTGCTCTGTCAGCAGGTGTTCCGGAGCGCGAGACTGGCGAATACAGCGTCCGCGACGAATTTCCGCAACCCGGAGAGCGGATCGAGGAGACGCCGCGGTAACCCAGACCGTAAGCGAGGACCTCCGATGTCTCATCCCCATGATCCCGTGGCCGCGGCCGCGGGCACAGCGCACGAGTGGATACGCGCGGTAGCGGCCTCCCTCGGGACCGACGAACCCCGCGCGTATCGAGTTCTGCGGGCCTGGTTACACACGGTTCGTGATCAGCTCGGGGTCGCCGGATCGGCACATCTGGCCGCCCAGCTGCCCGAACTGCTCCGCGGCACCTACTACAGCGGCTGGGTGCCGAGCCGGGTACCGCTACCGCACAACGCGGAGGATTTCGCGGCCCGGTTCGCCCGCGAGGCCGGGGTCGAGCGCGGCGAGGTCGGTTACATCGCCGGCGCGGTGACCGGAGTGCTCGCCGGGAGATTCTCGCCAGGGCAGCTCGGCCGGGTCTTCGGGGTTCTGCCCGAACCGCTGTGCCGGTTGCTGTCGGGCGCGGCGTCCACGTCCGCCGACGGGTCCGGGCGCCGGAAGCAGAACCGGGTCGACGCGCCTGCCGCGGACCTGAGCGCATCGGTCCGCGCGCTGGGCGAAGCCGTCGGTGTACTCGCCCGCGGTCTCGAACGCTCTCCGGTCGAGCCGGACGAGGCCGACGACGCCCGGATGCGCGCCGCCGCCCAGCAGGCCCATCGCATCCTGCTGGCCGCGGGGGTGACGGCACCACCGGAGCTACAGCCGCACCACGACCGGATCACGATCGCCTCCGCGGGCCGTACGCCCGGAGACGGGCAATGAACCGGACAGCAGCAACGCAGCGGCAACAGGAACCCGTGGAAGATATCGCGTCCACGCGCCCCGGACAGATCGTGGTCGGCGTCGACGGTTCCGAGGCATCCGAGCCGGCGGTGCGGTGGGCGAGCGAGACAGCCGCGCAACGCCACCGGACGCTGCGAATCGTGCACGGCTACAACCTGCACGCGGCTCGGGCCGTCCGGAGAGTCCACGACGCCGTGAAACCACCCGTGGTCGACACCATCCGCCGCCGCGGTGCCGAAATCCTCGCGGCCGCACGCGAACAGGCTCTCGGCATCGACCCGTCGCTGCCGGTGGAGACCGAACTCTCCGAGAAAGGTGCGGCCCGGCGGCTCATCGACCTCTCGGCGACCGCCGACCTCACCGTCCTCGGTGCCTCCGGCCACGGATCGACCCTCACCCATCTCGGTTCCACCCTGCTGTCCGTGGTCGCGCACGGCCACGGCCGCGTAGTCGTCGCATGCTGCGCCACGCCCGGCCGGCCCGCGCACCGGCACGGGCCGATAGTCGTCGGGCTGGACGGTTCCCGGTGCAGCGAGGCCGCCGCGGCGGCCGCCTTCGCCGAGGCGGCCGCGCGCGGTGCACCCCTGATCGCGATCCACACCTGGCACGATCTGCGTGCTCACTGGTTCGCCGGGATGCCGGACATGATCGAGGACCCGCCGATCGCGGAGGCGGCCGACGCCCGGCTCCGCAGCTGGCTGGCCGACTGGATGGAGAAATATCCCGGTGTCCGGGTGACCCGCCGGACCTATCTGGCCGGACCGGATCTGCACCTGATCCAGTGGTCGGAGTCCGCGCAGCTGATCGTTGTCGGAAGTCGCGGACGCGGTGGTTTCCGCGGACTGCTGCTGGGATCCAAGAGCAATATCGTGGTCCAGCGCGCCCACTGCCCGGTCCTCGTCGCCCACGCGACCTGATCACGCCGACGTGCCCTTCGTTGCCGAATCCGCACATCCGCCCGAGCAGGTGCGCTCCGAGGCGGTGGTCGACCCGCGCGAACCCGTCTCGGCTCTGATGCGTGATCTGCGGACGAGCCGCGAGGGACTCACTTCCCGGGAGGCCGCGCGCAGGCTCGAACTGTACGGCCCCAACGAGCTCCCGCAGCGGCGCGGGCAGCCCTGGTGGGTGGCGCTGGGCCGCCAGTTCAGTCACCCGCTCGCCCTGTTGCTGTGGATGGCGGCGGCACTCGCCCTCGGCAGCGGGGCGGTCGCGCTCGGTATCGCGATCCTGGTGGTCATCGTGCTCAACGCGGTTCTCGCCTTCTGGCAGGAGAGCCAGGCCGAACACGCGGTCCGGGCACTGGGCCGGTTCCTACCCGCACAGGTATGGACGGTACGCGACGGAAACCGGATCCAGGTGCCGGCCGGACAGCTGGTACGCGGCGATGTCCTGCTCCTCGAAGAGGGCGAACGTATCCCCGCCGACGCACGGATGATCGACGGCCGTGTCGAGGTCGACATGTCAGCGCTCACCGGCGAATCCGAGGTCCTGGACCGTCGCGCCGGTGCCCTCGACAATGCCGATCGATCACTGGATTCACCCGTGCTCGTCTTCACCGGCACCGCCTGTGTGGGTGGATCGGGCCGTGCGCTCGTGCACGGCACCGGTGTGCACACCGAACTCGGCCGGATCGCTGCCCTGTCCCAGCACGTCCGGCCCGAGGAGAGCCCGCTCGAGCATCAGGTCCGCCGGGTCGCCTGGCTGATCGCCGCGGTCGCGGTGGGCGCGGGCGCGGCCTTCCTGCCGCTCGGGCTGCTGGCCGGGTTGTCGCTGGGATCAGCTTTCCTGTTCGCCATCGGCCTGCTGGTCGCCAACGTCCCGGAAGGCCTGTTGCCCACTATCACGCTCGCGCTGGCCGCCGGCGTCCGATCCATGGCACGGCGCGGTGCCGTGGTCAAACGCCTGTCCGCGGTCGAAGCCCTCGGCTCCACCACGGTGGTGTGCACCGACAAGACCGGCACCCTCACCATGAACTCGATGCGGGTCGCGGAGGTCACCGGCGCACCGGGCGAGACCGCCGAGATCGTGGCCAGGTGCGCTACCGCGGAACTGGGCGACCACCCCGGCGGTGACCCCATGGAACTCGCACTCCTGCAATACGCGGCAGACGGCGGCCACCTCCTGTCCCCGGCACAACGGGACGCCGAGCGCTCGGTGCTCAACGCGTTCGACCCGGAGCGGAAGATGATGTCGACGGTGGACTCCGTCGACGGAACACCCCGTGTGCACGTCAAAGGCGCGCCCGAAGAGGTGCTCCCCCGCTGCACCCGGTGGCCGGCGGATACGACGCCGCAGCGGGTCCGCGCGCAGATCGACGAACTGGCCGGCCGGGGGCTACGGGTGCTCGCGGTGGCCACGCGCCGCTGGGATCCCGGCACGCCCACCGACCCCGGGCACGTCGAGCGCGACCTGAGGCTCGTGGGTCTGGTCGGTCTGCTCGACCCCCCACGGCCGGAGGTCCCCGCCGCCGTACGAGCCGTCCACGCCGCCGGTATCGCGGTGCACGTCATCACCGGCGACAACGGGCGGACCGCGGCCGAGATCGCGCGGCGGGTGGGGCTCGGGGCCGACCGCGTCATCGACGGCACGGCGGTGGACGCGATGTCGGACGACCGGTTGGACACTGTCCTTGCCGAATCCGGGGAGATCGTCTTCGCCCGGGCCACCCCGGAGATGAAGCTGCGCATCGCGGACGCGCTCCGCCACAACGGCGAAGTGGTGGCCATGACAGGAGACGGGGTGAACGACGCTCCGGCCCTGCGGCGCGCGGATATCGGTGTCGCGATGGGACGTGGCGGTACGGATGTCGCGCGCGAAGCCGCGACCCTGATCCTCACCGACGACAATTTCGCCACCATCGTCACCGGTATCGAGGAAGGGCGCCGGGTTTTCGACAATGTCCGGAAATTCGTGCTGTACATCTTCGCGCACGCGGTGCCCGAGGTCGTGCCCTTCCTGCTGTTCGCGCTGTCCGGCGGTCTGATCCCGCTACCACTGACGGTTTTGCAGATCCTCGCGATCGACCTCGGCACCGAAACACTGCCGGCGCTCGCGCTCGGCCGGGAACCGGCCGAACCGGGTCTGATGGACCGCCCGCCGCGCCCGCGGCGCGAGGGCGTGATCACCGGATGGCTGCTGGTGCGGGCGTGGGCCCTGCTCGGCGTGGTCTCGGCCCTCCTGGTGACCACCGGTTTCTTCGTCGTCCTGGTTGCCGCCGGCTGGCGTCCCGGCGATCCCGTGGGACCGGGCGCGCCGCTGCACCATGCCTATGTCCAGGCCACCACCGTGACCTTCGCCGGTATCGTCGCCTGTCAGCTGGGCACCGCGTTCGCGGCCCGTACCGAGTGGGCGTCGCTGTTCTCGGTCGGTCTCACGAGCAATCGGCTGCTGCTGGCGGGCTGTGCGTTCGAGATCGTGTTCGCCGCCGCACTCATCTACGCGCCACCGCTGCAGCAGATCTTCGGCACCATCGGGCTGGATCCGTGGATGGTGGGGCTGATACTTCCCTTCCCCGTCGTGGTCTGGGCCGCCGACGAGGCGCTGCGATGGCGCCGCCGACGACCGGCCGGCCGCACTACGCCGGATCGGCGACTCCCGCGTGGTGATTTCGAGGCCGGGACTTCGGTCCCCGGATAAAGGTATTCGTGCACTGGTGCTCTCGGGCACCGGGCAGCGAGTCTGAATTGGAGAAGCGATCCGCGGCGGCTCTCACCCGCCGCTACACCGCGGTCGCATTCCTGATCGTCCCGGAAAGCAGGTGAGGTCGTTACGATGCGCGCACGCGATATTCTCAGCCGCCCGGTGGTCACCGTCCACCCGGACACGCCCCTCCCCGAAGCGGTCGCCCTGCTGACCGGTCACGGTTTCGCGGCGCTGCCGGTGGTGGACGAAGAGGACCGTGTGGTGGGAATACTGTCCGAATCCGACGCCATGAGCGCCGAAACGAGCACCGCCGCAGTGGAAACCGCCATGACCGTACCGGTCGAGGTGGTCGGGCCCACCACGGATGCGGCCGCCGTGGCCGCCTCCGCGCTGGAACACCACGTGCGGTCGCTCCCGGTGGTCGAGGCCGGGATACTCGTGGGCATGGTCTCCCGCCGTGACCTGTTGCGGGCACTCGTCTCCGACGAAGCCGCGATAGCGGCCAAGGTGCGGGCCCTGCTCGACGACTACGCCGGTAGCCATCGCCAATGGGATATCGATGTCGGCCACGGTGTGGTGACGATCCAGGGGATCTTCGCCGACGAGTCGGAACAGCGGGTCGTGGCCGCGATGGCCCGCACGGTCGCCGGCGTCGGCGAAGTCCATATCGTGGACACCGCCGCCGGCCGATGATCGGCCTTACGGTCCGCCGGCCTCGGGGCGTTCACTGCGCTCTGTCTTTCCGTGGGCGCCGACTGCACCCGCGCGAGCCGGACCTCGACGACGAGTCGGCCGTCCGCCTCCGCCTTGGCCGAGGCAGGCCTCGACCGTGCTCTCGTCGACGGACTCGACGATCCCTACGACGCCGAGGTAGCCGAGGCACACCGCGCGAGCCAGACGGCGCTCGGTGGGCTCGATGGCAGTCCCATCAGCACTGTCGACGGTCACGGATTCGTCGGTCCGGTGCTCACCGTTCCACCGGACCCGCACCGGGCCACCCAAGCACTGGACCCACGTTGGTCACCGTCGCGACCGCCCCGAATTCGCCACCCTGCGGCGTCCTTACGAGGGACCACCGAAACTCGGATAGGACCGGGCCGTCCGGCGGCGGCCGCGCGCGTACGGCTCGAGTTCGCCGCATATCGCCGCGGTCAGCCGTGGTACCGCGGCCGCCACCGGCGCGGACAGGCCGATTCCGAGATCGTGTCGTTCGACGTCGACGGCGAAGATCACCAGGCGGCCCGGCAGCCGGCCGAGTACTTCGCCCAGTCGCACGGCCTCGGCCACGCCGAGCGCATGCGAACTCGTCACAGCGGAGGAGCCGCGCAGGCACTGCCCGTCCACCCGCCGGACCCGCCCCGGCCGCGACGGAGTGCCGATCACCGCGTCCACCACGACCGCCAGGTCCGATCCGGTCCACAGATCCAGCAGGCCGGTGCATTCTCCGTCCGATATCGCCACCCGCACGCCCGGAATCCGCAGAACGGCGATCCGCGACGCGACCTCCGGGCCGACGCCGTCGTCACGGCGACAGCCGGTTCCGATCCCGATGACCACGGCGCGCGTAGCGGTCATCGACCCGTCACATCGAGGGTCAGGAAATGCGCCGAACAGGAGATACACGGATCGTAGTTTCGGATCGTTCGTTCACAGAGCTCCGTCAGCGCCGGGTCCGGCAGGTCGAGGTGCGCCCCCACCATCCGACGTAGGTTCTCCTCCATCACCGCCTGGTTCTGCGAGGTCGGCGGCACGATGGTGGCGGACCGTACGAGGGCGTCGGCACCGATGTCGTACCGGTGGTACAGCAGTCCCCGGGGCGCCTCGCTCACGCCGTAGCCGGTTCCGGCGCGTGGGTGTACGGGAACCGAGGGGCGCGGCGGGCGCCGGTAGCGCCCGATGAGTGCGAGCGCCTCCTCCATCGCGTAGGCGACCTCCACCAGCCGGACCAGAATGCTGCGGAACGGATTTCGGCAGACGCTGCCGAGCCCGACCTCCGCCGCGAGCCGGCGGGCGACCGGCGACAGCCGAGCGGAGTTCAGCGCGTACCGGGCCAGCGGACCGGTGAGGTAGCGGCGGCCGTCGAAGGTGGCGTACAGGGCCGTAGAGTGCCGCACCTGATGCTCGACCAGGTGAGCGGCGAAGTCGTCGGCGGGGAAGAGCAGACCGCCGCTGGTCCGGACCTCGCCGGTTTCGATGGGATAGTGCGCCGCATCCGTCGCCGATACGAAGTCACAGTCCAGTTCGGCCTCGGGGAAGTCGAAATCGGCCACCCGCCGTGCAATACTCACCGCACTGTCCAATCCCCGGCGCAACTGTTCGGCCACCGCGGTGAATTCTCGTGGCTCGGGCGTCGAATAGAAGCCGCCGAGGCGGACGTTCACGGGATGGATGGCGCGGCCGCCGATGAGCTCGAGCAGCATATTGCCCGCTTTCTTCATCGCCAGCCCCTGCTCGACCAGCTCACGCTCCACCCGGGCCAGCGCCACCGCGTCGGGAAAGCCGAGGAAATCGGGGATGTGCAGCAGGAAGATGTGCAGGCAGTGGCTGGCGATCCACTCTCCGCAGTAGAGCAACCGGCGCAACTCGCGCAGTGGTGGATCCAGTTGCGCCTCGCACAGCTGTTCCAGGGCGTTACAGGCGCTCACCTGGTAGGCCACCGGGCAGATCCCGCAAATCCGGGAGGTGATGTCGGGCGGCTCGGTGTAGGCCCGGCCGCGCAACAGTGCCTCGAAGAACCGCGGCGGCTCGTAGATCCGGAGTTGGGCGGACTCGACGGCACCGTCGTGCACGACGATATGCAACGCCCCTTCGCCTTCCACCCGCGCCAGCGAATCGACGGTCAGTGTTCTACGCCGGGTCGTCACGACGGTGCTCCGCGAATTCAGGTGCGCCGCAGGCGTAGGTCCGGAAAGCACGATCGACCTCGTCGACCGACATGCCGTTGATCCGGAGAATCGGTAGCAGCGCGTGGATATTGGGCCGGGCCATCGGGCCGAAGCAGCCGAAACAGCCCCGGTGGTAGGCCGGGCACAGCGCCCCGCATCCCGCCTGGGTCACCGGGCCCAGGCACGGAATGCCCTCGGCGACGGTCACACAGGTGGTGCCCCGGCGTTTGCACTCGGTGCAGACGCTGGTGTTCGGGATATCGGGAGCCCGCCCGGCCAGGAACGCGCACAGCGTATCGAGCAGCTGCCGGCGATCGATCGGACAGCCGCGCAGCTCGAAATCGACCGGGACGTGCTCAGAGATCGGGGTAGACGTGGCCAGGGTCGCGATGTACTCGGGCTGCGCGTAGACAACCGAAGTGAATTCCTCGATGTCGGCGAAATTACGCAGCGCCTGGATACCGCCGTGCGTCGCACAGGCTCCGATGGCCACCAGAATGCGTGACTGTTCGCGGATCTCGATGACCCGCCGGAGTTCCTCGGGGGTGCTCACCGAACCCTCGACCAGGGAGACATCGTAGGGGCCCGGCTCCACCGCACTCGACGCCTCCGTGAAATGCAGGATGCGGATCCGGCCCGCGAGCGCGAGCAATTCGTCCTCACAGTCGAGCAGGGTGAGCTGGCATCCGTCGCAGGAGGTGAATTTCCAGACCGCGAGAGTCGGTGGCGCGCTCATAGTTCCCGCACCGCCAGCAGCGGCTCGGCCACCGCGTAATCGACGATCGGACCGTCCCGGCACAGCAGCAGGGGGCCGAGCTGACAGTGCCCGCACCGGGCGACACCACATTTCATATTTCGCTCCAGCGACACCCGGATACGTTCGCCCGGCACTTTCTTGCCGAGCAGCGTCTGGGCGCAGAATCGCATCATGGGTTCCGGGCCGCACAGAAATGCCGTCGTCCGGCCCGGGTCGATAGTCAGTTGTGCCAGCGGCTCGGTGACGAAACCGATCCGGCCCGTCCAGCCCGGGCAGGGATGGTCCACGGTACGCAGCACTTCGACGGAACCGGTACGCGCCCACCGATCCTGCTCCTGCCCGAACAGCACTTCCGCGGGCGACCGCGCGCCGGTGATCACCGTGACCCGCCGGTAGTCGGCGCGGGCGGCAAGCACGGCGAGCACGAGTGGTCGCAGGGGCGCCAGTCCGAGACCGCCGCCGATGACCACGATGTCGCCACCGGCGGCCGCTTCCACATCCCATCCGGTGCCGAACGGCCCGCGTACCCCGATCAGTCCGCCCACCGAGGTGTCGCTCAGTGCGCGGCTCACCGCGCCCACAGTCCGGATCGTGTGCTCGAGCAGCCCGTCCTCGGCGGTGGGGTCACCGCTGAGGGAGATGGCGACCTCCCCCACTCCGAAGCTGTAGAGCATCATGAACTGTCCGGCCCGGAAGGGTGCGGTCCGACAGTGGACCGGCCGGAGCAGCACCGTGACCGTGTCCGAGGTCCGTAGGGTACGTCGTACGACCCGATACGGCAGCATCACGTCGCTCGCGGCGGACAGTTCGGACCGCACCACGCTGGTCACGATCCACCACAGCTGGGGTGCCAGGGCTTGTCGGCCGGGTTGCGGTACACGTCGATCAGGCGGGCCCGCGTGGCCTGCAACCGGACGACCAGCACTTCCGTCAATGCGAGAAGCAGCGCCCGGCCGAACCGCGGATCGTCGGCCGAGAGCCGGTTCAACGCGGTGGCGTCGAATTCGACCGCCTCCACCGCCTCGGTGGCCAGCGCACCGAAGTGCCAGCGGTACGGAGGCACCAGCCACGACCAGCCGAGCAGGTCACCGCGGTGCAGGGTTTGCAGAACGATCTCGGTGTACCCGCCCACCCGCGCGTCGAGCCGTACCTGCCCGCCACGGATCAGCCAGCACCGGTCCGCCGGCTGCCCCTCCTGGATCACCCGGTGACCGGCCGGAAACGCGACCTCGTGTCCCGCCCGCGCCAGGGTCCGCAGCTCCTCCCGGTCGAGGGCCGCCAGACTCGGAAACGCCGACAGATCGTCAAGAACCGGCATCCGTGGTCTCCTCGGCGGCGAGGCTCGCCACCTCCGCCGTCAGGTCGATACCGGCCGGGCACCAGTCGATGCACCGTCCGCATCCCACACAGCCGGAGCTGCCGAACTGCTCGTGCCAGGTGCCGAGTTTATGGCTCAGCCATTGCCGATAGCGGCTCTCTCCGCTCTGCCGCACATCGCCGCCGTGCACATAGGAGAAGTCCAGTTCGAAGCACGACGCCCACCGCTCCCAGCGCTCGGCGTGGTCGCCGGTGAGGTCGGTGATGTCCTCGGTGGTCGTGCAGAAACAGGTCGGGCAGACCATCGTGCAATTTCCGCAGGTGAGACAGCGTGATGCCACGTCCTGCCAGTGCGGTGATTCCCGGGAGTCGCGCACCAGGCGCGGGAGATCGACATCCGGCATCGTCCGGCCCATCTTCCCGGCCGCTGCCGAGACCGTGTCACGGGCCCGCGCGACCTCCGCGTCCTCGGCTTCTCGCACGGCTCCGAGTTCGGCGAGGACCTCCGCGCCGGCCTCGGAGCCCACGTCGACCACGAATCGGTGCTCGGGCGCGGTCTGCTCGGTGAGTGCGAGGTCGTATCCGGCTGTCACTCCGGGTCCGGTGCCCATGGACGCGCAGAAGCACACACCACCCGGTTCCGTGCAGTTCGCGGCGACCACGAACAGATCGCCGGTGCGCGCGGTGAACCCGGCATCAGGCTGGGCGCCACCGCCGAGAACCCGGCGCAGTATGCCCATCGCCGCAAGGTCGCAACCGCGGACACCGAGAAAGGCCGAGCGGGCGGGCACCGTCTCCGCCGGTTCGGGTTCGAGATCGGGGCCCATGGCGGAAATCCTGCGCCGAGGCGGATGCAGAAACTGTTTCCAGGAGCCCGGGCCCGCGGAATGCGCGAACACGGCGTGGTCGGCGCGACGCCGGAGCCGGTAGTACCCCGGGGCAGTCTCCACACCCCATCCATCGGGCAGTTCCGACCCCGATTCGAGTTCGTCGAGCACCACCGCACCGTCGCGGACGCGCGGTCCTATCACCCGATATCCGCGCGCACGCAACACCTCCACCAGCCCATCCAGGCCCGCACGGTCGATCACGGCCGTCCCACCCGGCATCATCACCACCTCCGATCCGTCCGAACACCTCGCCCGCTTCCGAGTCTGGACCGGTCGGACAGCCCCTGCGAGAGAAGAAGGTCACCGATCGGCACCGCCGGGCGCGTCGGGGTCGCCCCGGTGCGCCGGTACGGACGCCAACCGCGCGAGGAACCAATCGCGGACCAGTTCGGCGACCCGCTCCAAAGCTCCCGGCTCGGCGAACAGATGCGTGGCGCCGGGCACCACGACCAACTCGGTGTCGCCGGGCATCTGCTGTGCCGCCGACCTGTTGAGCTCGAGCACCTGCGGATCATCGCCCCCTACGATCAACAATGTGGGCACGCGCACCGCCCCCAGCGCCGGCCCGGCCAGATCCGGCCGACCACCGCGCGAGACCACCGTGGTGATCGTGACGCCGGGATCGGTCGCGGCGCGCAGTGCGGCGGCCGCTCCGGTACTGGCGCCGAAGTAGGCCAATCGCAGCGCCGCGAGATCCGCACGTGCTGTCGCCCAATGGGTGACTTCGAGCAGTCGCCGCGCGAGCAGCTCGATATCGAAAACACGCGCTCGTGCCTTTTCCTCGTCCCCGGTGAGCAGATCGACGAGCAAGGTGGCCAGCCCGGCACGGCCGAGCGCGTCGGCCACGAATCGGTTGCGCGGACTGTGCCGGCTACTGCCGCTGCCGTGCGCGAAAACGACCAGCCCGAGCGGACCTTCCGGCACTGCGAGATTTCCGGCCAGCTGCCCGCCCCGAACCTGGACGACAACCTGCTCGTCGCGTCGGGCCCGGTGGGCAGCCGATCGCCGCGCGGAACCGTCCTGGAATGTCATCCGGCGGACCGAACGTGCGCGGTATCCACCACTCGAGCCGACTCGACACCGGCGACCGTCCGGATCATGGCCGTCAGAACGCGCCGCTCGGCCTCGTCGGCACAGCAACCGTGGACGGTGACCGTCCCGTCGGCTACCTCGACTTCCCATCCGCGTTGGCTGCCTGAGTAGTCGTCGAGGAGAGAGCACACCCGCGCTTCGATCACACCCTGGTTCAACGCGAAGGCACGGAGCAGATCGCTGCGCGATATGACGCCGACGAGCACCCCGGCCGCGACGACCGGAAGCGATCGGCGATGGTGATCGAGCGCGGCCTTCACCACATCCGATACCTCGGTGGTGGGCTCGACCACCTCCACCGGGCTCGACATCGCCACCCCCACCACCGCCGAGGCGTTCCGGGATTCGAGCGCGGCCATGGCGTCGGACTCGGACAGGAGGCCGACGACCCGCTCCCGGTCATCGACCACCGGTAGCGCCGCGAAACCGTGAGTGGTCAGGAGCCCGACCGCTTCCGAGAGCGGTGTCTCCCGGCGGACCGTGACGACGGGGCGGCTCATTATGTCACGTGCACGCACGGTGATCAGCTCCCTCCGGCGGACCTGTTCCCACAGCAGCCCCTGGTGCCGAAGCGACGGAACATACTGTTGCTCACCACACTCGTCATCGGCGATCACGGCCGATAGTGCGGAAGGTGCACCGGGACGAGGACCAATGTCATCGGCTGCGGTCTGTCCGAGCCGCGCCGACAGCGCCATCGCCGCGCCTCCCCCACAAGCCATCCGTCGCACCGGCGGGGTACTCGTCCGGCATCGACAGGACCGAGGTCACCTTTCCGGTGACCGGGGTACCTCACCCGCCCGGCCCGGCGCGCGAGAAGATTGTGTTCCGACCGGTCTCAGCACGGCAGGCCGACGAGGAAAGACGAGGTCATGGCCCGTCCTGAGATCACCATGCGGTTCGGTTGGCGCACTGTCGCCTGGATCGCGGTGACCGTTGTGGCCACCTTTATCCTGTTACCGCAGGTCACTCGGCTCGGGCGGTCCGGCGCGGCCCTGGGGGAAGCGCGCTGGCCGTGGCCGGCGGCAGCGCTGATCATGTCGGTGGCGACCTACGCGGCCGCCGCGCTGGCTCTGATGGGTGCCTGCCCTCGCCGGCTGGTCTTCATTCGCACAATGGAAGTGCAGCTGGCGACTTCCTTCGCGAATCTGCTACTGCCCTATGGGCTCGGCGCGACAGCGGTGAACGAACGATACCTGGAACGGTCCGGCGTACCACCGGCCACGGCCGTCGCGACGGTCGCGGTCACAGTGAGCACCGGTATGGTCCTGCACATCGTGGAATTGGCCGCGGTGGGCCTCTGGCTCGGCGGGACCGGGCAGCTGTTCTCGGCCACCCTGCCCGGCGGCCGGACCGTGCTGATCGGGGGCGGTATCGCGTTGGCTATCTCCGGGCTGATCATCGTGATCGCGGTGCGGCGGCCGGAGCTGGTCCGCGACGCGCGCGACACCCTGCGTTCGATGATCCGCCTGCTCCGGCAACCCCACCGGGCGGCGCTGCTGTTCGGCGGTCAGTTGAGCGTGAACCTCGCGTATATCACCGCACTGGGGTTCGCGCTGCATGCTTTCGGGCAGTACGTGTCCCCGGGCCGGCTGGCAGCCGCATACCTGGCCGGGTCGGCGCTCGGCGCCGCCGGCCCGACACCGGCCGGGTTGGGTGTGGTCGAGGCTTCCCTGGTCGCGGGTCTGGCGGTGGTCGGCGTGCCGCCCGGCCCCGCGGTGGCCGGAGTTCTCACCTTCCGGCTGGCGACCTTCTGGTTGCCGGCGGCGCTCGGCTTCTTCTCGTATCGCGCACTGAAGCATCGAAACCGGCTATGAGTCGCGGTTCCGCGCCCCGAGAGTATTTCGTCCCCAGCGGCCGGTGACGAACGGCAGCAGACGCCGGCCGTCGCCTCGGATAGCGTCCGCTGACGACACCGGGGCAACGGGTCTGCGTGGTCGCCGGAACCGGTCTCGGCCAGCCAGTCCACATCGCCGGAGCGGAGGCTCGACGAAATGCCCGCACACAGTGATCCCGCCGTTGTCGTCGGAATCGACGGATCATCCGCGTCTTTCGGGGCGCTGACCTGGGCAGCTCTGGAAGCGGAACGGCGGGCGCCGCTGCGGCTCGTCTATGCCATCGGCGCACCCGTGGACAGCGGCCCGGCCGTCAGTGCCGTCTTCGACAGGGCCTCGATGCGCGCGGAAGGGGAAGCCATACTGCGCACCGCCGAGAAAACGGTACGGGCGACGGTCGAGCGGCCGGACGATCTCGATGTCGAGACCACGGTCGCCGATCCGCCACCGGCGCTCGTACTGGTCGACCACTCCGAAGGCGCCCGCATGATCGTCGTGGGCACCACCGGCTGTGACGCGACAGGGCGCACTCTGCTCGGCTCGGTGAGCGATTTCCTGGCCCATCACGCACACTGCCCGGTGGCAGTCGTCCCCCAATCGACCGGTTTCGATCCGGGGCGCCCACCCGGTCCCGTCGTGGTGGGGGTCGATGGGTCGCCCGACTGCGTCCGGGCAATCGATACGGCCTTCGACGAAGCCGCCCGCCACCGGACGAGCATCGTCGCCGTCACCGTATGGTCCGAGCTCTTCCGATACAGCTCCCACGACGAGATCGCGGCACGGGCACAGGCCGTACAGTCGGAATGCCTGGCAGGCCACTGCGAACAGTATCCGGATATCGAGGTCGTCCGAGTCGTCGAGGAAGATCTCGCCGCTCGACGCCTGCTGGAGGAAGCGGACAGAGGCCGGCTACTGGTGGTGGGTGCCCGCGGGAACGGAGGATTCGCCGGAACGACACTCGGCTCGGTCGTACGAGCGGTTCTGCACGGCGCCACTACCCCGGTGATCGTCGCCCGCCCCCGCGCCTGATTCCCACCGGTTGCGGCCTCGGCGACAGACGGACGGTACTCGGCTATTCGACTATCGCCCCGGATAGGGATTCCCAGAACACTCCGCTGGCACGCCCGCGTCACATCCGTCGCGGTGACGACGGCCAGCAGACTCTGGCGTCCATCGAGCGCGGTGATCAGGCCCGTATCCGGTCGGAGGAGAACTGGGAGCACACGTCGGCGGGCGGCTCGTCCGGGTGCGTGCGAGCCGCCTCGGGCAGGGGCGGGCGATTCGCCCCACGATCGTCGTCTCCCGGTCGGCGGACAGCACGCCGGTCAGCGGCGGCCAGGTGAGGATACCTACCGGACGTGCCTCTCCGTCGACGACGGGGAACACACCGTGCCGTATGCGACGCAGGATATCGGAGCGCACCAGCTCATCGATCGTCCAGGCATCGCGAACCGCGGTCGGGTGCGTGGTCATCACATCATGTATGCGAAGATTACCGAGCTGGAGCCGTCTAGCCGCAGCGGCGAGTTCCGCACCGCCGATATTTCTGTTCGCCGTGGGTGTCGCCCGCTTGTTCTGTCGTGCCCGTGCGCCGGATCCTCATACACTCGGCGCATAACGATAATGCTGGCGACGCCCCGCCGGACGAATGTATTCGCACCCATACTGGAACCGGTACGGCCGCTCGCTACCGATGCAGACGCCGGCAGCGCGGGGGTACCGCGGCACGGCCGCGAGAGCGGCTGCCTGTGCACAACACCGCGCGTCCGTCCTCGGTCGAAGCCGCACAAGGCACACCTTCGGCCGGTGGCTGCTCGGCGTCGACCCGTCGCTACGCGATGGGCGCGTCGCTTCGGATGTGCCTTCCACACTAATTCGACCGAGGAGTTTCATGAACTCGACCTTCGGAGAATCCAAGCGACCACAAGCATTGGTCGCAGGGGTCCGCCCGGTGCTCGAATCACGGCAGCACGCCACGAGCACAGTGAGTAGCTTCGCGCCGTTGGATCGTCCATTCCGGTCGGAGCATCATCCGCTGCCGAGCTTGCGGAGAAAAGAAGTGGGCGACGTCCGCCCGGAGCCGATCCGGCTACCGCCGATCTGGTGCCCGCTGCCTTTGCGAGCGCGGTCCGGCGACCGAGCTGTTCAGCAGCAATCCGAGAAATTCTTCGCTGCACACGGTTTCGGCGATCGCGCGATGAGCTCGGCCAAAGCGATGGGAACCGGTCGGCTGGCGTGCATGTGGGCCCCCGAGGGAACCGCAGAGGGCGTGCAGCTGTTGAGTGATTGGCTCATGTGGGCGCTGCTGTTCGATGATCGGTATTGCGATGCGGGTGAGGTGTCGCGCGATCCCACCGCCTTCGGGCATGTCGCATCGCGCATGTTCGAAGCCGCGCTGGCGGTCGAGCGGGAAGGGATCGGTGACGGCGAGTTCGACGGATTCGCCGCGGCTCTCGGTGACATCTTCGCCCGCATCGCTCGGATAGGTGGTGCGGAGCAGGCTCTGCTCTGCAGTCGTTCACAGTTCCAGTGGGCGCTCGGCGCCGCGTGTGGTGTCGGTGACCGCAATGGCAACTACCTGCGCGGTCTGGAGGAGCATCTCATCGCCCGGCCGATGGACGGAGCCGATTCGGTCTCGATTCATCTCATCGAGATCGCCGAGGGCACGTGGCTGGACAGCGCGACTCGGCTGAGCGGCCCGGTCCGCGCGATCACCGCGGCAGCGGGATTGCTACTCACCGTTCCCACCGACCTCGCCTCCTATGGACACGAGAGCCGGCAAGCGGCACTGGAGTCCAATGTTGTGGCGATTCTGGCGGCCGACAACGATTGTTCGGTCCAGACTGCCGTCGAGATGGCGGGCGCATTGCTGGAAGAGGTTATGCAGCTGTTCGTCGATCTCCGGGAGCGGCTGGCGGCCGACGCCGGTCCCGCGCTGCGCCACTACCTGAGCAACCTGTCCAATATGGTCCGGGGAACGCTGGAGTGGCAACGGGTTCTGCCACGATACGCCTGCGCGCCGGAACAGTATGCCGATCTGGCCTCAGGAGACGTTGCGGCTGAGCCCTTGCACGAAATCGCGGCCGAACGGCACTTCACTCGAGTCGAGCCGCCCGCGGCGATTCGTTGGTGGTGGGGCTACGTCTGAGCGGGCGACGGCTCCCGCGATGTGCCGCGGTGGTCCGACGATGCGGTGTCCGGTCCCGGGCCCAAGGTCCCGCCCGCCGGTGACCTGGGCATCTCATCGGTCGGGCCCGAGCGCGCGAGGATGAGAACTCCGAGAAGGTATCCACCACAGGCAGTACAGTTCGCAACTGCTGCCGGAACAGGTTCGCGATGACCGAACTGGGCCCGCTGGACACGGGCTTTCTGGAGATGGAGGACACCGACCGCCGGGTGAGCCTCGGCATCGGCACCGTGGCGATCCTCGAAGGACCGCCCCCGACCCGGGCCGAGCTGTACGGCTGGCTGGACCGTGGACTACGACAGCAGCCCCGGCTGCGTCAGCGGGTCCGGCGCCGGGCCTTCGACCTGCGGGCCCCGGTCTGGGAAGTCGACGCGGGTTTCGATCTGAATCGGCACGTGCGGTGGTCGGCATTGCCCGCGCCGGGCGGCGACACGGAGTTGGAGCAGCTGATCGCCACCGAGCTGACCGAACGGCTGGACCGCGACCACCCGCTGTGGGAGGTGGTCGTGGTCGACCGGCTGGCGGAGGACCGCTGGGCCTTGATCGTGCGCGCCCATCACACCATGCTCGACGGCATCTCGGAGATCACACTGCTGGAGAACTTCTGCGACCCGGTCACCGGCGGAAGCCGACTACCGGGACCGAGGCACAGCCGTACGGGTAGCGATATTGTGCGGCAACTGAAGGAGGTCACACGACTACCGGTAGCGTTCCCCCGATCGGTGGTACGGACTGTTCGTGTTCTCGCCCCGATCCTGTACGCGGTGATCGCCCCCGCGAGCGATTCGTCGCTCAACGGCCCGCTCGGGCGCCGGCGGCGTTACACGGTGGCGCGCACGTCCCTGCCGAGGGTACGAGAGATCGCCGAGGTCTTCGGCGTCACCGTCAACGATGTCGCGGTGGCCGCGATCGCCGCCGCGTACCGGCGTCTACTGCTCAGCCGCGGCGAACAACCCACCCCGACCGACCTGCGCATCCTCATACCGATCTCGACCTGCGAGCGGGACTCCGAACAGGTACTCGACAATCAGGTATCCGCGATGGTCGCGCATCTGCCGGTGGAGATCGAGCACCCGGTCGAACGACTGGTCGCCGTCCACGAGCAGGTACGGCAACACCGCGCCCGCGGGGAAGCCGATACCGAGAAGGCGCTGCTCGGCTGGTCGCGATGGCTACCTTTCGGATTCGTGGCCGAAGTGTTCCGGCTGGCGGTGTCGTTCCCGCAGCGCGGGGTGGTGACTTTCGCAACCGACATTCCCGGCCCCGGGCGCCGCTTGACCCTGGGCGGCCGAAAGGTGCTCGAGCTGTGGCCCTGCATCCCCATTGCGCTGCGGGTCCGCACTACCGTCGCGATCCTGAGCTATCGCGACCGGCTGACTTTCGGGATCACCGGAGATTACGACACCACACCCGATATCCGGACGATCGCCTCGGGTATCGCGACGGAGATAGCGGTTTTGGTGGCGCATGCGCGCGACCGGCGGCCCCCCACGGTTCACAGACCCGTAGGGTAGCTCTCCGGCACGGTGCCCGGACTCCAGCGGCCACCCGGTTCGAGCGGCTGAAGAGCTGTGGTGGATTCGATGTGGACGAGCGCATCGAACTGCCGCGCCGCGCGGGTATGGAAATAGTGGCTGCGACGTTCGGTCCCGGGGCTGTAGACGACGCCGATCGCCCGCTGGATACGCGGCATATCCAATAGTTCCGTCGTCGCGGACGGATGGTCGAGCCGAAGCAGGAACGCGGGCTTCCCGGTAGCGCTCAGGCGGCTCTCGAGGCTTCCGTCGAGTGGCGGACGCACGGTTTCGCGTAGAGCCGGCCCGCCCCACTCCTGGGCAGCGGTGACCGTTCCCGAGGCGGTGCTGAAACCGAGAAGGCAGCAGTGGCGTCCGTGACGCTCTCTGACGAGCTGGCCGACGGTGACCTGACCGTCGGCACCCATTTCGGTGGCCCGGGCGTCGCCCACATGAGAATTGTGCGCCCACACCACGATCCGGGGCTCGCGTGAGCTGCCACCGCATCCCCCCTGCCGTACCAGATGCGCGGCCAGCGCGTCCAGGGTCCGGGCCATATGCCGGTCGCGCAGATTCCACGAGTGCACGCGTCCGGAGAACATCGCGCGGTAGTAGGCCTCGGCGTCGCGAACCGACCAGGCATTGCGAAGCACGTCGAACTGTTCCTCTGCCGTCCGGCCGTGTGCCAATGTCGCGGCCAACAGGTCTCGCTGCATTTCGACGAGCTGTTCGACCGCCTGGTTCTCGCAGGACCGGCCGGCGCCGAATGCCGCCGCGAACCCGTACGCCTCGCCGTCGTCGCCCGACACCTGATCGAAGCATGCGTAGCGTGCTGCCGCGCGCCGCGCGGCACGCGGGTCCGCGTCCTCGAGATAACGAATCACTTCGCGCATCGAACGATGCAGACTGTACAGATCGAGTCCGTAGAATCCGGTCTCCGGGGCTCCGGCGGTACGGCAGCGGAGGTTGTGGGTGTGCAGCCAGGTGACGAAATCACGAACCACGGTATTGCGCCACGTCCACGCCGGAAACCGCTCGAATCCGGCCAATGCCTCGGACGCGTCCCTGTCGTCCCCGTGCCCACGAATGTAGCGGTTGACCCGATAGGCGTCGGGCCAGTCGGCCTCGGCGGCGACCGCGGTGAATCCGTGCTCCTCGACAAGCCATCGAGTGATCTCCGCGCGGGCGGTATAGAACTCGTGCGTGCCGTGCGAGCTCTCCCCGATCAACACGAACCGGGCGTCACCGATCAGATCGGCGAGATCGTCGAACGGTGGTACGCCGCCGGGCGCGTCGACGGCCGCCGCGCGCAGTATCTCCGCGTCCGACCGGTGCCGTGACGGAGCACCGCCGGTCGGTGTGGCCATCAGTTGCCGGACCTGCTCGTCGGTGACCTGGGTGAAATCCCAGTAGGATTCCCCCACCGCCCGGAACGGTGAAGGCATTGTCGCACAAACGAGTTCGTCTACCGCCACACCGAGTTCGTGGCAGGTGGACTCGGGTGCGGCGGGTACGGCCACAATGATCCGCTTCGGTTCGCCGCTCCGGATCGCTTCGATGGCGGCGACCATGCTCGCGCCGGTGGCGAGGCCATCGTCGACGAGGATCACCGTCCGGCCCGACACGTCCAGCGGCCCGCGACCGGCACGGTAGACCGCTTCACGGCGCGCCAGTTCCGCCGCCTCGTCACGCGCTATCTCCCGCACTGTGTCGGCGGACAGCCGCAGTGCTCGCACGATGTCGTCGTTCAAGACGACGCGCCCACCGGAGGCCAGGGCCCCGACCGCGAATTCGGGATGACCCGGGGCGCCCAGCTTGCGCACGATGATCGCATCCATCGGTGCCCGCAATGCGTCGGCGACCTCCCACGCGACCGGGATCCCACCGCGCGCCAGCCCCAGCACCAGCACCTCCGGGTCGCCGCGATACCGCTCCAGCAGCCGCGCCAGCGCTCGTCCGGCGTCGCCGCGGTCCTCGAAGATCCGTGACCGGGTATCCGGCGGTTCCGGTGTTCGCACAGTCATCTCCTCCAGTATTCCGAGCCGCACGCCGGGCCCTGCTCGGCGGCGAGTACCGTGTCAGCGCCGCTCGCGCGCACGAACAATGACGATCGGAGTGTCCACGGCGTGCAGCAGCGCGCTGCTGGTGGATCCCAGCAGCATGCTCGCGAAACCACCCCTGCCGTGACTACCGACGACGACCAGCTGGGCATCCGTCGACGCGTCGAGCAGCGAACGCACCGGGCGATCCGCCGTGACACGGCGTTCGACCGGGACATCCGGATACTTCTCCGCATATCCGGCGAGATTCTCGGCGAGCAACGCCTTGGCCGACTCCCGCGCGCCGTCCCAATGCCGGAGCGGGATCTCGTATCCGCTGGTATCGCTCCAGGCGTGCACGGCCACCAATCCAACTCTTCGGCGCGCCGCCTCGTCGAATGCCAGTTCGACGGCGGGGACGCTGTTGCCGCTGCCGTCGACGCCCACCAGCACCGGCCGGGTCGCCGCGGCCACGTCCAGCGGCGCGTCCGCGTGGATCACCGCGACCGGGCATCGAGCGTGCTGGGTCACGGCGGTGCTCACCGAGCCGATCAGCCCGCGCTGGAAGGCTCCGAGTCCCCGGCTCCCGACAACCAGCATCCGGGCCGAATCCGACCGCTCGACCAAAGCGGGCACGACGAGCTTGTCGAGCGCCTCGGTGGTGATCACGAGGCCGGGGTCCGGCGCCGCGGTCCGGGCGATATGCTCGGCCCCGGCCAGTAGCCGGCCGGCCTCGTCGTGCAACGCCCGCAGGTCGTGCTCGGTCATGGTGGCTTCGGGACCGAACCCGACCGGCAGTATCCACGAGTTGAGCAGATGCAGACCGCACCCGTGGATGTTCGCTTCGACGGCGGCCCAGGCCACCGCTCGATTCGAACTGGGTGAACCGTCCACCGCCGCGACGACCGGCGGGGCGGCGTGTTCTTCGGAGCGGGAAACCGAGTCGGTCATGGGCTACCTTCCTGTGTGTCTCCGTGCGGGCTGTTCTCCGCCGCGCGGACGAACGAACGCCAGCGCCGGTCCCAATAGCGGTCCCGGCGGCGGGCGGCGAGACGCGTACTGCCGAACACCAGACACCATGCGCTCAGCCAGCCCACGCCGACGATCCCGAGACCCGTACAGATACCGGCCACCGCTGTCGCACCGTTCGCATAGACCACCGTGCCGACGGTCCCGGCGACCGGAACCGCGAGCAGTGCGCTCGAGGCGGCCACCATCAGCACGATCGACTCGATCCGGTCGACCGGGCGCAGCAGCGCACTCGGGTTTGTCGGCCGCCGGGCCCACAGACGCCGGAAAATCAGCTGATATCGCAACCACTGCGCTGCCGCCTGCTCGGTCATCCTTATCACCCTTTCCGGGCCGGCCCCTTTCTCGATGTTCCCGCCCGCGCGCGCCGAGGATCAGAGAAGAATGTCACCGAGTTCATGTGCCCAATGCCCGGATCCACCGGCCGGACTCGGCGAGCCGGCGCGAGGGCACTGCCGGGTCGGGGGGTTCGGACGCGTAGGCGAACGTCGCAGTGGCCTCGAGGTCATCCGATTCGCGATGGACGACCATCGATGCGCCGCCGGTCGCGAGTGTTCCGCATCGTAGTGAGTGGTCGCCGTCCCGGAATATGGCGAATTCACCTGTCCGACTATCTTTTTCACTACTACGGTCATTGCTGTAGCGAAGGTGTGGCGGGGTCGGATGATGAGGCGTCGTCGTCGGCGAGGGTGAAGTAATTCTCTTCTTCCTGCAGGAAATGCAGTCGCAGCACGGTGTGCAGGCCGTAGAGACAGGCGAGCAGATCGTCGATCTGGTCGGTGGCGATATGGCCGGTGGCCCGGGCCAGTCGGAGATGAGTGCCGATACGGGTGACCAATCGCTGGATCTCGGCATGGGTCCGGCTCATGGTGGCGGTGGCCTCACTGCTCCCGAGCGGTCCGGCCAACGCCGGATACAGCTGGGTTTCCTCGGCCGTTTCGTGTGGGAGTAGGCGATCGACGAGGAACCGGTACGCGTCTTCCACTGCGGACAGCGCCGACCGGTCGGGGCGGCGGGCAAGCTGGTCGGCGGCGGTACGGACGAGGCCGAGCATGTCACGCAGTTCGTCGTGTTCGCCCGCGAAGCGGTACAGCAGCCGCCCGGTTTCGGCAGGCAGCGCTACGCGGGCAGCGGGGCTGCCGCGTAGCGCGCGCAGCGCGTTGAGGATGACCGCGACGTCTATGGCCTCTTGCAGCAGTGCGCCCGCGGCGGGCGCCAACAGGCCCAGCGCCGCGATGATCATCGCTATCAGCGATAAGCTCATACCTGCCACCGCGCTCTGGATCGCGATGTGGCGCGACCAGCGCGCGGTGTCCATCGCATCGGCGAGACGGTCCAGGCGATCGGTGGCCAGCACGATATCGGCGGCTTCGGAAGAGGCAGTCGAGCCGCGTGCGCCCATGGCGACTCCGACCGTGGCCGCGGCGAGCGCCGGTGCGTCGTTGACTCCGTCGCCCACCATCACCGTGACCGCGGCCTCACGTTCGCGCCGCACCGCGTGAACTTTGTCGGCGGGGCTCTGTCCGGCGTACACCTCGTCCAGGCCCAGGACGGTGGCGACCTCGCGGGCAGGTTCGGGCCGGTCACCGGTGAGCATGACCAGCCGGTCGAGCCCGGCTCGGCGTAGGCGACGCACCGTACGCGGGGCGTGGCGGCGGAGCGGGTCGCGGAGCAGTATGGCGGCGGTGAGCCGGTCGTCGACGACGATCCACGCGATAGCCGCCGAATCCAGGGCCGCCCTGTTCAGCGCCGCCCGCGCCCACTGGTCGCCGGTCGCTGTATCCGGCAGCTTCCCGACCTCGACGCGATGCCCATCCACGACACCCCGCACTCCTCGCCCCGGCTGCTCGGTCACATCCGACGGCAGCGAGAGCACCAGATCACGGGCCAGCGCTTCGGTGACGATCGCCTCCGCCAGCACATGCGGCGACAATTGGTCGAGTGAGGCCGCCAGCCGAAGCGCGTCGGCCGGGTCGTCGCCGGGTGCTGCGACCACCTCGGTGACGGCCGGTCGACCAGCGGTGAGTGTGCCGGTCTTGTCCATGACCAAAGTCGTCGCGTGGCCGAGATTCTCCAGTGCCCCGCCGCTACGGATGATCACCCCCTGCCGGGAGGCGCGAGACAGCCCCGACACGATCGCCACCGGTGCGGCCAACAGCAGCGGACACGGTGTCGCCACCACCAGGACCGCCACCGCACGCACCAGCGAGCCGCTGAACGCCCACGCGCCCGTCGCGACCAGCAGGGTCAATGGCAGGAACCAGGTCGCATACCGGTCGGCCAGGCGCACTACCGGTGTGTTCTCGGCACCGGCCTGCTGTGCCAATCGCACGATGCCGGCATAGGTGCTGTCCTGCGCGGTTGCGGTGGCGCGGATCTCGAAAGCCGCACCGGCGTTTACGACACCGGAGCGCACCGGCTCCCCGATATCGCGTTCGACCTGCAGCGGCTCACCGGTCAGGACGGACTCGTCCAAGACCGCGGGCGGTCCGATGACCCGTCCGTCGACCGGGACCACTTCGCCGGCCGCGACAACCACGATATCGCCGACGGCTATGTCGTCGAGCGGGACCGTGGTCACCTCGCCGCCGCTGCGGCGCCGCGCGGATCGCGGGACATGCTCGAGCAGCGCTCGCAGATCGTGCGCGGCCCGCCGCTGCGCCGCGGCGTCCAGCGTGCGACCGGTCGCCAGCATGACAGCGATCAACGCACCGGCCAGATACTCCCCTACCACCAGAGTGCCGACCAGGGAAAGAACCGCGATCAGATCGACCCCCGCGCGGCCTTTCGAGATGGTGGCCACCATCCACCACACGGCAGGCAACAACGCCACCACGGTCGCCGCGATCCAGAAGCCGTCGGCAACACCCGGGGAGCCGACTGCCCAGGCGATCAGACCAGCGACCAACGCCGAGACCACCGACACCAGTAGTCCGGGTTCGATCCACCGCCGGACTCCACGCGCCCACCTGCCGAGCACCGAACGCGCAGTCACCATCGGCGGCACCTTTCCCGAGCGGGTGGGCTCCGGACGCCTCGCCTCCCGCTGTTCAGACATCGGAGTGCGAATCGAGCACTTTCATACGCCGCACGTACTCGTCATCGGTGATCTCGCCCCGGGCGTACCGCTCGGCGAGCACCTGCCGCGGACTCGCCCACGCCCTGGGCGGCGGTGACTCGGACGAGGCCATATACCGCACCAGCAGAACCGATCCCGAGATCACCAGCGCCCAGAACAGGATTGTGCCGACGACCATCAGTCCGATCCCCCACCCACTCATCCCGGGCCCGTACCACATCACCACGACCATCCCCCGCCGTCGCCGAGCCCTCGGCACGCGACCGGATTCCGCGTTCTCATGACAACCTCCTCCGCCGCACCGGACCGCTGCTTCCCACCCTCGCGGCTCGAACCGGAGTCGCGGCAGAGGACGAGGACCCCGGCAGCGGGTACAACGTCACCGGAATCGGCCCGGATATACGCTCAATTTCACCGGCCCCGGCGATGCCGGGAAACTGCCGCCCGCATCAGCGCTGGTTCGGCCGACACGGTCACGAATCCGAATTACATCGCCGGCGGCATCATCCGGACGCGGACGCGCGAAGCCTCCGACTCCGCCTGCCCGTACTATCAGGGTTTATGGGCACGACCGGTTTCGTGTCGCGTCGGGCAACGCTGGTGCGAATTCGCTCGGCGGCGCTGCTGCTCGGGCCCGCCTTCGTGGCGGCCATCGCGTATGTCGACCCCGGTAATGTCGCCGCCAATATCAGCGCGGGCGCGCGGTTCGGATACCTGCTCGTATGGGTCATCATCGCAGCCAACGCAGTGGCGGGTCTGGTGCAGTACCTGTCCGCGAAACTCGGGTTGGCCACGGGCCGGACGCTGCCCGAGCTGGTGCGCGGACACACAGGCCGCCCGGTACGGCTGGCGTACTGGGTACAGGCGGAAACAGTCGCCATGGCCACGGATATCGCCGAAGTGGTGGGCGGGGCCATCGCGCTGAACATCTTGTTCGGCCTTCCGCCCGTTGTGGGCGGTGCCGTCACCGGGCTCGCATCAATGATCTTGCTGGCGGTACAGAACCGGTTCGGGCAACAACCCTTCGAACGGGCCGCGATAGGCCTGCTCACCATTATCGCCCTGGGGTTTCTAGTCGGCGCGGTCCTGGCACGCCCCTCGATTTCCGGCGCGATAGGCGGCGCCGTGCCGCGTTTCGACGGGACCGAGAGCATGATGCTCGCCGGCGCCATAATCGGCGCCACCGTAATGCCACACGCGGTGTATCTGCATTCCGGGCTGGTCCGGGATCGGCACGGCCATCCGAGGACACGTTCGGAACTCGCTCGACTGCTACGGGCGACCCGCAGCGACGTCGGTATGGCCATGCTGCTGGCCGGCACGGTCAATCTGGCGATGCTGCTGGTGGCCGCCGGTATCCTGCACGGCCGCACCGAAGCCACCTCGCTGGACGCGGCATTCGCCGGAATCGGCGACGCGCTGGGGCCGGCGGCCGGAGCGCTGCTCGCGACCGGCCTCCTCGCCTCGGGCGTGGCGTCGACCTCGGTCGGCGCCTATGCCGGCGCCATGATCATGCAGGGCCTTCTCCACCGGCACGTAGCACTGGTCGTACGTCGGCTGATCACACTGATCCCCGCATTCGTGGTCCTGGCCGCCGGAGTCGACCCGACCCGGGCACTCATCATCTCGCAGGTGATCCTCTCCTTCGGCATACCGTTCGCATTGATCCCGCTCGTTCGCTTCACCAGCGATCGAACCCTCATGGGCCACGACGCGAATCACCGGTTCACCACGGTGGCGGCCTGGTCGGTGGCCGCTCTCGTCACCGCGCTCAATGTGGTGCTGCTTTCACTCGCGGCGACCAAGATCTGACCTGGCGTCCGGATGCGGGTTGTTCTCGCGCCACCGGGCGTGGCACGGCCGGTGCACAGCGGGATTCTTCGCCGGCCGTTCTTCGATGTGGACCTCGACGCTGTCCGTGCGGCGCTGCGCGACCCGGAGGTGCGCCGGCTCCCGGGTAGCGTTCACGACGAGGCCGGAGAGTTCGCGCCCGAGGATCCGGCCGAGGTCGCGAAGAAGCCGATCGGCATCCGCGTGCGTCCAGGCGGGCCCCGGCGTACGGTCGAACCTGTGAGCGGCGGCGCCGTACCGGCGACAGCGGTGAATGGCTCGAGCCCGTGGGCACGAGTGTTCGCGACGCTGTACGATCCCCTGCTCTGGCTGGGTGAGAAGTCGGGTATGGCCGATCGCCGGCGGGATCTGCTCGGCCGCGCACAGGGCCGCACCGTCGAACTCGGCAGTGGTACCGGCCTCAACCTGAAGTATTACCCCCGCGACCTCGACGAGCTGACCCTGACCGAACCGGAAGCCGCGATGCGTATCCGGTTGACTCGGCGGCTGGGCCGCGAGCGAGAGCGGGCACGCGTCGTCGACGCCTCGGCGGAACAGCTGCCGTTCGCGGACGGCACCGTGGACACCGTCGTCTCGACGCTCGTGTTGTGCACTGTGACGGACCCGGACGCGGCACTACGGGAGATCGAGCGCGTACTGCATCCCCGTGGCCGGCTGCTGTTCATCGAACATGTGCGATCCGAATCGCCGCGACTCGCCCGCTGGCAGGACCGCCTGGCCGGCCCGTGGCGCCGATTCGCCGAGGGCTGCCACTGCAATCGCGCGACCCTCGAGCTGATCCGGGCGCGCGGTCTCGACCTCGACGATGTACAGGAAACATCATGGCGGCGCATGCCCCCGATCGTCCGGCCGCTGATCATGGGCGTGGCCAGCAAAGCGGCACCCGGCCGGGATTGACGCTCACTCCACACACCGTGGATCGGACCGATCACGAATCCGGCTGCCGCGCATTATTATTGATCACATTCCTTGTTCGGACCCCGCGCCGAGCCGCCTATGATTCAGGCGGCCGGAGTGCCTCCGGCCCGTGAACCACACCCTCGCCTGTTCCGAGGGTCGGAGAGGTGAGCTGAAATGATGGGAAACAGCCTGGTCAAGGCAACAGGTATGGTCGCGTTCGGCGCACTGCCCATGGCCGCGACCATAGTTCTCGCGGGGCCGTCCGCCGCCGAAGCCGCAACCGACCGAGCCGCCCCCGTGGCCGGCATTCCCCTGCAGAAGAGCGAGGACATCGCTACCAACCCGCACGCGCTGATCCCCGATCCGGTAGTGAACGGCTCGTCCGCGGGAGGCTCGGTCGGTTCCGCCGTGGGGTCGGCCACCGGATCCGGCGCCGGCTCACTTCTCGGCGCCGTGGTCGGTGCCCTGGTCGGCTATCTTCGTCCGGACGTGATCCCGCAGGTTTTACCCTGACCGCGATCCGGTAGACCGGTCGGCGGGCGGAGCTCCGGGATCTTCGGTCCCTTACGCCGGCGACATGGGCCTCTGGAGTAGATGACTGCCGCCCCTACCGCGACGGCCCGCCGGAGCGTGCAATCGAGACTGTCATCCGACAGCCCAACGATCAGGAGGAACAATGAGTCTTCTCCCTGCGCACCGCCAGCAGCATTCGTTACTGCCCGACTTCGCCGAGGTCTGGAACTCGTTGGCCCCGGCCACCGGCCTCGCCGCGATGTTCGGCACTCATATGCTTCGGGTAGAGGATTCTGTCGACGACGGCCGATATGTGCTCAGGGCCGAGATGCCCGGCGTGGATCCGGACAAGGACGTCGATATTTCCGTGCGGGACGGGCAATTGACCATCAGGGCCGAACGCTCGGAGAAGCACGAAGAGCGAGGCCGTTCGGAATTCAGCTACGGCTCGTTCGTCCGGACCGTCGCGTTACCGCGTGGCGCCGACGAAGACAGCATCGAAGCCAGCTACGCCAAGGGAATTCTGACGGTCTCGGTCCCCATCACCGAGCCGACGGCAGCGGCGAAGAAGGTGGAGGTGAAACCAGCCGAATGACCCGGCGCCGGATCGCTGCGTGAACGCCGGACCGTGCTGATCCGGCGGTGCGTGGCAATACGAAGTGGCCGGAGTCGCGACCGGAGATCGGGAGTCCGCTTCGCCCGGACGGCCCCGGTGGAGACGATCAGGACACGATGCGGAGGCGCGGTGACGATCGAGCTCACAGGACTCGGCAAGTCCTACCGGAGCACAGTGGCATTGGACGCGGTGACACTGCGGATCGCGGCCGGGGTGATCTTCGGATATGTCGGGCCCAACGGCGCGGGAAAAACCACCACGATCCGTATCCTCGCCGGTCTGATGCGTCCGTCGCGTGGTTCGGCTCGTATCTGCGGCGCGGACACGGTACGCGAAAGGAAACAAGCGCAACGCAACCTCGGGTATCTGCCCGGACAGTTCGTCGCCTACCCGGATCTGACCGCCGAGCAGTACCTCGACTATTTCGCGCATCTGCACGGCGGCGTCGACCCGAAAGTGCGTCGTAGCATGACCGACCGCCTCGATCTGGACGTCGCGACCCGCATCGGTGCGATGTCCCACGGCAACCGGCAGAAGGTCGGCATCGTGGCGGCGTTCATGACCGAGCGGCCCGTAGTGATCCTCGACGAGCCCACGAGCGGTCTCGATCCGCTGGTACAGCGGGAATTTCTCGCCATGGCACGGGAGGTACGCGACAGCGGGCGCACGGTCTTCCTGTCCTCCCATGTGTTATCGGAGGTGGAAGCGGTCGCCGACACCGTCGGAATGCTGCGGAATGGCCGTCTCATCGAGGTTCGATCCGTGGCCGAGTTCACCGGACGGACAGTGCGCCGCCTCGACCTGACATTCGCCGGCCCGGCGCCGGCCCCGGCCGTGTTCCGCGCCCTCCCCGGAGTACGGCACGTGCACCGGGGCCCGGATCGATACCGAGTGGAGGTCGAGATGGATGGTTCCACGGCCGAGCTGGTGAAAGCGATCGCGCCTTATGAGGTCATCGATCTCGTCAGCCGTGAACCGGACCTCGAAGAGATCTTCCTCGGCTACTACGGACAGGACTGAAACGTCGTGCTCCGCAATGTCTACCTGAAGTGTTTACGCGATCAGCGACGCGGCCTGGCGGGTTGGAGCGTCGGAATAGTCGCGCTGGTACTTCTGGAAAGCGCACTGTGGCCATCGATCTCGAATACGGCAGGTATGCGGGAGTTCGTGAAGAACTATCCCGAACCCTTGCGCGAGCTGTTCGACCTGGACGAATTCGGCACCGGCACCGGGTTTCTCAATGTCGAGCTGTTCAGTATGTTGCTGCCCACCCTGTTCCTCGTTTTCGCGATCGGGCGAGGCGCCAGGGCGATAGCCGGCGAAGAAGAAGCGGGAACCCTGGAGGTTCTGCTGATGACCAGGGTGACACCGATTCGACTGGTGATCGAGCAGGCCGCGGTGCTCGCCACGGCGGCTGCGGCGCTGGGAACGGTGCTTTTCGTCGCGGTCACCGTGTTCTCCACGGTATTCGGTCTCGGCGTCGCGGTGGCTGCGGCACTGACCGGTGCCGTGGCCATGGTGCTCATCGCTGTCGAGTTCGGCTGGCTCGCCTTGGCGATCGGCGCGGCGACCGGCCACCGCGTGCTCGCCATAGCGCTCACCTCGGCATTCGCGGTAGCGGCGTATGTCCTGTACGTGGCGAGCAAACTGGTGGATGCGGTGCGGCCCTGGGGCCCGCTGTCACCTTTTCATCAGGCCATCGAAGGTGGGCCACTGGGCGGCGGGCTTCCCGCCGCCTACGGTTGGCTACTGCTGGCGGGAGCCGTCGCATTATTGGCCGGGCTCCCTGTATTCCATCGTCGTGATATCGCCGGAGTGTGAGCATGCTCGCCCGGGGACCCGTGGCCGTCTCCGCGCATTCGGCCCGGACATCTGTTCAAATGGCTTGATGATGTATCGCATATCGAAAGGAACCAGAACATCGACCGAGTGGCGCGCCGCCGGCGTGGCGGGGGCCGCGGCAGTAGCCCTGGCAGCGGTGACGATTCCGGCCGCGACCAGCGCCGCCGCGCCTGCCCCGTGTGCCGCGGAGGTGCTCGACCTGAGCACCCGCGAGCGCCCGTCGGACTCGCCCGGTCAGGGCCGGCTCGAAGTCGTGCTGACCAATACCTCCGCCCAGAGCTGCGCGGTGCAGGGATTCCCGGGCGTGGACCTGGCGGGCCCGGATGATCCGACCTTCGGCCCCACCTATCGGCTACCCCGCCAGGCCGCGGAGCCCGCACCGCTGACGGTGGAACCGGGCGCCGCGGTGAGCAGCCTGCTCACCTACCTGTCGGACGGCCCGGAGGGCTGGGTCCCGGTGACGCTCGTCGTCACCCCGCCGGACACCACCACCCAGCTCCAGGCGCCGTGGCCCGCGGGCGTGAGCGTGCAACGCCAGGACGCCGCCACCCACCCGGGCACCTATATCGGCCCGCTGCAACCCGCCTGATCCCCCGCTTCGACCGCCGCGCCGGCACCCGTCGGCGCGGCGGTTCTCGTTGCGGGGAGCGGCAGACTTCGCTCTGCGACCACTCGCGAGCCGGACGTTTCGACCGGCGACAGCCGAGAGAGCTCGGCTACCGACCCACCCCGCATATCCGGCTACGATCCGGCAACCACCGCGTAGGGTCGGGTCATGGCGACTGTCGCTCAGCACATGATCACTGCATTGCAGGTCAGCGGCGTCAGCCGGGTCTACGGGTTGCCCGGTGACAGTTTGAACGGGTTCACCGACGCGATACGGCGATCCGACGGCATCACCTGGGAGCATGTGCGGCACGAGGAGGCCGCCGCGTTCGCGGCGACCGCGGAGGCGGCACTGACGGGCCGGCTCGCCGTATGCGCCGGGAGTTGCGGGCCGGGCAACCTACATCTGATCAACGGACTGTACGACGCCCAGCGCACGCGGGTTCCGGTGCTGGCCGTCGCCGCGCACATCCCGATCGGCGAGATCGGCTCCGGATACTTCCAGGAAACCCACCCCGAGGAGTTGTTCCGCGAGTGCAGTGTGTACTGCGAACTCATCAGCAGTCCGCGATCGGCGCCGCGGATCGTGGAGATGGCGATGCGGGCGGCGGTCGAGGAGAACGGTGTCGCCGTCGTGGTCATACCCGGCGAGGTCTTCCAGAGCCGCCTGTCCGGTGAACGGTGGAGCAGCCGTCCGGTATTGCCGTCCCGGTCGGTGGTCCGGCCGGACGACCCCACCCTGCGCCGCGCCGCGGACATCCTGAATGCCGGATCGCGGGTGACGATTCTCGGCGGGGCCGGTACCGCCGGTGCGCACGCCCAGGTCATGGCGCTGGCCGGGACGCTGCACGCGCCGATCGTGCACGCGTTCCGCGGCAAGGAACACCTGGAATACGACAACCCGTTCGATGTGGGGATGACCGGGTTGCTCGGGTACGCCTCGGGATACAAGGCGATCAAAGAATCCGATGTGCTGCTGATGCTGGGCACCGACTTCCCGTACACACAGTTCTATCCCGAGGACGCCGCGATCATCCAGGTCGACATCCGCGGCAGCCGTCTCGGCCGCCGCACCCCGGTCGACCTGGGCATGGTCGGCAGCGTGCGGGACACGATCGACGCGCTGTCGCCCCTGCTGGAGCAGAAAACCGATCGAACGCATCTGGACAGGTCGCTGCGGCATTACCGGCGCACCCGGCAATCGCTGGACGCGCTGGCGGTCAATGACCGCGACCGCACGCCCATCCGTCCGGAATACGTCGCCGGAGTGGTGAATCGACTGGCCGCCGACGACGCGGTGTTCACCTTCGACGTCGGATCGCCGACGATCTGGGCGGCCCGCTATCTGACCATGAATGGCCGGCGACGGCTGACCGGCTCGTTCACCCACGGCACGATGGCCTGCGCCCTGCCGCACGCCATCGGTGCGCAGACGGCCCACCGGGGACGCCAGGTGGTCGCCCTCGCCGGCGACGGCGGATTGACGATGCTGTTCGGTGAGCTGATCACCCTGTCGCAGAACGATCTACCCGTCAAGGTGATCGTGTTCAACAATTCGTCGCTGAACTTCGTGGAATTGGAGATGAAAGCGGCCGGGGTGGTGAACTTCGGCACCGAACTGTCGAATCCCGACTTCGGCGCCGCCGCCCGGGCCATGGGGATCTGGGGGCGCCGGGTAGAAGCCCCCGGCGACCTGGAACCGGCCGTCGCGGAGGCACTCGCGTACGAGGGGCCCGCGCTCGTCGACGTCGTCGTGGCACGGCAGGAACTGACGATTCCGCCGGCCATTTCGGCAGAGCAGGCCAAGGGATTCACCATCTACGCCATCCGCACCGTCCTCGCCGGCCGCGCCGAAGAACTGCTCGACCTGGTCACCACCAACGTCGCCCGGCGCATTCTGGACTAACCACGCCGCCTGGGCCTCCCGGCCGATGGCCGATCCGCCACTCGACATCCTCGGCGAGACGGGGACCTACTTCGCGTCCCCATAGCACTCCACCACCGCCGTGGTGAAGGGAAACCGCACCGGCGTCGGCCCGAAAGCCAGCCGGCCCGCGGTATCGGCCGCGGTGGCGATCAGTGCGGCGACCCGCGGCGCTTCCTCCGACGGACAGTGCACGATCACCTCGTCGTGCTGGAAGAACACCAGTTCGGCCCGGAGCCCGGCACGAGATATCGCATGACGCAGACCCGCCAAGACCAGCAGGGCCCAGTCGGCGCCACTGCCCTGCACCACGAAGTTACGCGTGAAGCGGCCGCGGGCGCGCGCCGTCGAGGTACTGCGGTACTCGCCGGCATCCCCCTGGGACGGTTCCTCCTGATCCGGTGCCACAACCGATACCGGCGGGCAGGTCCGTCCCAGCCAGGTGCGGACGAGTCGACCCTCCTCACCGGCCCGGGCCGCGTCGTCGACATAGGCCACCGCGGCCGGATATCGCCGGCGCAGACCCGCCAGGTGGGTCAGGGCATCGCCGGAGGTCTGGCCGTAGATGGCGCCCAGCAGGGCGAGTTTGGCTTGCGCGCGGTCCCCGCCGAAGCCGCGGGCCGCGAGATCCGCGTACAGATCCGCACCCCGGCCGGCCACTTCCATCAACCCCGGATCACGCGAGACCGCGGCGAGTATGCGCGGCTCCATCTGATCGGCGTCGGCCACCACCAGCGACCAGCCCGGGTCGGCACGGATCGCCCGGCGGATCACCTTCGGGATCTGCAGCGCGCCACCACCGTTGGTGGTCCAGCGGCCGGTCACCGTACCACCGGGCAGATATTCGGGACGGAACCGGCCGCCGTGTACCCACTGTTCCAGCCAGGACCAGCCGTGAGCGGTATACAGGCGGTACAGCGATTTATAGGCCAGCAGTGGCGCCACCGCGGGGTGGTCGATGCGCTGGAGTTCCCATTTGCGGGTGGAGGACAACAGGATCCCGGCGCGGGAGAATGCTCTGACGATGTCGTTGGGCAGATCCGGACGGACCCGCACCCCGAACGCCCGCGACACCTCCTCGGCCAACTCCGCCAGCCGACGTGGTTCCGCCCCGCCCGGATACCGCTCCCCCAGCATTGTGTCCAGCAACTCGCGGTGTACGTCCGCGCGCCACGGGATCCCCGACCGCGACATCTCCGCGGCGATCAGCATGCCCGCCGATTCGGCGGCGAGCAGCAACCGCATGCGTTCCGGATGCTCGGTGGCCGCGGTCCGGGCGAGCTGACCCGCGTAGACCTCCAGCAGAGCGGTGAATTCGTCGGTGCCCGACGGCAGCGGTACCGGGCCCGACTCGAACAGCGACGGCTGACTCTCGGCCGCGCGCGCCGGGGCATCCGGCGGAACGGGTAGGTCGTGCAGCCGAGCCCAGGCGGCCGCCAGTGAACGGGGCCGACCCGACTGTCCCTCCTCGTAACCGATCAGCAGCGCCTCTGCGGCCTCCACGTCGTAGCACCGCTCGACCCGCACCCCGGCTGCCAGCAGGGATCGGTAGATCTCGGCGGTGGACCGCCACACCCACCGCTCGACCTCCGGGCGTGACCGCACCGCCTCGGCGAGCGACGGCTCGTGAAGCACCGCGGCGGCGGGGCGGCCGGCCGGATCGAGAGGACACAGATACGCGCCCCCGTCATCGGACTCCGCCACCGCCCACCGCACGCCCACGAGTCTGGCACCAGGGTCCGACATCCACGGCAACGGTTCGTCGCGTCGTCCGATGTTCCGGCGGCGAGCCGGCCGAAGCGGCCGGCCCGCGTTTCGGTACCACGACACATCACCCGGAACCCACCGGGCCGGCTTCCTACGAAGGCCGGATCGGCGCCGCTGTCCGAAATCCTCCCCATCCCACCGGGAGTTCGACGTGACCGGCCCGGATATCGGCGACCAGATGGGCGTAACCTTCGCGAGCCTGTCCGAGGTGAAACCACGCCGTGCGACGGAGACGCCGATTCACGGAGTGGCGTACGGACCAGCGAGCGTCGGCGTACCGGGCCGCGACCTGATCCATGGTCTGGCCGAGCGAGTGGGTATGGGTGCGCGCCCCGGTACGGTGCGGCAGGTGCCGCACGCGCCAGGTGTCGATATCTTCCACCACCGTGGTGATCCGGCGCCGGAGATCCATTTCGTCGGGCCGCGCCGACGCCCGGACGGGATCCAGGCCGGTGGCCAGTAATGCCACCCGCAGCTCACCCAGTTCCTGGGCCAGGCCCACCAAGACCGGACCGCTACCGGTATCGAGATGACCCGAGATCGCCGAGAGCAATCGCTCGGGCGACAGCAATGCGGCGGAGCCCCCACCCGGAGCGCTGTTCATGGCGCCGCGGACTGCCGGATCCACGAGACGGGCGGCGGCATCTCCCGGGCGGGGCCCGCGATTCCGCAGCACAGGCACCGCCACGCCGCGCTCCGGGACCCGTGCCCGGTGGCTCGGACCATCGGTATTCATGCGGCTCTGGCCGATCCGTTGACGCGGCCGGCTCCGACGACCTCATGCTGCCGGATCTGCCGGAGGCGGTAGGTCACCAGCTCGTCGACTCGAGCGGCCTCGGCAACGTTGCCGGCCTCGTCGCTCACGTAGGCCGCACCCGCCGACAGGGCGAGGAGCAGACCGGTCGTCCACACCACCCATCCCGCGCTTTCGGCGGCGAACCCACCCACCCAGGGCGAGATGAAGAGCATCAGCCCGATCACCGAGAGGGCCCAGTGGTCCTTCGTAGGATTGCGGGCGAGTAGTGACCACATCGCGTAGACGACGGTCAGTGCACCCAATCCGAGTGTGAGACCGGCGGCCGCGGCCGTATCGGTCCATATCGAGGTCGCCGCGGTCGCCAACCCCAGCCCCATTGCTCCCCATCCGACGATCGAGTTCTTGTCCGGTCTCCTCATGACATACCTCCTTAGCGCTACGCTACACGTATCGTAGCGTGCGTGGTTGGCATGATGGACCAGTTGTGAGGTACCGAACCCGAAGCAAGGGAGAGCCGATGGTCGAGGCGCCGGCACCGCGTGACGAACGCATCACCGCCGCGACGTTGGAGCTGCTGCGCGCCAAAGGGCCGAAAGCAGTCACCGTCGAGGCGGTCGCCGCGCTGTCGGGGGTGGCGAAGACGACCATCTACCGCCGGTACAGCAATCGCGGCGATATGCTCACCGCTTCGCTGAGTTCGATCGCCGAGCCGGAGTTGCCCCCGGATACCGCGGCCTTGCCGACAGTGCTGCGATGGGTCGTCGAACAATCCCTGCACGTCGTGGACGCGAGTATCGGCCCGGGAGGCGTGGCGGCACTGCTCACCGACGATGATCCGGAATTCACCACCCTGATCCGCGCACTGCTCGTCCAGCATCGCCATCGGCTGACCGAGGGGCTGAGCCGGGCGCTCGCGGCGCAGGCGCCGCGAGCGGACCTCGATGTCGAAACCTTCCTGGACATGATCGTGGGCGCCTACCTCGCGGAGATCGCACGCAGCGGCAGCGTCCGGGACGATTGGAGTGAGCGGGTGCTGTCCGTGGTCACCACCGGCGCTGTTCCGCTGGACTGAATTCCTGTGGCGTCCGCCACAGGCGGGTTCCTAGCCTCGACACATCCGAGGAAGGGATCCGGAAATTGCAGCCGCTCGTCTGTCATACCTGCGCCGCTCGAGTGTCCGTCGCGAAGTACAGCCCCGCTCACACGAGTATTCAATGGACCGCCGAGGCCGCGCGTACCTGCCGGGAAATGGCCGCCCTGACAGGCAGCGACCACGGCGGCTACCTGCTGCGCTGCGAATCCCTCGACGGCTCGATCGACGCCGCGGTGGCCCGTGGTGAGATCGCGGCGACCACGCGTACCGAGCCGGCCGTCGCGCCCCTCACCGCCGAGCAGGGCCATCGCCCGCTCCGGTGACCACAGCCCCCGTCCAGCCCGTTCGATCTACCTACACAGCACTGGAGAACCCATGACCGTCGAGCAAGAGCGGATCGAGATCCGCACCATCGATACCGGGACGAACCCGGCGCGTTTCGCGCGCGGCTGGCATTGCCTCGGCCGGGCGAAGGATTTCCGGGACGGCAAACCCCACCAGATCGCGGTCTTCGGTACCGAAGTCGTGGTGTTCGCCGACTCCACCGGCGAGATCCATGTACTCGACGCCTACTGCAGGCATATGGGCGGCAACCTCGCGCTCGGTGAGATCAAGGGCGATACCATCGCCTGCCCGTTCCACGACTGGCGCTGGAACGGCAAGGGCCGGTGCGAGTCGGTCCCCTACGCTCGCCGGACGCCCAAGGTCGCCCGTACGCGCACCTGGACCACCATGGAGCGCAACGGAATTCTGCTGGTCTGGCATTGCCCGCAAGGCTCCGAGCCGCCCGCCGAACAGGCGATCCCGGAGATCGAGGGATACGAGGACGGGCAATGGAGCGACTGGACCTGGACGACGATCCGGGTCGACGGATCACACTGCCGCGAGATCGTCGACAATGTGGTCGATATGGCGCATTTCTTCTACGTGCACTACCAGATGCCGGAGTACTTCAAGAACGTCTTCGACGGCCACATCGCCGGACAGCACATGCGCTCCTACGGTCGTGACGACATCAAAACGGGTGTGCAGATGGATCTTCCCGAAGCGCAGACCATTTCGGACGCGTTCTACTACGGTCCCTCCTTCATGCTCGACACGATCTACACCGTCGCCGAGGGCACCACCGTCGAGTCCAAGCTCATCAACTGCCACTACCCGGTCAGTTCGAACTCGTTCGTCCTCCAGTTCGGCACGATCGTCAAGAAGATCGACGGGATGACCGAGGAGCAGACCGCGGAGATGGCCACACTCTTCACCGAGGGGCTCGAGGAGCAGTTCAAACAGGACATCGAAATCTGGAAACACAAGACACGCATCGAGAACCCGCTCCTCACCGAGGAGGACGGCCCGGTGTACCAGCTCCGCCGGTGGTACAGCCAGTTCTATGTCGATCTCGAAGATGTCACCCCGGAGATGACGCAACGCTTCGAGTTCGAGGTCGACACGGGCCGCGCGCTCGAATCGTGGCACCGGGAAGTGGCGGAGAACCTGTCAGTTTCCGGCGAGTGACGTGGCGGCCCGCTCCACCTCGGTCGGGGTGGAGCGGGGGCGCATCCCGTCGACGAAAACCGAGATCACGGTGCGGGCGAGGCCGGCCGTGGAATGCTGCGAATCCGGCCGGAACCAGCGTGAGGCGTGCCAGACCGCATCGTAGAGGAGTTCCCGGAACGCCTCAGGATCGATATCGCCGCGGAGTTCGCCGGCCGCGATTCCTTCTCCGATGGCCTTACGCCAGGCGACCTGCATGATGTCGGCGGTCGCCGCCATATCGGCCTCCACCACACGGTCCCGCATGTATTCGCCTTCGCGGCGCCAGATCGATGTGGCGCCGTGGTACTGCTCGCTGGTCGTCAGCGCGACCTCGGTGAGCGCCTCGAGACGTTCGATCGGCGGCAGTTCCCGCGCGAGCACGGCCTCACAGCGCGCGGCCAGGTCCTCGATGTACTCGCGGATCAATTCGGTGACGATCGCTTCCTTGGACGGGAAGTAGTGGTAGAGCGCGCCCGAATGCACCCCCACCGCATCGCCGATCTCGCGGATGGTCGTCGCGGAAATCCCCTTGCGGGCGAATATCTCGGCCGAGCGGTCGAGAATCAGCTTCCTGCGTTCGTGCGGGTCCACGGACATCCCCTGTCGGATTCGGGCGCGACTTGACTGTGCGGGCGATTGTGCCACACCCCATTGATCAAACGGTCAATGCCCCCCGGTCCCTCTCCAGGAGTATGAATGGACACTCTTCCGAACGACCACCCGGCATCGGTGGCCGCCCTGGCCGGCCACTCGGCTGTTGTCACCGGGGCGGGCCAGGGCATAGGGCGCGGTATCGCGCTCGCCTTGGCGGCCGCGGGGGCGCAGGTCGCCGTGGTCGGCCGCACAGCGGCCACCCTCGGCGCCGTCACCGAGGAGATCACCGCCCGCGGTGGCCGGGCCGCGCCGTTCGTCTGCGACGTGACCGATGGCCGGGCGATCGACGCGCTGGCCCCCGCCGTCGCCGCCGAGTTCGGCGGGATCACCCTCCTGGTGAACAACGCGCAGACCCCCGCCCCGGGAACACTCCTGGAGATCGACGAGCACACCTATCACGCGGGCATGGCCTCGGGCCCCACCGCGACGTGGCGGACGATGCGGGCGTGCCATCGGTACCTGAAGAGCGGCGGAGCGATCGTCAATGTGGGTTCGGCGGCGGGTATCCGCTGGAATCCGGCCGGTACCGGCGCCTACGCGGCGGCCAAGGAAGCGGTGCGAGTACTGACGCGTACCGCGGCCTGCGAATGGGCAGCCGACGGGATCCGCGTCAATGCGATTCTGCCGCTGGCCGAGTCCCGGGCCATGGAGCAGTGGGCGCAGCGCGAACCGGAAGCCGCCGCGGAGTATCTGGCCACGGTGCCACTGGGGAGGCTGGGCGACCCCGAGACCGATATCGGCCCCGCGGTGGTCTTCCTGTGCAGCGATGCCGCCCGCTATATCACCGGTCATACGCTGGCGGTGGACGGCGGGCAGGCCCTCGTTCACTGAGTACCGATCATCCCGCTTGCTGCGCGGGGCTGTATTCCTCATGGTCGCGCCAGATCGCATGCGCCGCCGACCGGACCGACCTCGCCAGAGGCACGAAATCCACACTGCCGACCGGGCCGGTCACCGAGACGGCTCCCACGCAGGTCCGGCTGTTACCGATCGGGGCGGCCACACAGGCGACACCCGCGACGCATTCCTCGCGTTCGTAGGCCACCCGCTGCTGACGGATACGGGCGATCTCCTGGCGCGGTAGTGCCGCTGTTCCCCACGAAGCCGGTGCTGTCGCGGTCGCGTACGCGGCGGCACGACCTACACCGGCGTGGGCGATGAGCACCTTGCCCAGCGCGGTGCGCGAGGCCGGCTGCCGCCCACCGACGCGCGAGGGAAGCGCAAGCCGCCCGTAGCCGACCTTGTCGAGGTAGCGCACATCGTTACCGTCGAGAACGGCGAGATGAACGATCAGCCCGGTCGTCGCGTGGAGTTCGTGCAGGATCGGATGCGCGGCCCGGTGCAGGCGGTCGTGCTGCTGCGCGAGGGCTCCCCACTCGAACATCCCGCGACTCAGCCCGTACACCCGGCCGCGCCTGCCGACCCACCCCAACTCGACGAGCCGGGAGAGCATCCGGTGCGTGGAGGAACGAGGCAGACCGGTCCGGCCGGACAATTCGGACAAGGTGAGTTCGGCGCCGCCACGGAACTCGTCGAGCAGAGTAGCGACGCGGTCGATGACAGCCGGAGAGAAGTCGCCGCCGTTCTTCATTGAAACCTCCATCGGGGAGCAGGCCGCGCCGCGGCCGGAAACCATCGAGCGATAGATCAAGCGATCAATCAATGGCAGGGGTGACGATAGCAGCACTGTGTCGTAGGCCGTCACCATTCCGCATCCCCGAACCCTGTGCCCGCGATCACAGCAGTGGCGACGGCCCGGGCCACGTCAGATGCAGAGCTGCGATATCACCACGTCGGCGGCCGAAACGAGATCGTGCGCGACACCCTCCGGAGTCCGTCCTGCCGGACCGGCCAGCGAGAGCGCGGCCACCTCCTGCCGCCCCGCCTCGAAGGCGAACGCCACGCAGTGCACCCGCTCCCCCGCGCGGCCGCGCACTACCAGGTCCCGGATCGGGGACCCACACCCGCCACGCAGGGCCAGTAGAGCGACACCCTCGGCGGTTTCCCGCGCCGGAAGCCGCTGCCCGACGCGGGCGCGCAGCGCCGAAGCCGCCCAGCGGCCGCCGATTATTTCGAGGTACAGCAGGTCGTCACCGTCGAGAACGGTCAGTTGAGCGGCCATCCCGGTGCCTTTGTGTAGCCGATACATCGTCGGGGCGGCGGCCCGGTAGATCCGGTCGTGCCGGCGCGCCTCGGCGCCGAGCTCCACCAGTTTCGGCCCGAGGTGATAGGCGGTGCCGTTCCGCCGCAGCCAGCCGACCTCCACGAGCTGCGCCAGCAACCGATGGGCCGACGACCGGGGAAAATCGGCGCGATCGGCCAGTTCGGTGAGCGTCAGAGCCTCGCGGTCGCGGAAAGGTTCGAGCAATAGGAGAACGCGCCCCATCACGGTCTGGGATCGGTCGTCTACAGCGGTCACGGGCAACTCCGGCACGAGGTGGCTACGCATATTGATTGATCAGACAATCAATGAGAATGCTACCTGCGCGCCCGTGGGCCCTCCAGAGGCCGTTCATCCCAGCGGGACGAGGACACAGAAAAGCACCGTGACCAGGGTCGCGGTGCTTTTCACGGGCCGGGGGCTGTGCGCCGATTCAGCCGGCCGTCGGGATGAACGCTTTCAACGGCTCGGCGCCCGACTGATCATGGCCCCAGTACGCATCCGCGGTGATCTCCTCGGATGTGTAGTAGCGCTCGTCCACGAGCATGCCCTCGGTGCCGAACTCGAGATCCCAGCCGCCGGGAGCGCGGACATAGAACGAGATCATCTTGTCGTTCGTATGCCTGCCCAGCGTGGAGGAGATCGAGAACTTCTGCCGGTTCACCCGATCCAGTGCCCGGCCGACCGCATCGAGAGTGTCGACCTCGGTCATCAGGTGTACCAGCCTCGGCTCGGCCGTGGGCGGGGCCGGGCACAGCGCGAGGCTGTGATGGCGGCGGTTGATGCCGAGGAACCGCACCCGGCTCAGCCCCTCGTCGTCCAACCGGATCGAGCCTCGGGGCAGAAAGCCCAGTACCTGGGTGTAGAAGTCGTACGATTCGGCGAACTTCGCCGAAGGCAGCACCACATGGCCCAGGCCGTGCGCCCCGGTCACCCACCGTCCGGCGAACGGGGTCACCAGTGGGCTGTGATCGAGAACCGGGCCGAAGAACACCTCGAGGCGTGTCCCGGCCGGATCATCGAACGCGATGGCCTGCTCCACATCCAGATACGCGCATTGCTGTCGCGACAGCACCTCGACGGCGTGCCCGGATTCCGCCACGGCTTCGCGCACCCGCTGGAGCGCGAACTCGTCACGCACTTCCCAGCCGACGGCCAATGCCTTATCGGAATCGCCGGGCAGGATGGCGATGCGCGCGCGGCGTTCGTCGACGCGGGCGTACAGCCCATCCCGGTCGGGACCGGATCCGACGGCCATGCCGAGGCCGTCGATGAGCAGCTCACGCCAGCGCGCGATATCCCGGGTCTGGACCCGGAGATACCCGAGACCGCGGAGTTCTGTCCTGGGGAGTTCGGTCATTGTTTCGTCCTCGAAAGTGGAAGGGGTGTCAGATCATTGCGCGGTACGGGCCCTGCGGGTCACCGCCCAGCTGCGCGAGCGCCGCCGCGTGGTAGGTCGGGCCGGGGACATGAATGGCGTGCGTCAGGCCGACATGGGCATCGCGCCAGAACCGCTGCATCGGTGTCTTCAGATGTACCGCCGCACCACCCGCCCGGGCGAAGACCTCGTCCATCGCCCGCACCGCGCGCCACGCCGCGGAGATCTGGGTGCGCCGGCCGATCGCGCGTTCCTCGAAACCGATCTCCTCGCCGCGCTCGGTCTTGTCCCAGAACCGGTCGACCGTCTCGAGCAGGGCGAGCCGGGCCGCGGCGATCTCCGCCGCCGCCTCGCTGACGGCGAACAGGACGTAGGGATCTTCTTTGATGGGTACGCCGGTGACCTGCACGCGCTCCCGCTGCGCCGCGATATAGCAGGCGAGCGCGCCTTCGGTCATCCCGATCAGCGACGAGGTGATGCCCAGCGGGAATATGCACGAGAACGGGAAGCGATACAGCGTCTCGTCCCGGCCCGCGTGCCGCCAGCCGTTACCGCTGAGCACGATATCGGCGTCGATCGTGCGATGTTCCGGAAGGAAGGCGTTCTCGACGATCAAATCCTTCGAACCGGTGCCACGCAGGCCGAGCACGTTCCAGCTGTCGTGGTCGATCCGGTAGTCCGAACGTGGCAGCACCACATGGAGCACAGCGCCGGTACGGTTACCGTCCTTGTCGCCGACGGCGGCGCCGATCATGATCCAGCCACAGTGATCGGTGCCCGAGGAGAACGACCAGCGGCCATTGAGGATGTATCCGCCCTCGACCGGAACCGCGATGCCCATCGGCGCGTACGGCGAGGCCATCCACATATCGTTGTCCGCACCCCAGATCTCCTCCTGCGCCCGGGGATCGAAGAAGGCCAGTTCCCACGGATGTACGCCGACGATGCCCGCCACCCACCCCGCGGCGCCGTCGAGGGCACCGAGAGCCATGACGGTTTCGGCGGCCTCGCGGGGATGACCTTCCGCACCGCCGTACTCCTTCGGCTGGAACATGCGCACGATGCCGGAGTCGCGCAGATGTTTCGCGGTCGCGTCGGGCAGCCGCATCAGCACCTCGCCTTCGGCGGCTCCGGCGCGGATCTCCTCCGCGTGCGCCATGATGCTGTCCAATACCTGGCCCATATGAATCTCCTGGAATGCGACCCGCCGAGGACCGGGAAACCTGTGTTCCTCGGCGAGACCGGTGGGAAACGAATTGTCGGCCCGCGCGGAACGCGGGATGCGATTCGACAAACATGGCAGCCATGAGGTGGCGGCACACCCGGGTTTCCGTTGAGCGGAAGGCTCGAGGTCCCCCGCCGGCGATATCGGTAGAACAGGAGACCGGGCCGCCCGCACGGGTGCCCGGAGGCTTCGGAGAGGATCGATATGACCGACACCGCGGACCTGGTGGCCACCTTGCTCGACCGGGTGCGGGCCCTCGAGGACAGAGCCGCTGTCCACGACGTGCTCACCGCCTACGGACCCGCCGTGGACGCCGGTGACGCCGACGCCGTCGGCCGGTTGTGGGCCGAGGACGCCGTGTACGACATCGATATCCGGGTGATGGAAGGACGCGACGCGATCACCGAGATGGTACGCACCGCACCACATCAGGACTACATCCACGAAGGCTGCGGGCACCTGCTCGATCCCGTACACATCCGGATCGATGGCGACACCGCGGTGGCGACCTGTCATTCGCTGCTGCTGCGCCGCGACGCCGACGCGGATTCGTTCCGGGTGTGGCGGGTCACCGCCAACCGCTTCGAACTCGTCCGCACCGAGGGCACGTGGCTGATCCGGCGCCGCACCGCGCGCCTGCTGGACGGTAGTGCGGCTGCCCGGGACCTGCTCGGCCGCGCGGGCCGTTGAACGGCCGCCGGGCTGCTGTTCCGGCGGGCCGGCGCCGGTGGTTCGCCGGCCGAGCGCCGGACCCGCTACCTCCGGGTCAGTACAGGCTGCCTTCGTGGACAGCGCGATCGAACGGTGTCAGCGGCGCTCCGGTACGCAGCGTCGTCGCCAGCGCCGGGTCGGCGAGATGCATGCGTCCGATCGCGATCAGGTCGAACTCACCGGTGGTGATGCGGCGTTCCACCTCGCCGATATTGTCGACCACACCTGCGGCACCCTCGATCCGGCTGTCGCGCAGCGGCTTTCCGAGGCCCACACTGCCCACCGCCATCGCATGCGCGCCCGTGAGTTTTTTGGCCCATCCGGCCAGCGACAGGTCACTGCCCTCGAACGCCGGCAGATCGAAGCGCCGGATGCTGGCGTCGAAAACATCCACTCCCGCCTCGGCCAGCGACCCCAGGATCACCTGTAGTTCGTCGGGGGTCTCGGCGATGCGGGCGGTGTAGTCCTGCTGTTTGTGCTGGGAGAAGCGGAAGAAGATGGGTAGCTCGACGCCGACGGCCTCGCGGACGGCCGCCACCACCCGGGCGGGAAACCGACTGCGCGCCAATGGATCACCGCCCCACCGGTCGTCCCGGGTGTTGGTGTCGTGCCAGAGGAACGAATCCAGCAGATAGCCGTGACCACCGTGCAGCGCGATACCGTCGAAGCCGATCTCGGCCGCGCTGACCGCGGCGCGCGCAAAGGCCGCGACAACGTCGGCGATGTCGTCGTCGGTCATCGGCCGCGTGAGCGGGGCGGCCCGCGCGACATAGTCGTCGGGATAGGATGTGGTGCCCGCGGTACCCCAGCGCCCGGACGGCCGCATCGGTGTGATCGCCGGGTCGACCGCGCTCATCGCGCCCCAGAGCGGTCCGACGTGCCAGAGCTGCGGAACGATCCGGCCGCCCGCCGCGTGCACCTCGTCGACCACGGTCCGCCACCCGGCCAGCGCGGCCGCGCCGTACATGCGGGGCACCCGCGGGTTGTCGACCGCGGCGGGGTGATCGATGGCGACGCCCTCGGTGACGATCAGGCCGGTTCCGCCCGCGGCACGGCGCCGGTAGTACCGGGCGACCTCGGGGCCCGGAACACCGGCGGGTGACGCCGACCGGGTCATGGCGGACATGACGATCCGGTTCGGCAGTTCCAGGGAACGGATGGTCAGCGGCCGGAACAGGGCCGCGTGATGCTCGGTCATCACGGGTCACAGGGCTTTCGTGAAACGGAAGAAATCCGGCGGGGCATCGACCCGCAGGCGGGTGAGTTTTCGGTAGCCGATCAGCCACCGCCCGGCCACCTTGCGGTATTCCTCGTGATAGTGGCCGTAGCCGTGCAGGTGCAACTCCTCGTCGCCGTCGGACCACCAGAGCAGGTCTTCCATCGCCCAGACACCGCGGGCGGTGGTGGCAGAGGTGAACTCGATCTCCGGGGTGTGCCCGTGATGCACCGTGGTCACCGGCACCGGACCGTCGAGCAGGGCGCGGATCGTATCGGCCAGGACCTGGTTGCCGATCACGCGGTTCGCGGTGCCGCCACTGCGGGGTTGTTTGTCGTCGGGTATCCCGCCCCAGGTCTCGCTGATCACGTCCTCGGTGTGCAGTCCGGCGTACCTGTGCCACTGCTTGGTGTCCATATATCGCAGCCGGGCCGCGAAGACGCGCTTGATCTCTTCGGTGGCCAGCGCGGCGTCGGCAGCGGAGAGGCCGGGTGGAAGTCGATTCGACGTAGGTTCCGACATGGCTGAGCACACCTTCCTAAGCGCTGAGCAGATCTGCGCGCGGATCGATTCCGAATTTGCCCCGGAAGAAGATCATCGGAGCTTTCCGGGCGACGGTTTCCAACTCCAGTACCCGGCCGATCACCACATCGTGATCTCCGGCCCGGTGCACCTCGGACACCTCGGCGTGCACCCGCATGAGCACACCGGGCAGTGAGGGAGTCGACCACTTCGAGGTTTCGCAGTCGAGTCCGTCGAACTTGCGCCCGTCGCGCGAACCGAACCGCGCGCACAGGTCGGCCTGGTCCTCGGTGAGCACATTGACGGTGAACAGTCCGGACGCGCGGATCCGCGGCCAGGAGCGACCCCGATGGTCGGCGCAGAAGAGGATGAGCGGCGGGTCGAGCGAGACCGACGCGAACGACTGGCAGGCGAACCCGACCGGGCCCTGTGCGTCCCGCCCCGTCACCACGGTCACCCCGCTGGCGAAATGGCTCAATGCACTGCGCATCGCGGCCGGCGACACCGACTCCATGGTCAAGACCTACCTCCGGTTCCGTCGTGCGGTCGAGGGCTCCGACTGCGTCGACGCTGTGAGCGTATGGCCGGCCGGTGGCGGTTCCCACCGTCCTCTCGCTCAGTGGAAGCCTCCGCCGGACGAGGAGTCCGCTTTCTCGCTCAACGGAAGCGGCACTGTCGTGCGCGCCATCGCCTGGCACTCTCTTCCTCATGAACACCGACCCGGGCGATGAGCGCGGCCGCGGAGCATTCCGGCGGCACGTCGTTCGCGGCCACTCCCTCGCCGACGCCCCCTACCGGGCGCGGATCGCCGTCGAAGTGGTCGAGAACGGCACCCCGGGCATCCCGGCCGGGAAGGCCGTATTCGCCGGAGTGGAAAGGCAACAGCCGCGATGACCGCAATCGAGACGCCGAGAACCGCCGAATCGCCGCGGAGCTCACGGTCGGTCCTGCTGACCGTGGCGGCGGTGGTGGAGGAAACCGACGACGCGCGGTCGCTGGTATTCGATATCCCCGCAGACCACCGAGACCGGTTCGGCTACCGACCGGGTCAGTTCCTGACTTTGCGCATCCCGAGCGACCGGACCGGTTCGGTGGCCCGGTGCTACTCGCTGGCGAGTTCACCGTACGCCGGGGAACCACCGAAGGTGACCATCAAGCGCACCCGGGACGGCTACGCCTCCCACTGGCTGTGCGACAACGTGGTCGCGGGGGATACGATCGAAGTCCTTCCGCCCGCGGGCCTGTTCACGCCCGCGGACCTGGACGATGATCTGCTCCTTTTCGCCGCGGGTAGCGGTATCACTCCGGTGATCTCGATCCTGAAATCGGCGCTGACACAGGGATCGGGCCGGGTGACGCTCGTCTACGCCAACCGGGACGAGAAAGCGGTAATCTTCGCGCGCGAACTCCGTGAACTGGCCGCCCGGCACAGCGACCGGCTCTCGGTCACGCACTGGCTCGAGAGTGTCCAGGGCCTGCCCACCGCCGTGCACCTGGCCGCCCTGATCGCGGCACATCGGGATCACTCGATTTACCTGTGTGGCCCGAAACCGTTCATGGACGCCGTCCACGAGGCGGCGGCCCGCGCGGGTGCTCCCCGCAACCGGGTACACGCCGAAACCTTCACCTCGCTGTCGGGCGACCCCTTCGCCGAGGTCGCGCTCGCCGAGTTTGCCGAGGATTCCGCCGGCGCGGCGACCGTCTCGGTCGCTCTCGACGGAGTGGAGCACGAGCTCCGCTGGCCGCGCACGGCGACGCTGGTCGATGTGCTGCTGTCCGAGGGATTGAATGTGCCCTTCTCATGCCGCGAGGGCGAATGCGGCTCGTGCGCCTGCACGGTGCGAGCGGGCGAGGTCGAGATGGGTAACGCATCGGTCCTCGACGAGGAGGACATCGCCGACGGCTATATTCTGGCCTGTCAGGCCCGGCCGATCAGCGAGACGCTGCGCATCGAGTTCTGATCACCTCCGAGCGCGACCACCGAATCCCGGAGACGCGACCCCTGCGCAACGGCGTGCTCGTTCATTACGATCTGCCCGCCGGGCACCACGGGCCCGCGCCCGACGCCTCGTCCGCGCTCACCCGGGCGACGCTGCTCGGGGTGCTGCTGGCGGGCCGGGATGTCGGCGAGGCGGCCCGGGCCGGGAGTATCGGTGTCGCCGGGAACCCCGGGATACTGGCGCAGTTGAAGGAATTGCTCGACACCCCCGACCGGAACTTCGCCATCGTCACACCCTGACCCGGTCGTGGCCGAGTATGTACACGTCGAATGATCGGCGGGGCACCCGGCAAGCCGGAAGCCGGTGCCGGCATCACCACCCCCTGGTGCTCGCGAACGGGTCGACGCCGCGGTATACCGACCGGTGGTTATCCGACGGCGAGGGTGGTACACGGCCGACGTGAACGGGCTGTCGGGCACCTCACCGCATGTATTGCGGGAGTACGCGCTACTCGCCGATGGGCAACGCGGCGCGCTCGTGGGGCCCCGGGGGGATATCTCCTGGATGTGTGCCCCCGACTGGGACAGTGACGCGGTCTTCGCCTCGCTGCTGGGCGGGCACGGGGTGTACACGGTGGCCCCGACCGGGCCGTTCGTCTGGGGCGGCTACTACGAGCCGGGCTCGTTGATCTGGCGTTCGCGCTGGGTCGCCGGTTCCTCGGTGATCGAGAGCCGTGAAGCGCTGGCTTTCCCCGGGTGGTCGAGGCAGGCGGTACTGCTGCGGCGGATCGTCGCTGTGCACGGCGATGCCGAAGTCGAGGTGGTGCTCGCCCCGGCCGCCGGGTTCGGCGCGGACCCACCGCGTGAACCCACCCGCGACCACGACGGTGTCTGGACCGCTCGCCTCGGGCCACTACGGCTGCGCTGGTCCGGCGCGGGCGGGGCAGCGCCGGACGACGGACCCGGCGGTCCGTTCTGGACCGGTCGGATCACCGTGCCCGCCGGCGGCCACCACGATCTGGTTCTGGAACTGACCGCGGGCCGGCTGGCCCCACAGCCGCCGGATCCGGAGTTCCTCTGGGACGAGACCGAAGAGGGGTGGCGGCGGCATACACCGGATCCGCCGCCCACGGTGGCCGACCGCGACGCCGGCCACGCGTACGCGGTACTACGCGGCATGACCGCCGACAGCGGCGGGATGGTCGCCGCAGCCACCACGAGCCTGCCCGAACGCGCCGATCAGGGCGAGAACTACGACTACCGGTACGTGTGGATCCGGGACCAGTGCCTCGCCGGACAAGCCGTCGCCGCCGCGGGAGGCACCCGGTTGCTCGACAATATGGTCGATTTCGTCACCGAACGCCTGCGCGCCGAGGGCGCCCGGCTGGCACCCGCCTACACCGTGGGCGGGGCCCCGGTGCCGACACCGCACCCGCTGGACATGCCGGGCTATCCCGGCGCCGAGCCGCTGACCGGCAACCGGGTGTGCGACCAGTTCCAGTTGGACACTTTCGGGGAGATCCTGCTGCTGCTGGCCGCGGCGGGCCGCGGTGACCGGCTGACCGAGGAGCATCGGCGCACCGTGCAAGTGGCGGTATCGGTGATCGCCGAACAGCACGACCGGCCCGATGCCGGGATCTGGGAACTCGACAACCGGCACTGGACCCATTCGCGGCTGACCTGTGCGGCCGGTTTGCGTGCGGTGGCGGCCTGTGCCGCGACCGGAGCGGACGCACCGGCGTGCAGTGCGCTCGCGGATACTCTGATCGCCTCCGCGGCGCGTGACGGATTGCATCCGAGCGGTCGCTGGCAGCGTGCGCCGGATCTCCCGGGTGTGGACGCCGCACTCCTGCTGCCGATGATCCGCGGCGCGCTACCCGTCGACGACCCGCGCTACCCGGCCACCTTCGACGCCGTGTCGGCGCAGTTGTGCGATGACTTCTACGTGTACCGCTTCCGGCACGACGAGCGGGCGCTGGAGGCCACCGAGGGCGCATTCCTCTTCTGTGGGTTCACCATGGCGATGGCCGCGGCCCAGCTCGGACGCCCGGTGACCGCGATGCGGTTCTTCGAGCGCAACCGCGCCGCCTGCGGTACACCCGGGCTCTTCGCCGAGGAGTTCGATATCCGCCAGCGCCAGTTGCGCGGCAACCTACCGCAGGCATTCGTCCACGCGATGCTGCTGGAATCGGCGATTCGGCTGGCTCCGCCCGAGAAATGAGGCGAACCGACCGCGACCGGCGATCGCGACGCGGAGGAAAGGAGACGAGATGGCCGGTTCACATGTGGTGGTCACCGGCGCCAGTGGTGGCATCGGCCGCGCGACCGTGCGCCGGTTCGCTGCCGACGGCGCCTCGATCACATTGCTCGCGCGCGGAGTCACCGGGTTGACCGCCGCCGCGGAAGAGGTCCGCGCGGCCGGTGGACGGGCATTGCCGATCAGTACCGATGTCGCCGATTTCGGGGCGGTGGCGGCGGCCGCGGACCGGGGCGAAGCCGAATTCGGGCCGATCGACGTATGGGTGAACTCGGCATTCGCCACGGTGTTCGCGCCGCTTACGCAGATCACGCCGGACGATTTCCGGCGGGTCACCGAGGTCACCTACCTGGGGTCGGTGCACGGGGTGATGGTGGCGCTGTCCCGGATGCGCCGGCGCGACCGGGGCGCGATCGTCCAGGTGGGCTCGGCACTGGGCAAACGGTCGATTCCGCTGCAATCGGCGTACTGCGGCGCCAAACACGGCGTCGATGGATTCGTCGAGGCGGTCCGGGTGGAACTGCTGCACGAACACAGCGGTATCCACCTCACGATCGTGCAGGCGCCGGCGGTGAACACCCCGCAGTTCTCCTGGGTGCGCTCGCGGCTGCCGAACCGTCCGCAGCCGGTCCCACCGATCTATCAGCCCGAAGTCGTCGCGGACGCGGTCGTGTTCGCCGCGGCCCACCCGCGGCGTAAACAGTACTGGGTGGGGGCCAGTACGGTCGGCACCGTGCTCGGTCAGCGATTGGCACCCGCGGTGCTCGACCGGTACCTGGCGCGGACGGGTTACTCGGCGCAGCAGACCGAGGCCCGCGACACCGCCCGGGCCGGCAACCTGTGGGAGCCCCTCGACGACGCCGCGGGCGCCGACTTCGGCGCGCACGGGCGTTTCGATACCCGGGCGCACTGGCGGTCTCCGCAGACGTGGCTGGCCCAGAGCGCCGAATCGCTGGCCGCCCGGCTACGCCGGCACTGAGAGCCGGAACGGGTCGGCGGTCGCGGCGACGGTCATCCCGTGGCCCGGCCGCTCCCCCGGCGCCGGGAGCAGGCCGCCACTCACCTCAGGGGCGCCGTCGACCAGGAGCGGTTCCAGGCGGGCGTGGTCGATGAACCACTCCAGGTGACGAAGATGGGGCACGGCCGCGGTGACCGGTGCGTGCAGGGCGGGCGCGCAGTGTGCCGAAACCGGCGTGCCGTGGGCAGTGGCGAGCGCGGCGCATTCGAGGAAGCCGCTGTAGCCGCCACAGCGGGTGAGATCCAATTGCAGGCAGTCGACGACGCCGACGAGCCGCACCGCGTCGTAGGAGGTGTAGATGTACTCACCGGCCGCCACATCCGCGCGCACCAACGCGCGGATCAGGGCCAATCCGTCCGGATCGTCGCTGGTGACCGGTTCCTCGAACCAGATGACGCCGAGCCGGTCCAATTCACCGCCGACCCGGCGCGCCGAGCCCGTCGAGTAACCGCCGTTGGCGTCGACCATGAGCCGGGCGCGTCCGTCGAGCAGCTCGCCGGCCTGCTCGACGCGGTACAGATCGCGGTCGACAGCGGTTCCCCGGTCCTGTCCGATCTTGATCTTGATATTGCGGCAGCCGGCCGCCAGCCAGCCAGTGATCTGGTCGGCCAGCGCGGTATCGGAGAGATCGGTGAAACCGCCGGACCCGTAGACGGGGGTCGCGGTCCGGACGGCGCCGAACAGCGCCGACAGCGGCACGTCCAGGACCCGTGCCTTCAGATCCCACAGCGCGATATCCACTGCGCTCAACGCGTGCGCCACCAGCGCCGCTGTGCCGGTATTGCGGCAGGCGCGCCGCAGGTCGGCGCGAATACCGGGTATGTCGAACGGGTGGCGGCCGCGCAGTATCGGGGCCAGTTCATGGGTGATGACGGCGGCCGCGGCCGGGCCGGTGTAGCTCCAGCCCAGGCCGCGCACCTCGCCCGCGCCGAGTTCGACGGTGACCGCGGTGGTGGCGTCCCAGGTCAAGGTGCCGTCGGATTCGGGTCCGGGGGTCGGGAAACGGTAGACCCCGACCTCCACGGACTCGTCGATACGGAGGTCGCGGGTCATCGGCGGCCCGGGTCGGCGAGGGCTGCGGCGAGCAGTTCGGCCAGATGGCGCGGACGGACGTCGGGGGCGAGCTGGCGGATCTGGGTGCGGCAGCTGAAACCGTCCGCCAGTACCTCGGTACCCGGGGCCCGGCCGCCGAGCGCCGGCAGCAGCGCATCCTCCGCGCACGCGACGGAGACCTCGTAATGGCCGCGCTCGAACCCGAAATTACCGGCCAGACCGCAGCATCCGGCATCGAGCACCTCCACCCGGGTCCCCGTGTACCCGAGCAGCTCACGGTCACGGTCGAGTCCCAGAACGGCGTGCTGATGGCAATGCGGCTGCACCATGGTCGTGGCGCCCACAGCGGGCGGCATCCACTCCGGCGCGTGCCGGGTCAGTATTTCGGCGAGGGTGTGGGTCTGGGCGGCGAGGCGGTGTGCGTCCTCGTCACCGTCGAGCAGTTCGGGCAGATCAGCCCGGAAGACCGCGGCGCAGCTAGGTTCCAGTGCGACGATGGGCGTACCCGCGCGCAGTTGCGGCTCCAGGATGCGCAGGGTGCGGGCCAGGACCCGTTCGGCGGTGGCCAGCTGGCCGGTGGAGATCCAGGTGAGTCCACAGCACACCGTCCGCGGCGGCACTTCGACCCGGAAACCCGCCGCGTCCAGGACCTGTACCGCCGCCCGGGCGATATCCGGTTCGAAGTTGTTGGTGAAGGTGTCCGGCCACAGCAGCACGGTGGGCCGGGTATCGGCGGCCGTGGCCGAGCCGTGGAAGGTTTCGGTGAATCGAGCGGAGGCGAAGCGGGGCAGTTCCCGCCGGGGGTCGAGTCCGCCGGCCCGGGCGACGAGCCGCCGCAGCCCGCGGGCGTGGGTGAGCGCGTTGGCCACGGGCGCGGCGCCGGTGGCCAGCCGGGCCCACAGCGGGATCCAGCCCATCGAATAGTGGGCCATCGGCCGCGGTCGCCACCGGTAGTGGTGGGCGAGGAACTCGGCTTTGTAGGTCGCCATATCGACATCGACGGGGCAGTCGCTGCGGCACCCTTTGCACGCCAGACACAGATCGAGGGCGTCGCGGACCTCGGTGGACCGCCAGCCGGCGGTGATCACCTCACCGTTGAGCATTTCGAACAGCACCCGGGCCCGCCCACGGGTCGAATGCTCCTCTTCACGGGTCGCCCGGTAGCTGGGGCACATCACGCCGCCACTGTCGCCGCGGCATTTCCCGACGCCCACACAGCGCGCGGCGGCCACGCTGAACCGATGGTCGTCGTCCGGAAAGGCGAAATGGGTGGCTGGCTCCCACGGCCGGTACGCGCTGCCCTGCCGCAGATCCTGATCGAGGCGGTGCGGATCGACCACTTTGCCCGGGTTCATCCGGTTCCGGGGGTCGAAGACCGATTTCACCTGCCGGAATGCCTCGACCAGCCGCTCCCCGAACATGATGGGCAGCAGCTCGCCGCGGGATTGTCCGTCCCCGTGCTCACCGGACAACGAGCCGCCGTAGGAGACCACCAGCCGTGCGCTGTCCTCGGCGAACGCGCGGTAGTTCGCGATTCCCGCGGCGGTGCGCAGATCGAACGGAATACGGGTGTGCACACAGCCGTGCCCGAAATGCCCGTACAGCGAGGACGATTCGTACCCGAACCGGGTCAGCAACCGATCGAAATCACGCAGATACCCGCCGAGCCGCTCCGGCGGCACCGCGGCGTCCTCCCACCCCTCGTGGGTTTCGGCCCCGCGCGGCGGATAGGCGGTCGCGCCGAGTCCGGCTTCGCGGGCCGCCCACAGTTCGGCTTCGCGTTGTGGATCGTCCAGCATGGTCGAACGGGCGCCGGTGCGGCGGCCGAGCTCCTCGGCCATCGCGCATGCCCGGCGGTCGGCCTCGTCCCGGTCGTCGGCGTCGAACTGCACCATCAGGTACGCGGACCCGTCCGGCAGTTGCCGTAGCGCGGGTTCGGCGAGATGGCGGGTGTGCTCGAGCTGGATCAAGCGGTGATCGAGGCCTTCGAGGGCGGCCGGCCGGTGCGCCAGGATCATCGGTACCGCGTCCGCGGCGCGGTAGATATCCTCGAAGCCGAGCACGGTCAGTGCCGTCGCCGGCGGGCGCGGTACCAGCGCGATCTCCGCACGCAGCACGCTTACCAGTGTGCTCTCGCTCCCGACCAAGAGTTTGGCCAGGTCGAAGCCGTATTCCGGGAGAAGCGAATCCAGGTTGTACCCCGAGACCCGGCGCGGGATCCGGGGATACTTCGCGCGGATATCGGCGGCGTAGTCCGCGGCGATGGTGTGCAGCCGCGCCACCAGGTCACCGGCGCGCGGATCATCGGTTTCCACGGCGTCGCCGGGGCCGACCCAGGCGCGGAAGCCGTCGTAGGTGCGAATTTCAAGACGCCGTACGGCATCGACGGTTTTGCCGTAGGCCTGCGCGGTGGAGCCGCAGGAGTTGTTGCCGATCATGCCGCCGAGGGTGCAGCTGACATGGGTCGAGGGTTTCGGCCCGACCATCAGGCCGGTCTCCGCGAGTTGGGTGTTGAGCCGGTCCAGCGCGATACCCGGTTCGATCACGACCGTGCCGGCGTCCCGGTCCATCGACACCACCCGGGTGCAGTACTTGCTCCAGTCGATGACCACGGCGGTATTACAACTCTGGCCGGCCAGGCTGGTGCCACCACCGCGCGAGACCACCGGCACATCGTGGGCACTGCAGACACCGATCGCGAGGGCGGCGTCCTCGGGCGTGCGTGGCACCACCACACCGATCGGGACCGCACGATAGTTGGAGGCGTCGGTGGAGTAGGCCGCGCGACTACCGGAGTCGAACCGCACCTCCCCGGCCACCCGCTCGGTGAGCTCGGTGCGCAACGCGTCCAGCGGCCACTCGGTACGTACACGCGGCTGCCGGTCAGTGGTGTCCGAACCTGTCATATCGAGTGACGTCCTCCCTGCGAGGGCCGACTCGGAAGTGCGGCGACAGCTCGCGCGTACCCACCGCGGCACCGGCTATTCACATCGCTGCGGAGTGCGGCGCGTGCGGATGACAGGTTCGCGAGTGGCCCGACCGGTCACCCTCCGGTGGTTCGATCCGTATGCCACGACGTCGCCGCCGGGGTCCAGGCCGGTGTCAGCCGGACCTCCGGCGCCGGCCCGCCCGCCGGCCGCCAGTCCGCACACACCCGTTCGAATCGCTGCCTGAGCTGGGGCAGAATGGGCCCGGTCGGCGTCGCGCGGACGACTTCGCTGGTGAGGGCGACCAGTTCACGCTCGAGTGGTGTGGGCAGAGCGCCCAACATATCGCGATGGCGCTGGGCGCGGTCGCGCTCACCGGGTTCGGTGCCGCGGCCGCGGCCGCCGAGAACCCGGGCGCGGATATGGGCCACGGCCAACTGGGTCGGATGCGTGGCTTGCTCTATGGGTCCGGTCATGGTGGTTCCTCGCCGGGTCGTCAGATTCCGGGCGTGTTGCCGTAATAGAGCTGATCTTCACGGTAGCCGCCCTGGCCCATACCGATCTCGGTGATGTCGTCGACGAATTCGATCGCCTCGATCCACTTCACCATCTTGTAGCCGAGCTGGTTCTCCAGGCGCAGCCGGAGGGGCGCGCCGTGTTCGATCGGCAGCGGCGCGCCGTTCATTTCCATCGCCAGCAGCGCTTGCGGGGCGCGGACAATGGACATGGGGACCGCTTCGTAGAAATAGCCGTAGCGACCACGGCCTTCGGTGAGTGCCTTGTCGTCCATGGCGTAGAACACCATATGGGTCACCGACGCGGCGGGCCGGACACGATCGATGAGTGCGGTCACCGGTACACCGCCCCATTCGGCGATACCGTTCCAGCCCTGGATGCAGTTGTGGTTGGTGATCTGGTGGGTGAACCCGAGCCCCGCCAGCTCCGGTAAGGACAGGGTCACCGGGCGGGCGACCAGCCCCCCGACCGGCAGACGGTAGCTGCGGAACCCGTCGGCGGCCAGCCCCTGGTAATTGTCGTCGGTGGGTGGGTAGCCGTTGACGCGGTGGTATTCGGAGATATCGCTGCGGCGGTATTGTTGCCGGGAGCTGCCCAGCCGTGACAGCAGATACTCGAACCGGTGCACCACGACACCCAATACCCGCTGCGCCTGCCGCGGCCGCGTGCGGGAAAAGACTGTGGCCCCGATGTGTACGAGCACCACCGTGACGAGCACCAGGCTGCCGACCACGGTCGCCACCACCGGATCGGCCTCGGCGGAGCCGAGGAAGATCTTCGCGAACTCACTGGGAACACCGTGCACGGCAACCATGACGACGTGCACCACGATGAATACGGAGAACGCGCACATCCCGAGGAAATGGATGCTGCGCGCCCCTTGCTTACCGCCGAACAACCGTCCGTATCGGGGAAATCGCGCGAGCACGGCCGGTGACATCCCGGCCCCCGAGGCGATCTGCAACGGTGCGAGCAGGAACACCACCGCGAAATAGGTCAGCTTCTGAACGGCATCGAACGGCTGGCCGGGAAGCTGCTCCGGAAGCTGGAAGTGCAGGTATGTGCCGACGTTGCGGATCGCCTCCGGAACGATGCTCCACTGCGTGGGCACCAGATTGTGCCAGTACCCGGAGACGAACATCATCACGATGTACACCGCTCCAGTGACGACCCAGAATTGCACCGTGAGGAAATGCCAGTGCCGGCCCAGACCCAGGTTGGCGCGTCCGGGCAGCGCGATCACCGGATGCCAGTGGCGTTCCTCGTCCAGGGACACCCACGGGCGCCGGTCGGCGGCTCCGTAGTTGTCCCGCGACAGCCGCAACCATTCCCGTCCCGGTGGGCAGCCGTCGCTCCAGTACAGCTTCGGCATCGAGGAGAGTACTTCGATACCGGAGCGGATCAGCAGCGTCACGAACAGGATGTTGAGCGCGTGCGTGACCACTACGAAGAGCGGGAACTCCGTCACTGCATCCATTCTGGGCTCCTCGTCACTATCGCCGGAACGCCACCCGGGAAATCGGGCAATTGCTACCGACTTCGCATTTCGGATGCGCTGTACCGTGAACCGCCGCGCAGTAGCCGTATTCCATTATCGCGCACGGCGGCCGTGATTCCATGCCTGCCGAGTGCCGTACCCACACTCCGGACGAAGGCGTTCATGCAGTGCCGTCCCGGCGCGGCCGGTGAAGAAACAATAATGTGCCGCGCGATCAGTACACCCGAGGGTTATCCCGGCAACCGGCCCGGCGCCCCGTTACGAAAAATCGTGCTCTAATTCACGATTACCGGTTCTCGGCGCCGAAAGTGTTCACAAGGTGCAATGAATTCCATCGATGGTGTTTATCGCAGCGTGACGGAGTTCGATATTTTACGGGGACCTCGACATGGTCGATACCGTAAGGACTGGATCCGGTTACGGCATTCGCCGCCGATTCCGGGGCCCGGACAAAGAATCGTGGACGGTAAGCGAAATTTCGGTCTGTACTCGGGCAAAAACCTCTGCTTACACTGAGGGCGGCCGCTTATGGAGGAGAGCTATGGACCGCTCGGACCCCAATTTCGAGCCAGGATCGGGCGGAAACGGGACGGCCTGGTCCGGGACTACGGTCGGGAATCCCGTTCCCCTGTCCGCCGGGCAGCGGGGATTGTGGCTCGCGCAGCAGCTGCGCCCGGATGTCCCGATATCCGAAGCGCAGTACATAGAACTACACGGCGACCTCGATATCGAGCTACTGCGCCGCAGTCTGCTTCGAGCCGGACACGAATTCCAATCCGGGTATATGCGCCTGGTCGAGAACGACGGCGAACCGCAGCAGCTGTACGACCCATATCTGGAGTCGACGGGACCGGTCCTCGATATGCGGGGCGAACCGGATCCGATGGCGGCGGGTCTGCAGTGGATGCGCCGCGAATACACTGCACCACTCGATATCGTCCGGGACCGCTTGTTCGCCGGAGCACTGTTACAGGTCGGCGACAGGCATTACCTGTGGTACAACCGGGTTCACCATGTCGCGCTGGACGGCTACGGCGCGATGACCATGGTGAACCGGGTCGCGGCACTGTACACCGCGGCCGTGCGGGATGGGACCGCGGACCATGGCACGCCGGCGGAGCCGTGCCGGGCGGCGGACCTGCGCACGCTGTACGAAGCGGACCGCAGCTACCGGGAGTCGAAGCGGTTCACCGATGACCGCGCGTATTGGCTGGAGCGGCTCGCCGGTGCCGTGGAGGGATCGAGTCTCGCGACCGGTTCCGCGCCCGCGTGCGCGGAAAGTGTGGCCGTGCTCGGCGAACTGGCGCCGGCCACGGTGGCCCGGATAGACCGGTCCGCGACAGCGCTGGCCGCGAGCCCGGCCGCCGTGGTGATCGCCGCCTTCGGGTGCTACCTGGCCCGGATGACCGGCCGGGACGACGTGCTGGTCGATATCCCGGTATCGGGGCGCACCACCGCCGTACTGCGGCGCTCCGGGGGCGTGTTCGTCAATGTCGCACCGTTCCCGATCGAGCTCGGCGACGGGGAAACGGTGGCGACCCTGGTGCGGCACGTGCAGTCCGACCTGATCGGCGCCCTGCGGCACCAGCGCTGCGGCCTCTACGATATCCGCGCCGCCGCCGGAAGCGACGGCCAGCGCCTTTTCGCCGGCCCGATGGTGAACGTCATGTTCTTCCCCCAGAAGATACGGTTCGGGCCGGTCACCGGGGAATTCCATATCCTCAGTTCCGGCCCGGTCGACGATCTGCTGGTCGATCTCTACCAGACCGGCGATCCACCGCGGACGATCCTGCACTTCATGGCCAACCCCGACCTCTATACCGAAGCCGAACTGGCGGCACACCGGACCGGATTCGCGCGGTTCCTGGATGCCTTCGCGGCCGCCGGGCCGGACACCGGCCTCGGGCAGGTCCACCCCGACAGCGCCCGCAGCGGCGCCCGGATCCGGCGCCGGCGCGAAACCCTCGCGTTCTGGCAGGCCACGCTCGCCGACCTACCGGAGGAGTTGCCGCTACCGTTCGATCGGCCACGGCCGGCAGTGGCGTCGGACCGGCGCGGGACCCGCCGGTCCGCAGTGGACACGGGCCTGGCCGACGCGCTCGAAGGACTCGCACGGGACCGTGGTACATCGTTGTCCACGGTGGTCCGTGCCGCGACGGCGGTGCTGCTCGCCCGGTTGAGCGGTTCCGGTGATATCGCGATCGGCGCCCCGGTGGCCCGGTGTGGTGCCGTCACACCGAACGGTGCGGACCGGGAGTTCGCCGATGCGGTGGTATTGCGGACCGAGATAGATCCCGATGAATCGTTCACCGGGCTCGTCGACCGCGTTTCGCGGGTCGAGGCCACCGCCTTCGACCACGCCGAAATCCCGTTCGAGCGGCTGGTCGAGGAGCTGCGCCCACCTCGCTCACCGGCCCGGCATCCGCTGTTCCAGGTGATGGTGGCGTGCGGGCGCCCACCGCACGTGGGGCCGGACGCGAGCGACCCGGATACCGGGGTGACGGGTCTTCCCGATGCACCCGGGCCGGATCTGCGGGTCGCGGTATCCGCCACCGGCCCGGCCGGATCGACCGTCACGGTCGATTACTCGGCGGACCTGTTCGATCCGGGCACGGTCGACTCCCTGATCGACCGATGGATCCGGATACTGCGAGCGGTGACCGCCGAGCCGGAAGCCGCGGTGGGATCGGTGGACATACTCGATGCCGACGAACGCGCGGAATTGCTGACCCGGTCCGGTCCCGGCGCCCCGGCTCCCCGTACCTTCGCCGAACTGCTGGCCGCGGCCGCCGCCCGGGACCCCGGCGCGCCGGCGCTCGTATTCGGCGATACCCGGCTCGACTACCGGGAGCTGAACGAGCGCTCCAACCATTGGGCGCGGGTACTCATCGAGCGGGGCGCGGGGCCGGAAAGCGTGGTCGCCGTGGCGATGCCGCGCTCCGCCGACTCCGTGCTCGCCCTGTGGGCGGTGGCGAAGTCCGGCGCCGCGTTCCTCCCGATCGATCCGTCGTATCCGGCTGCCCGGATCGCCCATATGGTCGCCGACTCCGGGACCACACTCGGTCTCACGGTCGGCGGGGTGCGCGAGAAACTACCCGGAACCGTCGACTGGCTGCTACCCGGCGCCCACGACCCGCCCGGCGACGCCCGGCCGGTCACCGACCACGACCGGACCACCGGGCTGCGGCCCGCGCATCCGGCCTACCTGATCTACACCTCCGGTTCCACCGGCACGCCGAAAGGCGTGACCGTGACCCATGCCGGGCTGTCCGCCCTCGCTGCCGAACAGCGCGAACGCTATACGGTCACCGGAGATTCGCGCACCCTGCACCTCGCCTCACCGAGCTTCGATGCCTCGGTCTGGGAATTACTTCTCGCGGTGGGCGCCGGCGCCACGATGGTCATCGCCGAAACCGGTACCTACGGCGGCGCGGAGCTCGCCGATCTGATACGCCGTGAGCGGGTGACGCATGCGGTGGCGACCCCGGCGGCACTGGCCTCGGTGGACCCGGCCGGGCTGGACTGCCTGCGCGTCGTCGTTGCCGCGGGTGACGCCTGCCCGCCGGAGCTGGTGCGGCGCTGGGCTGTCGGGGGACGCGAGTTCTTCGACGCCTACGGGCCGACCGAGGTCACGATCATGGCGAACCACAGCGCCCCGTTGGCGCCGGGCGATCCGATCACCATCGGCGGTCCGATCCGTGGTGCCACGGAATGGGTACTGGACCGGCGGCTGGAACCCGTCCCGGTGGGCGTGGCCGGTGAGTTGTACGTCGCGGGCGCGCTGCTCGCCCGCGGCTATCACCATCGACCGGGCGCGACCGCCGCGCACTTCGTCGCCTGCCCGTGGGAGCCCGGTCGGCGAATGTACCGCACCGGGGATATGGTCCGCTGGACCGCCGACGGCGCCATCCAGTATCTGGGTCGCTCGGATTTCCAGGTCGAGATCCGGGGTGTGCGGATCGAACTCGGCGAGATCGATACCGCCCTGACGGCCTGTGAGTCCGTCGCCTTCGCCGTCACCGTCGGCCACCGCACCGGCTCCGGGACCGCCGCGCTGGCCTCCTACGTCGTACCCGCACCCGATCATTCGATCGATATCGCGTTCCTGACCGAACACCTGCGCGGCCTGCTACCGACCTATATGGTCCCGCCCTCGATCACGGTGCTCGAGCATATTCCGCTCACACCGGCGGGCAAACTGGACCGCAAGGCGCTCCCGGAGCCCGTCGTCACCGGCACCGCGCCGTTCCGGCCGCCCGGGACCCCGGTCGAACGGACCATCGCACGAGTTTTCGCCGAGGTGCTCGGCCTCGGCACGGTCGGTCTCGACGATTCCTTCTTCGCGCTCGGCGGCGACAGCCTGACAGCGACGCGGGTCGCCGCCCGGCTCGGGACCGCACTGGGTGCCGAGATCCCGGTGCGATTGCTCTTCGAGGCGCCACGGGTGTCCGAACTGGCCACCCACGTGGAAGGGCAGATGCGTGCGGGGCGGCAACGCCCGCCGCTGGTCGCCGGACCCCGGCCCGGCCTCGTGCCCCTGGCACCCGCCCAGCAGCGAATGTGGTTCTTCAACCAGTACGACACCGCTTCCGGTGCCTACAACATGCCGATCGCGGTCCGGCTGCGGGGCGAACTCGACCTCGGCGCCCTGCGCGCGGCGATGGCCGACGTCTTGGGCAGACACGAATCACTGCGGACGCGTTATCCCGAAAAGGACGGAACACTGACCCAGGTGGTCGAACCGGTCGGCGCCGTCGATGCCGAGCTGAGTCCGGTACCGGTCGGGCCGGACCGGGTGGTCGCCGCGATCACCGCATTCGTCCACGAAGGCTTCGACGTGAGCGCCCGGGTACCGGTGCGTACCCGGTTGTTCCGCGTAACCGGGGGTGCGGAGACAGAGTACGTGCTGGCCGTGGTGGTGCACCATATCGCCGCGGACGGTTTCTCGATGGCGCCGCTGGCCCGCGATGTGACGATCGCGTATGCCGCCCGGGCCCGTGGCCAGGCGCCGTCGTGGCCGCCGCTGCCCGTCCAGTACGCCGACTACGCCCTGTGGCAGCGCGCTGTCCTGGGCGACCCCGGCGACCCCGGATCGCTGAGCGCCCGGCAGATCCGGTACTGGACGGAAACGCTCGCCGATCTACCGGAAGAGCTGCGCCTGCCATTCGACCGACCGCGGCCGGCGGTGCGGTCCAACCGGGGTGCGAGCCACCGGTTCGGCTTGGGCACGGATCTGGTGGCGAAGCTGCGTGTGTTCGCCCGCGACCGCAGCTCGTCGTTGTTCATGGTGATCCACGCCGCGCTCGCGGCGACCCTCGCCCGGTCGAGCGGTTCCGGCGATATCGCGATCGGGACGCCGGTGGCCGGGCGAGGTGCCGCCGTCCTCGACGATGTGATCGGAATGTTCGTCAATACCGTGGTCCTGCGCACGGATGTCGATCTCGCCGAGCCGTTCACCGCTTTTCTCGATCGGGTCGAGCGGATCGATCTGGCCGCGTTCGGTAACGCCGACGTTCCCTTCGAACAATTGGTGGACGAGCTCGCTCCGGAGCGTTCGCAGTCGCGGCATCCGCTGTTCCAGGTGCTGCTGGCCTTCCAGAATCTGGCCCGCGCCGAACTGCAACTACCCGGGCTGGACGTCTCGGTGCTCGATCTGCCCGAGGATGTGTCCCGGTTCGATCTGCAACTGATGCTGGCCGACGACGAGGGCGGTGGGCTGGCGGTGACCGTCACCTACTCGACGGAGCTGTTCGAGGCGCGCACGGTGGAATCCCTGGTGCGCCGATGGGTGCGGATACTGGACGCGGTGGCGGTCGATCCGGTGGTTCCTCTGGGATCGATCGAGGTACTCGGGCCCGCCGAGCAGGCCGATCTGCTCACGCGTTCCGGTCCGCCCGGTGTCGCGCACCGCACCCTGGCCGAATTGCTGGCCGCCGGCGCCGTCCGGGATCCCGCGGCGACCGCGCTCGTCTTCGACGGTGCCCACATCGATTATCGGGAACTGGGCGACCGCAGCCGCCGAACGGCCGGGATGCTCATCCGGCGGGGTGTCGGTCCGGGTGACATCGTCGCGGTGGCCATGCCACGGTCCGCGGATTTCGTTCTCGCGGTGTGCGCGGTGGCCGCGTCCGGTGCCGCGTTCCTGCCGATCGACCCGGCCTATCCGGCGGCCCGGATCACCCATATGATCACCGATTCCGGCGCCGTACTCGGTCTGACGATCGCCTCGGCACGCGACCGGCTCCCCGGCACCATCGACTGGCTGACACCGGCTGACATCCCGGTGGGGGACGGCGATGCCGGGCCGATCTCCGATGCCGACCGGGTGCGCCCACTGCGTCTGGACGATCTCGCCTATGTCATCTACACCTCCGGGTCGACCGGCGTGCCGAAAGCCGTCGCGGTGGGGCACCGCGGGCTGGCCGGCTGCGCGACCGAGCACCATGAGGGCCTGCACATCGGGCCCGGCTCGCGGGTGCTGTGCCTGTCCTCGCCGAGCTTCGATGTCTCGATACTGGAACTGTTGTCGGCCCTGGTCGCGGGCGCGACGATGGTTATCGCGCCCGATGATGTCAATGGCGGCGACGCACTCGGCGAACTTCTCGACCGCGAGCGGGTCGGCCATGTGTTCATCACCCCTTCCGCGCTGTCCACCGTCGATGCCATCCGGTGGCCGCTACCGCACCTGCGCACCCTGATGGTCGGTGGCGAGAGCTACGGGACCGACCTGGTCGAGCGCTGGAGCCACGGCCACGAGGTGTTCGACGAATACGGACCCACCGAGGTAACGGTCGCCGCGACCCGCTCCGCCCCGATGCGGGCGGGCGAGCCGGTGACGATCGGTAGGCCGATCCGCGGTGTCACGGTATGGATTCTGGATCAGCGGCTGCAACCCGTCCCCGACGGTGTCACCGGTGAGCTGTATGTCGCGGGGCCGCTGCTCGCCCGCGGCTACCATCGCCGGCCGGGCACGACCGCCGAACGCTTCGTCGCCTGCCCGTGGAAACCCGGATGGCGGATGTACCGCACCGGGGATATGGCCCGGTGGGCCGCGGACGGGACCATCCAGTATCTGGGCCGGGCGGATTTCCAGGTCAAGATCCGCGGCCTGCGTATCGAACTCGGGGAGATCGACGCGGTCCTGGGCGCGCACGAATCCGTCGGATTCGCCATCACCGTCGGCCACCGCGGCACCGCCGGCACCATGGCACTGGCCTCCTATGTCGTAGCCGCGCCGGACCGTTCGATCGATATCGGCCGGCTGCAGGATTTCCTCGGCGATCGTCTGCCGTCCTATATGATCCCGCCGTCCATCACCGTGCTCGAACACATTCCGCTCACACCGGCGGGCAAACTGGACCGAAAAGCGCTGCCGGATCCGGTCCGCGCGGACAGTGCGCCCTTCCGGGCGCCGCGGACACCGCTCGAACGCGCCATTGCCGGGGCATTCGTCGATGTACTCGGCGTCGACACCGTGGGTCTCGACGACTCGTTCTTCGCGCTCGGCGGCGACAGCATCATGTCGATCATGCTGGTGACGCGGGCCCGGACAGCGGGCGTGCTGTTCTCCGCGCGTGATGTGTTCGACCACCGGACGGTCGCCGGGCTGGCCCGGGTCGCCGTCCGCGACGACGAGGCCGCACGCGCATCCGGTGCGGTGGAACCACCGGGCGGGGGCGTGGGACCGATTCCGCTGACGCCGGTGATGCACTGGTTCACCGAACACGCGTCCTCCGGGTCGGGCCGCATCGCCCAGGCCGTGATGCTGGCCCTGCCCGCCGGAACAGAGCGGCGGCGGCTGGCCGAAACCGTGCAGGCGGTCCTCGATCGGCACGATATGCTGCGCTCCCGGTTGCGGCCGGCCGGCGACGGTGGCCGGACCTGGGAGACGTTGCCGGTCGGCGCGATCCGATCCGACGAGATCATCCACCGGGTGGTTACGGACGCGGCGCCGGGCAGCCCCGGATTCCGCACCGTGACCGCCGCGGAATCCGTGGCCGCGGCGAACCGGCTCGATCCGGGTACGGGCCCCGTGGTGCAGGTGGTCTGGTTCGACGCGGTGGACCCCGCGGTGCCGGACCGGATGCTGATGCTGGTGCATCATTCGGCGATCGACGGGGTCTCCTGGCGGGTGCTGGTACCGGATCTCGCGATCGCCTGGGCGCGGGGGGAATCCGGCGAACCACCCGATCTCGCCCCGGTGGGGACATCGATGCGCGCCTGGGCACACGGACTCGTCGAGGCGGCCCACCGTCCGGAGCGGACCGCGGAACTGGGCCGGTGGCAGGCCGCGGCCGTGGAACCCGATCCGGTGCTCGGGTCCCGTCACCTGGACCCCGCGATCGATGTGGCCGATACGGTGCGCACGGTCGAGGTGGAGCTTCCGGCCGAGGTCACCGCGGCGCTGGCGACCGATGTGCCCGCCGCGTTCCACGGCACCGTGGCCGACGGTCTGCTGACCGCGCTGGCGCTGGCGACGACGATGTGGCGCCGCGAACGCGCGGCCACCGGTGACCGGTCCGCGACAACGGTGATCGGCCTCGAGGGTCACGGTCGCGAGGAAGAGGTCGTCCCGGGCGCGGATCTGACGCGGACGGTCGGCTGGTTCACCACGAGTTTTCCGATGCGACTGAATCTTTCCGATATCGACGTCGACGACGCGTGCACCGGTGGACCGGCGCTCGGGGCGGCGGTCAAGGCCGTCAAGGAACAGCTGCGGGCCCTCCCGGACCACGGCATCGGCTACGGGCTGCTGCGCTACCTGAACGAGGACACCGCGCCGGCACTGCGCGCCCTGCCCGCGCCGCAGATCGGGTTCAACTATCTCGGCCGCATCATCGCCGGGCCCCGCGGGCAAGCGCAGCCATGGCAGCCGGTGGACGACGGTGGCGACTTCTCCGCCGCCGAACTCGCCCGGGCCCTGAACCCGGATATGCCGGTGACAGCGGCGCTCGATATCACCGCCCGGATCGTCGACGACGGGGCCCGGCAGCGCCTGCGGGCGATCTGGTCGTATCCCGCCGGAGTACTGGATGCCGCGGAGGTCCGCCGGGTCGCGCACTCGTGGGTGGACATACTGACCGCGCTGGCGGCATACGCCCGGGGTCCCGGCACCGGGGGATGGACGCCGTCGGATCTGGATCTGGTCCGGCTGCGACAGTCCGAGATCGAGCGGCTCGAGCAGAGATACCCGGCGGTACAGGACATCTGGCCGTTGACCCCGTTGCAGGAGGGTCTGCTGTTCCACGCGCTGGCCGCCGAGGAAGCGACGGACGCGTATGTGGTGCAGTTGGTCCTCGAACTGCGGGGGCGGGTGGATCGGGAGCGGCTGCGGCGCGCCGGACAACTGTTGCTCGACCGCCATGCGAACCTGCGCACCGCATTCGTCACCGATATCGGACCGGTTCAGGTGGTCGACAGCGGGGTGTCGGCGCCCTGGTCGGAGGTCGATCTGTCCGGGCCCGACGATGCTGCGCGGGCTCGGGAATGGGAGCTGCTCACGGCCGCGGACCGGGCGACCCGGTTCGACCCGGCGCGCCCCCCACTGCTGCGCTGGATGCTGGTCACCACGGGGCCGGACAGCTACCGGCTGGTACTCACCCAGCATCATCTGCTGCTCGACGGCTGGTCCACCCCGCTGCTCCTGCGCGAGTTGCTGGTGCTCTACGCCACCGACGGTGACGTCGCGGTGCTCCCCCCGGTACGGCCCTACCGGGACTTCCTGGCATGGCTCGGCGCGCAGGACCGGGCCGCGGCGCTCGAGGCCTGGGCCCGCGCATTCGACGGCGCCGACGAGCCGACCCTGGTGGCTCCCGCGGACCCCGGGCGCGGCTACACCGGATCCCGTGATGTGACCGGCGAACTCACCGAGGAACAGACCGTGCGGCTGACCGGCCTCGCACAGACCCGGGGAGTCACTTTCAATACGGTGCTCCAGGGGGCCTGGGCGATCGTGCTGGGCCTGCTGGCATCCCGCGACGATGTGACATTCGGGACGACGGTCTCCGGGCGTTCCCCGCAGCTTCCGGATGTCGAATCGATGATCGGGTTGTTCGTCAACACTCTGCCGGTGCGGGTCCGTCTCGACCCCGCCGAGAGCGTGGGGCACCTGCTGGAACGGATCCAGGCGGAGCAGGCGGCCCTGCTTGATCACCACCACGTCGGCCTGACCGATATCGAACACGCGGCCGGGCCGGGGGCGGTGTTCGACACCATGACGGTGTTCGAGTCCTATCCGGTCGACCGCGGCGGGCTGACCGCGGAGACCGATATCGCCGGCCTGCGGGTCGCCGACGTGACCGGTACCGACGCCGCCCACTATCCGCTGGGCGTGGTCGCGCACCTCGACACCCGGCTCCATCTGCGCGTCAAATACCTGCCCGAACTCTTCGATCGCGACGCGCCGGCCGCGATACTGCGCCGGATACTGCGCGTACTGGACCTCTTCGCCGCGGATCCCGATCGGCCGCTGGGCCGTCTGGATCCGCTCTTCCCGGCGGAGTACCAGGAGCTGCTGTCGGTATCGGGTGATCCGGCGGTGCCCGAGCGGGTCCTCCCGGACCTGCTGGCCGCCGGCCGGGACCCGGCAGCGGTGGCGGCGGTGTGCGGAGATCGGCGGTGGACCTACCGCGAACTCGACGCGGAATCGAACCGGCTGGCACGGTGCCTGATCGCCCGCGGTGCCGGACCGGAAACCGGTGTCGCGGTGGGGTTGCCGCGATCGGTCGAGTCGGTGCTGGCGATCTGGGCCGTCGCCAGATCGGGGGCGGCGTTCGTTCCGGTCGACCCCGCGTACCCCGTGGGCCGGATCGACCACATGCTCGCCGATTCCGGTGTGACGGTGGGAATCACCTCGGCGCAGTGGCGGGACCGGCTACCCGGACGGGCGCGCTGGCTGGTCCTCGACGAACCGGCGACGGCCGCGGAGATCGCGGCCACGACGGCGGCGCCGGTGACCGACGCGGAGCGCAACCTGCCGGTGCGGGCCCATCAGGTGGCGTATGTGATCTACACGTCCGGTTCCACCGGGGTACCGAAGGGTGTCATGGTCTCGCATCGAGGGTTGGCCAATCTGGTCGCCGAACAGCAGTCGCGTTTCGGTATCGGGCCGGCCACCCGGGTACTGCACGCCGCCTCGCCCAGTTTCGACGCGGCGGTCCTGGAACAGTTGTGCGCGTTCGCATCGGGCGGGCAGCTCGTGATCGCGCCGCCCGACGCCTACGGCGGTGCCGAACTGTCCCGGATCCTGCGCCGGGAGCGCGTGTCCCATGCCGCGCTCACCCCCACGGTGCTGGGAACGATCGACCCGGCCGGGCTGGAATGCCTGGAAACCGTCGCGCTGGGCGGCGAGGTGCCCTCACCGGAACTGGTATCGCAATGGGCACCGGGCCGGACCCTGGTCAACACCTACGGTCCCGCGGAGGCCACGGTCGAAACCGATGCCACCGCGCCGCTGGCGGCGGACGCGGCGGTAACCATCGGTGGACCGATCCGTGGGGTCGGACAGGTCGTCCTCGACACCTGGTTGCGGCCGGTGCCGGTCGGGATCGTGGGCGAGTTGTACCTGGCCGGTCCGGGCCTGGCCCGCGGCTACCGCAACCGGACGGGGACGACCGCGGCGCGGTTCGTCGCCGATCCGTTCGCGGGGCCGGGGCGGCGGATGTATCGCACCGGCGATCTGGTGCGCTGGTCGCGGCAACCGGACGGGCGCCTGGCACTCGAGTATGTGGGCCGGGCCGATTCGCAGGTGAAGATTCGCGGTTTCCGCATCGAACTCGGCGAAGTCGAAGCGGTGCTGCGGGCCTGCCCGGGGGTGGCGCGCGCCGCGGCGGCCGTGCACCGCGACCCGGCCACCGGGGACCGGTTGATCGGATATCTGATCCCCGAACCCGGGGCCGAGATCGATCCCGCCACGGTACTCGCCGGGGCCGGCGAACGGTTGGCCTCGCATATGGTTCCCGCGCATGTGATGGTGCTCGACGCACTGCCGCTCACCGCGAGCGGCAAACTCGATCGCGCCGCGCTCCCCGCGCCGGACTTCGCCGCGGCCCGGACCGTATCCCGGGCTCCGGTCACCGAGGCGGAGCAGACGCTGGCGCAACTGTTCGAGGAGGTACTAGGACTCGACGAGGTCGGTGCGGACGATTCGTTCTTCGCCCTGGGCGGGGACAGCATCATGGCCATCCAGCTGGTGACCCGGGCGCGGGCGGCGGGACTGGTGTTCTCGGCGGGTGCGGTGTTCGATCATCGCACGGTCGCCGGACTGGCCAGGATCGCGAAGCCCGGCAGCGATTCCGCGGCACCCGCGCGTCCGGCGGAACTGCCGGGCGGGGGCGTGGGACCGGTGCCACTCACCCCGATCATGTGCTGGATGTTCGAACGCGGTGGCTTCGACCGTTTCTGCCAATGGGTCGAGCTGAACCTGCCGGCCGATATCGACGCCGCCGGTATCGGCGCCACCGTACAAGCGGTACTCGATCACCACGACATGCTGCGGGCCCGGCTGCACCCCGACCCGGCGCACCCGTCGGGGTGGGCGCTGCGCGTGGAACCGGCCGCGGTATCGGCCGCCGCACTCATCCGGCACGTGCCGGCGGACTCGGCCCCCGGCAGCAGCGCGTTCGCCGCGCTCGCCGCGGCCGAGGCCGATGCGGCGGCCGACCGTCTCGATCCCGCGGCGGGTGTGGTGCTGCAACTGGTCTGGCTGGATCCGGCCGACGAGCCGGGCCGGCTGCTCGTCGTCGCGCACCACCTCGTGGTCGACGGTGTGTCGTGGCAGATCCTCGTCCCCGACCTCGTCGCCGCGTGGGCCCAGGTCCGGGCCGGGCAGCGGCCGCGCCTGGCACCCGTCGGCACCTCGATGCGCCGCTGGGCGGACGCGCTGCGCACCGCCGCCGCTGATCACAGCGAACTCGATCGGTGGCGGTCGGTCCTGGGCGCCGACGATCCGCCGCTCGGCCCCCGGCCGATCGATCCGGCCGTGGATACGCAGGCCACCGTCGCCACCGCCGAGATCACGCTGTCTCCCGCGGTCACCCACGAGGTGCTCACCACGCTCCCCCGGGTATTCCGCGGCAATGTGGACGACGCGCTCCTGACCGGACTCGCGCTGGCCCTGCTCCGGTGGCGGCACCGCCGCGGTGCCACCGGCACCGGCACACTGCTCACCCTGGAGAGCCACGGCCGCCACGACACCGTGCTCCCCGGGGCCGACCTCACCCGCACTGTCGGATGGTTCACCACCACCTATCCGGTGTCACTCGACCTGTCCGGGATCGATATCGGCGACGCGTTCGCCGCCGGCGCCGCCGCCGGAGCGGCGATCAAATCGGTCAAAGAACAGCTGCGACAGGTGCCCCGCCACGGAACCGGCTTCGGGTTGCTGCGCTATCTCGACCCCGAAACCGCCCGCGTGCTGCGCGCGCTGCCTGCCCCGCAGGTGAGTTTCAACTATCTCGGCCGGTTCGACACACTGCCCGCGGCGGTATCGCAGGCCGAGTGGATGCCGGCCGGCGCGAGAGCCGCCGGCGGCGCACAGGATCCGGAAGCACCCGTGGCCGCCCTGCTGGGTATCAACGCGGCCACCACCGATGAGCCGGGCGGGCCGGCGCTCACCGCGGCCTGGGAATACCCCACCGGCATTCTCGGCGAGGCCGAGGTCACCGAGCTCATGGAACTGTGGCGCGACGCGGTGACCGCGCTGGCCACGCACGCGGCCCGCCCCGGCAGCGGTGGCCCCACCCCGTCGGATATCGATCTGCTCGACCTGGACCAGGCCGCGATCGACCGGCTCACGGCCCGGCATCCGGGGCTGGACGATATCTGGCCACCCACTCCGCTGCAGTCCGGACTGCTGTTCCACGCCCAGCTGGCGGCCGGCGACCTCGACGCCTATGTGGTGCAGCTCTGCCTGGAACTCGGCGGCACCATCGATGTGGACCGGCTCCGACGCGCCGTGCGGGTTCTTCTCGGGCGGCACCCGAACCTGCGAACCTCTTTCGACCGTGACGGTGCCGGGAGACCGATCCAGGTGGTGCACCGGCACGTCGACGTCCCGTTCGGCCGGATCGGACTGCCGGGCCGGGACGCGGCGGCGACCGAGCTCGAACGAATCATGGCGGCCGACCGCCGCGCCGGTTTCGACCCGACCGTCGCACCGCTGCTGCGGATGACGCTGATCGACCTGGCGCCGCAGCGGTACCGGCTGCTGGTGAGCATGCACCACCTCCTGATCGACGGCTGGTCGACGCCCCTGCTCATCCGGGAACTACTGCAGCTCTACGTCGGCGACGGCGACCCCGCCCTGCTGCCGCCCCCGGTACGCCCCTACCGCGACTATCTGAGCTGGTTGCGGGACCAGGACCGGGACGCCGCGGACGCCGCGTGGGCCCGGGCGTTCGACGGCGCGGCCGAGCCGACGCTGCTGGCACCCGCCGACCGCGGCCGCCGGCAGCGGGCCACCGGGCGCGAGGTCCACCGGCAGTTGAGCGAGGATCGCACCGCGGCGCTGGTCGCGGTGGCCCGGCAGCAGGAGATCACGCTCAACACCATCGTCCAGGCCGCCTGGGCCATAGTGCTCACGGCCGAGACCGGCCGTGCGGATGTGGTGTTCGGCGCCACCGTTTCCGGCCGGCCCCCACAGCTCGCGGGCATCGAATCGATGGTCGGGCTGTTCGTCGACACGGTGCCGGTCCGGGTACGGCTCGCCCCCGCGGACACCCTGGCCCGGCTGCTCCGGCGTATCCGGGACGAACAGACCGCGCTGCTGGACCACCATCACCTCGGGCTGGCGCGAATCCAGAATGTGGCGGGCCGCGGCGCGATCTTCGACACCGTGACCGTCTTCGAGTCCTACCCGATCGATCGGACCGGTTTGTCCGAGGCCGCCGATATCGCGGGGCTGCGTGTCCTGGATATCCACGGACGCGACGCCGCGCACTATCCACTCGGGCTGATCGTCGAACACGGCACCCGGCTGCGCCTCGGCTTCGCATACCTGCCCGAACTCTTCACCCCGGAGCGGATCGAAACGCTCGCCGATCGGGTCCTGCGGGTGCTCGACGCCGTCGCCGAACGTGTCGACCTCCCGGTCACCCGGCTCCGGCTACTGTCACCCGACGAGCAGGCCGCCCTGGTACCGGTCCGGGGCCGCACCGGTACGGCGCCGACGGTGTTACCGCAGGTGCTGATGTCGGCGACGGCACCCGGCGCCGACGCGGTGGCCGGCGACGGCGTACACCTGACCTACCGCGAACTCGACGAGCTCTCCAACCGCTGGGCGCGGGTAATGCTGGATGCCGGGGTCGGGCCGGAGTCCTTTGTGGCGCTGGTGCTACCGCGGTCGGTCGACGCCGTCGTCGCCGTATGGGCGGTCGCGAAAACCGGTGCCGCGTTCGTACAACTCGACCCGGCGGATCCGGACGAGCGCCTCGCGCGCACGCTGACCGATGCCGGCGCCGCCCTCGGTCTTGCCTCGGCGGACGTCCGGCACCGGCTGCCGGACACGATCCCCTGGCTCACCCCTGGCAGCCCGGCCTTCGCGAGGGCCGTCGCCGCGGCGGCACCCGCCCCGATCACCGATGCCGAGCGCACGACCGCGCTCCGCCCGGAGCATCCGGCCTATCTCATCTACACCTCGGGCTCCACCGGCACCCCGAAAGGCGTGGTGGTCACCCATGCCGGGATCGCGAATCTGGCCGCCGAAGCACGGGATCGGTTCGGTCTCACCCCCGCGTCCCGGATACTGGCCGCCGCCGCCCCCGGCTTCGACGTCTCCATTCTGGAATGGCTCGGCGCCGCGTCCGCCGGAGCCACCGCCGTCCTCGCCCCCGCCCGCGTGGTCGCCGGCGCCGAACTGGCCGCGGCGATCGATGCCGGACACATCACCCATGCGGCGCTCACGCCGACCGTGCTGGCCTCGCTGGATCCGGGCGCACTCGGCACGCTCGAGACCCTGGTGCTCGGCGGCGAGACGTGTCCACCCGAGCTGGCGGCCCGATGGACGACGGACCACACAGTGATCAACACCTACGGCGCCACCGAGACCACGATCATGAGCTGCGCCGCCGCACCGCTGCGCACCGTGCCGGACGGCCCGCTCCTCATCGGCGGCCCGGTACGGGGTTTCACCGCCGTGGTGCTCGACAGCGGCCTGTGTCCTGTCCCGCCCGGAGCGGTCGGCGAACTGTACCTGTCCGGACCGGGTCTCGCCCGGTGTTACCACCGGCGCCCCGCCACCACCGCGGCCGCGTTCGTGCCGGATCCATACGGACCGCCCGGCACCCGGATGTACCGGACCGGCGATCTGGTCGCCTGGAACGCCGACCGCTCGCTCCGCTACGCGGGTCGCAGCGACCGGCAGCTCGAGGTCGCGGGCAATCGTGTCGAACCCGGTGAGGTCGAAGCCGCCCTGCGCAGCGGCACGGATATCGCCCAGGCCGCCGTCACGGTCCACAACCGCGGTGACGGTACCGGCAGGCTCGTCGGATACGTCGTCCCCGCCCCCGGCACCACCCCCGATATCCCGGCGCTGACCACCCACCTCGCGACACGGCTGCCCACCCAGATGATCCCGTCCGCCGTCATCGCCCTCGACCGGCTACCGCTCACCGCCACCGGCAAACTGGACTACCGGGCACTCCCCGCACCCGACCGGCCGTCCGCGGTGTACCGGCCGCCGTCCACACCGCTCGAGGTCACCGTGTGCGATGCCTTCGCCGGCATCCTCGAACTGGAACGGGCCGGTGCCGACGACAACTTCTTCGATCTCGGTGGCAACTCACTGGACGCGGCAAGGTTGGCGGCACGGCTGGGTGAGACGACCGGCACCGGGGTGCCGCTCCACTGGGTGTTCACCGATCCGACTCCGCAGTCGCTGGCCCACCACATCGAGTTCCGTCACCTCGGTGACGACGAACCGGCACCCGAGGACGCGCTGGCGGTGCTGCTCCCCCTGCGCGGCACCGGGCACGGGCCGCCGCTGTTCTGTGTCCACCCGGCCATCGGTCTGGCCTGGGGGTTCAGCGGACTGGTGCGCTACCTCGACGCCGACCGCCCCGTCCACGGGCTGCAATCACCCGCGCTCACCGAACCCGATACGCAATTCGCCACCCTGGACGAGCTCGCGGACCGCTATGTCCGGGAGATCAGGGCGGTACAGCCACACGGTCCGTATCATCTGCTCGGCTACTCGCTCGGCGGCACCATCGCCCATGCGATCGCCGTCCGATTGCGCCGGGACGGCGAGCCGGTGGCGACGCTGGCCATGATGGACACCCGCGTCGTCACCGCGGACAGCGTCCGCGCGCCCACACCCACCATCGGAGAAATGCTGACCGAGGCCGGTGCCGCCGACCCGGACTCCGCCGAACTCACCATGGCGGCCGCGGCCGAACTACTACACCGGCAGGGGGGACTCGGCACCCTCCTGACCGCCGAACACCTCACGCGACTGCACCGCGACTACACCCGGCTGGTCGATCTGACCTGGCACCACCGGCCCGGGCTCTTCGACGGTGACCTGATCTATTTCAGCGCCGCCCCGGAGGGCACGGACGACGGCGCCACCCCGGCTCGCGCCTGGGCCGACCACATCACCGGCCGGATCACCGAGCACCGGGTCCCCGTCCGGCACGAACAGATGACCGCGCCCGACGCACTCCGCGCAATCGGGCTCGCCCTCACCCAGCACCTCCACTCCGTCCGGACCACCTCGTCGCCCGGCCCCGACTCCAGCAAGGACACCGAATCATGACCACCGACCGAGTCATAGGTAGACGCTCCGGAATCGAACCTGCCAGCCTGTTCGCGCCCGATCCGGTGAGTGCCGCCCTCGAGCACCCCCGCACCTCCGAACTCCGGCGATGGACTCTGGAATATCTGTGCCGACCGCATCCGGATCTCGGCCGCCACGGTCCCGTCTGTCCGTATATGAGCCACGCCGTCGAGCGCCGGTTCCTGTGGGCGGCGTTCTTCGACGGTCCCGGGATCGGTATCGAGCGTATCGCCGCCATTGTCGACGATCTCTACGAACTGTTCCCCATTCTGCAACCCACCGAAGAGCCCGATGCCCGTTTCAAAGCCGTCCTCGCGGTCTTCCCCGATCTCACCGACTACAGCGGTATCGAAGCCGTCCAGCGCGATCAGAAGACCCGTTTCGTCCACGACGGACTGATGCTCGGGCAGTTCTATCCGGGCTGCACTGTCGCCGGACTGCACAACCCGGACTTCCCGGCTCTCGATTCACCACTCCCCCTGCTCGCCGTGCGGCGTATGGTGGCCACCGATTTCCTGTTCCTCGACACCAGCCACGAGTGGATCGATATCTACCTCCGGATCTTCGCCCCGGCCATTCCCGAGTTCATCACCTCGGCCATGGCCGATCGGCTTGTGCACGAACCCGCTGTCCCGGCGAACGATCCGGCGGCGTCGAAACCGGTGGGTGTGCACGGCGGTGCACCGCGGCCCCCGTGATCACCGGCAGCGCCCGGGCGGCCGGCCGACCCGGCCTACGTCGCCCGGTCCGGATTCCGCACCGCGGCCAGGTACCGCGGTCGTTCCCAGTGCTGTTCGAGTTCTTCGGGGAGTTCCGGAAGAACCAGTCCATAGGTGGCGGCCAATTCGGCGGGTGCCGCGGCCTGCACCGACCAGCCGTGCCCGCTCAGCCACTCCTCCGGATCCGTTCGGTCGTCGGTGTAGAACAGTTCGGCCGGGTCGATACCGCCGAACGGGTTCTTGTCCAAGTACTTCGTTTCGATCTTGGCGAAACTACCGCTCGCCACCCCGTCCGGGATGCTCTCCACCGCGACCCGGCTGCCCACCGGGCTCAGACCACCGATACGCGTGAACAGGGCGTCCTGCGCCGCCCCGGGCAGGTACGGCAGCAGCCCTTCGGCAGACCATGCCGTGGCCGCGGCCGGATCCGCTCCGGCCACCGCCAGCGCGGCCGGCCAGTCGGACCGCAGATCCACGGCCACCGGGCGCCGTTCGGCGCGCGGGGTCGCCCCGTGTTCGGCCAGCACCCGGTTCTTGAACTCGAGCACATCGGGTTGGTCGATCTCGTAGACCACTGTCCCCGCCGGCCAGTCGAGCCGATACGCGCGCGCGTCCAATCCGGCGGCCAATATCACCACCTGGGCGATTCCGTCCGCCGCGGCCGACAGAAAGAAATCATCGAAGAATTTGGTCCGCAGCCCCATGAATCCCGGTACGAGCGGAGTGCCCGCAAGGGTCGGCGGATCGGCCAGTATGTCCAGAAAATGCGGCTCACCGGCGGCGCGCACGAACAGCTCCGCGTACTCGTCGCGGATCAGCGGCTCCGGCAGAGCGGTTTCCAGCGCTCGGAAAGTCGCCACCCCCAGTGCGGTGAGTCCGACACCGGTGACGATATCCCAGACATCTCCTTCGGTTCGCACGACGGAACCTCCCGATCGGTGGATACGGACAAGATGATCAGACACGAAAACTGCACACTGTTTCTGCCGAAGCCCCGAAAAGAAAGGCGAGCCGAGGGGCCGGTCACCGACGATTCTACGTCCGGAAAGGGCGGTCGCGCGGTCCGAACAGGTAATACGGCGGCACAGCCCCCGGTGTCCCACGACCGGACAACACCGCGTGTTTCGTGAAGCGCCGGCCCGGCCCCCATGTCCCGACTCCTACCGCGGCAGGGCCGGCATCAGTGTTCCCGGTGGCGCGGCACGAATTCCAGGGCGAGCAGCGCCGCGGCTGCCACCACTATCTCCCGGCGGCGGATCAAGACATATCGTTGCTCGGACAGGGCATGGAATTTGCACAGAAACCGGTAGAGCGATTCCAGCCGTATCAGTGGATCGCCCAGATGTGCCAGCAGCCGGGCCACCCGGGCGCCGCGTGATGTGTTCCGCCGAGCGAACAACTCTGGAAAAGGCGCGAAGGCCAGGGCGATCCGGTGGATGCCGTGGCCCCGCGCATAGTCGACCAGATCGACGATCATGCGCTCGTTGACACCGTTGTACGCGTCTCGGCGGCGCCATGGGACATCGAGACTGAGTTCTTTTCCTTTTCCGGAGATGCCGTAGCGCTGAAAGCCGACCGCCCGCCCGTCCATGCCGTCGGCGATGACGACAAGCATGTTCGGATGACGGCCGTCGAGCAGATGATCGAGAATCATCGAGAAGCCGCGGACCTGCCTGCCCCGCCTCCATTGGTCGACAATGGCGAGCAGTTCGGCCCGCCGCGCCGCGGTCAGCGACGACTCGTAACGCACCTCGGTGCCGACGCCCGCGTTCACGGTGTGGTTCACCGCCTGACGCAGATTGCGAAACTTGCGGCCGCTCAGGTCGAATCGGTCGACGTCGATGACCACGTCGTTGCCGATCGGCACCGGGTACAGTCCGCGGTGCCGCCCGGCGCGCACCTGCCACAGCTCGGCCAGGCCCGGACTCGCGCCCAGTACCGCGATCCGCCAGCCACGACCGGCGGCGAACTCGGAGAATGCCGAGATCAGGTCCGGGAACGCGGCGCGATCACCGACCGGGTCACCGCCGACGACAGCCACACCGAAGCGGGTGCGATAGCCGATGGCCGCGGTGGATCGCCGATCGAAGAAGTACGCCTTGGCCGAGTGCATGGCGAACGGCGCGAGCGGGTCGCCTTCCGTGCGGCCGACCAGTTCGGCCACCCGATCGATCCGGTAGGGCTGCGACCCGGCCCGCTGCGGCAGCACCAGGACAAAGCCGGTTGCGGCGAGCAGGGCGAAGCCCACGCCGGGATGGTGGATGCGGTAGGCGATACTCGCGATGGCGAGCACCAGGACCGCGACCGTGATGTGCGGGTAGGTGATCGGACGGCGCAGGTATACGCCGCGGGCCACCAGCAGCCCGGACAGCGCGAGCGCGGTCGCCCAGGAACGGGCGGCGCCGCCGCGGGAGGTGACCTCCGCTTCGTATACCAGGACCAGGGCGATCAGCAGGATCGCGATGACCGCCACCACCCGCGCCGCGGGGGTGGCGGGTGCGGTTATTCCGCGATCGAGGAGAGGTGCGCGGCCGCCGGACGCACCCACGGCATCGTCCCCGTGGTGGCGCTCCCCCTGCCATGACCGTTCTGCCATGGTAGTGCTCCCGCTGTTCGCGTACCCGCACCTGCGATATCCGTTTCGGCCGTCGGCCGACTGCAATTCTAGTCATTCGACTCGATCATCGACAGTCGTGGGCGGGCGCCGCCCCGGCGGATGGTGCCGATGCCCCGGTGTGCCAGTTGAATTACCGCGCCCCGCCCCCGGCGGTCCGCGCGCCGAGTTCACTGCGCCGGCGCTGCCGGTACTTCCGCGGGGTCTCCCGTCGCTTCGCGGGTCAGTATGCTGTTCCCGGCCCGGTGGCCGTGGCGCCTTCCGCCGGCAGGGCCGTCGTGACCATTGGATCTCCCACGGCGGGCAGCGAAATCGGCTTCCGCGGAATGTGGGGAGGGCGGCTGTTCGGGTGGTGGAAGCAGCGGCGGGAGGTGGGGCCACCACTCCGGGCGGGCCTGCACCACGTGTCGGACACCTCATGCCTTTGCGGATGACACGTCGGCCCTCTGTTCGTCGGCGTAGTGCAGATCTATGCTCCACATGTGGCCGTGGTCGGCATTGTCGAGCTGCTGCTGGTAGGGCCCGCGTTGCGCACGGAGCGCGAGCGCGGGCAGCCGCTGCCCACCGGCCCACCCCGCCGCATCGGCCTCTCCACATCTTCGCCACACGACATCGCCCGCCGACCGATCCGCCGGCCCGCGACGGATGAGGTGCGGTGATGAGCACGCCCGACGACGAGCCCGGACCGGACCGGGCGCCGGGGTCCGCCCCCGGCACCGATCCGATCGGCGAGGCCGAGCGCACCGCGGCCGCGCTGAGCAGCGGCTCGCAGCCGCGCGGCGGACTCGGCCCTCGATTCGACCGGAACTCCCCCTTCTTCGTCGGGATGACGGCGGCCGCCGGAGTGTTCACGACGATCATCGCCGTGGCGGCGCTGCGGGCGGTGGAATCCGTACTGGTGATGATCGGAGTCGCGTTCTTCCTGGCCCTCGGTCTCGAACCTGTCGTCCAGTGGGCGACCGCGCGCCGGGTACCGCGCTGGGCCGCGGTGACCGTGGTGTTCGTCGTCGGGGGCGCCGCGCTCGCCGGATTGGTGGCCGCGGCGGTCCCCCCACTGACCCAGCAGGCGTCGCAGTTCATCGACGCGGTCCCCCGGTATCTCGATCAGCTCACCGATCCCACGTCCTGGACCGGCCGGCTCAACGACCGGTTCGACCTGCAGAATCGATTGACGCAGGCGTGGAACGGCGCCGGATCGTCGGTGGTCGGGGAGATCGCCACGGCCGGGGAGGCAGTGTTCACCGCGTTGACCGATACCGTCATCGTCACGGTCCTGACCGTCTACTTCCTGGCCGGACTGCCTCGTTTGCGGGCCGCGCTGTACCGGTTCGTGCCCCATTCCCGCCGGCCGCGGGCGATCCTGCTGGGCGACGAGATCTTCGCCAAGGTCGGCGCCTATGTGGCCGGCAATATTCTGATTTCGGTGATCGCGGGGGCGGCGACCTTTCTGTGGCTGGTCGCGTTCTCGGTGCCGTATGCGCTGCTGCTGGCCCTGTTCGTGGCAGTACTCGATCTGGTACCGGTGGTCGGGTCGACCATCGCCGGGATCGCGGTGGCGGCCGTGGCATTGACGGTATCGGTTCCGGTCTGTGTGACCACCGTCGTCTTCTTCGTCACCTTCCGCCTCGCGGAGGATTACCTGCTCGTTCCCAAGATCATCGGAAGGTCGGTGAAAGTCCCCGCGCTGAGCACTCTCCTCGCGGTCCTGCTGGGCGGGGCACTGCTCGGGCTGGTCGGCGCACTGGTGGCGATCCCCGTCGCGGCCGCCCTGCACCTGATCGCCCAGGAGGTACTCTTTCCACGCCTCGACAAGGCGTGACGCGCGGACCGCCGCTTCCTCGGCGACCGGGTCGAACCGGTGGATTCAGTGTCGTCTGGTGATCACGACCGGATCGACCCCGGCCGGGATATCGGCCAGGGCCGAGACCGGGACGCCCAGAACCGAGGCGGTGATCTCGCGGGGGATCGCATTCAGGGCAGCACGCAGGCCGATATCGTCGCTGGTCTCCGGAGCGCTGGTATTGAAGACGATGAGCAGTTCGAGCGGCGCGTCGCTACGGGCGTTCTCGAAATAGTGGAAGAACCCCTGTGGCGCGAAGACCAGATCTCCCGCGTGCGCTTCGAACACGTCGGTGTGATAGCTGCCGTCCGGGTGGGTCCCGAGCACGGTCCATTTCGCGGTGCCCGAGATGTGGTAATTCAGTTCCCAGGCCGTGGGATGCCAATGCGGTTCCCGGATACCGCCGGGCTCGAGCCGCACGAAATACGCGGCACCGTGCTGGCCGGCCAATACCGGGAAGTTCTGCTCGTGCGCACCCCGGAGGGTGCCGCCGTCGTAGCGGCTCGGTTCGGCGTCGGCGAGATGGAAAAGATGCGCCGAAGTGTTCAGGTTGGCGTCGATCTCGCTCGCGCTCGGCAGTCCGGCGTCCCCGGGCTCCGCGCACGCGGTCACCGAGGCCGCTGCCGCACCGAATGCCGCACCGCCCAGGGCCGCCGCGCCGGTACCGAGCACGGCCCGGCGATTCACAGTCGTGGGTTCGTCGGGGCGATCACTCGACATGGGGCTCCCCCGGGCCGCTATGTGGTGGCCGTGTCGGCGCCCACGGGCTCGGGCCGGGAGGATTTCCGCAAGCGGCCGACGATCAACCCGGTCGCCGCGAGCGCACCCGCGATGGGCCACTCGACCGCTCCCGCGACGGTGAGCGCACCGAGCCCGCCGTAGTACAGATAGCGGGTGGGCAGGGACAGTTCGACCGGTCCTGCCTTCATCTTGATGCCCTGGCCGGGAATCGCGATCTTCGCATCGAGAAAGGGCAGTGCCAGCGTCGCCGCGGGTGCGGTGTCGGCGCCGGGCTGCCCGTCCGGTTTCTCCGGGGACCCGGAGGTTTTCTCGCGGGTCGCTTCGCCGGCGTCGGCCGCGGCGGCCGAGCCGGTACTGTTCGCTTTACTTTGTGCGGGCACGGGACACGATCCTCTCGTCATCGAGAACTACCGGTTCTGTCCGCTCCGGCGTGCGCGGAGCGGTATGACAGCGAGCGTGACGATATCGATGATCTCGCTCCGGAGGGGTGGAAGGCAACCGGTCGACACGATCGATCAGTTCCTCGGTGCGCCGGGCGAACCATGCCGGGGAGAGCACGACCAGCGCGGTGGCCCCGGTGACCGCCGTGAGCACTCCGGCCCAGGCCACCGGGCCCAGCGGCGTGCACCCGAAGAACTGGCTGACGCCGGGTATTTCGACGACGGCCACGAGCACCGCCGCGCTACCGACCGCCGTGGCCACCACGACCGGATCGTCGTGCCGCAGCACCAGCGTCTGGGCGAGTTGAGCGCCGACCAGCGCCGTCAACCCCATGGTCGCGGAGCGCCGCCGGGTACCCGGCGTCCACCGGCCGATCATCCACGCGGTGGTCGCCGCGGCGGCGGTGGCCGCACCACGACGGACAATCGCCTCGATCAGCGGACGGCCGAGCGAGGGAGCGGGTGCGGCCAGGACCGAATCCGGATAGCCGGCGCCCGCCGCAGCCGGCGCCCCCGTGGCCGAAGGACTCGGCGGTGACACAGCGATGGCGAGCGCCGGGAACATATCGGTGAGCAGGTTGACCAGTAGGAGCTGCCGGGTACTCACCGGAGCGCCGCCGCGACCGAGGGCGGTGCCGAGAACGGTGAACACCACTTCGCCCGCATTACCGCCGAGCAACAGGGTCAGGGCATCGCGGACACCGATCCACATATTGCGGCCTTCGACGAGAGCGTCGAGCAGTGCGGTGAGGTTCTCACCGGTCAAGACCAGATCGGCGGCTTCGCGGGCGGGTGAGGAACCGCGCCCGGTGACCCCGATACCGGCATCGGCCATCCGGATCGCCGCGGCGTCGTTGGCGCCGTCACCGACCATGGCGACCACCCGCCCACACTGCTGCAGGGCCGCGATCACCTGCACCTTCTGTTCTGGACCGACCCGTGCGAAAACCTGGGCCGAGGCCGCCAGTTCGGCGCGGCCGTTCTCGTCGGCGGTGGCCAGTTCGGCACCGGTGACGACCCGGGCGTCGGCCGGGAAACCGAGTTGGCGCGCGATGGCCCGGGCGGTGACGGGGTGATCCCCGGTGATCAGCGCGACGGCGCAGCGGGCAGTGGCCAATTGCTGCAGGAGGGGGCGCGCCGAATCGCGGACGGTATCGGCGAGACCGACGTAGCCGGTGATGGTCAGATCGTTGGCCAGTTCCTCGATCCGATCCTGATCGAAACCTGTCCCGTCCCGCCCGGAGTCGAGTTCGCACTGGGCGACGGCGAGCACCCGCAGGCCCTGATCCGCCAGGTGATGCACGAGCGCATCCGCCGCGGCCCGGCCCGCGGATCCGTTGTCGAACCGGCAGCGTGGCACGATCACCTCCGGAGCCCCCTTGAGCACCAACCGCGCCGAGGTGCCGGGTCCGCCGTCGCCGTCGACGATGACGGCCGCGGCGTAACCGCGGCAGGATTCGAAGGGCAGCTCGGCGAGCACGATCGGGTCGGGACCGGCACCCGGCAGGCGGGCGGCCGCGGTGAGGACGGCCTCGTCCGTGGCATGGGTGTGCCCCTCACCTGTATGCGGCCGGGGGCACGCCCATCCGGCCGCCCGCACCACCGCGGCGGCGGGTGGGTCGGTAATCGCCGGATAGTCGCCACCCGGTGGGAAATCCGGTGGCACCGCCGTCACGACGGCGAGCCGGTTCAGTGTCAGCGTGCCCGTCTTGTCGAAGCAGACGGTGTCGACGCGGCCGATGGCCTCCAACGCCCGAGGCGCCCGGACCAGCACCCCCAGTTTCGACAGCCGGCGGGCGGCAGCCAGCTGAGCCATGGTCGCCACCAGCGGTAGCCCCTCCGGGACCGCCGCCACGGCGATGGCCACCCCGTCGGCCACCGCCCGGCGCAGCGGTCCCCGGCGCACCAGCGACAACCCGGTGACCACCGCGCCACCGGCCAGCGTGAGCGGCAGCACCCGGCCGGTGAGATCACGCAGCCTGCCCTGGACCCCGCTGGCCGGTGCCACGCCGGACACCGTGGAGATCGCGCGATTCGCGACCGTGGCCGGACCGGTGGCCACGACGATGGCGCGGGCCCGACCGGCGACTATCGTGCTGCCCTGGAACAACATGCTGGCGCGTTCCGCGGCGTGGCCGGCCACCGGCTCGACGTGTTTGAGCACCGGCACCGACTCACCGGTCATCGACGACTCGTCGACCTCGAGATCCTGGGCGATCAGCAGCCGGGCATCGGCCGGTACCACCTCCGGTGCCCGCAGCTCCAGGACATCGCCTGGCCGCAGCCGGGTCGCGGAGACGACGCTGACCCGGTCCGAGGTCCGCGCCGCCTCCAGCCGGTTCTCGGCGGCCGCTCGCGGAACGACGACCCGGCGGACAGCCTGTTCCTGTTCGGCGAACAGGGCCGCCGCGGCATCCTCGGCCCGCAGCCGCTGGATACCGCTGACCAGTGCGTTGACACTCATCACCCCCGCGACCAGCAGCGCATCGATATTGCTGCCCAGGATCGCGGCGGCCGCGGCTCCGATGGCGAGAACCGGGGTGAGCGGATCGCTCAGTTCCCGGCGGGCCGCCCCGGCCAGCCGGCCCAGCAGTGCCGCGGGTACGCGCAGTCGTTCGCCCACCACGCTGTACGACAGGACGGAAACCTTCCGCCGCCAACCCGGCGCGGGGTTCGGAATCGCGGCCCGCCGGCCGCGGAGGACGCGCGCGTACACGATGGCGGGGTCGAGCGCATGCCAGGCGGTGAGTGGTTGCGGCGGCGGGTCCGGTGATCGCACCACCCGCTGCGCGGCCAGCCCGCACAAGATCCAGGCGGTCGCGCCTGCCGCGTCGACCGGAGCGATCCACTGTCCCAGCCCGAGTCGGCTCCGCCGGCCGGTCTCCCCGGTCACCACGAGCAGGCCCGCCAATGTGCTGCCCGCCTTGGCCAGGCGCACGGCGGTGTCGATCGCCGGGCGCGCGGCCACGACGGCCGCGAGCACTCGGACGGCATCGGCGAGGTCGGCGCCGGTGACGAGGTCGGCGGTCCACGGTGCCGCGGCCGCGGGATCGTCGACGGCGACCCCGATATCGGCGAGCGCCAGCGCGGCCAGGGTGTCCACCGCATCGGCGTCCGGATGCAGCGACGAGATCAGCAGTACCGGGCCACGGTCGGCGCGCAGTTCCCGGACGAGGTCGAGCAGGCCGGTGCCGGGGTCGTACGCGGCGGTGACCGAAGCGCCGAGTTCTTCGGTGCCACCTGTATTGCGCAGCACCACCCGCGCACCGGTACGCCGGGCGGTCTCGATCAGCGGAACGGCGCAGGGGTCGAGCTCCCATCCGATCGTCACGGTGGCGACCATCGCGCCATCCGCGAGCAGGTCGGCGCGGTCGGTCCCCGGCATGGTGGCAGCCGCAGGTTCGTGCCATCGCAGAGTGACACTGTCGAAACCGATCTCGTCGGCGGAGGCGGGGATCTGTTCACCGTGCAGCAGGGCGTCGGCGATCTCGAAGATCCGTCCCCGGTGCCATCCCGGTGCGCAGACTTCGACATCGAGCACGGCCCGGGTATCGCCACGCAATGCCGCACCGTCGATGACGACCACCCGCACCCGATCGAGCCGGCGCAACACCCCCGGGTCCAGCACCAATGAGCCCGCCTTGGCCAATCCCCGGCCGAGGACGAGTGCGTACGCCTCCCGGCCCATATGCGCCGCTTTCGGTATGCCGGCCAGCAGCGTATCGGCGATATCGTCGGCGGTACCGCCCCCGAGCAGGGTGCCCGCGGCCGCCATGAGCGATCCGTTCGCGGCTTGTTCGGCGTACTCCTCGACCGGACCGGCGGCGGCCGTGTCCTCGGGCGCGGGGCGGGGTTCGGAACCGGCCTGCTCCGCCGCGAAGATCGTCGCGGGCGCCGGCCCGCGCGGCCGGGTAGCGGCCGCGAGGCCGGGTTCGCGCTCACACCAGGTCTGCCGGCGCGCCAGTGCCTCGGAGATCTGGGCGGTTCGCGCGACGAGATCCAGTAGCGGCGCGGCGGGCGCCAGGCCGAGCCCGTGCGCGGTAGCGGAGAACATACTCGTCAGCAGATCGGTACCGGCCCGTCCGAGCTTCGACTCCAGCAGCGCGACGATCCGTGGCTGATGGTTGATCACCGCCGCGGCGGCCCGAGCGGCCCGTGGTGCCGGGGGAAACCGGCCCAGCCGGCCGATCACCGAGGTACCGATCGCCAGAACATCGGCCACCGCGGCCACCACCGGAACCGCGACCGCCAATGGGTCCCCGGGATCGGTGACCAGCCCGCGGTATCGCGTTCCCGGTTCCTCCTGCCCGGCACTCGGCAGGTCGGCCGCGGGGCGGATGGTCGCGCGGACCTCGTCCGGATCCGCCGTCTCCGCCAGTTCGATCACCAACCGTCCGAGTACAGCCTCGACGTGCGCGGATACGACACCGGGCCTCCCGGCGACCAGCCGTGCGAGCTCCGCGGGCCCGGCAGTGCCGTTCGTCCCCAGCAAGGTCCGGTCGAGATCGATGTGCAGCCTGCGTCCGGACGCCCACGCCGGGTCGACGCCCACCTCGTCGGTGCCCCTGCGCGGTGGACCGCCGAGTACGACCCGGGCCCAGTCGCGTACCGGCCCGACCGCCGGGCCCACGAGCGCTGGGGCGACCAGCGCGGTGGCGGATCCGATACGGACGGTCGACGCCATCGCCCCTGTCGCGAGCCGCGCGAACCCACCGAAGTCGATGCCCCGCATGCGCTCAGGCTTCCCGAGTGATCGGTCGATGCATTCGGGCGAGTGTAGGCGCGGAGAAGGGCGGTCGAGGATGCGCGCGCCGCGCGTTGCGGTATCGGAACCCAACTGTGCGCCGGCGCGCGGTTCACCCGTGCAGAATCGTCTCTCCCCCCGCGATGGTCCCGGGCCGTCACGATCGGCGATGTGATCGAAGTGGACGAGCAGATGCCGGGGTCCGGGGAAGATCTGGCTGCGCCGGTAGGGCGGCGGATCGACGACCGGACCGGGAGCGGCGACGCGGCGTACGACGGCTCACAGTTCACCGGCACCGGGTAGGCGTAGTCGTCGAGCACGTCCAGCAGTTCGAGTACCCCCGGCCGGCGGAAGACTGGTCGATCTGCTGTTTCCCCGGCCACAGAGTGCCCGCGACAGGCCCTGGGCGCAGTGCGCTGCCCGGGCGGCATACCGAAGTCAGTACTCGGTTCATGGAGAACCGAGCAGCCCTTGACGCAACCGAACAGTTGCAATAGTATTTATCGCAATCAACTGGTTGCCATAAAGGAGTATGCAATGGGATTCCCCGATCAGATCGCCCGCACCATGGAACTCGCACATCCACCCGCCAAGGTCTGGGCCGCACTCACCACCGCCGAAGGGCTCGGTTCCTGGTTCGGCAATACGGCGACGATCGACCTGCGTCCCGGCGGCGCGGCGTGGATGACGTGGGAGGGCGGGCATACCGCGAATATGCGAGTGGAGCGGGTGGAGGAGCCGAGCATCTTCGGATTCACCTGGCAGATCTTCGGATTGTCCGAGGACGATCCGCGACGCACCTATGTCGAGTTCACTCTCGAACCCGTCGGCGCGGGCACGCGGCTCACCGTGGTGGAGACCGGTTTCGCGCAACTGCCCGAGGACGAACACCGCATCGCCTTCGGCGGCAACACCGACGGCTGGGCCAGCGAACTCGCCGAACTCGTCCAGTACCTCGATGCAGCCTGACCAGGAAATCATCGCGGAACGGGTCTTCGTCGCGCTCGCCGATCCCAGCAGGCGCTCGGTCCTTGCCACGCTCGCCGCCGGCGGCCCGGCCACCGCGACCGATCTCGCCGATCGACTGCCCATCAGCCGACAGGCGATCGCCAAACACCTGGCCCTGCTGTCGGAGGCGGGCCTGGTGATCGCGGAACCCGGGGAGCGGCGGCGCATCCGGTACCGCCTCGATTCCGCGCCCATGCAGGTTGCGCAGCAATTCCTGGCCGCGATGGCGCGGGACTGGGACGGCCCGCTCGACGCGTTACGTAGACACCTGGACAACCGGGAACAATGAGGCCGTGGCACTCCCGGCGATGGACATCCTTATCGCCGGGTGTCCGTGATCTGAATTCTCTCGATTCGCCGCCGCGCCCATGCCCGAGTCCCGCCAGGACAGGCATGGGCCCGGACGGCCCCCGGGACCGCGGCAAAGGCTCACCGCTCGTATTCCGCACCGGGGTGGACCCCTACCGGCACGGGCCGGATACCGGCGGCAAGCCAGCGACGGGTCACCTCGGCGGCCACCGCGGGGCGCTCGCTGTCCAGGACAGCGATGCCGCAGTCGCCGCCACCGGCGCCCGATGGCTTCGCGGCCGCCCCGGCGCGCTCCGCTTCGGTGCACAGCACATCAAGGTGACCTGTCCGGATGCCGAGGCCGGTCGTCGCGTCGAGCGCGTAGAGAAGTTCTCGTGCCCGGCGTATTCCGTGGCCGACGGCATACACATCGTCGTCAGCCAATGCGTTCACCAGGTGTTCGACGGCGTTGCTGCTATCCGAGAGGAATCCGGGGCAGGCGTCGATCCGGTGGTGCCGGTCCCCGGTTCGTGCGGTGAGCGCCGGTGTCGAAGCGGGCCGGCCGGTCCACCCGACCAGCAGGCCGACCCGTTCGGGCGGCGGTATCGTGCGCACCGAGAAACCCGGCCACGGTGCGCGCAATGCCGCGGTGACCGATCCACCCCGAACGAATTCCCGTACGCGGTGCCGGTCCGGACTGCGGTAGGCGACCCACCCGCCCCAGGTGGACGCGGCGATATCGCCACCGGAACCGTTCGGGCCGACCGCGAGAGAGGCCAGCATTGCCAGCCGGTACCGGTCGGTGCGGCCGAGGTGTAGTCGATAGAACGCGGCCAGCGCGTCGACCGTGGCCACCGTCACCGCGGCGCTGGAACCGAAGCCCAGCTTGTGCCCGCCTTCGGTCATGCCCTCCCCCCTGGCGGTCAGCCGGAAAGAGCTTGGTTGCCCACCCGATTCGGCCAGGAGCCGTTCGACCACCCCCACGGCCGCGAGGACGAACCCGAAAAGTCCCGGGTCTCGGCCGGATACGGGTACGAGGCGCCCGGAGCGGCGCGTGCACCGCATCGTGCTCCCGCCGCCGAGATCCGAAGAAAGCACCGTCGTATCGGACGGACTCTCGGCGATCGTGACGGCCACATAGCGGTCCAATGCGACGAGGACCGCTGGATTGGCGGGCCGGAGCACGGCGTATTCACCGGCGACGAACAGTTTGCCCGGCGCACGGCGGGTGATCATCGCCGGCTCCCGCGACCGGCCCGGGAATGCGGTGGGCGCACAAGTGCTTCGGCACTGTTCACGGCCGACCTCCGTGTTCGAGCGGCCGGATCGCTGCGCGCGCCCGGCCTGAACGGTCAGGAACGATCGTGGTTCACCCGCATCGCCAGATCGTCCAGTGACCGCAGACTTTCGGCCTCGGCGTCGGAGATCTCGACGTGGAAGGCGCGTTCGATACGGACCAGCAGCGCGCTCATATCCATCGAGTCGACACCCTGGTCTTCGAGGGGGAGATCGGCGCGCAGCGCGTCGAGATCCACATCGAAATCCGTCATCAGTTCGGCGATATCTCGTGCGGTGGTCATCTACTTCTCCTTTTCGGTGGCACGGATCAGACAGGTCCCCCAGGAAAAGCCCACCCCGAAACCGCTGAGCACGATGTCGGTAGGCGGCCGCTGCCCGAGGCGGGCGGCGAGCATCAGGGGGATGGAAGACGAGACCGTGTTGCCGTATTCGGCGATCTCGAAGGGAAGCCGGCTCTCGTCGACTTCGAGGTCGTCACGCAGCGTGTCGACAATGCGTTTGGAACCCGGGTGTACGAGGAACACGCGGATATCACCGATCGTGAGATCGTTGCGCTCGAGCACCCGGCGGATGCTCGCAGGACCTTCCCGGGCCGCGTTCAGGAATACGCCGCGACCCTGCATCGCCAGGCGATCGGTATCGGACCTGATCAACGACGAGGTGCCCGGGACGGTACCGAAATCGGCATCGACAATCCGGTATCCCCCGGCACCGGTGGCGCAGTATGAGACGGTGGCGCCGTCGCCGAACAACAGGGCCGTGTCCCGGTCGTGCGGGTCGACGATTTCGCTGTACGGATCACAGGTGAACAGCAGCGCGTGGTCGAAGCCGAAGCGGTCGGCGAGGGCGGTCACCACGGCCAGCCCGTGGGTGTATCCGGCGCAGCCCTGGGACAGATCGAAGGTCATGCACTGTTTCGCCAGTCCGAGTTTCTCGTGCAGGATCGCGGCGGTATGTGGTATTGGCATATCCGGGTTCTGGGTGACGACGCAGCAGAGTTGGATCGCGGCGGGGTCGATCCGGATACGGCCGCACAAATCGGCGAATGCCGCGGCGCACAGGTCACTGGCCCGTTGGCCGGGTTCCTTCACGGCACGGGCCGTGATGCCGATCTTGGTGTTCAAGAACTCCTCGGTCACGGCCAGCGATGGCGCGGCCTCCGCGTTCCGCAGCCGCTTACCGGGGAGGTGGGTGCCGATGGCGGTCAGGGCGATCGGCGCGGGCCCGGCGGTGTGGTGCCGCATGGAATCCTCCTTCCGGGTTCCCGGGTTCACCGGGCCTCGTAGATCCGCTGGTGACCGTCGATCGCGGCCAAGCGGAACGGTGCGCCGGTCTCCACCGGTAGCGTGCGATCGCCGCCCTTCCCGAGCGCCGAGTAGGCGTGGTACAGCTCGCGATACCGGTGGTAGCCGACGGGTTTGCGGGCGTCGATGGTCTGCCGGTTGTCCGTGGTGCGCAGCTGCCGCCGATAGCCCGGAACCGGTACCGCGGAGAAGAATTCGGCGACCGAGCCCGATCCGTAGCTGAGCATTGCCACCGGTTTCCCGGTGAGGTCGCCGCCGTGGTCGAGAAGGGAGGCCAGGGCCAGGTAGAGGGAGGCTGTGTAGCTGTTGCCGATCACCCGGTTGTAGTGGGTGGTGGGCGCGAGTTTCTCGGCGAGCGCTTCACGAGTCGCGACCTCGCCCTGGCTCTCCAGCAGATGCCGGTGCGCTTTGTACGCCATCTCGGTGAACGGCTGGTGGTAGCAGAACGCGGCGAACCGGTCGAGGTCGCGGCCACCGCCGCTGCGGTAGTGGGCGAACGCGTGCTCGGTCGCGGTGAGATAGGCATGAACCGAGAGCTTCCCGTCCACGATCGGCGTGCCGCGGTAGTTCGGTCGCCAGAAGTCGTTCACATCGTCGGAATAGAGGCCCGAGACCGGGTCCAGTGCGGCGATGGCGGGATCGGCGGCGACCAGGAACGCGACGGCGCCGGCCCCCTGGGTGGCCTCGGCGGGTGTATCGAGGTCGTAGCGGGCGATATCGGTGGCGATGACGAGTATCTGCTGCGCCGGGTCCCGCGCGACGAGCCCCACGGCGAACTGGAGTGCCGCGGTGGCCGCATAACAGGCCTGTTTGAGTTCGACCATCCGGGTACAGCGCGGCAGATCCAATAGCGAATGCAGATACAGTCCCGCCGATTTCGACTGATCGACCCCCGACTCGGTCGCGAGCAGCACGGTGCTCGGTTCCGCCCGGCCGTGCCGGGCGAGAATCGGGGCCGCGGCACTCGCCGCGAGGGTGACGATATCCTCGTCGAGAGCGGGAATGCTCATCGCCTCCTGCCCGATACCGCTCCGGTACTTGGCACCGTCCGTACCCTGGGCCTCGGCCAAGGCGGCGTGCTCGAGGACGTAATGCGTGGTGGCGAGGGACAGATCGTGGATCCCGATCGCTGTGGTCATTGTTCCTCCTGTCGCTGCGCTCATGCGCTGTGGCGTTCGAGCCGGGTATGCGCTCGCATGAGCTCGCCGGGGCTGGTCAGGGCGGCGAGCAGCGACAATTCACCGCACAGCACCACCGCCGCCGCGATCGCGGCCAACCGGCGCGCGTTCTCCCCCGCGGGCCGGGGTTCGCGGCAGCCGAGACGGCGCAGGGCATCGTCGACGAACGGGTGATGTTTCCCATTGCCCACGGTCCCGACGACGAGATTGGGCACGGTGCAGGAGAAATAGAGGTCGCCGTCGCGGTCCTCGGCGTAGGTGATCCCCTGCGACCCTTCGACGATATTCGCCGCGTCCTGACCGGTGGCGAGGTAGAAGGCGAGCAGCATATTCGCGTAGTGGGCGTTGGCGGTGCGGACGCCGCCGGCCAGTACGGTGCCGAGCAGATTCTTCCGGGTGTTGAGGGTGGCGATTCGCTCGGCGGTGGTGTGTAATCGCCGGTCCACCTCGCGCCGCGGCACGATGATCTCGGCGACCGCGTTCTTACCCCGGCCGAGGATCCCGTTCACGGCGCTGGTCTTCTTGTCGGTACAGAAGTTCCCTGATACCGAGCCGTAGTGGAGCTCGGGGTACTCGGCGAGGATCCAGGTGAGGAGCCGGTCCCCGGCCTGCGTCGTCATATTGTGCCCGGCGGCGTCGCCGGTGGTGAATTCGAAACGGAGGAACAGCAGGTTCCCGGCGACCTGGTGGTGCATATCGATCAGATCCGCGTAACGGCTGGTCATCGTGACCGCGTTGCGTAGTTCCTCGAAGCGGCCGTGCAGCTGCTGTGTCACCCGGTACGCGGCGCCGGCGTGATCGGCTTCGAGTAGCACCGATCGGCTCATCCGATCGTCGATAACGGTGACCCGGATGCCCTGTTCGACGGAGCGCGACAGCCGCGCGCCGCGGCGCACCGACGGCCACAGCGGTGTTTCGAACGTGGCCAGGGGTACGTCGAGTTCATCCGTCGCGGCATTGCCGGTGATCCGGACGGGTCCCACCCAGGCGAGTGGGATGGTCGCGTGTTCGTCGATGTCCATAGCGGAACTCACCGTCTTCCGGTCGGGGTGTCGAGTGCAGTGGCCACGTACTCGGGCGGCGCGGCGGAACGAGGGCCGGCGTGCTGTTCCGTGCACGGTGCCACGCTGCGGCGGCTGTATGCCGTCGGGCGGATTCCCATCGCGCGGCAGAATTGCGCCACGTCTCCCGTGATGGCGAGATCTGCGCGGGTGAGGTCCTGCGGCGTACGCGCCCCGAGTACGGTCATGATCGAGGTGAGCTGGCCCAGCCAGCCACGGATGGCTGTGATCAACGCATCCGGCCCGCGGTCCAGCAGGATCGTCAGGAAGGCGCCGGCCACACCGGTCGCGCGCGCCCCCAACGCCAGGGCCCTGGCGGTATCCAGAGCGGACCGGATACCGCCCGAAGCGATGATATCGATCCCGTGCAGTGGGGCGGCATCGAGGAGACAGCACGGCGTCGACTGGCCCCAGCCCGCGAGGAAGTCGAAGTCCTCGCCGGCACGGCGTTTGTTCTCGATCCGGGCGAAGTCGGTTCCGCCGCGGCCACCGACATCGGCCACCGCGACCCCCAGATCTCTGAGTAGCGCTATGGTTTTCGCGCTGAGGCCGAACCCCACCTCCTTCACGATCACCGGCACGTCGATACGTGTGGCGACGGCCTCGATCTGCCGCGGCCATCCCGAGAAGTCCCGGTCCCCCTCGGGCATCACGATCTCCTGCACGGAGTTGAGATGTATCTGTACGGCGTCGGCTTCGAGCAGGTCCACGGCACGGCGTACTTCGTCGACGGGCGTCGCCGCGTTGACGTTCGCCATAACGATGCCGCGCGGATTCTCCTGCCGTAGCGCGAGGTACGTATCGGCGACCGACTCGTCGCGAAGATAAGCACTCATCGAACCCGATCCGATGGGTAGCCCGGTTTCGGCGGCCGCGACGGCCAACCGGCGGTTGATCGATCCGGTCCGGCTGCTCCCACCCGTCATTCCGTTGATGTACAACGGTGCGGGCCAGCGCATTCCGGCGACTTCACAGGTCAGGTCCACATCGGCGCGGTCGATGCCGGCCAAGGCGTGATGGAGGAAGTTGACGCGGTCGAAGTCATTGCCGGCGAACCCTCGACGATGCTGTTCGGTCGCATACCGTACGTGCTCGTCTTTGCGGTCGCCGATCGACGGTGGTTCGTTCATGATGTCCTTTCGGTGGCGCGGATCCGGGACGGACCGCAGTCATCGGTCCGGACCGGAGACAGTGACGCCCGGACCCCGGTGTGCGACGTGTAATGCCGCCACACCGTCCACATCGCGCAAGGCCGCCACCACTCGGTCGGAGTCCTGCCGGGAGCAGAGCACCGCGACATTCGGGCCGGCGTCGATCGTGGCGTACGCGGGAATGCCCTCCGCCCGTATCCGGTCGACGCGATCCAGAATGCTCAGCGATCGGGGTGCCACGTAGCGGATGGACGGTCGCGCGGCCAGCATGGTGGCGTGTAACCCGAGGGCGTTCTGTTCGGCGATCGCGCCTATCTCGGTCAGGTCGCCCGCACACAGTGCGGCCTGTATCTGCTCGAGTGCGGCGCTGTTGGCCCGGGCCCAGGACCGGTACAGCGGTGAGGTCGCGATGGTCTGACGCATCGCTGTACGACTGGGCAGGGCTTTCGGTCCCGCGTCGACGATGGCGACGACCATGGCGGGATCGATGGCGGAGCGCAACGGTTCGGCGTAGCAACTCTCGTCACCCACCGCCCCGAATCCGGTTCCCGCGTGCCAGAGGACGAATCCGCCGAAGATCGACCGGCAGGCCGACCCGGAGCCGCGGCGCGCCAACCGGGACAGCGTCCGCCGATCGAGCCGCAATCCGTACGCGGCCGACGCGGCCGCCGCGAGTGCGGCGAAACCACTGGCCGAGGACGCCAGGCCGGCGCCGGTGGGGACGGTGTTCTCGGTGATCACCCGGGCGCGTTCGGAGCGTCCGGCCAGGTCCCGGACGAGGTCGAGAAACCGTTCGACTCGTACCCGGGCCCCCGCCTCGGCGCGCCGGCCGTTGAGCCGCACGGAATCCGTCGCGGCGCGCGGCCGGAGCGTCACCCGCGTAGTGGTGGGAAAAATGTCGAGCGTCATCGACAGGCTGCCGGTCACCGGCAGGACCAGCTCTTCGTCGCGTTTACCCCAGTACTTGACCAGCGCCATGTTCGGGTATGCCACCGCGAGGGCACCCGTGCCAGGGCAGCCGCGGTCTTCGCCGCGCACCGGCGCTTGTTCGTCTCTGCTCATCTCGGGCACTCCTCGGCAGTGCGGTCCGGTCCCCACCCATCCCGGTTCCGCTCAACGCCACGGTCGGTGGCGCCGATTTCGCCCGGCGGGGTCACCCGATCGGAGGCGGTTTCGATGAAGCGCATTGCTCGGATTCCTCTGCATGCGGGTGCCGTCGGACTCGGGAATACCACTGCCGCAACGTCACTCGTAGGTGTGGATCGGTCCTCTCCAGGCTCACTCGCAATGGGCCGGCTCGGAAGACCACCTGACGCATGATGGGAATGCACATCGGGAATGCGGCACCCCCCGCCGGCAGGACCCAACGGTTCGTAGGGGTCCGCGGCGCGGGACGATCATGTGCCCGGCGCATGGGGAGCATGCGCGCGTCGCCGTTCCGTACTTGGACCCGAGCGGTAACCCTCGATAGCGATACCGGTTCCGCGCCCGGAGCGGATACGGAGATCCTCCGATATCGCTCCCGGCGACAGCGCGCGCCCAGCCGAACCCTTTCCGGGCGCATCGAGAAAGGTACGGCCGCCGATGACCCAGTCCATGACAAGTGCCGCACGCGCCACCGCGGTCCTCACCCGAGCCCGCCGGCTCACCGAGCCGGGTCTGCGGACCGCGCTGGATATGCTTCCCGCTCCGCTGGACCGGATGGCGAACTACCATTTCGGCTGGTGTGATGCCGAGGGAAACGCGACGGATACCGGCTGGGGTAAAGGGTTGCGGGCCGGCCTCACGACAGCCGCGGCCGAGGCCTGTGGTGCCGCCCCGGATGCCGCCGCACCGATGGCGGTGGCCATCGAGCTGATGCACAACTTCAGCCTGGTGCACGACGACGTGCTGGACACAGATCGCATCCGGCGGGGGCGACCCACCGTATGGGCCCAGTGGGGGGTTCCGGCGGCGATCTGTCTGGGCGACGCATTACACGCCGGCGGCATCCAGGTGCTGGCCCGTGAACTACCGGGAGATCAGGCCGCCGCCGCGGTTACGCGCCTGGAGTCGGTGGTGGCCGAACTGTGTCGGGGACAGTGCGTCGACTGCGCGTTCGACGGCCGCACCACGGTGAAAGTATCGGAATACCTGGCGATGGCGACCGGAAAAACCGGAGCCCTGATGGGCGCCGCCTGCACGCTGGGCGCGTCGGTCGCGGAGGCGGACCCCGCGACGATGGCCGCCTTCGACGCCTTCGGCAGCACTCTCGGCCTGGCCTTCCAGGTCGTCGATGATCTGCTCGGCATCTGGGGCGACCCCGCGGTCACCGGTAAAACGGCCGGCAACGACCTGATCGCCCGGAAATGGTCGTATCCGGTCGCCGCCGCGCTCGAGTCCGGTACCTCCACCGCCGCAGCCCGGGAGCTGACCCGGCTCTACCACTCCGACACCACGATCACTTCGGCGGACGCGGCGCGGATCGCGGCGCTCATGTCCGACGCCGGGATCGAACAGCAGACGCGCCGATTCGCCGCACGGCAGGCGGAGGCCGCCATCGCGGCCCTGCCGGATCAGGTGATCGCCGACGACCTCATAGCGCTGACCGACCTCGTTGTCCGACGCGACCGCTGAGTGCCTCGCCCCGCTGCGGCACGATCGTCGCTGCCGCACGACAGCGCGGCCACGGACCGCACCACATCGACGATTTCGATGCCCTGAGCACCGAGCTGCTCCACCTTGTCGACATTGTTCGTCAGCAGTTCCACAGCGGAGATTCCCAGGGCGAAGAGCATTTGCGCCGCTACGCGATAGTCGCGCTCGTCGGCACCACGGCCGAGTAGCCGATTCGCCCGGTAGGTGTCCACGTTCGCGTCCTGCAGCAGATAAGCGTCCAGTTTGAGATAGAGGCCTATCCCCCGGCCTTCCTGGCGCAGATACAGCTGCACGCCGCCGCGTTCGGAGAGCAGGCCGATCGCCTCGTCCAGCTGCGGCCCGCATCAGCACCGGCAGCAGCCGAGCGAGTCGCCGGTCAAACATTCGCTGTGCACCCTGACCAGCGGCGGCACGGATCTCGGCGCGGTCGGTCCAGGGAAGACGACAGCCAGGTGCTCGCGTCCGTCGATGAGTCCGTCGAACGAGACCAGGTCCGCACAGACCGGAACGCCGCGCTCCAGATGGACGGGCACCCGCGCCCGCACCGCGGCCGCCGGCAAACCCTTCCCTTTCGAGAAAACTGCGGACATCAGCAATCACCATCCTCAGCCGAATACCCCGGGCAGAAGTCCGGCCTGACAATCCCGGACAAATACAGTTTCCATCAGCAAATATCAGAGGATTCCGATTTTCGGGACACACTCGCCGAAGCACGAACAGGATTTCGCTTTTCGTACCACCACCCCCGTTGAACTGCCCTCGTTCCGGAACCGGGCGCCCCCTCGCCGCGCCGGCGCCGGGTCACAATAGGTGAACTTCCTGGCACACCTTGCCGCGGCGACTGCAGGGAGGACGCCTCGGCGGCGTGCACGAACAAACGTGCTTGAATTCGTAAATGCATGCCAGAGAATAGCTTTCTCCCTCGAGCAAGATCGAGCACATCGCTCACGGAAGAGTATCGATGCCGTTCATAATGATCTTTCCGAAGATTTGCGACGACCGAGCCGAGGCGACTCAGCACCACTTCGTTCGCGTCCGCTCGCCGAGCGATGGAGAATGCCGTGCGACCGGAAACCGCAGCCCCTCACACGCCCCGGCATCGCCCGCTCACGGTCGGCGAGCGGATCGAGATGCGCAGGCGGCTACACCGGATGCCCCGCCGCCTGCTCGCCGAAATGGTCGGCCGCAGCGAGGAGTGGCTCCGACTGATCGAAACCGGACGATTACGGCTCGACAGTGTCGAGATGATCCTCCGCTTGGCCGAAGTCCTTCAAATACCCGATTTCCGAGACCTGATCGAGCTACCCGTGCGCGAGACGGGACACCACACCGATCCGGCCGGACAGCTCATCGAGGCACTCGAACCGATAGTGCTCGCGCACCCGGTCACCGCCGCCGACAGCGCGGCCGGACCGAGCGCGGACCGGAGGAACCATCACTGGCTGGCGGACGAGGTCGCCGACTGCGCGGCGATATGGGCGGATTCGCCCCGTCGTTACTCGCAACTGGCCCTGCGGCTACCGCATCTTCTCGCGGCCGGGCGCTGCTGGAACCAGCGCCTGGGAACCGGGTCCGCGGAGTTGTCCCTGCCCCGCGCCTATCACCTGACCCGCGAGGTACTCACCCAGCTGGGGGCGCACCACCTCGCGGCGATTGCCGCCGACCGGGCACGCCTACTCGCCCGCACGATCGGACATCCGCATCTTCTCGCCGCAGGCGGCTGGCACTGGGCCAGCGCGCTACTACAGATGGGAGAGGACCGCCATGCACACACCTTCGCACTGGCGACCGCGCGGCGCGACCTACCGGACGACGGCACGCTCGATACCGATGTCGTGCGTGGCGCGCTCGAGCTCCTGGCGGCCGAGGCCGCCGCACGAACCGATCTTGCCGAAGCCGCGCGACTGCTCGCGGCTGCCCAGGTGCGCGCCCGGCGGGTGGGCGACGACCGACGGATACTGGGCATCGGATTCGGCACCTGTGAAGTCGAGCTGACCCGGATGGAGATCGCCCTGTCCCGTCGCGATATCCAGCAGGTGATGGACTCCGCCGCCACCGTCCATCGACTCGACATGCTGCCGATCGGGCGGCGAACCCGCTATTTCATCATTCTGGCCACCGCGTACACCCTGCAGGGAGATATCGCCGCGGCCACCCTGGCGCTCGGGCGGGCGGCCGAATCGAGCCCGGAAGATCTTCGATTCGACGGCGATGTCCATGCCATCCTGCGGACGCTGCTCCGACACCAGAACCAGCTCGTGCGGGATAAGATCACGCACCTGGTGAACGTGGCCGGAATCGCCTGATCCACGGCACCGCGTATCCCGGTGTTCCGCCACGCCTGATCACGCATCGACGCCCGCGGGGGCCGACGGCCGAACCGGATACCCAAGGACGAAATGGGTCCGTCGGTGTTCCAAATATCGATGGAAATGTTGGCTCCCAACGGTTTTGATTCACCAGGCGATCGGCTCTGCCATGCTCGACTAGTACGCTGGTGCCACATTCCCGGCCGCGGCTCGGTCCCGGCCATTCGGGTTACACCGGACAATCCATCGAAGTCTGTGAGTGTTCGTCTATGAAAGTGTCTCCTGCAACCGGCAAGAACGAGACCCGTCGTCAGGGCAGCGAATCCGCCGGAGAGTCCGATCGGGACCCATCCGGCCGCACAGTTCGCCTCTGCATCAGATGCGGTGCCCGGATCGCCGCGTACCACGACGACGAGATCTGCACACCGTGCGGACGGCAGCGCGGACGGCCGCCATTGCTGCCGCCCGCCGAGTGGCGGACGCGGACGATGCGTGCCGCATTGGCGAGCCGGGATATGGCCGCCGTGGTCCGCAGCTATCGACACCACCCGGCGCACGGCGCCCGGCCGATACCGCAAGCCGAAATGGCGCAGTGGCTCGGGATCACGCAGGGTCAGCTCAGTCGTCTCGAGAACGGCCGCAGTCGAATACATGATCTGGACAAACTGACCCACTACGCGCGAGTGCTCGCCGTACCGTCCGCACTGCTCTGGTTCGACACCGAGAAGGATCCGGAGGATCGGCCGACTCCCGGACGGGTGCGACTGCCCAGTGGAAGGTCCGTCGATATCACGGCCCTGGGGCCCGATCCCGGCCTGGCCGATTCGCTACTGATCAATCTCGAGCAGTACGTCCGGGCCGACGTGGGCTTCGGCCCGCGCACGCTGCTGCCGGTGGTCGAAGCGCAGGTCCGGGTGATCGAGGAACTCCACCGATCCGGCGACGGCCCGGCGCGCCGGAAGTTCCGGCACGTACACGCCAGGTACGCCGAGTTCCTCGGCTGGCTGCACCAGGACGCGGGAAACTTCCGGCAGGCCACCGACTGGTCGAATATCGCGTTCACCCTCGCACACGAACTCGACGACGCTCGGTTGAAGTCCTACGTGCGAATGCGGCAGAGCAACCTCGCGGAAGATCTCGGCGCCGCACGGTCGGTACTCGAGCTGGCGGAACAGGCGCGACGCCACTCGGATTCGTCGATGCCTCGACTACGCGCCCTCGCGCTACGCCAGCACGCCCGCGGCCACGCCCGCCTGGGCCGACCGGAGGAGTGTGCCCGGAGCATCGACCTGGCAGCGGAATACGCCGAGGATGCCGGTGACGAGGACACCGATCTGGCCGGATACTGCACCGCCGAGTTCCTCGCCGTGGAGGCCGCGGACTGCTGGATAGAGCTCGACCTTACCGACAGGGCGATCGAATCACTCGAAACCGCGCTGACACATTGGCAATCGACGAACCGACGCGATTTCGGCCGCGGACTGGCGCTGCTCGCCTGCGCGCAGGCCCGGACCACACAGCACGACGAGGCGCTCGCCACCGCCCGGCAGGCGCTGGTGATCGCGACCGAAACCGGATCGGAACGAATCGGCAACCAGATTCGTCGCGCCGCGCAGGAGCTCACCGCCGCCGGCGCTACCGAACACGGCACAGCATTGCGCTCGGCACTGCGCACCGCCATGTCGTAGCAGTGCGCGCATGGTATGCCGGGCACGCATTTCCGGTATGCCGCACACGAGCTTCAGCGGGCAGTGGAAGTGCGCGACGGTGAGATCCGAAGACAATCGCAATCGAGATCGACACCGGCCCGTCGGCACCGGCCCGCGCATCGGCTACCCCGGAGGTACACGTCATGCCCACCATGAGAAGTACGCATCGGGGCGTATCCGGATCGGGCCGTGCGCACGCGAAAGCGATCTTGATCGGTGAACACACCGTGGTCTATGGACTACCCGCGGTCGCGGTGCCATTGCGCGATCTCACCGTCGAGGTGGTCGTCACACCGACGGACACCCGGCAGCGCCCACCACCCGACGACGGCGGCAGCGACGACATATTCGACAGTCGATTCACCGCCTCCGCCGACACCGAGACAACGGACGACCCCGGTTCCGCCGTGGTGGCGGCTTCGCTGCGCCGTTGGGGTCGTCCCGGCGAAAGCGTCGAGGTACGGGTGCGCAGTCGTATCCCGCCCGCCCGCGGACTCGGGTCCAGTGCGGCGACCGCCGCCGCGACCGTCCGCGCGGTCGCCGACCTGCACGGCGTCACCCCCGACGCACGCTCTCTCTACGAGCTCGTGCAAATCGGTGAGCATGTCTCGCACGGCCGGGCCAGTGGCGTCGATGCCGTCACTGTGACAGCCCGCCGGCCCCTCCGCTTCGCGGCAGGCGACATCCGGCCGATCACCACACCGGCCGACGCGGTTCTCGTCATCGCCGATACCGGCACCCCGGGCCGGACCGACCGTGCGGTGGCCACCGCACGGACCACGCTGCACCGCGACCGGACACTGGCGCGGCGTCTACTCGCGCGAGCGAACGAACTCACCGAGTCGGCGGTACAAGAGCTGGCAGCCGGCCGCATGCGCGCACTGGGGCAGAGCATGAACGATTTCCATTCGCTCCTCCGCGAACTGAGCGTCAGCACCCCGGGAATCGACCGCTTGACCACGTCCGCGCGACGCGCTGGCGCGTACGGCGCCAAACTCACCGGCGGGGGACTCGGTGGCTGCGTGATCGCCCTGACCGATGCCGACTCGGCGGCAGCCATCGGTGCGGCGATGCTGGCGGCCGGCGCACAGCGGACCTGGCACGCCGACATACCCAAAGGCTGATAAGAGCCGGCGCAACAGATCCACCCGACCGATACCCGCGGCGATGAACAGCTCCGTGCCGATCACCGGGCCCGACGATGGCTGTTCGCGACCGGTGTTCCCCTGCCGCGCCACCGCTATGCGGCCCGCGCATTCGGCACATGCGCGCAGGCACCTTCCGCCGGTGTGCCGACCGGCCCAAACTGAGACCACGCTCCGCTTCGACGACCGGAACCGCAGCGCGAAGGCCGAGCCCCGCTGACACATCCCGCCGGAGCCACGGCGACCACCCGATGGCCGCACTTGCGGCACCCCGCCTCGGAATATGCCGAGATGGTTTCCACTCTCCACAATTCGCCCCGGGAGGTATCTGTCATGACAGATCTGAACAGTGCACTGGACGAGGTCCGGCGCTGGTCGACCACATACCACCGGCCACTCTCGCAAATGCCGCCCGGCCTACAGGAGGCGAAGGTCTCGTTCTACCTGCTCTTCCGGGGCATCGACGAGATCGAGGACCATCCGGAGCTGGACGCATCCGTGAAGGAGATGTTGCTGACCGATGTGGCCTGCGCGTTGCAGACCCGCAATATCGACGGTCGTCTCCGCATCGCCTTCGCGGACCACCACGATGTCCTGCCCGAGGTGTCCTTGCGGCTCGCGGACTGGTGCGAGCTCGCGCCCGCTTTCATCGCGCCACGGATCGTGGACGCCGCCATAGCGATGGCCAACCGGATGGCGGTGTGGTCCACCAAGGAGTGGCGTCTGCACGATGTGGACGACCTCGACCACTACACCTTCTCGGTCGCCGGAGTGGTGGCCACGCTGCTGTGCGATATGTGGGCATGGCACGACGGCACCCAGGTCGACCGCAGCCAGATGATGAGCTACGCCCGCGGCGTCCAGGCCGCGAATATCCTCGCCGGCCTGGCTGTCGACCGGGAACGCGGCATCGACTTCCTCCCCGACGGTTGGACGGTCACCGATCTGATGTCCTACGCCGGCACCGAACTCGCCCTCGCCGACCGCATGGTCGCCGCTTTACCCACCCCGGGACCGGCCCACACCTGGTGCAGTCGCGCCATGGAGGTGGCCCGCGCCCAGCTCGACCACGCTCGAGCTATTCAGCAAGCCTGAGCCGCTGCGGCGGTCACCGAACGGTTTCATTCACGCCTCCCCACGCGCGAGGCCGATTACAAAGGACCAGGTCGTGCAGCAGAGCAATCAAACACCGATCGACGTCACCGGCCCGGACTTTCCGGGGTTCTACTGTCCCTTCGAGACGAAGCGGCACCCGGCCACAGATGTAGTGCAGCTCGATATGATCGAGTGGGCACGTCGCGTCGAATTGGGCGGCAACAATCCGCAACACAGCGACATGTACGCCCGCGCGGGAAGTTTGCTGGCGTCCCTCTTCTATCCCGATGCACCGCGAGAACGCATGCAGACCATGGCTTATTGCTCCGCTTGGGCCATAATGGTCGACGACCTCACCGACACGGCCGTGCCGACCGGAAGAATCGGCCGCAATCCGACCGACATGCTGGCTCGACTGGTCCGCGTCGCGGAGGAACCTTCCAGTGCCCTGCTGACCGGCGAAGGTATTGCCGAAGCCCTCGCCGATATCGTTCACCGCATGCGGATTTGGGCCGACTCAACTCAGATGCGATGGTTTTCAGAGTCGATCCGGCAGTGGTTACTCGGTATTCTCTGGGAACAAGACATTCAGCACAACGACCTACCGCTCACCCTGAACGACTATCTGACGCTCAGATACTGGTCGATGGCCACCGGACTGGCCGCAGGTGCAGCGGCCATGCTCGCCAACCGCAGCAGTAGGGACCTATCCGACTACGTTCTGGACTCGCCCGCCGTGCGCGCCGCCACCGAGGCCGCCATGACGATCCTCGTCATCGATAACGAACGATACTCCCATGCCAAGACCGTGGCCCAGGGCGACTCGCATATCGACCTCTTTCACCTCGTCCGCAACGAGCACCAGGAAATGTCGTTCACCGACGCCGTCGTCCAGGTAATCGCGCTCCGTGACCGAATAATGCACCTTTATAACCGATTACGTGCTCAGATGTGGCCCGGCGCCGGCAGCGGCTTGCGGAGATACTTGACAAACCTCGAGTATATCGTCTCCGGCAATATCGAATTCGGCAGAGAGGCTGCCCGCTTCCGCGCAGCCGGAAACACCACCACACCGCGCATCACCACTACCCCGTCCGACGACAGCTCCGACCCGGTGCCGCTCCCGAGTGTGCGATGGTGGTGGGATCAGCTCGATACCGACCATGATCGTTAGGCCGGACGAGGCGCAAGAACCGCTTCGTGCCGGGGAGATGAGATCGGTGGCGCAGATCGCTACCAGGATGCCCCACAGCAGGTAGACGAGCGGAAGCGCGGTGAGCGCGAGCTCGATCGGACGGAGCACGCGGCGAGCCGCCGGCGACGGAGCACCGAATGACCGTCGCCTCGGGGCCGGCGATCGAGGTGGAGTTCTATGAGATCAATCGCCGCGTGCCCACGTCGCCGAGGAAGCCCGGCTGTTCTTCCCGGGTGCGGGCCGAGGATGTGTACCGGTTCGAATTACGCGTCCATTCGTACGCTGCCGCGAAGTTGGCTCTCATATTGTCCACCAGCAAGTATGTCGCCTTTCTGTCCTCGACCGACGCGCCCAGCCGGTCGAGCATCCGAGGGATTCGTGCCTCGGCACGCAGGAAGTCGTCGGTGATCTCGCGAACGAGCGCCACAGCGGCACGATAGGATTCGCTTCGGGTCAATGTGTTCTGATTACCGAGAACGAACACTATGTTGTTCGGATCATCCTGAATCTCCTCTTTATTCACCGAGAACAAGTCTTGAATGTAGTTACACCCCCTGACCGTTGCCAAACGCATACGCTGAAGTTCGGGGCTCTCCTGTACAGCGAGCGACACCTGGCAATCGCAGATCAACTCGGAGGAATCCAGCAGGACATACATTAGCCCGGAATTGTCCCGTATCCGGTCGTACTCCACCTTGTCCGGTATCCGGCTCCCGACCCGATTCTTCGTTTCGGCAACTACGGATTCGAAGAGTTTCGACCAGTTGAGCGCGGCTCGGTGTTGCCAGTGCGGGAGCATATCGGCACGTTCGCGATCCCAAACATCCTTGAAGGCCGCAGCTGCCGGCGAAGCATATCCGGGTAGTGGATCCTCCGGGTGCCGCCACAGTGAGGTTTCTCCACATCGCTGGAGGGCAAGCAGTTTCCGGCCGGAACCGGTGGTTTAGCTCGCTTCGAAGTCGTCTGGTGACCGCCAACCCAGCTTCTTCTGAAAGCGCTGGCCACTGCGCGAGACATCGATATAGGCGAACAGGGCGTTCTCGGCCTCGTCACGAGTTCGCCAGATCCGGCGATCGATCAGCTCGGTTTTCCAGGTGGAGAAGAAGTTGTCCATCAACGCATTGCCCTGGCTGCCGCCGACCCGTCACATCGACTGCGCGATCCCGTTGTCGGCCAACTGATTAATACACGTCTCGCTGCATAGGACGAGCCCCCTGTCGCTGCGATGAATCAGCTCACCGTCACGGAGGTCACAGCTCCAGATCGCCGACTCCAGCAGAACTACCTCTGTGTCGCGACCGATAGCAAAGATCCGGGTCTTCCAGCCCACGATCCCGTCGGAGAACGGCGTCCCGCGCCGCAGCCGCCCAGAACGCGCTTGCTCACAGGGGATCCGAGTCGCATCGTCCACCCCCAATCGGTTCGGCCGACCCGCAGTGAAGACCCGTTTGACCAGATCCGGTGCGGGCGCCGCCGGTGGATCGGCCCGCGTGGATCCGGACCGCCACCGTCTCCGCAGAAACGCGTCCTGCAGCCCGGCGCCACGCATCACCCACTCCACCCATTTGCGGCCGACCGAGATCCCGTAACGGCCCGGCGCCGCGAGCGCCCGCATCGACTCTGCGTTCTGCTGCTTGGACGGTACGACCAACCGCCTATCCGCTGCCCGATAGAAGCTGAAATCAACGAAGCCGCCGACCGGGTAACCAATCGTGCCATCGAACGGCTGGGTCGGGACGCACTGTACGGAGACTCCCATGAGAGAGTTGAGATGATCGCCACGAACGCGTCGGAATGGAATATTCGATCGACACCTCACCGCGCTGGAACCGGAAGTTTTCGGCAGCTTTGTGGACGTACTGGGGGACCAGCTTTTGCTGACGCCCACTGTGACAATGGACCATCTGCGATGATCCCAGCGGCTTCATAACTGTGGCGGCGTACATCCAACGAATTCTGGAAAGTCCCACTCCGATCCCAGTCGGTAAGCCGCTTCTGGAGCGCTACGGCACCACCCTGTTCGATATCGCGAATCGCTTGCGCCATTCGAGCACCCCAGCCCAATTCCAGAGATTCTCTGCCACACAACGTACCTGGCTGGTCGGCGTCCTGCACCAGACATCGCCGCCATATGCCGAATGTCAACGAATACCTTCACATGCGGCTGTATGGATCCGGCGACACTTCGAGACTGGCTGGCCACCAGCAAGATCGCTCGCGGCGTGGACTCCGAGCATCCATCAGCTTTCGATCGATGAGTTCGTCCAGGGTTCTATCGATCTGTGTTCGAATTCCGCCAAGTCGATATCGGCCACGTCAGCGCCCCAGCCCGCAGTCGCGACCGCTGTAGTCACACAGAACATCGACGAAATCGTGGACGCTGAAATCCGGCCACATTTTGTCGCTGAACATGTACTCTGCTTCGGCTGCCTGCCATAGCAAGAACCCGGACAGTCGAATCTCGCCGGAGGTACGGATCACCAGGTCGGGGTCGGGTTGACCGGCAGTGGCGAATGGCTGCGACACGTCCTGCTCACTGATCCGCACCATCGTGTCACGTTCCGACATGCGATCGAGAAGTCTGTTGATAGCGGTGAGGAGATCGCGCCGCCCCGCGTACCCGACAGCAAGGTTCACCGCCATTCCGTCGACGTCACGCGACGTACTCTCGACTTCCGTCAGCGCAGCCGCTAACGAAGTCGGCAGCAGCGACAAGTCGCCTATATGCCGTAGCCGATACTGCTGGGCCGCGGCGATATCGTTGACCAGCTTCACGATGACGGGATACAGAGGCTGAAGCTGCTGCGCCGGCCGGGCCAAGTTGCTCCGCGACATGAGCCACAACGTGACGATATCGATCTGTGCTCGTCGGCACCAGCTCAGGAAGCGCTGTACGTGTGCCGCACCCGCGCGATGCCCCTCGACGGGATCGAGACCTCGGGCTCGTGCCCACCGGCGGTTACCGTTGAGGACCACCGCCACATGCCGCGGCGCCTGGTCCCGGCTCGGCCAGGGCAGTTCGTCGAAAGAGCGCGACCATACTGAAGAATTCAGCAGAGTTCGGGTATCGCACTGCGAATCGCTTCCACTCGGCACCTCCGACTTTCCAGGGCATGCCATACCAGAACCCTTCCATGACGGCGAGTGATCAAGCGCGGGCCGATCCATCAATGGATCTCTACGCTTGTCCTTTCCAGTGTTGAAGTTCTGGTTCTCTCCCAGAACCGGCCACCACGCATACACACTATGTGGCGCGGGCATATCCGTCGGCTCGGAACGCCTACGGTAATCGTCCGGTTGGACACCAGAAGCCTTCTGCGGGTGTCGAGGTCGGCAAACGCATCGACCACACACCCGCAGTGCGCTCCGCAAGCGTCCAGCCGAAAGGTCGTTCTAAACCAGGCTTCTGTAATGGGGCGTACATCGGACCTCCCTAATTGCAAGGAGTGTGCTGCGGTGCGTGCTGCGGGCGCGGCACCGTTGTATGCGGGTCCCTGCTTCCGGATACGCGCGCGGCCGCGATCGATACGGTACTGGCCGCGTTGCGTTCCCTCGCGGCACGCACGCGCAGCCGCGATATTGTCACCGCCGCTCCCACCGAGCCCGAATAGCAAGCCGCGCCCGGCCCGGCGAGATGACGAGCACATCGACGGTGCCCGGTCAGCGCGGCGCGAAGCACCGCCGTATAGCCATAACGCGGCCGCTCGCACACCACGCGGGTGGAACGAACGAGTCCCTGGCGCCCGGCGAGGCGTTTGTGGCGGATTCACACGGAATCGCGCGACCGTGCTGAAAAGTCCGGATCCGACGCTCGATGACCGGGCCTCCGACCGGACCGTATACTCTCGAGTCACCCGACCAGCGTGCACACAGACGCTTTTCGCCGAGACGAACGGCGGGCACGCGACGGGTTTCTGCGTGTCTTCGACGGCGATGACCCGAGGACATATCACCGATCTCGAGAGGTAGCTCTATGAATTGGGTCCGTGCGCGGATAGGTCTCGTGCGGGCGCTGACAGGTGTGACCACGGCAGGCTGCCTGATCCTCGCGGGTCAGCCGGCGGCCGTCGCCGAGGAGGTGCCGGGCCCACCGGCCCCCTCCGGCCTACAGCGCGGTATCGACGATGCCCTTCCCCCGCCCCCACTGCCCGACGTCCCCGCATCGCCGATCGGGGATATGCCGCCGGAACTGGCGGCACTGTGGCACGCGGTGCAGTCTCCGCCGACGGGTGACCCGATCTTCGACACCTGGCCGTCCGGATTGGACACGATGGCCGCGGGTGCGGTGATCGAACAGCGTGACATCACCGCGATCGCCGCGCCGCGGATCGAGGCGCCGGTGGGCCGTGCCGTATTGCTGAAATTCCGGTCGGCGTCCGCGGCGGGGGCGCCCTCCTTCGGCACGGCGACCCTGGTAGTTCCGGCGGCGGCGTGGACAGGTCCCGGCAGCCGGCCGGTCCTGGTGGACAACAAGCCGATCAACTCGCTCGGCCTGCGGTGTACGCCCGGTTATACGATGGCACACGGCGAAGACGGCGCCAGCAGCAGTGCCATCGACGCGTTGACCCCCACGACCGAGTCGGCAGTGAACCGTGGGTACGCGGTACTGATTCCCGATCACGAAGGCCCGTTCATGGCCTATGCGGAACCGAATGTCGCCGCACATGTCATCCTCGACAGCATTCGCGCCGTGCGCTCGCTGCCCGAATCGGAGTTCGGTGGCAGCCGTTTCGCGCTGACCGGATACTCCGGGGGCGCGATCGCCTCCTACTCGGCGGCCATGCTGCTCGACGACTACGCGCCGGAATTGGCCGAGGCGGTGGTGGGCGCGTCGATGGGCGGGCTCGTCACCGACAACCGGGTCGTCGCGAACAGTTTCGACGGTAAGTTCGCCTCCGGCGTGCTGCTCGCGGTCGTGCTCGCCTACGCCCGCGAGCACCCCGAGATCCTCGCCAATATGAACCATTTGGCCCAGTGGGTGGCCACCTCGCCGATCAACAATGTGTGCGGTGAGGCGCTCGGGCCGCTGGGTGTGGTCGGGATACCGCTCGAAATCGCCGCGAATATTCCCCACCCGCTCGACAGCGCCGTCGCCGACGATATCTTCGCGCGTACGGATCTCAGCGACCGGACGTCGGCGGTGCCGCTGTACATCTACCATGCCGCCCACGATCTCTGGATTCCGCTCGAGGGGGCGCAGCAGCTGTATCGCACGCAGTGCGACCGCGGCGTCCCCGCGGTCTTCCGGAGCGAGCCGGGTGAACATGTCACCGGCCTGACCACAGGATTCCCCGGCGCTTTCGACTGGCTCGATGCGCGTCTACGCGGCGAGCCGGCCCCGAACGAGTGCTCCTAGTCCGGAGTGCTGACCATCATCGCCCGCGTGCGGGCTGCCGAGACAACCCGAGTCGGGTAGCCGAGGGCACGACCGAGCACCGGGGCTCCGCATCACCGGCTGCGGAGCCCCGGTGGGCGCGGTGCCGGTGGCGAAACCGCTACCGCACACCGGATCCCGACCCGCGGGTACTTCCCGAGGTGGCCGTACTCCCCTGTTCGAGGTGGGCGGCCGACGGCACACCCGCGGCGGCGGGGCCGCCGTGCCGTCGGCCGGGGATACGCGCGACCACCGGTCCGAGTCCTCGCCGGATGAGACTGATCACCCCGTAGGGCAGCACGAAGATGAACAGGATCAACGCCACCCCGTAGGTGATTCCGGCGGCCGACTGGTTGATATCGGCGGTCCACTGCGGGACGTACACGACGAAGAAGGCACCGAACACCACCCCGGGCACCGTGCCGAGTCCGCCGACGACGATCATCGTGATGAAGGCGATCGCGAGCGGCAGCCCGAAGGCCTCCGGGCCCACGTACTGGACCACGAAGCTGTACAGCACACCGCCCACCCCGGCGAGCGCGGCACTGAACGCGAAAATCGTTGTCTTGGTCCGGGTCGCGGGTACACCCAGGGTGGTCGCGACGGCTTCGTAATCCCGGATCGCGATCAACGAACGGCCGATCCGGCCGGTCGCGAGGCGGCGCACCACCAGATACGCCACCAGTGCCACGACCAGGCACAGATAGTAGACCCACTGGTCCCGGGCCAGTCCGGTGAACTCGGGGGCCTCGGCACCGAAGATATTGATACCAGCCTGCCCGTCGGTGATGTGTTCGAACCGTTTGATGACCGCGGGTGTCACCAGCGCGAGACCCAGGGTGGCGAGCGCCAGCTGGAGTCCGTGCAACCGCAGCGCCGGCAACCCGAACAGATAGCCCACGAAGTAGCCGGCCGCGAACGCGATCGGGATCAGCAGCAGATACGGCACCCCGTGGTTCTCCACCAGCACCGCGCTCAGGTACGCGCCGAGCGCGAAGAAGAAGCCGTGGCCCAGCGAGATCTGGCCGGTATTACCGGTCAACAGGTTCAGTCCCAGCCCGACGACGATGTACACCAGCACCATGGAGCGGTCGAAGTTCACATACGGCGCCGACACCAGCGGCGCCATCGCGGCGACGACCACGACCAGGATCATCGTGGCACGCGATAGCCACACCGGCGCGTCGAGTTCGGCGCGGGGACGGCGGAGTAGTTCGAAGACCCTCATACCCGTGCCACCTTCCGGGCGCCGAACAACCCTTCCGGCTTCAGCAAGAGCACACCGAGGATGAGGACGAGGGCGACCGCCTGCTTGAAATCGTGGCCGATCCAGGAGATATACGTACCGGCGAGGTTCTCGGCCACCCCCACACACAGGCCGCCGACGATCGCGCCGACCGGACTGTCGAGCCCGCCCAGGACCGCGGCCGCGAACGAGTAGATCAGCGACGCCACGAGCATATTCGGTTGCAGGAACAGCTGCGGCGCGGCCAGGGACGCGGCGAGCGCGCCGATGGCGGCGGCCAACCCCCAGCCGATCATCAGCATCCGGCCGACCGGCACGCCGATCAGTTGCGCGGAGTCCGGGTTACCGGCCGCCGCCCGCATCGCCAGCCCGACCCGCGTCCGCTGGAACAGCACGAACAGCAGTGCGGCGACCACCACGACCGCGCCCACGATCACCACGGACTGCCGGGACATCACGACCGGGCCCAGCGTGAGCACCGGCCCCGACACCATCGCCGGGAACTCCCGGCTCTGCACGCCCCAGATCCAGCCGGCGGCACTGTTGAGCACGAGCATCAGACCGAGCGTGATGATGACGAGCGGCATATGGTCGCGCGATCCGGCGAGCGGCCGGATAAGCACCCGTTCGGCGGCGGCGCCGGCAAGGAACGCCACCCCCATCGCACCCAGGATCGCGAGGTACAGCGGGGCACCCCACTGGTGGAACTGCCACGCGAAGAACGCCGAGAACATCGCCATCTCGCCCTGGGCGAAATTGACGATCCCGGACGCCCGGTAGACCAGGACGATACTGAGCGCGAACGCGGCGTACAGCGCGCCCCACGTCAGCCCGTCCACCACTTGTTGCGCAAAGACTTGCATGAACAGATCTCCTGTGCTCAATAGCCTAGGTAGGCGCGCCGCACCGATTCGTCGCGCGCGAGGCTGTCCGCGGGACGCTGGGCGACGACGCGACCGGCGTCGACGAGTACCGCCGATGTGCCGATGTCGAGCGCGAGGTGGGCGTTCTGCTCGACAACGAGAATCGTGGTGCCGGTGGCCGCGTTGATCCGGGCGAGCGCCCGGAACACCTCCTGGGTGATGCGGGGCGCCAGTCCGAGCGAGGGCTCGTCGAGCAACAGCAGTCGCGGTCCGGCCACCAGGGCCCGGGCGATGGCGAGCATCTGCTGTTCGCCACCGCTGAGCCCGGCCGCGGGCTGCCGCCGCCGCTCCCGCAGCCGCGGGAAGAAGTCGTACCACCGCTCGATCGCCCGGTCGGTCGCCGCGGTGGACGTGGTGTATCCACCGATCCGCAGGTTCTCCTCGACCGTCAGGTCGCCGAATGTCCCGCGTCCCTGCGGTACGTGCGCGACGCCGAGGCGGGCGATCCGATCGGTGCGCAGTCCGGAGATATCGCGCCCGTCGAACACGATCCGCCCGGTGGTGTGCACCATCGCGCAGATCGATCGCAGGATGGTGGTCTTCCCGGCACCGTTCGCGCCGAGCACCACCGTCACCTCACCGGCGGGTACCGCGAAGTCGATGCCGTGCAGCACTTCCGCGCTGCCGTAGCGGGCGTGCAGCCCCTCGACGTCGAGCAGGTTCACGCCGCACCTCCCAGGTACGCTTCGACGACCTCGGGATGCGCTGCCACCTCGGCGGGTTCGCCCTCGGTGACCTTCTGGCCGAAGTTGAGCACCACCACTCGGTCGGAGATCGACATCACCATGGCCATGTGATGCTCGACGAGCAGCACCGAGAATCCCCGTTCATCGCACAGGGCGCGAACGGTGGCGGCGAGCTCGAGCACTTCCTCGTGGATGAGCCCGTTCGCCGGTTCGTCGAGCATGAGCAGCCGCGGTCGCTGCATCAGTGCCCGGGCGAGTTCGATCCGCTTGAGGGTGCCGTAGGGCAGGTTCCCCGCCGGCTCCGGTCCGACGTGCGCGAGCTGCATCGAATCGAGCAGCGACCACGCCTGTTCGCGTTCACGACGCTCCTCTCGCCGGGTCGGCGGCAGTCCGAGGGCGGTGCGGACGAATCCGGCCCGGGTGCGGGAGTACGCGCCGGTGAGCACGTTCTCCACCACCGACATCGTGGGGAACAGCCCGATGTTCTGGAAGGTGCGCGCGATCCCGGCCTCCGCGATCCCGGCCGCGGGCAGGGCCAGCAGATCGGTGTCGCCGAAGGTGATACGTCCCGAATCCGGTTGGTAGAGGCGGCTGATGCAGTTGAACAGCGTCGTCTTACCCGCGCCGTTGGGGCCGATGAGCCCGACGATGCGGCCGGGTTCGATCGTGAACGAGGGCCCGTCGAGTGCGACGACGCCCCCGAAGCGCAGGCGCACCTCCTCGACGCGCAGTGCGGGTACCGCCCCGGCGGCAGCTACATCCGGCACGGTTGTCATCCCTCGGTACCGCGCGTGACCACGGCGTCGTAGTGCCAGCTGCCGTCGCGGAACGTCATCGGCGCCATGGAGGTGATCACGTACGGGTAGTCCGGTGTGGTGTCGAAGGTGACACCCTCGATGGACAGGTCGGTGGTCACGCCCCGCATGTTCCCGACGGCGTCGAGGAGGTCGGCGCGCGTGCAGCCCTTCATCTGTTCGAGGGCGGTCACGAGCAGCTGCGCGGTGTTGTAGCCGGTGGCCGCGATGGTGTCGGTCGTTTTCACTTTCCCCGCATTGCGCTCGGCGAAGGCCCGCCAGTTCCGCACACCCGGATGGGTGTCGTGCTCGGTGCTGCTGACGTCGTAGATCCAGTAGAAGGAGTGAATGCCCTCCGCGGCACCGGGTCCGGCCGGCGCGAGCACGAAGTTGGTGTCGGTGGCGCCCGAGTAGATGTAGGTGTCGGGCTTCCAGCTCAGTTCGTTCGCCTTCTTCAGCGACTGGGTCACGAAGCTCGCGGTCGCGAAGTTGACGAATACGTCGGCGCCGGAATTGGCGAGGTTGACGATCTGCGAGTCCACCGACGGTGTCGTCTGCTCGTACGACTGCTCGGCGACGATCCGGGTGCCACTGCCCTCGAGTGCGGACTTCAGCGCGTCGCGGCTCCCGACCCCGAGGCTGTCGTTGGGGTAGAGCACCGCGATCTTCGCCTGCGGATGGTCGCGCAGGATCTGCGCGGCTCGTTCCGAGACCTCCCATCCGGTCTGCGGATTCACCGCGCCGGCGACGACGGGACGTTTGTCGTGTGTCGCGAGGAGCTCGTCGGTGCCGGTCATCGGGAACACCAGCGGCACGTTCTTCTGGGTAAGGTAGTCGACGACGGCCAGGGTCGATGCGGTGCCGATCAGATTCTGGATGGCGAACACCTGGTCCTGCTCCACCAGCGACCGCACATTGCCGACCGTGCGGGCGGGATCGTAGCCGTCGTCCATCGCGGTGTACACGATCTTGCGGGACTTACCGTCGCCCATCGCGACGCCGCCCGCGGCATTGATCTCCTCGAACAGCGCGGTCGCCGCGGTGGCCTGCGCGCCGGCGACGGACTGCATGAGGCTGGTGCCGAACCTTATCTCGGTATCGGTGATGCCGGGATCGCAGTCACCCGACGCGGTCGCGGTGTCGCGACCGGAGCAGGCGGTGAGGGCGGCGGTGGCGCACAGGGCGGTCAGGCCTACGGCGAGAGTACGTTTCATGGTCGCTCCCTGGGTGTGAGGAGATGCGGAGGACAGGGGAAGATCGCCGCCTCGCGGGCGGCGTGGTCGAAAAGATCGGTGCGGGCTGTGCGGCGGGAGTGCTTCAGCGAAGTGCGATCCGGCGCGAGTTCCCGGGCGCACCGCACTCGGCGATGTCGCCGGCCGTCCGGCCGCACGCGGCCGCGGTGCTCATCGGATCGCGGACGAAGCGATCCGGACTCCGCCGCGCTGTGGGTCGTGACCGTCCAGTGGTGTGCCCGGCTCGATGACCTGTCCGGTCCGGATTCGCGAGGCGGCGGTCGCCGTTCCTTCCGGCGTGCTCGCTGCCGCGCTCCCTCGGCCGACCCGATCGCCCGCTCGCCGACCCGGCTCGCCTATGTCGGTTACGGATGCGGTCATGCTGCCTCCTCGGCACTTCCCTATCTGACGTGACAGTCATGTCAACTTGAGGAAGTGTGACCGGTAACACGAGAACTGTCAACAGGACAAAATGGACAGCAATATGCGCATGGTCGGCCGGACCGGGGCGATACGGTCGTTCATCTGCGGTTTCGCGGCGCGGACGAATCGCCCCAGCGGGCCGGGCACACCAGTTTCCGCGAACTTCCCGACCGGGCCGGAAGCATGTGCGGCCCTGGGCACTCACCTCGACGGCAGACCCGGCAGCCTCGAGATTTCCTCCCGTACGCGTTCGAGATAGGAGACGTCGAGTCTTTCCGAGCGCGGGCCGCTACGGTCTCAGGGCGTCGGCCGGTCCGGATGACCCGGCGACAACGAGCAGGCGCCGAAGGAGAGCCGGCGGTAATGTCGCCGAGATCGAAGCGGCCGACTCTCGTCGGCCGGGCGACCAGGTCGAAGATACCGAGCGGAGGACGGCACGACCGGTGCCACTGCCGTTCCGGAGTCGGGTGAGGTCACTCGCCGCCCGGCGAGCGCGGCGGCTGCGCGCGGTATACCGGAGTCCGGGTGCGGTCGCGGTCCACCGCCACTTCGTGGCGAAACCCACATATGTCCTACTCGGGTATTCCGAGTCCTTCGGCGAGGAGCGGCCAGGAGCGATAGAACGCGTCACGCCAGTAACCCCAGGAGTGTGTGCCCGACGGCACGTAGTCGAAGGTGGCCGGGATCCGCAACTGGGCGAGCCGGTCCTGGAGGTTGCGGGTGCACCAACCGGTGGCGGCCTCGATGACGCCGCCGACCAGGAGCTGATTGGCCAGGCCCTGGGGTCCCGGCAGCGCGTAGTCGCCGTCGACGGTATCCCACTGCCCGGGAAGTCCGTTGCCGGTCGAGACGAACAACCTCGTACCGCGCAGTGCCTCGGCGTTCACCACCGGATCATTGGCGACCCAGGCCGGATCGTCGTCCTCGCCGTACATATTGCGGACATCGCCGCCACCGTAGAGTTCGACGACCAGCTTGGTGAACTGTCGCCCGACCGGATCCGCGATCTGGGCGCATCCGCTGTATCCGGCGACGCTCCGATAGAAGCCGGGGGCGGCCTCGGCCATCTGCAGAATCGCGGTCGCGGTCATGGAGTTCGCCGCGATGGCATTGATCCCGTTGGTGCCCAGTGCTCCGTCTACCAGCGGCGGCAACTCCTCGAGGAAGAAGGTGCGCCATTTGTTGCGGCCGAGCACCGGATCATCACGTTTCCAGTCGGTGTAGTAGGCGAACGCGCCACCGACCGGCATCACGACATTCACGTCCTTGGTGGCCAGGAAATCGCCGATATCGGTATTGGCCCACCAGGTCGCCGCGTCGGTACCCCCGCCGGCCCCGTTGACGAGGTAGAGCACCGGCCGGGGTTGTGCGGCGTCGCGGGGGCGCTGGACCCGGACGGTGATGTTCTCGTCCATCGCCGCGGAGTGCACCAGCATGGTCAGGCTGCGGCCATCGACCCGGCTCGCGACAATTCGCGAGCCGTTCGGCGAGACCGGATCGGCGAGAAGTTTTCTGGAGTCGGCGATCGGATCGCCGCTGTCGGCGGAGGCGACCCCGGCGCCGAACACCGTGCCGGACGCGGCCAACATCGCAGCGGCAACAGCGACCAGCAGTGCGGGCCTCATACGTCGGCGTTTCACATCGAACCTCAGGTCTCGACTCACGACAGACGATGCGTCGGTCGGGAATGGGAATCTACCCGATACCGCTGCGGGACAGCCATTCCCGGCCGAAGACGAGTGGGGGGATCCTCCGCTCGGGGGCATACGGTCCGCTGCCCGGGGCGGCGCATCACGCGATACACCACCCCGGACACCACCGATTCACAAGGACAGTGCTCGGTTGTCGACCAGTTTCTTGAATTCGGAGCCGGATTCGATCAGACCCCACTTCAGGAGCCAGCGGTAGGTCTGGTCGAACTGTTCGGGCGCGTACGGCTGCGGGTCCGCGAAGCGCAGCCGCCACGTGCTGATATCCGACTCCTCCAGCGTGCCCAGATCTTCCGGGATCTCCGCGGTGAAGTAGTGCAGGTAGGGCGTGACATCGGCATTGATATCGGCGACGGCCCGGCGGACGCCGCGGTCGATCGCCGCGTAGACCTCGGGATCGACCTTCTCGTCGGCGATCTCGGCGCCGGTGTAGAACGCTTCGGCGATGAGCCGGTAGCCCTGCTTCAGTGCCAGGCTGATATACGGCTCCATCAGCGCTACGGCTTCCACGGTGCCGTCACGCAATGCCCGGAACCGGTCGGCCGGACCACCGACGTGCACGACCTTCAATTCGTCGGGCTCGATGAACCCCTCGAGCGTCTGGATCGCGAGGTAGTGGGAGCCGTGGTGAAAGTTCACCGCGACCTGCTTATTGCGCAGACTCTGCGGGTGGAATACCTCGGAGTCGGGGCGGACGAAGATCGCCTGGCTGGCGATGGCCGCCCGCTGGGTCACGATCTGCCCGCCGCGACCCGAATCCTGTGCCCGCCGGACCTGCCCCCATTCGCAGGCACGGTACAGCGAGACATCACCGTCTTCGAAGCCGCGGGAGATGCCACCGAACGAACTCACCAGGTGATGATCTTCGATCGGCTTGACACTGACGTTGTAGGCCCCGGGCGCGACGAGTTCCAGATCAACGCCCTCGTCGAGAAAGTAGCCCTTCTCGAGGCCGACCAGATAGGGCAGGGTGAAAATCGCTCCGGTCCGGACGCTCGTGATCTTCGCCGGGGTGGCTTTCGATTCTTTGGTGGTCATCGGATCGTTCCTTTCGTGGGGTGGTGTCGACCGCGGATGTGGTCGAGTTCGGGGGCGCCGGGAAACAGCGGTGCGCGGCGACGAGCGCGAGGACGGCCACGACTGCGGTGGCCGCGTAGGCGATGCGCATTCCGGAGGTGAAATCGTGCGCGGCGACGGGTTCGGACCGCGCGAAACGTCCTGCGACGGAAACGGTTACCGCACCCAGGGTGGCCGTACCCAGATTCATACCGACCTGCCGCGAGGTACTGGTGATCGCGCTGGCCGACCCGGCGCGTTCACGTGGGAGAGCGGCCACGGCCGACGACGTCGCGGGCGGATTCGCCATACCCATGCCGATGCCGAGGAGCGCGAAGGCCATCAGAATCCAGCCGATCGACGAGGTGGTCGAGGCCGCGAACGCCAGGAACACCATGGCGGTGATCAGGAAGAGATAGGCGAGGAGAACGGGCCTTCGCGGACCGTATCGGCCCAGCAGCCGCCCGGACACCTGTGCGGCGACGAGGGTCCCGGCCGTGAGCGGTAGCGCCATCAGCCCCGCTTCCCACGGCGTATACCCGCGCACCTGCTGGAGGTAGAGCGTATTGACGAAGTTCATCCCGGTGAGGCAGAAATAGGAGAACCCGGCCGTCAATACCGCACCGCGCAATTGCGGCCGGCGGAAGACGGTCAGGTCGAGGACCGGGTCCGCCGCCCGCCGCTCGACTCGGGCGACGATCGCCATCGACAGCACGGCCGCGACCAGCGCGAGCAGCGTTGTCGCCGACAGCCAGCCGTCGCGGGCACCACCGGACAGTGCGAAGGTCACGAAGAACAGCGTCGCGGCGATGGACAGATGACCGGCCGGGTCGATGCGCCGCCGCAACCGCGGGACCGGGGACTCGGGTACCCAGCGCAGGCTGATCACAACAAGTGCCGCGAACGGTAGGCAGATCAGGAATACGCTGCGCCACCCGACGGTCGCGACGAGCACTCCGCCGATGACCGGTCCCAGGGCCGTGGACACTCCGGCGGTCGCGCTCCAGGAACCCAGCGCCCGGCTGCGCGCGACCGGATCCTGGAAGACTCCGGTGAGCAGCGAGATCGACGCGGGGGTCATGAGCGAACCGCCGATCCCCTGCACGACACGCCAGACGATCAGTTCGGCGAAACCGGAGGAGACGAAGCACAGCAGCGAGGCCACACCGAACAGGACGACGCCGATCCGGAAGATCCGCCGCGGGCCGTAGCGGTCGGCCAGCGAGCCGGCGAGGAACAACGTACTGCCGCGAGCCAGGGCATTGGCCACCACGACCCACTGCAGTCCCCCGACGTCCAGGTCGAGATCCGCTTGCAGCGAGGGAAGAGCGACCACAAGCGCCGAAGTGTCGAGCGAGGACAGGAACAGGCTCGCACAGCAGGCCAGCAGGGCGGTCCGGGGATGCCGTACGGCCGGCGCGGCCACCGGCTCGCTCAACTCAGGCTTTCGTAGACCGGCCGCTCCGCGCGCCGCGACAGCAGGCCGATATCCAGGGCCACCTGGATCTGACGGTCCATATTCGTGAACACGCTCTGGTCCCAGACTGAGGGGTAGATATCGCGGAGCCGCTCGGGCAACAGTGCGATGGCGGCCTCCTCGTCGGCCGGTATCCCGAAGGCTTCGTGATACCGGCCGAGCAGGGCGGGGTCGCCGGTGATCAGTGTGTTCGCCTCGGTACGCAGGGCGACGAACCGCTCGGCGGTATCCCGGTTCCGCTCCAGCCACGGCCGATTGAACGCCGCACCGTTGAGAAACAGCGGGTTCGCGTCCCCGGTCCCCTTCTGCCACAGCTCCGAAACCGTCGCGACCTGCCGGCTGCCCTGGGCGACCAGACGGGTGGCATTGGGTTCGATGGCGATGATCGCGTCCAGGTCGCCGCGCTCGTAGAGGGCCAGATTGGCGATGGGCTGGCCGGGGAAGATCTGGAATTCCCGTTCGAAGTCGATCCCGTTGACGGCCGATGCCAGTGCGGCCGCCTTGTAGGTATCGGACCCCGCCGGCTGGACGCCGATACGTTTACCGCGCAGGTCCTCGACCGAGGCGATATCGCTGTCCGCCGGGACGAGCCAGCGGCCGTGATTCCACAGCTGGGGTCCGACAATAACCACGTCGTGGCCGGAGGTATTGGCGTCGGTGGCCCCGAGCGGTCCGAAGGCGAAGGTGTCGAGCAGACCGGTCAGCAGATTCTCCTGTCCCGTGCCGACACCGCCGCCACCGTCGCGCTTCAGATCGAGGCCGTGCTTGGTGTCGAGGCCGAACTGCCCGGTGATCGGATCGATCACCGAACCCGCCGTCCCGGGCTGCACCGCGCCGATCTTGATCGGCCGCAACGGATTACCGTTCGCGTCGACCGCGGCGGTGCCGGCGTCCCCACAGGAGACCAGCAGCGCGCCGAGACCGAGTCCGCCGACGAGCGCGGCTCCCGCCCGGAGGGCCTGCCGGCGTGTCACGGCGGGTCCCAGGGTGGCTTCGCGAGTGAAGATAGTGCCGCGTGTGGTGGACACGGGGTCTCCGTTTCTGGATGGGGTCGTCTCAGGCGATATGGGCGATGATGTCGCGGTGCAGGTCGAAGAGCGTGGCGTCCTCGGTGGAACGCGGACGCGACAGGTCGACCCGGAGGTCCTGCACGATGCGGGCCGGCCGGTCGGCGAGCACGACGACCCGGTCGGCCAGGAAGGCCGCTTCGAGCGCGTTGTGGGTGACCAGGAGACCGGTGACCGAGCGTTCGATGAGCAGGGTTTGCAGCAGCAGCCGTAGTTTGCGGCCGGTGAGTTCATCGAGCGCGCTGAACGGTTCGTCGAATAGGACGATGTCGGGATCCACCGCGAACGCCCGGGCGACCGCGGCCCGCTGGCGCTGGCCACCGGACAGGACCGACGGGTAGGCATCGGCGTAGTCGCTCAGACCGACCGCCTCGATGAGTTCGGGGACGGCCGATACGCTCTGTCCGGCCGATTTCGCGGCGATCTCGATGTTCTCGGCGACGCTGATCCAGTCCAGCAGCCGCGGCTGCTGGAACACCATTCCGGTCCGTTTCGGCGCGGTGTTCGCACCGACCCGGATCACCCCGGCATCCGCGGTCTCCAGTCCCGCCACCAGATGCAGCAGGGTGGTTTTACCGGTGCCCGAGGCGCCCACGAGGGCGACGAGTTCACCCGGTGCCACGTCGAGCGAGAAGTTCTCGAAAACCGTTTGGACGGTGCCGTCCTTCTTGCTCACGAACGATTTGGCGATATCGCGCAGTTCGATACCGACGCTCATACCGAGGACTCCTTACGCCAGCGGGAGACCCGCCGCTCCAGTGTTTGCAGGACGCCGTACTCGATCGCGGTCATGACCAGGGCGAAGGCGATGGTCCAGGCGAGTACGCCTGCCACGTTGTGATTGGAGAACTCCAGGTTGAGCTGATATCCGACCCCGCTGGCCAGCCCGAAGATCTCGACCAGGACGATCACCTTCCACGACATCGCGATTCCCAGCCGGGCACCGGTGAACAGCGAGGGCGCCAGGGCGGGCATCCAGATCCGCCGCAGCCGGGTCCACGCGCTGAAGTGGTACACATGGGCCATCTCGTGCAGCTGCGGATCGACCTCGCGGACCCCCTGGGTGATGTTGACGATGAGTGCGGGCGCGGCGGCGAGGGCCACTGCCAGGATCGGGTTGATCATGCTGATGCCGAACCAGATAACGCACAGCAGCGCCTTCACCAGGCCCGGCGTCACCAATCCCAGGAGTACGGCAGGCTCGAGGAACCGCCGGACGTATTTGTTGCGGCCCATGGCGATCCCGAGAACCACGGCCACGACGAACGCCACGGCGAAGCCCATGAGCACCCGCGTCAGCGTCACCTGGAGGTTCGCCCACAGCGCACCGCCGCTGGACAGGGTCACCAGTTCGTCCGCGATCGCGCCGAGCGACGGCACCAGCGGGCTGTCCATGCGGGCGGCCATCACGTTCCAGCCGACCGCCAGCAGGATGATAAGGGCCAGCGGTGGCGCGGCCACGCCGAGGAGGGCGGTGACCCGCGAACCGGTGGCCGGACGGCGGATCGGCGGTGTGCGGCCCACCCGTTCGGCGGTGGGCTCGGCACTCAGCACGGTCATGAGAATCCGTTCGATCGGCCGGCGACGCGCAGGCGCGACCGGCGGAGCAGGGGTGTGGGAACGGGGCCGGCGTAGGACCCCGCGGGTCAGGGGGCCGAAGCGGTGAGAGGACCGGGCGCCGTAAGGGTTCGGCACCCGCACGAGGTCGTCAGGACGGGCGCGGGCCCGTGGCCGCCACCAGCAGTTCCAGCCCGTCGCCGAGTGCGACGATCGCGGCCAGTTGCTCGGGTGGGAGCGTCGAGATCCGGTCCAGAATGATCTCGGTGAGCTGCCGGCGGCTGCGCAGGAACAGCTCGCGACCGGATTCGGTCACCTCGATCAGATTGACCCGCCCGTCCTCCTCGGAGGTCCGGCGTCGGACATCTCCGGACTCCTCCAGCTTCCGGACGGTGCGCGATACGCCGGCCGGGTCCACGCCCTCGTGGGCCGCGAGTTCGGACATCGACAGCGGCCCGAATTTCACGATCGCCGCGAGGGCGCTGCGCGCGGACTGGTTGATGCCCGCGCGATCCATCGTCCGGAATTGCCGGGCCGCCTGGATGAGTGCCACTTGCACCCGTTCCACGGCCACCACGAACTCCTCGGTGGTGGTCGACGAATCGGGCAGGGGCATCGGCGGATCCTTCATGCGGTGGCGTCCCGGATGGGGTGACCTGACACATTGTCGTCATCGTGCAGGTTCCCTTCGCTCGCAGGTGGCCGGTCATTCGATCCGTACCGACGGCAAAAGGTTAACAACTGTCAAGCATCTACTGGCGGGTGAACGCGCGGCCGGCGCCGCGGAAACTTCGGGCCGGCGCTTCGGTGACACCACCGTCGCCCCAGGTAGTGGCCGTATTATCGCAACCGGTCGCCCGCCGGCCGGACAATCGAATCGCAAGGATCCGAATGTCGGAACCCCCGGCGCTCCGACCGGATCACCACGGTGCGTCCCCGGTGGACGAGGCCGGGCGACCGAACACCGGTCGCCCGGCAGGATCGCCGAGGGTGACCGGTCCGAATAGGGCCGGCGGGGGGAATCGACAGGACTACGAGGTGATGATCTCGGTGCCGTCGTCGGGGAGGACGAGTGCCAGATCGGTGTCGTAACGCCGGTACAGCAACCTGCCGCGCCCCGTACCGGGGTCGGTGTAGAACAGGAACGGCAATCCGTACTTACACAGCCTGGCCACGGCACCGGCTTCGGTCAGCGGCGGTGCCGGTCGTGGATTGAGCGTGCACGCCCACGCCCCGCTCGGCGCCGGTGGCGGGTGGACGCTGTGGCAGCGGGCCAATCGCAGGCCACTCGGCCCCGCGCGGTAGACGATGGCGTCCTCGCCGGTATCGGCATCGACGAACAGGTGGGTGTCGTAATCCATCGCGTCCATCACCGCCGCTGCCGTCGACGGGTGGCACCTGACCACCGGAACCGGCTTCCGGCGGACCAACTCGCCCGGGCCCGGGATATCGAGGGGCTGCCGGGCCGGATCCGGCCACGGCCGCGGCCGCCACACTCCTCGTAACGCCGTGATCTGCCGTTCCAGCCGCCTGACGGTCGACAGTGCGTCGCCGTCCCGGCGCGTGAGCGTCTGGACCCGGGCCGCGCCGCCGGCGATCCGCAGATTCACCTGGATCACCAGCGGACCACGCTTCGGAGCGGTGATCCGGAGCCGGGCACCGCCCGGCACACCCAGCCGTTCCAGCAGCCGGCCGACCGCGCCGGCGAATCGTTCCCGCTCGATCGCCGGCACCCGGCCGCCGGTATACACCACCACGTCGGGAAACGGCATCGCCGACCACGTCCGCGCGGCCCGCACCCTCTCACTGTCCACAGCACTCCATACGTCCGTCCGCCCCGGCGACCATCAAATGTGTTCGCGGCGCACAGGCGTAGGGCCGAAAGGCCCTGCCATCGGTGACGAGAGCACTTCGAGGCGCGGCGAAGCAGGACCGGCCGACGCGGTCCGACGACTCGCACGGCACCGGAACACCCGGCCCGGCGCATTGGGGGCTGCGTGTCCTGGAGGAAATCGATGCGGGCCACCACCGCTTCCGGGAGCTGCACCGCGCGGTCGCCGGCATCAGCCACGCAATGCTCGGCCAGACCCTGCGGGAACTCGAGCACCACGGTCTGAAATCCCGCTACGAGGCGGACCGTTCCCATGACCCCGGCCACGCGCAGCCGGCTCGACGGCACATCACCCGGCCACGGCGCTGCCGCCGTCGGGCCACCCGGGTCGGATCGATCACGCACGTATCGACGGCGCGAACGATCGGCACGCCCGGTACGACTCCGGCTCTGTCACTCGTGCGCGGGCAACACATTCGTGGCGATCGGCGATACATGAGGCGTATCACAGATGCCCGGCACCGATTTCCCAAGCACGGCCTGACATGATCGAAAGAAGACGATACCGACCCGATTCCCCTCCCGGACAGAACAAATGATCCCCCCACCGAGCAGATACCCCACCGCCGTGACACGGCTGTGGAACCTGCGTCCGTGGCGCGACAGCCCGCTGCTCCGCCGCGGGGACCGCCTCCTGGCCTGGCTCGTATGCGGCGTACTACTCGTCACCGCCGCGGCGATCCCGATTGCGGCAGCGATCGGCATCGACACCCACCGGGCGCTCAGCGCAGCCGCCGCCGAGGCGGCCGCCGAACGGCACCGCGTGCCCGCGACGCTCCGGGAATCCGCGCCCGCCCCCAACGAATACGATCTGTACCCCACGATCCAGGCCACCTGGTTCGCCGCCGGCGCCCAGCACACCGGCAAGGTGAACGCCCCGCCCGGCTATCGCCGAGGTGAGGTCATCGATATCTGGGTGGAGCGGGACGGCACGTACACCACCGCACCTCCGAACGATTCGTCGGTCCTGTTCGACTCGGTCCTCGTCGGACTGTTCGCCTGGAGCGCGCCGGGCTTGCTCTGCGCCGTGCCGACCGCGCTCACCGCCTGCCGCCTCCGGCTACGCCGAATGAAGCAGTGGGATATCGAGTGGGCTCGACTCCACGCCGGGTTCTGAGCTCCCGGGTGCGTGCTCCACCTCGCCCGGCGACCGCGGCAACTGTTCGCCCAGCGTCTCGGTAAACGCCGACGGGCGCCTCCGACCCCTCGCGACCTTGATCACATTCGTCGCCCGGTGCTCGACTCGGGATGGTGAACACTGGTTCACTCATCGGGGTGAACACTTGTTCACGCCGAGGAAGGGGTTTCTGTGTGAGCGCGCCAGTCCGAGTCGAAGGCGCACGGAGCTGGACCGTGATGGCGACCCTGGCACTCACCGGCACCGTTGTCTCCCTCCAGCAAACGCTCGTCCTCCCACTCCTCCCCGATCTTCCCGGCCTGCTGAACACAACCGCCGACAACGCGTCGTGGCTGGTGACCGCGACCTTGCTCTTCGGTGCGGTCTCGATTCCCACCGTCACCAGGCTCGCCGATATGTTCGGGAAAAAGCGGATGATGATGGTGGCACTCGCCATCATGGTCCTCGGCTCGGTACTCGGCGCCGTCAGTACCGCCCTCATCCCGATAATCATCGCTCGCGCGTTACAGGGTGTCGGACTGTCCCTCATACCCGTGGGTATTGCGATTCTCCGGGACGAGCTACCGCGCGATCGCATGCCGCTCGGTGTCGCGCTGATGAGTGCCAGCCTGGCGATCGGTTCCGGCGCGGGGCTCCCCCTGTCCGGTCTGATTGCAGCGCATTTGGACTGGCATGCCATCTTCTGGGTTACCGGCGTAGTGGGAGTGGTCGTTCTCGCCGCCGTCTGGCGGGTGATCCGCGAGTCGCCGGTCAAGACCGGTGGATCGTTCGACTATCGGGGCGCGATCATCGGTTCGGTCGCCCTGACAGCGGTAATGCTGGCGTTGTCCAAAGGCGCGCATTGGGGCTGGACCTCGGGTATCACCCTGACCATGGTCGGCGCGGGCGCGGCCCTCCTCATCGCCTGGGTACCGCTCGAACTCCGGGTCCGCAATCCACTGGTCAATGTGCGAATCGCAGCCCGTCCGGCTGTCCTGCTGGCCAACGTGGCCTCGCTACTGCTGGGCTTCGCCATGTTCGCGAATATGCTCGTCACCACCCAATTGCTCCAATTGCCGGTCGGTTCCGGTTACGGGCTCGGATACGACATCTTGAACACCGGGCTGTGGATGGCACCCATCGCCCTGGTCTTCGGCGCGATGGCGCCGGTATCCGCGAAGATCCTGCGCCGATACGGCCCGGTGGCGACCCTGCTCACCGGAACACTCGTGATGGCGGGTTCCTATGTGGCTCGCGTGTACCTCAGCGACAATCTCTGGCAGATAGTCGTGGGCTCGGTACTGGTGGCCGCCGGGACATCGATGACCTACGCCGCCCTTCCCACGCTGATCATGCGCGCCGTTCCACTGACGGAATCGGCGTCCGCGAACGGACTGAACACCCTGTTGCGGTACATCGGCACGGCATTGTCCAGCGCGGTCATGGCCGCGGTGGCCACCATGAGTACGGTCCGAGTCGCCGACGAGGTATTTCCCAGCTTCGCGGCCTTCACCGTGATCTTCTGGGTTTCCGCGGGTGCCTGCGTCGTCACAGCGGTCATCGCGTTGGCCATGACCGGACTTCGCGAGACACCGGACGAGAACAGCGAGGAAGTCGACAAATCCGAGCATCCGCACGAGGCGGTGGCCGGCGGGAAAGTGATCAGCCGGTCGAAGCGCCCGATCGGTCACGCGGTCGTCACCGTGTTCACACCGTCCGCCGACCACGTCGATTGGAGTCAGGTGGACTCGGCGGGCCACTTCTCGGTCGCCGTACCCGGCCCGGGCCGCTATCTTCTGGTCACCGCGGCCGACGGATGGGCACCGGACTCCCGTTTGGTGGACATCGACGCCGGCGGCAGAATCGAGGCGATAGTGCTGAAGGAACGGCTGATGATGGCGGGCACAGTGGTCGATGCGAGCGGGCCGGTGGACGGTGTCAATGTGGTACTCACCCGGCACACAGGCGAAGCTGTCGGGACCACCAAGACCGGTGCGACCGGAGATTACCAACTGCCACTTCCGCAGAACGGGAGATACATCATCACCGCGTTCACGAGTTCCTCGTCCACCGCCCGCGCGATCACGATCTGGGGCTCGGCTCGTCACCTCGACCTCGAGCTGCTCGAACCCACCGCGCGGCCACCCGCCACATCGCACGCCGACACGGTATCCGCGCGGTGACCCGAGCCAGGGACGCCGCGCTGGCGGCGGCGTCGAAACTGTTCGCGGAGCGCGGATACCGACAAGTGACCATCCGCGATATCGCGTTGGCCGCGGAGCTGTCGCCGGCCATGGTCATGAAAGTGGTGGGCAGCAAGGAGAAACTCTTCCACGAGGTGGCCGAATTCCAGCCACTCGATCTCACCGGGATACCCCATGAGGAACTCGGCCGGACCCTGGTCGGAAACATCATCCAACGCATGCGGGCAAACGCGGTGGAACCTTTGGGTCGCGCGATCATGCTGCGACTCACCGCCCCGGATCCCCACACGATCCAGGAAAAGTTCACCGGCGGCTACTTCGACGCGCTGACCGAACGGCTCGGCGGCGGTGCGGAGGCCGAGTTGCGGTCCGAGCTGGCAGTGAGTGCGCTGATGGGCCTCGCCGCCACGCTGCGAATCTTCGAAGCCCCCCACTCGGCCGCACGGTCCGACCAGGTGCTGCTACGTTACGGCGATATCGTCCAGCGGCTATTGGACGGAGAGAGCTCGACCGAGCCCGATCGCCCGAACTCACCGTAGCGACCGGGGAAGGTGCAGCCGTTCCACCGGCATATGACCTCATGGCGACCAGTTGCCCCTTCCCCCGGTCGGAGGACCATCCGCTGCTAGTGTGAACATATGTTCGAATACGGTCGGGCATCTCCCGCTCCGGGACCACCCGCGGCCCCTGCGGAGATCGTCCCGCTCGAACGATCGCCCCGGCGTCCCCGGATCGCCGCCCGGGATCACGCGTCGATCCTGCACGCAGATCTGGATTCCTTCTATGCCTCGGTGGAGCAGCGGGATCAACCCCTGCTGCGCGGCAGACCGGTACTGGTGGGCGGTGGAGTCGTCCTGGCCGCCAGCTATGAGGCCAAGGCCGCGGGCGTCCGCACACCGATGAACATCGGCAAGGCGTTGAGCCTGTGCCCGGACGCGATGGTGGTCCCGCCGCGGATGTCGGTCTATGCCGAAGCCAGCCGGTCGGTGTTCGAGATCTTCGCCGATACCACCCCGATCGTGGAGGGGATATCGATCGACGAGGCGTTCCTCGATGTCGCGGGACTGCGCCGCATCGCGGGTGAACCGCAGGCCATTGCCGCCGGGCTGCGGGCGCGGGTGCGACGGGAGGTCGGTCTGCCGATCTCGGTCGGTATCGCGGGGACGAAATTCCTGGCCAAGGTGGCCAGCGCGGTCGCGAAACCGGACGGGTTGCTGCGGGTGGAACCGGCCGACGAGCTCGGGTTCCTGCATCCGCTGCCGGTACACCGGCTGTGGGGTGTGGGCCCGGTGACCGAACGCGCCCTGCGTGCGCACGGTATCGACCGGATCGGGCAGCTGGCGGAGCTGGGCGAAGCGGATCTGCGGCCGATCGTCGGCACGGCGGCGGCCCGGCATCTGCACGCCCTATCCTGGGCGCGCGATCCACGGCGGGTGGAGACGGGGCGGCGGCGACGGTCCCTCGGTGCGCAACGCGCACTGGGCCGCCGGCCGCACCCGCCCGCGGAGATCGAGGCGTATCTGCACGGTCTCACCGACCGGCTCGGCGGTCGACTACGCGCCGCCCGGCGGAGCTGCCGCACGGTGGTGCTACGGATGCGTTTCGACGATTTCACCCGCGCCACCCGGTCGCGCACCCTGCCCGCGGCCACCGACCATACCGAGACGATCCTGCGTGCTGCCCGGAGCCTGCTGACCGAGGCGATGCCGATGATCGCCACACGCGGCCTCACCCTGATCGGGCTGGCGTTGACGAATCTGGAGAACGCCGACCCCGGACAGCTCTCCCTGCCGTTCGACCAGGAGCCCGCCCCGGCGCTGGACACCACCCTGGACGCACTACGCGACCGGTTCGGCTCCGGGGTGGTCACCCGCGCCGCGCTGCTACGGCACGGCGAAGGTTTATCGGTGCCGTTGCTTCCGGACTGATCCGAGCAAGTTCATCGATCGGCCCGATGTGGCGCTGCCGCGGTTCGGGCCGAATACGACCGCTACTCGCCGAGAGCATCGGACGCGTGCGCATTCGATGCCGCGACCGGCCGGGCCGCATCTGGACGTTTGTTCAACAGTGTGGTTCGCTGCCAGTCGAGCAGGAAGGACATCTCGATGGTGGCAACCTCCGAAATACGGTCCGCGGCGCGTCCCACGGAATCCGACCGTGCGGCGCTCCCCCGCCGCACGGTGCTGGCGGGAGCGGCGGCCGGAACGGTCGCGCTGGGCGCGCTCACCGCGACCGCACCGGGTCTCGGTGCGCAGTTCGCCGCCACCGCACAGGCCGCACCCGGCGGCTACCTCGTGGGCCTGGGTATCTCCGATATCACCGGTCCCGCCGCGGAATGCGGCATGATGGGCTACTCCCAGCAGGATCAGACCACCGCGGGCATCCACCTGCGCCCCCGCGCTCGCGCGTTCGTCGTCGCCTCCGGGTCGGAGCGGGTCGTCTTCGCCGTCGCCGAGAACGCGATGATCTTCCAGTCGGTGCACCGCGGCGTGCTCACCGAACTGGGTCGCCGTTTCGGCGATCTGTACACCGAACGCAATGTCCTGCTCACGTCGACACATTCGCACGCGGTCTGCGGCGGGGCCGCCCACGACTACGCCTACAACCTGTCGATTCTCGGGTTCAAGCAGCAGGTGTACGACGCCGAGGTGAACGGACTCGTCGAAGCCATCGCGGCCGCGCATGCCGACCTCTCCCCCGGGACGCTCGCCCTCGGCCGCGCCGAACTGCGCAACGCCAGCGTGAACCGGTCCCGGGTCGCCTTCGACCGTAACCCCGCCGCGGACCGGGCGCACTTCCCGGACGCCATCGATCCGGCGGTCACCACGGTATCGATCAGGAAGGCCGGTGAAGAGGTCGGCGCGATCACCTGGTTCGCCACCCACAACACCTCGATGACGAACAAGAACCGGCTGATCAGCTCGGACAACAAGGGTTACGCGGCATTCGCCTGCGAGCACACCGACCACGGCGTGCGCTATCTGGACGGCGCACCGGGTTACCTCGCCGCCTTCGCCCAGACCAATGCCGGCGATATGTCGCCGAATCTGGATCTGCGGCCCGGGTCGGGGCCGACCGGCAACGAGTTCGACAACACCCGCATTCTCGGTGAGCGCCAGCACGATGCCGCCCGCACGGCGGTCGCGGCCGCGAACCCCATGAACGGGCCGGTGGACTCGGTGTTCTGCTACATCGACCTGTCCGATATCGCGGTCGACGGACGGTTCACGCCCGACGGCGCCGCCCGCCGCACCGCCCCGCCCGCCGCGGGTGTGTCGTTGCTCGCCGGGAGTGTCGAGGACGGTCCGGGCCTGCCGGGCGGCCCGATTCCGGAGGGCGTGCGCAACCCCTTCCTCGACTTCCTCGGCGACCCGCATCAGCCCGCACCCGGCTGGCTGGCCGATGCCCAGGCGCCCAAGGCGATCGCGGTGCCGTTCGATCTGCTGCCACCGGCACCGTGGGTGCCCAGTGTGGTGCCGATCCAGATCGTCCGCCTCGGCGAGTTGTATCTGGCGGCGGCCGGTGGCGAGTTCACCATTGTGGCCGGCCTGCGGGTGCGCCGGGCGGTGGCGGCGGCACTCGGGGTCGAACTGGATCAGGTACTGCTCCAGGGGTACGCCAACGCCTACCACGAATACGTCACAACCCCGGAGGAATACGACGCGCAGCAGTACGAGGGCGCGTCCACCCTGTTCGGCCGGTACACGTTGCCCGCCTACCAGCAGGAATTCACGCGGCTGGCCACCGCGCTCGCCACCGGCGCGGCCGTCGACCGGGGCCCGGCCCCGCGCGACCTCTCGCATCTGCAACCAGACTTCGTCCCCGCCCCCGGCCCCGATACCGCCCTGCCGGGACACGATTTCGGCGCCGTACTCACCCCGCCGGCCCCGCACTACACCCGCGGTACCCGGGCCGAGGTGGAATTCGTCTCCGCCCACCCGAAACACAATCCCCGCCGCAACGGCACCTTCCTCGAAGCGCAGCGGCTGGTGAACGGGACCTGGGTGCGGGTCGCGAACGAAGGTGAGTGGGCCGTGCGCTTCCACTGGAGCACTCGCGGCCCGGGTATCTCGGTGGCATCCTTCACCTGGGACATCCCCACCGATACCGTGCCGGGGCGGCATCGTTTCGTGCACTTCGCCGATCGGCTCACGCCCGACGGCCGCCTGGAGCCGATTGTGGGGACCAGCACCGAGTTCGATATTGCCTGACACCGCTCGACCGGCATATCGCGGCGGTCGAGCGACCTGGTCAGGGCAGGATGGAATCGATGTAGCCGCCGTCCACCCGGACCGCGCCTCCGGTCGTGGCCGAGGCCTGGTCCGAGGCGAGGTAGACCACCATATTGCCGATCTCGGCCGGTTCGATCAGACGCTGCAGCAGCGAATGCGGGCGATGTTCCAGCATGAACCGGTGCTGGGCCTCCTCCCAGGGCAGTTCGGAGCCGACCAGGTCGCGGACGAAATTCTCGACACCGGGCGTATGGGTCGGGCCCGCCATCACGGAATTGACGGTGACCCCGGTGCCCGCCGCGGCTTTCGCGTAGCCACGGGTGACGGCGAGCAGCGCGGTTTTGGTGGTGCCGTAGTGCACCATCTCCAGCGGGGTCACCACCGCCGAATCGCTGGCGATATTCATGACACGGCCGAAACCCTGCTGCATCATGCCGGGCAGATACATCCGGAGAAGCCGGACGGCGGACAGCACATTCACCTCGAAGTAGCGCCGCCAATCGTCATCGTCGATCTCGAGCACCGGTTTCGCCTCGAAGATGCCGAGGTTGTTGACGAGAATATCCAGCTCGGGGACCTTTTCCCGCAGTATTCCGGCCCCCACTGCCGAGGAGAGGTCGGCGGCGACGGCACGCACCGACGCCCCGGATACCTCCTCCAGAATGCGAGTGCGGGCCGCTTCGGCCTTATCCGGCCCGCGCCCGTTCACGATCACCGACGCGCCGGCCCGCGCCAGCGCGGTGGCGATGGCCAGGCCGATGCCCTGGCTGGAACCCGTGACCAGTGCATGCCGTCCGGAAAGGTCGATATTCATCTCCTCATCGTGCCGCAGCACCGCGTGGCGGCCGGGAGCGCCACGCGGGTCACCTGCCAGGTCGACACCCCGATGCCGCCGGTGTTCACTCCGCCGGATTCGGACCGCCGCACACCCCGCCGAGCTTGTCGGGGTTGACCTGGAAACGCAGTCCGTGAATGCATCCACCGGCGATTTCGAAGGTGAGTACACCGATCGGGTGTCCATCGATCGTGCCCAGGATCCCGGTCTCTCCATTGACAGGCACGGTGGCGAGTTCGATACCGGCACTGATCGGCTTGGCCAATACACCGATCATCCAGCGCGCCACATGATCGGGCCCGTGGACCGGCCGTCGCGCGGCGGTGATCTTCCCACCGCCATCGTTCCAGGCGGTGACATCCGGTGCCAATACCTCCATGAGCGCGTTCACGTCTCCCCCGCGGCAGGCCGCGAGGAATCGCTCGATGATCGCCGTGCGGGGCTGCTCCTCGGTATCGCACCGGGGCCGGCGAGCTCGCACATGTCCTCGGGCACGGTGCGCGATCTGGCGGATGGTGGCCTCGGGTCGCTCCAGATATCCGGCGATCTCGCCGTACGGGTACCCGAACACCTCGTGCAGGACGAACACCGCACGTTCCACCGGCGTGAGCGTTTCCAGGACCACGAGCAGGGCCATGGACACACTGTCCGCCATCTCGGCTTCCTCCTCGGTCGAGTCCGGCGCCGTGAGCAGGGGTTCGGGCAGCCACGGACCGATATATCGCTCGCGGACCGCGCGCGCCGAGGTGAGCCGGTTGATCGACAGGTTGGTCACCGTCCGGACCAGGTAAGCCTTCGGGTGCGCGACCCCGGCGCGATCGGCCGCGTTCCAGGTGAGCCAGGTGTCCTGCAGGGCATCTTCGGCATCGGCCACGCTGCCCAGCATCCGGTAGGCGACGCCGAAGAGCAGGCCCCGATGCTCGCCGAAATGATCCGCCGAGGCCGCTGTCCCCGCATTGTGCTCGTGGTGTCCCATCGTGATCGATTCTGTCCGGTCGCCACCGCGCCAGGGTGATTTCAGGCGACGTGTCCCGCGGACGAGGGCCGGACCGGAACCGGGAGATGCCTGCTCAGCCGGAACACCGGCAGCGGGCTGCTGCTGACGGTCTCCTTGTACCCGACCGCGGCCCGGCCGGTCAGATACCAGCGGCGGGGCGTCTCGTCTGCGGTGACGAACTGGATCACCGCATCGTTGCGGCCCAGGCTCAGGGGCTGGTGGACGTATCCGAAGCGGAAGGGCGCCACCTTCTTGCCCTTCAGCCGGCGCGCGATGGTGTCTCCGACATAGGCGGCGGTCGGCATACCGCTCTGGCAGGTGCCGTGCAGTGGGCCCCATTCCATCCGGACCGCCGCCGCGTCGCCGACCGCGTAGATTTCGGGATGGGATACCGAACGTAGGGTGGCGTCGGTGACGACCCGGCCACGCTCGTCGGTCCGGATTCCCGCGTCGGCCGCCAGCGGCGGCACCCGGACTCCCGCCGTCCACAGCGTGAGATCGGATTCGAGCAGTTCGCCGGCCGACAACCGCACCGCGCCCGGCAGTACCTCGGCGACGTCGCTGCCCACCCGCCGGTCGATACCGAGCCGATCCAGTGCCCGGCTCAGGTAGGCGCGGGCCTTTTCACCCATCATGGCGCCTGGCTCGTTCCGGCTCAGCAAGGTGACGGAGAGGCCCGGATAACTCTCGGCGATCTCCGTGGCGGCCTCGATTCCGGTGAGGCCGCCACCGCATACTGTGACGGAGCCACCTGTCGCGGCGATTCCGGGTAGTTGTTCGGAGAACCGTTGCGCGAGCGCCCGGTTGTCCAGGGTGAAGGCGTGTTCCCGAGCCCCGGGCACACCCGCGGTGTCACTGACGCTGCCGAGCGCGTAGATCAGGATGTCGTAGCCCAGGGCGGTGTCGTCGTCGAGCGCCACCATGCGCTTCGTGGGGTCGAGTGCTGTCGCGGCGGCCCGGCGGAACTCGATATCCGAACCGGCGAGCAGATCGGGGATGGAGTACTCGGCCAACTGCTGCCCGGTGGCGATCTGATGCAGGCGCAGACGTTCGGTGAACCGGGCCGACGGGTTCACCACGGTGATGCGGACCGGCATCCGACGGGTACGCCGGGCGGTACGCAGTGCGGCCAACATGCCGGTGTAGCCGGCGCCGATGATCACGATGTCCTGGTGGTGGGTGGCGTTCATGGCGTTCTCCCTGGGTCTCGTCTCGGTGTCTGTCATGGGACAGGGCAGCGGTCCGAAACGTGACAGTCGTGGATATGTCACCGGTCACACCACCGATCGATCCGCCAATAATCCGCCATTGACAAATGGCACATTACTGAATGATTCTGAACACATGACTAGGTCGATGAGGACCTCGCGCTCGGACGTCCCGCGGACGCCCTCCCCGCGTTCACGGCCGGCCGCACAGGCACTACCGCGCCTGACCCCCGAGGCCGACGCCGCCCCTGGGCCGGGCCGCCGATTTCCTCTGCGCGGCACTCGAGGCCGGCACCCCACGGAAAGTGAGCCGAGATGACAGCCTTGCGTGATCTCCTGCCGTTCGGCACCTCGGGCCGCACCCACGGCGCCCGCGCGGTGGTCACCGGGGCCGGGAGCGGAATCGGCCGCGCCCTGGCCCGCGAACTGGCCGCCCGGGGCGGGCAGATCGTCTGCGCCGATATCGACGAGAGCCGTGCCGCGGAAACGGTGGCCCTCATCGAACGCGATCACCCCGGCGCCGCCCACGCCTTCCGCTGCGATGTCGCCCACCGTGAGGACATGGAGATCCTCGCCCGTTTCGCCGACTCCGTATTCGACGGCGGGGTCTCGCTGGTGGTCAATAACGCCGGCGTCGGAATCGGCGGGAAACCGGTCGGCGAGATCGGGTTCGCCGACTGGGAGTGGGCGCTCGGTATCAACCTGTGGGGCGTGGTGCACGGATGCGAGATCTTCGCACCCCGGCTGCGGTCCACCAGCCGCGGCGGCATCATCAATGTGGCCTCGGCCGCGGGTTTCGCGACCGCGCCCTCGATGGCGGTCTACAACACCTCCAAGG
>NZ_BDCJ01000004.1 GCF_001613445.1 Nocardia grenadensis NBRC 108939
TAAGGCCGGCGTGCTCGCCCTGTCGGAGACGATGGCCGCGGAGTTCAGCGGCACCGATATCGCGGTCACCGTACTCTGCCCCACCTTCGTCCGGACCGATGTCGCCCGGGACGGGCGGATCACCCCGGGGTCGCGCCATCTCGCCGACACCCTCATGCGCTGGACCGGTTTCTCCCCCGAGCGCGTCGCCCGCATCACCCTCGACGCGCACGACCGCGGCCGGCTCTATGTCCTCCCGCAGCCCGACGCCCAGCTGATCTGGCTGCTCAAGCGGGCGTTCCCCGGACCGTACACGACCGTGGCGGGCCTGCTCGAGCGGCTGCTGCCGCAGGACGCGCCGGCCACGCCGACCACTATCCAGAGAACAGGAATCTGATATGGCGACCATGGACTTCCAGGACATGCTCGAGAAGATCAAGGACCGCCAGTGGGCACTGGCCGATATCGATTGGGACGCACCGGGCGCGGAAACGATCACCCCCGAACAGCACGCGCGCCTGAAGCCGTTCATATCGGACCTGATGTGGATCGAGAATGTGGGGGCGCGCGGATTCGCCGCCATGGCCAAGAAGGCTCCCGACGAGACCCTGCGGGAGATCTACCGTTATTTCCACGCCGAGGAGCAGAAGCACGCCAATGCCGAACTCGCGTTGATGCGGCGCTGGGGCATGCTCGACGGCGACGAGATCCCACAGCCGAATATCAACGTCAAACTGGTGATCGATTTCCTGGACACATACGCCGACGAGATGTCGCTGTCGTTCTTGGGGACCGTGATCCCGATGCTCGAGGTGGCACTGGACGGCGCACTCGTCAAATTCATCATGGACGAGATCGAGGACCCGGTATGCCAGGAGGTGTTCCGGCGGATCAATGCCGACGAATCCCGGCATCTGGCGGTCGATTTCGCGGTAATGGATGTGCTGGGTCACGCCGAGATGCGCAAACTGCTCATCGAACTGGTCGGCGGTTGGGTGAGGCCGACCTTCCTGATCGGCGTGCTGAGTTATATGCCGCTGCTGAACAAGATGCGGGACAATATTGTCGCGATGGGGGTGGACGAGAAGAAGCTGTACTCGGCGCTCGAGCGCTATCGGAAGGTGGGCGAACGCAGCGAGTTCGCACGCCGGCTGCCGATGTATCAGATCGTGAAGATGCACGGGGACTGGGTCGTCGACCGGAGGCACCCGTATCACCTGCTCGCGGACACCCTGGTGAAGATCACCGGACGTATTCCACGGCGGCTGCTGCGCAAGGACCCGAGCTGGTCGAAGGAAATCACCTACACCCCCGCCGCGTGACGAGGACGGATATGACCACGACCAGCACAGCCCCGCTCGATGTCGCCGTGATCGGTGCGGGATTCGCCGGGATCGGCGCGGCCATCCGGCTGCGGGACCGCGGTATCACGAATTTCGCGGTGTTCGAACGCGGTAACGCGATCGGCGGAACCTGGCGAGACAACACCTATCCCGGCGCCGCGTGCGATATTCCCTCCCGGCTCTACTCCTATAGTTTCGCGCCCAACCCGGATTGGTCACACACCTATTCCGGGAGCGATGAGATCCTGGGCTATATCGACTCGATGGTGGCGAAATCCGGTATCGCACCGCATATCCGGCTGCGGCATAACGTCACCGGAATGGAATTCGACGAGTCCACGGGGACCTGGGATATCTCGATCGAGGGCTCCGGGACGGTCCGCGCCCGCGCGGTGGTGCTGGCGTCCGGGCCGCTGACCGAACCCGGTTATCCCGATATCCCGGGTATCGACTCCTTCACCGGCCATACGATCCACAGCGCCCGCTGGGACCACGACTACGATTTCACCGGCAAACGGGTCGCGGTGATCGGTACCGGAGCCAGTGCGGTGCAGATCATTCCGGAACTGGTCGAACGAGCCGGTTCGGTGAAGGTTTTCCAGCGCACCCCGGGCTGGGTCCTGCCCCGGGTGAACCGGCGCACCGGCGCCCTCGCCAAAGAGCTCTACCGGCACATTCCCGGCGCGCAGAGCCTCGCGCGGCAGGCATGGTTCTACGGACACGAGTCGGTGGCGCTCGGCGTCGTCTGGAACACCCCGCTCACCCGGGTGGTCGAACTGGTCGGCCGGGCGCAATTGCGGCGGCAGGTCGCCGATCCGTGGCTGCGCCGGCAGCTCACCCCCGATTTCCGGGCGGGCTGCAAACGACTGCTCATGACCGACGATTACTACCCGGCGCTGCAACGGGTGAACTGCAAACTGATCACCTGGCCCATCGCCCGGATCGCGCCGGACGGTATCCGCACCGCCGAGGGGATCGAGCATCGCGCCGACTGCATCGTGTTCGCCACCGGGTTCGAGGTCTCCAAAACAGGGACGCCGATCCCGATCACCGGTCGCGACGGCCGGGTGCTCGCCGACGAATGGCGGCGCGGCGCGTTCGCGTACCGCAGTGTCGCGGTCTCGGGATATCCGAACCTGTTCCTGACCTTCGGTCCCAATTCCGGTCCGGGGCACAACTCGGCGCTGGTGTACATGGAGGCGCAGATCGACTATCTGGTGCAGGCGATCGGCCTGATCCTGGATCGTGATCTGCGGATGCTCGAGGTGCGCTCCGCGCGTCAAGAGCGTTACAACGCGGCGATCCAGCGCAGGCTCGGCGCGACCACCTGGAACTCGGGCTGCCGCAGCTGGTATCTGACCGAGGACGGGTTCAACGCGACCATGTACCCGGGGTTCGCCACGCAGTACCGCAACCAGTTGCGCGAGGTCGATCTCGACGACTACACGGTGGTGGCGGCCGAGCCGCGGATCGCGCCGACGGTGGCATCGGTCTCATAACCGGCGGTTAGACTCGGATTCGGCGTGCCGGAGTCACCGGGGCGCAGGCGGGCGAGGGAGGTGCGGACTCATGGCGCGATACCGGATCGACGATCTCGCCCGCGCCGCGGGCACCACCTCCCGCAATGTCCGTGCCTATCAGGAACGCGGCCTGCTACCACCCCCGGCCGACCGCGACGGCCGGGCAAGTATCTATGACGATTCCCATCTCGAGCGGCTCCGACTCATCGACGCGCTGCTGCAGCGCGGTTTCACCACCGCGCATATCGCCGATTTCATCACCAGCTGGGAAACCGGTAAGGACCTCACCGAGGTGCTGGGTCTGCAGCACGCCGTTACCGCGAACTGGTCGGAGGAGGAGACCTTCGAGGTCCCCCGGGAACTGCTCGCCACCATCCTCGGTGAGCAGACCGAGGAGCTGGTAGCGCAGCTGAGCCGGATGGGTCTGGTCCGGGTGGACGGCGAGACGGTGGTGATCACCGATACCCAGCTGCTCACCTCGTTCACCGAACTCCACGAGTACGGGGTGGAACTGGGCACGCTGATCTCGGTGTACGCCGAGGTCGCGACGCGGATCGACGATATCAGCGAATTGCTCATCAACGCGGCGAAGAAACATATCGTCGACGCGCACGGGCCCGGCTGGCTACCGGATTCCAACGACGAGATCGCCGCCACCACCCGCATGCTCAATACGATGCGTGAGCTCGGTGTCGCCGCGGTGCACACCAGTCTGGCCCGGTCGCTCGACACCACCCTGCGCCGCGAACTCGGTGACTATCTCGCCACGGCGGCCGAACGGGAGCGGGAACGGAAAATGGGCCGCGCCCAGCGCGACCGCTGAGCACCGGGGCGCTCCTCAAACCAGCCGGCACAGGGTTTTACCGGTGGTCGCGCCCGAGAGCATCGCCACCAGTGCGGCCGCCGCCTCCTCGATCCCCTCGAACACCGATTCCCGGTGGACCAGTCGCCCGGCCGCGAGGTGCGCACCGACCTCGGCACGCATCGGCGCCTCGAGGTGGTTGAAGGATCCGGCCCGGAAACCCCGCATGCGCAGACCTTTCGCCACCATGGTGAACAGGTTGGGCGGCCCGGCCGGGGCGCCGCCGTCGTAACCGGATACCGCACCGCACAGCGCGATCCGGCCCTGCGGGCACAGCGCGTCCAGCGCCGCGGTCAGATGGTCACCACCGACATTGTCGAAGTACGCGTCGATTCCCGTGGGCGCGAGCGCGGCCAGCGATTCGGCGAGGGAGGGTCCGTGGTAGTCGAAGGCCGCGATACCCAGTTCGTCGCGCAGGTAGGCGACCTTGTCCGGGCTGCCCGCCGAGCCGAGCACCGTGGCGCCGCGTAAGGCCGCGAGTTGGGCGGCGAGCGAGCCGACCGCACCGGCGGCCGACGACACCCACAGCGTGTCCGCCGCGGTCAGCTCGAGGATCTCCACCAGCCCTACATACGCGGTGAGTCCGGCGCTGCCCAGCGGCCCGAGGAACCATTGTGGAGGCAGGTCACCGGCCTCGATCCGGGTGGGCGCACCGTAGCCGCCGATGGTCTGCGTCCCGGCACCCACCAGCGCGTATTCCCGGTAGCCGAGGGTATGGGAGATCAGATCGCCGACGGCGTAGTCCGGATGGCGGGTCTCGGCGACCACACCGAGGGCGAGACCGGTGAGTTCCTCGCCCGGCCGCAGCGGCGGCAGGTATCCGTCGGGTGTGGTCTCCGCCAGCCGGATGCGGATCGACGGATCGATCGACAGCCAGGTGTTGCGCACCAGGATCTCGCCCGGACCGGGGTCGGGAACGGGTTCCGCGATCAGCTCGAGATCGGTGACTCCCAGCTTTCCGGCCGGGCGCCGGGCCAGGCAGAGCCGGCGATTCATCAGTGGTCCTCCTTGTCGGACGGGCCCGGGACCCGCGCCGCTCAGCGCGCGAAGGCGACTTCGGGTGTCCGGGCGATGAGCAGCCGGCGCACCGCACCGGCGGCGTCGAGCTGGACGGTCGCATTGAACGACGCCTCGAACTCCCCGTCGCGGGTGGTGCGACCGAGCACCAGTTCGTATTCGCCGACCACCGCGCCCACGTCGATGTGGTGGATCAGGGTGCTCTTCTCGCGCTGCGCGAGGTAGGTGACCAGACCGGCCCGGTCCCCGACGAATTCGGCGCTCGCCCCGGATCCCTTGGAGAACTGCACCGACATGGTGAAGTCGTCGGAGATCATGTCGAGCACCCGATCGGGATCGTCGGAATCCATATAGCCGAACCACCGGGCCAGCACGGGCACATCCGTCGTCATTTCTGTTCTCCTTCGGTCGAGGACCGGTCCACCAGCGCGAAGTCCGCGCTGAACGTGACCTGGTATCGGTCGATGAGTCCCGCCGCGTCCAGATGCATCGCGGCCACGAAGTACCCGGTGGTCACGGTGTCGTTCTCGGTGACTGCGCCGTGGGCGAACTGCACATCCCCGTCGGCGGCGACCCGCAACAGCACGTGCTTGCGATTCACCGGTGGCCGGCCGCTGAGGTACTCGAACATGGCCGGGCGGCCGCGGTCCCGTTTCACACCGGTGGGCAGGACCATCGTGAAGTCCACGTCCTCGGCCAGCAACGCCACCGCGTCCCGCAGGCCGCCGCTGTCGACGGTCGCGTAGTAGTGCTCGATCACGTAACTCATGAAATGAACTTAGTTCAGCAAACCACTTCTTGTCGAGACCGCGAACCGCTACGCTCAACTTACCGAATTGAACTCAAGTCAACCGGAGAATCATGTCCCCGACCTCAGTAGCCGCCGTCGAAGTTCCCTGGCCGCGGGCGGAACCGGCGGCTCTCACGCCCGGCCCGGAACAGGAACAACTGCGCGAAACCCTGCGGGCGCTACTCGCCAGGCACAGCGGTATCGACCAGGTCCGTGCGGCGGCGGAATCCGCGAGCGGATACTCCGAACCACTGTGGCGACGTCTCGTCGACGAGATGTCGGTGACCTCGCTCGCCGTGCCGGAGGAACAGGGCGGGCTGGGCTACGGCACCGCCGAGCTGGCCGTCGTTCTCGAGGAATGCGGACGCGCCCTGGTCTGCGAACCCGTGATCAGCTCGGCGGTCCTGGGCGTGCAGGCACTGCTGCCGGCCGCCGCGGAGACCGCCGAACTCTTCGCCGAGGTACTCGCCGGGCGGTCGCTCGCCACCGTCGGCGCCCTCGATCCGGCGACCGACGCGCTGCGAGCCCGAGCCGAATCCGGCGGCTGGCGCGTCGACGGCACGGTCACCCACCTACCGGCCGGCGAGTCCGCCGAGATCGTCGCGGCCTCGGCGGATACCCCCGAGGGCCGCCGCCTCTTCGCCCTGCGGCCCGGACCCGAAGCCGTCCGCAGCCCACGCCGGGTCCTCGACCCCACCCGCAGACAGGCGGACCTCACCGTCCGCGACTGCCCGGCCGTCACACTGACGACACCGGAATCGACACCGGCCGCCGTCGCGCGACTGCACGACCTGGCCACCCTCGCCACGGCCTGCGAGAACACCGGCATCGTCGATCATCTACTGGAGCTCACGGTCGACTACGCCCGCACCCGCCACCAGTTCGGACGACCGATCGGCTCCTTCCAGGCCGTCAAACACCGGTTGGCCGATCTACTCGTCGAGCTGGAACGCGCGCGTTCGGCGTCCCGATACGCCGCCGCCCTTTACGCCGAGAACCCCGACTCGGCACGACTGGCCGTGGCGGTGGCGGGCACTGTCTGCACCGACGCGGCCGTACTCGCGGCCTCCGAAGCGGTGCAGTTACACGGCGGCGTCGGCTTCACCTGGGAGCATCCCGTCCATTCCTATTTCCGGCGCGCGCTAGGAAATGAAGCAGCACAGGGTGATTCGCGCACCCATCGGGCGCGAATCGCCGATCTGATCGGCGTCTGAACGACCCGGACCGGCGCGGAATTCCATATTGACGCCCTCCGCGCCATCGAGTACAACTGAAGTGAATCCAGTTCAATAACGGACAATGAAAGAGGCCCTCGATGGTTGACACCGACCACATCGTCCTGGAGAAAGACGGCGAGATCGCCCGTGTCTGGCTCAACCGCCCGCACAAGAAGAACGCGGTCACCGTGGAGCTGCTGCACCGGCTGGACGAGATCATCGTCGAGGTGGACAACGACCCCGAGCTGAAGGTGCTCGTGCTACGCGGCCGGGCCAACACCTTCTGCTCGGGCTTCGACCTGGACGAACTGCGGGAGAACTACGTCGGCAAAACCAACGCGATGGATGTCGCGGTGCTCTCGGCGAAGGTCTGCGACCGCCTCTACTCCATGAACACCCCCTCGGTGGCGGTGCTGGAGGGCTACGTCACCGCGGGCGGTTTCGAGCTGATGATCTCCTGTGATTTCGCGGTCGCCGCCGACGATGCCAAGATCGGCGACTTCCACATCCGCCGCGCGCTCTTCGGCGGCGCGGGCCCGATCTACCGTCTGCCGCGCATGATCGGGATCCGCAAGACCAAGGAGCTGATGCTCACCGGCAAACTACTCTCCGGTAAGGAGGCCGAGGCATTCGATCTGATCAACGCCTCCGCACCGGCGGCCGAACTCGATGCCCTGGTGGACGATTTCATCGCGCCGATCATCGACAAGAGCCCGTTCGCCATGAAGCTCACCAAGATGACCATCGACCGCGGCCTGGACGCCGATATCCAGTCGCTGATGGTGATGGAACATCTGGCGGTCGGCAACGCCCTGCAGTCCGAGGACGCGCGCGAGGGTGTCAACGCCTTCCTGGAGAAGCGCGAACCCAAGTGGGTCGGTCGCTGAACCAGCGGGCGGCAGACCGACTACCGGAAGGAACGACATGGGTGAGCAGGTGAAACCCGTACTGGAGGGCAGTAGGTGCCGGGTCTGTGGCACTGTCGGCTACCCGGCGAGCGCGATCTGCGCGCGCTGCGCCCGGCCGACCGCCGACCCGCTACCGCTCAGCGACGAAGGGGTGGTCTGGGCCTACACCGTCCAGCGGTTCCCACCGAAATCGCCACCGTATGTCGTTCCCGCCGAGGGCTTCGCACCGTACGCGGTCGGCTATGTCGAACTCCCCGAGGGGATCAAGATCGAGGCGATTCTCGACTGCGACGATTTCGCCCGTCTGGACCGGGCTCCGGTGCGACTGGTCGCGGTCACACCGGTCCCCCGGTTCGCCACCACTACCACCCAGCAGAGCGAGGACCGGTGACCGAGCAGGTTTCCATCATCGGGAGCGGACTGTCGCGCTTCGGCCGCCGGCCCGGCGTCAGCGGGCGGCAGATGGCGGTCGAGGCGATCACCGCCGCGGTGGCCGACGCCGGACTGACCTGGCCCGATATCCAGGTCGCGTTCGGTGGCAGCGACGGGTCGGGACTGGCCGACACCCTGGTCGCCGAACTCGGTTTCACCGGTATCCCGTTCACCAATGTGAAGAACGGCTGCGCGACGGGGGGCAGCGCGCTGTTCTCCGCGGTCAACGCGGTGCGGTCCGGCGCCGCCGAGATCGCGCTCGCGGTCGGCTTCGACAAACACCCGCGCGGGGCGTTCGACCCCGACCCCGCCGACTGGGGCCTGCCCGAGGGGTACGGCGCGGCCGGACTCATGGTGACCACCCAGTTCTTCGGCGCCAAGATCGGCCGCTATATGCGCGAGCACAAAATCTCCGCGGCGACGCTGGCGAAGGTCGCCGAGAAGGCCTACCGCAACGGCAGCCGCAATCCCAATGCCTGGCGGCGGGAGCCGATCTCGGCAGCGCAGATCGCCGCGGCGGAGCTGGTGAACGACCCGCTCACCAAGTTCATGTTCTGCTCCCCCGGCGAAGGGGGCGCCGCCGTGGTCGTCGCGAGCGAAGCCGCCGTGCGCCGGCTCGGCGGGCGCCCGGTGCGATTGCGGGCGATCAGCCATCGCACCCGACGCTTCGGCTCCTTCGAGGTGTTCAGCCCCGCGGTCCAGGGCACCGGGGAACCGACCAGCGTCAGTACCGATGCCGCCACCGCGGCCTTCGAGCAGGCCGGGATCGGGCCGAACGAGATCGACGTCGCCCAGCTCCAGGACACCGAGAGCGGCGCGGAGATCATGCATATGGCCGAATGCGGGTTCTGCGAGCACGGCGCACAGGAGGAGCTGATCGCCGCGGGCGCCACCGAGATCGACGGCCGGCTGCCGATCAATACCGACGGCGGCTGTATCGCCAACGGTGAACCCATCGGTGCCTCGGGACTGCGGCAGGTCCACGAGATCGTCACCCAACTGCGGGGCGATGCGGGCGACCGCCAGGTACCGGGTGACCCGCGCCTCGGTTTCACACACGTCTACGGCGCTCCCGGAATCAGCGCCTGCACGATCCTTTCGGTCTGAGGGCGAGGGAAACAGTGAGTACACAGACACTTCCGGATCTCGCCGAGTTCACCGAATCGGCCCGGGGCTGGTTACGCGGGGTCGCCGCGCCCCGCACCGAAGCCGCCTGGGGTCACGGTGACGATTCGGTCGCCGTATTCGAGAATTGGACCGCCGCGGAGGAACGGCGGCACACCGACGCGATCCGCGACTACGAGCGCGCCAGATTCGATGCGGGCTGGGGACCGCTGAACTGGGCCCCGGAATACGGTGGACGTGGGCTGCCGATGTCCTATGTGCTCGCATTCCGGCGTGCCGAAGCGGAGTTCGAGGTACCCCGGCGCACCGAGATGTTCTCGGTGACACAGCAATTGGTGGCTCCGACCATCGAGCAGTGGGGTACGCCGGAACAGCGGGACCGCTATGTGCGGGCCATGCTGCGCACCGATCTCATCGCCTGCCAGCTCTTCTCCGAAACCGAGGCCGGGTCCGATCTGGCCGCGGTACGGACCCGGGCCACCCGGAACGCCGACGGCACCTGGACCCTCGACGGCCACAAGGTCTGGACCTCGGGCGCCCGCGTCGCCGACCTCGGTGTGGCGGTGTGCCGGACCGATCCGGCGGTGGCCAAGCACGCGGGACTCACCGTATTCCTGGTACCGATGGATGCTCCGGGCGTCACCGTCCGCCCGATCCGCCAGATGACCGGCGGCACCTCGTTCAACGAGGTCTATCTCGACGGTGTGGTGCTCGACGACGGGCTGCGGCTCGGACCGGTCGGCGAGGGCTGGCCGGTCGCGCTGACCGTGCTCGCCGCCGAACGCCTCGACGGCGCGACCCTGGGTCTGGCCAATGCCGACCAGGCGGTGGCCTTGGCCCGCAACGTCGGGCGTGACCTGTCCGACCTGGAACGCGACCGGGTCGCCGACCTGGTCACCCGCAGCTATGTGCAGCGGGTGGCGGGTATGCGGGTCGCCGCGGCAGTGGTCGCGGGCCGGGACCCGGGCCCGGAGTCCTCGGCGGGCAAGCTGCTGGCCACCGACACCATGGCGCGTACCTCGGAGGTGGTGCGGCTGCTGCTCGGCCGCGACCTGGTCGCCGATTCCGGACGCTGGGGCACCTACGCCTGGACCGAGCACGTACTCGGCGCGCCGGGCTACCGGATCGCCGGCGGCACCGACGAGATCCAGCACAACATCATTGCCGAGCGGGTACTCGGCCTGCCCAAGGAGCCACGCCCATGACGCTGGAACACCGGGTCCGCGACCGGCTGGCCGCCGAGCTCGGGCACGAACTCACCGACTTCGAACGCCTGCCGGGTGGCCATTCGGGGCTCACCTACCGGGCGGTGACGACCGGCGGCACCTATGTGGTGAAGGCCGTGCCCGAGGGGCGCGAACCCATCGGCCGCCACGATATGTTGCGCCAGGCCCGGATCATGCGTGCGCTGGCGCCGACCGAGGTGCCGGTGCCCCGCATCGTCGTCACCGACGCGCGCGAGCCGGCCTGGTTCGCCATGGAATTCGTCGCCGGCGAATCACTGGAACCGGTACTCGACGATCCGCCCGTGACGCCGGAGCTCGCCGCGGCCCGGATGCGCCGCGCGGCCGAGGTACTGCCCCGGCTGCACGCGGTCGCTCTCGACATGGTGCCCGGTATCGAACCCGCGCTGACCCCGGGCGATGAACTGGCTCGCTGGGCCCGCACTCTCGGCGCGGTACCGCCGGAACTGGTCAACGGCGGTGACCAACTGCTGGAACTACTCGGCCGGCGCGTGCCGGAACCATTGGCACCCACTCTCGTCCACGGTGACTATCGGCTCGGCAACATCATCGCCGCGGGTACCGAACCCGTCGCGCTCATCGACTGGGAGATCTGGAGCGCCGGCGACCCCCGCGTCGAACTCGGCTGGTTCCTGATCTTCGCCGACGGCACCAACTTCCCCGGTGTGGGCCGCCCAGTTCCCGGGCTGCCGAGCGCTGCCGAACTGGTGGAGCTGTACCGCGTGGGCGGTACCGAGCTACCCGAACTGCCCTGGTTCGACGCGCTCGGCCGGCTCAAGATGGCCGCCATCATGGGCCACAACCTGCGGCGGCACCGCGAAGGCCGACACCACGACCCGGACCAGGAAAAACTCCCCGCCACCATCGACCGCCTCATCGAGACCGGGACCGCGCTGCTCGCCGGTTGAGGTCTCCTCCCCCAGTTCAGGAGCCGCACTGTGGATTTCTCCTACTCCGCCCGCACGGCGGACCTGCTCGCCACACTCGGCCGATTCATGGACGACCACGTCTACCCGGCCGAGCGGGTCTACGACAAGCAGATCGCCGCGGCGGACAATCCGCACGAACAACCGCAGATCATGCGGGAATTGCAGGCCCGGGCCCGGGAACTGGGTCTGTGGAATCTTTTCATGACCCACGACGGATTGGGCGCCGGACTCACCAATCTGGAATACGCGCCGCTCGCCGAAATGGTCGGCCGGTCGATCATCGGTAACGAGGCGATCAACTGTTCGGCGCCCGATACCGGGAATATGGAAATCCTGGCCATGTTCGGCACCGACGAGCAGAAGCAGCGGTGGTTACGACCGCTGCTGGATTGCGAGATCCGGTCGGCTTTCGCCATGACCGAACCCGCGGTCTCCAGTTCCGACGCCACCAATATCACGTCGACCATCCGCCGCGACGGCGACGATTACGTCATCAACGGCCGGAAATGGTACACCTCCGGAATTCTCGACCCGGATTGCAAACTCGTCATCTTCATGGGCAAATCCGATCCGGAAGCGCCGGCCTATCGCCGGCAGAGCATGATCCTGGTCCCCGCCGACGCACCCGGCGTCGAAGTCCTGCGTGATCTGCCGATGTTCGGTTTCCACGACCGGCTCGGGCACGGCGAGGTCCAGTTCACCGATGTCCGGGTGCCCGCGGCGAATATGCTCGGCGCCGAAGGCGACGGATTCGCCATCGCGCAGGGCCGGTTGGGCCCGGGCCGGATGCACTACGCCATGCGGGCCATCGGAATGGCCGAACGTGCCCTCGACCTGATGTGCCGTCGCGCGCTGGAGCGCACCGCGTTCGGGGGCCCGCTGGCCGACCGGGGTGTGGTGCGGGAGTGGATCGCCCGCAGCCGGATCGAGATCGACCAGATCCGCCTACTGGTCCTGAAGTCGTCCTGGCTGATGGACACCAAGGGCAATGCGGCGGCGCGTTCGGAGGTCGCCGCGATCAAGGTGGCCGCCATGGAGGTGGCGCACACCGTGGTCGACCGGGCGGTCCAGACCTTCGGCGCGGCCGGGGTCAGCGATGACACCGTGCTGGCCCGGATGCACGCGATCACCCGCGCACTGCAGATCGCCGACGGCCCCAATGAAGTACATCTGCGCACCATCGCGCGTCTGGAGTTGAAAAAGCACCGATGAGCACAACGGATCTGACCGGAAAGGTCGCGCTGGTGACCGGCGCGAGCCGCGGACTCGGGCTGGCGATCGCCCGCGGGCTACGCGACGCCGGCGCCACGGTGATCGTCTCCAGCCGCAAACTCGCCGCCTGCGAGGCGGCGGTTGCCGCGCTCGGCGCGGGCCCCGGCAGCGCGCACCCATGGGAACTGCATGTGGGCAGGTGGGACAGCATAGAGCCCGCCGTCGACCGGATCGTCGCCGAATACGGCAGTCTCGATATCGTGGTCAACAATGCCGGCATCGCGCCGTTGGCCGCGAATCTGGCGGCGGTGACCGAGGGCCTGTGGGACAAGACCCTCGAGGTGAACCTGAAGGGCCCGTTCCGGCTGATGGCTGTCGCCGGGGCCCGGATGGCCGCCGCCGGTGGCGGTTCGATCATCAATATCTCCAGTATCGGCGCGGTCCGGCCCAGCCCGCCCGAGGCGATGTACGCCGCGGCGAAGAACGGTCTCAACGCGCTCACCATGGCGTTCGCCCAGGAGTACGCGCCGTCGGTACGGGTGAACTGTGTGATGCCGGGCGGGTTCGCGACGGATATGGCCGAGCACTGGGACGACGAGTTCGTCGGCAAGATCGTCGACCGGCTCCCCGCGGGCCGGCTGGGGCGGCCGGAGGAGATCGCCGGACTGGTCGTCCACCTCGCGAGCGATGCCGCGGGGTACACAACCGGGGCCGTGATCCCGGTCGACGGCGGCCGGACGGCGGTGTACTGAGATGAGTACGCAGCCGAGCGAACCGGAAACCGCCACACCGGCGAGCCTGTTCGATCTGAGCGGGCGCGTCGCCGTGGTCACCGGTGCCTCGTCCGGCCTCGGGCTGGGCTTCGCCCGCGTGCTGGCCGGCGCGGGCGCCACCGTCTACGCGGCCGCCCGCCGGGTGGACCGGCTGACCGAGCTGGCACGGACCGATTCCCGTATCATGCCGGTGCCCTGTGACGTGACCCGGGACGCGGACCGTACCGCACTGGTGGACCGCTGCTACGCGGAGTCCGGACGCCTGGACGTGCTGGTCAACAATGCGGGCCGACCGGGTCCGCCGCAGGCGGAACAGGAGACCGACGCGGAGTTCCACGCGATCCTGGAGTTGAACCTGCTCGCCGGATTCCACCTCGCCACCTACGCCGCGACCCGGCTGCCCGAGGGCGAACACGCGTCCTACATCAATATCTCCTCGGTGATCGGACTGGTTTCCACCGCCCCGATCGGTGGCGCGAGCTATGCCGCCTCCAAGGCCGGAACCCTGGGACTCACCCGGGAGCTCGCCGGCCAGTGGGGCCGGCGCGGTATCCGGGTGAATGCCGTGGTGCCGGGGTGGTTCGATACCGAGATGACCGACGGCCTGTTCAGCAACGAGAAATCGGCAGGCTGGGTCCGGCGCAACACCATGCTCGGCCGTGGCGGCCGGACCGGAGAGGTGGACGGCGCGTTGCTGTTCCTGGCCTCGGACGCGTCGTCCTATATGACCGGGCAGACCCTGGTGGTCGACGGCGGCTGGACGGCACGCTGATGCTGGCCGTACAGCTCACCGCCTGGGGCGCCGAACCCGAACTCCGCGAGATCCCCACACCGCGACCGGACGGGGAGGAACTGCTGGTGCGGGTCGAGGCGGCCGGGCTGTGCCGCTCGGATCTGCACATCATGGATTCCGCCGCCGGCGCGTTCGGCTATCCCCTCCCGCTCACCCTCGGACACGAGGTCGCGGGGACCGTGTTCGACGCCGGCCCGGCAGCCGACCGCGGCTGGATCGGGGAAACGGTGGTGGTTCACGGAATCTGGAGTTGTGGCGGGTGCCGCAACTGCGCACGAGGGCGAGAGAACTACTGCTTGCGCCTGCGCCCGGGCCCGGACGGCCGAGGGAAGCCGATCGGTAACGGCCTCGGCCATCCGGGCGGGCTGGCCGAGGCGATGATCGTGCCTTCGGCCCGCTACCTGGTTCCGGCGCGAGGTGTGGACCCGGTGCTCTGCGCGCCCCTCGCGGATGCGGGCCTCACCGCGTATCACGCGGTGCGCCAACACCACGACCTGATCGATTCCGGCAGCGTAGTTCTCGTGGTGGGGGTCGGCGGGCTCGGCCATCTCGCGGTCCAGCTCCTGCGTGAGTTCGGTGCCGGACGGATCATCGCGATCGACAACCGGCCGGAGGCACTCGGGGTGGCCCGCCGGCTGGGCGTGGACGCGGCCTTCCCCGATATCGCCTCCGCGGCCACCGGCCTGCGCGACGGCGCGGATCTGATCTTCGACTTCGCCGGCGCCCCGGACACCGTGGGCCCGGCCGGGGCGGTGCTCGCGCCGGGCGGCCGCCTGGTGGTGGTGGGCAGCGCGGGCGGTCGGATCGAGGTCGGTAAGGACGTCGGCCTGGCCGCGGGCTGGACCGTGACGGCGCCGTTCTGGGGGCCGCGGTCGGATCTGGCCACAGTGGTCGATCTCGCCCGCCGGGGCGCCCTGCACGTCACCGCGGAGACCTTCCCGCTCACCGAGGCGGTGGAGGTCTACCGCAGGCTGCGGGCGGGCGGGATCACCGGGCGCGCCGTCCTGGTCCCACCGGCGTGACGAGCGCATTCCGCCCCGCGGGAGCGCGGCGACGAGTAAACAGAGAGAACAGCGGCACGAGGAACGGGCGATGAGAGTACTGGCGACGGAGATGCTCGAACGGGCACGGCGGACACCGGCGGATATCGCGGTGATCGACGAACTCGGACAGCACACTCTGGGTGAGATCATGGCGACGGCGAACGCCCTGGCCGAGCGGATGGCGGCCCTCGACGAGCGCCCACCCACGGCGCTGATCCAGGCCGACAACACCTGGCGCACCCTGGCCGCGGCGCTCGCGGTCGGGCTGCGCGGCGGGGTGGTGGCCGTGTTCAGCCCGCACGCCACCGAATCGGAGTTCCGTCTCGCGATGGAGGACATCGGCCCCGATCTGGTGATCGGCGCCCCCGAGGCGCTGCGCCACTGGGAGGTCCCCGAGGAGGTCTACTCCCGGCGCGATACAGCGTTCGACGAACATCTGCTACTGGCCCGCGCCACCCCCTTCGAATCCGTCCGGCGCTGGCACGGCGGCAGCGCGATCGCCATGACCTCCGGTTCCACCGGCCGGCCCAAATGCGTGGTCCAGTCCGAGGACGCCATCCGCTACGCCTGTCGCAGCACCATCGACACGGTCGGACTGCAGCCCGGCGAGACCGTGGGCGCGTTCGTCCCGCTGTCCTCGGTGGCGGCGTTCTGCTTCGGCATGTACCTGCCGGCGTTTCTCGGCGCCACCATGGTCACCATCGGCCGCTGGTCTCCCGGCGCCGCACTCACGATGATGGCCGAGCGTCGGGTGGCGTGGACCATGCTGGTGCCGACCATGGCCCTGCAACTCTCGGTGGTCGAGGGCAGTACCGGGCAGCTGTCGGCCATGCGCGCGATGACGGTGGGCGGCGGACCGATGAACCAGCGGGCGCTGGCCGAAGCCGAGCAGAAGCTCGGGACCACATTCCTGCGGGTGTTCGGTATGTCGGAGTGCCTCGGCCACACCACACCTCGGCTCGACGACCCGCCGGAGATCCGGTTGGGCCGCGACGGCCGCCCGTTCCCGGGCACCGTGGTCCGCGCGGTCGACGAGAACGGTGCGGCACTGCCCGCCGGGGAGATCGGCGATGCCCAGGTGAGGGGCCCTTCCCTGTTCGTCGGATACGCCCGTGGGGGCGTGCCGGTGGCGCCGGCGCTCACCGACGACGGATTCCTGCCCACCGGTGATCTGGTGGAGGTGGCCGGGGACGGTTCCATCCGGGTGATGGGCCGGCAGAAGCAGATCATCATCCGCGGTGGGCGCAATATCGATATCAACGAGATGGAGGCGGCGATCGCGGCGATACCGGGCGTGGTGCAGGTCTGCGTCGTCCCGGTCCCCGACGATCTTCTCGGCGAACGCGCGGCGGCCCTGGTCGTCACCGATGCCGGTGAGCTGAATCTGCCCGCGGTGACCGCGCAGCTCGCCGCCGCGGATTTCCCCAAATTCAAATGGCCCGAATACCTGTTCACCGTCGCCGACCTCCCGCAGAATCGGGTCGGGAAATTATCCCGGCCGGACGCGGTCCGGCTCGCCGCGCAACTCGCCGCAGCCGACTCGAGTTCATATCGGGTGGGGTAGAGTTGAAGCATCCACATCGTCGAATCCTGGGGGCACTTCATTCATGACCGTTGATACCGGAGCTCGGCGGGAGAGCCCGCGTTCCAAGCGCGGCAGCATCCTGACCGCGGCGATAGAGCAATTCGGACGAATCGGTTACGAGCATACGAAATGGGCCTCCATCGCCGACGAAGTCGGCATCGGCCAGACCGCGCTGTACCACTATTTCGAATCCAAAGCGCACTGCCTGCTGACCATCATGCGGCTGGAATTGGCCGATTCCGCGGATCGTTTCGGCGAGGCCATCGAGGGCGAGGAAAACCCGGAAAAGGCATTGCGCGCGGCCGTGGCGGCGGCATTGCGCGCCGAGCCCATCGACGCACTGCAGCGACGCATTCTGCAGAACCATATGGATCTGCTCGCCGCACCCCGGCAGTCCGAGAAAGAGGAAGCCGAACGGCTGCGGTCGCGGGAACTGGTCCAGGAGATCGAACAGAACTGGACCGATCTCATCGCCCGCGGTATCGAGACCGGCGGTTTCGCCGGTGACGACCCGCGGGTACTGGGCCGGCTCGTACTCGCCGTGGTGATCAGCGTCTGGCGCTGGTACCGCCCCGACGGTGCGCTCACCCTCGCCGAGATCACCGAAACGGTCACCGAGACCGCGGTGCGAATGGTGCGCGGCTGAACACTGCGGGGCACGGGGTGCGCACTGTCGCATACCCCACGAAACCGAACAGAATTCAGTTAGGATACGGTCATGTACAACCTCATGGTTCTGGCGTCCCGCCCCAACGATTGGACCCACGACCAGTTCATCGAGTGGTGGCGCGGCGAACACGCCGAGGTCACCTACCCCCTGCCCGGCCTGCTGCGCTGGCAGCACACCGAACTACTCGACAGCTTCGACGAGCGGTCCGCGGGCTGGGACGGACTGTCCATCCTGAGCTTCGAATCGCGGGAGGCGCTCGACGCCGCGCTGGCCAGCCCGGAATGGAAAGCGGCCGTCCGCCATGTCGGCGCCATGCGTGGTCGCCGCATGATCTGGTACGGCGAGGAACAGACCCTGGTGCCCTTGGCCGGCAGCGGCGAATGAGCGCCCACTGGGCCGAGCCCGGCTGCTATCCGGTAGCCGAGGGCATCCACCGCATACCGCTGCAATTGCCGCAGGACGGATTGCGCGCGGTCAATGTCTACGCCGTCGAAACCGACGACGGGCTCGTCCTGATCGACGGCGGCTGGCACCGCCCGCAGACCTACGACGAACTGTCGGCCGGGCTTGCGCGGATCGGCCGCTCCCCCGGCGAGATCCATGATGTCCTGGTCACCCATATCCATCGCGACCACTACACCTTCGCGGTAGAACTGCGCCGCCGGCACGGCTGCCGGGTCCATCTGGGCGCCGGCGAGTCGGTGGGGCTCGACGCGGTACGCGCACTGGGCAGCAATATCCCCGAGAGCTCGCTGCGGGAACTGAGCCGCGCGGGGGCAGCCGGTATCGCCGCGCGCGCGTACCTCGGCAGCGCCGACGAGCCCTTCGATCTCGCGGACTGGGAAACACCGGACCATTGGCTGCGGCCCGGCCCGGTGACATTCGGCGGTTACGAACTCGAGGTTCTCGAGACACCCGGGCACACCAAGGGCCACACCGTATTTCACGATCGGCGCCGCCGGCTCGTCTTCACCGGCGACCATCTGCTCCCCACCATCACCCCGTCCATCGGATTCGAACTCGGCACCTGGGAACTCCCCCTGGACAAGTTCCTGCACTCACTTGCCCTGCTGCGTGACGACGACAACCGGACCATGTTGCCCGCACACGGACCCGACGGTGGCAGCGCCGGCGCACGAGCCCGTGAGCTGCTGGCCCATCACGATCGCCGCTTCGTCCAGATACGCACCGTCGTAGCAGATCTCGCGCCGTGCACCGGCTACGAAGTCGCCCGGGCTCTGACGTGGACCCGCCGGGAACGCGCCTTTGCCACCCTGGACACGTTCAATCAGATGGTCGCCACCTGCGAAACCATGGCTCACCTGGATGTGCTGGTGGCACAGGAGATTCTCGCCGCCGATGAGACCGAAGGTGTGGATATCTTCCGACTTCCGCACTGAAGGCCGGGGCCCCCCGGAATTGTCATCACAAGCAGAGACCGGCCTGGGCGAACATCACCGAGATCGGCCGGGCCGAGGCGCGGGAGCAGATGATTCCGCAGATGGGTCTCCGGACGGCGGAGGCGCTGCTCGATGTGACGGGCGGCGATATCAATGAGGAACTGCTGACGGTCCGCGACACCGTCACTCGGGTGACCGGTTCCCCCGCCCGGACGTTCGGCGACTGGGTCGCCCGCAATGTGTCCGCGTTCCGCTGAGGCGAGGCTGCCGGCAAGCGAGCGAGCCGATCGATCTGCTGGACGTTTGAATTACGCTGTGTAGAAACAGCTCTCGGCGAGCAGAAGACGACCGTCCCGGACCGCTTCACCCTCATCCGATGAAGCGGCCCGGGTCACGGGTTCAGGCGCAGGTCCAGCCGCCGTCCACATAGAGTTCGGTGCCGGTCACGAAGGTGGCATCGTCGCCGGCCAGGAACGCGACCGCGGCGGCGACCTCCGTGGCACGGCCGAGCCGGCCCATGGGGGTATGGGCCAGCATCGCCCGGTGGCGCTCGGTGCCGTCGTACCGCGCGCGCAACTGTTCGGTTTCGATGAAACCCGGGTGGATCGAATTCACCCGGACCCCTTTCGTGGCCCAGTGCAGTGCGGCGTTCTTGGTCATCGTGCGGACCGCGCCCTTGGCCGCCGCGTAGGCGAGACTGTTGCCCAGTCCGCCGACCGTGCCCAGGATCGAGCAGAGGTTGACGATCGACCCGCCCCCGCTCTCCTCGATCAGGGCACCCGCGTGTTTCATGCCCAGCCAGGTCCCGGTCTGGCTCACCTCGACCACCCGGTTGTAGCGCTCGAGGTCCTCGTCGACCACGGAGGCGAGGCTGCCGATGGCGCCATTGTTGACCAGCGCGTCCAGCCGTCCGTACCGGCGACGGACGATATCGACGCTCGCCCGCCACTCGTCCTCGCGGCCGATATCGAGCGGCCGAGTGAGGTGCCGGTCCGGTTCGTCCAGGCCCGCGACGAGTTCGGCGCAGGCGGCCTCGCCGAGATCGGTTACCACCAGCACGGCACCTTCCGCGGCGAGCCGACGCACGATCTCCACGCCGATCCCGCCCGTCGATCCGGTCACCAGGACGACCTTGTCCTGAAGCCTCGCGGCTACCGTTGTCATCACGGCCCTTTCTGTTCCGGTGACGGCTGTTGCTCCCGCGTCACAGTTTGTTCAGCACATTCCGGCCGCCCACCAGCATCGCGACCGCGACACCGGCGGTGGTGACCGCTGTCATCAGCAGCGCCATGGCGGCGACCAGCGGATAGGACCCGTTCTGCCACAGATCGAACAGCAGGGTGCCCATCACCTGGGTGGTCGAGGCCCGCACGAGCAGCGACGCCGCGAATTCGTGGGTCAGCAGGATGAACATCAGTGCGACGGCGCTGAGGATGGTGGGTCGCATCAGCGGCAGCATGATGCGCAGATTCGTCACCAGTGGCGACGCTCCGCTGGTCGCCGACGCCTCACTGTAGGTGTTGCCGAGCGAGAGCATCGCCGTCATCTGCATTCTGGTCGCGTACGGCAGCATCAGGACGATATAGACCAGGATGATGACGGTTTTGGTGCCGTACAGGATGAGCGGCGGCTCGGTGTAGGTGAGCAGGAACCCGACACCGAAGATGACCGCCGGAATCCCCAGTGGCAGCGCAGTGACGAGATCGGCCAGCAGGGCGAGCATCCTGAACTGCCGTCCCCGCACCAGCAGGGTCGCCATCAGGTAGCCCAGCGGTACACAGATGACCACGGCGGCCAGCGAGGTCGACACGCTGGTGAGCACCGATCCCACGATGGCGTTGTCGGCAGCCAGCGTGCGGAAGTTGTCCAGCGTCAGCAGATCCCACGACAGCGAACCCGACCAGTAGGGCGTCAACGAGACGATGACCAGCCCGATCAGCGGAATGACCAGGGCTAACAACGCGTAGACGACAATGGTGAGGGTGGCCCACAGCGACCGCCCACCGGCCGGCGCGAAGGCCTTCCCGCCGTGCGTGACGAAGCGCGACTGGTTGCCCAGCAGGCCCTTCTGGATCAGCACCAGCACCAGCCCGAAGATCACCAGCGGGGAACCGGCCGCCGCGGCGGCGGCGAAATCCGAGGGCGATTCCGACACCCGCCGGTACATCTCGGTGGTCAGCACCTTGACGCCATAGTTCTGGCCGAGCAGCAGTGGCCCGGTGAACTGTCCCAGCCCCAGCAGCAGGGCGATACCACCGCCGTAGATCAGCGAAGGACGCAGGAGCGGCAGCACGACCCGGAAGAACACACCGCCGGTCGAAGATCCGCTGATCTGTGCGGCTTCCAGATGTTCGGCGCTGATGTTCTGCATTCCGGCGCTGACGAACAGGTATACGAACGAGGTCAGGCCGAAACCGGTCAGGATGATGATCCACGGCACCGTATAGACATCGATCGGTCCGGAATCCGAACCGCTCCACCACGGCAGTTTCCGCAGCAGCACATTGAGGTACCCCGGTCCCGGGGACAGCAGGAAGGCCCAGCCGACGATATTGGCCACCGCCGGCATCACGATCGGCAGGATCGGAATGATCCGCAGGAAGCCGAGCCGGTCGGGCAGCCGGCTCGCGGCGAAGGCCAGCAGGGTGCCGAGCACCATCGCGATCACCAGCGACCCCAGCGCCAGCGCGATGGTGGTCTGGATGGTCTCGCCGATATCGAAGCGGGTGTACTGCGCGCGATACCCGCGGGCACCGTCCTCGAAGGCCAGGGATTGCAGCCGGATCATCGGCAGCACCACCAGATACCCGAGGACGGCCAGCAGCGCCAGGTAGCCGAGGCGTGACCGCCACTGTGCCGGGACGGCGAACGAGCGGCCCGCGGCTGTCGACAGAGTAGCCATCAGGCGTTCCCTCCCGCCGTGGCGGCCACCGGCTCGGGGACTGCGGCCGGGATATCGCCCGAGGCCGGGAAGACCCGCAGGCTCGCGGGCGAGAAGCTGACCACCAGCGGCGCTCCCGACCGGCTCCCGCGCAGCGCCGAACTGTGCTGGGCCGCGGGCGCGCGCAGGATAAGCTGTTCGCCACCGGTTTCCACGGTGACATCGAAATAGCGGCCGCCGTATTCGTAGGTGACCAGTTCGGCGTGCAGCGCCACATTGCCCGGCGGTACCTCGTCGGCCGTAGCGTGCAGCAGGACGTCGTCGGGACGCAACCGGGCCACCGCGGCACTGTTCTCGTCGGCACGCTCCCGGACCACCGCGTGGGTGAGATCTATCGGATCGCCCGCCGGGGTACTCCATCCGTCGTGGCCGCGCCGCAGCGACAACCGGTTGCTCATCCCGATGAAGGCGGCGACATAGTCCGAGACCGGGTTCTCGAATACTCGCTCCGGCGCGTCGTACTGCTCGATCTTGCCCGCCTTCATGATGGCCAGGCGGTCGCCGAGAGCGAATGCCTCGGACTGATCGTGGGTGACGAATACCGCGGTGAAACCGAGCTGCTGGTGCAGCCGGTGGATCTGGGTGCGCACCTGATCACGCAGGCGGGCATCCAGATTGCTCAGCGGTTCGTCGAAGAGCACCAGGTCGGGCCGCGCCACCAATCCGCGGGCCACCGCCACCCGCTGCTGCTGGCCACCGCTGAGCTGTGAAGGGTAGCGGTCGAGCAGTTGCGCACAGTCGACCATCTCGGCGGCGGCCTCCACCGCGCCTTCCGCGAGGGCGTCCTTCATCTTGCGCACCTTCAGCGGATAGCCGATGTTCTTGCGCACCGTCATATGCGGCCACAGCGCGTACGACTGGAAGACCATGCCGATATTGCGTTTGTGCGCGGGTACGTTCACTCGGGCCGCGGCGTCGAATACCGTATGGTCCTTGAACGCGATGGCACCGCCCTGTGGGTTCTCCAGACCCGCCAGGCACCGCAGGGTCGTGGTCTTTCCGCAGCCGCTGGGCCCGAGCAGGACCAGGAATTCACCCTCTTCGATGGTGAGATCGAGCTGGTCGACGACGGTATTCGCGCCGTAGGTCTTGGTGAGGCCGGAAACGGTGAATTGCGACGTCATCTCATGCCTTCTGAGTCGAGAGTTTCGGGGTGCGGACACCGGCGGCGGTCCCGCCGTCGACCAGCAGATCGATACCGGTGACATAGCTGCTGTCGGCGGTCGCCAGGAAGGCGATCACCGCCGCCACCTCCGCCGGTGAGCCGCGGCGCTGCATCGGAATACTGCGGATGTATGTCTCCATATCGTCGGCGGCGAAACCGGGCGCCGAGGTGATCTCGGTGGTGATACTGCCGGGACAGACCGAATTGACCCGGATGCCCTGCTCGGCCAATTCCAGCGCCGCGACCTTCGTCAGGGCCCGGACACCGGATTTCGCCGCGCCGTAGGCGCCGAGCTCGGCGGTCGCCAGGACACCGCGCAACGACGAGATGGTCACGATGGTGCCCCCGCCGGTCATGGCCGCCGCGGCGGCCCGCAATCCGAGGAACGTACCGACCAGGTGCTGGTCGATCATCCGACGGAACTGCGCGAGCGTCGTCTGCGCCAAGGGCGCCTTCAGCGCGGTCCCGGCACTGTTCACCAGAACGTTCATCGGGTGCCCGGCCAGCTCCATCGCAGTCGATACAGCGTGCCAGTCGTCCTCATCGGTGACGTCCAGATGGTGGTAGTGGGCCCGGGGGCCGAGCGCCAGCGCCCGTTTCCGGCCCGCGATATCGTCCACGTCGGTGAGGTAGACGGTCGCGCCCTTGGCGGCGAACAGTTCGGCGGTCGCCCCGCCGATCCCACCGGAGGCCCCGGTCACCAGCACGTGGGTGCCCTGCTGGGGCTCGGCCCTGTTGTCCATGCCTGTCCTTCGTCGGTCGGTGTGAATCGGAGCCCGATCAGCTCTGGAAACGCCGCGCCCATTCCTGCGAGTACTCGGTGACCTTGTCCGGGGTGAGGTCGGCGGTATCCGGGGCGGCGATCTCCTGCGCCTGCACGACCGCGCCCGGGATATCCGGCAGCGCCGCGGCGTATCCGTCGTTGAGGGCGGTCTGGCCCTCGCGGGTCGTCATGAAGTCGACCAGGACCTGCGCCGCGTTCGGATGCGGCGCGACACTCAGCGCGTGGGTGTACCAGGGTGTGCCCCAGGGCTGCGACGGCAGCGCCCAGTCGACGGGAGCACCGGCCGCCACCTCGGTGACCAGCGGCTGCACCGACGGGGACACCACGATCTCACCGGAGGTGAGGGCCTGGGCGATACCGAGCGCGCTCGGATAGATACGCGGTTTCAACTCGGCGATCCGGTCCCAGTAGTCCTCGCCGTAGGTCCGCGCGTAGAAGCGGTAGAGGTCGACGTAGGACGCGATACCGGTGGGGTTGACGATGCCGATCTTGCCCCGGTACTTGGAATCGAGCAGGTCATGCGGGAATCGCAGGCCACCCGGTACCGCGGCGGTGTTCCAGCCGAGCGCGAAGACGGCCGCGCTGCTCAGCGCGAACCGGTTCTCCAGCACACTGGTTTCCGGCCGGTACTCCGGCGCCTGCAGATGCGGGCCGACCAGGTCCGCCGAATAGCTGCCCGACTGGGCCGCATTGGTGACCCAGGTCGCGTCGGTGAGCATATGGACGTCCGCCGTGCCGCGCCCGGTGCGGTTCTCCGTTTCCACCCGCGGGTTGATATCGGCATCGGTACCGCGCACGAATTCCAGGTCGATGCGCGGATACTTCGTTTCGAACGCCTTCTCCAGCCGTTCCAGGTTGGCGGGTTTCTGGCTCGAATAGAGCAGCACGCTGCCCTCGTTTTCGGCGGCCGCCTCGACGTCGGACCAGGCGCCCGATACGGGTCCGGTGGTGCCGGGACTCGACCCGCACGCCGTGAGAACCGAAATGACAGCGAGGGCTGTCGCGGCCGCCGTGGCCTTGAACAACAACTTCATGGTCCGAATACCCACATCCCGCAGAACTGAACTGATGTCAGTTTGAAACTATGCCATACCCATTGTGGTGTCAATCACTGTGTGGCAATAATATGAAGTGAATCCAGTTCAAGGAGGAACGGTGAGCTCTCCTCATATGTCGTCCCCGCTGCGGGTCGGCTCCCTCACGCTGCGCAACCGGCTCGTGGCCACCGCGCACGGGTCCGGGGCGGTCAGCGCGGGTACGGCCCAGCCCGGCGACGAAGACTACTGGCGGCGCTGCGCGGCCGGCGGCGCGGCCATGGTGATCGCCGGCGGCACCGTGGTCGGCTCGGATTCGGGCAACCGCACCGGCAATATCACCGACGCCTCCGATCCCGCGGGGCTGCCCGGACTGCGCCGGCGCGCCCGGGCCATCACCGAGGAAGGTGCGGTGGCGGTCTGCCAGCTCGTCCACCTGGGCCGCGAAACATTGGGCGCGGAGATCTGGGAACATCCGATAGCACCCTCGGCCGTTCGCTCCCCTCGCGAACCGGTCCGGGCGCGCGTACTGTCCGACGGCGATATCGACGCGCTCGTCGATGCCTTCGTCCTCAGCTCCCGGCACGCCGCGGAAGCGGGATTCGCCGCGGTGGAACTGCACGCCGCGCACGGATACCTGCTGGCCCAGTTCCTGTCCGCGGCCTCGAACACCCGCCCGGATGCGGACACCCTCACCGGACGCGCCGCGATACTGCACCGGCTGCACAGCGCGATCACCGCGGCCTGCCCAGAACTCGTACTCGGCGTACGCGTCTCGATCGACGGCGCCGAGGAGGCCGGAACGAACACCGACGGCCTGTGCGAACTACTGCCGCTGCTGAGCATGTTCGACTACATCAATGTGACAGTGGGTGTCCGTACCACCTACGTCCGCGATATGGCGACCGCCGGACCTCCGCTGCTGCCGGAGCTGCACCGGCTGCGCGTGGCCACCGACCGGCCGCTGCTGGTCTCCCAGGCGTTTCGGTCCCGGGCGGATATCGAGGCGGCGCTCGCCGCGGGCGCCGACCTGGTCGGCATGGCGCGGCCCTTCGTCGCCGACCCCGATATCGCGCGGAAGCTGCTGCGCGGGGAGGACAGCCGGATCCGGCCGTGTGTCTCCTGCAATGAGGACTGCCGGTCGTTCACCCCGGTCCTGCTCTGCTCGGTGAACCCGGACCTGGCGCCGCCCGGGCGGTCGGCCCGCCCGGCCCGGCCGTTGCGGTTCGGTACCGCATCGGACGGGTCGCCGCGGGTCGCGATCGTCGGCGCCGGGCCCGCGGGACTGGAAGCCGCCTTCCGGTTGGCCCCGACCCATACCGTCACCGTCTTCGAGGCGAGCCGCTGGATCGGGGGCCAGTTGCGCACCGCCGCGCAGGCCCCGAACCGGACCGGCTGGTCGGCGCTGCTGCGCTACTACCAGGACAATCTCGGCAGTGCCGCGCTGGAACTGGGATACCGCGCGCGCCCGGCCGACCTCGCCGATTACGACGAGGTGATCGTGGCGACCGGCGCCACCGAAATCGCGACCCCCGGCACCGCGACGACCACCGCGGCCCTGATCGACCCCTGGCAGGTATGGCCGGGCGACCGGGTGGTGGTCGTCGACGACGGTTTCGGCTACTGGCCGGCCCTCGGTGTGGTGGAGGCGGCCCTGGCGGGCGGCGCGAGTGAGGTCACCGTGCTCGTACCCGGACCGGCCGTCGCCGCGAGCATCCCCGCGGAGAGCCGGGTCCAGCTGCGGCGACGCTTGGCGGGGCGCCCGGTGGAGTTTATCGTCGAGACCGCGCTCACGGAGGTGACGCGGCAGGAGTCGCGGACCGTGGTCACCTACCGGAACCTGCTTTCCGGCCGGACGGCCGAACTGACCTGCGACCGGGTGGTGGTCGCGGGCGAACGGCTGGCCACCGACTGGCAGTCGTTCACTCAGGAGGCGGCGCACGCCCGCGTCCAGATCGTCGGCGACGCGGTGGTGCCCCGGCGGGTTTCCCATGCGATCGCCGAGGGTCGTGCCGCCGCGGCGGCCGTCCTGGGCAGTGCCAACCGCTCCCCCGACCGGGCCGGGTGATCGGCGCCCGAGTCGGCTCGCGACCCCCTCACTTCCGCCTGCCGGACACGTCCGGTCGCCCCGAGACCACCAACCCCACGGTGTCGATACCCCTTGACATCCGGATCGAAATGATGAGGTACCCATGCGAAAAACCCTACGAACGCGCGTCCTGAGAACGGCTGCGGTACTCGGCTCCCTCGCCCTGGCCCTGGCAGGCTGCGGCGGGGCCGGTCAGGTCTCCCGGCCCGTCGCCGGCACCTGGGACGAGGTGGTCGCCGCGGCGAATACCGAGGGCGCGGTCACCATCTACTCCACCCAGGCCCAGCCGGTACTCGCCGACCTGGAGAAGGCGTTCGAATCCGCCTATCCGCAGATCGATCTCACCGTCGTGCGGGGCGTCGACGCCGACCTGCTCTCCCGGATCGACGCGGAATCACGGACCGGGAAGGGCGCCGGCGATATCGCGGTCATCACCGATGTGTCCTGGATGCAGCAAGCCGAGGGCACCGATTCCGCCGTGGAGGTGGTCGGGCCCGCCTTCGACGCACCCGAATACCGCCGGGCGGACAGCATCGTCGACGGGAAGTTCTTCCTCGAGGGCGCGGTGATCCTGGGCTTCGGCTGGAACACCGCCGCCTACCCCAAGGGCATCCGCACCGCCCAGGATCTGCTGGACCCCGCACTGAAGGGCAAGGTCGGCGTCGTCACCCCGGCCACCTCACCGACCTATATCGACTACTACGACCACATCGAGGAGCATTACGGCGGCCGGGATTTCCTGCGACAGCTCGCGCAGAACAGTCCGCGGATCTACCCGAGCAGCCAGCCGCTGGGACAGGCCCTGGCCTCCGGGGAGATCGTGGCCGCGCTCATGTGCAATCCGATGCTGCCCGAACGGGCCGCGGGGGCGCCGGTCGCCTGGACCGAGGGCCCGCACGTATGGGGCGCCCGGTGGTACGGGCTCGCACTCGGCTCGGCGCCGCACCCCAACGCCGCCCAGGTACTCGCCGATTTCATGGTGAGCCGGCCGGGCCAACAGGCGACCTCGCCCGGATACGGCGCCGTGCTGCCCGATATCGACGGGGCGCTGGCGGTCGCGCAGGACGTCCCGGACCAGAACCTCGCGGTCACGATCGGCGAAGGCGCCGAACGCTATCGCAACGAGTGGGAGGAAATTTTCCTTAACCCCTCCCCATGACTGCAGCCGGGGGATTTCCAGCTCGGACCGCACCACCAACCGCCCCGGAGGGAGGCCGATCATGTCTTACGTCGTCAACACTGACACCGTCGAGTTCTACCGTGGCCGCCAAAATCACGTGGGCGGCGTTGCGGTCGCGGTCCGCGGTATGGCCACACGCCTCGCACCGGAAGACACACACATCCAACGCGAGCCGCTGCTTGGCTCTCGCACCACAGCTCGCGCAGGTCATCGTCGTATAGGCGGGCGGAACCAACACCACCTTCCGTCCCGCCCGCGTGGCACGTTCGATCAGCTCGCGTTTCGCCGCACCGATCGCGGCATCCGCCGCTTTCCTGGCCATACTGCTGTCGACCAGGAACTTGGGTTTGAAGTCCGCGACAGCGATCGTTCGATGGTCGGCGACCACCCGCCGCGCCCACACACGCGCGGCGTGAGTGTTCTGCCGGGCCGCTTTCTTGTGCAGGCGGGCGGCTTCACGCCGGGCCCGCCGGTAACCGTTGCTCGGGGTGTGACCTCGCGGGCGTCGGCGGCGGGCCATCTTACGCTGAGCTCGTGCCAGTTCGGCGGCACAACGACGCCGGTATCCCATGTACGGCAGGTCATGGCTGGGGCTGGTGGTGGTAGCGGTGGTGGACACACCCCAGTCGATCCCCATCCCGCCTTCCGCGACGGGCGCTGCTTCGAGGGCGCGCCGGGCGACGAACGACGCATACCAGTGACCGAGCGAATCCCGGTACACACGCACCGATATCGGGGCGGACGGCAGTTCTCGCGACCACACCACCGGTATCGACACCTTGCCCGGCAAGCGCAGGCAACGGTACACCTGCTCGTCACCTGCGAACCGCTGTTCGGAATCCACCGGCCGGCCGAGCACATCAAGGGTCGGTCTTCTCGCGTACGCGCAGAGATTCCCGTCGCTCGAGCCCCGCCTGCCCACTTTTTGACCAACTCGTATTTCGTCGCCACGGTCGGCGGCGCGACCGTGGAGAACGTTATGTCTAGAACCAGAAGAACACATCACCCCGATTCCTCCCCACGCCTGAAGGCGGGGATTCACATGGGGTCGTCTCGATGACCGGCGACGCGCATACTGCGGCGGACGAGGAGAAGACCATGACGGCAGCACAGTTCGACGACACGGTGGCCCTGGTGACCGGAGCGGGTTCGGGCATCGGCGCCGCCACCGCCCGCCTGCTCGCCCGGCGGGGGGCCCGAGCGGTCTACCTGTGCGATATCGACCGGCAGGCGGCGGGGCGTATCGCGGCCGATATCCCCGGCGCGACCGCGATCGAACTGGACGTGGCCGACTCGGCCCAGGTGGACAGCGCCTTCGCCACCGCGCTCGGCGACCACGGTCGCGTAGATGTGGTGGTCCACGCGGCGGGTGTCGACGATCCGCACAGCAAACAGCGGATCTACGAGGCGGCCGAACAGCACCGGCCCGCCGACGTCCTCACCCATCTCGGCGACGAGCAGTGGCGGCGGATCCTTTCGGTGAATCTGGACGGCACCTTCCATGTGCTGCGCGCGGCGGTCCGGGCGATGAAGGAGACCGGCGGCGGCGCGATCGTCACTGTGGGATCGTCGGCGGCCTTCGACACGCTCACCGGGTATCCGCACTACGCGGCCTCGAAGGCGGGCGTGCACGCACTGAGCCAGTCGGTGGCCAAGGAGGCCGCGCATTTCGGAATCCGGGTGAACACCGTGGCACCGGGCCCGGTGGATACCGGAATGGCGGCTCGAACCCCGGCGCATCTGCGTGCGGCCATGGCCGACGGCGCCGCCCGCGGTTACGCGACCGCCGCGGAACTGGCCGACAACATCCTGTATCTCGCCTCCCCCGGCGCCGCCAATGTCATCGGCGCGGTCCTGCTCAGCAATGGCGGCAGGTTCACGGTATGAGCCGGTCGGCCCCGGATCCACGACGGACACACGCCCGCGTATCGAGCGACAAGGAAACACCTTTGCAGACAATCGACACAGATGTACTGGTGATCGGCGCGGGAATGGCCGGCCTCACCGCCGCCACCCGGACCCTCGACCGGGGACGCTCGGTCGTGGTGGTGGAGAAGGCCGAGACGGTCGGCGGATCGGCACGGTATGCCGGCTACGCCTGGACCGCGCCCACCCGCGCGGTGATGGACGAGGTGAACCCGGACGGCGATCCGGCACTGCGCCATGCGCTGGTCGACGGGTTTCCCGAGGCCCTCGCGTGGATCCGCGCGCTCGGCGTGCAGTGCGGTGACCCCGTCCCCGTGCTCCGGTACGGGATCGGGCATCAATTCGACACCAACCAGTACATCGACGAATGCCGGCGCCGGATCACCGCGGCCGCGGAATTGTTCACCGGTACCGAAACCATCCGGCTGCTGACCGAGGACGACGCCGTCACCGGCGCCCGGGTCCGCCGCGCGGACGGGACCGAGCTCGAGATCCGCTGCGGCGCGGTCGTCCTCGCCACCGGCGGATTCCAGGCCGATACCGGATTGGTCGCCGAGAACATCCATCCGCAGGCACCGGCCATGCAGTTGCGCTCCAATCCGGCGAGCGCCGGAGACGGACTGCGGCTGGCCATCGGCGCCGGAGCCGCCACCGGGACACCGAACTCCGGGTTCTACGGGCACCTGGTGCCGACACAGGTCCCGTTCCGCGACCCCGCCGATTTCGTGGCGCTGTCGCTCTACTACAGCGAACACGCTCTGCTGTTCAACCTGGAGAACCGGCGTTTCACCGACGAAACCCTCGGCGACCATCTGACCGCCATGCGGCTGCTCGAGCAGCCGGAGGCCCGGGGGCTGCTCGTCGCCGACGAACGGGTCTACCGCGACCGGGTACTCGGCAGCTATGTCGAAGGTGCGGTGGCGGTCGACAAGTTCGACCTCACCCGGCGCCGCGAGGGACGTTGTGGAATCGCGGAGACCCTGGACGATTTCGCCTATCTGCCGGAGGAATGGGGTTACGACGGGGCCGCCATCGCCCAAGAGATCCGGGCGGCGAACGCCGCCGGGGACGCGGTGGTCCCCGCCCGCACCCATGACGCACAGCCGCTGGACCAGGGGCCCTACTACATTATCGAAACCTGCCCGGCGCTGACCTTCCCGTTCCACGGAATCCGCATCGACGCCGCCGCCCGGGTGCTTTCCTCCGCAGGTGATCCGATCGACGGTCTCTACGCGGCGGGGTCCGATATCGGCGGTCTCTACGACAACGCGTACGCGGGCGGTATCGCACCGGCACTCGTCTTCGGCCTGGCCGCGGCCGATACCGCGGCAGACCGGCCGGTGGCGGTCTGAGCGCGGTGCCGGGCAGCCCTCGACCACTCCACTCGGAGCGGGGGCCGAGGGCGCCGGCCACCCCGGCGGGGCCCGGTTCGCCGCCGGACGAGCGGTCGAACGCCCTCCGCCGGTCCCAGCCGAGGATGCGATCGGCCGACCACACCGAACCGGCGGGTTCGCCGACATCGTTGCTCGGCACCGAGGGGCCGGGCGCGGATACCGGTCGCGGTGGCTCCCGGCCGGTACTGTGCCGGATATGGCCGAAACGAGTGGACTACCCGGTACCGCCGAACCGTTCGATGCGCGGTCGGAGGTCGAACGGGTCCACTCACTGCTGGCCGCCTGGCTCGGTACACCCGCGTCTCCCCAGGTACTGGACAGATTCGCCGCCACCCAGGACGACGATTTCTCGATGGTGACGGTCACGGGCGCGATAGTGCGGAAAACCGAACTGCTCGCGGGACTGCACCGGGCCCGCAACAGTCGCCCGGGTCTGGTCATCGAGGTGTCGGATGTCGACACGGTGTGCGCCTCGGCCGGTCTGTCCGTGGTGCGCTTCGTGGAAGCGCATTACGTCGGCGATATCGGGGAATACCGGCGGACGACCGCGGTCCTGCGCGCCGACCCGGAGGGGCACCGCTACCGCTGGCTGACCGTTCACGAAACCGCGCTCGGGCCGGACGAGCTCGAGCGCTCCCGCAACTGATCGGGGTGCGCCGGAGTTTCCGGTCCCGGCCGCGGTATCCGGAAGTCCGGGAACTCATATGGACAGGTAGGCGTCGACCGCGGCGGCCGCGAGCGCGACGACCGTGGCGGCGGCCACCGCCAGGTGGGTGCGGCGGTAATGGGTGGTCAGCACGGCCGCGAACTCGCGCAGGAAAGCGGCGGGGATGAAGTAACGCGCGGTGCGGGCACCGACGACACGGGCCCGGATGCCGAGACGGCGGGTCAGCGCCGCGGCGCGCAGCACATGGAAGTTACTGGTGACGACGGTGACCCGGGCCTCCGCGATATCGAGCCCGTACCGGTGGAGCAGGTCCGCGGTATTGCGCAGGTTCTCCTCGGTATTGCGGGAGCAGCGTTCCCGGAGGATCGACGTTTCGGCGACGCCGGCATCGACGAGAAAGGCCGCCATCGCGTCGGCCTCACTGAGTGCCTCGTCGCTGCCCTTCCCCCCGGAGGTGACGAGGACCGGCCGGCGCCCGAGCGCTGTTTCGGCACGATAGACCTGAAGGGCTCGGTTCAGACGGGCCGCGAGCAAGGGCGTGACCCGGTTCCGGTTCAGGCCACAGCCGAGGACCACCACGGCGTCCGCGCCCGTCTCGTCCGGGAGTTTGCCGTAGAGCACGGCATGCCCGGCGAAAGCGAGCAGATGCGCCAGCAGGTAGAGACCCACCAGGGTTGCCGTGGCGGCGATGAGCATCAGCCAGTGCGGTACGGCGGGTCCGCGCCGGAGCACGAGCAACGCCGCGACGGGCAGCACGAGGAGTCCGAGCCCCACCACCACCGGGGTCATGGTGATCGGCCGTAGCCCTTCGCGCCGCGCGACGGTGACGCCGTTCGTGAGCAGCCCGAGGCCGACCACGATCACACCCAGCGAGAACAGTGCGCCCAGGAGCACCGAAACCGATTCCGGGCCGGACGGTTCGGCCAGCCGCGCGGCCGCGGCTCCCGCGCCGGCGAGGACCAGCGCGACCGCCGCGAGCAGGAAGAATCCCGTGGACAGCCGGCGGGGCTCCCGGCCGAGCCGGGTGGCGCCGAACACCCCGGCCGCCCAACCCGCCACGAGCAACACCGCAGGATCCACGCTATTTCCTCCTCCACCGTTACGGTCGGAACTGCCGCTACTCCGGCCGGATACCCGAAAAGTTGCCCGTCGTTCGCCTCCGCCCGGAGCAGGTACGGGCCCGTGCGGAAGATGCTCGGTGATCCGCGCTCCCCCGTATGCTGCCCGCAGTGCGAAACCCGCCGCCGCGCCGCCGGATCGTGCTCGACGGAACGGAGCCGGGTGCGTGGGCGAGACCGGAGGGATGTGATCGATGCGGTGCAGCAGCGCAATCGTGCGCCGAGTATTGCCGGTGGCGGTGTCCGTGCTGATGATGGCCGGCACCGCCGGCGGTGCGGCCGCGGACCCGGCGATCCCCGACCTCGGGCCGGCCGGAACCTCGCTGATGCACGGCGATCTCGCGTCCACCGACAGCACCGGGCACCCCGGGCCCGGGCCGGACGGCCGGCTCGCCGCCTCCTCGGTGCCGGGTGGGGCGTGCAGCGCCACATTCGTCGCCTCCGACGGTGTGGCGGTGGCGCTGTGCACGGGCTACGCCGGACTCGCCCCACCGGATATCGCCGTGCCGACGGTGAAACTGTTCGACCCGGTCTCCGCGGCTCCGGTCGCCTCACTGCAGCTGACCAAAGGCGGTCTACTCGGCGGGGTGTACGGCTACCTCGACAGCCGGGACCGCGTGGTCGTCGCCGACGGGTCGGGCGCGATCGTCGAGGTCGGGCACCGGCGCGACGCCGGTGGCCACTGGGAGTTGTTCGTCGATGAGCGGGTCGATATCGCGGGCAGCATTCCGGCCGGCGACGCGATCACCGGGGTGGCGCCCGACTATGCGGGCCGCGTCTGGTTCGCCACCACCGGCGGGGTGATCGGCACCGTCGCCCCCACCGGCCGTGTGGCGGCGACCCGGCTGCCGGAGGGCGAGCAACTCACCAACGGTCTGAGTGTGCGCCGGGCCGGTACCTCGGTACTCACCACCCGCGCGCTGTACGAGATGCGGGCCGGGGACTCCGGCGTGCCCGAGGTGGTCTGGCGGCGGCCCTACGCGGCCGGCACGGTACGCAAACCCGGCCAGCTGGGCCCCGGATCCGGCACCACCCCGACCTATTTCGGCCCGGACGGTGACGACTGGGTGGCGATCGTCGACGATGCCGAACGTCCGGATTTGATCGTCTACCGTGCCGACGACGGAACGCAGGTGTGCCGGACCCCGGCCTTCGGAACCTCCGGGCAGGGCACCGAGAACTCACCGATGGCCTGGGGGAATTCCCTGGTGATCCCCAGCACCTACGGTTTCGGCTATCCGCCGACCGCGACATCGGGCCCCAGCGACCCGCCGAACGCGCTGTTCACCGGCGGTATGACCCGCATCGATGTCTCGGCGACCGGATGCCACCGGATTTGGGAGACCGGGGACCGCATGGCCTCGCTGCCCCGCCTCTCGCGCGCGGACGGCCTGATCTACGGGCTCTCCTACGGGCCGCTTCCGCCCGGCGGCGAGATCCAGCAGGTGGGTCCGGTGTACTACACGGCGGTGGACTTCGGCACGGGTGAGCAGCGCGCGCACCGGCCGGTGGGTATCGCGCCGCTGGACGAGCCCCTGCAGCTCACCGGAACCATCGGTCCCGATCGTTCGTACTGGCAGGCCACCGTCGGCCGGATGCTGCGAATCGCGCCCTGAGTACGCCGCCCGAGCACGTCGATCGGATCGCCGAAGTGAACGGCCCGAGACGCCGCGGTGCCGGTGGCGCGGGTCTACGCGGACCCCGGCTCGACGAGTACCCGGAGGTCAGGAGCGGTGGGCGGCCCACACGGTCACGGTGAACAACGCGACGCCGAGGGCCGCCAGACCCGCGCCGACCAGCGTCGGCGCGGTATAGCCGTAACCGGCCGCGATCACCAGACCGCCGAGCCAGGCGCCGGCGGCATTGGCGATATTCAGGGCCGCGTGGTTGAGCGCCGCGGCCAGGGTCTGCGCGTCGGCGGCCACATCCATCAGCCGGGTCTGTAGTCCGGGCGCCAGCGCGGCGCCCGTGGCGCCCACCAGCAGGGCGCCTATCCCGGCGGTGATCGGGTTGTGGGCCGCGGCGACGAAGCCGAGCAGCACGACCATCATGGCGCCCATCGCCACGAAGATCGACCGGTCCACCCCACGATCGGCGAGCACACCGCCACCGATATTGCCCAACACCATGCCGACACCGAACAACGCGAGCACCAGCGGTACCAGGCCCGCTCGCAGACCCGCGACATCGGTGAGGGTGGTGCTCACATAGGTGTACACGGCGAACATACCGCCGAAGCCGATGGCGCCCACCGCGAGGGTGAGCAGGACCTGCGGCCGGCGCAGTGCGCCGAGTTCGGTGAGCGGATTGGTGGTCACGATTGCCGTCAGCGGCGGGACGAAGCGCAACAGCGCGACCACCGTGGCCACCCCGATCACCGCGACCACCACAAAGGCGCTGCGCCACCCGAGATGCTGCCCCAGCCAGGTCGCCGCCGGAACCCCGATCACATTCGCGGTACTCAACCCGAGCATCACCGCCGCCACAGCCTTGGCGCGCTGTCCGGCCGGGGCCAGGGTCGCGGCCGCCAGCGAGGCGACACCGAAATAGGCGCCGTGCGGGAGCCCGGAGACGAAGCGGGCGGCGACCATGGTGCCGAAGTTCGGCGCGAGCGCCGAGGCGAAATTGCCGATCGCGAATGCCGCCATGAGGACCACCAGCAGCCGCTTACGCGCCACCTTCGCGCAGGCGGCCGCGATCACCGGCGCACCGACCACCACTCCGAGCGCGTACGCGGAGACTGCGTGCCCGGCGCTCGGCTCGGAGACCGAGAAGGCGCCGGCGATATCGGGGAGCAGCCCCATGGTGACGAATTCGGTGGTGCCGATACCGAAGCCGCCGAGCGCGAGGGCCAGCATCGCCGGTACATGCCAGCCGGTGCGGGGAGGCGCGGCGACTGCTGCGCTCGCCGCGGTGGTAGCGGGAGAAGTCACGCCCTCGTGCAACAGACAACCGTCGACGAGGTTTCCGCACACCGCTGTGAGTTGGGGCACCGCGACCCGGCGCAAGTGACCGGTATGTCCGGTATCAATGGCGTAATTCGAGGTGAGACGTCCCGCGGTCCGGTACCGGGAATCAGCGATCATCTCGAGTGCGGCGCCGGATGATCGTGGTCACGTCCGCTGGTCGCCGCCGACAACCTGCTCACCTTCGTGGCCGCCGCCGGGCTCATCGTCGTAGTCCCCCGGTCCGGCGTGCGGTGCGCCATCGGCCCGACCCCGGGGCAGTCGACCTCATCCGGAAGGCACCGACACTCGCGCCGCGGTCGGCGATACCGGGTCGGTGGCAGGCCGCGGAGGCTCGGGGATACCATCGCCGGGACCGTACGGCGGTGAGCCGGCGGTGTACGCGGTACGCAAACCCCCGAGGAAGCCGTCCGGGCGGGGCAAGGATTCCGGATCGAGGACTATGGATGGGCGACACGCAGATCCGTGACATGCACCTTTCCGGACTCCGGGGCCGGGTACCGATTCGCGAATATTCTCCTGCCTCGCCGAACCCGGCGCTCCCGCCGCTGCTGTGGATCCACGGTGGGGCATTCGTCTCGGGCGGGCTCGACCAACTGGAATCGCATGCGGTGGCCCTGCGGGTCGCCGCGTCCGGACGCCGGGTACGCACCGTCGATTACGCGCTGATCCCCCGGTTCCGGGCGTGGGGGCCGCCGAGATACCAGCCGTCGGACAACCGGTATCCGGCGCCGCTCGACGATGTGCTCACCGCGGTCGCGGATCTGATGACCGATGAACCCCGGACCGTGCTCGGGGGTGCCAGCGCGGGTGCCTGCCTCGCCGCATCCGCGGCGCTGCGGCTACGCGATTCGAGTGGGCCAGGACCGGCCGGGCTCGCCCTGGCCTATGCCACCCTGCACGCCGAACTCCCCCGCCTCCCGGAACCGGTGCGGGCCCGCCTACGCGGACGACGCCGGATCGGCACCTTCACCCCGGACGTCATCCGGCGGATGAATCTCAACTACGTGGGTTCGGAAGCGCTGTTGCGCGATCCAGACGTCTTCCCGGGCGGCGGCAAACTGACCGGACTGCCGCCGGTGCTGCTGCTCGACGCCGCCTACGACTCGTTGAGCGCGTCGAGTACGACCTTCGCCGGGGAACTCACCGACGCCGGGATCGAGAACGAGCATGTGATCGTGCCCGGCACGCGGCATGGTTTCTTGAACCGGCCCCGGTCCGCCGGGTTCCGGTACGGGACCGAGACCCTGGTGCGCTGGCTCGATCGGCTGACCTGACGTTCCGGCCGGGACTTTCATCGAACCGGCCGGAACACCCTGCTCAGCGGGCCGCCGCGGCCGTCTGTCCCTCGGCCGGATGGACACCGTACTGATCGGTTTCCATCAGATGCGCGATATCGCGGCCGGCCGGGGTCATGGTCAGGTCCGACCTGGTCTCGATGAGGAACGCCCGGTACCCCGGCTGCACATCCTCTTCGGGCCCCTGGTGCAGCAGACCCTTGGGCGTCCAGGTGACGGTCCCGGGCGTATCGACCGAACCCCATGCCGACGGCCCCATGGCGTAGCAGATGACCTCGTCGAAATCGGCATTGTGGTGAACCGGCGGGCGAGTACTGCGTCGGCTGCCGGTACCGAAGACGAAATCATTGCCCGAGATGCTGCTCATGAGTCGGGCCGGGGCGAGACCGCCCTCCGCGACACTGAGACCCTGGACATGTTCGAGATTGAAACGAACGACGAGCGGGGCGCCGAGTACATCAAGGCACGGGATGGGATCGACATCGTAGAAATACGAGGTGAAGGTATCGCCGGTGCGGACGACCACCTCGTATTCGTCCTCCACCGGCAGCCCGGGGCGGCCGTGCGGGGTGGGCCGGTCCAGGTGCAGATCGGGATTGAAGGTGCCGGGCGCACCTTCGGGGTCGAGGTGGAGTTCGGAGGCGGTGACCACGATGAACTCGCTGATCTCCTCGGCGATCTCGCCCCACCGGTAGGTGACCGCGCGCGGAATCAGGACCAGATCCCCGGCCCGCACGTCGAGCGTGCCCACCTCGGTATCGAGTTCGCCGCGGCCGGACACGATGTAGTGCAGTTCGTCGGACCGGACGTTGACATAACCGAAGGACATCGCGGCCGAGCGCCGATTCAGCTCGAAGCCGATGCCGTCACCCTCGAGAATAGGGACCGGTAGGGCTTTCGGCTCGGCGAACACCCCGGCGGGTAGGTCCCAGGTGTGGAAGCGCCGCGGCACGTATTCGCCACGGGCATGTAGGAAACGGGGCCGATACTGGGCCCGCACGATGGTCGTGTTCGGACCGGCGAAACCGTTGCGGGAGAAAAGTTCGATGTTGGGCGCCAGGACTTCGTCCGGCATGCAGCACCTCCGAAACTCGTTGTGCCACAGATCCTAGACCCGCGCCGCACCCCGCGCGCACTTTTGCGAACTCACCTTTGCCCAGGTATCTGTCACCGAAAGTACACTCCCAGCGGCGATTCCGGGTCAGCGCCGGATCGGCGGCACCGGCAGATCGTCACCGAAGATGTCCGGCAGATCGCGCGCCACACTGTCGGGATACCGCGCGGGCCGCTTCTCCAGGAACGACGACACGCCTTCCTTCGCGTCGGCGCTGGCACCCCGGCTGTGGATACCGCGCGACTCGACCCGGTGCGCGGTCATCGGATGATCGGCGCCCAGCGCGCGCCACAACATCAGCCGCGACAGCGCGACCGAGACCGGAGCGGAATGCTCGGTAATCCGGCGTGCCAGCTCATAGGCCTCTTCCAGCAGATTCTCCGCCGGATACAGCCCGTAGAACAGTCCGGCCTCGTGCGCCTCGGCCACCTCGACGATCCGGCCCGAGTACACCCAGTCCAGCGCCTTCTGCATGGAGATCAGGCGGGGTAGGAACCAGCTGGAACAGGATTCCGGGAGGATACCGCGCCGGTTGAACACGAAACCGATCCGGGCATTGTCGGCCGCCAGCCGGAAATCGGCGGCCAGCGTCATGGTGATGCCCACCCCGACCGCGGGCCCGTTGATCGCGGCGATGATGGGCTTACGGGATTCGAACATCCGCAGCACCAGTTCCCCGCCGCCGTCGCGGAAGTCCTCGGTTGCCGCGTGCGCGGGGGCGACGAAGGTCTCCGCACCGGCGGACAGATCCGCGCCGGCACAGAAGGCGCGTCCGGCTCCGGTGAGCACCACGGCACGCACCGCGTCGTCCCGGTCGCAGGTATCGAACGCCTCGATCAGCTCGTAGCCCATCGCGGTGGTGAAGGCATTGAGTTTGTCCGGGCGGTCGAGGGTGACGGTGGCGACGGAGTCGGAGATATCGAGGCGAATAGCGGCCATACGAAGCAGCATGCCATCGGTGTCCCGGATATGGATCGGTTCACCGCGCGGTCGCGCACCGCACGAGGATCTCCGCCGCATCGGCCGGCGGGTGGCCGCGCCGCCAGATGGCACGGAACTGCCTGGTCAGCACCACCGAATCGGCCAGTGCGACCTGATGCAGTGCCCCGGCGGCCAGCTCCGGTGCGGCGACCAGAGTACTGAGCACCGCCGGCGCCATCCCGCTCCGGGCGGCGGCGACGATGGCGACCGCCGAGCCGAGTTCGGCGGCCGGCGGCGCCGGCGGACCGTACCCACCCAGGATCTCCTGGACCGTTTCCCGGGTCCCGGACCCGGATTCGCGCCACAGCAGCGGGGTCGCCGCCAGCTCGCGCAGGCTCACCGGGTGCGTACGGGCGGCCCACGGATGCGTGGGTCCCACCACTACGAGCAGTTCGTCCGCGCCGAGCACCCGGCTGCCGAGCCCGGGCGGTGGATGCGGGCCCTCGACGAATCCGATATCGGCCGCACCCGCGCGCACCATGGCTTCCACCTGGGCCGTGTTGTCGACCTCCAGGGACACCGCGATATCCGGACGGATCCCGCGCAGATCGGCGAGCCACTGCGGCATCCGGTGGTCGGCAATGGTTTTGGAGGCCGCGAGGCGCAGCCGGGGCGTATCGGCGGAATGCAGGGCGGCGACGGTCTCGTTGAACGTCCGAGCCGCGTCGAGTACCGCGCGCGCCTGATCGACCACGGCGCGACCGGGTGCGGTGAGCGTGGAGCCGGTGGGTCCCCGGTCGAGCAACCGTAACCGCAACCGCCGCTCGAGGGCACTGATCCGCATACTGGCGGCGGGCTGGGTCATTCCGTGCCGCCGGGCCGCGGCGCCGAGACTGCCGGTATCTGCCACGGAGACCAGCAGGTCGAGCACCGCGAGGTCGGGAGTGGTGGGCGGCAGGGTCACGACATCGATTATGGAACGCCGGCCATCAGATTTTCTTATGAGGTCCTCCGGAATCGGAGGCTACCGGCGCGCGCCGACATTCAGCAAGGTCACAGGGGTGAACGAGGTATATCGCAGGCTTCCGGGGCTGACCCTGGCGGCCGCACTGGCGACCGTGGCCACCGGCCTGGCCGTTGCCGTCCCGCTCGCGGGAGCTCCGGTACTGGCCCTGGCCTGCGGCGCAGTCCTGGGTGGGCGGATCGCGCGGTCGGACCGGTTCGGCCCCGGGCTGGACTGGGCCCGGCAGCATCTGCTGGGCGCCGCGATCGTCCTGATGGGCCTCGGCCTCCCCCTGGACGCGGTGCTCACCGTCGGCCGGGAAACCGCCGCGGTGCTGCTGGGCACACTGGGCGTGGCGGCGGTGACCGCGGTCGTAGTGGGCCGGCGGCTGGCGCTGCACCGCGAATCGGCGGTACTGATCGCGGCGGGGTCGGCCATCTGCGGCGCGTCCGCAATCGCCGCGGCCACCGCGGTCCTGAAACCGGCCCGCGAACACGTGGCCTACGCGCTCGGCACCATTTTCGTCTTCAACATCGCCGCGGTGCTGGTCTACCCGCCGCTGGGCCGGCTGCTGGGAATGTCGGAGCGGGCGTTCGGACTGTGGGCGGGTACCGCGGTCAACGACACCTCCTCGGTACTGGCCGCGGGTATCGCCTTCGGTCCGGCGGCGGCGAGTTTCGCCGTGATCGTGAAACTGGTCCGCAGCCTGATGATCGTCCCGCTGTGCTTCGGCCTGCACCTGTCGGCCCGCCGCGCCGCGCCGTCGGCACCGCGCGCTCCGCTGTGGCGCAGCGTTCCGCTGTTCGTCGTGCTGTTCGTCGTGGCATCGATCGTCGCTGGGTTCGGCGTGCTGCCGGCCGGCTGGACCGACCGGCTCACCGGCTTCAGTTCCTGGCTCGTCGCCGTGGTCCTCGCCGCGATCGGCACCTCGCTCACCTGGCGGCGACTGCGCGCGGCCGGACCGCGCCCGCTGCTCTTCGGCGGCATCCTGGCGGTGACGCTCGCGGTGTCCGCGCTGGGATTGCAGTACGCGACGGGATGGCGCTGAGATACGACGCGACCGGCCGGTCCGCTCGCTGTTCGACGAATGGGCGGCCGACCAGGAACCCCGGTTCCGTGAGGTCTTCTATCGGAAGATCCTGGAAAAGCTGCGGCAGCGCGGAAAACGGTCGTAATGGTCACCCACGACGACCGCCATTTCGACTGCGCCGACCGCCTTGTGAGACTCGATGTCGGCCGGGTGGTCACGCCGGTCACCGCGAGGGGCGAACCGATCACCTGAGGCCCCGCGGCAGGGCCGGGCAGACGAGGCCGAAACGCCGGGCGGTTCGCATACAACTTCCACAACGGCCTGGGTATCATCTCTCGCCAGACGCGAAAGGCGCACCGGCCGAGCGCTTTCGAGCAGGGGATCCCGCCGCGGCCGGTGTACATCCGCGCCCGGATGCCGGGCGCACGACCTCAGGGGGTACCGAGTGACAGGGCCGAACCGGCTGCAGCCGGCACACAGACGCGGTAGACACGCCGCCCCCGAGACCAGTGTGTCCCGGATGCCCATCTACACCGCGGAGTTCGCCGCGGATCCGCACGGCTGCTACCGGCGGATGCGCGCCCGGTACGGATCGCTGGCTCCGGTGGACCTCGCGCCCGGGGTGCCCGCCACCCTGGTCCTCGGCTACCGCACCGCCCTGCGCATCCTCGCCGATCCCACTCATTTCCCGGCCGACCCACGCGCCTGGCAGCAGAAGGTACCCGCGGGCCTGCCCATCGTCGCGATGATGCGGCATCGCCCGAATCCGTTGCGCACCGACGATACCGAGCACGAGCGCTATCGATCGGTGACGATCGCGGCACTCGCCGGTGTCGATCCGCACGCGCTGCGCGCGATGATCGCGCGGGCCGCCGTCGAGCTCATCAACGAATTCTGCGCCGACGGCGGTGCCGATCTCCTCGACCGGTACGTCACACCGCTGGTGTTCCGGGTCCTCGGCGAATCGGTCGGTTGCCCGCCTGCCCTCGCCGACCGGCTGACACCGGCGCTCACCACCCTGTTCGTCATGCGCACCGACGAGGGCGCCGCGGCCGCGGCCGAGACGGCGCTCGCCGAACTCGTGGCGGCCAAACGCGCCGAACCCGGTGACGACATCACGACCCGCCTCCTCGAGCATCCGGCGCAACTGTCGGATGCCGAACTCGTCGATCAACTGCTCGCCGTCTATCAGGCCGGGGTCGAGCCGACCCGCGATCTCATCGCCAACACGCTGCTGCTGATACTCCTCGACCCGCGGTTCACGACGAACCAGGTGGGATTCGCCCCGCCGACCCGGGCGGCGCTCGACGAGGTGCTGGCCACCGACCCGCCGCTGGCCCACCACAGCATCGTCTACCCCCCGCTTCCGGTGCTGATCGAGGATGTGTGGCTGCCCGCCGATCAGCCGGTACTCGTCAGCCCGGCGGCCTGCCACGACGATCCCGAACGCACGGCCGCCCACCACCCGGGCCACGGCACGGATCTGGCCTGGGGCGCCGGTGCGCACGCCTGCCCGGCGCAGGCCCGGTCCCTCACCTATCTGCTCGCCGAAGAAGCCGTCGACCAGTTGCTGGACGCCCTGCCGGACCTCCGCCCGGCATTCGGCCCGGACGAACCGGTCTGGCGGCCGGGGCCGTTCCAGCGTGCACTCACCGCCCTCCCGGTCACCTTCCCGCCCACCCCGGGTATGACCGTCTTCTGACCCGGCGGCCGCTGTTCACCGCGCGTCCTCCGGCTCCCCGCCGGTCGCGGAGCCGGTCGGCACCTGCCGTACCGCAGGCCTGGACAGCGGCCGGGGCCCAGGCCGGACGCACTGCCGGCACCGCGTGCTCGACCACGTAGGTGTAAAGTGTCGGTATTCGCCGGTTCTCGGCCCTTGTTCCCGTTTCGAATAGTTCCCATTTTATGTGTAACCGGCGGTTACACATAAATACGGCCGTCGCCGATACCGCGCCGAAGCACGCTCTCCCGCACCACCGGAGCCACCGGCCCTCATGAGGGCTGCTACCTCCGGTCCCGTTCACCGACCCTCGCGCCGGTCATCGGCACCTATCGAGCACCAGAATCCGATATCGGAGTGGCGAACATGTTGTCGCCCACGGAATCGGCCCCCGCGCGATGGGTCCGGCTAGTACGGTATAGCCACCGCATTGCTGCGGGGCCAAAGGGAGCGGTGGGAAAGGCGGGGCAGGATATGTTCGATCCGGTATCTTCGTCGACCGGAGTTGTTCCATCGCAGGCCGATATGCCCGTTTCGGGACCACGTGCCGGACAACTACCGAGGTACCTGCGCCGTATGCGTCCCGATGCCACACCGTTGCTGACGGGCGACATGCTCGACGCGCCGACCGCTACCGGGGCACCGACGATCCCACCCGCCGACGATCCGGCCCTGGCGTTCCGCTATCGCAGCGCCGAACCGATCGACTGGGAGGGCACCGCGGTCCACCCCCTCTACAGCGAACAGTTGCCCACCGCGACAGCGGCACTCACGTTCACCCTGCTCTCCGCCACGCCGCCCGCCGGGCTGACCGGCGTCGGCATCGGCCTGTCCATGGTGGACGGCCACATCGATATCGACGGGCGCCGGCTGGCCGGTGTCGATATCTGGCGCGACGCCCTGGAGCGGGGAATCACCTTCGATCTCACCGCGAACTCTCCCGGTGCGCTCTTCGTGCTGACCCCGGTCTGGGCCGACACCGCCGGGGAACCGCAGTCCTGGTCGGGCAACTACGGCATCGTGGTCGAACGCACCGATAACGACCGCACGGTGCTGTGGTGCAGTATGGGCGAGGGACCACCGCATTTCGCGGATCTGGTGGTCGAGGTCCGCAGTACCCCGCTGGATCCGCATCCTCGCCCGTCCGCTCCGGGAACAGGTGTCGTCCCATCGGTATCCGTGCCCGTCGCGCGCGACGGCTCCGGCGGCGAAAGAGTTCCGCGCCCGGCCGCCGGCGGCGCGATCGCGATCACCGCCCGCCCGGGGCAGTACGGCACCGGAAGGGACGTGGACCGCGGGCGTCCCGGCGTGGACAGCGGTGCCCCGGAGGGCTACCCGTGCAGTCTCGCGGATCTGGTCTTGCACTCTCCGTATACCGACGGCGCCGATATCCTCATCGAATCCCTGGACGGCACCGACGAATTCTTCGACTACTCGTCCCTCTTCGACGAACCCGTGCCCGATCCCCTGCCCGCACTCGCGTTCTCCGGTCCGGCGATACTGCTCACCGGCCCCGAACAGTGGTACCTGCGGTCCGCCGAGGAGGACGCGGACACCGACCCGGCCGCCGCCCACGGCTGGGCCGACGCTCCGGACCGGACCGGCCTGGTTCCGGTGATCAGCGGGGACGACCTGCCGGATTACGGCCCGGAACCGGTCCGGGAGCCGTCCCCCGGCGAACCGTCCGTATTCCCGCTACCCGCCGCCTATTTCACCGCGGCGCGCGCAGCCCACGGTGACGCGGAGGACGACGAGTCCGCGGCGGCGGATACCATCGCCGACGGTTCCCTCCCCCCGTTTCCGGCCGACGACAACGCCACCGGCAGCCCGGACCGGCTCTACGATCTCGGCGCGGCCCGGTGCGCGGTGGGAGACGACGAACAGGCCGCGCGGTGGTGGGCCGAAGCCGCCGACGCCGGGCATCTCGGCGCCGCCTACGACCTCGGCGCACTCTATTACCGGCACGACGAATTCGACGCCGCGCAACGATGGTGGCAGGTCGCGGCCGGGCGCCGGCATATCCGGGCCATGGCGAGCCTCGCCGATCTGCTCGAACAACGCGGCGCCATCCCCGAGGCCCGGATGTGGCGGACCCAGGCCGTCGCCGAGGAGGTCATCGCCAATGCCGCCCAGACCACCGACTCCTTCGCGGTGCCGACCGCGGGCCGGTGAGCGACGCCGAGCGGACACTTCCGCGGGCACCGATCATTTTCGGTGGCGGCGGCGGTCAGAGGTGGTGATACTTCCGACAGGTCACCCCTTGACCTGAACCATTGTCGAGGTTGTTGAGTACATGACTACGGACACCACCCGGCGCCCCGCCACCGAGCCCGCGGCCCGTCTCGATTTCGGCGACCCCACGGTCCGAACCTTCGCACAACTGCTGGTGAACGTGCTGCTGGTGTCGTTCATCAATTTCACCGTCTGGTTCGGCATCACGTTCTTCGTGTACCTGCAGACCCGGTCGGTGTTCGCTACCGGGATGATCGCCGGCCTCTTCCTGGTCGCCATGGCCGGCACCGGGGTGTGGTTCGGCAGCATCGTCGACCACCACCGCAAGAAGAGCGTCATGCAGGTGTCCGCGCTCGTCTCGCTGGGGATCTATGCCGCCGCGCTGGTCTACTATGCGATCACCCCGGCCGAGTCATGGCGTGATCCGGCGAGCGTCCGACTGTGGGTCCTCGTCATACTCGTGATGAGCGGGGTGATCGCCGGTGGTCTGCGCACGATCGCGCTGCCCACCGTGGTCACCGCCATGTTCGACGAGCACCACCGGGATCGGGCCAACGGGCTGGTCGGGACGACGGGCGGTATCTCCCAACTGGCCACCTCGGTGGTCAGTGCGCTGCTGGTGGGCTGGAACGGCATGCTGGGTGTGCTGGTGCTGGCCGTCGTCGTACTCACCGTCGCGGTGGTGCATCTGCGGGGGCTGATACTGCCGGAAGCGCTGGCCCACGCCGCCGCCGCGGGCGAACCACAGCAAGTCGATCTGCGCGGGACCGTCCGTGTCGTGCGGGCGATTCCGGGTATGGTCCCGCTGATCGTGTTCTCGGCGTTGAACAATCTGCTGTTCGGCGGGCTCATGGCACTGATGGACCCGTACGCGCTGTCGATGATGTCGGTTCAGGCGTGGGGCGTCATCTGGGGAGCGCTCAGCGCGGTGATGATCGTCGGCGGGCTACTGGTGGCCCGTACCGGGACGTCATCGAACCCGGTGCGATTGATCCTGCTCGTCAATCTGGCGCTGTGGGCGGTGATGCTGATCTTCCCGATCCAGGATTCCGTCCTCCTGCTGATCGGCGGAATGGCCGTGTTCATGGTGCTCATGCCGTTCGCCGAGGCGGCCGAGCAGACCGTGCTGCAGAAGGTCGTGCCCTATCAGCGTCAGGGCCGGGTCTTCGGATTCGCGCAGAGCGTCGAACAGGCCGCCTCCCCGCTCACCGCGTTCCTGGTCAGCCCGCTGACGCAGTTCTTCTTCATCCCGTTCATGACCGCCGGACCGGGCGCCCGCTGGATCGGCGGCTGGTTCGGCACCGGCGAGGCCCGCGGCATGGCCCTGGTCTTCGTACTACTGGGGGTGCTCGGCCTGCTCTTCACCGGCTATGCACTGGGCAGCCGGCACTACCGGCGACTGAGCCGTAGCTTCCGCACCGGCACCGATGCCGCGGAAACGGCCGCCGAAGGCCCGGCCGTCCCCGGCCCCGAGTCCCGACTCGCGGAACCGGACGCATTGCCGGACCGGCGGCACGACATACCGTGCCCGCAGGGCGCGGGAGCCGCCTGATCGCTCGCGGACGGCCGCACCGGAAATTCGGTGGACCGGTCCGCCGGGCCCGCCTAGGGTATGGCCCCATGGGATCTTTGGGCAGCAACGGAGTGTGCGCGGTCGGCGCGTGCTACATCCGGCAGCGCACGGCAGCTCGGACTCTGCCGGTGCATCGCTCACTCCACTGACCGATCCGGGCGGTCCCCACCGCGGGGCCGCTCGGCGGTGATCGGCGCCGGTTCATTCGAACCGCCGCCGCGATCGTTCGGCGCCACTGCGCGCCGCCTCCTGCCCCGGCATGGGTCCGGGCGAATCAGCGTCTGTCGATTCGGCCCACTCTTCGGAGGATCCCATGTCCCGCCCTGCCTCGGGTCCGCGTACCCGCACGTCCGCGACCCGCAAGCGGCTGTCCCAGAATTTTCTCACCGATCCACGCATCGCTCGCCGTATCGTGCGGGCGTCCGGTATCGGCCGCGACGATCTCGTCCTCGAAATCGGCTCCGGTGACGGTATGCTCACCCGTCATCTCCTCCCCGCCGCGGCCCGGGTGGTGGCCTACGAGAAGGACCCGCACTATGCCCGCCGGCTCGCCGTCCGATATGGCGGTGACCGCCGTATCCGGGTGCACAACCGGGATTTCCGCTCGGTTGTCGCGCCGCGGGAACCGTTCGCCGTGGTCGCCAATATTCCGTTCGCGGTGAGCACCGATATCGTGCGCTGGTGCCTGGCCGCACCGCGGCTCACCTCGGCGACACTGCTCACCCAATACGAATTCGCCCGCAAGCACAGCGGAGACTACGGCCGATGGACCAAATTGACCGTCGCCCACTGGCCGGAGTCGGAATTGACGCTGGGCGAGCGGATCGATCGCCGGGAGTTCTACCCGGTCCCGCGGGTGGACGGGGCGGTGCTGCACATCGCGCGTCGTCCCATTCCGCTCTTACCCGACGCCGCCCGCGCGCAATACCGGCACCTGGTCGAACTCGGCTTCTCCGGTGTCGGCGGGTCGCTCGCCGCCTCGTTGCGCCGCATCCACCCCGCGCGCGCCGTCGCCGCGGCGTGTGCGGAGGCCGCGATACCGACCGACGCACCGGTGGGCCTGGTGCCGCCGGACGCGTGGCTCACGATCTATCGGCGGCTACACGAGACACCTCGTCACGGACCGGGTACCAGGCGCCGCTGACCGGGCACGGCGACGGGGACGAACCCGTGGTGGATTCGTCCCCGTCGCCCTGGGCAGCTGTCCCGTCTACACCGGCGTGAACTCGCGATCGGCGATATACGCCGGCCGCCGGGCCGGTGCGGCGAACGGTTCCTCCAGGGTGTTCTCGACACTGTTGAACACCAGGAAGATATTCGACCGCGGGAACGGCGTGATGTTGTTGCCCGACGCGTGCATGATGTTCGAGTCGAACAGCAGCGCCGAACCGGCCGCACCGGTGAACTGGGTTATCCCGTATTTATGGGCCAGGTCGGTGATATCGGCCTTGGTCGGCACTCCGGTCTCCTGCTCACGCAACGACTCCCGATAGTTGTCCGCCGGCGTCGCGCCCTGGCAGGGCACGAATGTCCGGTGCGACCCCGGCATCACCATCAGGCTGCCGTTGTACGGGTAGTTGTCGGTCAACGCGATGGACAGGCTCACCGCCCGAGGCGCGGGCATGCCGTCCTCGGCGTGCCAGGTCTCGAAATCGGAATGCCAGTAAAAACCGGTGCCGAATCCGGGCAGGTAGTTGACCCGGCTCTGGTGGATGTACACATCCGATCCCAGTACCTGCCGGGCCAGGTCCACGACCCGCGATTCCCGCACCAGCTCCGCCACCGCCGGACTCAGTTTGTGCACCTCGAATACCGAGCGCACCTGCTGCGACGATTTCTCCACGACGAGCCGGTCGTCACCCCGCAGATCCGGATCGCCTGCCAGCCGGTCGATCTCGGCGGCGTACTCGGCAACCTCCTCGGGGGCCAGCAAGCGGTCCATGATCGCGAAACCGTCGGTATCGAACGCAGCCAACTCCGCGTTGCCGATCCGGCCCCACACAGTCGCGTCGTGCCGCTCCTGCAGCGGCAGACGCTCGGCGGTTCTGGTCGGATAGCGATCGATCCGATTGTCTACCAACGTCGTTCGTCCTTCCTCTCAGTCGGCCGGAACGGCGATCAATGGATAAACGCCGTTCTCGTCATGCACCTCCTGCCCCGTGACAGGGGGATTGAACACGCACAGCATCCGCATCCGTGTCCGGGTCCGCACCTCGTGCTTCTCGTGCCCGTTGAGCAGATACATGGTGCCTGGGGCGAGGTCGTAGGTGCGGTCGTTGGTCAGGTCGTGGAGGGTGCCTTCACCCTCGACCAGCCAGACCGCTTCCACATGGTTCTGATAGTGGAAGACGTGAGAGGTGCCGGCTTCGATGGTGGTCTCGTGGAACGAGAACCCGACCCCATCACCGCCCAGCACGATCCGCTTGCTCCGCCAGCTCTCGGCGCCGACATCGCGGTGTGTGCCGGTGATCTCCTCGGTGGTGCGCACGATCATCGGTTGTTTCCTTTCAGCTGCAAACGGTCTCGACGGCGTCGCTCAGAATGTGCAGACCCTGGTCGAGTTCGTCCTCGGCGATGGTCAGCGGCGGAAGCAGTTTCACGACTTCGTCGGACGCACCCGAGGTTTCGGCCAGCAGGCCACGCTCGAACGCGACCTGGCAGACCTTCCCGGCCTGTGAGGCGTCGTCGAAGACCAGCCCGTGCACGAGGCCACGGCCCCGAGTGGACACCCCCGGGACGGCCCCGGCGATCTCCTCGAGCGCCGTGGCCACCCGCTTACCCTTGGCGAGGGTGGACTTCTCCAATACATCATCGGACCAGAAATGCTCGAGCGCCACCTGCGCGGTCACGAAAGATGGATTGTTACCGCGGAAGGTGCCGTTGTGCTCGCCGGGTGACCACACATCGTGCTCGGGCTTGAACAGCACCAGTGCCATCGGCAGGCCGTAACCGCCGACCGACTTGGACAGCGTCACGATATCGGGGGTGATACCGGCCGATTCGAAGGAGAAGAACGGGCCGGTCCGGCCGCAACCCATCTGGACGTCGTCGACGATGAGCAGGATGCCACGCGCGGCGCACAATGAGGCCAGGTGGCGCAGCCATTCGTCGCGCGCCAGATTGACGCCGCCTTCACCCTGCACGGTTTCCACGATGACGGCGGCCGGCCGGTCCATACCCGATGACGAATCGTCGAGCACCCGTTCCATCCACAAGAAGTCGGCGGTGGCGCCGTCGAAGTAGCCGTCGTACGGCATCGGGGTGGCATGGTTGAGCGGGACGCCGGCGCCCGCGCGCTTCATGGCGTTACCGGTCACCGACAGTGCGCCCAGCGTCATCCCGTGGAACGCGTTGGTGAAGCTCATGATGGTCTGGCGACCGGTCACCTTGCGGGCCAGCTTGAGCGCGGCCTCGACCGCGTTCGCACCCGTCGGCCCGGGGAACTGGACCTTGTAGTCCAGGCCGCGGGGGGCCAGCAGGGTATCGCGAACGGTTTCGAGTAGTTTGCGCTTGGCGATCGTCGACATATCGAGGCCGTGCGTGATTCCGTCGCCGGCAATGTAGTCGACCAGCGCCGATTTCAACACCGGGTTGTTGTGCCCGTAGTTGAGCGCGCCCGCCCCGGCGAAGAAATCGAGAAAATCTTTACCGGACTCATCTCGCAGCCATGCGCCCTGCGCGGTCTCGAAGACTGTCGGCCAGGAGCGGCAGTAACCGCGGACATTCGATTCGATTTCGTCGAAGATCGTCGTTTCGGCGGCAATCATGAGTGATCCCTTTCGGTTTTACGGGCGATCGGGGAAATGTGGTAGAGGTCCTCGGCAGCATGGCTGTCCGGGAAAACATCCGGCTCGAACAGCTCGCTGCGTACCATTTCGGCACCGCGGCGGCGGGCCAGCGACGCGAACATGGCGATCGAGGCGGGATTGTCGGGGGATACGGTGGTCTCCAGCGCCTCGACGGCGCCGCCGACCGGATGGCCGGGCGCGGTGACGGTGGATACCAGCCAGTCCAGCATGGCGACCCCCAGGCCACGGCCACGCTGGTCGGCGTCCACGGCGACCTGCCATACGAACAGGGTGCCGGGCGCTTCGGGTCGTACATAGCCGGTCACGAATCCGACGACTCGGCCTTCGCTCTCGACGACTACCGAACTGGCGGCGAAATCGCGACACCACAGCAGGTAGGCGTAGCTCGAATTGACATCCAATACTTGCGACTCGTCGGCGATCTGCCACAGCCGCGCGGCGTCGGTGATCCGCGGTGCCCGCAGGACCACACCGGTACTGGCGGGCTCCGCATCGGTGGCGGCGGACGAAGTGGCCGAGCCGTTGCCGGCGGCGCCGGCGGTCTGCGTGGACTCAGTTTGTAAAGACATACAACTCCGATGTCTGCGTGCAGTACTTTCCCAGGCTCACGAAATAACTCCGAGGCGACTGGTCGAGCTCTTTACGGTCGTGTTACAGGCGTGTTACGTGGGCCCCTCTCGTTGAATAACCGGAATCCGGAGAACGAAACGCACGATTCGGCGGGGCGCTCCTCACATTCCATCCCGCCGGGGTATACGGCCGCCGCCCCGCCGCGACCGGGCGGGTGCCCACCACGGAGCAGACGCCGCGGCGGCCTCCGCGCACGATCGCTCTCGGCGAATCCAGACGCAACCGGCCCGGATCGCCGGCTTCCGGGCTCACCCGGTGCGGCGCCGGGCGTGCACGCCGCGCACCGTCCTCGCAATACCGATCCAGTACACCCATCGCGGTGGCCGGCGCGGTCAGGGGGGTGCGCAGTTCGTGGCGCAGGTCACCGGAGAGCGGCTCCGCCCGGCCGGCGCGTTCCCGTCCGGGCGCCGCCGAGTCGGAGGGCGACGGGACAGCGGGGCATATCCGGCCGCGCAGCATCCAGCGGCCCGTACCGAGACCGATACGAGTTGCGCTCGTCGCGCTGCCCATGAGCTAGCGCTGGACGTCCAGCAGATGACCGAGGCCACCGACGGCGGCCACGATTCGCGAATCGGACAGATCCCGGTCGGCTCCACCGCCGGGCCCAGGGTCGACAATGAGCACGCCGGAGACACCGGTCGCGCACGGAGTGAGCGCGGCCTCGGCTTCCTCGGCCGTCGCGACGTCGTAGCCCTCGTTCGGCACGGCCGGACGCACAGCACCTCGGACCCGCTCGCCGTCTTCCACGATCATCAGGTTCGCGCTCAATATTCAATCCCTTGCAGACACACGTGCGTGCCGCGGCGCGGGGTTTCGCATCCCCGTGCCGACGCGACAGCCCGCTACTCAGCTTACTCGAGCAACCTTTCGGTTATACGAATAGCCAGAAGGCCTGCCGGGTAAACCCCCAAAGTGAAATGCCTCACGTTCAGATCTCGCCGGACCGTTCCAAGCGGAAGAAATTGCTGGGCGTGCCGTCGGGACGCATCTCCTGGTATCGGAAGTTCAGTTTCCGGGCGTCGAAGGTTGCGAACCAGTCCGCCCAGCTGACCGGCTGCAATACCGCACCACCGTAGTGCGGGAAATCCAGCCGCAGGACCCCCACCTCACCGCCGTACTGACTGCCGGGTGTCGTCGCCGGGTTCGCACCGCGCCGCCGGGCCCACTGGCGGATGACCTCATGATTCGTGGTGACCATGGTTGTTCCGGGAGCGGCGGACAGGCCACCCTTCATGACGAACCTCCTTGCGGTAGGTGCGTGCGAACTCTCCCGACGCGACCTCGGTAGCCGCACCGGCTTTCCCTCTTTTACCCGGCTTCGCACTATTGCAAACACAGCGGACACCGAGATGTCCGTTGTGCCCGCCGTCCGGTTCTCCGCCGAGCCGCCGCCGCAGCGACCGGTTCACCATGTTGCCCGAGATTCGCCGAGACCGGCCGACAGATCATCCGGCGGCGGGAATCGGGGTCAGCGCGACTGTGATGTTATCGCTGCCACCACAGACGACGGCGTAGTCTACGAGCGCCCGCGCGCCTTCGGTGATCGGCACGCCGAGCACGCGCCGCGCCAGATCGGCCGCGCCCGGTAGATAGTTCCACAGTCCGTCGGTGCACAGCAGGAGCGATCCGGGCGTATCCACGTAGTAGGTACGGATACTGTCCGCGGACCACGGCTGCTGCCCGGCGTCGGCTCCCAGCCAACGCATCAGGGTGTGCGCCCGAGGATCGGCCATGGCGGCCTTCTCGTCCATGGCGCCGGCTTCCACCAGCGTCTGCGCCCACGAATCGTCCAGGGTGAGCTTCTGCGCCCCGGCCAGCACCTCCGGATGACCCGGTCGGGCCGGTTGTCCGGCCGCGGGCTCGCCGGCCGCCAGCCAGTAGGCACGGCTGTCGCCGATATTCGAGACGGTGATCGAGATATGGCCCCCGGTTTCGGTGCGCACGATCGCCGAGACATAGGTGCACGACGGTGCGTCACCGTCGGGGCCGACCAGATTGCGCACCGCTTCCGAGGCCGCCGCCATCCCCGCGGCGGTGGCCTCCTCGGCCGTTCTGTCACCGGCCAGCGCGGACACACACGCATCGACCCCGGTGCGCACAGCAGTGCCCGAGGCGGCCTGCGGATCCGGTGAGGAGGAGACTCCGTCGCAAACCACCAGCACAATCGTCCCGGGCTTCCCGTTGTCATCCGGTACCACCGCGGCGGCCACGGCATCCTCGTTGCGCGCGTGCAGGATTCCGCGGTCGGTGACCAGAGCGGCGACACCCAGATCGGCCTCGAACCGGTCCTGGACACGATGCGGATGCTCGCAGGTGGGACAGCGCGGGCCCCGGCTCTGCGTCCCGCAGTTCACGCACACCACTTCGGCGAGTTCGTCGTCCGGCAGGGCGACCCGGTGGATGCCCGAGGCCAGTGACTGCCGCGGCACGGTCGCTTCCGCGGCGGCGGCGCGGCGACGGGTGTCGAACGTTTCCCGCACCCGCGGCACCGGCTCGGTCACCGCGTCGAGAATCTCCGCCGGGTCGGCGTCTCCGGTGTTCGCGTCAGGGTTCATCCGGCCGCCACATTCATGAGTAATTTCCGGTGCTCGCCGATCCGGACGAACCAGATATATCGGGTCCGCACACCGTCCCCCTTCGTTCGCCCGTTCCGTACTGACGATCGACGATAGTACGCGGTACGCCGATGAGTGAGTTCACCCGCGCTCCCGCACCGCTCGTACCGCTTTGCGCGCCGCCACCAGCACCGGATCCCAGACCGGCGAGAAAGGTGGCGCATAACCGAGATCGAGTGTGGTCATCTGCGCCACCGTCATTCCCGCGGTCAGCGCCACGGCCGCGATATCGACCCGTTTGCCCGCCCCTTCCCGGCCCACGATCTGCACCCCGAGCAGCCGGCCACTGAGCCGTTCCGCCAGCATCTTCACCGTCATCACGGGCGCGTCCGGGAGATATCCGGCGCGACTGGTGGATTCGACGGTCGCGGTGACGTACTGCAGACCCACGGCACGGGCGTCTCTCTCCCGCAGCCCCGTTCGCGCCACCTCCAGATCGCAGACCTTGCTGACGGCCGTGCCGACGACACCGGGAAAGGTCGCGTATCCGCCGCCGATATTGGCGCCGATGATCTGACCGTGCTTGTTCGCGTGCGTCCCCAGCGCGATATGCCTGCGCATACCCGAGACCAGGTCCAGCACCTCGACACAGTCTCCACCGGCCCAGAGGTTGTCGTACCCCGTCACGCGCATGGCCGAATCGGTGAGCAGCCCGCCGTGGTTCCCGATCGGTAGCCCGGCCGCGGCGGCCAGTGTCGTTTCGGGCAGCACCCCGATCCCGAGAACCACCACATCCGCCGGGTGTTCGCGACCGGCGGCGAACACCGCCCGGACGCGGCCGTCGTCTCCGGTGCGGATCTCGGTGACCTCGCTGTTCCCGGCCACATTCACGTCCAGGCCCCGGAGCGCCTCGCGTACCAGCACACCCATATCCGGGTCCAGAGTGGACATCGGCTGCGCGCCGCTGTGCACGATGGTGACCTCGTAACCGCGCCGGATCAGTGCCTCGGCCATCTCGACCCCGATGTATCCGGCCCCCACCACCACCGCCCGCCGTCCGGTACCGGCCGCCAATGCCGCGATGAGCGCCTCGCCGTCGTCCAGGGTCTGGACACCGTGCACTCCGGGCGCGTCGATCCCGGGCAGCGCCGGCCGGATCGGGCGCGCCCCGGTCGCCAGGACGAGGTGGTCGTAGCCGGTCCAGGTTTCGGTACCGGTAGCCAGTTCCCGGCTGCGCACCCGGCCCCCGGCCACATCGAGTTCGACAACTTCGTGGCGCAGGCGCACATCGATTCCGCGTGCCCGGTGTTCCTCGGGGGTCCGGGCGATCAGGTGATCGCGCTCCCGCACATGGCCACCCACCCAGTACGGGATACCGCAGGCCGAGTACGAGGTGAAGTGCCCGCGTTCGAACACCACGATCTCGAGGTCCGACACATCCCGGTGACGCCGGGCCTGGGCGGCCGCCGACATTCCGGTCGCGTCCCCACCGACGACCACCAACCGCTCTGTCATGAGATCAAACTACCCAGCGAGCGCCCGATATCTCTCGGACCGCCCGCCTACGGGCTCGTCTCCGGCCCGAAGCCACCACGGTCGGCCGCACTGTGGGCCGATACCGAGCCGAGGTACCCACCGCCGGAGCCGGCCGGTCGGCCGCCGCCGTTCCCGTACCAGAGCACCGACCCCCGACCGGCTCCCGTCATCGGCGGTGCGGCCCGGAATCTTCCCTCCCACGGTCCGGATGACCTCCGGCGGCCGGCCGGGCCGGCTCAGGCGGACCGGCTACCGATGAGCGGAAGGCGGCTCGCCGCGCCGCGCGTCCGGCCCCCGGAGCGCGTGGTCTCGGCCCCGTCGCGGTCGGTGAAGGTCAGGATGCCGTCCTCGATCGGGCTCTTGCGCAGGTAGGAACGGTCGCGGAAGTAGCTGTTGACCACCTTCCACGGGCCGCCGGTCCCCTGCCGCGGCATCACCGCGTCACCGCGTTGGATGTACCCGGAACTCAGCGCCCCGCCCATCACCGAGGCCTCGGAGCGATCGGACTCCGCGGCCCGAGCCACGAACCGGGTGTACCCCTTGTCGCGCATCCGGTTCAGTACGCGGCAGAAGTACTCGGCGGCCAGATCGGCCTTGAGTGTCCAGGAGGCGTTCGTGTATCCGAGGACCATCAGCGCGTTCGGCACGCCGTCGAGCAGCGACCCCTTGTACATGACCCGGTCCCGGGTGACCACCGGTTCACCGTCCACGTCGAGCGCCATACCGCCCAGGATCTGGATGGTCAGCCCGGTGGCGGTGATGACGATATCGGCTTCGATCTCCTCGCCCGAGGAAACCCGGATGCCTCTTTCCGTGAAGGTCTCGATGGTGTCGGTGACCACCGAGGCGTCGCCGCGCCGCAGAGCCTTGAACAGGTCGCCGTCGGGTACGACACACAGGCGCTGATCCCACGGCGCGTATCCCGGGGTGAAATGCCGCATGTCCACCGCGGGGCCGACCGCCATCCGGACCCATTTCAGGAACATCTGCCGGGCCAGCTTCGGTTGGCGCCGCGACAGCTGGTAGCCGGCCTGCTGCACCGCGATATTGCGGGCGCGCCCGACCTGATAGGTGAGCCCGGCGGGGGATCCGGCCTTCGTCATCCCGACCGCCACCGGGTCCTCACCCGGGATGGAGGCGATATAGGTGGGTGATCGCTGCAGCATGGTCACATGGGCGGCCTCGCCCACCATGGCCGGCACCAGCGTGATCGCGGTGGCGCCGCTGCCGATCACGACCACCTTCTTGTCCCGGTAGTCCAGGTCGTCGGGCCAGTGCTGGGGATGTACGATCCGCCCGGTGAATGCGTCCTCGCCGGGAAAGGACGGCCGGTGGCCGTTGTCGTAGTCGTAGTAACCGGTAGCCCCCACCAGAAAGGTACCGGTCCAGATCTCCTCGGCACCCGTCGCTTCCTCGAGCACTCGAACCGTCCACCGATTGTCGGAGCCGGACCAGCTCGCCGAAACCACCCTGCGGCCGAACCGGATCTTCGGTGTCACGCCGTATTCATCGGCGGTCTCGGCGATATAGCGCCGGATACCGGCGCCGTCGGCGAGCATGCGGGTACCACGCCAGGGGCGGAAACCGTAGCCGAAGGAGTACATATCGGAGTCGGAACGGATTCCCGGATAGCGGAACAGGTCCCAGGTGCCGCCGACGGCGGTGCGGCGCTCCAGGATCGCATAGCTGCGCCCGGTGTTCTCCTTCTCCAGGTGACAGGCCACATCGATACCGGAGAGGCCGGCTCCGATTATCAGTACGTCGACATGCCGCGTCATTGCGTTCCTCGTCTGCTCGTGCCCGGGGCGTCGCCGATCATGACAGACCCACCCTTTACATGTAACCGAGAGTACTTGACAAATTCCCGGTCACGCGTCGGGTACGCACGCCGACCCCATGAGTCCCGGCCGCCGCGACTTCCGGAGCCGAAGGCCCGAACCTTCCCACCGGAGTCCGGGTGTGATCTAAAACATATTTCTTCCATATCGGCATGGCTACCGCGGCGCCCGGAGACGAGTTCCACACTTCCCGCCGCGCGCCGGACCCGGCACAACGAACTCCCCGCACGATCGAATCCCGCTGCCGCCGAGGCCGACTCGGCATTCGGCAGAACTCTCAGCAGCAGACCACCGCCACCGCGGTCGTGATAGCACCCACCGAGGTGAGCGCGATCGGCACTGCGGCCCGCGCATTCCGCCATCGGAATCCCTCCTCCGGCCGGGCCGATGCACCCTTCCCCGACGTGCGGCCGTTGCGCCACCGGCGCCCCAGCGCACCCAGGGTGATCAGCAATGTCGCTACCAGCATCCCGGCCTCCTCACACCCCGGCCGCCGGCACCCGGCGCCCACTCGGACCGAATCCGGCCCGCCCGGGTCCGGCACGCCCCGCTACCCGCGCGGCCGGCGAAGCCGCCTTCGGCGTACTGGCCGCCACGGTCGAGGACTGCGTGACCGCCGATGCACTACCGCCGGAGCGCGCCGAACCGACCACCCTCACACTCTGGGCGCTCGGACACGGTCTGGCGTCGTTGTGGCTCGACGGCCAGTTGGACAAGCGCGGCACCCTGTTCGGTACGACCGCAGCGGCCCTGGTCGATTCGGTGGTCGACGGCATTCCCGGATTCCTCGGCGCCGACCCCGGAGCACCGCCCGTCCCCCGCCGCAGTGACCCGGCCCGAGCCGGTCGACCGCGGTCCAACCGGCGGGATCCACAGCGACCGCGTCCTCGCCGCTTACCCGCCGCGTTGGCGGGTAAGCCCGGCATAGAGTGAAGTGGACCCGGGTCCGCACCGCGCGCGACCCGAGCCGACCAGGAGGATTGTTGTCGATGAACACCACGAAAGCCCGCACGGGCCTGCTGATCGCGGTCGCCGTGCTCACACTGGCCGGCTGTACCGAAATCGAACGGGCCATGAACAAGGGCGGCGATACCCCGTGCCGCGAGTACGTGGAGCAGGACCAGAAGACCCAGCGCGTCACCATCACCAAGGCGCTCGAGGAACAGCAGGGCGCGGAACCGAGCGGCACGAACGTGGATCTGTCCATGGCGGCGGTCAACGCGCTCTGCGGTGTGCAGGCCAACGCCGACACCCCGATCGAACGGGCCGATATCGCGGGAATCTTCATCCGCAAATGAGCTGGGCCGCATCGGTTTCCGAGATATCGGAGCGGGCCCGCCCGGGCGACCCTGCCGCATAGTCGTGCCGAGCCTACGAGCACAGAGGGTTATACCACAAGCGTTTTCGGACGAACAGGGACACCCGCTCGCCCCGGCGACTGCAATACGCAAGAATGTGTTCGCAAAAGTGCCGGCCGCGATGAGCCGGTATCTCGGACGGCGGGTGTATCGAATCCCCGGACCGTCCGATCCGGGGACGGCGACGATGCACAAGGGAGCGAGATGTTCTATCGGACCGATTCGTTAACGCCACCGCGGTGCCACGGCACGGCACGGAACTGCTGATGGCGTATCGCAGCGACCGGGTCGCAGTCACCGATCGGGCCCGCAACGCGTTACGCGAGTTGATCGAACAGCACGGGCCCATCCTGCTGTATCTCCCGCACCGCGATTCCACCGATCCACGACCGGATTGGCTACCGATACGCGATTTCCGCGCCGCCGAGGGCGATACTCTGTTCGGCCGCCTCGCCTGGCACACCGAACTGTGGATGAGCGCGGAGGCGTACACACGTTTCGAGCGCGAACATCTCACCGTGGACGTTCCCGCCGACGCCGGTCCGGCTCCGAGCGGTGACCCGGACGGCGGATCGCCGCCGGAGGAGGCCGCGATCTTCCTACTCCGCGCCCGCCGGCTCAGTGCCGCGGAAGCCGCCGCGCTCGACGGTCGAAAACGCGGCGGCCACGGCGGCGCGACCTGACCGCGCCTCAGCGGCCGGGCAGAAACCGCAGCGACCGGGCGAACGTCATCAGCACCCGCTGCCACAGGTCCCGGGGGACCAGTGGCGGCGGGTCGAGGTTCAGGAAGCGGGTCGAGACCACCGATTGCGGTTCGGTGTATTTGAGCAGTCCCTCGGGCCCGTGCCGACGGCCCACACCGGAGATCCCGGTCCCGCCCATCGGCGCCGCGGTCGTCCCCCAGGCCGGCGCGTATCCCTCGTTCACACAGACGGTGCCGGTCTTCAACAACCGCGCGATCCGCTCACCTTCGGCGAGACCGCCGGCCCAGACGCTCGCGTGCAACCCATATTCGGTGTCATCGGCCGCTGCCACCGCCTCGGCCACGGAATCGACCGGATAGATCGAGACCAACGGCCCGAAGGTTTCCTCGCGCGCGCAGACCATCTCCTCGGTGACCCCGGTGAGGACCGTCGGTTCGAAGAACAGTGGGCCGATATCGGGTCGCGCCTCACCTCCGACGCGTACTTCGGCGCCCTTGGCCACGGCGTCGGCGAGATGGTCGGTCACGGTGCGCAACTGTGTCGCGGAGATGAGCGAGCCGATATCCATCGAGTTGTCGTAGGCGGCACCGAGCCGTGCGGCCGATACGGCGGCCGTGAACTTCGCGGTGAACTCCTCGGCCACCGCGCGCTGTACGTAGATCCGTTCGATGGAGATGCACAACTGGCCGGCATTGGAGAAACACGCGCGGACGGCCGCCCGCGCCGCACGGTCGATATCGGCATCTTCGGTGACGATCATCGGATTCTTACCGCCCAGTTCGGCGGAGAACCCGATGAGCCGCGCGCCACATCGCTGGGCAAGCGTCCGCCCGGTGGCCGAGGAACCGGTGAACATCAGATAGTCACAGCAGTCCACCATCGCCTCGCCGACTACCGGGCCGGGGCCGGTGACCACCGCGAGTAGATCCCGGGGCAGCCCGGCACGGTAGAGCAGTTCGGCGCCGGCGAGCGCGGAGAACGGCGTCGAACTGTCGGGTTTGAGGACCACCGCGTTGCCCGCCAGCAGCGCCGGAATCGCATCGCCCAGGGAGAGCACCAGCGGATAATTCCAGGGCGCGATCACCGCGACGACCCCCTTGGGCCGGACATCGACGAAGGCGCGGTTCAGCACCGGGAAGGCACCGGGCACCCGCCGCTGATCCAGTAGTGCGGGCGCCACGCGCGCGAAATATCGCGCGGCGAACATCAGCCCCATGACCTCTTCCTGCGCCGCCCAGCGCGCCTTACCCGTCTCCGCCTGGATCACATCCATCAGCGCCGTCCGCTGCGCCACGACCAGGGACCGGTAGCGGTGAAGCACCCGGGCGCGTTCCCGCGCCGGGCGGGCCGCCCAGTGGGACTGCGCCACGCGGGCGCGGGCGACGGCCGCGGCGACATCCTCGGCCGTGCCGACCGGCACCGAGCCCAGCGATTTGCCGGTGAAGACCTCGTCGATCGTCCGAGGTGGGCGGGCTGCGGCAGCGTCGATCGCGACCAGAGTGCGCAACCGGTCGAAGACTTCGGGTTCCGGTACGGGCATCACGCCTCCTACCTGTCGGTATTCGCGAGGTGAAGACAAATCTACCCACCGTGTCCCGGTCGGCGGCGCCGCCGCCACGCCGCATATGCCGGGTTCGGTGTCAAAGTGAGTCCTGTTCAATGGGATTCGATGTGCAGGAAACCGGTCGAACGGTTAACTTGTGGCGATGTTCAGAGCGAGGCTCGGTGTCCGCGCCCGGATCCTGGCCATCGCGCTCATCCCGAGTCTGACCCTGTTGGTGGCCGGTGTGGGTGCGACGGGCTATCTGATCGACCAGGGACAACACAACCGGCAGGTGACCGAGGCGTTACGGGAGGTATCGGGTCCCACTCGCAATGTATACGAGGTGGTCCAGAACGAGCGCCGCCTCACGCTTGCACATCTCGCCGGAGATCCCACCGCGGCCGCCGCCCTCGCCGCCGTCCGGCCCGACACCGAACAGGCCCTCCGCGATCTGGTCGCCGGAGCGCAGCGGATCCGGGAACTGCAGCCGGCGGAGATCACCGACGATGTCGGCTCGTTCACCACGCTTACCCAGCAGCTCGGCAATATCCGCACCGCGGTCGACTCCCGCGCGGTGCCGACCGGTGACGCCTATACCTTCTACGTCCGCGTTCTCGACGCCTTCAACACCGGCGCCCAGCTGTCGCACACCTTCGAGCAGGACCCGGAAGCGGTCACCCAGCTGGGACTGGTGTCGCGCATCATGCACGCGCTGGAAGCGGCTTCGCGTAGCCACGCCCTGGCCGGCGCGGCGCTGCGCACCGGCAACCCGGTCGCGCTGCCCGACGAATTCGTCCAGCAGACGGGCTTCTACCACACCGAAACCGCCCTGCTGGCCACCCAGCTGGATCCGGAGATCGGCGAGCGGGTGCGCACCCTGATGGACAGTGCGGAATGGCGACTGCTGGCCCGCACCGAGAACACACTCATCGCCCGCAGCGTCGGCGGGGCCGAGGGCACCGCAGCCGCGCTCTCTCCCGGGCAGCTGACGGCCTGGCAGGCGGCAGCCGACCACGTCAACCAGGAGATGCTGGATCTCTGGGACGGCCAGAACCAGCTGATGCAGGAGTTGTCGCTGGACGCGGCGGCCCGCACCACCAATCAGTCACTGTTGATCGGCCTGGCGGTCCTGGTGGTGTCCGCGGCGGCGTTCGGGGTTTCGCTGGTCCTGGCCAATCGGTTCATCCACCGCCTGGTGCGGTTGCGCGACCATACGCTGGCCCTCGCCGACGAACGCCTGCCCGATATGCTCGAACGCCTGCGCGCCGGGGAGGACGTCGACGAAACCGCGGCCGCCGCGAAGCTCGACTTCGGCCGGGACGAACTCGGCGCGGTGGCCACTGCCTTCGAACACGCGCATGCCGTGGCGGTCAATGCCGCGATCACCGAGGCACGCACCCAGGAGGGTGTGAAGGCGATCTTCCTCAACATCGCCCACCGCAGCCAGATCGTGGTCCACAAACAACTGGAGATCCTCGACGACGCCGAACGGCGCGAAGAAGACCCGGCCATGCTGGACATCCTGTTCAAACTCGACCATCTGGCCACCCGGGAACGCCGCAACGCCGAGAACCTCACCATCCTCGGTGGCGGGAAACCGGGCCGCCAGTGGCGAGCCCCCGTACCGCTGGTAGACCTGGTACGCAGCGCGGTGGGGGAAACCCAGGACTACACCCGGGTACGGCTGGCCCGGCTCCCCGAACTCCGGATCGCCGGTAACGCCGTCGGCGACCTCATCCATCTGCTCGCCGAACTCGTCGACAACGCCACCTCGTTCTCCCCGCCGCAGTCGCGGGTGCAGGTCACCGGTTCGGTGATCGGCAAGGGTGTGGCCGTGGAGATCACCGATCAGGGCATGGGCATCTCGGCGGAGGATCGAGACCGCCTCAACGAACTCCTGGAGAACCCACCGAACTTCGAGGTCGCGTCCCTGCAGAAGGATTCGCGGCTGGGTATCTTCGTCGTCGCGCAGCTGGCGGCCCGCCACGGTGTCGCGGTGCGGCTGTGGGAATCCGAATACGGCGGTGTCCGGGCGGTGGTCATCGTGCCCGCGACGCTGCTGACCGATCCCGCCGAGGAGACCACACCGCTGACCGGGCTGCCCCGTGCCCCGGCTGCGGGGCCCGAGGCCGGCACGGAGACCCACACCGGCCCCCTCCCCGAGAGTTCCACCATCGCGACACTGCTCGCCGACCGGCCCCACCACACCGAGCAGGCCGCCGAGCAGGCCGGCGCCGCGGCGACCGGTACACCCGACACGGTGCCGGTCGCCCGCCCCGAAGCCACGGAGACCACCGCCGAACCGACCCTGCTGGCCGACGGTCGTCCGGCTTTACCCCGCCGTAGCAGGCAGGCTAAAGTCGCACCGCGACCGGAAGTTTCGGACGCCGATCGGACGGTCGCAACGGCGCGGCCACGCTCGGCCGAACAGGCCAGGGATCTGATGTCGGCGATCGAAAACGGCACCCGGCAGGGCCGCAAGCCATTGCCCGCCGCAGAAGCCGCCGCCGGGAACCCGACGGCGGATGGCGCATCCCCGGATGAACAGGAAGGCTAAGTGTCCACTTCCACACAAGGTGACCTGAACTGGCTGCTCGACGACCTGGTCGAGCGACTCGCGGGAGTCCGCCTCGCGGTCGTACTGTCCACCGACGGCATGCTGCTGGGCCACTCCTCGAAAATGGATCGCACCGAGGCCGAGCATTTCGCCGCGATGTCGTCCACCCTGCACGGCCTGGCCCGCAGCGCCGGCGCGCGATTCGACGGTGGTGCCGTACGGCAGGCGGTGATCGAACTCGATCGCGCCGTACTGTTCGTCACCTCGGCCGGTGACAACGCATGCATCGCCGTACAGGCCGCCGCGGACGCGAACCTCGGCATGGTGGCCTACGAGATGAACCTCACCGTCCAGCGGGTCGGCAGCCATCTGTCGACCGGCTCCCGCGGCGGGACCGGGGCCGAGCCTCGGTAACCGCGGAAACAGCAACGGCGCCATGACGGGTATGCGGGTATGACCGGGCCACGAGAACCCTGGTTCGACGACGACGCCGGACCTCTGGTGCGGCCGTACGCCATCACCAAGGGTCGCACTGTGGGCGCGGGACACGATCTGGATATGCTCACCGTCGTGGTCAAAGCTCGTGGTGCCCCGCCGTTGCGCCGGATCGAACCCGAGTACACCGATATCGTGCACCTGTGCACGGAAGCACAAACCGTGGCGGAGGTGGCAGCCGCCTTGAAACTGCCGCTGGCGGTGACCAAGATTCTCGTCGGAGATCTGATCGGTGACGGCCATCTGATCTTCCGGGCTCCAGTGCAGATGGAGTCCGGTCCCGGCGACTTCAACATATTGCGAGCGGTACTGGATGGAATCCGAAAAATTTGACCCTGCCCGGATGGACCCCGGGGCTCCGGCTCTTGCTGCGTCGGTGAAGGTCCTCATCGCCGGTGGCTTCGGCGTCGGCAAGACCACGATGGTGGCCTCGATCAGCGAGATCCCGCCGCTACGCACCGAGGAGATGATCACCGAACTCAGTACCGGCATCGATGATCTGTCCGGTGTCGAGTCCAAGACCACTACGACGGTGGCATTGGACTTCGGCCGGATCACCATCGACAAGGACCTGGTGCTCTACTTGTTCGGCACCCCGGGCCAGGATCGCTTCTGGTTCCTGTGGGACGAACTCGCTCGGGGCGCGCTGGGCGCGGTGGTCCTTGCGGATACCCGCCGGTTGGGGAATTCCTTCGCCGCCATCGACTATTTCGAGCGGCGCGGCCTGCCCTTCCTGATCGCGGTGAACTGTTTCGACGGGGCGCCGCGGTACACGATCGACGAGGTCCGCGACGCGCTCGATCTCGACCCGTCCATCCCGGTCATGCTGTGCGACGCGCGCGACCGCGTCTCGGCGAAGAATGTGCTGCTCAGTCTGATCGAGCATCTCATCGAACGGGCCACCCGCCCGAATCTCACCACCAAGTAGGCCGGCCCGGGCGGGACCACACCGGTTCCGCCCGCCGGGTCAGGCTGCCAGGTGGCCCGCCGCGTGAAGCTCATCGAACAGCAGCTGGTCCACCGGCGGCACCCGCGACCGGTCGCCGAAGCCGAACCACGCGAGTTCGGTGATCTCACTGCTCGCGGTGAGTGTTCCGCGATAGTCCGCCCGATAACAGCTCATCCGGACCCGCGCGCCGCCGTCGACCGCTTCGTAGACCCCCACCGGCTCGACCGTCTGCGGTACCAGCGCGACGGTGAGTTCCTCGGTGACCTCGCGCAGCAACGTCTGCTCGTCGGATTCGCCGGCTTCCCGTTTTCCGCCCGGAATATAGAACACGTCCTTACCGCGCGGACGTGCGCACAGTATCCGCCCGTCCACGATGAGGACCCAGGCGACCGTATCGATGAGTTCCCCGACCAGCTCGTCCGTCACCGGAGCATCCTATCTGGGCCAAGCTGCCACGCATCCCGTGGTCGCGGACGTACCATGCGAACGTGGCCGATGCGAATCCTCCCGCCGTGCTGCGGGTCCTGGTCTACAGCAACGACGCCGACACCCGGGGTCAGGTGATGCTGGCGCTCGGCCGCCGGCCGCATCCGGATCTACCGCCGCTGGAGTACCTCGAGGTGGCCACGGCCCCGGTGGTATTGGAGCGGATGGATGCCGGCGCGGCCGATCTCGCCGTCCTGGACGGGGAATCCGCGCCGGTGGGCGGGATGGGCCTGGCCAAACAGCTCAAGGACGAGATCCGCGGCTGCCCGCCGCTGGTCGTGCTCGCCGGGCGCGCCGACGATGCCTGGCTGGCGAACTGGTCACGGGCCGAAGCCGTCGCCACCCATCCGATCGACCCACTGCGGCTCACCGAGATCGTGGTCGATCTGTTGCGCCGGCGCCCGGCTGCCTGAGCGCTGATTAGGTTCATTCGCTCATAAATCTCAGTCGCGAATTCGATCAAAGCCATCTCCGAATCCGCGTTCGTCCTGCCACGACAGTTGTAGGCTGTGCTTTAGCTCACATGAGCGCGGGAGATGACATATAACCCGCGTCGACTGATCCTCCCCCACCCCTGTGTCGATTCCGGGGACGATCCGGCGGCGTGGGGAATACCCATCGACCGCCGACCCCGTTCGCGGAACCCGGTGGCACCACCGCGGGGTTCCAGTTCGCAAGGAGGGGAAGCGCAGTCGTGAACACCGAACTGCCGATACTGGTCCTCGGCGCGGTCGCCGCCGCCTTCGCGGTGATCTCGATCCTGATCGCCGGCCTCATCGGCCCCAAACGCTACAACCGCGCCAAGTTACAGGCCTACGAATGCGGTATCGAACCCACCCCGCATGCGACGGCCGGAGGCGCGGGAAATGTCACCGGCCAACGTTTTCCGGTGAAGTACTACCTCACCGCGATGCTGTTCATCATCTTCGATATCGAGATCGTGTTCCTCTACCCGTGGGCGGTCCATATCGATGCGCTCGGGGTGTTCGGACTGGCCGCGATGGCACTGTTCATCGTCAATGTCTCGGTCGCCTACGCCTACGAATGGCGGCGCGGCGGCCTCAGCTGGGACTGAGCCGCGAACCTCCGATCAGCCGCACCGCGCCCGGCGCGGGCCGATATCCAGGGAGTAGTCGGACATGGGTTTGGAAGAGAAACTGCCCAGTGGTTTCGTGCTCAGCACGGTCGAAGCCATGGCGGGATACATGCGCAAGGGGTCGGTGTGGCCGGCCACCTTCGGCCTGGCCTGCTGCGCGATCGAGATGATGGCCACCGGCGGTGGCAGATTCGATTCGGCGCGTTTCGGTATGGAGGTCTTCCGTGCCTCACCGCGGCAGGCCGATCTGATGATCGTGGCCGGGCGGGTGAGTCAGAAGATGGCGCCGGTACTCCGTCAGGTCTACGACCAGATGACCGAACCGAAATGGGTACTGGCGATGGGGGTGTGCGCCTCCTCCGGTGGCATGTTCAACAACTACGCCATCGTGCAGGGCGTGGATCATGTGGTCCCCGTCGATATCTACCTACCGGGCTGTCCGCCGCGGCCGGAGATGCTGCTCAATGCCATCCTCGCGTTGCACGAGAAAATCCAGGCGACCCCGATGGGGGTGAACCGGGACGAGGCGATCCGCGCCGCCGAGGCGGCGGCGCTGGCGGCCACCCCGACCATCCGGATGGAAGGGCTGCTGCGATGAGCACCGAGGGCCCGGGCTCCACCGACAGCCGCGCTGCGGAACCCGAACAGCCGACCGGCCCCGAGGACGAGGTCATCGGGGTGCGCCGGGGTATGTTCGGCATCTCCGGCAGCGGTGACACCTCCGGCTATGGGCGCCTTGTCCACCGGGTCGCGCTTCCGGGCGGCAGCGCACCGCCCTACGGGAGCTATTTCGACACCGTGGTCGACCTGCTGCGCGCGGCCCTGGCGTCCGGCCCCGCGTTCGATACCGCGATCGAGAAGGTCGTGGTGGACCGTGGCGAGCTCACCCTGCACGTCGACCGCGACCAGCTGGTCGCGGTGGCGCGGGTGCTGCGCGACGATCCCGGGCTGCGGTTCGAACTGTGCCTCGGGGTGAACGGGGTGCACTACCCGGACGAATCCGGCCGGGAACTCCGCGCGGTCTATCACCTGAATTCGATCACGCACGGCCGCCGGCTGCGGCTCGAGGTGTCCGCACCGGACACCGATCCACATATCCCGTCGCTGTACCGGGTGTATCCGACCTGCGACTGGCACGAACGGGAGACCTACGACTTCTTCGGCATCTTGTTCGACGGGCATCCCTCACTGACCCGCATCACCATGCCCGACGACTGGCGCGGTCACCCGCAGCGCAAGGACTACCCGCTGGGCGGGATACCGGTCGAGTACAAGGGCGCGCGCATACCGCCGCCCGATGAGCGGAGGGCATACAGCTGATGAGCGAGATCGATTACCGGCCCGGAGTATCCGGCGGGCCGGACAACGACGACTCCGGCACCGCCCCGACGGCGGCCGGCCGCAGTGGCGCGGACCCGGCCGAACAGGTACTGACGGTCGCCGGCCAGGACTGGGACGAGGTCGCCGATGCCCTGCGCGGCGCGGGTGAGGAACGCATCGTCGTCAATATGGGCCCGCAGCATCCGTCCACGCACGGGGTTTTGCGGCTCATCCTGGAGATCGAGGGTGAAACGGTCGTCGAGGCCCGGTGCGGTATCGGCTACCTGCACACCGGCATCGAGAAGAATCTCGAATTCCGCGCCTGGGCCCAGGGCGTCACCTTCGTCACCCGGATGGACTACCTGTCCCCCTTCTTCAACGAGACCGCCTTCTGCCTCGGGGTGGAGCGGCTGCTGGGTATCACCGACGACATCCCCGAGCGCGCCACCGTGATCCGGGTGCTGCTGATGGAGCTCAACCGCATCTCCTCGCATCTGGTGGCGCTGGCGACCGGGGGAATGGAACTGGGCGCGCTGACCCCGATGCTGTTCGGCTTCCGGGAACGCGAGCTGATCCTCGACGTCTTCGAGAACATCACCGGCCTGCGGATGAACCACGCGTACATCCGGCCCGGGGGTATCGCCCAGGACCTGCCCGGCGACGCGGTCGGCAAGGTGCGCGACCTGCTGGCGCTGATGCCGAAACGATTGCGGGATATGGAGCACCTGCTCACCCACAACCCGATCTTCAAGGCACGCACCCAGAACATCGGCTACCTCGATCTGACCGGTTGTATCGCGCTCGGCGTCACCGGCCCGGTCCTGCGCTCCACCGGTCTGCCGCACGATCTGCGCAAGGCCATGCCCTACTGCGGGTACGACACCTATGAATTCACCGTCCCCACCACCGACACCTGCGACTGCTACGGCCGCTACCTCATCCGGATCGAGGAGATGAAGCAGTCCCTGGCGATCGTCGAACAGTGCCTGGACCGCTTGCGGCCGGGACCGGTGATGGTGGCGGACAAGAAGATCGCCTGGCCCGCGGATCTGAAGCTGGGCGCGGACGGTCTGGGCAATTCGCCACAGCACATCGGCAAGATCATGGGAACGTCGATGGAGGGGCTCATCCACCACTTCAAGCTGGTCACCGAGGGCATCCGGGTGCCGCCGGGGCAGGTCTACGAGGCGGTGGAGTCGCCACGCGGCGAACTCGGTGTCCATATGGTCAGCGACGGCGGTACACGGCCCTACCGCGTGCACTATCGCGATCCCTCCTTCACCAACCTCCAGGCCGTGGCGGCGATGTGTGAGGGCGGCATGGTCGCCGATGTGATCGCGGCCGTCGCCAGTATCGATCCGGTGATGGGCGGTGTGGACCGATGAGGGGCGATATCGCCGCCACCGAACGGCTTCTGCCGGCTCGGAGGGAGCTCCCATGAGGCGAGACCTCCGCCCCCGCCGTGGACCGCACGCACCGGCTTCGAAGGAGAAGCGATGAGCGAGATCCTGTTGCGCCTGAGTGTTCGGCCGCAGCCCTACCCCGACGATGTCCGCGCCCGGCTCGAACCGGACGCGAAGGAGATCATCGCACGGTACCCGCAGCCCCGCTCGGCGCTGCTACCGCTACTCCACCTGGTGCAGTCGGAAGAGGGCTATGTCAGCAGTACCGGAATCGAGTTCTGCGCGGAGTTGCTCGGGCTCACCGGTGCCGAGGTGACCGCCGTCGCCACCTTCTACTCCATGTACCGGCGCACCCCCACCGGCGACTACCACGTGGGCGTCTGCACCAACACCCTGTGCGCGGTCCTCGGGGGCGATGCCATCCTCGCGGAACTGCGCGAACACCTGGGGATCGCGCACGGCGAGACCACCGACGACGGAGCGATCACCCTCGAGCACATCGAATGCAACGCGGCCTGCGATTACGCGCCGGTGATCATGGTGAACTGGGAGTTCTTCGACAACCAGACCCCGGGATCGGCCCGTGAACTGGTGGACGCACTCCGCGCGGGCCGTACTGTCACCCCGACCCGCGGCGCGCCGCTGTGTACCTTCCGGGACACCGCGCGGATACTCGCCGGATTTCCGGACACCCGGCCCGGCGTACTCGACGGAGAGCCGGGCGCCCCGACGCTCACCGGCCTGGAAACCGCGCGCGAGCAGGGTATGCGGGCCCCGGAGGTACCGGACGAAGAGGGTGCCCGATGACCCTGACGCCCGTCCTCAGCAAGTACTGGAATCTGCCGAATTCCTGGACCCTCGACACCTACCGGGCCCACCGGGGATACGAAGCGCTGCCGATCGCGCTCGGCATGACGCCGGACCAGGTGATCACCACGGTCAAGGACGCCGGGCTGCGCGGCCGCGGCGGGGCCGGGTTCCCGACCGGTATGAAATGGGGTTTCATACCGCAGGGCCCCGAACCCGACGGCTCGACGAAACCGCACTACCTGGTGGTGAACGCGGACGAGTCCGAACCGGGCACCTGCAAGGACATCCCGCTCATGCTCGCGGCGCCGCATTCGCTCATCGAGGGGGTGATCATCGCCGCCTATGCCATTCGCGCCGCGCACGCCTTCATCTATCTGCGCGGTGAGGTGGTGCCGGTACTGCGCCGGCTGCAGGCCGCGGTCGCCGACGCCTACGCCGCCGGGCTGCTGGGCCGCGATATCCTCGGCTCCGGCTACGATCTGGAGCTCACCGTGCATGCCGGCGCCGGCGCCTACATCTGCGGTGAGGAGACCGCCCTGCTGGATTCGCTGGAGGGCCGGCGCGGACAGCCCCGGTTACGCCCGCCGTTCCCGGCGGTCGCGGGTCTGTACGCCAGCCCGACCGTGGTGAACAATGTCGAATCCATCGCCAGTGTGCCGCCGATAATCCGCAACGGCCCCGCCTGGTTCCGCTCCATGGGCAGCGAGAAATCACCCGGTTTCACGCTGTACTCGCTGTCCGGGCATATCGCGAGGCCCGGCCAGTACGAGGCGCCGCTCGGCATCACGCTGCGCGAACTGCTCGGGTACGCGGGCGGGGTCCGCGCGGGGCGGGAGCTGAAGTTCTGGACGCCCGGCGGTTCCTCGACCCCGCTGTTCACCGCCGAACATCTCGATGTGCCCTTGGATTACGAGAATGTGATGGCGCAGGGATCGATGCTGGGTACCAAGGCACTGCAGATCTTCGACGACACCACCTGCGTGGTCCGTGCGGTACTGCGCTGGACCGAGTTCTACGCCCACGAATCCTGCGGTAAGTGCACCCCGTGCCGGGAGGGTACGTACTGGCTGGTCCAACTACTGACCCGGCTCGAATCGGGCCAGGGCACACCCACCGACCTGGACAAACTTCTGGATATCGCCGACAACATCAACGGCAAGTCCTTCTGCGCGCTCGGCGACGGCGCGGCCAGCCCCATCATGTCCTCGCTGAAGTACTTCCGCGACGAATACCTCGCGCATATGACACACGGCGGCTGCCCGTTCGATCCGGCCCGCACGACCGCCTGGGCCGGATCCGCGGCCGGAGAGGGGATCCGATGACCGCCACCGTCCGTTCCGATTCCGCCGATCTACAGCCGGCCGACCTGGTCACCGTCACGATCGACGGCATCACCGTCGCCGTCCCGGCCGGCACCCTGCTCATTCGCGCCGCCGAACTGATCGGTATCCAGATCCCCCGGTTCTGCGATCATCCGCTACTCGCCCCGGTCGGTGCCTGCCGGCAGTGCCTGGTGGAGGTCGAAGGTCAGCGAAAACCTGTGGCCTCCTGCACCATGACGGTCACCGAGGGCATGGTGGCGCACACCCAGCTCGATTCCGCGGCCGCGGAGAAAGCGCAGCAGGGTGTGATGGAACTGCTGCTGATCAACCATCCGCTCGACTGCCCGGTCTGCGACAAAGGTGGGGAGTGCCCGCTGCAGAATCAGGCCATGTCCACCGGACGGGCGGAGACCCGCTTCGACGGGGAGAAGCGCAAGTACCCGAAACCGATTCCACTGTCGACCGCGGTCCTGCTCGATCGTGAACGGTGCGTGCTGTGCGCGCGCTGTACCCGTTTCTCCCAGCAGATCGCCGGGGACCCGTTCATCGAGCTACTCGATCGCGGCGCGCTACAGCAGGTCGGGACCGCCGCGCACGAGCCGCTCGATTCGTACTTCTCCGGTAACACCGTGCAGATCTGCCCGGTCGGTGCCCTCACCGGTACCAGCTACCGGTTCCGGGCCCGCCCGTTCGACCTGGTTTCCAGCCCGAATGTCTGCGAGCACTGCGCCTCCGGTTGCGCCCAGCGCACCGACCACCGACGCGGAAAGGTCCTACGCCGACTGGCCGGCGACGATCCCGAGGTCAACGAGGAATGGAACTGCGACAAGGGACGCTGGGCATTCGCCTACACCGGTGAACGCGATCGGATCACCGACCCGCTGCTGCGCGGCGCCGACGGGGCGCTGACACCGTGCTCGTGGTCCGAGGCGCTCGCGGCCGCCGCGCGCGGTCTGCGCGCCGGCGTGGGTAACGCGGCGGTGCTGCCCGGCGGCCGGATCACCGAGGAGGAGGCGTACGCGTACGCCAAATTCGCGCGGACGGTACTGGGCACCAACAATATCGACTTCCGAGCCCGGGCCCAGACGGCGGAGGAAGCGGAATTCCTGGGCGCTTGGGTCGCCGGGCACACCGGCACCGTCACCTACGACAGTCTGGAGAAGGCACCGGTCGTGCTCCTGGCGGGGTTCGAACCGGAGGAGGAATCGCCCATCGTCTACCTGCGGCTGCGTAAAGCGGCCCGGACCGGCGGGGTGCCGGTGTTCTCGATCGCCGCCCACGCGTCGCGCGGGCTGGAACGGATGTCCGGCACTCTGGTCCCGGCGGTCCCCGGCAGCGAGGCCCGGATCCTCACCGAGCTGATCGAACCCGGCGCCGAACCCGGCCCGGCGCGGTTGCTGCGGGAACCCGGCGCGGTGATCCTGGTCGGCGAACGGCTGGCGACCGCCCCCGGTGCGCTGTCGGCGGCGATCCGGCTCGCCGCCGATACCGGCGCCGCGCTCGCCTGGGTGCCGCGGCGGGCCGGCGAACGCGGCGCGGTGGAGGCCGGCGCGCTACCCGGTCTGCTCCCGGGGGGCCGGCCCGTCACCGACCCCGACGCCCGGCAGCAGGTGGCCGAGATCTGGGGTGTCACCGATCTGCCCGATTCTCCCGGCCGGGATACCGCTTCGGTTCTCGACGGCACCGCGACGGTGGGCACGCTGGTGGTCGGCGGTATCGAACTCGCCGACCTGCCCGATCCCACCGCGGCGCGGGCCACCCTGCGGGCCGCCGATTTCGTGATCTCGCTGGAACAGCGGCACAGTGAAGTCACCGCATACGCCGACGTCGTGTTCCCGGTGGCCACGGCGATGGAGAAATCCGGCACATTCCGCACCTGGGAGGGCCGCCCACGTCCGTTCGCCGCGGCGCTGACCGCCAGCACGGTGCGCCGCACCGCCGCACCGCTGTCCGATCTGCGGGTGCTGCACAGTCTGGCGGCGGAAGTGGGAGTAACGCTCGGTCTTCCCGATACCGCCGCCGCACGGGCCGAACTCGACCGTCTCGGTCCCTGGACCGGCGCCACGGTCGCACCCCCCGGACGGCCGGCCGCGCCGCCCGTCCGCCCCGAACCCGGTACCGCGGTGCTGGCGAGCTGGCGGATGCTGCTGGACCGGGGCCGGATGCAGGACGGCGAAGCGAATCTGGCCGGTATCGCGCGCCTGCCGGTGGCCAGGTTGTCGGCGGCGACCGCGGCGGAGGCGGGGGCGGCCGAGGGTGATCCGATCACCGTCACCACCCCGCACGGCGCCGTGACTCTGCCGCTGGTCGTCACCGACATGCCGGACCGGGTGGTATGGCTTCCCATGAACTCACCCGGATGCTCGATCCACACCGATCTCGGCGCCCGACCGGGCGACGTCGTGACCCTACGACGCGCCGACCAGCGGACGGAGGTATCCGACCATGACTGATCTGTCCCTCTTCGGTCACGACCCGCTGTGGCTGGTCGCCGCAAAAGCCGTCGCCATTTTCGTATTCCTGCTGCTGACCGTGCTGTTCGGGGTGCTGATCGAACGCAAGGTCGTGGCCTGGATGCAGATGCGGGTCGGACCCAACCGCGTGGGCCCCAAGGGATTGCTGCAGAGCGCCGCCGACGGCGTGAAGATGGCGTTCAAGGAAGATATCGTCCCCGCGATCGTGGACAAACCCATCTTCGTGCTCGCGCCGATCATCTCGGTCGTCTCGGCCGTCCTGGCCTTCGCCGTGATCCCGTTCGGACCGGAGGTCTCGATCCTGGGGCAGCGAACCGCCCTGCAGCTCACCGATCTACACGTCGGTGTTCTCTATATCCTCGCGGTCACCTCGATCGGTGTGTACGGGATCGTGCTGGCCGGCTGGGCCTCGGGCTCCACCTATCCCCTGCTGGGCGGGCTACGCTCCACCGCGCAGGTGATCTCCTACGAGATCTCCATGGCGCTCTGCTTCGGGGCGGTGTTCCTGCTCGGTGGCACCATGGCGACCTCCGGCATCATCGCCGCCCAGCAGCCCACCTGGTATGTATTCCTGCTGTTGCCGTCGTTCCTCATCTACTGCATCTCCATGGTCGGGGAGACCAACCGGGCGCCGTTCGACCTGCCCGAGGCCGAGGGCGAGCTCGTCGGCGGGTTCCACACCGAGTACTCCTCGCTGAAGTTCGCGATGTTCATGCTCGCCGAGTACGTGAACATGGCGACGGTCTCGGCGCTGGCGACCACCATGTTCCTCGGCGGCTGGCGGGCCCCGTTCCCCGTCAACCTGTGGGAGGGCGCGAATTCGGGCTGGTGGCCGCTGCTGTGGTTCACCGCCAAGGTCTGGATGTTCCTGTTCGTGTTCATCTGGCTGCGCGGGACGCTGCCGCGGCTGCGCTACGACCAGTTCATGAGCCTGGGCTGGAAACTGCTCATCCCGACCTCGCTGGCCTGGGTGATGGTGGTGGCCACCGCGCGGGTTCTCGATCTCGAGGGATACCCCGTGCGCACCCCGATTCTGGTGATCGGTGGCCTGCTGCTCACCGGGCTCCTGATCGGGCTGTTCCTGCGGGCCGGAAACGCACCGGCCACCGCGCCCGAGTTCGGTCCCGAGGACGATCTACCGGTGGGGAGCGCTGTACCGGGTACCCCGGGGGGAAACCAGGTGTTCCTGGGATTCCCGACCCCGCCGTTGCCGGAGCGGACCTCGACCATCACCTCGTCCCCCGGGCTCTTCGAACCGCTGGCGGGTTTCGCGGTCACCGCGCTCACCATGTTCAAGAAGCCCAATACCGAGTTCTATCCCGAGGAGAAGGTCCCCACCGCGCCGCGCTACCACGGACGCCACCAGCTCAACCGGCATCCCGACGGCCTGGAGAAATGCATCGGCTGTGAGCTGTGCGCCTGGGCCTGCCCAGCGGACGCGATCTACGTCGAAGGCGCCGACAATACCGACGAGGAGCGCTTCTCCCCCGGTGAACGCTATGGGCGGGTATATCAGATCAACTATCTGCGCTGTATCGGTTGCGGCCTGTGCATCGAGGCATGCCCGACCCGGGCGCTGACGATGACCAACGAGTACGAACTCACCGACGACAACCGCGCCGATCTCATCTACGAGAAGGACCGGTTACTCGCCCCGCTGGAGCCGGAGATGCAGGCCCCGCCGCACGAGATGCAGCCGGGTAGCACGGAAGCCGACTACTACCTCGGCCGGGTGGGCCCCGTGACACAGCGGCCCACCGCCGAGACCGCGCCGGGAGGCAAGCGATGACCGGCACCGAAACAGCCCTGCTGGCCGCCGCCCCGCTGACCGCGGCCGGCACGGGTGAAACGGTCCAGTTCTGGATCCTCGCACCGCTGGCGGTGCTCGGCGCGCTCGGTATGGTCTTCGCGGCCAAGGCCGTGCACTCGGCGATCTGTCTGGCGGCCACCATGATCACGCTGGCGGTGTTCTACATCGCTCAGGACGCGCTGTTCCTCGGAGTCGTGCAGATCGTGGTGTACACCGGCGCGGTGATGATGCTGTTCCTGTTCGTCCTGATGCTGGTGGGCGTCGATTCGGCGGAATCGCTGCGGGAGACGCTGCGCGGGCAGCGGATCGCCGCCGGAGTGGTCGGCGTCGGCTTCGGGATCCTGCTGTGCACGGGTATCGCGCACGGCGTCCGCAATTCCGGTATCGAATTCCCCGCCACCGGTTTCCCCGGTCGTGACGTGATCGGCGCGTTGGCCGAACTGATCTTCGTCCGCTACGTCTGGGCCTTCGAACTCACCGGCGCCCTGTTGATCGCCGCCACCATCGGTGCCATGTTGCTGGCGCATCGGGAGAAGTTCGGTCCGAAACTCGGCCAGCGGGAACTGTCGCGCCGGCGGTTCCGCGACGCCGGGCACCGGCCCACCCCGCTGCCCACTCCCGGTGTCTACGCCCGGCACAACGCGGTGGACATCCCGGCGCGGCTCCCGGACGGATCCTTCGAGGAGCTGTCGGTGTCGACCATTCTGCGACACCGCCGCACCCAGGCACTCACCGATGCGGCGGTGCTCTCGGTCGGCTCCGCGTCCACCCCCGGACCCGACGACGCCCGCGCCACCCGCCCGGCCGACGAGGAAGGTATCCGGTGAATCCCGAGAACTATCTGTTCCTGTCCGCGCTACTGTTCACCATCGGCGCCGCGGGCGTGCTGCTGCGACGTAACGCGATCATCGTCTTCATGTGCATCGAGCTCATGCTCAATGCGGTGAACCTCGCGTTCGTCACCTTCGCGCGGATGCACGCGAATCTCGACGGCCAGGTCTTCGCCTTCTTCACCATGGTGGTCGCCGCGGCCGAGGTCGTGGTCGGTCTGGCCATCATCGTCACCATCTTCCGTGCCCGCCGCTCGACCTCGGTCGACGACGCCAACCTGCTGAAGTTCTGACGTGCTCGGGTCAAACACGGAGACGGTAGCGCAGCGTCACCACGCAGCGCTCCCGAACATGCCGAAAGGACCTGACATGTTCGGGTCAAGCGCGGAGGAGGCAGCGCAGCGTCACCACGCAGCGCTCCCGAACATGTCGAGAGGACACTGACGTGGATACCGCAACACTGTGGTTGCTGCCCGCCCTGCCGCTGGCCGGCGCCGCCGTACTGCTGCTGACCGGGCGTCGCTCCGACGCATGGGGTCATCTGCTCGCCACCATGACCGCACTGGCCTCGTTCGTGGTGGCGGTGCTCGCCTTCCTCGGGATGCTCGGCCGTTCCGGCGCCGATCGCGCGGTGGCACTGGATCTGTTCAGCTGGGTCCCGATAGCCGGGCTGCGCGTCGACTTCGCGCTCGCACTGGACCAGCTGTCCATCTGTTTCGCCCTGCTCATCACCGGCGTCGGCTCGCTCATCCACATCTACTCCGTCGGATACATGAGCCACGATCCCGGCCGCCGCCGGTTCTTCGCCTACCTGAACCTGTTCCTCGCGGCCATGCTGCTGCTGGTACTGGCGAACAACTACCTGGTGCTGTATCTGGGCTGGGAGGGCGTCGGTCTGGCCTCATATCTGCTGATCGGATTCTGGTACCACAAACCGACGGCGGCCACGGCCGCCAAGAAGGCATTCGTGGTCAACCGGGTCGGCGATATGGGCCTGGCGATCGCCATGATGATCATGTTCGCCACCTTCGGATCCCTCGATTTCGGTGCGGTGTTCGCCGCCGCCCCGGGGGCGAGCGACGCCATACTGACCGCCGTCGGCCTGTTCCTGCTGCTGGCCGCCTGCGGTAAATCCGCCCAGGTACCACTGCAATCGTGGCTCGGGGACGCCATGGAGGGCCCCACCCCGGTGTCGGCGCTCATCCATGCCGCCACCATGGTCACCGCGGGTGTGTACCTGATCGCCCGCTCGAATCCGCTCTACGATCTCGCGCCCACCGCCCGGGTCGCGGTGGTGGTGGTCGGTGCGGTGACCCTGTTGTTCGGCGCGATCATCGGTTGTGCCAAAGACGACATCAAGAAGGCGCTGGCCGCCTCCACCATGAGCCAGATCGGCTACATGGTGCTGGCCGTCGGCCTCGGTCCCGCGGGCTACGCGGTGGCCATCATGCATCTGCTGACCCACGGCTTCTTCAAGGCCGGCCTGTTCCTCGGAGCGGGTTCGGTCATGCACGCCATGAACGACGAAACCGATATGCGGCGCTACGGCGGGTTGCGCACCCTGCTGCCGATCACCTACATCACTTTCGGTCTCGGATATCTCGCCATCATCGGTGTGCCGCCGTTCGCCGGGTTCTTCTCCAAGGACCGCATCATCGAAGCGGCCTTCGCCGCCGAAGGCGCCGCCGGTCCGATCCTGGGCACCGTCACGCTGCTCGGCGCTGGACTCACCGCCTTCTATATGACGCGGGTGATGCTGCTGACCTTCTTCGGCGCACGCCGCTGGAAGCCCGATACCCACCCGCACGAATCCCCCGCCGTGATGACGGGTCCGATGATCCTGCTGGCACTCGGATCCATCGGCGCCGGAGCGGTTTTCGTCTGGGGATCCTCGCTGCAGAACTGGCTGGCACCGGTCGTCGGCGAGCACCACGGTGAACCGATGCTTCCGGTACCGGTGATCACCGGGCTCGCCCTCGCGGTGGTGGCGGTGGGCGTAGCGGTCGCCTACCGGCAGTACGGGCGCAGCGCGGTGCCCGACACCGCACCGCGGGAGGTGACCGCGCTGACCGTGGCCGCGCGCCGCGATCTCTACGGAGACACCGTCAACGAGGCCGCCTTCATGCGGCCCGGCCGCCACCTGACCCGCGCCCTGGTCTTCCTCGACAACCGCGGGATCGACGGGCTCGTCAACGGCACCGCCGCCGTCATCGGCGGTCTGTCCGCACGGGCCCGCCGGATCCAGACCGGTTTCGTCCGTTCGTATGCCCTGTCCATGTTCGCCGGCGCGGCCCTGGTGGCCGCAGCCCTGCTGGCCGTGAGGATCTGGTGAGCGCCGTGCCCTGGTTGTCCGTGCTCTGGCTGTTGCCCGTGGTGGGCGCGGCGGTCGTACTCTCGCTGCCGGCCGCGCAGCGACTACTGGCCCGCTGGGTCGGGCTGCTGTTCACCGTGGCCACGTTCGGTGTGGCGCTGGGGGTGGCAGCGGCCTTCCAACCCGGCGGCGAGCAGTTCCAGTTCGTCGAATCCCACACCTGGATACCGGCGTTCGGCGCCGGGTACACCCTCGGCGTGGACGGGATCGCGCTGGTCCTGGTGCTGCTCACGGCGGGTCTGGTCCCGCTGCTGGTCATCGCCGGCTGGCACGACGACCGCGAGGTCGGCACCGGGAAACGGGTGGCACACACCTATATCGCGCTCACCCTCCTGGTGGAGGCGATGGTGCTGGTGTCGTTCCTGTCCCTGGACATCCTGCTGTTCTACGTCTTCTTCGAGGCAATGCTGATCCCGATGTACTTCCTCATCGGCGGTTTCGGGCCACGTACCGACGATGCCCAGGTCCGGCAGCAGCGTTCCCGCGCCGCGGTCAAATTCCTCCTCTACAACCTCTTCGGCGGCCTGATCATGCTCGCCGCGGTGATCGGCCTCTATGTCCTCACCGTCCAGCAGGATCTCGGCGCGGACGGCGCCGGCACCTTCGACCTGCGCACGGTCGTCGCGGCCGCCAACTCCGGACAGCTCGGCGCCGGGCCGGCGGTGCTCAACGCCCTGTTCCTCGGTTTCATGTTCGCGTTCGCGGTCAAGGCGCCGCTGTGGCCGCTGCACACCTGGCTGCCGGACGCCGCCGTCTCGGCGACCCCGGCGAGCGCGGTGCTGATGATGGCGGTGGTCGACAAGGTCGGCACCTTCGGGATGCTGCGTTACTGTCTGCTGTTGTTCCCCACCGCGGTCGACACCTACGCGCCGCTGGTGATCACGCTGGCCGTGATCGGCATCCTCTACGGTGCGCTGCTGGCCATCGGCCAGACCGATGTGATGCGCCTTATCGCCTACACTTCCATCTCGCATTTCGGTTTCATCGTGCTCGGTATCTTCGCCATGACCAGTCAGGCCCAGACCGGCGCGACCCTCTACATGGTCAATCACGGCCTGTCCACGGCGGCGCTGTTCCTGGTGGCCGGTTTCCTGGTCTCGCGGCGCGGCAGCCGGCTGATCGCCGACTACGGCGGAGTGCAGAAAGTGGCGCCGGTACTGGCCGGCACGTTCTTCATCGCCGGTCTGGCCACCCTCTCCCTGCCCGGACTCGCCCCGTTCGTCAGCGAATTCCTGGTTCTGATCGGCACATTCAGCAGGTATCGGGTGGCCGCGGTGATCGCCGCCGCCGCGCTGGTCCTGGCGGCGATCTATGTGCTGTGGCTGTACCAGCGGATGATGACGGGGCCGGTACGCGAGGGCAGCGAACGTATCCGTGATTTGGTGCCGCGCGAACTCGTGGTCGTGGTGCCGTTACTCGGTGCCCTGATCTTCTTCGGCGTCTATCCGAAGCCGGTACTGGATTTCATCGACCCGGCGGTGACCCAGACCCTCACCACGGTCGGCAGTGTCGATCCCGCACCGCCGGTCCCGGCCCGGCCGGAGGCGGCGAACCCCGGAGGTGTGCATCATGAGCGCTGAGTTGTCCGCCGGCGCGGTCCTGGCCGCGACCGTACCGGCGCCGAGTATCGAATACCACGTGCTGGCGCCGATCCTCATCGTGTTCGGCGCGGCCGTGGTGGGTGTACTGGTGGACGCGTTCTTCCCGCGCCCGTGGCGGTATCCCGTACAGCTGGTCCTGACCTTGGCGGCCCTGGGGGCCGCCCTGGTCGCTGTACTTCTGCTGTCCGGGACCGCGACGACGGCCGCGGTCGGCGCGGTCGCGGTCGACGGGGTCACTCTTTTCCTGCAGGGCACTCTGCTGATCGTCGGCATCCTGTCGGTACTGTTCGTCGCCGAACGCGGGCCGCTGCCCCGGCCGCGCTCCGGTCCAGGGACCTGGAGCCGCGCCGCCGCGACCCCCGACTATGGAATGGACGCCTTCACCCCGCAGGCCTCCGCCGTCCCGGGCAGCGGGGCCGAGCGGTCGGCCGCGACCGCGGGCATCACACCCACCGAGGTCTTCCCGCTGCTGATGCTGGCGCTGGGCGGTCTGCTGCTGTTCCCGGCCGCCAACGATCTGCTCACCATGTTCGTCGCGCTCGAGGTGCTGTCTTTGCCGCTGTACCTGCTGTGCGGTCTGGCCCGGCGGCGCCGGCTGCTCTCCCAGGAAGCGGCGCTCAAGTACTTCCTGCTGGGCGCGTTCTCCTCGGCGTTCTTCCTGTACGGGGTCGCGTTGCTCTACGGCCAGACCGGCACGGTCCGGCTTGCCGGAATCGCCGACGCGCTCGCCGCCGAGACCGGCACGCCGACCCTGGCGCTGCTGGGTGTGGCCATGCTGGCCGTGGGTCTGCTGTTCAAGGTCGGCGCGGTGCCGTTCCAGGCATGGGTGCCCGATGTGTACCAGGGCGCACCGACGCCGATCACCGCGTTCATGGCGGCGGCGACCAAGATCGCCGCGCTGGGCGCCCTGCTGCGTGTGCTGTCCGTCGGTGTGGCGGATATCGCCGACGACTGGCGGCCGGTACTGGCGGCCGTCGCGGTGGCCACCATGGTGGTCGGCGCGATCCTGGCGATCACGCAGACCGATATGAAGCGGATGCTCGCCTACTCGTCCATCGCGCATACCGGGTTCCTGCTCACCGCGCTGGTCGCCGCCGACGCCCGCGGCATCGCCGCGACTCTGTTCTATCTGTTCGTCTACGGCCTGGGCACCCTGGGCGCCTTCGCGATCGTGAGCATGGTGCGCGACGCCGACGGGACGGAGGCGACGGCGCTGGCGCGCTGGGCCGGGCTGGGCCGCCGGGCCCCGTGGCTAGCCACCATGTTCGCGCTCCTGCTCCTGTCGTTCGCGGGTATCCCGATCACGGCGGGATTCGTCGCGAAGTTCGCGGTATTCCAGGCCGCGGCCGGCAGTGACGCCGGTCTGCTGGTGATCGTCGGTGTCCTGGCCAGTGCGGTCGCCGCGTTCTTCTATGTCCGGGTGATCGTGTTGATGTTCTTCACCGATCCGCCGGCCGACCCACCCGTGGTCGCCGGTCCACCCGCGGCGACCACGGTGGCGGGAATCGCGGCGCTGGCCACGCTGATCTTCGGCATCCTTCCGCAACCACTGCTGGATCTCGCCGGCCGTGCCGGGGAATTCGTGCGGTAGACCGAAGTCCTCCGCCTCCGGTTTCCGGATCGCCGCGCTCGGCCGGGAGGATCCTGCCGACCACGCGGCGACTTCGGCTCCGGGCGGATCCGGTCCAGCACCCGGCGGCAGCTCCCCACTGACGCGTGGCTCGCCGACCACAGACGGCGGTAGGCGACCGGCGCCGTCGCGGTATCGCATCGCGCAGCCCGCGCCGCCGCGGCATGTCGTATGAACCCGCGGTCAGACAGCGGCGCCGGCGGACGGGAGGGCCACGGTCTGCGGGGCACTGGCGCGGCAGACCGCGTGACTGCCCGAAACCACGGAGTCATATCACGTAGAGCCGCCGACCGCGGATCGAACCACAGGGTCACGATGGGCCGTACGCGGTGAATGACGGCGGAACTCGGGCGTGTACTTCGCCCAAGCGCGCGTTGTCCCCGATCCATATGTGGGCACGCGCACACCTTCTATTTGTTGATTAGCACAAGCAACAAACTTATAGTTGATTAGCGCAAGCAACTAATAAGGTCTGGAGCACGCATGGGAGTTCCCCCCGACACCGCACAGGGCATCCTCGACGAACTGTTCCTCATCAGTCGAGCGCTCCGCCGATCCCTCGCGCAACCCGAGGAAGGCCGGCTGCTGCCGGGCGGGATCAGCGTCCTGGTCAACCTGGAATCGGCCGGCCCGTGCCGGCAGGTCGACCTGGCCACCCAGATAGGTATCAGCGCCTCGGCCATGAGCCGGCACATCACCGAACTGGTCGCCGACGGTTACGTCCTGCGCAATACCGATCCCAGCGACGGACGAGCCATCCGCGTCGAGGTCTCCCCCGCCGGCCACGAACTACTGGCCCGGATCCGGGAATCACGGGTCCGGGGCCTGCAGGAGGTCTTGGCCGATTGGACCGTGGACGACGCCGAACACGCCCACCAGATCCTGCACATTCTCCGGAGCCGACTCATCGCCCGGGACAGTCGCGACGCCGCGACCGACAACCAGAAACTTCCGCACAGCTCATCGTCGGCGGATACGCAGCGCAGCGTCACCGAACAACACGAGCCGGAATCCAAAGAAAGTCAGGAAATAGATGTCTAGTCCAGTCGAGGCGGTGACGCGGCGGGACCCCTACGCGATGAGCCACCGTGAGGTCCTGGAATCGCTCACCGGGCTGCTGGCCGCACTGTTCACCGCGCTGCTCAGTACCACGATCGTGGCGACCGCGTTGCCCACGATCATCGGCGATCTACAGGCTTCGCAGACCGCCTACGCATGGGTGATCACCACCGCGCTGCTGGCCAACGCGGCGTCCACCCCGATCTGGGGCAAACTCGCCGACCTTTTCAACAAGAAGGTCCTGGTCCAGACGGCCATCGTCATCTTCGTGGCGGGCTCGGTCCTCGCCGGGTTCGCCCACGATGTGACGCTGTTGCTGACCGCCCGCGTCGTCCAGGGCATCGGGATGGGCGGGCTGACCGCGCTCGTCGTCGCCATCATCGGCAGTATCGTCGCACCGCGGGAACGCGGCCGGTACTCCGGTTATATGGGCGCGGTGATGGCGGTATCCATGTCGGGCGGACCCATTCTCGGAGGCGTCATCGTGGACAGCCCGCTCGGCTGGCGCTGGTGCTTCTTCGTCTGCGTACCGCTCGCGCTCATCGCACTGTTCCTGCTGCAGCGCACGCTCCGGCTGCCCACCGAGCGTAAGGACGATGTGTCCATCGACTGGCTCGGCGCCGTCCTGATGACCGCCGGTGTCTCGATTCTGCTGATCTGGGTCTCCTTCGCGGGGAAGGCCGGCTACTACGAGTGGTTCTCCCGGGAATCGCTGCTGTACGTGGCGGCGGGCGTGGCACTGCTCGCGGCGACCGCCTGGGTGGAGGCACGCGCGAAGTCGCCGATCGTGCCGCTGCGGATCGTCACCGAGCGCACCACCGGTCTGGCGATCATCGCCTCCGTCGCGGTGGGTATCGGCATGTTCGGTGCGACCACCTTCCTCGGCCAGTACTTCCAGACCTCGCGCGGTTATTCACCGACGATCGCCGGCATCCTGACCATCCCGATGGTCGCGGGCATGCTCGTCTCCTCGGTGGCCTCGGGCCAGCTGATCACCCGGTTCGGTAAGTGGAAGGGATTCGTCGTCGGCGGCGCCACACTGCTCGTATTCGGCTTCGCGCTGCTCTCCGCGCTCGACCACGAAACCAACCTATGGCTGGTCGGCGCGTACATCGCGGTGGTGGGCCTGGGCGTCGGCATGATGATGCAGAACCTGGTCCTGGCCGTACAGAACACCGTGAGTGTGCACGATATCGGCGCGGCCTCCAGCAACGTCGCCTTCTTCCGCACCTTCGGCGGCGCCATCGGGGTCTCGGTGCTGGGTTCGGTCCTGGCGACCCGGGTCGGCGAGTTGTCGGCCCAGGGATTCGCCCGGCTGGGTATCCAGACCTCCTCGGGTGGCGGCAGCAATCTCGATCTGGACAGCCTGCCCGCACCGGTCGCCACCATCGTGCGCACCTCCTACGGCGACGCGACCGGCCGGATCTTCCTGATCGCCGCGGTCGCGGCGGCGGTCGCGCTCCTGGCGACCACACTGTTGCCGAACCGCCCGCTGCGCCGCACGATCGATATCGATCCGGAGCTCGACCCGATGGGCTCCGGTGACGAGCCGGACCGGATCGACGAGGCAGAGTTCGGCGAATTCCCTCGCCGGGAACCCGCGCTGCAGAGCTGAGCGGGTAACGCGTCCACCGGACCCCGGGTATCGCAGTGATACCCGGGGTCCTCCGTATGTGCCGGCCGCCGGATCCCACACCGGCACCGCGGTTCTCCCCCGGCCGCGCCGGTGACCGATGCCCTACGACCGGGCGTAGTATCAAAGCGTGCCAGCCTCCGGACCGACCCCCGCGCACCTGCGCGGCGCGTTCGTGGGCGCGGCGTCGGCGACGGTGAGTATCGCCGCCCACGCGGCCGGTGGCGGTGTGGTCACGCTCGGATGCGCGGCGACCGTCCTGCTGTCGGCCGGGTGCGCGCTCGCCGGTGCGCTGGCGTTCTCGCTGCGCCCGGGACACGGACCGGTGTCACTGATGGCGCTGCTCGCGCTGGGGCAGACGATCGGCCACAGCGCGCTCGCCGTCGCCCCGGGGCACCACCACGGCGTGATACCGAATGCACCGATGCTGGCGGCGCATCTGCTGGCGATTCCGGTGGGCGCCGTACTCATCCATACCGCGGAACGTGCCGTCCGCTGGGCGGTCTCGCGGCTGCAGAAAGCACTGCGCGAGCACGCCTTCCACGGCTTCTCACTCCCGCGCGCCACAGCCGTCGCGGAATCGGATCAGCGAGCGGCCCGGCACCCACTCCTGTCCTCGGGGTCCGGGACCCGCGGACCGCCCCTGCTGCCCGCCTAGCATTTTCGCCCGCGGCTCCCCGATCCGTATCCGGATCCGGTGCCCGGGCGACCACGCGTCGACAAGCCCGTTCACCACTGCCCCGCACGACGCGGCACACCGGCCCGCGTCGGCGCCGGTGTGCGCCGACGACCGTCGTCGGTACCGGGCTGCGGCCGCGTCGGCACATCCCGTCCTCGATCGGAGTAGACCCATGCCATTTCGTCCTCCGGCGTCCCCTGCGGACGCCTCCCCCTTCCGTGTCCTGCGCGCGGTCGCCGCGGCGACCGCGGCGCCACTACTGATCCTCGGCTGCTCTTCGGCAGGCGACGTCCCGGCCACCGCCGCCGATTCGGTGACGATCAGCGACCAGTGGGCCAAGGCCGCCGACAGCGGCATGTCGGCCGCATTCGGTGAACTGCACAATGCCGGCGACCGGGAGGTCACGGTCGTCGCGGCGAGCAGTCCGGTCTCCGCCACAGTCGAATTGCACGAAGTGGCCACCGACAGCGGCGGAACACCGTTCATGCGCCCCAGGGCAGGCGGCTTCGTCATCCCGGCCCGCGGCGAACTGAGTCTGGTGCCGGGCGGGGAGCACATCATGTTCATCGGCCTGCACGGTGCCCTGCGCACCGGAACCGATGCCCCGATCACCCTGACCTTCTCGGACGGATCCGCCACCACCTTCACCGCGCAGGTGCGTGATTTCTCCGGTAACCAGGAGGACTACCGGCCCGACGGCGGGGCCCAACCGCCCGCGCACAGTGACTGAGCGCGCCCGGCCCGGGGTGGCCCGGCGCCGCTTCCTCGGCGGCAGCGCCGCCGGTGCGGTGGGACTCGGAGTGGGTGCGGCGGTATTCGCCGGGGCGCGCGGGTCCGGCGCCACAGGCCCGGCGACCGAACCGTTCCACGGCGCCCACCAGGCCGGAATCGCGACCACGCCGCAGGCCCACGCCACCTTCGTCGCCATGGATCTGCGTCCTGGGACCGCGCGCGACGATATCGTGGGCGCCCTGCGGATCTGGACCGACGACGCCGCCCGTCTCACCCAGGGTCGGCCCGCCCTGGCCGATACCGAACCGGAACTGGCCGCACGGCCCGCCCGGCTCACTGTCACGATCGGGCTGGGCGCCACGGTTTTCCAACGCTGTGGGCTCGAGGCGCGGCGCCCACCCTGGCTGGCGCCGTTACCGCCGTTTCCCATCGACCGGCTCGACCCCGGCTACTGCGGCGGGGACCTGCTGTTGCAGGTATGCGCCGAGGAGCAGACGACGGTGTCGCACGCGGTGCGGGTGCTGTGCCGGAGCGTGCGATCGCTGATGTCGGTGCGCTGGGTGCAGCGCGGCTTCCGGGACGGTCCGCCCGGTGGCACGCCCCGGAATCTGATGGGCCAGATCGACGGCACCGCGAATCTCACGTCCGGTCCCGATTTCGATCGGCTGGTGTGGGACGACGGGGCCGCGCACCCGTGGCTTGCCGGGGGGACCTCGCTCGTAGTGCGCCGGATAGCGATGACGTTGGACACCTGGGACGAGATCGACCCCGCCGCCCGGGAGTTCACCGTCGGCCGGACTCTCGGCACCGGCGCACCGCTGACCGGTACGGAGGAATTCGACGAACCGGATTTCACCGCGGTGGACGCGAACGGGATCGCGGTGATTCCACCGTCATCGCATATCGCCCGCGCCCATCACCGGCACGACGGTGAACGATTCCTCCGGCGCGCCTACAACTACGACGACGCCCCGGACCCGGCTGCGATCTCGAATTCCGGCCTGCTCTTCGCCGCCTACCAGCGCGATGTGCTGACCCAGTTCCTGCCCGTCCAGCAGCGGCTGGCCGAATTCGACGCACTCAACGTCTGGACGACTCCGATCGGCTCGGCGGTGTTCGCCGTGCCGCCCGGAGCCCGTGGCGCCGACGAGTACATCGGCCAGACCCTGTTCGAAACGTGAGCCGGTGGCCGATGCCGGTGCCGGACATCGGCATCGGCCATCCGGATCAGGTCCAGAGCACCGCGATCAGCACATTCACGATCGCCAGACCGCCCGCGGCATCCGGCATCCACGTGGGATCCTTGCCGCGCTTGACGTCGGCCCGGCTCATTTCGGCGAAGGCGGCCACCAGCACGGAGATCACCAGCTTGACCCCGATCTTCACCATGTTCAGATCTTTGTCCAGGGAGGTCAACGACTCCGCCAGGCCGACCAGCACCACCCCGGTGATGAGCTGCGCCCGGGCACCCCAGACCATCACCGCGTTCACGGTGGGCCGACCGGCGGCATATCCGCCGACCACCGCTGCCATACCGAGCAGATGGGTGACGACTACGACGTTGTAGACAATTTGTGACACGTTCACGTGCAAGATCCTGCCAAATACGGTGTCCGTGGGACATTCGGGCATCGGGCGGCCGACTATTGGGACGACATGGAAATGTCAGCGGTCTGGCCTGCGGATACGACAACCGTGTCAGGAACAGGCGACACGCGATGTCAGTAGCCGACGACGGGTTCTGCCGGACGGCATCGACGCACCAGCCTGCGGAACCGGCCGCGCTGGTGAACTGTCCGTCACGGGTCTACTGCTGGGAAATTGTGGCGTGTTCGCCGGTCGCACAGGCCCTGATGAGCCCGAAATCGGCTACGAGATCCGCCTGTCCCGTCAGGGGCAGGGGTTGGCCGGCGAAGCTGCTCAGGCTGTCCTCGACGAAGCACTGTCCAGCGGCATACCGCGGATCTGGGCAACCATCCGCCCACACAACACCGCCTCGCAACGCGTCGCGACCCGGATCGGCATGCAGCACCACAGCGTCGGTACAGACAGCAAAGGACGACTGCTCTACCTGGTATCACCCCCACACAGACGCCGGCCGGGTGAGCGTCCCAGCAGGATCAGGGATCATCGGATAATCTCTCATCCCCGACCGCCGGATCCGAACAGGCCGACCTCGGTGTCGAATCGATCGGGTAAGGGGTGGGGCAGCATTTCGGGTTGCGCCAGGCTGGTGATGGTTCCGACGATATCCGTTCCGATCCGTCCGAAGGCGGCGTCGAAGTAGGCGCGCAGATAGTCGCGCTGCAGGTCGATCGACCGGTCCGGGTCGATACCGCCAACGGTCCGGGTCACGGTGTCCGCGGGTAAAAGACCGGCCGCGGCGAGTTGCGGCAGAATCGCTTGCTGGTCGCAGAAGGACATGTGCTCGGTGCCTTCCATACGCAGCGGGATTTTCAGCCCGGTGTTGTTCGGCCAGCCCGGCTGCCAGCCCGGGTCATCCGACCACGGATAGTTCCCACTGGCCAGCATCAGCAGCGGCCGGTCGAGGCCGTCGGTAGCGACCGAGCCGAGGATGGGGCCGTCGAGGTTGGCTCCGGCGCGGATCCGGGGATCGTCGTGGATCGCCTGGGCGGTAGTCGATCCGCCGAGTGAATGGCCGAACATCCCGACCTTCGACAGATCCAGGCGGGCGGCCAGTGCAGGCGGAAGTACCTGTTGAGAGTCGGGGCCGCCGGCGGCTTCGGCGAACCGGTCCAGCACGAACCGGGTATCGGCGACCCGGGTCGGTAACAGGAGGTCGCGCAGCACTTCCTGCGGAGAGTCCAGCGCCACCTCGGTCACTGTTTCCCGGCCGTCGGGGAAGTGGACCGAGAACGCTTCGTGGGTGTGGTTGATGGCCACCACCGCGTAGCCGTGGCCGGCGAGATCCTCGGCTTGGGCGGTACTCCAGCCGGTGGTGTCGGTCATTCCCGGGGATTTCAGCAGGATCGGAAACCGGCCGTGACCGGTCAGGGCGGGCGCGTCCTGGTGGCTGTGGCTGGGCGCGAGAATCCAGCTTCCCTCGGGTACTCCGAGTTCGTCGAGATAGGCGTTCTGCGCCTGTCGGCCGCCGGACGGCATCCATGGCGCCGCCGGCGCTCCGCGATCCACGGCGGCGGGGTACCAGATTTGGACCATCAACTCCCGCCGCTGATCCGGATGCCACGGGTCAGCGCGGCCGGAATCGACCAGATGCACTTCGGTGACACCCACCGAATACGGCCCGGTCGGGGCAGGAAGCCTGAGCGCCACCGCCGCGGCCGGCGGCGCCGGGTCGGTATACGCCACACCGGCATTACCTGTGACGGCCGCCAGTACGACAGCCAACACGAGCCCGAATCGTCGTAACTTCATGCGCGTCAACGCAACCCCCAAACCACGCTACTGTTGGCCGGAACCCTACAAGATCGGCCAGCGCCCTCACAGCGTAGTGGCGTGAGTCTTCATGAATGGGCGGTTGCTGGACGAAACCGCTGCGGTAATCATCGCGGACCAGCAATGATTACCGCAGGGTTTGTCCGAGAACGCCACCAGACGCCGGCGATATCGATCGTCCACGGGCACCGGCGCCGAACGAGCGAGCATCCACTACCGGCCGAGTCGCCCGGTGATCCACTTGGGGGGGCCGAGCACACAACCTCGGCCGGAAACCCGCCGCGGTGACCGGTCGACCAGGGACGCGGCCGGCCGGGTGCCCGTCCGGCCGGCACCGTAACCGAGACGAGTTGGGCGGCGTGCGATCCAAGGCTCCGCCGCGATCGCGCGACGCTGTCGAACTGGTGTCGCCCGACTCGAGCAACGCCGGGCCGTCCTCCCCCACCTCGGCAGAGAACAGGATCGGATCCGGGCGCGCCGTTACGACTCCAGGCGCACCGCGTAACGCACGGCCGGACGCCCGGCGCCACTGCCGACGGTGCCGACCGGTTGCGCCAGACCCGACCGTTCGAGCTGTTTCAATGTCCGGCGCGCCGAACGGCGTTCGATGCCCAGGGCGGTGGCGATATCCGCCGCGGTGACCTCGCCGCCGGGGTGGGCGGCGACGGCGGCCTCGAGTTTGACCAGTGTCGCCCGGGACAGCCCGGCCCGGTGGGCGGCGACGTGCAGGCTCACCGGTTCCTCGGCCCGGGTGGGATCGGACTCGGTCTCGGTGATCACGAAGTCGCGGCCGGAACCCACCGATACGATCGCGGTGAACGGGCCCGCGGTACGGCATCGTTCGACCGCCCGCCGGGCCAGTGCCTCGGCGTCGGCGGCGGATCGGCCCACACCGAGCCCGATCCGCACCCAGTGGTGCCGTTGCGCGAGTTGTTCGAGCAGCGGCATGACCGTCCAGTCGCAGGTGTGCTGGGCCAGCACACCACGGGTGCTGACCAGTACATAGCTTGCCGGGCCGACCGGGAACAGGCTGCCGGCCAGCGCGCGGATATCGACGGCGAGCCGGTCGTCCGGCTCGGGTAGTTCGATCACGCCGAGGACGACCTGGGCATCGGAGGAGATCCGGCCCGCGAGTTCCATGGTCACCGTTTCGAGCGCGGTGCGCACGGAGGCGATCGCGGGGGCCAGGCGGATCGTGTAGACGTCGTCGCGAATCAGGTCGTACACCGACCGGACACAGGTGATGGCGACCGCGCCCGGCCGGGTGCGGGCGTGGTCGCGATGGAACTGCGCGAAGCGCCGCACATCGGTACCCCGGCGATACTCGGCGGTGGCGATATCGGCGGTGGCGATCCCGACATGGGACAGGCTCTCGACCACCAGCGGGCGGGCCAGCGTATCGATGGAGATACGGGCCGGATCGTGCCCGGCCGACATCAGCTCCACCAGGGCGCCGTAGAGAGTCGCTCCGGTGTAGTCGATATAGGCGGCCGGTTCGGTGAGCACCCCGGCGGCGTGGGCGAGTGTGTAGGGGATGACACCGGTGAACAGCAGGGCGTCCACGTCGGGGCGGGCCGAGATCACCTCCACCGCCTGCGCCTCGTTGCGGTAGGTCAGCGGTACGACGCGATGATCGGTGAATTCCAGTGCGGCAACACGTTTGACCAGGGAAACCAGATCCGACGGTCCGACCACGCCGATCCGGTAGGCGTGCTCAGCATTCGACGACATTGACGGCGAGGCCCCCCATCGATGTTTCCTTGTACTTGGACTGCATGTCCGCTCCAGTTTCGCGCATTGTCTCGATGACAGTGTCCAGGCTGACCCGATGTGTACCGTCACCGGCCAGGGCGATCCGCGCGGCATTGATGGCCTGGACGGCCCCGACCGCGTTGCGTTCGATACACGGGATCTGGACGAATCCGCCGACCGGATCGCAGGTGAGTCCGAGATTGTGTTCCATCGCGATCTCGGCGGCGTTCTCGACCTGAGCCGGCGTACCGCCGAGCACCTCACACAGGGCGCCGGCGGCCATGGAGCACGCCGACCCGACCTCCCCCTGACAGCCGACCTCGGCGCCGGAGATCGAGGCATTCCCCTTGTACAGCGCACCGATCGCCGCAGCGGTCAGCAGGAAACGCCGGATCCCCGCCGCATCGGCGCCCGGGTCGAAGCGGTCGTAGTAGTGCAGTACCGCGGGGACGATACCGGCCGCGCCGTTGGTGGGGGCGGTGACGACGCGGCCCCCGGCGGCGTTCTCCTCGTTCACGGCCATGGCATAGGCGTTCACCCAGTCCAGTCGGTGCAGGGGGTCGGCACCGGCGCCGGATGTGGCGAGCCGGCGGGCCAGGTCCGGGGCGCGGCGGCGGACGGCCATCGGCCCGGGGAGCCGCCCCTCGGTGCGCAGGCCCGCGGCCACACAGTCGCGCATGGCCGACCAGATGCGGTCCAGGCCCGCGACGATATCGGCGTCCGGCCGCAGCGCTCGTTCGTTGGCCAGCACGAGAGCGCTGACGGGCAGGCCGGTTTCGGCCGTGCGGGCGAACAGTTCGGCACCGGACCGGAACGGGTGGGGCACCACGACCTCGTCCGGCGACTCGGGCGGGGCCGCGGCATCGGTGACGAATCCACCCCCGATCGAGAAGTAGGTCCGCTCGCGTCGGGTGCCGTCGACGAGGTCGGCGGTGAATATCACGGCATTGGGATGGCCGGGGTGCCGGATCGAACCGTCGAGTACCAGATCCGCCTCGGTGAACGGGATCGTATGCCCGCCGGGCAGGCCGAGCAGGCCGGTCGCGGTGACCGCCGCGTGCAGCCGGGCCGGTTGCCAGGGGTCGACGGTTTCCGGATCGGCGCCGTGGAGGCCGGCGATCACCGCGGAATCCGATCCGTGCCCGCGGCCGGTCGCGCCGAGGGAACCGCACAGCAGGACGCGGACCCGGCGGATTCGCGTCAGGTCCGTGGTCGTCCCGAGTCCGGCGACGAACATACCCGCGGCCCGCATGGGGCCCACGGTGTGTGAACTCGACGGCCCGATACCGATCGAGAACAGGTCGAACACGCTCACGGTCACGGTCCGGCGACTCCTTCCTATTGCACTTTCCCCCACAGTCGCCCATTATTACGGTCCTGACCGAAATAGTCCATCCGAAGAAGGGCCGATTGATGTTCGCGGATGAGAAGGAGCTCGAGCGGGAGCTCGGCCGGCCGGGTGCGGGGCTGGTCGCGGAAGCCGCCACATGGGAGGGCGATGTGATCGTCCTGGGTGCGGGCGGAAAAATAGGAACCGGTGTCGCCACCATGGCACGTCGCGCCTTGGACGAGGCGGGACGCAAGGAGGTGCGGGTGCTGGCCGCGTCGCGCTGGACCGATGAGGGGTCCAGGGCGCGTATCGAAGCGACCGGAATAGATACGGTCACGACCGATTTATCGGATCCGGCGGCGGTGGACGCGCTTCCGGACGCGAGCAACGTGGTCTTCCTGGTGGGCGCGAAATTCGGGACCTCCACCAATACCGACGAAGCCTGGATGACCAACACCGTGCTGCCCGCCTATGTCGCGCGCCGGTACGCACACTCCCGGATCACCGCGCTGTCGACCGGCAATGTCTATCCGCTGAGCTCTCCGATGACGGGTGGTCCGGTGGAAACCGACGAAACCGGACCGGTCGGCGAGTACGCCATCACGTGCCGCGGCCGGGAACAGGTCTTCACCCATGGCGCCCGCACCCGGGGCACCCGTGTCGCGCTGGTCCGGCTGAACTACGCGTGCGAACCGCGCTACGGCGTGGTCTCCGATATCGCGCGCCGGGTACACGCGGGTGAGCCGGTCGACCTGTCGATCGGCGCCGTGAACGTGGTGTGGCAGCGCTACACCAACGAAGTCGTCCTGCGCACTCTCGGTCACGCCGACACGAGCCCCTTCCTGCTCAACCTGACCGGTCCGGAAACCGCTTCGGTGCGCGGTATCGCCACCCGGCTCGGCGAAGAACTCGGCGTCACACCGGTCTTCACCGGCGTGGAAGGAGAGACGAGCCTGCTCAGCAATGCCACCAGATGCCACACCCTCTTCGGCTATCCCGACCGCACCCTGGGCGAACTGATCCGGATGCAGGCCGCCTGGATCGGGGCGGGCGGACAGCTGTGGAACAAGCCCACCAAATTCGAGCGACGCGACGGGAAGTTCTGATGCGCGGACAGTTATCCGCGGCCGAGCACGCGTTGCTGCACCGGGGCACCGTCATCCCGGCGCACCCGCTCGCTCTCGACAGCACCCGCCACCTCGACGAACGTCGTCAGCGCGCGCTCACCCGCTACTACGTCGACGCGGGTGCCGGTGGGATCGCGGTCGGCGTACATACCACGCAGTTCGAGATCCGCCGCCCCGAGATCGGTCTGCTCCGGCCCGTCCTGGAACTCGCGGCGGCCGAACTCGACGCGCGAGCCGCCGACCGCCCCTTCCTGCGCATCGCCGGTGTCGCCGGACCCACCGGCCAGGCCGTGGCCGAGGCGGAACTGGCCCGTGCACTCGGGTACGGCGCGGTACTCGTCTCCCCCGGCGGCCTCGCCGACCGGGACCTCGAGTATCTGCTCGACCGCTCCGCCGCGGTCGGCGAGGTCCTGCCGGTGATCGGGTTCTATCTCCAGGAAGCGGTGGGCGGCCGCTACCTGCCGCGGGAGTACTGGCGGCGACTGGCCGACCAGGATTCCACCATTGCGGTGAAGGCGGCCCCGTTCGACCGCTACCGCACTCTCGAATTGGTTCAGGGCATCGTCGACTCCGGGCGCGGTGATCAGGTCGCGCTCTACACCGGCAACGACGACAATATCGTCGCCGACCTGCTGACCCCCTACGAGCTGCCCGGTCCGGACGGGCCGGTGTCCCGGCGTTTCGTCGGTGGTCTGCTCGGTCACTGGGCGGTGTGGACCCGGGCCGCGGTACAACTGCACGAACTCGTCGCGCGGGCCTGGGCGGGCGACGCGCAGGCGCGCACCCGGGCGCTGTCGCTGGCGGCGGCGGTCACCGACGCCAATGCCGCGGTGTTCGATGTGCGCAACGACTTCGCCGGGGTGATCGCGGGGGTACACGAAGTGCTCCGGCGCCAGGGACTGCTCGCGGGCACCTGGTGTCTCGACCCCGACGAAGGCCTTTCCGACGGCCAGGCCGCCGAACTCACCCGAATCTCCGACGCGTACGAATGGTTGCGCGCCGAGGACGGCTTCATCGCCGCCGGATCAGAAGGATGGATGTCATGAGATCGACCGCAGTCGAGGCGCCCGCGTTACCGGGTGCCGAGAAGGGCAGCCGGGCGAAGAAGGCGGTGTTCGGGGCCTGGCTCGGCTTCTACGTCGACCTCTTCGATATCTATCTCCCGGTGATCGTGCTCGCCCCGGCCTCGGTGTACTTCCAGGCCACCGGGGTATCGGCGGGGACCACCGCCCTCATCAACGGGTCGGTGTTCGCCGCGACCCTGATCGGCCGACCACTGGGCGCGATGCTGTTCGGACATCTGGCCGATAAATTCGGGCGGCGCCGGATCACTGTCGTCTCGGTAACCGGTTTCGGTGTGACCACCATGGCGATCGGCCTGCTGCCCGGCTATCAGCAGATCGGCATCCTCGCCGTGATCCTACTGATCGCGCTGCGCTTCATCGACGGAGTGTTCCTCGGCGGTGAATACACCTCCGCCACCCCGACCGCGCTGGAACAGAGCGCGAAAGAACGCCGCGGCCTCAACGGGGCGATCATCTCCACCGGCTTCCCGCTTGCCTACTGTTCGATCGCGCTGATCACCCTCGGTCTCCTGCAGATCATGCCGGCCCAGGGTATCGACTCCGCCTACGTGCAGTGGGGCTGGCGGATCCCCTTCTTCGTGGGCGCGGTGCTGTCGGTCGGTTTCGCGATCTGGTACGCGCGCAATGTCGAGGACAGCGACGAGTGGCAGCAGTCGGAGAAGGTGAAGACCCCGCTGCTGGAACTGTTCAAGGGCCGGTCCGGCCGCGACTTCCTGCAGGTGTTCGTCCTTACCACCGGCCTGTGGTTCACCAGCTATATGCTCACCACCGTCCTGCCCGGCCTGATGAAGAGCGAAGCCGAACTCAGTCCCAATGCCACTACGCTGGCGCTCGTCATCGCGAACGCGATCGTGGTGGCGGTGTACATGGGCAGCGGTCTGCTCTCGCAGAAGGTGGGCCGGCGACCGATGCTCATCGCGGGTGGGTTGCTGTGCCTGTTCGTCGCACCCGTGCCCTACACCTTCATCGCCTCCGGGACCGTGCACAGTTTCGGCACGGTCCTGCTGCTGCTGATCTCGGTGACGGTCCTGATCAGTGTGCCGTGGGGCTGTCTGACCACCTACCTCACCGAGCGGTTCACTCTCGGCGTCCGGGCTTCGGGGTACGGTCTCGGTTATTCGCTCGGCATGGTGATTCCCGCCTTCTACGCCTATATCCAGAGCGGGCTGTCGGCCTTCATGCCGTTGCCGTACACGGCGGTGGCGCTGCTGTGTTTCGGTGGACTCCTGACCGTCGTGGGTGCCGTGCTCAGTCCGGAGACGCGGGACGTCGATATGAAGTGAGGGAGATCGTATGCGCATCGGTTTCGCCGGAGTGGCCCATTCACATCCTTTCAGCGACGCGCGCAACGCGCGGACGCTCGGGGTGGACGAGCTGGCCGTCTGGGATCCCGACGACCACTCCCGGCGCGCGGACTTCGCCCGGGAATGGCAGGCGACCGCGCACGAGAGCCTGGCAGATCTCCTGGACCGGAAACCGGATGTCGTGATCGTGACGCCGCGGCCACACCGGATCGCCCCGGTGGTGGCGGCGGTGCTCGACCGCGGAATCGCCTGCTTTCTCAACAAGGTTCCGGCGGCCGATATGGCCGGACTGGCCGCGCTGGACGCGGCGGTCGGCGCCCGGTCCGGCCGGTTCTGCACCGGCTCGGTGCTCAGATTCGCCCCCGGAATCCGGGCGCTGGCCGCGGAACTCGCCGGCCAGGAACCGATTGCCGCGCATGTTTCGGTGCGGCACGGCATCGGCGCGTTCACCACCGCCGCCCGCCGCTGGCAGGACGATCCGGCCGACGGGGGCGGTACCGCCGTATCGATGGGATTGCACGCGTGGGAAATGCTCGACTCGGTCCTGGAACGGGAGGTCACACCGTTGGGCGGGGTGACCTCCCGTATCCCGGGCAGCGTCACGATCTCGGAGAACACCGCCGCGCTGCACGCCGTCGCGGCCGGAGGGATCCCGGTGAGCGTGGATATCGTCGGGGCGGGCACCGGGGAGTGGTACGAGGTGGTGGTACACACCGAGGCCGGGATCCGGCGGGTAGCGCTCGACCATCCGGACGGTCTCGGCTACCTCGATTGTCTGCAGGCGGTACTGGCCATGGCCGAGGGCGCGCCGCCGCCGGTGCCATGGGCGCGGAGCCGGGCGGTGGTGCGGACCACGCTCAGGGCGGCTCAGTTGGCGCGAACCGGCAACTGAACGGTCGTGAGCGCCCGGTGGACGCTCAGGACCTGCTCCCGCTCATCGTCCGGGAGTGCCGGCGCGTAGGGATCGGTGAGCAATTCGCCCGGCAGCGATCCCTCGGCTCCGGCGATCCAGGCCATACGCTGCACGTATCCATCCATCGGCTCCCGGAATGTCGTCGCCGCGAGGGTATCGAGACGCCGGGTGGCCGCCAGGAACGCGGGCAGATCGTTGCCGGTGAAGGTATCGAGTACCGCGCGCGTGATACCCGCCGCGGCCGCGGCGATCCCGACGAGCGCGGCCTCGGCACCCCAGGTGAGCGAGGCGCCGAACATCCGGTCTTCGCCGGTGACGGCGAGTTTGCCGTGCTCACGGACCAGCGCGATCCGGTCCTGGCAGGCGATCGCGTCGGACAGCCGGGCCAGTTTCACCGCGGCCACCGCCGGATGGGTGACGACGGCGGCGAAAACATCGTCGGGATACGGCGCGGTGTAGAGGTCGAACCCGATCAGCGGCAACCCGCCTGCTTCCCACAGCCGGTCGAGGTGGCGCCGCACCGCCCCGGCGTCACCCGGTGCCGGGAACACCAGCACTGCTTCGGCACCGGCCGCCGCCGCCACCCGGACCTCCTCGGCGGTCACCGCACCGGCGACGGTCGCGGCGCCCGCCCGGCGGGCCGCGCCGATCAGTTCCGTACGCACTCCGGCGGGCAGATATGGGCCGCGACCGGTGTGCGCGGCGATCGCCAGCCCGTCGGCTCCGGCGGTGACGAGCGCACGGAAATAGTTCTCCGCGAACTCCGGCCGTGCCCGGCCCGCGGAATCGAAAGGTGTGGCGGGTGCCGCGTACAGGCGACCACGTGCCCCGGCGGCCCAGTCGCGTGCTTGTCCGAACCACTCCATGCCGCCAACCCTATCCATACCGGACCGATCGTCCCCGAACAGGAGTGACCGATGACCGTTTCGATTGCCGATGCGATCCTGTTGCGTCGCGAGTTGCACCGCAACCCGGAGGTTGGGCTCGACCTGCCGTGGACCCGGGCGCGCATCCTGCGCGCGCTGGACGGACTCGGCCTCGAGGTGTCCACCGGGACCGCCACCACGTCGGTCACGGCGGTCCTGCGTGGCGGCGCGGTGCGCGGCGGCCCGGCTCCGGTGGTCCTGATCCGGTCGGATATGGACGCGCTCCCGGTCACCGAGTCGACCGGGTTGGACTATGCCGCCGGCAACGGCTCCATGCATGCCTGCGGGCACGACCTGCACATGGCCATGCTGGTGGGTGCCGCGCACCGGCTCACCGCCCGGCGCGCCGAACTGGCCGGGGACGTGGTTTTCGTCTTCCAGCCCGGCGAGGAGAACTGGGGCGGGGCGCTGACGATGCTGGCGGAAGGCGTACTGGACGCGGCGGGCCGACCGGTGGATGCCGCGCTGGGCCTGCACGTGTTCTCCTACGATCTACCGCACGGAGTTTTCGGAATGCGCCGCGGGCCGATGATGTCGGGTTCGACTACGTTCACCGTCTCGTTCACGGGTAGCGGTGGGCACGGTTCGGCACCGCAGACCGCCCGGGACCCGATCGTCGCCGCCGCGGCTTTCGTTTCCGCGCTCCAGACGGCGATCACCCGCACGTTCGGGATGCTGACCCCCGTGGTTGCCACGGTCGGCCAGATCAGTGTTGGTCACAGCGGGAATGTCATCCCGGATACCGCGCAGCTCAGCGGTACGGCCCGCGCGTTCACCGCGGCGGATTCGGCCCGGTTGCGGACCCTCGTCACCCGGGTGGCCGACGGTGTGGCCGCCACCCACGGAGTCGAGGCGGACACCGAACTGACCGAGGTCGCGATCCCGACCGTCAGCGCCGATACCGAGGCCGATTTCGCGATCGCCGCGGCCCGGCGGCTGTTCGGAGATTCCGCGGTCGAGGTGATGGAACATCCGTGCACGGCCTCCGAGGATTTCTCGTGGTTCCTCGACCGCGTACCCGGGGCGTTCGTCCTGCTCGGCGCCTGCCCACCCGGCCGTGACCCCGCATCGGCACCGTCGAACCATTCACCGTTCGCCGTATTCGACGATGCCGTGATCGAACGCGGGATCCGCTTCGAAACCGAATGGGCGATCACCCGGTTGGACGCGCTCGCCCCGGTTCGCCCGGCCGCGGCCGCGCGTAGCGTCCGGCGGGGCCAACCGGTCGCCGACCGCTGAGATACCCGGCGCGCGCAGGCAGCAGTGCGGCCCCGGCGTACCGGAACGGACCCGCGGACAGGTGGTCGGCGCACCCGGCGAATCGCCCCTCCGCCGGCGCGGCGGGACCGGCGAACTGGAGCCGCTCGGACTCTATTGGCCGGTGCCGCACGGATCTATGCTTCAGAAGTGGCCGTTGTCGGCGTCGTCAAGCGACTGCTGGTAGGGCCCGCGTTACGTACCGAACGCGAGCGGGGGCAATTGCTGCCCAAGTGGCTGGCCCTTCCGGTGTTCTGCTCGGATCCGATCTCGTCGGTGGCCTACGCCACCGAGCAGATCCTGCTGATAGTCGGTCTCGGCGGCGTCACCTACCTGGGATTGGCCGCACCCGTCTCGGTGGCGGTCGGGGTACTGCTGGCGGTGGTCGTGCTCTCCTACCGGCAGACGTGCCATGCCTATCCCGGTGGCGGCGGGGCGTTCGTGGTCAGCATGGACAACCTCGGGGAGAAGGCCGCGCTGACCGCTGCCGCGGCCCTGCTGGTCGACTACGTGATGACCGTGACCGTGTCCGTGGTGGCCGGGGTTCTCGCCATCACCTCACGGTTTCCGGCTCTGCAGCCGTATGCGGTCGAGCTCGCGGCCGGTGGTGTGATCGTGCTGGCCGTGGCCAACCTCCGCGGGGTGAAGGAGAGCGGGAAGGCGTTCGCCGCTCCGACCTATGCATTCATTGTGCTGGTCTTCCTGCTGCTCGCCACCGCGGCCGCCCGGGACGTGTTCGGCGTCGGGATCCCCCTCGCGTCGGGGGCCGGTGAGCAGCTGGTCGCGCGCGAACCGACCGGCGGATACCTGACCGTTTTGTTGGCGCTGCGGGCATTCGCGTCGGGCTGCACCGCCCTGACCGGTGTCGAAGCGATCAGCAACGGCATTCCGTCCTTCCGCCCACCCAGGGCCCGCAATGCGGCCACCACGTTGACGATCATGGGTGCGCTGGCCATCGCCATGTTCACCGGGCTCACCGCTCTGGCATTGAAAATGCATGCCCGGGCCTATCCCGACGGCTTCCCGTCGGTGATCAGCCAGCTCGGTGCCGGAATATGGGGAGCGAATTCGATAGCGTTCCTGCTCTTCCAGCTCTCGACCGCGGCAATTCTGATCCTTGCCGCCAATACCGCATTCAACGGTTTCCCGGTCCTGGCCTCGATCCTGGCACGGAACCGGTACCTGCCACGGCAGCTGCACCACCGCGGTGACCGGCTCGTCTATTCCAACGGTGTGCTCCTGCTCGCGGGCTTCGCGGTCGTGCTGATCATCGGTTTCGACGCCAATATCGACAAATTGATCCAGCTCTACATCGTCGGGGTGTTCACCTCGTTCACACTGAGCCAGACCGGTATGGTCCGCCGCTGGCAACGCCTCCGCGCGCAGACCTCCGAGCCGGTGACCCGCACCCGTATGCGCCGGTCACAACTGATCAATCTCACCGGCGCGGTGACCACCGGACTGGTCCTGATCATCGTTATCCGCTACAAGTTCGCCGGCGGCGCCTACCTGGCGATCATCGCCATGGTGGTGCTGTACGCGATGATGAAGGCGATCAATGTCCACTACCGCCGGGTCGGTGCGACGATGTCGGTGCCCGAGCACGCCGAACTCGTCCAGCCCAGCCGCAATCATGCGATCGTGCTGGTCTCCCAGGTCAACCGACCCACCGTATTCGCCCTCGGGTACGCCAAGCTCACCCGTCCGGACCGGATCACCGCACTGTCGGTCGCCATCGACGAACCCGAAGCCCGGCGGCTCCGCGACAAATGGGAGCGGCAACACTTCGACATCCCGTTGACGATCGTCGAATCCCCCTATCGGGAGATCACCCGGCCGATCCTCGGCTATATCCGCCGACTACGCCGCGGTTACCCGCGCGATGTCGTGACCGTCGTGATCCCCGAGCACGTCGCCGGACACTGGTGGGAACAACTACTGCACAACCAGAGCGCACTGCGCCTGAAGACCCGGTTGCATTTCGAACCCGGGGTCGTCGTCGCCAGCGTGCCCTACCAGCTGCGGCCCGCCCTCGGCCCGGAGCCGGCTGCGGACACCGAACCCGGACAGCAACCGGATATCCGGGCAGCGACGCCGGTGACGAGCCGCAGCCGTACCGGTACCGATCCGACGGTAGGGTCGAAGCGTGACGATCGGTGAGGGGGAACCACATGCCCGGCCCGACCCGCCCGGCCCATCCGCCACCGCGGAACACCTCCGCCGGGCCGTTTGGTCGGCGAATGCCGAATCCGCGCGCGCCACACGCGTCGCGCACGAGGCGGGGTTCGGGTTGAGCCGGGACTCGATCGAGCTGATCGAGTTGCGACGCCGAGTCCTTTCTATCGCCGACACGCTCGACCGCGGCGACAGCACGCACATAATCGAGCACCCCGCGAGTGCGGCCGGAGCGTCATCGCACCGGCACGGTTCACTCCACGGCACCGCGGAACCCGGTCACGGACCGACGTTCCGGTCCGTGCCACGTCTGGACACCGCAGCGGTGAGAACCGCGGATCCGGTACCGATCCCCGCGTCCACGACTCCTCTCGGCGGGCACCATACCGGGGGTCGTACCGAAAGGAAAGGAACCGGCAGGGGCGTCGCTCTCGCCGAGGGCGGCAATGTCTCGCTGTACGAACAGGCTCCGAACCTGACCGCGGTCGCGGTCGGGCTGGGCTGGGATGTGCGCGCCACCGCCGGCACGGACTTCGATCTCGACGCCAGTGCCCTGGCCACGGGTCCAGATCGAAAAGTACTCTCCGACCGGCATTTCGTCTTCTACAACAACCTGCGCTCCCCCGAGGGCAGCATCGAGCACACCGGCGACAACCGCACCGGTGAAGGCGAGGGAGACGACGAAGTGATCAATGTCGACCTCGCGGCCACACCACCGACGATCACCAATATCCTCTTCCCCGTCTCCATCCACGACGCCCACGCCCGGCAACAGTCGTTCGGCCAGGTACGCAACGCGTTCATTCGAATCGTCGACCGCGCCACCGGCGCCGAACTCGCCCGCTACGATCTGACCGAGGACGCCTGCTGCGAGACCGCGATGGTCTTCGGTGAGCTCTACCGCCACGGCGACGAGTGGAGGTTCCGTGCCAGCGGGCGAGGTTACGCGTCCGGACTGGCCGGGATAGCCCGCGACCACGGCGTCGATATCTGAGTCGCGGTCGCGATGATCATCCGGAGGTTGCGGCCGGCGATGGTGATGGCGTGGCCGCGGTCGCCGGTCGGGGTCTCGGTGATCGAGAACGGTTCGTCACGTGACTGCCTCGGCGATCTAACTTCCTACTCGTGACCCGCACGCAGACCTTTCCGCACCTCCTCGCTCCCGGGACCATCGGTCCGATGACCCTGACCAACCGCGTGGTCATGCCGGCGATGGATATGAACCTCTGCGACGACGGCGAGATAGAGCAGGGCGATATCGACCATTTCGCCGCCCGCGCGGCCGGCGGGACCGGGCTGATCATCACCGGCGCCTGCGCTGTCGCCTATCCGATCGGGTGCGCGAGCACCAAGGAACCCGGTCTCTCCGAGGACCGCTTCGTCCCCGGGCTGCGAGAGCTGGCCGACGCCGTCCACGCCGCGGGCAGCAAACTATGCGTGCAGATGACACACCACGGCAAAATCGCGCGTATCGACACCGTCCAGGGCCGGCCGCTGCTGGTCCCGTCGGCGCCGGGCGCGCCCGCCGATCTGTCCGCACTGGCGGACAACACCCCCGATGAGCTGCAGAAGATGGGGGCCGTCACCGGTGGCAGGCATGCCACATATCATGAGGCGACGAAGGACGATATCGACTGGTTGGTGCGCTGCTTCGCCGCGGCCGCCGCCCGGGTGCGCGACGCCGGTGCGGACGCGGTCGAGATCCACGTCGCGCACGGCTATGTGCTCGGCGGCTTCCTGAGCCGGGCGGACAACAGGCGCACCGACGAATACGGCGGATCCCTGGAGAACCGGGCGCGAGCGGCGGTGGAGGTGATCCGCGCGGTCGCGGCGGAGGTCGGCGATTCCCTCGCGATCCTGGTGCGCGTCGCCGGGCGTGAATTCGGCGAGGACGGCGCGCTGACCACCGAGGAGGCCGTGGCGGCCGCGGTGCTGTTCGAGGCGGCCGGCGCCGACGCCCTCCACATCACCGGATGGGGGCGCAACCCGTTCTCCAATTTCACCGACGGCCCCCTGCCCGATGAGGTCGGCGCCTATACCGAACTGGCGGCCGAGGTGAAGAAGGCCGTGCGTATTCCGGTGATCGCCGTCGGCCGGATACTCCCGGAGGTCGGTGAGAAGGCGATCGCGGAAGGCGCGGCCGACTTCGTCGCGATGGGGCGCCAGCTACTCGCCGACCCGGAACTGGTGAACAAGCTGCGCGCGGGAAGTCCACAACAGATTCGCCCCTGCATCAATTGCTATGTGTGCGTGCAGGAGAACTTCTGGGACGACACTCCCCTGTGCGCGGTGAATCCCGCGCTGGGCAGTGAATCGCTGCTTCCGCTGGTGCGCGCCGATGCCCGCAAGCATGTCGTTGTCGTCGGCGCGGGTCCGGGCGGACTCGAGGCCGCCCGGGTGGCCGCCGAACGCGGGCACCGGGTCACGGTGCTGGACAAGTCGGATCGGCTCGGCGGCACCCTCTGGTTCTCCGGCCTCACCACACCCGACAACCAGCGACTGCTGAAGTGGCTCACCGTTCAGGTCGACCGTCCGGATATCGATATCCGCCTGAACTCCGAAGCCACCGTATCGTCGATCCGGGCGCTGAACCCGGACGCGGTGGTCGTCGCCACCGGAGCGGTGCGCGGGCGTCCGGCGGTGCCCGGTAGCGAGCTACCGCACGTGCACACCGGCGACACCCTGCGCGCCCTGCTGACCGGTTCCGGGGACGTCGCGCGGGTATCGGCACTGCTGCGGGTCATCGCCACACTGGGCAAACTCTTCGGTATCACCAAGAGCCCGACCGCGATCCGCGCCGTCACCCGCAGGTATCTGCCGATCGGCAAGAACGTCGTCGTGATCGGTGGGTCCCTGGTAGGACTGGAACTCGCGGAATTCCTGGCCGAACGTGGGCGTAACGTGACGTTGCTCGAGGAAGGCCGGCAACTCGGCGTGCCGATGGCGATGCCGCGGCGGTGGACTGCCGTTCGCCACGCAAGTGCGGCGGGCGTGCGACTGCACCGCGGTGCCACGATGCTGCGGATCACCGAATCGGACGTCGAGTTTCGTATCGGGGACCGGGTGCAGACCACACCGGCGGATATGGTGGTCGTCGCCTCCGAGGTTTCGGCGCGAGCACCGCTGGCCGAGGCGCTGGCGGGGACGGTTCCCGAAATCCATGTGGTGGGGGACGCCGCGAAGGTCGATTACATCCAGGGCGCGATTCATTCCGCGTGGGATGTCGCGACCGAGTTGTGAGTTCTGGCGACTCGTTTCACCAGAAACAGCGCGCGCCGAAAGGGTGATTACACGCTGTTCTCACAACCGTTCGGCCAATTCTGTCATCGGCCCGAAAATTGGCCGTTTCGCGCTCCGACGCGGGCCGCCGCAGGACGATGAAGTCATGCGCTGCGACGGGCCGGCGGAGCGCATGACTTCATCGGCGATCATCGGCCCAGCCACGTCGAGAGCCTCGAAAACCTCTCGTCACCGGCTTATTCGGCGATGGCGATGTCATCGGCCGGAAGCATCGCCGTCACCGCTGATCAACCGGCCGTCCGACGACTCCCGCACAACGAGACCACATCCCTGCTGTGCTGTGCGTCACTCTAGCCTGTGCCGACGTGGCGGATTTTCCCTCCGTTTCACGAACGCTCTCTGGAGGAATTCCATGACGACATTCCCTGACCCGGTGGCCCCGGTCGGTCCGGCCCCCACATCCGGACGCTTCGCCAGGAAACGTTCCACGGGGACGATCATCACCATTCTGGTACTCGTCGAGATAATCAGCGCATTCGAATCGTCGATGGTCTTCGCCGCGATCCCGACACTCATCCGGGATTTCGGCAGTGATGCCGGTACGGTCGGCTGGACGGTCACCGCGTTCCTTCTGGTGGCGGCGGCCGCGGCGGCCGTATGCGGTCGTCTCGGTGATATGTACGGTCGCGAGCGGGTTCTCGTCGTGATCCTCGCGGCCACGGTGGTCGGTTCCCTGATCAGCGCGCTCGGCGACAGTATCGGCGCCATCATCCTCGGCCGCGCCGTCCAAGGCTTGGCCGGCGCCATCCTCCCCCTGTGTGTCGGGCTGGCCCGTGAACATCTGTCGAAGACGAAGATTCCGGTTGCCGTGGCCGTCATCTCCGGAACGGCTATCGCCGCGGGTGCCGCCGCGGCCTATATAGCCGGCCTGATGATCGACTACGCCAGCTGGCATATGATCTTCGTCGTCGCGGCGGTGTACGCCGCCTGCATGCTCGCCCTGGTGCTGTTCGTGCTGCCCTGGCGGCCCCCCACCGGGGCGACGCAGAAGATCGATTATCTGGGCGCCCTGGTCTTCGCACCGGCCATCGCGGCAATCCTGCTGGGTATCAACAAGGTCAGCGCTTGGGGCTGGACCGACGGCAAAACCCTCGGCCTGATCCTCGGCGGATCTGTCGCCCTGCTGCTGTGGGTACGCTGGGAACTCCGGGTGGCGGATCCGATCGTCGATGTCCGGATACTCACCGATCGCCCCCTCGCCTTGACGATGCTCGCCACCGTGACGCTGGCCGCGGGCCCCTTCGGTATCGGCAATATGGTCAACGCGCTGATCCTGCAATCCCCGCAGGACGCACCGTTCGGCATCGGTATGTCACCCTCCGACGCCGGTCTACTGACCTTCGCCGGCGCGATGTTCGGTTTCGCCTTCACCCCGCTCAGCGGCCGACTCACCCGCACCGTGGGATCCCGGATATCGCTGCTGATCGGCGGCCTGATCTATGCGGCGGGTTGCGTACTCACCTACTTCTCCCACCATTCGATGCTGGGGATGTTCGTTGTGCTGGTGTGTGTCTCGGTCGGGGCCTCGTTCGCGTACACCGCCCTGCAGAACCTCATCGTCGAGACCGTGGCCGTGGAGAACACCAGTGAAGTCGCGGGGCTCAATGCCGTCGTTCGCACCGCCGGACAGGGCATCGGTACCTCCGTCGCCGGTGCGGTGCTGGCGGCGACCGCCGTCGCCGGGGTCAACACCGCGTTCGGTCTCGACGCCGTCGTCACGATCATGCTCGTCGGCACGGTACTCACCGTCGCTCTCTCGCTACTGATCCGACGCGGCACCGTCTACACCACCTCCACCGGGACATAACCGATCCGGCGTCGCGCCCGGGGCCGTGTCACAGCGGCTCGGCCCCGGGCCGCCGGCTCGTCGAGGTGTGGACCGGCAGTGGCCCTTTCCACCCGGTCGGCGGAAAGGGCCACTGCGGATTCCCGAGGGTTCGGCCGAGGCTGAACGGGGCTCCGTACAGGGGGGTTTTCGAATAGTGGTCGCCGATGATCTCGATCACCGTGTACGACCGGCCGCCGAAGTGGTTGCGATCACCCGCGCACGCCTCTCGTCCGGGCTCCACCGATGGACCGCGATCCCGGCCATCGAGACCACGATGCCGGAATGCCCGAGGCGACGGCGAATATGAGCGGATCGGTTCCTGACACCGTCTACTAGAGGAGCGCTGTGAAACTGCAGAACAAGGTTGCGATCGTCACCGGCGGAGCCGGCGGGATCGGCCGCGCGATCACCACCGTGTTCATCCGACAGGGAGCGAATGTCCTCTTCGCCGATATCGACCGGGACCGCGGTGCCGCGCTCGAGGCCGAACTCGGCGCGCGGTCACGGTTCCTGCCCATCGATATTTCGCAGCCCACCGCCGCGGCCGCGATCCGCGATGCCGCGATCTCCGCTTTCGGTGCTGTCGACATCCTGATCAACAATGCGCACGCGTCCCGGCAGGCCCTGCTGGTGGACACCACAGCCGAAATGTTCGACCTGTCGTTTCGTACCGGCTTCTTCCCTACCGTGCAGCTCATGCAGGCCTGCTACGAGGAGTTGAAGAAGTCGAGAGGTGTGGTCGTCAACTTCGCTTCCGGATCGGGGCTCGACGGGATGCCGAAGCAGACCTCGTATGTGGCGGCCAAGGAGGCGATCCGCGGCGTGAGCCGGGTCGCGGCCAACGAATGGGCGCCCGACGGTATCCGGGTGAACGTGGTCTGCCCCTTCGCCGCGACCGAAGGAGTGACCGCCTGGGGCGCGCAACATCCGGATCAGGCGGCCGCGGCCGTATCGAAAGTACCGCTGGCACGAATCGGGGACCCCGAAAACGATATCGCCCCGATCGTCGTCTTCCTGGCCTCGGAAGAGTCCCGGTACATGACCGGACAGACCGTGATGGCCGACGGTGGCATGATCCAGCTGCGCTGATCGGGCGGCCGGCCCCGCACGGACCGGGTCAGACGAGATTGTCTTCCACCGGTAGCCCCAGTGCGCCCCGGCCGTACAGGGCGAGAGCGCGTTCGGGCTCGTTGGCGACGTGCGCACTACCGGCGTGCGCGTCCCGCCAGGCCCGCTCGATCGGGTTCCCGCGGTGCAGTGAATTGCCCCCGGCCGTCTTGAACAGGAGATCGATTGCCTCCAGGCAGCGTTCGCCGGCCCGCACCTGATCGCGGCGTGACCGCAGGCGCATCCACGTCGGCAGCTCCGCACCGGCGCGGGCCAGGTCCCACAGATCGCCGAGGTTGCGCTCCAGCTGGAGGGTGGCCGCATCGACCTCCGACGCGGCTCGGGCCACAGCCACCTGGGCGAACGGGTCTTCGGCGAAATGGCCACCGCCGAGGCTGAGCCGTACTCGTTCCCGCATCTCGCCCAGATACGATCCGTAGCAGCCGGCGACAATACCCACGATCGGGACCGTGACGGCGTAGGTGAAGATCGTGGCGAACGGCAACCGATAGAGCGGACCCGTGTTGACCTTCTGACCCGGTCCGCGCAGCTGGGCGGTCTCGTAGTTGCGCACGACCCGATGCTCCGGAACGAACGCTCTGTCCACCGTGATCGCCTTGCTCGCCGTACCGCGCATTCCCACCACGTCCCAGACATCCCGAATGCTGTAGTCCCGCTCCGGAACCAGCGCGGTCATGAAGTCGACCGGCCGGCCTTCGGCTCCGAAGAGCAACCCCCCGAGCAACGCCCACGACGGGTGGTCGCAACCCGACGAGAACTTCCAGTGGCCGGTGAGCTCGTACCCGCCGTCCACCGCCACCAGCTGCCCCGTCGGCGCGTACGCCGAGGACACCGGCACCGAGCTGTCGGCACCCCAGACCTCGTCCTGGGCACGCTGGTCGAACAGCGCCAGATGCCACAGATGCGCACCCAGCACCGCCGTCAGCCATCCGGTGGAACCACACGCCCCGGAGACTTCGCGCACGATCCGGTAGAACTCCACCGGATCGCCCTCGGCCCCGCCGTAGCGTCCGGGCTGCAACATCGCCAGGACACCCGTGCTCCGCAATTCATCGATGGTCCGGCGGGGGACGTGTCCCGATTCGTCGACCTGCCGCGCCCGCGCGGCGAACACCGGTAACAGCTCGCGCACCGCGTGCCGGACATGATCGGTCATCGGGAACTCCTGAGGATTCGGCCGGTCGCGGCGATGGTATGTGGAGGTGCCCGCCGGGATGCCCGGCCAGGTCTCGTCCAGCGGGACCCGGCAGGTCGGTACCGCGGTCCGGTCATCATCTCCGCGAAGAGTCCGGACGAACCGGGGGCGATCGGCGGTCCGGAGTCCGCGGTAGGCGCCGCGCGCCCTAGAGCCACTGTCCGGATTGAACCGCCAACAAGCGGTCGAGCGCCTCGGCGGACCAGCTGGTTTCCGGCTGTGGCACAGGTTTACGGCCGCGGCGTGGCGCACCGGATTCGGGATACAGGGTCCGCGACACCTCCCGGGCCGCGTGGGCGACCAGTGGGGCGACCCGCTCGAGCTGTGCGGTGCCGGCGTCACCGCACAGCGAGATGCCGGCCGCGGGGCCGTCGAGCCCGCGGACCGCCACACCGACACATGAGATGCCACGCACCGATTCACCGCGTTCGAACGCCACACCGTTGCGCTGACGGATTCGATCGAGTTCCTGATGCAGGGTCACCAGATCGGCGATGGTGCGTTCGGTGCACCGGTTCAACCGACGCCGATAGAGGGCGTCGACATTTTCCGGGTCCATCCAGGCCAGCATCGATTTACCACCCGCAGTGGAGTAGGCCGGGCCACGGCCACCCACCCGCGACGGGAGAGAAGCCGCGAACCGGCCGCCGACCTTGTCCAGGTAGACGGTCTCGCCACCGTCGAGCACCGAGAGATGCACCACCATCGCGGTACGCATATGCAGCTCGTGTAGCAGCGGCGCGGCGGCGGCACGGACCTGGGCATGGCCGCCGCTGCCGCCACCGAGTCCGAGTGCCCGCCGTCCGAGCCGGTATCCGAACGAGGTGTGTTCGACCCAGTGCGAGCGGACGAGTTGATCGAGGATCCGGTGCACGGTCGAGCGCGGCAGCAGGGTCCGGGATACGACTTCTTCGAGTGGCAAGCGCGCCGTAGGGCTGTCGAACGCGTCGAGGATCAGCGTCATACGTTCCACCATCGACGGCGGCAGATCATGCCGCGGATTCTGTATCGGAGACACCGAACCCGTATCAACGATCGTCATCGAGCCTCCAACCAACCCGGCCTCTGCGTTGAGCAGGCAGAAAAACTGAAATGAATTCTAATTATAGCGGCGACTCAGGCCACCGGAAAGATCCACATGGGCGCGGGCCCTGGACGCTACACAGGGCGACTCACCTAGGGTTGGTCGATGGCTGATCGTTCGGTGGATGCGGCGAAGCGCGACCAAAGCGCCTCGCCGCCGACCACGCGCGTGATCGACATCATGGATTTCCTGGTGCGGCACCGGGGTGTGCAGCCGGGCCTGTCCGAAGTGGCGCGGCGCTGCGGGATCAGCAAGCCGACCTGCCTGGGGATTCTCACCGAACTCACCGCTCGCGGCTACCTCCGCTGCGACCCCGACACGAAGACCTATCGGCTGGGTCCGGCGATGGTCACCGCGGGCCGGGCGGCGCAACGCGATTTCGCGCCGGAGCCGGCGGTGTCCGAGCGGCTGGCGTCGCTCAGCCGCCGGTTCGACGCTCTGTGCGTCGCCTCGAGTCGAGTGGGCGACGAATTCATGGTGCTCGAGGTCGCGGCACCGCCGGGGCCGCGTCCACCCGTCGACGTGGGACAGATCTTCCCGGTCGCCCTGCCGACCGCGCTGATGTACTTGCTGTGGCAATCCGACGAAGCACTCGAACAGCTGGTACGGGCGGAGCATACGTGGATGGCCGGGGTCGACCTCGGCGATCTCCGGCGCATGGCGGTCGAATGCCACACCGTCGGGTACCTCGTCGAGCGCCTGTCACCCACACTCGAACGGGTCTACCGGATACTGGGAAGCACCACTGCCCGTGACCTCTCCCCCGATCTGCGCGGCCTGATCACCGAACTATTGGCGGGCATGGGACGCCGCCGTGTACTGCTGCACGACGAATTGCAGGCCGGCGGCGCGGATTCGACTCATCGGGTCGGGGTCATCGCGGCACCCACCTTCGACAGGTCGGGCGATCAAGAGTTACTGCTGGTCATCAATCTGCAGACCGATCTCACGGTAGCCGAGATCACCGAACGCGGGTCCGCTCTGAAAGCCGCGGCGGACACGCTCACCATCGAACTCGGCGGCCGCAACCCCCACGGGTAGACCTCATCGCCGCAGCCGAATCATGAATCGCGGAACATGCGGTGGTTCGCCGGACCGCCGCCGCGGACGGCCGACGGGCTCTCGTCGCGCAGCCCTCTCGCCCGACCGGCACCGGGCGACAACCGACCTCCCGCAGTGGAACGCACCGTCCGCAGGGTGATCGACGATCGGAGGTTGACCGGCGCACTCGACCGCTGTACCGTGACCGCCAACACAATCTACCGACGCGGTCGAATATTCGACCGGGATCCGATGCCGGAAAGTGTGGTCGGATGTTGGACGGTTTCACCGATCGCACCGGTTCGACCGCCGACGGCGCGAATCGCCGCGCGGCAGCTGCCCGGACCAGCGGCTGCCCAACGATCTCGGTACCGCACCCCGCCGGCCGGTACGGACAGGTCCGAATCCACCCGGTGATCCCGTCCCGAGGACACGATCACCCGCCGAGGACGGCCCAGTTCCCGGCGCTTATCCCGTCAGGATTCCGATTCCGGAGGTCAATCTTGTTCATTCACCGCTCGATCCCGCGGCTGTCCACAGCGACCGTCGTAGTCGTCAGCGCGGTGCTGATCATCGTCGCCGGCGGCGGAGTCGGCGTCGCCCCGGCCGGCCCTCCGGTTCCCGGCGGGACGCTGCTCGGCGCCCGACCACTGACCACCGTGGCGGCGCTACCGAGTGCCGCGAGAACGGATCTGATCACCTACACCTCCCACGACGCGCACGGCCGGCCGATCGTCGTGACGGGTACCGTCGCCGTACCCCGGTCGGCCCCGCCCTCCGACGGATGGCCGGTGATCAGTTGGGCGCACGGAACAACGGGGTATGCCGATCCCTGCGCGCCCTCACGGGATACCGACAACGGTCCGGCCCACGACTACATCGGTCCGGTGACCCAGGTTCTCGACACCTGGATCCAGCGTGGATACGTCGTTGTCCAAACCGACTACCAGGGCCTGGGAACCCCCGGCGGACATCCGTACATCAACGGGGTCAGCGAAGCGAACACTGTGACCGATATCGTGCAGGCGGCTCGCTCGCTCAACGATTCGATCGGCACGGACTGGGTCGCCGCCGGGCACAGTCAGGGCGGCCAGGCCGCGCTGTTCACCGCCCAGTACGCCGCGGCCCGGCAACCGGAGCTCTCGCTGAAAGGTGCCGTCGCCATCGCGCCGGGTGGTATCGGCCTCAGCCGGATGGTCGAATTCGTCGACAGCGGCCGGCCCGGCGCCACGGCCGCCGCGGCATTCCTGCCGCTCATCGTGCTGGGCGCGCACGTCGCCCAACCGGCTATCGACCCGGACAAGCTGTTCACACCGGCCGCCCGGCCGATGCTGCAGGCGGCGCGCACCGGTTGTGTGGCGCAGATCCGCGAAGTTCCGCCGATACCGGCCACCGAGATCTTCGCACCCGATGCCGACTTCGGCCCCCTGACCCGGTATCTGGAAGAACAAGACCCGTCGGTCACCGTTCCCGAGGTGCCGGTGCTGATCGCCCAGGGCAGCGCGGACACGCTGGTGACCGAGCCGAGTACGGACGCACTCGTCGACGCGCTGTGCGGCAAGGGGACGACGGTCGACTACCGGGTCTACGACGGCCAGGACCACCGCGCGACTGTCCCCGGCTCACTGGCCGACGCGCAGCGGTTCGCGGCCGCGGCGCTTTCGGGAGAGCCCGCCACCGACATCTGTGCGGCCGGATGATCGCAGAGTCCACTTCGACCACCGGTCCCGGCGGATATCCGGGAAACGGTCTCCATGCCGGACCGGCGTTCGCACCGGCCGTCCGTGCTCACGGGCAGGCGGAACTCCGTCGGCAGCTACCCCGGGTGCCGCGTACACGGAAAGGCGCCGACGGCGAGCGCCCGGAACATCGCATCGGTTCGTCGACTAAATTGTGAGCGGCGCGGATTCGGGAAACTCCACCGGCAGTGCGGTCAGCGCACGCTGGAAAGGCCCGGGGCGCCAGGTGAGTTCCTCGGCCGGCACGGCGAGGCGCAGTTCGGGCAGAGCGTCGAGCAGTTGATCGATGGCCTCCTGCGCCACCAGGTAGGCCACCTCTTTCGCCGGGCACATATGCGCTCCGATACTCCAGGCGAGATGGGCACGGTTGTCGGTATACACCCCGGTATCGATGGCCGGATCATTGTTGCACGCGGCGAGGCTGATCATCACCGGCTGATGGGCAGGCAGCCAGACGCCGTCGATCAGCACCGGCTGCCGGGGGAAGGAGACCGCGTAATTCGCCACCGGCGGGTCGGTGAACAGCACCTCGTCCACGGCGTCCCGGGTCGACAGGCTCCCGCCGAGGATGCCGCCGGCGAAACGCTCATCGGTGAGAATCAGCCGCAGCGAATTGACGATCAGGTTCTGCAGCGGTTCGATTCCCGCTCCGAAGAAGCTGTAAACGTTGTGCAGCATCTCCTCGTCGTCGAGGTTCGCCGAGTCGTGCACCATCCGGGTGACGATGTCCTGACCGGGTTCGGACTTCTTGAGGCCCACCAGATCGGCCATGGCCTGTTCCAGCATGGCGTTGCCTTCGGCGGCGGCCGCTGTCGATCCCTCGATCATTGTCGCCATTCCGGCCGCCGCGCGTTGACTGATTTCGGCCGGACAGCCCAGTATGTCGTTGAGGAGCGCGAAGGTCAGCGGGAACGCGTACTGCTCGATGAGTTCCGCCGAACCGGTGGTGCAGAAGGCGTTGATGAGCGGCACGGCGATCTTTTCCACTCGGCTGTGCAGCGAGTAGAGATCGACCCCGTTCACCCCGCCGACGGTTGCCTGCCGGTAACGGGCGTGCACGGAGCCGGAGTTACGGACTGCCGACGGGCGCCATTCCAGTAGGGGGAGCACGGGGCAATCGCGCGGGATATCTCGCTGCCAGATACGGGAATCCGCCGGGAAGTGCTCAGGATCGTTGAGGATGCGCACAGCAGTGTGATAGCCGACCACGAGTGTCGCCGGGACGCCGGGAGCCAACTCGACCGGCACCAACGCACCGTATCGGCGGCGCATTTCGCGATAGGCGCGGTGCGGCTCCTGGGCGATCTCCTCGGCGTAGAACGGAACCCGAGGCCCGTCAGTGCTCTGTGGTGATCCGTGGACGAGTGGAAGTGTGGCGGACTGAGCATCGGGCGTCGGTGAAAACAACTGTGTCACTCCATATGGGCGGGCGGATGTGGCGCCCGGAAGCACCTCTGCCGACGCCACCGGAACGCCCGAGGCGAGACTACTCGAGGAAGACGCCCGATCCGAACCGACCGCCCGGCATTGATCACCGCCGTATTCGATCTGCAACGCACGGTTTCGTCTTCGCCCGCAGGTGATTCCACAGGTATGCCGCACGTACTCCGGCGACTTACCGGCCACCGCCGTGGAGATCCATGCATTCCTCTCCGGATCGGTCGATTCGACCGTGAATACCGGGAGTTGCGTGGTGTCGATCGGCGGCCCATGAGCGATGGTCGGCGCCGCCGGATCATGCACCATACCGTGGCACAGGAGGCCTGTTTTATCACCGCCACCCGGGCATCGGATCACGGTGAGTCGCCGACCGGGTGGCTCTCGTACCTTTGCGCACGGTATTCGAGCCATCCAGCCGGTAGCGAGATCATCCCTATCCACCGGATCATCCATATTCAGCGGGGTTCCAGGAACGGGTCGGCCTGTTGGTGAAGATGAACCGCAATGCCTTGATCATGATGTCACCTCCTTCCCGGGGCTCGGTCGGGCGCGGACGGGGTGTGCGGGGATACGCCGCAGGGTGAACGGCCTGGGGATCGCGGCGTTGGTCACGATCGGGCGGGTGTCACCGCCGCCGATAACGCGCAGACAGGCGTTCTCGGTGAGTATGGTGGCCGCATCGGTGACCAGATCGTGGGCGACCGCGGCGCCGGCGCAGGTGAAGGGGCCGGAACTGAAGGGTACGAAGGGGCCGTGGCCGTCCGGTCGAATCCAGCGGTCCGGTTGGAAGGTCTCCGGTCCGGCCCAGTGCTCTCTGTCGTGGTGGAGCAGGTAGGGGCTGACGGACAGCAGGTCGCCGGCCCGGAAGCCCATCCCCCCGAACTCGGCGGGATACGGGACAGAACGGCTGACCATCCAGGAGACCGGCCGGTGCCGCAGCGCCTCACGGACCACCCGGTCGACGGGCCGGAGGTCGACCGCATGGCGGGTACTCCGGCGCCGGGGGATCGGCCACGGTGCCGACAATCATCCTCGACCGCCGACGGCCCGGTCCCGATGCGCCGGGACACACGCATGAGCCCCGAGTGACCGTTGAGCGTTAACCGTTGCCGGGCCGATCCACCTCGGCGGAGCTTCCGTTGCCAGGCGCGCGTACATGAACATATCGCGGCGTCGTTCGCCGACCTTCTGCCACGATCTGAGGAGCCCTTCGCGTACGAAACCGGCTCGCTCCGCAGTGCGGATCGATGCGCGGTTCCAAGGTTCGACATAGAGCTGGAGCCGTGGGATGTGCAGTTCCTCCAGCGCCCAGGTAGCCATTGCCGTCAGCGCATGCGCGGCGACGCCGTGCCCACGGGCAGAGCCCACACCCAGTAGCCGAGCGAGGCACGGCCTTCGTCGATGTCCTTCAACCACAGGCCGATACTTCCCAGTGGTGCGTCGTCTCGCCGCCGCACGATCACCGCTCGACCGGCCGCTCGTCGCCACTGCCCTGGACCGCTACGAGCGCGGCGGCGCGTTCACCCGGAGTCGACCGCCATCCCGACAGCGAATCCCGACTCGCAATGGAAGGCGCCCCGAGACGGTCGGCGAGCATGCACCAAGGGAATGCCCGGCCGGCTCACCGGCGCCGCGGCGAGGACTGCCCCCCGAGTTCGGTCGACTCGGAACGATCAGTAGCCCTTCGCCGCGCGGTTGGTCGCTGCCCGGCGTTCGGCTTCCTTGGCCTGGACCCGTTCCTCCTCGGCACGCACGACGGCATAGCTTTCGCGTTCGCGGATCAGCCACTCCGGCGGATCCGCGAGGAACGCGGCGATCTCGTCGGCGGTGAGCGCGTCGGACACTCCGGCCCGGGTCAGGCCACTGTTGGAGACACCGAGCTTACGGGCCACGATATCGCGCGGGAACGGTCCGGTACGGCGCAGCTCGGCGAGCCACTGCGGCGGGTTCGCCCGGAGCTCGTCCAGCTCATTTCGGGAAATCGGGTGGTTCCGGAACTCTTCGGGAGCCGCCGGCAGATAGATGCCGAGCTTGTTCGCCGCGGTCAGCGGCTTCATCATCTGCGATTTCTGGTCCGGGCTCACCGCAACAGCGTATCGGGCCGCCGAGGCGGTCCGGACTTCGCGGTGCCATACGCTTGCCGGTATGAGCCGGTTCCCCTCGATCGATGTGCAGCAGCTGCGCTGGTTCGCCGCAGTCGCGGAGGAACTGCACTTCGCACGCGCCGCGAAGGCATTGCACATCTCGCGCCAGAAACTCAGCCACACGGTCATCGACCTGGAGACCGAGCTCGGTACGAAGCTGTTCGTGCCCGGCGCCCAGCCGACCCGGCTGACCGACGCGGGACGGGAGTTACTGCGGGAGGCGCGCGACATCATCGCTCGTACCGAGAACGAGACCGGCACCACGGCGGTCGCGGTTCCCGCCACGCTGCGGATCGGGTTCGTGCCCGGTGTCACCGTCACCAAGTGGGAGCGGATATGGGGCCGGCGGTTCCCGGATACCCCGCTCGAGCTGGTCGCCCTCGCCCAGGCCGACCAGGAGTCGGCGCTGCGCGAGGGCCGCGTCGATATGTGCTTCGTCCGCTTGCCGATCGAGCGTGACGGCATGCACGCGATCCCGCTCTACCGTGAGTTGCCCGTCGTCGTGGTATCCAAGGACAACGAGATCTCACTATTCGAGGAGGTCGGCATGGCCGATCTCGCGGGCGAGCGCCTACAGGACGCCGGCGATATCGACGCCGTCAAAGCCACCATCGAACTCGTCGCCGCCGGAGTCGGGGTCGCCATCGTGCCCCATTCGATCGCCCGCCTGCACCACCGGCGCGACATCGTCTACCGCACCGTGACCGATACCGACGACACCGAAATCGCCCTGGTCTGGCCGTCGACCCGGACCACCGGCCTGGTCGAGGAGTTCATCGGCGTGGTGCGCGGCCGTTCCGAACACAGCTCCCGATCCCCCGCCGGGAAAGGCACCGAACCAGAACCGCGCAAGCCGCAATCCGCGGGGAAACGACCGCGTCCCGCGCGGAAACCGATCCCCGCGAGGAAGAAGCCGGCGCGGGGGCGTAAACGCTAGTCACTCGACTCCGCAGACCTGATAACCCCTCGAGCCATCCGGACAACCGGCACCGCGGCGGGGACGGTTGGGCATTGCGCAGGCAGTCCGTCGAATCCCGCGCCTCCGCGAAAGCCCGAGCCGGCCGCCGCTCGCGGCCCGGCGGTATCCACGCCTCCCCTGCGAGGAGCATCCGGGGGCCTGGCACAGCTCGCGTTCGACGGAGGCCGGGTCCTTGGAGGCGTGGCGTGGCGTTCGATCAACGACGCGATGGTGGTCGCGATCAGGTAGTGGCCGGCGGCGCGGCCGTGACATCCGGACCGCGGCCGATATCCGACGCCGGGCTCCCGGTCCTGATCGGCCGCGGGTCGGCCCATACCGATTCGGATGTTCTTCACCCGCATGAACTCGTGGAGGCCGTCGAGACCACCGGTGCGGCCGAAGCCGCTGTGTTTGTAGACTCGGCACCCCACGCCGTAATCGGCTTACATGGCTCTGACCGGCAGGTATACCGCGCCACTAAGGTTAGGTTTACTTGTGCTAGCGTGCATCTGATCCCTCGACACAGGTTGTGCATGTCGGCCCACCGTGATCGCTCGAGGCGACACCTGTACCCGACAGACAGAAAGCTGTGGCGAACGTGAAGATCTCTGGGGGCCGGATCGGCCTCGTGGCCGTCACCGCCGTACTGGCGAGCGCGCTCGTCGCCTGCGGGCAATCCGAGCAGGTCGGCGATGCCGGCGCCGTCACCACCGGAGAGGGCGGTACCACCTACCCCCTGGTTCTCGACAACTGCGGCACAACGGTCACCGTGGACGCGGCGCCGCAGCGGGTCGTCTCGCTGGATCAGGGCTCGACCGAGATCCTGCTGTCGCTCGGTCTCGAAGACCGCGTGGTGGGAGCCGCATCGTGGACCGATCCCGTGCGCGAGAATCTGGCGGCGGCGAACGAAACGGTTCCCCGGCTCGCCGACAACGCCCCGACCTACGAGGTCGTCCTGGGTGCCGATCCCGACTTCGTCACCGCGTCGTTCGGCCGGCACTTCAAACAGGGTGGCGTCGCGGAGCGCGCCCGGTTCGCCGAGACCGGGATCGAGTCGTATCTGTCCCCGACCGATTGCGAGAAAGACGTGAGCATCAACGGTGGCGGGAAACGCACCACACCGCTGACGATGGACGCGCTGTACCAGGAAATCGGTGAGCTCGCCGCCATCTTCGATGTGAACGAGCGGGGCGCGCGACTCATCGACGAACTGCGGGGCCGCGAGACGGCGGCCCTCGCCGGGATCGAGAAGTCGAATGTGTCGATGGCCTTCTGGTTCGCCGATACCAAGAGCCCGTACGTGGCCGGCGGCCTGGGTTCGGCGAACCTGCTCGCCACCACGGTCGGTGCCACCAATGTGTTCACGGACCTGACCGACGACTGGCCCGCCGTGGGCTGGGAGACCATTGTGGAGCGCAATCCGGATGTCCTCGTTCTCGGCGACCTCCTGCGCAACCGGTTCCCCGGCGATCTGCTGGCCGACAAGATCGCCTTCCTCGAATCCGATCCGGTCACGCGGAATCTGGACGCCGTCCGCAACAAGCGGTACATCGCACTGCACGGCGCGGAGATGAACCCGTCCATCCGCGCCGTCGACGGGCTCGAAAAGGTGGCCGCCGGCCTGGACGACCTGCAGGTGCCCCACTGACCGCCACCCGCGACCGCGCCGACGCTGCCGCCCCCGGACCGATCCGGGGGCGGCAGTGGGTCGCCGGGTCGCTGATAGTGGCCGGCGGGCTCGTCGCGCTCGCCCTGTCGGTTCTCGTCGCCGCCACACTGGGTCCGGCGGACATCTCGTCGGTGAACGTCCGTGACATCCTGCTCAATCATTTCGGCCTCGCCGACATTCCGGTACGGCCGGCGAAGAACGCGATCGTATGGGAGGAACGGCTCCCGCGGACGCTGGTGGCGGCCGCGTGCGGTGCCGGGCTGGGAATCTGCGGTGCGATTATGCAGTCGCTGCTGCGCAACCCCCTCGCGGACCCCTTCGTCCTGGGCATTTCGTCGGGCGCGTCGACCGGTGCGGTGATCGTGGGGGTTCTCGGTGTCGGCGGCGCCGCCCTCGGTCTGTCCGGCGGTGCGTTCATCGGAGCACTGGTCGCGTTCGGGCTGGTGCTCCTGCTCGCCCGCCTCGCCGGCGGTAGCAACGACCGCGTCATCCTCGCGGGTGTCGCCAGTACCCAGTTGTTCTCGGCGTTGACCTCGTTCGTCATCTTCGCGTTCGCGGACTCCGACGAGACCCGCGGCGTGATGTTCTGGTTGCTGGGATCGCTCGAGGGCGTCCGCTGGGACGACGTCCGCCTGTGCGCGGTGGTGGTGCTCCTCGGGACGGCGGTGTGCCTGTACTCCACGCATGCCCTGGACGCCTTCGCCTTCGGTGACGATGTCGCGGCCTCGCTCGGTATCTCTGTCGGGAAGATCCGGCTCATGCTCCTGGTGGTCACCGCGATCATCACCGCGACCCTGGTCAGCGTCGCCGGGGCGATCGGGTTCGTCGGGCTCGTACTCCCGCATGCGGCGCGCTTCCTGCTGGGACCGCGGCACAGCCGGTTGATTCCCGCGACGGCCCTGCTGGGTGCGGTGTTCATGGTGTGGGTGGACGCCGTCTCCCGTGTCGCCTTCGCGCCCACTCCGCTGCCGGTGGGCGTCGGGACCGCACTGGTGGGTGTTCCCGCGTTCATCGTCATCCTGTCGCGCCGGAGGAGGAAACAGTGACACTGCACGCGGACGCCGTCACCTGGAACCGTGGTGGTGCGCTCGTCGTCGACGGAGTCACGGTGACGATGACGCCGGGTGCGACCCTGGGTCTGCTCGGTCCGAACGGGTCCGGGAAGTCGTCGCTACTGCACCTGCTCAACGGTGTCGTGCGCCCGACCACGGGTGTCGTGACCCTCGACGGCAACGACCTGTCCACCATGCGACGCAAGGAGGTCGCGCGCGCGGTGGCCGTGGTGAGCCAGCACGCCGATACCGACCTCGACATCACCGTCGGCGACGTCGTGCGCCTGGGGCGCATCCCACACCGCACCACGTTCGGCGGGAACCTGTCCGCCGACGAGGCCGCGGTGGCGGCCGCGCTCGAGCACACCGGCCTCACCACGAAAGCCGACCGGCTCTGGCACCGACTCTCCGGCGGCGAGAAACAACGTGTCCAGATCGCCCGGGCCCTGGCCCAGGAGCCGCGTGAACTGCTGCTGGACGAGCCGACCAATCACCTGGACATCCATCACCAATTGGAGTTGCTGGCACTGGTCACCCGGCTGCCGGTCACCAGTGTGATCGCCCTGCACGACCTCAATCTCGCCGCCATGTTCTGCGACGCGGTGATCGTCTTGAAGGAAGGCCGGGTCGTCGCCGGCGGAAAACCCGCCGAGGTCCTGACCTCCGATCTGATCGCCCAGGTGTACAACGTCCGTGCCGAAGTCCTCGTCGACGAGTCGAAGGGGCGGCTGTCGATCCTGTTCGAACCCGGTCCCGTTGCCGTCCCCGCGCGCTGACGACCGGCAGGCCTCGGCGGTGCCGGATACGACAGCACGTCCCCGGGGGCCGCGCCGGCACCGTTGGTCGCTGCTGACCGGCCTGGCGGACGCGACCCCGACGGTCCGGCTGCTCGTCCTCACTCAGCTCGCGTTCAATATCGGCTTCTTCATGGTGTTGCCGTACCTGTCGGTGCACTTGACGGAGGATCTCGGCCTGCGGGCGGCGTTCGTCGGCGTGGTGCTCGGGCTCCGCACGTTCTCCCAGCAGGGCTTGTTCTTCATCGGCGGCTCGCTCGCGGACCGGTGGGGTGTGAAGCCGGTGGTCCTCGCCGGGTGTGTGTGCCGGATCCTCGGCTTCGCCGGGCTGGCCTTCGCCGCGTCGGTGCCCGCAATCGTAGTGGCGACCATCCTGACCGGGTTCGCCGGCGCGCTGTTCTCGCCGGCGGTCGAGTCCGCCCTCGCCACTGCCTCCGGAAGCGACGAGAACGGCGGCGGGTCCCGCACGGATGCCTTCGCGCTGTTCACCGTATGCGGTCAGATCGGCGCCTTCGCCGGTCCGCTGCTCGGATCGTTGCTGCTGGTGGTCGACTTCTCCGCCGCGTGCCTGGTCGCGGCCGGTCTCTTCGTCGCGATCCTCCTCTTCCATCTCCGCCGGCTCCCGGCCCAACCCGGCGCCCACGCCGCCGACGGGTGGCTCGACGGCTGGCGGGAAGTGGTCGCGAACAAGCGCTTTCTCCTCTTCGCGGTAGCGATGAGCTCCCAGCTGGTGGCATACAACCAGCTGTATCTGCTGCTCCCCCTGGAGATCGATCGCGCATGGGGTTCGCAGGCCCCGCTGGGCTGGTACTTCGCTCTGACGTCGGTATTCGTCGTCCTCGCCCAGCTGCCCATCACGCGACGGCTGCGCACCGCCACGGCCCTGCCGGCGGGCCTGACCGTGATGGCGGGCGCATTCGTCGTGATGGCTCTCCTCGCGCCGGCCCGGCTCCATGGCCTGCCCGCACTGATTCCCGCCGCCGTGTTCACCCTCCTCCTGGCCCTCGGGCAGATGATCGCCATGCCCGTCGCCCGAGATCTGGTGCCGCGACTCGCCGCCGAACGCCGCCTCGGGTCGTACTACGGACTCCTCGCTTCGATCGGCGGACTCGGCGTATTGGTCGGCTCGGTACTCATCGGAGCCCTGATCGACGTGATGCCGGCCGGCACCGGCTGGGGGCTCGCCGCGCCGTGGTGCGCGGTCGCCGTGACCCTCGCCGGCAGTGCTCTCGTCCTGGTGCTGCAACTGCGCTCACGTGGTTCGGCATCGGCAGGTCTGTCCCACGGTGCCGAATAGCATCGCGGTCGAAAAGAGTGGGTCGTGGACCGGAAACCAGACGGCTGGTCCCCTCGGCATCGTGGGAACTCGCCGAGGAGGCGACGAAGAGCAGCGCGGCGCGGTGAAGCCGAGCCACTACTGCCACGGCGGTAGGAACCGGTCGACGACCGCGCACTGCCGCACGGGCTGCGCTTGCCGCGTCCACGCCACCCGGAAAGAACACCGATTGAACCCGTGAACGCCGGGTATGTCGCAGATATCCACCAAAACCGAACAGTCGGAGGTAGATATCGTGGCCGAGAAGCAGACTGGCCCCCGGGAAGGACTGGAAGGCGTCGTCGAAGGCGTGAAGGGCAAGGCCAAGGAAGTAGGCGGTACCCTCCTCGACAACAAGGACCTGCGTGACGAGGGCATCGCCCAGCAGGATAAGGCCGAGGCGCAGCGTGAGGTCGCGGAGAAGGAAGCCGAAGCCGAGAAGGCGCGCTCCGAGGCCGACGTACAGGAAGCACGGCAGCGGTCGCATCAGGGACGATAGCGATTTCGGCGGCGGTGTCCCGAACGCCTTCCGCGGGGCGCGCGGATACCGCTCACTCGACGGCGGCCGCCCGGACAAGTCCGGGTGGCCGCCGTTGTTCTGTCGTCACAGCGATTCCGGACCGCCGACTCGCTTCCGCTCGAGCCAGCGGTCAGGGATGTGGGTGGGCCGAGAACAGCTGCCACATCCGGTTCAGCACCTCGGTGCGTCGCGTACCCGTCGGCCAGGCATGACTGCCGCCGTTGTAGACACGCCACAGGACCTGGGTACCGGACGCGCAGTCCCAGCGCTTCGAATCCTTGACATCGGTTCCGCCGTCGGGTTGCTCGTTCTGGCAGGGGCGGTTTTCCCAGCTCCAGTACACGACATGGCTGTAGGCGATGGGTTCGACCACCGTGGTGTCGTTCGCCGAGGCGAACACTCCCCAGGAGACCGCCCGAGCCGGGTCACAGCCCGTGGGTGGGGGCGCGGGCGCATAGACCGCGCCCGAAGCGAAAAGACCAGGATCAGTACAGGCGACGCGGGAGGCCATCTGTCCACCGTTGGAATGGCCCGACAGATGGATACGTTTCGGGTTCACGCAGTATTTCGCGCGCACATCGGCCACCACCTTCTGGATATGGGTGATGTCGTAGGCGCCCGCACCCGCGTCCCAGCCCCAGCCCGGGCTCTCCGGTTTGCTACCGCGCGGATAGACCACGATGGCCTTCTGCTGGTCGGCGATCGCATTCCAGCCCGATGCGGTGGCGATGTTCTCCGGGGTGCTGTATCCACCGTGGACGACGACCACGAGCGGCGCGCCACCGGCGGAGATGCCGGAGGGCACGTGTACCAGGTAGTACCGGCCGTCGAAGCCGTCGACCTTCAGGTTGCCACCGGTCGGGGTCGTGGAACACGCGACGGCCGTACCGCCCGGGTCTTCGGGAAACTCTTCGGCGGCGGCGGAACCCGTTGCGTATACCACGAGTGACAGGGCCGCGCAGGACGCGGCGAAGAGTGCGCCCAGGCGCTTCGAAAGGGAGGACGCCACGGAAACTCCTTGTGTGCGAACGTACTTCCTGCTCGCAGACTACTCAGGAGGCCATGGATTTGTGCAGGAATCGGCCGGTTCGAGCCCAGCGGCCGCACACCGGGGATCCGGACGGGCAAGGACGCGACGAGCCCGCTCCGGTCACGCGAGCGGCAGCCGGCCCACCGGCCCCAGCGACTCCGTCGAGAAGGTCCGGCCCGGTCGGGGCCGGACCCCCGTAGCCGCTCAGCGGCGGACGCGGCGCCAGCTCCAGGACCTGCCTCCGGCCCCGGCACGCGCACCCGTACCGAATCCCGCGAGGTGTAGGGCGATCAGCAACAGGCCGACGGTGACCAGAGTGCCGCCGGTGATGGAGTCACCGAGGCTGGCATTCGTCAGATCGAAAAGGAGCGCGAGACCGAACGCGACGGCGGCGGCGATGGCGAGCATGAGAACCTCCTGATGTTCTACCGGAACCGGCGACACCCGAACGGGTTGGTCGAGTTCCTATGTCGCACATACCCGCAAAACGTCTCAGCACACGGTGGCCGCCGGAATCGCCGGCGCCTCCTACTACGCGGTGGAATCGTCCACCCCGAAACGGGCGGCCAGGTCGTCCCGCTGCCGCCGGACGAATTCCGCGTCCACCACCGTTCCGTGCCCGGGCACGTACATCGCGTCCGCACCACCCAGCTCGAGCAACCGGTCGAGTGCGTCGGGCCACCGCGACCCCACGGCGTCGGGGCCGGCCTGCGGCTCCCCCGACTCCTCGACGAGATCACCGCAGAACACCACGGTGGGGTCGCCGGGCACCACGATGGCGAGATCGTGCCCGGTATGCCCGGGGCCGATACGGACCAGCAGAATTTCGCGACCGGCACCGCGCCGCAGCGCGGTCACCTCCCGCACGTATTCGCCGGGACGGACGAGTGCGTCGGCGGCCGCCCGGGCGGCTGCCGTGTCGAGCCCGTTGTCCACGGCATCGGCATACAACTCCGCTCGTCCGTCCCGGTACAGCGCCTGCGCACCGTCGGCCGCGAAGATCGGCACGGGCCCGAACGCCGCCGCACCGAAGACATGGTCGAAGTGACAATGGGTGAGCGCGATACCGGTGACCTCCCGCCCGGCCAGCCGCTGTGCCCGGTCCCGCACCCGGGCGCCTTCCTCGGGACTCGACCCGGTATCGATCACGAATGCGACGTCCTCCCCCACGATCAACCCGGCCGTGCAGTCCCATACCGGCAGCCGGCAGCGGCCTACTCCCTCGGCGAGCCGCTCCCACCCCAACTCTTCCCACGTCACCGTCATACCGAAACGCTAGCGGTCGGCCCCGCCGCGGAGATCGCGACGAGAGACACGAGCCGCCCGGGGTCCTGATGCTCAGCAAAAGTCCATTCAGTTTCTATAACAATCCAGATGGACTGTTAAAATAGGAGGAATGAGCGAAGCAGTGGAAATCGGAGCCGGCCGGGCGGGCCGCCGGGAGTGGGCGGCCCTGGCCGCGCTGGTCAGCGTGGTGCTACTGCTCGCCATCGATGGGACCGTGCTCTATCTCGCGGTACCGGCGCTGACAGCCGATATCCGGCCCAGCGCCACACAGCTGCTGTGGATCGGCGATATCTACGGGTTCGTCCTGGCCGGGCTGCTCATCACCATGGGCAATCTCGCCGACCGGATCGGGCGCAAACGTCTTCTGCTGATCGGCGCGGGCGCGTTCGGCGCCGCCTCCGTTCTCGCCGCCCTGGCGCCGAACGCCGAAACCCTCATCGCCGCGCGAGCGCTGCTCGGGGTGGCGGGGGCGACGCTGATGCCGTCGACCCTGTCCATCGTGCGTGCCGTATTCACCGATCCGCGGCAGCGGACGACGGCGATCGCCGTATGGTCGGCCGGCGCCACCGCCGGCGCGGCGGCGGGACCGTTGGTCGGCGGTCTGCTGCTCGAACATTTCTGGTGGGGTTCGGTGTTCCTCATCAATGTGCCGGTCATGGCCGTCGTCCTCGTGGCGGGCGCGCTCCTGTTGCCGGAATCCCGCGGCACCGCGGCACACGCTGTGGACTGGTTGTCCTCGGTGCTGTCGATCGTCACCATCGTGCCGCTGGTCTACGCGGTGAAGCACTGGGCCGGAACCGGGCTCGACGCGACGGTTGCGGTGGCGGCCCTGATCGGCGCGGCCGGCGGCCTGCTCTTCCTGCGCAGACAGTCGCGATTGGCGCTGCCGCTGGTGGATATCTCGCTGTTCCGGATGCCCGCGTTCAGCGGTGCCGTGCTGTCCACCGCGCTGTCGATCTTCGCATTCCTCGGGCTGCTGTTCTTCTTCTCCCAGTACCTGCAACTCGTCCGCGGGTACGGCCCACTGCAGGCCGGGCTGGCCGAACTGCCGACGACACTGGCCTCCCTGGCCGTGATCGCCGTAGTCGGCCTCCTGGTGGCCCGGTTCGGGGCCGGGCGGACGATCGGCGGCGCGCTGCTGGTGGCCGCCGCCGGTCTCGCCGGGGTCGGCTGGGCCGCTACCTCGTCCGGTTTCTGGACTCTCGGGATCGCGCTGGCGGTGTTGGGACTCGGTGTCGGCGTGGCCATGACGCTGTCGACGGACGCGGTGGTCACCGCGGTGCCGAAGGAGCGGGCGGGCGCCGCCTCCTCCATTGCCGAGACCGCTTACGAAATGGGCGGCGCACTGGGTATCGCGGTGCTGGGTTCGATCCAGCTGGCACGGTACCGCGCGAATCTGGAACTCGGGCCCGGCGCCGACCCGGACGTGGCCGCCGCGGCCCGGGATTCGCTCGCGGGCGCGGCGGGGGTCGCGGGCGATTCCGATATCTTCACCCGTGCGGCACACGCCTTCACCACCGCGCTGCAGTCCACGTCGTATCTCGCGGCGGCCCTGCTCGTGGTCGCGGGCATACTGGCCTGGCGCGTCATCCCGTCGCACCGGCCGGCCGCGGACAAGGAGCAGGGGCAGCATGAGCCGGTCTGACCAGGGCCTCACCCGAGACAAGGAACGCACCCGGCTGGCCGTGCTCGAGGCCGCGGAACGGATGTTCGCCGAACGCGGCGGCCGGGTGAGCCTGAGTGATATCGCCGCGGCCGCCGGCGTCACCAAGGGCGGTCTCATGCATCACTTCCCGAACCGGGACGCACTGCTGGCCGGGGTCACCGAACATCTGATCGCGAAAGTGTGGGCCGAGATACACGAGTGCATCGACCTGTCCGAGAACCGGCCCGGGAAGTTCACTCGCGGATACGTCCGCGCCCTGACCAGCGGTAGCGAATCGGTCGCGCGGGCGTTCAGCCCGACCGGCCTGGTCGTGACCCTGGGTACCGTCTCCGGCCTCGAGCAACTCTTCGCCGAGGACGCGCGGCGGCTGGACGAGGCGTTCGACGCCGACGGTCTCGCACCCGGGACGACGTCGGTGATCCGCTTCGCGGCCGAGGGGCTGGCCACCGCGGTCAACAGTCCCTATCTCGCCGCCGACCGGCTCGAATCGGCACGCGCCCAACTGCTCGCCATGACCGAGACCGCGGCGCCGGGCAACGAGTAACTCCAGCAGGAACGCGCGGTTCATAACGTACCCGGGTGCGACTGATATGCGGGCCGTGGAGCGCAGCGGCGGGCCGGCACTGCGCGGACGGACGGTCGGGCAGCCACTCGTCCACTGCTCGTGGTTCCGGTCATCGGCCACTCCTGCGCCGCCGCGTTCACCATCGCGGCGGTGGTCATCGCGATCTCGGCGGTTCCGGCGTGCGCCGCCGCCCGGGCCCGAGCGGGATGTGACATTCCCCGGTAGGGCCGCCGGGCCGGTCGACCAGCATTGCCGGCGTGCGTGTCGTCCCGCGCTCAGACCCCGCGGCCGGTGCGCTGCTGGAGTTCGTCGATCAGCTGTGAGGCCTGGGCCTTGGTCAGCCCCTCCGGCACCTGCTGCCCGGCTTCCTGGGCCAGGGTGTGCAGATAGGACTCCTGCGGGCCGGTCATCGGCTCGTCACCGGTGGTCCACTGGTCCCGGTCCTTCTCCGGCTGCTGCTGCACCATTACCGCTCCTCTCCACGAGTGTTCTGAGGCCGCGTACCCGGATCACACAGCGTCAACCAGTGCCGCCACGGCGGCACGTCCGCGATGCGGCGGCATCCCGCGGGCGACGAGGCCGCGGCGATGCGCACGTCCTATCCGATCCGAACACACCTGCCGGTGGTGGTCCGGCCGTCGCCCGGTGCGGGCCGCCGACCGCCCCGACCCCGTACGTTCACGGTCGGAGCACCGGCACTGGGAACATCACCGGTCGCTGCCGACGGCTGTTGCGGTAGTGTCCGCGTCCTGCCGTCGCCCGAACCACCGAGTATGAGGTTGCTCTTCCAGATGACGAATATCGACGACGACCGGGTACGGCGCGAATTCGCATTGCAGGTGTTCGGGCATATGCGCGCGGCCGGTGTCACCGATGCCACCTACGACGCCGACGAATTCGCCGTCCGGTACGACGGCGGCGCCGCCGTCCTGCATCTCGGGAACCTCTTCACGGAGACGCGTGAACGATCGCCGGAGGAGACGCGGGAATGGCTGGCACGGATCGTGCCCGCGCTGGTGACGCCCGCGGCGCCACCCGAGAGCTGGGAGGAGGTACGCCCGCTGCTGCGGCCGGTGCTGCGGCCGTCGACCTATGCGCTCGCGGACGAGGGTTCGCGGATACGGCGGCCGCTCTTCCCGTTCGTGGACGAGCTGCTGGCCATCGACTATCCGGATGTCATCGGTTTTCCGGACGAGACGAAGCTCGCCGGATGGGGCGTGACGGCGGAAGAAGCGTTGACGGTGGCCCGGGAGAACCTGGCCGCGGTGGTGCCGGTGGCGGAACTACCGAGCGACGGCATCGTAAAGATTACGGTCGACGAGGCCGAATACCTGTCGTCGTGGATTCTGGTGCCGGATTGGCTGCTCGTCTCGACGACGAACTTCGAGCATCCGCCGGTCGCGTTCATTCCGGATCAGCGGAGCCTACTGATCGTTCCCGGCGACCCGGACCTCTTGTCCGAGGCCTTCGAAACGGCAGAACAGGAGTACCGGGAGGCGGCACGGCCGCTGTCGCCCCAGGGTTACACCCTCGACGAATCCGGCCTGGTGATCCCCCTCGACCGGGTGACCACCGCGAACGACGCCGAGGTCGCTCGGGCGCGCGCGGTGCTGGCCGGTACCGAATACAACGCCCAGCAGCAGTGGCTCGAGGAGCACTACCGGGACGACCTGGAGGCGATCTACGTGAGCAGCCTGATGGTGGCCGAACGCGGAGACCGTATCCATACCGTCACGGTCTGGGGCGAGGGTGTCGACGCCGCCCTGCCGGTGGCCGATTTCCTCGCGTTCGCCACCGACGACGAACAGACCCTCATGGTGCCGTTCGATACCGCCGTCGATCTCACCGGCATCACCCCGATGCCTGGCATCCACCCGCCGCGCTACCGTGCCGGCGAATGGCCCGATCCCGCGGTGTTCGAACGTCTCGCCGAGGCCGCGATCGCGTTCTGACGGCGGGGTCCCCGGGCGGCAGCCGCGGGATCGGCCCGCCGACACCGGCTCACTCGACCCGGAGTTCGGAACGGATCACGTTCTTCAGTACCTTGCCGACTTTCGAGCGCGGTAGATCCGGCCAGATCTCCACCTGCTTCGGGGCTTTGACGCTGCCGATGCGCTGCTTGACGAACGAGATCAGTTCGTCGGCGGTCACCGTATGCCCCGGACGCAGGCGCACCACCGCGGTGATCCGTTCACCCCATTTCTCGTCGGGCAGGCCTACCACCGCGCTCTCCGCCACCGCGGCGTGTGCGAGGACGGCCTGCTCGACTTCGGCGGAGTAGACATTGAATCCACCGGTGATGATCATGTCCTTGGCGCGGTCGACGACGTAGAGGAAATTGTCCTCGTCCAGATAACCGATATCACCGGTGTGGTGCCAGCCGTATGCGCTGACTTCCGCTGTCGCGGCGGGGTTCTCGTGGTATCCGTCCATCACCAGCGGGCCTCGCACCACTATCTCGCCACGCGCGCCGGGCGGCAGTATCGTGCCCCGCCCGTCCATGATGGCGACCGTTGTCAGTGGAGTGGGCCGACCGGCCGAGGCGAGACGCTCGATGGCGACCGAGCCGTCGGGCCGGAAATGATCGGCCGGGGCGAGAGTCGCGATCATATTCGGTGCCTCGGTCTGGCCGAACAACTGTCCCAGAACCGGGCCGATCCGCTCCAGTGCCTCCGCGAGCCGGGTCGGCGACATCGGCGCGGCGCCGTACCACAGACAGCGCAGCGACGACAGGTCGGTGCGATCGAGGTCGGGGTGATCGAGCAGACCGTAGATCACGGTCGGCGGCAGAAACGCGTGCGTGATCCGGTGTCGCGCGGCGAGGGCCAGGAATTGCCCGATATCGGGCGCCGGCATGATGACGACCTCACCGCCCAGGCCGAGAATCGGAAAGGTGAGCACGCCCGCCGAATGGGTGAGCGGCGCGAGGGCGAGGTAGCGCGGGCGGTCGCCGAACGGATAGCTCATCAGCGCCAGCGCGGTCGAGGTCATCATATTGAGTTCGGTCAGCCGCACGCCCTTCGGCCGGCCGGTGGTCCCGCCGGTTCCGGCGAGCATGCACAGCCCGTCCCCCGGGCGCCGGCGGGTGTCGGGTTCGGCGCGGTGCGCGGCCAGCCACGTCTCGAACGCGACCGCGCCCTCGGCGTCGCCGTCCAGACAGACCAGCCACTCCAGCCGCGGCAGGTGGTCGCGAATACGGGCCACCAGGCCGGCGAAGCTCTTCTGGAAGAAGAGCAGCCGGCAGCCGAACAGTTCGAAGAGCTGACGGTTCTCCTCGGCCTCGTTGCGCGGGTTGACCGGGCACCACACCGCGCCGGCGCGCGATATACCGAAAACACAGGTCAGAGCGAGCGGATCGTTGGCCGACAGGACCGCGACCCGGTCCCCGGCCGCGATCCCGGTGTGCTGCAGGGCGCCGGCGACGGCGACCGAATCGTCGTACACCTCGCCGTAGGTGCGTGTTGTTGCGCCGGAGGTGAGGCAGGGGGCCTCGCGGCCGAGCGAGACCCCCTTGTCGAGATAGTCCGCGAGTCGCATCGACGGCCTCAGCGGTGCACCGTGACGATGGGATCGAGGACCAGCCCGAACGCGCGGAGCGTGCCGAGCAGTTCCCGATGCCCGAATGCCCGGCAGCTCGAGGCGAATCCGGTCACTCGCGGGGGCTCCTGCAACAGGGCGGCCGCGGCGTGGGCGTTGAGCAGCGCGGTCTGCTTGTAGTTGCAGTTGCCGTGGATCAGGCAGTGCGCCCGGCCCAACGGCCCGGAGGCGTACACCGAGTCGAGTGAGGTGTTGATCCGCGGATTCTCCCGCGGCGGCATCTCGCTGCGGATGGCGGCGGACTGTTCGTCGATGATGCGGTACTTCTCCGCCGCCGACTTACCGTCCATCTGCGCCAGGGCCGCCGCCACCAGCTGCGGCACACCGAGCATCAGCGGACGGTTCATGACGCCGCCGAGCGCACGCACATTCGCGACCCGTGGATCGTTCTTGAACCACACCGGATGCGAGGTACCGCCCCACGGCAGAGCCAGGCCCAGTTCGTGCTGTCCCGGCACCACTACCTGGTAGAGCCCTTCGTCGACCGGCCATTCCACGTACTCGTTCTGTTCGAGGTAGTAGGCCTCGGCGAAAGCGGCATTGGTGAGAATCGTATTGGTGGAGGCGACGGTCGGGTGCCCCTTCCAGAACACCTCGATATCGAGGGTGTCCAGGCCGGGATTCTCCAGGCAGATATTGGCCGCGATCTCACCGATGGTGTACATCTGCGCCAGGCCGGGGGTGAGCAGTAGGCCGCGGGAGGCGAATTCGGCGCTGTAGCGTTCCTGGGCGTCGATCATCCAGTTCTGCTCACCGTTGGTATCGGTGTAGTGCGCGCCGATCTCCAGGCACGCCTCGACCACCGGATGCCCGTACCGGGCGAACGGACCGACCGTATTGAGCACGACCCGCGCGCCCCGGAACGCGTCGGCCAGGGCGGCGCTCGTGTGCTCGACCTCGACGATCTCGTGGTCCACGGTGTCGATACCGGGTACCGCGTCGACCGCGGCCTTCAGCCGCGCGTGGTCACGGCCGGCGGCCAGGAAGGGAATGCCGTACTCGCGTAGGTATTCACAGATCAGCCGGCCGGTGTAGCCGGACGCGCCGTAGACGACGACCTGTTTGTCGGTAGCCATGGTGGGGTTCTCTCCTCGTCTTCGGGTGGGAAGTGGGCGGTAGTTGGGACCGGGCTGTCGCTACATGCCCATTCCCCCGTCGACCGGCAGCCCGGCACCGGTGATGAACTTCGCCGCGTCGGAGGCGAGGAATACGACCGCGTCGGCCATATCGTCGACCTGGCCCAGCCGGCCCAAGGGGGTGAGTTCGGCGACCGCTTGCGCCGCGGCCTCCGGGGAGGGGAACAATCCCAGCTCCGCGCAGTCGACCGCGAGTTTGTTCCCCATCGCGGTGGGGGTCAGGGCGGGATAGATCGAGTTGACGCGCACGCCGTAGCCGAGCTTCCCCGATTCCGCGGCGGCCACCCTGGTCAGCCGGTCGATACCCGATTTGGTGGCCGAGTAGACGCTGATCCCGGGAAACGCGATCGTCGCGGCGACCGACGCGATGTTCACCACGGCCCCGCCACGCCCGGCTGCCCCGCCCGGCCGCATGGCCCGGAAAGCGTGTTTGATACCGAGCGCGGTCCCGAGCAGATTGACATCGAGCATGGTGCGGGCCTGGTCGGGATCGAGATCGGCCAGCAGGCTGGTGACCTCCACGCCCGCGTTGTTGACAACGATGTCCAGCCCGCCCAGCGCGCCGACGGCCGTGGTGACCGCGCGTTCCCACGCGGCGTCGTCGGTGACGTCCAGCGAGACGAATTCGGCCCGGCTCCCCTGCGCCCGCAGTTTCTCGACCATCGTGCGGCCGCCGTCGGCGTCGATATCGGCGATCGCCACCGCCGCGCCGGCCTCGGCCAACGCTTGGGACATCCCCGCACCCAGCCCGCGCGCGCCCCCGGTGACCAGCGCAGCCCGTCCGCCCAGGTCGTAACTCGTCATATCCGTTCCTCTCTCGAAAGCAGCCGAGATTGTGATCCGAACCACAAAAACGACGTGGTGTGCCGGGAGACACAGTAGGGCGAAATCTTGACAGTCGTCAAGAAAAATCTTGACAGTCGTCCAAAGATCGGAAGTCGTCGTACGCTTACACTCAGGAAGCCGGGCAGGCGAGATCCGAACCGAGAAGAATGCAAACGAGTGACACAGGCCGCTGATCCCAGATCCCGTATAGACGAGCGCGCTCGCGACAAGTTCGCGGCGAAGCGCACCGAGCTGGCGCTCGCCACCCTGCACACGCTCGCCGAGCGTGGCTACGCCCATACGAGCCTGCGGGAGATCGCGCAGAACTCCGAATACTCCCACGGTGTCCTGCACTACTACTTCCGCGACAAGATCGATCTGCTCGTCCACGCAGTCCGGCAGTACGAGGCGGTCTGCGTAACCCGCTACGACGATGTCATCGCCTCCGCGCACGACGCCCACGAACTGCGCACCGAGTTCATCGCCACGTTCTCGGCCACACTGGTGGCCGACGCCACCATCCACCGGCTCTGGTACGACCTCCGCAACCAGAGCCTGTTCGACGATTCGTTCCGCGAGGATGTACTCGAGATCGAGGCCCGCCGCGAAGACATGATCTGGCGGGTCGTCTCCCGCTATTGCGAACACCGGGGCAGCGCCCCCACTCTCACGCCCGCCGTCGCGTACACGACCATCGACGGGATCTTCCAGCGCGCGCTGCTGCACCGGCTGGCCGGGCGTACCGGCGGCGCCGAAACCGTACGCGATCAGCTGGATTCGGTATTCGACCTGCTGGGCGCAGCGTAGCAACGAAGCAGTGCGGCGCCGAGCGCGCTGCTACATCAACGTGAGCCACCCCGCCGGCGTGATACACACCGCGCAGGTCCAGCAGTCGTTCCTCGCCCACCCTCCGGGGGTAAGAGCCGCGGGTTCCCCCCGCTCGGGCACTTACACTCCCGATCATGAGTAGCTGGGTACTTCCCGCCTTCCTGGGGTTGGGCCTCGCGGCCGCCTGTGGGTTCCGGACTTTCCTGCCGTTGCTGGTACTCGGCGCCGCCGCGCATTTCGGTGTCCTCGGCCTGGATCTCAACGAGTCCTTCGCCTGGATCGGCTCGACCGGGGCGCTGCTCACGTTGTCGGTGGCGGCCGCTGCCGAGATACTGGGCGATCTCATTCCGTTCATCGACAACATGTTGTCGCTCATCGGCAATGTAAGCGGACCGATCGCGGGAGCGATAGCCGCCGGGTCGGTATTCGAGGCGGCGGATCCGGCCACCGCGGCGATCGCGGGAATCATTGTCGGCGCCCCGACCGCGCTCACCTTCAGCGCGACCCAGACCGGTGTCCGCGCGGCCAGCACTGCCACGACGGGCGGCATAGCGAATCCGGTGGTGTCGGTCGTCGAGGACGTGCTGGCATTCGTTCTGGTCGCCTTGGCGATAGTGCTGCCGTTGCTGGTGCCGATCGTGCTGGGCGCGTTGCTGTTCGTCGCCTGGCGCGCGGTGCGCAGATTCCGCAGCCGGAAATCGGCGTCCGCGCGGCCGGTCGTGGCGCCACCCGCGCGATCGAGGTAGACCCGCGGTCCGCAGCCGGTCGCCGCGGGGCCGGGAACGTTTCACTCCGAAGGCTTTCGAGCCGGAGCCGCGGCAGGCCGATGCCGGCTGCTCCGCGTACCCAGGGAAAAGAAGTTGGTACAGAAACGTCCGGTTGATAGCCTCCCCGGGTCCGTGACATCGCGCGAGGAGGTGAGACCCATCAACGCTGTATCCATTGGGTGCTCCCACTCCTCCTCACGGCCGGGCGATTGACGTAGGTGCCGCCGGGAGCGCCGCCGACCAGGCATCCCGAAAGGCAAAACCTATGCGTTCTGCGCACTTCAGCGCCGAGACCTCGTCGAACGGCATCCGCGAGCGGGACTTCACCGTGGGCGATGTCCCCGGCGTACTCTTCTCGCCGGAGTCCGGCTCCGTTCCCGCGCCACTGATACTGATGGCGCACGGCGGCGGTCGGCACAAGCACGCCCCGGGCATCACTGGACGCGCGCACCGCTTCGTGACAGGGGGCGGTTTCCACGTCGCCGCCCTCGACGCACCCGGCCACGGCGACCGGCCCCGGACCCCGGTTTTCGAGCGGCACATCGCGGCCCTCCGCCGGGCCCAGGCCGATCGTGAGCCCATAGGATCGATCGTTGCCGCGCTACACACCCATCTGGCCGAATACGCCGTACCGGAGTGGCGGGCGACCTTGGACGCCCTGCAGCAGCTACCCGAGGTCGGTGCCGCGGCCGGCTTCTGGGGCATCATGCAGGGCACCGGGATCGGGGTGCCGTTGACGGCGACCGAACCCCGGATCACCGCGGCGGTATTCGGGTGCCTCGGACAGGAATCCCGCACCGCGGCGGCGGCCCGGATCACCGTCCCGGTCGAATTCCTCCTCCAATGGGACGACGAGCTGGTCGAACGCCGAGCCGCTCTCGCATTGTTCGAGGCTTTCGGCTCGAAGGACAAGTCTCTGCACGCCAACGCGGGTGCGCATGCCGCGGTGCCCCGATTCGAGGTCGAGAGCGCGCTCGCGTTCTTCCTCCGCCACCTCGGACGGGCCGGAACACCACGGCCCTGACGCCGCCGGGATCGGCGACCGCCGAGGTCAGGAGTCGGAATCCGGCAGGTCCTCGGTGGGAATGTACCGGTTCAATTGTTCGGGGTCGAGGTCGGGCTCGAGATCGGGCTCGGCCTCGGCCTCGGTGACCACACCGTCGGCGAGCATGTGCAGGACCCACTGCGCCTTGCCGTTGTTCTTGGCGCGGTACAGACCCGTGTCGGCGGCGTCGATCAGGGTTTCGGCCTGGCCGCTCTGCACGGTGGTCAGCACGGCGCCGATACTGGCAGAAACCTGGACCCGGTGACTGTTGGTGGTCACCGGGTCGGTCAGGGCGCCCAGCAGACTGTCCGCCACCCGGCCCATCTTCCAGGCATCCACCGGCGGGGGTACCAATGCGACGAATTCGTCGCCGCCGATCCGGGCCACCAGGCAGTCCATATCCTGCACACTCGTGTGCAGGCGGTCGGCGACAGCGGTGAGTACCCGGTCGCCGGTGCCGTGACCGTATCGGTCGTTGATGTGTTTGAAGCGGTCCAGGTCCACGAAACACAAACCTATCTGTTCGTGACCCCCCGCCTCGTTCATCACGGTGTCGAGCCGCTCCAGCAACTGACGCCGGTTGGGTAGACCGGTGAGCGGATCGTGCCGGGCCTGGCGGTGTAGTTCCTGGCGCATGCGATGCTGTTCGGTGACATCCTCGCCCACCGCCAGCAGGTAGTTCGGGTGGCCCGCCACACCCTCGACGAAGGTGATGGAGAAGGAGGCCCACCCGTAACTACCGTCGACGCGGCCGATCTGCTGTTCCAGTTTCACCGTGCCCCCGCGCTTGGGCACCAGCTTTTCGTAGACGAGTCTACGAATTCGCTCCCGATCCTCGGGATGGGCGAATTCGTAGACCGAGATACCGCGGAGCTCGTCGACCGGGACGCCGATCATATCGGCGAGTTTCTGGTTGGCGTCGAGTAGAACGCCGTTGGTGTCGCCGACGGCGATGGCCACGGCCGCGTTCTCGAACACCACCCGGTAACGCGCGTTGGACTGCCGGGTCGGCTCGGCCTGTTCGGCGTGGTGGGCGGCAAACCGCTGCTGCCGGTGCATTCCGTACCCCTCGCCCAGTTTGGCGAGGAGTACGGACATACGCGTCACGGTCGCCGGGTCGGCGTCCGGTCCGACGAGGCGCCAAAGGATGGGCGCCGAGACGGCCGGCACATCGTCGACGCCCACCTCCACAGTGGCCAGGGCCGCGCCGATCCTGGCGCCCGCGGTGGGGTCGAACTGTGTCGAGACGAGAGCCTTCGCCAGATCGTCGACCAGCCAGTGCAAAAACTGGTCGGCATCCGGGTCGGACGGGGCGGAGTCGCCGGACGCCCGCAGTACCCGAGACCACGAGCGAACCAGTTCAGCGTGCCCCGACTCGTCCATCACACCCCTTCGTCATCCACTGCCCGACATCACCGCAGCCACCACGTCACCCCTGCCGGGCATCACCGCCCCGGCTGAGGCCATCCTTCCCTATCAGGCCGCATCGTTGCCACTCGGCAGGGCGTTGTTCTCGGCAAAGATGCCCACACCCTTGTACCGGGTCGTCATGACCTGCCACACCCAGGTGGCCTGGACACAGCCCTCCAGGTCGGCGAGATGGGTCCGGACCGGCCCCACCAGGCCGCTGTCGGCCATACCGGGTTCGGCGCAGCGCGCCGTGAGCGCGGTGTGCAATCCGCGGAACTCGGTGAGCCGGTCGCGGACCACGCCGGCGGCGGCGTAGACGGCATCGGCCAGTGTTGCCCGCGGATCGTTCAGGAAGCACACCGGTATCAGATTGAAATCGGAGCGGTCGACGATGCACTCCTTCTCGAAGGAGAACATATCGTTCATCAAGGCGCCGATCTCGGCCGTCACCACCCGTAATCGGCGCAGATCATCCGCGAGCCCCGCAGCGGCCAAACGCTCCTGATCGAGGTAGCTGTCGCGCCCGAATTCGCACAGAGCGATGGCCGGGTACATACCCGACACCTGGGCCCGGAGATCGATGTATTCGTCCGTGGTCAGCAGGTCACGGCGGGACCGGGCGTTCTGGTCCCGGATCGCGGTGCGCAGATGCTCGACGGTCGACTCCAGGAACAGCTCGAGCCACTGCTCGTCCGCGTCCTGGGTATGGAGCCGGGAGAGGAACTCGACCGTCGCCGTTTCGATCGGCGAGGCGTCGTCCGGCACGGTCCGCGATTCGAGCAGGCGGCACAGCCGATCGAGTTCGGTTCGCGCTCGGTGCTGTTCGTTTCCGGACAGGTGCCCGAACTTCTCGCGGCCCACAGTGTCGTTGAGCCAGAACAGGATCGCGTTGAACAAGCCGATGGTGGTCAGCCGGTCCGCGCTGATCGGGAACGGATGTAGATACGGCGTCATGCTGTTGTAATGCGCGCCGCCCGGCTCCAGCCAGATACCCTGGGCGCGGCAGTATTTCTCCACGTCCGCGCAGGAACGAGCACCGAATTGACTCGGCCTGAACTCCCTGCTGTATTCTGCGATATCGCAGTCGGGCGTGCTGAACAGTTCCTGTAACGACCAGGGCCTGTCCGCGTGCACCCGAATGTCCCGTTGTGCGCGCATATCCGCGATTCTCCGCTCGAGTGCCGATGTGTATCGAGAAGCCATGACGCTCTCCTCCCGCATGATCCAAACCCTTCCAGCTTGGTACACAGCGGCAGTTCGTGTCACCCCATCGGTGTTCTTGCACACAGGATCTCGCCCCGAGCGGTCTCACTGCGACGCGGGCCCCGGCCCCCGGTCAGCCTCGATAGACCTCGACATAGGCGTTGGTCGCAACCGCGACGACACCGGGACCCGTTCCCGTACAACCCGTGGTGACGCGCTGACCCACCGGCGTGAAGGGGTAGCTGATCGCCGCGTACGGGCCGACGGTGTACAGCGGGAACGGCCCACTGGCGTAGAGGCCGACGCAATCGATATGCAGAACGTAGTTGCTGCCTCCGTCGGGTCCGCAGGTCGCCGACGCGCCGAACAGGTCTCGCTCGACAACGCAGTCCTGCGGCGCGGCCGCGGCGGTGCCGGAACCGACGACCGCCGCGAAGGCCAGACCCGAAACCCCCGCGGCCGCAAGACGCGCGGCAGTGAGAATCTTCTGTTTCATGTGGACTCCTCTCGGAAGAACTTCGGCCGGGAGCGAGTCCACGTTACTGCGCCGGAAATCCGGCCCACTGTGCCGCGAGATCGTGCGGCCTGTCGGGCCGGACGGGCTCAGCTCGGAGCGGCGGGTGTGGCACACCGGTGACCGCTCTGGAAGCCACCTTTCCCGGCGCTGTCACCGAATGCCGCCACCTGTACCGGATGTCCGTCGTCGTCGGTGCGGGACGAGGCCGGTTCCCGTCCTTGTTCGGCGACCGCGACGCATTCGGCCCGGGAGAAGCGGCGCAGCGGCGTGCCGCTCCGGGCGTCGGCACGGTGGGTCCAGGTCGCGACACCCCGGCCGTCGACCAGCACGGCTCGTTCACCGGCGACCGAGAGGCCGCGGTGAGCCCGGCCGATGATCCGGCCGCGGTCGTGGTAGCCGAGGATCGCATTGTCGAACGCGGGCAGGAACCGCACCGGGGCGGGCGTGTCCGGGTCGGGGCGTGGTGCGTCCGGGAGGTCGAGGAGTTCGCGGGCCTGCTCGTCGTTATCCCGGGACCAATCGGTCAGAAGTCGAAGCCACCACCATCGAACCCGCCGCCGTCGGAACCACCCCAGTCGCCTCCGTCGCCGCCCCACTCGTCGTGGCCGCCGTCCGGCCCGCCGTAGTCCTGCCCTCCGGCGGTGAGTCCGTCCGCATAGCCCTCCCCGAAGCCCTGTTCGAAACCTTCGGCGCCGTAACCCACGCCGGACATCCCGGAGAACAGCGACGTGAACAGCAGGGCCGAGCCCACTCCCCAGGCACCGGCCACCATGGCCGGTTTCCACCAGGGCTCGGAATACCAGCCGGCCGGGACGGGCCGGCCCGCGACGCGCCCGCCCGGGTAGTAGTTCGGCGTCCCGGCCGAAGGACGCGGAGACGCGGCGATCCGGCGGTTGTCGAAGTCGATCACCCGGTCTTCGCTGACCTCGCCCGCGGTCGACTGCCCCGCCAACTCGGGTACGGCGGGGCCGGGATCCATCTCCATGGCGGTCCGGGCGGCCCGGATGTAATAGAGCCCTTCCAACGCGGTCTGTTTCGCCAGCCGCGCCTGAACCGGGGTTCTGGCCTGGTCGACCTGCGAGCCCGCCGCGGTGTGACGTTCCGCGGCGTCGGCGAGCGCTTGCCGCGCGGCCGGGTTGCTCCCGGACAAATGGTAGATCTGGCCGCCGAGGCGCTCGTTGACCTGACGGGCCTCGGCGAGCGCATCGGCCAGTTCGGTCGCCGCGCGCATGCTGTTCTGCCGGGATCGCCACACCATGATCGATGCCACCAGCACGACCGCCACCGCGATCAGTAGCCACTCCATGGTCACGCACTCCTCTGGTCGGCGGAGCAGTGTGCCGACCAGCGTACCCGCCGGGCAGCGGCCCACAGCTCCACCCAATGGACCGCACACCGCGACAGTCGATCATCCGGAGCCCCGCGGCCGCGGTGTGGCCGGCAGGCCGACCCCGGGAGCGCGGCGGTGGTGGGGTCGAGCCGTTCCAGGAACGGCTCGACCGACCGGACCGCGGATCCGGGTATCTCGACACGCGACCGGGCGGCGGACCAACGCCTCAGGTCGGCGTCGAGCTCCCGCGCGATGTAGCCGGTCAGGTCTGCACTGGTAACCGGCACCGCCGGATCGTATGCGGCGCGGGTACGGCGGCGCCGCCGTACCCGCGCCGCGATGGCGGGCACCCGCAGGCCCACGGCGACGGACGGGCAGAATATGCCCGGTGAGCGCAACCTTGCAGGCCGGCGGGCTGTCGGCCGGACACGCCGAACGGACCCTGTTCGCCGATCTCGATTTCACTCTCGCACCCTGCGATGTGGTCGGCCTGGTCGGCGTCAACGGTGCCGGCAAATCGACGCTGTTACGTATGCTCGCCGACGGCACGCCGGACGAGGGCACGATCACCCTGAGCCCGCCGGATGCCACCGTCGGCTACCTGGCCCAGGAACCCGAACGGATCGACGGCGAGACCGTGCTCGGATTCCTCGCGCGCCGCACCGGTGTCGCGGGTGCCCAGCGGGTCATGGACGCGGCCGCCGAACACCTCGGCGAAGGTGGCGCCGACGAATACTCCCCCGCCCTCGAACGCTGGCTCGCACTCGGCGGGGCCGACCTCGAGCAGCGCGCCGCGGAGATCGCCGCCGAACTCGGGCTCACCGGCAACCTCGCGGGCGGACTGGAGACGCCGATGACCGGCCTGTCCGGTGGGCAGGCGGCCCGCGTCGGTCTGGCCTCGGTCCTGCTGTCGCGCTTCGATATCCTGCTGCTCGACGAACCCACCAACGACCTCGATCTCGACGGTCTCGAACGTCTCGAACGCTTCGTCACCGGGGTCCGCACCCCACTGATGATCATCAGCCACGACCGGGAGTTCCTGACCCGCACCGTGAACAGTGTGCTCGAACTCGATCTCGCCCAGCAGCAGATCGGCTTCTACGCCGGCGGCTACGATGCCTACCTGGCCGAGCGCGATATCGCGCGCCGGCACGCCCGTGCGGCCTACGACGAATTCGCGGCTACCAGGGCCGGACTGGAAGCCCGGGCGCAGAGGCAACGCAACTGGCTGGAACACGGTGTGCGCAACGCGCGCCGTAAGAGCAAGAACGACTCCGACAAGGCCGGCCGCAAGACACGGGCCGAAGCCACCGAGAAACAAGCCGCCAAAGCGCGCCAGACGCAACGCCGTATCGAACGGCTCGACGTGGTGGAGGAACCCCGCAAGGAGTGGGAGCTGCGGATGACGATCGCGACCGCGCCGCGCAGCGGTACCGTCGTCGCGACCGCCGGTGCTGCCACCGTCACGCGCGGTGCGTTCAGGCTCGGGCCGGTGACCACCCGGATCGATTGGACCGACCGCATCGTCGTGTCCGGTGCGAACGGCTCCGGAAAATCCACTCTGCTCGCCCTGTTACTCGGTAAGCTCGCCCCCGAAACGGGCACGGCGGCATTGGGTTCCGGCGTACGGATCGGCGAGGTCGACCAGGCCCGCGGCCTGTTCCGGGGGGACGCCACGCTCGCGGCCACCTTCGGCGCGGCGATGCCCGATCGGCCGGATGCCGAGGTGCGCACGCTGCTCGCCAAGTTCGGTCTGCGGGGCCCACACGTCAACCGCGCCTGTGACACCCTGTCCCCTGGTGAGCGCACCCGGGCCGCACTCGCACTGCTCCAGGCCCGCGGCGTGAACCTACTCGTCCTGGACGAGCCGACCAACCATCTCGATCTGCCCGCCATCGAACAACTGGAACAGGCCGTCGACTCCTTCACCGGCACACTCCTGCTGGTGACGCACGATCGGCGGATGCTGGACTCGGTGCGCGCGACCCGGCGCTGGCACCTCGCGGGCGGGCGACTCTTCGAAGAGTAGCGGCCGCCCTCAGCGTTACGGGTTCGTCGATCAGTTCGGACGGGGCCTCCCCCGATGTGAACGCGGCCACCGGGGCCGGCTCGTCACCGACCGATTCGTGCGTCTTCCCGCGCCCGCGGGCTCCTTCGGACGACCGCCGGTGAAGAACGGGAAGACCGCACCGACGATCCAAAGATCGTCGGTGCCGAGAACGATTCCCGTTCGGCGAGCGTGGACAGTCGGATCGGGGCTGGTTGATGATCGTCCACAGCGCCGAGGCCACACCCGCGCTGAGATCCCGGCTCTCTGGCCGCGGGTCCGCAGCGTTCGATTGATCCGGGTGAGCAGGTGGTACAGGTCGCGACTTCGACCGGCGTGCCGAGCGCGCCCGGTTGCCGGCACCGCGCGAGTCGCGGACGGTGCCGGCCGGCCGTGGCCGAACATTGCCGGCTCTATCGGCGGCGCTACCGGGAACAGCTGTTTTCGTGCGAATCGGTGGTGGATATCGCGGCTCCGGGCCGATGCCGCAGACTGATCGGTAATGGAACTGCCCGCACTCCCCGACCTACCGATTCGTGACGTTCTCGATCATGTCGTCGAGACGCTCACCGAACGCGGGACCGCCGTGCTGGTCGCGCCGCCCGGCACCGGGAAGACGACCCTGGTCCCCCTGGCGCTGGCGCGGCGTGCCACCGGGCGGGTGGTCGTGGCCGAGCCGCGGCGGCTGGCGGCCCGGGCCGCGGCCGGACGGATGGCCGCGCTGCTGGGCGAGCAGGTGGGGGAAACCGTCGGCTACTCGGTCCGAGGTGATCGGCGAGTGGGGCGGCAGACCCGGATCGAGGTCGTCACCTCCGGGTTGCTGGTCCGCCGGCTACAGGACGATCCCGAGTTGACGGGGGTCGAGGTGGTCGTGCTGGACGAATGCCACGAACGGCACCTCGACGCGGATCTGCTGCTGGCGTTGCTGCTGGACGCCCGGGCCGGATTGCGACCGGAGCTGCGGGTACTCGCGACCTCGGCGACCGTTGCCGCCGAACGTCTTTCGTCACTCCTCGACGGGAACCACACGGCGCCGGTCGTGCGGGTCCGGGGCCGCACCCATCCGGTGGACACGACCTATCTTCCGGCGTCGCCACGGGAGCGGAGCGAAGCACACATCGCGCGGGCCACCCGCGCCGCGCTCGCCGCGACTGCGGGCGATGTCCTGGTCTTCCTGCCCGGCGCGGCCGAAATCCGCAGGGTGACAGCACTTCTGGGTGGCCTGGAAGGTGTCGATATCGTCCCGCTGCACGGCAGACTCCCGGCGGCGGCCCAGGACGCGGCATTACGGCCCGGGGCCCGGCGGCGGGTGGTGCTGGCCACCGCGGTGGCGGAATCGAGCCTGACGGTACCGGGGGTGCGGGCGGTGGTGGATTCGGGGCTCGCCCGCGTCCCGCGCATCGATCGGGCCCGGGGCCTGTCCGGTCTGGCCACCGTACGGGTCTCGGCGGCGGTGGCCGAGCAGCGAGCCGGGCGGGCCGGACGGGAGGGGCCGGGGCACGTATGGCGATGCTGGCCCGAATACGAGCACGGCACGCTGCCCGCCTACCCGGAGCCGGAGATCCGGACGGCGGATCTGACCCGTCTGGCGCTGGAGCTGGCGTGCTGGGGCACGAGCGACGGGCAGGGCCTCACCTGGTGGGATGCGCCGCCGTCCGGTGGGTTGGCGGCCGGCCGGGAGGTATTGCGCGCCTTGGGGGCCGTCGGCACCGAGGGTACGGTGACCGACCGGGGGCGGCGCATGGCCCGGCTCGGACTGCATCCCCGGCTGGCGCGGGCATTGCTCGACGGCGCGGCCGTGGTCGGTCCGCGAGCGGCCGCGGAGGTCGTCGCCGTCCTCGACGACGACACCCACCTGTCCGGTGTCGATCTCGCGGCCGGGCTGCGGGCGCTGCGCCGTGAGCGGCCGGTGCGCTGGCGGCGAGAGGTGGAGCGGCTGTCCCGATCGGTCGAAGGGCCGGAGGGGGACGACGATCCGGCGCTCATCGTCGCGCTGGCCTATCCGGAGCGGCTGGCCCGGCGACGCGGTGCGGGTTCGAGCAGTTATCTCATGGCCGGCGGTACCGCGGTGACGCTGCCGCCCGGCTCCGGAACAGGCGATGCCGAATGGCTGGCGATCGGCGTCGCGACGCGCGATCCCGGGCGTGCCGAGGGGGTCGTACGGCTCGCCGCGGTCGCCGACGAACAGCTCGCCCGCCGAGCCGCCGCGAACCTGCTGACCACCGTCGACGAGATAGATTGGGTCGACGGCGATATCGTCGCGCGGCGTATCGAGCGACTGGGCGCGATCACCCTGTCGGCCACCGCCGTTTCCGACCCTGATCGCCGATTGCTGGGCGCGGCGATACGGCGCGGGCTGAACTCGACCGGTCTCGGCCTCCTGTCCTGGAATCCCGACGCGATCGCCCTACGCCGGCGCCTCGATTTCCTGCACCGCACACTCGGTGCCCCGTGGCCGCCGGTCGACGACGAGTCACTGCTCGCTGCCGCGGATACCTGGCTCGGCCCCGAACTCGCCACCGCCCGCCGCCGCGCCGACCTCGAACGTATCGACACCGGCCAGGCACTGCGTCGCCTGCTGCCCTGGCCGGAAGCCGCCCGTCTGGACGAGCTGGCTCCCGAGCGGGCAGCGGTGCCCTCCGGCAGCCGCCCCCGCCTCGACTACTCGGCCGATCCGCCGGTACTCGCGGTCAAGGTGCAGGAGGTCTTCGGCTGGACGGACACACCGCGCCTGGCCGACGGCCGGGTCCCGATCGTGCTACATCTGCTCTCCCCCGCGCAGCGCCCGATCGCGGTGACCGCGGATCTCACCGCGTTCTGGCAGACCGGCTGGCCCGGGGTCCGCGCCGACCTGCGCGGCCGCTACCCCAAACATGCCTGGCCGGAAGACCCGGCCACCGTACCCGCCCACCGCGGCACCGCCCGCAATGCCGGCCGTGACCGGCCTGCGCCACCGCGCTGATCCACGCTCCGGCTGCCGGCCCCGACCCGCCGGCCGTGCTTTCCGGCCGGGCCGCGACCGGCCGAAGGCAGCGGGGTGATTGCGCTGTGATTGCCGCTACGCGCAGACTTGGGGCGGGCAACGGTCCGGCTCGGCGCGCACCGGGAGGTCAGGGGTGACGATATTCCGCACACTCACGCTCATCGCAGCCGTATTGCTCGCCGCGGCAGGTTGCGGTGACGATACCAGTACCCGGGCCGGCGGCGCGGGTTCTCCGGTGGCGCCCACCCCACCCCCGGAGTTCTGGTCGGGATCCGCCGACACCCCACAACGGCACGCGGCCGTCGCCGAGGCGACCCGGCAGATCGACGTCTGCGCGCTGATTCCCCGCGCCACCCTCGGTGAGCTGGGACTCGGCGATATCCGGAGTGTCACCTTCGGCCTGTACTCGTGCCGGGCCACCCTCGGTCCCGCGGGCGCCGGCGAAGCCACCACACTCACCTGGCAGTCGACCCTGCTGCCCACCCTCACCCCGAACCGCGGCCGCAGCGGACAACTCGGTGATGTGAGCACCTTGGTCGTCCCCGGCCGGGACGACGATCCACGCGCCTGTGGGGCCACCGGCCGTTTCCCGGCCGGCGCCGCGTTCTACCTCAGTGTCTCGACTCCGGACCGTGACTCCTGCGCGGTAGCCGACGGTTTGCTGTCCGGTATGATCGAGCGCTGGCGGCAGGCACCGCCCCAAGGCACTTCACCCGATACCGTCCCCACGGTGCTGCTCGGTGCGGACCCGTGCGCGGTGCGCGCGGAACTGACCGGCACCGCCGATACCGACGAGCGCCGTCTGACCCAATGCCTGTTCCGGTACCGGGACGAAACCGTCACGGTGGTGTACGACTACCGCGTTTCCGACCAGGTGCGTACCCGCAGCACCGAGGAGAAGATCGACGACCGCGCGGTGTTCCGCTCCACCTCGCTGTACGACAGCAGTATCCCGATCTACTCGACCGTCGTCGGTCACGAATTGCCCTCCGGAAGTACTGCTTTCGTCTCACGCCTGCCGGTTGTCGAGGTCACCTCGGCCACCGATGACGTGGCCCGCGAAGTGATGTCGCGGGTTCTGACCCTCTTCCCGCGGTGAGAGTCCCGGCGGCCCACCCCTCGTCCGCGCGGACCGCTCCGGATCTACTGCGCCCGCGGCAGGAACTGATCGTCCAGCAGCCCCGCGTAGTCGGGGAGCCGGGTTCCGGCGGCGATCGACCCTTGTGTTCCGGCCCAGGTACCGAGTTCGGTGAGCTTCCCGGCGAGCTCCGGGGTCAGTTGCAGGGTGAAGTCGAATTGCGATAGGACGTCCCGGAGCAGGGCGGGGTCGAGCTGGGTCGCGGTGGCCACGGCGACGACGGCGGTATCGGAGAGCTGCTCGAGTTCGGCGCCCGCATCGTCGAGCGCGGCGAAGAAGGAGGTGATGGCGGAGCTCTTCGCCGCGATCGCCGCCTGGGTCGCGAGGTAGAGGCTGTGCTGGCTGTAGCTGCCGCCGGTGAGTTCGACGGCGTCGGCGCCCAGGGCTTGGACGACCTGTGCCTGATAGGGCTGGAAGATCGATACGGCGTCGACATTGCGCTGGGTGGCGGCAGTGACCGTCGCCGACGGGGAGACCTGGACCAGATTCGCCGCCACCGAGTGCTGTGCCAGTGCATCGGCCGCTCAGGCCAGAGCAGTAAGCCACTCGGCACCCCTGAGTCCGCAGCCGCGGACCGTTCGGCGGGCCGCGGCGACAACGCCCGAACCCGCGACGGCCGGATCCGGGATCAGCCGGCGGGGGCGCTGTCCGGAACCTCCGGGGCGGCAGCGCGGCGGCCGGCCGAATCCGCCAGCAGGACGGCGAATCCGTCCAGATGCCGCGCGAGTCCGTATTCGAACAGTCCGTCGAGATCCGCGGTTGTCTCGTCCGGAGTCGCCGCGAGCCGGGGGAACCGGCCGGTGCCGAGCAGCTCGTGGGCGCGGGTACGCGCCGCCGCCCGCCAGCCGTCGAGTGTGACACCGGTGTTCTGCTCGGCCTCGGCCTCCTCCGCCATCGACAGCGCCGCGGCGAGGACGAGCGAGTGCAGTGCGAGGGCTTCGCGCATCCGGACCTCGACGGACAAGCCCGACCCGTCGAGGGCCTGGAGGATCCATTCGGTCTGCGCCATCGTGTTGAGTGCGAGCAGCGGGCGGGTGAACGAGACGACCCGGGGCAGCCAGAGATGCCGTCGGCACAACTGCCATTGCAGACGGGCGATCCGCTCGAGGTCGGCGCGCCAGCCGAGCACACCGGGCTCCGGAAGGTCGATCTCCCCGAATACGGCATCGGCCATCTGGGTGAGCAGTTCGTCCTTGTTCGCTACGTGCCGGTACATCGACATGGGGCCGACACCGAGCTCGGCCGCCAGTCGTCGCATCGAAACCGCCTCGAGCCCTTCGGTATCGGCGATCGCGACGGCCGTGCGCAGTAGACGCTCACGATACGGTTCCCCGGCGGCGGACACCGGTCGCCGCGGCGCCCGGGTGATCGCCGGACCCGCCGCGGACGCGCTGACCACGGTGCCCGAGCCGACCCTCGCCTCGACCAGGCCCGCCGCCCGCAGTACCGCCGTCACCTTGGTGGCGGTAGCCACCGCGACCCCCCACCGCTGAGCGATCTGCCGCACGGAGGGCACCCGGTCCCCGGGCCGGAGTTCACCGCTTTCGATCCGGGCACGAAGCTGCGCGGCGATCGCCTGATACGGCGGTTCCGCGGGATGCGCCGGCGCCGACATGATCCACCCTCTTTCGTGAGCACTATCCGACCTCGGGCCAAGTGTACTAGTTCACCCCACGAGCGCACTAGTGCACTTTTTCCAGCGACAACTGGCTTATTGCAATGGCTTACACCTATTCTTTCGAGCGCCGGATACATCGTATTAGTACACCGTTATCGCAATCGTATGCACGGCCGCCGCCTCTCCTCACCTGTTCCGGGCCCGGGGCGGAAACGGCGGCCGCGACAGGAGAACAGGAGAAGTGATGAAGAACCGGAGCATTCTCATATCCGGCGCCGGGATCGCCGGGCCGGCCCTGGCATTCTGGCTACACCGATACGGCTTTCACCCGACCGTGATCGAGCGCGCTCCCGCGCCCCGCACCGGTGGCCACCCGGTGGATATTCGCGGTACCGCCCGGGAGGTGGCCGAGCGGATGGGCATCGTCGATCGGGTCCGGGCGGCGAACACCGGAGCGCGGGGCATGGCCTTCGTCGACGCGACCGGCAAGCGGGTGGCGACGATGGACACCGAGGTTTTCGGCGATTCGGGCGGACCCGTGGCCGAAATGTCGATCCTGCGAACCGATCTCGCCCGGATTCTCCACGACCTCACCGGCGCCGACGTCGAATACGTCTTCGGCGAGACAGTCGGCGCCGTCACCCAGGACCGTACGGGTGTCCACGTCGGCTTCGAAAACGGCGCGTCCCGGCGTTTCGACCTGTTGGTCGGCGCGGACGGGGTGCACTCGAACATCCGGCAGTTGGTGTTCGGTCCGACGGAACGCTACCTGCGTGATCTCGGGTCGTATATATCGCTGTGCAACGCCACCACCGAACGGGACCACGACGGCTGGCGGCTGATGTACACGGTGCCCGCGGGCAACGGCCGACCCGGCCGGACCGCCGCCCTCTACCCGAAGCCCGAGCCCGGCACCGCCCTGGCCGGGTTCTTCCTCCGCTCGGAACCGGTGCCCTACGACCGGAACGATATCGGCGAGCAGAAGAGCATCGTGGCCCGCGCCTTCCAAGGGGACATGTGGGAGGTCCCCCGCATGCTCGCCGCCCTCCGGGATGCCACCGACTTCTACTTCGACCGAGTGGTCCAGATCGAGATGGATACCTGGTCCCGGCAGCGAACGGTGCTGCTCGGCGACGCCGGCTACTGCGCGTCGCCGATGTCCGGCATCGGTACCAGTCTCGCCCTCGTCGGCGCCTACATCCTGGCGGGCGAACTCGCCGCGGCCGACGGCGACCACATGGTCGCCTACCCCGCCTACGAGGCGAAGATGCGCCGGTTCGTGAACCGCGCCCAGGAATTCGCCCGCAACGCCGGCGACGGCGGCCTCATGCCGGAATCGCGACTCCAGCTCTGGCTGCGCAACCAGGCGATCCGCACACTCCGGTATCTGCCGCGACACCTCGTCGGCCGCGGCATGGAGAAGGTCGCCCACACGGTCGAACTCGACGACCCCCGCATCCCCGCCCAGCACTGAGACCCGGTACGAAGGAGAAAGAACATGCAAGCGAGCACATTCCTGTGGTTCGACGGATACGCGGAGGAAGCCGCCGAGCTCTACACCCGCGTGGTCGCGGATTCGGCGATCCTGGACCGGCAACGGGACGCGAACGGCCGCGTCGTCACCGTCACTTTCGAGCTCGGTGGACAGCGCTGTATCGCCCACAACGGCGGACCGCAGTTCACCTTCGGCGGTGGGCTCTCGCTGTACCTCGAATGCGACGGCCAGAAGGAAGTCGATACCGCGTGGACGGCGCTCACCGAAGGCGGGAAGGAGGGTCCGGGTGGTTCGCTGACCGATCGCTTCGGGGTCACCTGGCAGGTCGTTCCGACCGCGCTCGCGGACCTGCTGGCGGCCGCCGACCCGGCCGCGGCCGACCGTATCCTCACCGCACTACACGCCATGACCCGGATCGATATCCAAGGACTGATCGAGGCACGCGACCGATGAGTGCCCGATCCGAGTCCGCGGCAGTGTGGCCGGCACGCTCGTCCCCGCGCTCGGGGCCGACCGCAGGGGGCCGGGCCGGGCCGGCGGCGCGGGGACGATTACGGGCCGCGTGGACACTGGCGCTGCTGACGACCGTGTGCGCGGAGTTGACCTTCACCGCTGTCGCGGTCCCGTTCACCTGGCTGCTCTTACCGCTGCTGATGGTGATGTACGGCGCCGGCGTCCTCCTGGTCCGCGAGGCCGCGGCCCGGGCCGGTGGCGGGTGGCCGAGCCTGGTCGTGCTCGGCCTGGCCTATCAGCTCGCGGAGGACGGGCTCGGGTTACAGGCTCTGACGAGCCCGCATATGTACGGTGCCGCCGACTGGGGATGGCGGGCCCTCGGGGTGAACTGGACCTACTGGGAATCGCAGATCGGGGTACACGTGGTGTTCAGCGTGCTGATCCCGATCATGTTGACCGACCTGCTCTTTCCGACCCATCGCGGGCGCCCGTACCTGCGCACCCCCGGACTCGCGGGCACCGGGCTCCTGGCGGTGGCCGGAGTGGCCGGGCTGCGGTTCGCGATCTCGGCCACCGAGGACCCCGGCTATCGGACACCGTGGGCGTGGACGGCCGGATTCCTCGTCGCCATCGCGGCGCTGGCCTGGACGGCGCTGCGCGGCCTGCCGGGCCGGCGGATACCCGGTCCGGCACCGGCGGCGGCCGCACCGCGGGCCGCGCTCGCCGGTGGTGCGGCCGCGGCGGTGACCGTCGCGTTCCTGGCCCTGCTGCTGCCGCCCGGACTGGGGCCCGATCCGGTTTTCGGTGCGGGATTCCCCCGGTTCCTCCCGCTGCCCCTGGCGGGTGCACTGACACTCGGCTCCGGGTGGGCGATGCTGCGGTGGCACGGCGCGCCCGGTTGGAGCGACCGGCACCGCCTATGGGTGGTCGGGGGCATCCTCACCGGTCACACCGCGTTCATGATGCCCGCGTCACCGGTCGCCGCGGTGACCGGCGCGGTAATCCTGGCGTTGGAGGTGATTCTGCTCGGGATACTGGCACGACGACTGCCGAGCCGCTTCGGGTCGCGGCGCGTGCAGGCGTGACCACGGCCCGCGTGCCATACCGGCCGCGGCGGCCGGACGCGGTTCACTGCTCGGGTTCGCGGGCCCCGGCCGCGGGGGGCCCGGAGCGCAGTGCGGCCAGCGCGAGCCGGGCGTAGCGACGCCAGATATCGGGATCCCGGATATCGAGATCGATCAGGGCGCGCGCCGCACCGGAGACCAGGACCTGGACATCCATTCCGGTGGCGTCCGCGCGCAGGCTGCCCTGCGCGCGCCCCAACGCCAGCATCTCTTCCAGATGTTGTTCCAGCCGTTCGTCGCCGAACCCTTCGACCCCGCTGAGGACCTCGATCATCAGCCGGTCCTCGGCCAGCCGAGTGGTGACCTGTTCCAGCAGCACCTCGAGCGCGCGGTAGGCGTCGGTGCGCGCCGCCTCGCGGGCGTCGGTGGCGAGCTGGTGGAACCAGTCGAGGTGCATCCGTGCCAGGGCACGGACCAGATCGGATTTGGTCGGGTAACTGCGGTAGACGGTCGCCTTGCCCACCCCGGCGCGCGCGGCCACCTGCGGGATGGTGGCCCCGATGCCGTACTCGGTGAACACTTCGATCGCCGCGGTCAGCACACGCTCGTGGTTCTGCCGGGCATCGGCCCGGCGCCCGGACCAACTGGTGGCATCGTCGGTGTTCGTCGCGTCCCGCTCGGAAGTCGGCATGCTGGTCATCGTGCCGCCTGCGCGCCCGTGGGATACGACAGGTCGCACTGAGATCCACGCCTCACCATGGGGGTCGAGGTGAGTTGCTCCACATCCGCCTCCCTGAAGTGGACCCTCGGGTCCGGTTGCTCCTACCCTCGAGCATAACCGGACCACATGGTCCACATAATCACATGGAGGAGCACGCATGGCGTGGCAGTTGTTCCGGCTCGGCCGGTGGTCGTTCGTCCACCGCAGGGTGGTGGCGGCCGTCTGGGTGGCGCTGCTGGCCGCCCTGGCGGTCGGGGCGGCGACATTGTCGGGGAAGACGAGCGAGAAGTTCGAACTGCCCGGTATCGAGTCCACGCAGGCGTTCGAACTGATCGAGGAACGCAGTCCGCAGGCGAAACCCGATGGCGCGACCGCGCGCGTGGTGTTCGAAGCGCCCGCGGGCCGGTCGCTGACCGAACCCGGCTACAGTTCGGCGATCACCGCGGCGTTGCGTGGGCTGACCACCGAGAATGTGCAATCGGTGGTCGATCCGGTCACCGGGGGCACCCTCTCCGAGGACGGCCGGGTCGGCTATGCCGCGGTCGGCTACAGCAAGACGGCCAACGAACTCCTCGATTCCGACCGGACCGCGCTGGAGAATGCCGCGCACGCCGCACGGGACGCGGGGCTGCACGTCGCCGTCGGCGGTGACGCGCTCACCGAATTCGAGATGCCGCTGGCCGAGGTGATCGGCGTCGCGGTCGCGCTGGTGGTACTGGCGATCACCTTCGGATCGCTGGTGGCCGCGGGTATGCCGCTGCTGACCGCGCTGGTCGGGGTCGGGATCGGCATGCTCGCCATCACCACGCTGACCGGATTCGTCGAGCTCAGCTCGGTGACACCGGCATTGGGCACCATGCTCGGACTGGCGGTCGGCATCGACTACGCGCTGTTCATCATGTCCCGATATCAGAGCGAGGTCCGCGCGGGCCGCTCGCTGGAGGAGGCCGCCGGGCGCGCGGTCGGTACCGCGGGCTCCGCGGTGGTCTTCGCCGGACTGACCGTCGTCATCGCCCTGGTCGGTCTGGCCGTGTGCAATATCGGGTTCCTCACCCAGATGGGCCTGGGTGGCGCGTTCACCGTTGCGATCGCCGTACTCATCTCACTCACCCTGCTCCCGGCCATTCTCGGTTTCGCCGGTGACAAGGTCATGCGCGGAGGCCCGCGCTACCTGGCGAAGGAAACCGGCGGCACGGAGTTCCGCACCCACGGCCGCCGTTGGGTGGAGGGGCTCTCCCGGTACAAGTGGCCCGCGCTGGCCGGCGGTATCGTCGTCGCCGCCGTGGCCGCTCTGCCGATGGCGTCCATGCAGTTGGCGCTGCCCGACGACTCCAGCAAACCCGCCGGGAGCGACGCCCGGGTGGCCTACGACCTGATCGCCGATAATTTCGGCGCCGGCGCCAACGGTCCGCTCGTCGTGGTCGTCGATACCGCGAACGCCCCCGACCCGGTCGCGGCGGTCCAGACGGCCACCGATCATCTGCAGGCACTGGCCGCGCGGGCGGGCTCGGATATCGCCACCGTCGTCCCGGCGGTCACCAGCGCCGCCCCGCAGGCCCAGCAGGCCTTTACCCAGCAACTCGCGACGGTCCGGTTCGCCACCCTCACGGTGATCCCGGGCTCCGGGCCCTCGGACCAGGCCACCAAGGATCTCGTCGCCGAGATCCGCGCGGCCGTCGCCGATCTGCCCGCCGAGACCGGCGCCCGCGCGCTGGTCACCGGCCAGACCGCGGTCGGGGTCGATATCGCCAACAAGCTGACCCAGGTGTTCCCGGTCTACCTCGCCGTGGTGGTGGGCCTGGCGATCTTCCTGCTGATCGCGGTGTTCCGCTCGCTCTGGGTGCCGCTCAAGGCGGCGCTGGGCTTCCTGCTCTCGGTCGGCGTGTCGCTCGGCGCCACCGTCGCGGTGTTCCAATGGGGCTGGCTGAACCAGCTCATCGGTCTCGACAGCACCGGCCCGGTGCTGTTCATCCTGCCGATCCTGTTGACCGGCATCCTGTTCGGACTGGCCATGGACTACGAGGTGTTCCTGGTCAGCCGGATGCGTGAGGCCTATGTCCATGGCGCACCGGCCCGCCGCGCCGTGCTCGAGGGGTTCACCCACAGCGCCCGCGTGGTGGTCGCCGCCGCGATCATCATGGTCGGCGTCTTCGCCGGGTTCGCACTCACCGACGATGTCATCCTGAAGACCATCGGTTTCGCGCTCGCGGTCGGCGTGCTCGCGGATGCCTTCCTGGTCCGCATGCTCATCGTGCCCGCGTTCATGCTGATCGTGGGCGAGCGGATCTGGTGGATGCCGAAGTGGCTGGCCCCGCTGGTGCCTACCTTCGATATCGAGGGCGAGAAACTCACCGAGCGTCTCGACGACGCCTCCGGTGATCCCGCCGAGGAACGGGTGCTGGCCGCCCACTGATCCGGCAGCACGCCGATCATCGCCCGGCCGGCCGGATCGGTCTGCTCGCCGCCGTGCCCGGACCGCGGTCGCCTCGACGAAGACGGCCGCGGTCCGGGCACGGCTTGGACCCCCTGGCGCACCCCGAGCTATACGCTCGTCGAGCGCCTCCGCTCGGCCGGCGGGACCGGCACTTCGGAGCCGCGGTAGTACCCTGCACGGATACCGGAGTACGCCGGGCACCGGCGGCAACAGCCGAGCGTGGCGCGCGGGCTACGACTCACCTACCTCGGTGAATGCCTCGATGTGCGTGGCCGACCGGCGGCGCACGCGTCCTGGTCTCGTCCTCGACTCGCCGCGCCGAGCACCGCGATTCCCTTGACCTGGAGTGCACTCCAACTTCTAGCCTGTGCTCATGCGATTCGCGTTCAAGACCTCACCGCAGGACACCACCTGGGCCGATATGCTGGCCGTCTGGCGGGCCGCCGACGATATCGACATCTACGAATCCGGATGGACCTTCGATCACTTCTATCCGATCTTCTCCGATTCCACCGGGCCGTGCCTGGAGGGCTGGACCACGCTGACCGCACTGGCCCAGGCCACCCAACGCCTGCGGCTCGGCACCATGGTGACCGGTGTGCACTACCGGCATCCCGCGGTGCTGGCCAATATGGCCGCCTCGCTCGACATCATCTCCGGTGGTCGTCTCGAACTCGGGATCGGCGCCGGCTGGAACGAGGAGGAGTCCGGCGCCTACGGCATCCCGCTCGGCACCGTCACCGAGCGCATGGACCGGTTCGAGGAGGCCTGCCAGGTACTCATCGGGTTGCTGAGCCGGGAGACCACCGATTTCGACGGCAAGTTCTATCAGCTGACCGGCGCCCGCAACGAACCCAAGGGTCCACAGCGCCCGCATCCGCCGATCTGTATCGGCGGCAACGGTGAGAAGCGCACACTCCGGATCACCGCCCGCTACGCCCAGCACTGGAATTTCGTCAACGGCACCACCGCGGAATTCGCGCGCAAACGCGATGTCCTGGCGGCGCACTGCGCCGATATCGGCCGCGATCCGAAGGAGATCCTGCTCTCGGCGCAGCGACGGCTCGACCCCGAACTCGGTTACGGAGAGTTGATCGACTGGGCGGCCGCGATGGGGGCCGAAGGGCTGGATCTTGCGATCATCTACCTGCCGCCGCCGCACGATCCGGCAGTCCTGGAACCGCTGGCCGAGGCCATCCGGGATTCCGGGCTCACGTCGTGAACCGGCGCCGGACGGCTCGTCCCCGCATCTACTGAACAGCTGTGCGCCGAAGGGGGCGAGTCCGCGGCGGAGCGAAGGCCGCGAGGCCCGTAGGTCCGGTCGAAGAGCGCGCACGGGAGTCCGGCGATGGCCGACGCCGTCGAGCGGTCGAGCACCGAGCGGCCGATCGACGATCCGGAGCCGGCACGGCATCGGATCGTCGCGGCCGGCGTTCGGACCCCCGCACGGCCCGGGGCGGACCCGCTCAAGCCGTACGGGCGATGACGCGCTCGGCGAACCGGGACAGATTCGCGATCTTGGTGTCCAGGCTCTCGGTGTCCTGCTCACGCGTGTAGGGGTTGCGGAAACCGACGATCACATCGGTGACGCCCTTGTCCTCGAGACGCTTTACGCCGTCCACAGTGAAACCGTCCAGCGAGATGACGTGCACCTCGAAATCGTCGCGAGTTCCGTGTTCCATGCGCAGCGCACCGAGTTCGGCGAGCAGCCGGTCCAATTCGGCCGGATCGCCGCCGGCGTGCATCCAGCCGTCACCGAGCCGGGCGGCCCGGCGCAGCGCGGGACGGCTGTGCCCGCCGATGAGCAACGGAATCGGTTCGGTGGGCACCGGCGCGATCTTGATCGGCGGCAGGTCGTAGAACTCGCCGTGGAATTCGAAATATCCACCGGCGGTGAGACCGCGGACGATCTCGAGACATTCGTCCATCCGCTTACCGCGCTTGTCGAACGGCACATCGAAGATCTCGAAATCGTCGGGCCACGGACTGATCCCGACCCCCAGTCCCAGCCGGTTGCCGCTCAGCGCCGCCACCGACGCCGCCTGCTTGGCCACCAGCACCGGTGGCCGGATCGGCAGTTTCAGGACGAACGGGGTGAACCGCAGGGTGGTGGTGGCCGCGGCCAGGGCAGCGGCGAGCACGAAGGTCTCGACGAAGGGCTTGTCCTCCAGGAATTCCCGGCTGCCGTCCGGTGTGTAGGGATAGGTGGCGTCGGAATCGCGCGGATAGGCGATGCTGTCGGCCAGCACCATCGAGGTGTACCCGGCCGCCTCGGCGGCCTGCGCCAAGGGGATGTAGTAGGACGGGTCGGTCATGGTCTCGGCGTAGGTGAACCGCATATTCGGCCTTTCTGCTGATCGGTCGAGTGAAGTAGAACACGTGCTAGTTTTTCGCGATGGCAAAGCTGATCATCGCGTTGCACGGCACCGGCCTCGCTGCCCGGCTCGCCGCGCCGGAACTCCGGAACGTCCTGGCCGCCACGGGGGCGACCGCCGTCGCACTGAACATCGACGACGCCGATGTGGCACCCGCGATGATGCGCTTCGGCCCCGCCGCGCGGATCACCGCGCTGGTGTCGGTGTGGACCGAGGGCGACCCCGCCGCCGCTCTCGACGCGGTGGCCGCGGCGGCAGAGGAACCCGCACCGCACGCCTACCGGGTACGCGAGCACGTCCGCCTGGACCCGCTGCCGGTACCCGACGGCATCCGCAGCGACGCTCTGGCCAATATCGCGCTGCTCCGCCGGCCCGAGTCGATGCCCCGGGCGGAATACCTGCGCTACTGGCTGGTCCACCACACCCCGATCGCGATCCGCACCCAGAACACCGTGGCCTATATCCAGAACGCCGTCGAGGGAGCGCTCACCCCGTCGGCACCGGATATCGCGGCCGTTGTCGAGGAACATTTCCCCATGGCCGCGATGACCGACCCGCATACGTTCTACGGCAGCGGTGGAGACAAAGCCGAACTCGACCGCCGAGTCACCGAACTGATGGCCAGCGTGGCACGCTTCGGCGCGGACACCGGCCTGGACCTGGTGCCCACCAGCCGCTACCACTGGAACCTCTGAGCACACGACTCCGCGGCGGCCGCCGACGCTGTCCGGGTTCGCTCACCGGACCCGCGACCGTGCCCGGTAATCGTCGATACTCGAACCCTCCCGCGCTTCGACGGACCGGCCGGACCAGGATCACCTACGCAGCCCGGAGGGAACCGGTGACCTCGCGCCGCCGGTACGTGTCCGGGCACGGTACCCGGGGCGTCCCGGCGGTTCAGCGGATCGTGCCCGCCCCCGCGATGAGCGGTAGATCGAGGGGCGTGGCCCAGCCGGGCGGCAGTTCGTTGACGGCCGGGACGGCATTGAGGGCTCGCATACCGGTGGCCAGGCAGCCCGCGATCGCCGGGGTGCGGCCCGAACCGTCGGTGAAACGGAACGAGGTCTCCTGCGAAGGTCCGGATGTTCGAGCAGGGCGGTGAATTCCGGTGGTTTGCCGATACCCATCTCGAATTCGTAGTCGCCCTCGTAATCGGTGTAGTCCAGCAACTCCGAGGGCCGCACCGACCGCACCTCACCGCACAGACCCATGAGGGTCATCGGGAAGAGGTCGTTGGCGAACCCCGGATCGATACCTGTGGTGAAACAGGAGGCCCCGCCCGCCAGGCAGGCCTCGGTGATCGGATCCCGCCAGGCGCGCGGGGTCTTGTCCATCGCCGGCCACACCCACGGCGTCATCGCGGTGGAACACACGTCGATACCGGCACGCAGAAAGGCTTCGATCACACGGATGTTCTCGTCGGCGAACTGGGCGGTAGGCCCGTAGTGGACCACCGCGTCGGGTCGCAGCGCGATCAACTCGTCGATCGAATCCGTCGCCACCGTCCCGGTTTCCGGAGCGCCGCACAGGTCGCCGGCGTCGAGGCCGACCTTCGCCGGGTTGCTCACGCCGACCCCGGCCAGTTCGAATCGCGGATGGCGCAGGATCTCGGCCAGCACCATCGATCCGACGGTGCCGGTCCCCCACAGCACGATCCGCTTCTTTTCTTCGGTCACGGTGGCTCCTCACCCGGTCAACGATGGAATTCGCCGCAGTCCACGGTCAGCATCTGCCCGGTGACCGCGCTGGCCAGATCGCTGGCGAGGAAGAGTGTCGCGCGAGCGACCTCTTCCGGCGCGGCGAGACGCAACAGGTCCGTGGGCGCGGCCTTTTCGCGGTAGATGTCGTCATGGGTCACGCCGGCCCGGGTGGCCAGCCAGTCGAAGTACGCCTTGTTGATGTCCTCGTACACATACGACGGTGCGACGCTGTTGACCCTGATGCCGCGCGGGCCCAGTTCCGTCGCGAGCGACGAGGCGAGATGTGCCAGTGCGCCTTTCGAGAGTTTGTACCCGGAGTACTCGGGTTGCGAACTGTAGGACACGCATGAGTTGAGCATGATGATCGAGCCGCGGGTGGCCGCGAGCGCATCCGCGAACAGCGCCGACAGACGCAAAGGCGCGAAGACGTTCGTCTCGTTGGCGGTGCGCAGCGCGTCGAGATCGATCCCGGTGATCGGGTCCATGGGCGGTATGGCGAAGGCATTGTTGATCAGGCAGTCGACCCGCCCGAATTCGGCCTGTACCCGCTCGGCCAGAGCGGCCCGCTGCGTCTCGTCGGTGATATCGGCCGGAACCGGCAGCACCGTCGTTCCGTCGGCCCGGATCTTTCCGGCCAGCCGCTCGAGCTTGCGTTCGGTTCGGCTCACCAGCACGAGGTGGGCACCCATGGCGGCGGCCTCCACGGCGAGCGCGGTGCCCAGACCGGGACCGACGCCGGAGATCACGACGACTCGGCCCTGCAGCAGGGGTACCGGCCGATAGGCCCGATCGGCGATGGCGGGGTCAGCGGACACGCCTGCTCCTCCCAGACACAGTGGTTACACCGTGTAACGACTTTGTTATGACAGACTGTAACGACTCCCGCTCCCGTGAACAAGGATCGATTCTGTGACCGCACGCCATCGTCTGGGCCCGCACCGCGACCCCGCCGTGGACCGGGCGGTACTCGAGGCCGCCCGCGATCTGCTGGTCGAGCGCGGTTACACCGCGACATCCATCGACGCGATCGCCACCCGCGCGGGCGTCAGCCGACCGGCGATCTACCGGCGCTGGCCGTCCAAGGCCCACCTGATCGCCAAGGCGGTGTTCCCGGATGTCGGCACGGCGGAGGTCGCCCCCGACCTGGCGACCGAGGTGCGCAAGATGATCCGCGGGACGATCCGGCTGTTCGGTTCGGCCGAAGCCCGGGCGGCCATGCCCGGCCTCATGTCCGATATGCGCGCGGACCCGAACCTGTACGAGAAACTCTCGGCTCGGCTGGATACGCCCACCAGGCAGGAACTGTCGGAGTATTTGGCGGCGGGCCGCAGCGCCACCGGCCCCGTACCGGATGCGAACACCCTGCTGGACACCATCGCGGGCGCGGCCCTGTTCGCCATGTGTATCCGCGATATCGATGATCTCGACGGTTTCGCGGCGTCGTTGGAAGACCTACTACTACATGGCATCGCCGGACGACGCGACGAAGCCGACCGATCCGGCGAGCACGGTGACACAGCGGGCCGAGGGGGTCCGTGACGGCCGGCCGTCACCCCGCCCGACAGCGCCGCGCAGGCCGACACACCCGCTGCCCCGGGACACCGTCCGGCACGGAACTCGCCGGTGTGACACGGAATTCGCCGGTGTGACAGGATCGTTCGGTTCGTGACGCCGTACCGAGAAGGGCCCTGGAGTGGATCTGCGTTTCGGAGCCGACACAGCGTACCGGGTCCGGCGCGCCGTACTGGCGGTCGCGGTCGGCGCCGGAGTCCTCGGTACGCCGGCACCGGCCGTGGCCGACGATGGTATCGACCCCTATCTCGACCGCCTCGCCGAATCGGCGGACACCCCGTCGCTGCAATGGTCCGACTGCCAGGACGGGTTCCAGTGCGCGACAGCCCGGGTACCGCTGGATTACAACCGGCCGCGGGACGCACCGATCGAGTTGGCGGTCGTCAAACTGCCCGCCACCGACCCGGACCACCGCGTCGGCACCCTGTTCGTGCACTTCGGCGGGCCCGGGGCGTCGGGAGTCGACCGGCTGCGCGAACGAGCCCGGTGGCCCTGGCTGTTCTCCGAGGAACTACGGGCCCGATTCGACGTGGTCTCATGGGACAGCCGCGCGGTGTCGCGAAGCGCCCCGGTGCACTGTTTTCCCACCGAGGACGAGCAAACGGCCTTCCTCGCCGCCATGCCGGCGATGCCGGCCGTCCCGGCCGAGGAGCCGCCGTTCTACGACTGGTCCGCCCGATTCGCCGAGCGCTGCGCGCAGCAGGCGGGCCCGATCCTGAACCACGCGTCGACCGCCGACACCGCACGCGATCTCGACCTGTTGCGTCGCGCGGTCGGCGACCCGCTGCTCACCTATCACGGCATCTCCTACGGCACCCAGGTCGGCGCCGTGTACGCGAATATGTTCCCCGGCCGGGTGCGGGCCATGGTGTTCGACGGCTCGCTCGACTTCGAGGGCAATGTCAACGGTCACGACGGACAGGGCACCAAGGTGCCGCTGGACACTCGGCAGAACGTGGCCGACGCCATCTCCGCCACCTTCGACGCTTTCCTGCGCCAGTGTTCGGAGGCCGGCCCCCGCTGCGCGTTCTCCGCGGGCGACCCGAAACTGAAGTGGATCGCACTCATCGAGCGGGCCCGGCTCGCCCCCATCGAGCTGGACGGCCGCACGTGGACGTATTCGACGATCGTCAACGCGGCCGCCGGCCTGTCGCAGCCGTCCACCTTCCCCGACCTCGCCGCACTGCTCCAGCGGTTGTTCGACGCGGGCACCGCCCTTCCGGGCCTGCTGCCGGCCGGTGGGTCGTCCATGGGCAACCGCACCGAGGCCTACCACGCGATCCAGTGCACCGACAGCACCGTGCCGACCGATACCGCGATCTACAGTCGCGCCGCGATATCGGAGGACCAGCGGGTGCCGTACTTCGGGCGGGTCGCGGTATTCAGCAGTATCACCTGCGCGTTCTGGCAGGGTCACGCCGCCGACCGGTACACCGGACCGTGGAACCGGCACACCGCCGCCCCGATCCTGGTACTCAACAACAGGTTCGACCCGGCCACACCGCTGGCCGGCGCCTACGACGGCGCCGCGCAACTGGCCCGCGCCGGGGTCGTGGTCACCGAGGGGGTGGGCCACAGCAGTATGTACGTGCCCAGCACCTGCACCGAGCAGGTCAAACGGGAGTATCTGTTCACCGGCGACCTCCCACCCGAGGACGCCCGCTGCGCAGCCGACGGGTCGCCGTTCGACTAGGGCTGTCGTGGCACCACCACCGCCGATGCCGCACCCGGCGCCGACGGTCCCGCCGTACTACAGCAGTCCCCGGGCGGCCAGGCTGCGGAACAGGTCGGCGGTGCCGAACTGCCACGGTTCGCAGTCGTCGCTGGTACGGACCCGGTTGATCAGGCTGCCCAGGGCCGGAGTGCTGATGGCGACCAGATCGTCGAGATGATGGGTGAATCCGAGTCCCGGTTCGGCACGGTCCTGGACGGGGGCGAACATGGTGCCGAGGAAGAGGACCACGCCGTCCGGGTACTGGTGGTGGCGGCCCATGAGCTGATGGATGAGGTCCTGCGGGTCGCGGCTGATCTCGGCCATGGACGATTCGGCGCGCAGCGTGAATCCGTCGGTGCCCCGCACTCGCAGCGTCACCGTCAGCTTACGCACCGCGTCGAGATCGAATGTCTCGTCGAACAACCGGACGAACGGCCCGACGGCGGCGGAGGCGTTGTTGTCCTTCGCCGCGGTGAGCAACAGCGCCGACCGGCCCTCGAAATCGCGCAGGTTGACGTCGTTGCCGAGGCAGGCGCCGACGGCCCGGCCGGCGGACGAGATGAGCAGCACCACTTCGGGTTCCGGGTTGTTCCAGGTGGACCGCGGATGGACACCGATATCGGTGGCGGCGCCGACACCGGCCATCGGCGCGGATTTGGTGAAGATCTCGGCGTCGGGGCCCAGTCCGACCTCGAGGTACTGACTCCACCAGCCCTCGGCGACCAGTAGCTCCTTGAGCCGGGCGGTTTCGGCGGAGCCAGGGGTCAGCGCGGACAGGTCGGTACCGACGTGTTCGGTGATCTGCTCGCGCACCCGGTCGGCCAGGGTGGCGTCACCGCGGCAGCGTTCCTCGATGACGCGTTCCATCAGGGAGACCACGAAGGTGACGCCCGCGGCTTTGATCGGTTGCAGGTCGATCGGGCAGAGCAGCCTCGGGGTCTGCGGACGCCGTGATTCCGGCGGAGTGTGGGCGACGATCTCGGCGAGCGATCCCAGGTCCGGGCCGTCACAGTCGCGGACGAACGCGGCGGGGTCGTCGTATTCGGCCAGATCGCGCACGGTGGCGACCCGTGCCGTGATGTCGATCAGACGGCCGTCGCGCACCGTTACCACGCTGGGGCCGTCAGTACCCAGCACCCGGCCGACGAGAACGGCGCGGTCGTGGTCGGCGGGAAGCAGGGTGTCGGCGGCCGGTGGCCAGGCGATGCTCACGATGCGGTCCTCGAGGTTGGGGCCGGCCCGAGGCTGCGCTCGAAACTCTCGTTCACCTCGCGGGTGAGCCGGCCGATGTCGCGGTGGTCGAACAGGCAGGCCCGCACCGCCGCGGCGCCCGCGTCCTGGAAGGCGATGGCGCCCGCGTGCCGGGGCCGCACCCAGGCGTCCTCGATGGTTGCCCGGGTCGCCCGGTAGAAGTCGTGGCTACCGCTATTGACGGCGGTGTCGTCCCAGGCCGCGGCGAGCCCCGGCTGTCCTTCTTGGGCGGGGACGAACCGGCGCTGGGCGTCGGCGGACATGAGCCAGCGCACGTGGTCGAGCAGGGCGTCGTCCGGGGTACAGCGGCTGCTGAACGCGATCCCGGTGCCGCCCAAAACCGATCCGCGCCGCCCGGCCCGGCCGCGCGGGGCGTTCCCGAACAGCAGTGGGCGCGGGCGACGGGTGTAGTTCACGTAGCCGTAGACGTGCGGGCAGAAGTCCGGCCCGTCGCCGGCCGCCATCCGCTCCAGCAGGGCGATGGGGTTGTCGTTGCCCGGGCCGGGCCGGGCCGGGACGAAATGCCGCAGCGTATCGATCGCCTCGCCGAATCGGTTCTCGTCGAGGAAGATGTCGCCGGTTCCGGGAGATGCGCCGTGGGCCACCGCGATGCCGCACAGGGTGAGGAACAGATGCGGCCCGGAAGTGGGGACCGCGACCGCCACCTGCCCGGCCAATTCCACGGCGTCCTGCCAGGTGTCGGGCACCGGAATACCGCCGTCCCGGCGCACGCAGACCTGGGTGGCGGCGTCCAGCGGCACCGCCCACAGCCGGCCCGCCATCTCGTAGGACCGCAGCGACGGCCCGACGCTCGCGACTCGCCAGGCGGCCAGTTCGGCGGGGGTGAAAAGCCCGTCGAGCGGTTGCAGCGCGCCGGTCTCGATCGCCTCGCCGACGTGCGGATGATCCAGGACCACCAAGTCGTAGCATTGCGCGGTCTCCGCGATGGGCGCCGATTCGAACCCCTCGAGCGGCTGGATGTCCCAGCGGATCGCGCACGCCGGAGCGTCCGGGTGCCCGGCGGCGGCCCGCAGCGCGCGATAGCCGCGCGGATGATCCCAGGTGAGGCCCGCCCAGGTCATCGGCGCAAGTCCTCGGGCAGGGTGGCGGCGGGCAGGTTCTGGTAGGCCACCGGCCGGGCGAACCGCAGCGCGGCCGCGGTGCCGACCGAGGTCGAGACGGGCGCGGTGGTGGCGGGCCAGGGGCCGCCGTGCTGCTGGGCGTCGCTCACCGTCACCCCGGTGGGCCACTGGTTCCAGATGATGCGGCCCGCGCGTTCGGCGAGCAGATCGATGGCGTCGGCGGCCTGCTCGTCGGATTCCTCGGCACCCTGGACGGTCGCGGTGAGAGTACCCGCGACGAGTTCCAATACCGCCAAGGCTTGGGCCGCGTCCGCGTATTCGACGAGCACTGCGGCCGGGCCGAAGATCTCGGTGGTGACGAGCGCCGGATCGGCCAGTACGGCGGGTGCGGTGGTGGTGAGGATCTCGGCACTCGGCGCGTCGGGCGTGGCCGGTCCGGTGCGGGCGGTCTCGACCGCCGGATGCCGCGCCACCGCCGCGAGCGCCGCGCCGAATCCGTCGGCGATCCGCGGGTTCAGCATGGGGCCCACGGCGGGCAGGGTCAGCCGTTCGAGGAAACCGTCCAGGTCCGGGACCAGCACGACGCCGGGTTTGGTGCAGAACTGTCCGGAGCCGAGGGTGGCGGACCCGGCGAATCCGGTGACGATCTCGTCGGCGCGGGCGGCCCACCCGGCGCGGGTGACCAGGACCGGGTTGGTACTACCGAGTTCGCCGTAGAACGGGATGGGGTCCGGGCGCGAGACCGCCAGGTCGAACAGGGCACGCCCGCCGGCTTCGGAACCGGTGAATCCCACCGCGCGGATCCGCGGGTCCCGCACGGCCGTCGCGCCCGCCTCTTTGCCTTCGATCAGGCCGAAGAGTCCCTCGGGCGCCCCGGCGTCGCGCAGCCGGTCGGTGACCAGCCGGGCCGTCATCCGGGACAGTTCCGGATGCCCCTCGTGCGCCTTGACCACGACCGGGCAGCCCGCCGCGAGCGCGCTCACGGTATCGCCGCCGGCGACGGAGAAGGCGAACGGGAAGTTGCTGGCCGCGAAGACCAGCACCGGGCCGATCGGCACGTATCCGCGCCGGATATCGGGGCGGGCGCCCATGGGCCAGTCCGGATCGGCCGGATCCACCCGCGTCTCGAACAGCCTGCCCTGTTCGAGACGGTCGGCGAAGAGACGGGCCTGGAACGCGGTGCGTACCAGCTCGTTGCGCAGTCGCGGCAGCGGCAGCGCGGTCTCCCGATGGGCGCGGTCGGCGAGGGTCTCGGCTTCGGCGTCGAGGCCCGCGGCAATCGCGTGCAACCAGGCCGCGCGCTCGGTGACCGAGGCGCGCCGGGCCGGGCGGCGGGCCAGATGCGCGGCGGCGAGGACGTTCTCGAGCTTTACGGTGTCGGTCATGCGGTCGGCTCCTCGGTGTGCGGCATACGGTCGACGGCGAGTACGTGTTTGCAGACGAGCACCGTCTCACCGCGCTGGTTGACACCGGTGTACTGCTTGGTGACCAGGCCGATCCGCGGGTTGCGGTGTTCGGCGAGGTCGACGACCTCGGCGGTCGCCCGCACGGTGTCGCCGGGGAGGACAGGGCGGGGGAAACGGATCCGGTCGTAGCCGTAGGCGACGGCGCGGCCGTTGTATTCGACGGTGAGCCCGACGACCACGCCGAAGGTGAGCACGCCGTGGGCGATCACGCTGCCGAACTTCGGCTCGGCGTAACCGGGATCGGTATGGGCCGGGTGATGGTCACCGGTGAGATCGGCGAACCGGGCGATATCGGCCGTTTCGATGATTCGGGTCCCCCCGATCGCTGTTTCGCCGAGTGTGTACTCCTCGAAGTACCGGTCCCGGAATTCGGGGGCGGTCATACCTTCGCTCCTTCGAACACCGCGTCGCTCGGGCGGTCGGTCACATGGTTGAAGTGGTCATCGCTGCTCTGGTCGGCATCGCTGCGGTAGCGCTTCGACAGGTAGACGGAGATGAACGCGACGGTCGCCATGAACACCATCCACACCGCCACCGGCCACCAGTGCCCGAAACCGGCGAACATGGCGGTGGCGATCAGCGGGGTGGTGCCACCCAGCAGGGCGCCGCTCACCTCACGGGCGAAAGCCACACCCGAATAGCGCATGGCCGGCGGGAACATCTCGGCCAGGAACGCGGCCTGGGCCGCATAGCAGGTGGCCACCGCGCCGACGAAGCACACGACCAGCGCGAGGATGATCAGCGCGGGGGCGCGGGTGTCGATGAGGGCGAACATCGGGAACGCCCAGACAATGCCGAAGGCGGCACCGAACAGGAACAGTCGGCGCCGGCCGAACCGGTCCCCTATCCGGCCGAAGACCGGCATGAACACCGCGCCCGCCACCAGCACCACCGCATTGATACCGAGGCCGGCCATGGCCGCCAGACCGATATCGTTGGTGAGGTAGCTCAGCGCCCAGACCTGCGGGATATAAGAGAACCCGGAGAGCATGAAGTTCGAGCCGAGACTCAGCGCCAGGCGCCCCTTGGCCGTGCGGAACAGTTCCAGCAGCGGGATCTTGGTCTCGTCGGTCTTGGCCTGTTCGAAGCTCTCGGTCTCGGTGACGCGGCGCCGGATGTACAGGCTGATCACCAGCATGACCAGGCTCATCAGGAACGGGATCCGCCAGCCCCACTGATCGAAGCTGTCCCCGGTCAGCCACAGCACGACCTGGAAAGTGCCCAGGCCCAGCGCCGAACCGAGCCAGACGCCCCCGCCCGACCACGAGGCATAGAACCCGCGGTGACCGCGCGGCGCCGCCTCCGACGACAGCACGACCGCGCCGGCGTATTCCGCGCCGGCTCCGAGCCCCTGCACGATTCGCAGCAGGACCAGCAGGATCGGGGCGGCGATGCCGATCGAGTGATAACTCGGCAGCAGGCCGATGAGGGCGGTCGAGACGCCCATGATGCCGAGCGTGACGATCATGACCGGTTTACGGCCGATCTTGTCGCCGAGATGCCCGAACACCACGCCGCCGAACGGACGGGCGAAATAGCCCACCGCGAAGGTGGCGAACGAGGCCAGTAGACCGGTGGTGGGGCTGGCGTCGACGAAGAAATAGGAGTTGAAGACCAGGGCCGCGGCCGCGCCGTAGAGCGCGAAGTCGTACCACTCGACGAGGCTGCCGACCGCGGAGGCCGCGGCCGCGCGGCGCGCCTGCTGAACCGGTGGGGCGGTTGTAGTCATGGAGAGATCTTTCGGGGATGCGGGGTCAGGAGATCCGGGAGACGGCCGGAGACCGGTAGCAATGGACGGTGCCGGCGGATTCGAGCTCGTCGATCCGCTCGGCGCTCACGCCGAGTTCCAGCAGAACTTCCTGGGTGTGCTGGCCGTTGAGCGGCGCCGGCCGGTAGACCTTCTGGGTCTGGTTGCTCAGCCGGAACGCGAAACCGGGGGTCACCACGGTGCCCTCGGTGGGGTGGTCGTATTCGACGAAGGATCGGTTGTGGCGGACCTGCGGGTCCGCCTGTAGCTGGGTGTAGTCGTACACCGGACCCACCCACACGCCGGCGCGGCCGAGCGCGTCCAGCCAGTGCGCGGTGGTGTTCGCCGCGAGGTTCTCGGTGACGAGCGCGGAGATCTCGTCGCGATGGGTGAATCCGTCCCGTTCGGCGTCGTAGCGCCGGAACCGGTCGTCACCGAACACCTCGGCCAGGGCGTCCATCTCCGCGAAGGAGAGCGCGATATGACCGTCCGAGGTGGGGAAGACGCCGTACGGCGCCCGGATGTAGGAATGCGCGTGGATCTGGTCGCTGGGCTCCTGCGCGACCCCACCGACGGTGGCCACGCTGATCTCCTGCATCTGGGCCGCGATGAGCGAATCGAGCATATTGATCTCGACGAGCTGGCCCTCGCCGGTGCGTTCCCGATGGAACAGTGCCGCCAGCGCGCCTTCGAAGGCCGAGTAGGCGGTGATGGCGTCCGCCAGGAAGAACGGTGCCGGGCGCGGTGCCTCGCCGGTGCGCCGTGCACTCGCCAGCCCGCCGCTCATCGCCTGGAGCAGGACATCCTGCCCGGGCCGGTCGGCATAGGGGCCGGTCGCGCCGTAACCCGACATGGAGACATAGACCAGGTCCGGTTTGATCGCCCGCAGGGTCTCGTAGTCCACACCGAGCCGGCCCGCCACGCCCGGGCGGTAGTTCTGCAAGAAGACATCCGCGCCGCGCACCAGCTCGTAGAGCAGTTCGCGTCCTTTCGGGTCCTTCAGGTTCATCGATAGCGAACGCTTATTGCGGTTGAGCGAGAGGAACGAGGCATTGACTTCGTTGCCCCGGGCGCCGCCGGCCGATACGTGCCGCTGCCATTCGCCACCCACCGGCTCGACCTTGATCACATCGGCTCCGAGATCGGCCAGTTTCTGCGCAGCGAACGGTCCGGCCATGGCGATCGACAGATCCAGTACCCGGATACCGTCCAGCACATTCATCCTGCTTCTCCCTGCCTCGGGACCACTGTACGGGTGGTCACATGGTGTTCTGCGCCACGAATGTTAGCGGTAACGTTAGCGGTAACGCAAGGCTTCGAATAGCCGACGAGCCGCACGGCTACGGTTCGGTGAATGCGCTGTACCCGAGCGGACACACCCGGCCGGGTATGCTCCGCACACGGCGAGAGACAGGGTTTCGGGAGGTGGCGTGGCCGGAGTGGAACGGCGCCGGCGCGTACGCGCCAAATCGTCCACCAAATCGGTCACCATGCAGGATGTCGGCCGCGCCGCCGGTGTCTCCGCGCAGACCGTCTCGCGGGCATTGAGTTTCCCGGACCAGGTCTCCGAGGAGACGCGGCACCGGGTCGAGCGCGCCATCGCCGACACCGGCTACCTGCCGAACCTGGCCGCGAGCAGCCTGGCCTCCAACCGCAGCCGCACCATTGCCGCGATCCTGCCGGTCATCTCCACATCGATCTTCTCCGACACCCTGCGCGCCGCCGCCACCCGGCTCACCCCCGCCGGCTACCAGTTGATCGTCGGCTACACCGACTATCACCCCGAACGCGAAGAAGACCTGGTGCGCGGATTCATCCAGCGCCGACCGGACGGTTTCTTCATCGTCGGCACACTGCACACCCCGGAAACGTTGCGACTCCTACGGAGTTACGGCGCACCCGTCGTGGAGACCTGGGACTGGATCGACGATCCCATGGACACCCTCGTCGGCTTCTCCAACGAATCCGCCACCGGCGACCTGGTGCGTCATCTCGTCGCCCGTGGCCACCACAAGCTGGTCTTCGCGGGCACGATCGGCTCCGGTGACGCCCGGGCGCTGCGCCGTCGCGACGGGTTCGCCCACGCCGTCGGCGAACTCCTCCCCGGCGAGCCGGTCCGGATCGTCGAACTCCCCGACCGCGATATCTCCATGGACACCGGCGTCGCCCTGCTCGACACCACACTCGAACGCTTCCCGGAAGCGACCGCCGTCATGTTCGCCACCGACGTCTTCGCCGTCGCCGCCGTACTCGCCGCGCAGCGCCGCGGTATCGCGGTCCCGGATCGACTGGCCATCACCGGATTCGGCGATTTCGAGATGTCCCGCCATCTCAATCCGGCACTCACCACGGTCAGCGTGGATATCGACGCCATAGGCACCCGGGCCGCGGATCTATTGCTGGCCCGGCTCGCCGGCACCACCGTCGAGTCCGCCACGGTGGATGTCGGGTACCGGATCGTCGCCCGCGAGAGCGCCTGAGCGATCGCGCGGTGCCGGGCCCGCGTCGGCCACCACACCACAGCCGGAAACCGAACGCCCGATGGGACTCACCTGCCGGTGCGCTGCGCACCGGCTGCCGGGAGATTGCCGGAATCGGCCCACCTCCCCATGCCGCCTCCCCACCCGTGGAAAGAGACCGATGCGTCGGACGAATAACGCAGGCTATGGTCGTCGGGTACTGTCTCGCTTCGAGGGAATGCTTCATGCTCGCAACGGCCGTCGAGGCTGTCCGATCGGTTGCCGCGACCGAGTGGGACGGTCTGGTGGCGCCGGGTGATCTCTTCTGTGGTCACGCCTGGCTGCGCCATCTGGACGAGGCCGTGGCCCCGCATTCGGCGGTGCTCGTCCGCCGAGCGGGTGTACTCGCCGCGGCGCTGCCGCTGTGGGACGCGAGCCACGAGGAGGGCACCCTGTTCCGGCTGCCGGAGCTCTTCCCGCATGTTCCCGAACTCGGCCGAGCCGACCTGCTGTGGGCGGGCGCACGCCGTGCGGTCCGTAACGGTGTGCTGTCCGAAACCGGTCCGACGCGCAGTGCCACACTGCGATATCTGCTGGCCGCGTCGGTGGACCATGCCCGCGAGTGTCGCCGGGACGGCGTGATAATCCCCTATCTCCCGGTGCGGACAGCGCGGGAACTGGCCGCGGCCCACCCGCACGCCTCGCTACTGCTGCACTCGGCGGAGGCCACCGTCCATATCCCGCAGGATCCGGCCAGCGATCCGCGGCCGCCGACGACCGGCCACAACCGTAAACGGCGGCGCCGGGAACTGCGCGATTTCGCCGCGACCGGGCACACGCTCGAATGGACCGGCCTCACCGCCGAGGTCGCCGACCGGGTGGCGCCGCTGATCGCGAACACCCGGGCCAAACACGGCAGCACCGGCGGAGTCGCCTGGATGCGCCGGATATTCGACGCCCAGCGCCGAGCCGGTCTCGACGCGGCCGCCGCGACACTGCTGTGCCGGCGCGAAGATGCGCTGGTGGCCGCCGCCGTCTGCTATCGCCACGGCAACAGCCTGCACGGCCGCTACTTCGGCGCCGACGAATCGGCGGGCCGCGCGGGGGCGGCCTATTTCGTGACCACCTGCCACGCCCCCGTCGTCTACGCCCGGGCGCACGGCCTGCACCGGGTACACCTGTCGACGTCGGCGCTGGAGGCGAAGGTACGCCGGGGCGCCACTGTCGAACCGCTCGCGGCCGTCGTCCTCCTGGACCGGGACCGCTTGCACCCGCACACCGTCGAGGCGCACAACCGCAAATTCGCGGCCGGCCACCGCGACAGGTTCAGTGACTATGCCGCACTCCTCGACCCCCGATGGCTCGACTTCATCGACTGACCGGACAGGACAACGATGCTGCACCTCGTCTACCGATTCGCCCCCACTCCCAAGGCTCGGGCCGACCTCACCGCCTTCTGGCGCTGGATCGCCGACCGCCAGCTCTGGTTCTACGACGGGCTGGACATGGTCCTGGATACGACCTGGCACACCGTCACCATCGGCGATCACGTGCACTGCCTCGAACACAAGGTCACCTTCGCCGACGAAGCGGCCTGGGGCCGCTACCGCCGGGAAGTGCACCGGCGGGCCACAGATCCGGAGTGGGAGCGGCGCCGGACCGGCCAGGACGAGTGGTACGACATCATCGATTCCAGGATCCTGTCGGATCCGCCGATCCCCGTCCCGCTCCCGGGCCGCGACACAGCCCGATCCACCGCTGCCGATGAAGTTTTCCGCTCCGCGTCCGAGCGCAGCCGGTACCTGCTCGACCGGGCACGGTTCTGCACACTCGCCACCGAGGGGCCGGACGGGCCGTGGGCCGCCACGGTGAATTTCGTGGCGCGGCACCGGCCGCTACAGCTGGTCTGGTATTCGCTGCGTGAGGCCGAGCATTCCGTGAACCTCACCGCGCGGCCGCGGGTTTCGGGAACGATGTTCGTCACCGGACTGTCGGGTGCCGAGGCACCCGCCGGGATCCCGATCGACGGCGCCCAGTTCGTCGGCAGCTGCCGGGAGGTCGGCGCCGCGGAGCTACCGGAGTTCTACGAGTACTACTACGTGACGAACTTTCCCGATGCCGGCGAGCGCGCCCGGTGGGCGCTGCCCATCGATACGTTCCGGGGTGACGGCCCGCGCCGCTTCTACCGGCTCGAGATCGAACGCTGGTGGCTCTACGATGCCCAGCGCTGGACGGTCGACAAACACGACCGGCGTTTCGAAGTCGGTCTGTCCGAGATCACCGCGCCCTAGGCGCAGCACGCGGGGCGCGAATCTCCGCGCTCCGCTCGCTGCCACGGCTACGCGGTCGCCGGTGCCTCCACCTGCGCAGAGAAAGCGCAGCCGGAAAACCGAGGGACGGAATCGTGGGGATTTCTACATTCTTCCGCGGTGTCGGATCGACTGCCGGGGCCGAGCTCACCGATATGGCCGACATATCGACCGTAGCCGGGGTGCCGTACCGAGATCGCGGCCGTTCCGGAGGCGATGACAATGGCGGCCGGTCCGGTGACGCCGAGGGCGCGTATCCGGCCGACCGCACCCGGTAAGCGCTCCTGAACAGATATCGACGGTGCAGGTCACGTATCGGATATATATAACGAATTCGACCGGACTGTCGCCTCGGGCGCGGATCCGTAGCATCGTGACATGAGTACTTATGTGACGACGAACCCGACCACAGGTACTACCGAAAAAGAATTCCCGGGTCTGCCCGACGACCAGATTTCCGTCGTCGCCGAACGAGCGGCCGAGGGATTCGAGGAATGGCGCCGCACCCCGGTGGCCGAACGAGCCCGGGCGCTGGCGCGCACCGCGGATCTCTACGAGGAACGCGCGACCGAGCTGGCCGCGGCCATTACGAAGGAAATGGGTAAACCGGCGCGGGAGGCGGCCGAGGAGGTACAACTCGCCGCCGATATCTACCGCTGGTACGCCGAGCACGGTCCCGACCTGCTGACCACCGAGCAGCTCGACCCCCAGGGCGCCGAGGAATCGGTCATCCAGACCTTGCCGATCGGGCCGCTCGTCGGCGTGATGCCGTGGAACTACCCCTACTATCAGGTGGCGCGCTTCGCCGCGCCGAACCTGCTGCTGGGTAATTCGATCATCCTGAAGCACGCCTCGATCTGCGCGGCCTCGTCGAAACTCATGGCCGATGTGCTGCACGACGCGTCGGTCCCGGAGAACGCGTATATCAATGTGTACGCGAGTTCGGGGCAGATCGCCGAACTGCTGGCGCATCCGGCGATCCGCGGGGTGTCGTTGACCGGTAGTGAGCGAGCAGGCGCCGCGGTCGCGACCGAGGCAGCGAAGAATCTGAAGAAATCGGTACTCGAACTCGGCGGTTCCGATCCATTCATTCTGCTCGACACCGAAGATATGGCCGAAACGGTCCGCGTCGCCGCCCGGGCACGCCTGTCCAATGCCGGTCAGGCGTGCAATTCGCCGAAGCGCTTCATCATCCTGGACGATCTCTACGACGACTTCGTCGACGGGCTGGTGGCCGAGTTCGAACGCGCGGTCGTCGGCGATCCAACAGACCCGGAGACCCAGGTGGGGCCATTGTCGTCGGTCACCGCCCGCGATACCGTCGCGGACCAGATCGGCACCGCCGTGCAGCAGGGCGCGAGCCTGCACACCGGCGGCAAGCCGTTGGACGGCGACGGCGCGTTCCTCACACCCGCCGTCCTCACCGGTATCACCCCGGAGATGAACGCGTACTCGGAAGAGGTCTTCGGCCCCGCCGCGATGGTCTACCGGGTGTCCTCGGTCGACGAAGCGGTACGCCTGGCCAACGATGTGGAATTCGGCCTGAGCGGGTCGGTGTGGAGCACCGATACCGCACGAGCCGCCGAAGTCGCCGATCGGCTCGAGGTCGGGATGGCATACATCAACGAACACGGGACGACACTGCCCGGGCTGCCGTTCGGCGGCGTGCACCGGTCCGGTTACGGTCGTGAGCTGGGGCGCTGGGGAATGGGCGAGTTCGTCAACGCGAAGCTCCGGCGCATCTCGGCCCACCCCCACTAGATGTGATGTCCAGGGAGGTTGGTCAGTCTCGAGTGCTCATCGATCTGCTCGCCCACCTGGGCCCTGAACTGGATCGGGTGTGGGCGGTGACAGCGGATCTCGCCGGACCGGCGCGGCTGAACGTGTCGTGGGCCGGGTCCGATACCAGTCCGGCCTGGCTCGATATCGCCCGGGAGTACACCGAGTTCTGGGTCCATCAGCAGCAGATCCGCGATGCGGTGTCCCGGCAGGGGGCCGACGAGGTCGCGCTGATGCGCCCCGTGCTCGTGACTTTTCTGCACGCGGTGCCCTGGGCGCTCCGCGATCGAGTCCGGGCCCGCGGGACATCGGTGCGTTTCGAGATCACCGGTCCGGCGGGCGGTAACTGGTCGGTGACGTCCGACGGAACGAGGTGGGATCTGATCGCGGCGCGGCCCGAGGAGCCCGCCGCGGTCGTTCGTATGGACCAGGACGTGGTCTGGCGGCTGGCGACTCGCGGGATCACCGTCGAGGAGGCGCGGCGGCGCTCCGAACTTCGGGGCGACCCGGAACTGACCGAATCGGCGACGACGCTGCTCGCCGTGGTCGCCTGAGTCGGCGCCCGGCGGACAGCGCAGGCCGGGCCGGATTGGGCAGCCCGTGGTGGTCGGTCCGGGGTCAGAAGCGGCGTTCCGCGCTCGGTGTGGAGAGATACGTGTTGTTCGTGACGGACTACAGCACCCCGGTGGGTTACTTCATGGCCACCCGTCACCCCGCGGCTGGTTCTTCATCGGCTCCTCTCGCGGCCGTCGGCGGCGCTGGTGCAGCAGGAAGACCTGCGGCAACCAGGCCAAAGCGGCCCGCTACCGCTCCTCGCATCCGTGATGCCATCGACCGCGACCGCAATCCGTTGAAACCGGCATGAACTCCGGGCTGCGGCCGTCGGAGCGGCTGCTCACCGAGGTCCGGCCTCGCGCAGTCGGTCGGCGAGCCGGGCCAGCACCGGCCGCTGGCCGGTGCTCAGCTTGTCGTGGGCGGTGGTCAGATCGAACCATTCGGCCCGATCGACCTCGGGAAACGTCCGGTATTCGCCCGACCGCGGCGGCCACTCCATTTCGAAAGTCCCCGGCACCACCCGAGCCGGATCGAGGTCGCCCTCGACCGCCCACACCGTCACCTGCTTCTTACCCCGCCCGCTGCCGTACCGCACCTCGCCCAGCGCGATCCACTCCCCGTCGGGCACCGGCACACCCAGCTCCTCGTCGAATTCGCGACCGGCGGCGGCGCGGGCGTCCTCGGTCTCCGGCTCGTACTCACCCTTGGGGATCGACCAGGCCCCCGAATCCTTACGCGCCCAGAGCGGCCCGCCCATATGCCCCAGCAGCACGTGCACCTCCGGCTCACGACGAAACAGCAGGACTCCCGCGCTGTACTTCATGGCGTGCAGTCTGCCGGACTCCACGCCGGCGGCGAGAATTACCGAGAACGAGACCGGCCCGGGCCTGTCGGCTCCCCGGTCACTGCGGGGTGACGGGCCATTTCAGCGCCGTGAGCAGTTTCGCGCGGTCCTCGGGCGAACCGGTCCACTTCTCGTCGTCCTCGACGATATCGGTCAGGGCGCGGAACACCACGTCCAGCAGCCCCGGGAACCGGGCCTGCAGATCCGCGTAGCGCAGGCGCATCACCCGGGTGCGTCCGGTGACCGTCGTCCGGGTGATGCCCGCTTCGCGTAGGACCCGGTAGTGGTGCGAGAGCGTGGACTTGTGCAGGTCGATGTGCCGGCCGAGTTCGCCGCAGTTCTCACCCTCGTCGGCGGCCAGGCAGGCCACCAGTTGGAGCCGGATCGGGTCGGACAGCGCGTGCATGACCGCCGCCAGCTCGAGGTCGGCGGTATCCGGGTGCGACAACTCGGCGGGCACGAACGCGCCTCCCTCCAATGCTTGACAGTTTGAGAATCATACAACAATCATTGTTGGACGTTATTCAAACAATCAGGAGGCAGCATGTCCGGCGAAGCACGCACACCCGTCGCGGTTCTGGGGCTGGGATCCATGGGTTCGGCGATCGCGCAAACTTTTCTGACAGCCGGGCATCCGACGGTCGTGTGGAACCGCACCGGGGCGAAGGCCGGCGCACTGGTCGAGTTCGGCGCCATCCGCGCGTCGTCGGCGGTCGCGGCCGTCGCGGACGCTCCTCTTGTCGTCGTCTCACTGCTCGACGACGACGCGGTGGGCGCGGCATTGCGCGACGCGGGTCCGCGGCTGCGCGGGCGGGTGCTGGTGAACCTCACCTCCACGACTCCCGAGCAGTCGAGGAGGCGTGCCGAATGGGCCGGTCACCACGGTGCCGAGTACGTGGACGGTGCCGTCATGGCGGTGCCGCAGGGCATCGGTACACAAGATGCGCTGCTGCTGTACTCGGGCTCCGAAAGTGGTTATCGCACAGCGGAACCGGTACTGCGCACGCTCGCCGGACAGGGCACCTACCTGGGCGCGGACCCCGGACGCGCGGCCGCGTTCGACGCCGCGCTGGTGTCGGTGTTCTGGCTCTCGTTCTTCGGTGTGTCCCTGGGCCTCGCACTCGCCGCGGCCGAAGGGATCGAGGGCAGTGAACTCGTCCCGTTCACACCCGCCGTGGTCTCGCTGCTGCCCGATATGGCGGCGCAGACCGCCGCGCAGGTCGAGGCCGGGCACTATCCCGGTGACGACACATCCATTTCATCGGCCTATACCGCCTTCACCACACTCCGCGACGTGATCGCGCGCCACGGGATCGACACCGGCGTGCTCGACGCGACGGGCGAGGTCTTCCGGCGCGCGCTGGCGGCGGGTCACGGGGCCGAGGGACTCGCCCGTCTGGTCCCGGTACTCGCCGGCAACCGCTGACGGTTCACGCGGGCCCCGGCGTCGAACGACATTCGAGCACCGGCCACCGCCCGAGCCCTTCCGGGTAGTGCGGCCACTGCGGGCTCGGAACCACCGCCGCGCACCGGACCGAAACCGGGCGCGATCACCGGCCTCGGACCGGAGCGGGGACGCGGGCCCGAGGATCGATACCCTGACCGGCGGCCCGGGCGCGCTTCGAATGTCGGGAACTTCGCCGGAGGGCTGCGGGTTCTCCCGGTCCGCTGCCGCGGCATCGGCGGAGCCGGTTTCGTGGCGCTGACGACCAGCGCGGCCCGCCCCCGGACCGAAACCCGTCCGGCCACCCGGCCGGGTGCGCCGGATCAGGTCGCCGGGGGCTGGGCCGGCATCGGCAACTGCTGCTCGCAGACGTGTCCCACGAATTCGCCCGTCGTGGCCGCGGGCAGGTGTCGCGCGATATCGGCCTCGGTGACGATCCCGATCAGGCGGCCGCCCTCGGTCACCGGGAGCCGACGCAACTGGTACCGCTCCATCATCGACAGCGCGTCGGCCACGTCGATATCGGCGGCCGTGGTATGCAATTCGTCGGCCTGAGCGAACTCTCCGGCGGTGGAGGTCGCCGGATTGCGGCCGAGAGCCACACAGTTCACCACGATGTCCCGGTCGGTGACGATCCCGACCGGCCGCCCTTCGCCGTCACAGATCGGCAGGGCGCCCACATCGCGCTGCCGCATCTGCTCGGCAGCGGTGGCCATGGTGTCCCGCACGCCGATGCACACCACTGCCGGATGCATGATGTCACGCACTGTGGTCATACTTCCTCCTGGTTCCGAGGTCGTTACCTGTTGTTCGTTCATCACGCTCCGGCGGCGCCGGCGTGGCACTACCCGATCGACTCCTGGAAGGTCACGCCCTCCTGGAACGCCTGCGCGACGTCGGCGAAATCGGCGACCGGGTAGACCTGGTATTCGGCGATCACGCCGAGTTTCTGGGGACCGTCGAGCAGGTCCATCTGGTTGTCGGTCTCGATCGCCACGAATCCGCCGGTGCCGTCGAGCAGGCCGACCATCTGGTGGTGGGTCACGCCATCGGCCGGTTTCCAGCTTCCGAACACTTGCAATGCCCGCTGAATACTCGCCTCGTTCGCCGCTGCGGAGCCGTTCCAACGATACGTCCAGGAAACCACGTATTCATCGTTCCTCCCAGAGATGTTCCGAAGATGTTGTTCTCGTGCCGCGCGGCCCGCCCGGAAATGCCGGACCACCGGCGCGACCGCCGGATCACCTCTTCTCGACGGCCTGCCCCGGCCCTTTCACACCGTCGCCGTGATACCGCTGCGGACGGCCTGCGCGACGGCCGGATGGGCGAGGTATTCGGGGGCCGGACCGGGTGGCGGTGGAGCGACTCCGGTCCAGCCACGCCGTACAGAGCCGGCCGCGAAGAGTCAGTCGCGCATATCCGCCGTCACCGCAGTCCGGCCGGGTGGGTGTCACGCCGCCGTCACCGCGACCGGCTCGGTGGCGCGGAGCCTCCGCGCCCCTGTTCTCCCCCTCGGCCGGGCCGGCGCCGAAGCTGCCGGACACGGGGAAGAAGACATCGCGCTGTACGGGCGCGCAGTCGGCACCGGCCCGTACCGGCGGGCGCGCGAGCAGGCCGGCCAGCTGGGGTGAGGGTGGCACGCCGAGCTCCCGCGGGATCAACCGGTGGACCGAAATGGTCCGTGCCCGTCCGCTCGGCTTGCGCACGGGCTCGGGCGCGCGACTCTACTGCCGTACGACCGGCACCGCGCGGTACCGGTCCATGCCACCGCCTATGCAGCGATCGACATCCCCGGGCGGGCCGCCGCCTTACGCGGCCGATAGGGACGCCAGAAAACAGGGCAGGGTCGGTGGGTACTGCATGGTGCAGACGAGGCCGGCCTCCGTGGCAGCGTTCTCTCGTTGCGTCACCACGGGCTGCTCGAGCGGCAGGGCCCGAGACGGAACCGCGATGGCGAGAGGAGCCGCCGAGAGGAGAACGGCGAGAATTCCGCCGCGAACAGCATTGCGCACGATGTTTCCTTTCCGAGTGACATCCCGACCCACACATGTTCCAGTGTGCCGGAGTCGGCCCGCCCGTCCGGCAGACCTGTGCCGGCACCGCACGGATTGCGGCACCGGCTTCGGGGAACTCCTGGACAACCGACTACATCCGAACGAACAGCTTCCGGTGGTCAGCCGCCCGATTGTGCGGCACGACCGGGGCGTCACCCGAACAGCAGGAGGTGTTGCGTTGTCCGTGGACCGACGCGACGGAAATTCCGGGACAGACGTCGAACAGCCCGGCGACCAGGCCCGGCCCCGTGCGGCCGCCGAACGATTCGCCGTCCGGAGCGCCGCGGGGTTGCTCGCAACGATGGGCGCCGGGATCGGGTTCGGACTGCTCACCGCGCTGGTCCGGGTGCGGTGGCAACCCTTGCAGGCCGCGGATCAAGCGGTCGCCGACCGGGTGACCGCTGTCGTCGCCGAGCACGCGATCCTGCGCGATATCCTCTTCGCCGTCACCGATCTCGGCGCGACGCTCACGTTGACCGGGGTGCTCGCCGTGGGTGCGCTCTGGCTGCTCCTGCGTCGTCTGTGGCGGCCGGCCGTGCTCGTAATACTCACCGGCGCGGGCGGATTGACCCTCAACCCCGTGGTCAAAGAGCTCGTCGCGCGGCTACGGCCGGTGGTGGAAACCCCGGTCTACCGCTCCGACGGGTGGAGCTTCCCCAGCGGGCACGCCATGAGTTCCCTGGTGTGTTACGGCATTCTCCTCCTGGTTTTCGCACCCGTCCTGCACACGAGAGCCCGGCGCGTGGTCACCGGGTGCGCGCTCCTGCTCGTGGCGGCCGTCGGGCTCAGCCGGATAGCGCTGGGCGTGCACTACCTCACCGATGTCCTCGCGGGGTGGCTGCTCGGCTCGCTGTGGCTCACCGCGATCACCGCCGCGTTCCATCGCTGGCGTGGTGACGCCGGGCTCGGCCATACGGGCCCGCTGCCCGGCGACGTCGGGCCGGACGAGCGAGACGACCTCCGGCCGGTCCCGGACCGGCACGCCCCCACGATGCCGCATCCATGGCGCGGGCTCGGCGAGCTCGCAGTCGCGTGGGTTCTGCTCGTGGGACTGCTCATCGGGATCGGCAAGCTGGTAGACCTCGGCGGAAACGGCAGTATGCTCGCCCGCTGGGATCACGGTGTCGTGACCGCACTGGCCGCGCACCGCGATCCCGCTCTCACCCCCGTGCTCGATGTGTTCGGCGAAGTCGGCAACACCATCGCGGTCGTTATCGTCGCCCTGGTCATCGCCGTTCTCGCGGTGGCGGTCCTGCGCAGCCGGCGACCGATGTTGTTCCTCGGCGTCGCACTGCTGGGCGAGGTCACGCTGTTTCTCACCGCCTCCGCCATCGTCGACCGCGCGCGACCCGACGTCACCCCGCTCGATCCCGCACTGCCGCCGACCTCGAGCTTTCCGTCCGGACACCTCGCCGCGTCCCTGACCCTCTACGCGGGCAGCGCCGCACTGCTGTGGTACTCCACCCACCGGCGGCCGTATCGGCTGCTCGCCGCGGCGCTGCTCCTGATCCCCGCCCTGGTGGCGGCGCAGCGACTGTATTCCGGTGCGCACCACCCCACCGACCTCCTCGGTTCGGTGCTGCTGGCATCGATATGGATCACGGTCTCCTGGTGGGTCGTCCGGCCGGTGCCGGCGCGCGCGACTACCCGCGAAGTTTCAGCAGCAGGTAGGCCGCCATGGACGGGCCGTCGGTGAGCACCCCGGTGCGCAGCATCGCCTCCACCTCCGACTCGGGGAACCACCGCTGGCGCATATCCTGTTCGGTGTGCTCACGATTCGGCTCGCCGGGCGTCAGCTCGGTCGCGAGGAACACGTGACAGCCCTCCCCGGTCATCGCGTTCGCGCAGTGCAACCGGCCGAGTCGTTCCAGCCGGCCCGCCGTGAATCCGGTCTCCTCGGCGAGTTCGGCCGCGGCCAGTTCCTCCGGGCTACCGGTCACGCCCTCGGGGAAGGCGCCGGACGGGAACTCCCACGACCGGGCCCGCACGGGATAGCGGTACTGTTCCACGAGGTGGAAACCGCCGTCATCCCACGGGATGACGAGCGCGAAATCGGGTTTGTCGATCACCGAGTAGAGCCCGGGTGACCCGTCCGCGTGCTCGATCCGGTCCTCGCGCAGCGATAACCACGGATTCCGGTAGACGACCCTGGACGACAGCGTTTTGATGGACACTCCTCCAGTGTCGCGCCTTGTCTGTGCCACCGTCCGGTCACCGGCCGTGACGATTTTCGTGCTTCCGGCTCGCAGCGGCTCCGCGCCGGCGCAGTTCTGTTCGCTCCAGCCAGGTGTAGACCGCGTCGTACCCGGCGATACCGAGCGCGATCGATCCGAGAAGTCCGGTGATCACCGTGGCCGGGATCAGGCCCAGCATTCTGCAGAGCACGGCGGCGACCACGAACCCGATACCGACTACGAGGTTCCACTTCCCGATGCTGCCCATAACTCCACCGTCTCTCCGGGCGGTGTAGGCACCCGGTTCGAAGCCGCTCTCCGGAAACCTGTACCGCATCGCTCTTCGTTCGTCGAAGCCGTTGAGCACAATCGACAACGCGGACCGGCACTCTTGTCCCCGTCGCACGAATCTGCGGCCCGACGACGAAAGTCGTCACCGTTGCGGAACCGGAGCGCAATCCTCTTCGTTGCCTTGGTGTCCGCGGATGGCAAGACCCCCGGTATGGGGTCGGGCACAGGCATCAGACACGGTGTAATCCTCGGCCGCCGTGGGCAACACAACCATAAATAGTGTTGCCGTGTTACATTCGAAAGGGCCCCCAGAGGGCGACCGTTCGGTATGTGATGGAGGCGCGATAATGACCGATACCGCCCTCTCGCTCGGTGTTCGGCCCCGCGGTGTTCAGCCGGTCGGCGCGGACACCGACCGGCCCAGCATCCCCCGCGCCTACGACTACAGCCTGGGCGGGAAGGACAACTACGAGGTGGACCGTTCGGCCTTCGAACGGATCCGGCGAACCGCGCCCCGGCAGGGCGATGTGCACGTCACGAACCGACGCTGGCTGACCCGTGCCGTGCGATCGCTGGCCGAAGGAGCCGGGGTCCGGCAGTTCCTGGATCTCGGTGCCGGACTGCCCACCCGCGATCCCCTTCATGTCGTCGCGCAGGAATGCGGACGCGGCGATGTGGAATTCGTGTACATCGACAACGACCCGCTCTGCGTCGCCCACGGCCGGGCGATATTGGAGCGCAACGAGAACACCCATTACCTTCCCGGCGATCTCACCGATCCCGCCGCCACAGTGGACAGGGCCGGCCGCTACCTGAACCTGCGGCAGCCGATCGCGGTCCTGTTGGGTGCGGTGCTGCACCACCTCGCCGACGACGACGATCCAGCGGGCGTCGTGGCGCGGTACATCGATCTGCTCCCGGCCGGTTCGTATGTGGCGATCACGCACTACTGCGATCCCGGCCCCAGTCGTCCCGAACTCCACGAGCTGGCCCGGGAACTCGAACGGTACATGCAGGAGGAATTCGGTTCGGGACGGTACCGCAGCCCGGAGCACATCCGGGGATTCTTCGGCTCGCTGGACCTGGTGGAGCCGGGGCTGACCCCGCCGGACGAATGGTGGCCGCAAGGGCCACCGGTCCGGGTCGCGGCACCCGAAGAACACCTCATCCTGGGTGGTCTCGGACGGAAACCGGGGCGCTACCTCGAACCGCTCCGGCTGGTCCGCCGATAAGCCTCCCGGCGCTTCCTCAGCCGGGGCCGCTCCGAACCAACACCGCTGCCCCGCGTGGTACCGCATCGCAACAGGCGCCCGTCACTCATCACACCCGGCGGCGACCAGGGCGCGTAGGGTGGGGTGACGGGTGCACATTTGCCTTGAGACTCCAGGGTCGGCCCGGCCACGATGCAGTAATGCATCTCGACTGATCCAGGTCTTTTATGAAGCCAACCAGTTTTTCCGCCGTACCTCGCGGCCCCGCCGCACCGTCGTCGAGAACGCCCGACGACCAGCTGACCTTCCGGACTCTCCGGCGTGGCGAAATCGTCGTTCTGGCCGTCCGCGGCGAAGCGGACGCGTTCACCCTGCGCCTATGGCGGCAGCGGGTGCGCGAAGCCGCCGACAGCGCTACCACCGGATGTGGCGCGCTGATCATCGATGCCACCAGGCTCGATTTCCTGTCGTTGTGCACACTGGGGGCCTTGGCGGCAGACGCGGCGGACTACCGCCGCGTCGGTGTGGAGATATGCCTGGTGACCGGTAACCCGAGCCTCGCGCGTCTCGCCCGCATCGACCCCCATACCGCCGGCCTGCCCATCCGGTCCACCGTCGTCGCGGCGGTGACCGCGCTGCGGCCGGAGACCGCGACGGTCGGGCCGGGCCGGTCTCGAGCCCCGCTCATCACCCGGGGCGAGCCGGGAATCGACCGGCCCGCTTATCTGGCTGGCCAGATCGTTCCCGGACACACGGCCGGAATCCCGGACGCTGTGATCGGTGCGGCCACACCGCGCCGCCGCTAGTTCGCATTCCGTTCGACCTGCACCCCGGCCGGGGACCACGGTCTCCGGCCGGGGTTTTTCACGCCTCCGGCCGGGCGAGCACCATCACACCGGTGCCCCGACGTAGGGTGGGAGGCGGGCGTGGCCACCGGCAGACGCACGCGGCGACGCCGCCGGCCGAGGATGGGTCGGCACCTGCTGCGGAAGGTATCCCCGACCATGGCGACCAGCACACAACCCGGTGACGGCACGTCGGACACCGCCGAGCGGTCCCGGATACCGGCGGACCTGGCCGAGCGATTGGGCGGTCCGGCCCGGTACCTGGAGTCCCGGACGGATGTGAAGGACACTCTGCAGGGCATTGTCGATACCGCGGCGGGTACCGTGCCGGGCGCGGCGTACGCGGGCATCTCGGTGATCACGCGGCGGCGGACGATGGAGACACTGATCGTCTCGGCGGCGCTGGTCGAGGAGATCGACCGCGCCCAGATCGAGTTCGAGCAGGGGCCATGTCTCAACGCGCTGTACGAACGCCACACCGTGGCACTCCCCGATACGGCCAGTGAGAAACGGTGGCCACGATTCGCCGCGCGCGCCGCCGACCTCGGCATCGGCAGTATGCTGTCGTTCCAGCTCTATGTGCTCGGCGATGATCTCGGCGCCCTCAATCTGTACGCGCAGGTGCCCCGCGCCTTCGGCGCCGACTCCGAGCGGGTGGGACGGCTCTTCGCCGCCCACGCCGGCGTGGCGATGGCCACCGCACAGCAGGTTTCGCAGTTGAAGCACGCCATCGACACCCGCGACCTGATCGGTCAGGCCAAGGGCATTCTCATGGAGCGGCACAAACTGACCGCCGAACAGGCCTTCGCCCTGCTGGTGCGGGCCAGCCAGCACAGCAATACCAAGCTCACCGAAGTCGCCTCCTACCTCTGCCGCAGCGGCGAGTTGCCCACCGGCCGGTAGTGCGGGCCGGAGGTACGCCGCGTCGTGGCCCTGTGCACCGGACCACAATCCTTCAACCACACTGAAGGCACTGTTAAGCTTCAGGCCACCTGAAGGCCTAGAGGGAGCTGTTCGTGCACAACCTGCTGCTGTCGGTCCATGTCCTGTCCGCGATCGTTTTCATCGGAGGCCCGGCTGTGGCCACCAGTCTGTTCCCCCGCTACGCGCCGGTGTCCGGAACCGTCGCGGCGGCGACGGAACGTCATCACGCCGTCGCCGCCGTCCTGCACCGGATCACCGGCACCTACGCCCGGCTCGGCCTGATCGTGCCCGCTGCCGGCATCGCCCTCGCGATCCTCCAGAACCGCCTGGGCGAGATCTGGATCACCATGGCGCTCGTTCTCACCACATGCGCTGCGGCGGTCGTTATGACGATGATCCACCCGATGCAGCGCCAGGCCCTCGATACGCCCGACGACGGGCAGCGACTGCGCACTCTCGGCATGATCACCGGCGGCTACAACGTGCTGTGGCTCATCGTCGTGGTGCTCATGATCGTGCGCCCCGGCGCCTCCTGACCCGGCACGACCGGCGACGAGGTCACCGTGCCGACCACCCAAACGAAATGAGGACCGATGAGCATTCGCCACTACCTGTACCGCGCACCTTCTCTGTCGGCGCGAGAGGCGATCGACGCCGTCCGCGACGGAGCGCTGATCGTGGATGTGCGTCGGATGTTCGAATGGAATCGCACCCACATTCCCGGCGCGCTCCACCTACCGCTCGAACAGATGACGACAGGATGGGAACAACTGCCCGACGATCGGCTGCTGATCACCTTCTGCACCGGCGGCCTGCGGTCCTACGGCGCCGCGAACCTACTCGTCGACCACGGCTTCGAGGCCGTGAACATGTCGGGCGGCCTGATCGAATGGCGGGCCGCCGGCGGCGCGCTCGAGGCGGGTGGGCTACCGGGCCGGTGACGGCCGCCGCTCCGAAGACGGGAGTGTCCCGCGGCGAGACCTCGAACACCCCGCCCGGCCGGCACCGAAAATCAGCAATCGAGCGGCCACCACATTCTTACCCTGTACGGGCCGAACCCATTCCCATCGACTCCAGCACTTGCGCAGGTGAGCCGGAATATTGTGCGATTTCCGTGGGTCGAACTGCCAACGTTCCGCAAATTTCCGACATGCGCATTCTCTGTCAACGGTGGTTAAGTTCTCGTTGTTCGTCTCCTCTCACAGCCCGGAAAGTGATCGAATGTTCTGTACCGGAGGAGAAAAGGAAATATCGTCCGGGCCCATGCCCAGGAGGTTGTCACCGTGACCGAGACCAGCGGCGCCACGCTGCGTCCGTCCAGACTGGACCGGTTGGTCCAGCTCGACGAGAACGAGGAACTGTCCGTCGAAGACGTGCGGTCCGCAGCGCGCGAGCTAGGTCTGGCGGAGGGACAACTTCAGCAGTGGCTGACGGTTCACAGAGCGCGGCGTACTCCGCCCGCGCCGGCGGTGGTCCCGGAAGCCGCCACTCGCATCATGGGTTACCGCGACGGCGAACACCGGGACCGGATCTCCGAAGTCGTACTGACCACCGGTGACGATGTACTGCCCCGGATACCGGACAGCGATGTCACCACATTTCGCGCCGACGCCCACCGCGAGCTGACCGCCTCGGAATTCGCCCGCCTCGACGCGGTGTACACCGAAGGTATCGAGGCGGCCTGTCGCCGACTCACCGCGCACACCGGCCGCCCGTGCACGCACCACCACCCGGACGGCGCCGCCGCGGCCGCACCGTTCGGTGGCCCCGGCGCCGCCGGATACCTCTCGGGCGCCCGTCCCGGGTTTCCCGAGACGAACCACCCCGGCGATCGGCGCGAAATCCTCGGGCTGTACCGGTTTCTCGGCGAACTCGCCTGCGGCAGTCCGGGCCGTGGACACACCGTGGCCCGGCTGCGCGGGGCGCAGGCCGGCTTCCTACTGCACGGTATGCGATTGGAACTGCCGCCCGACCTCAACTATTCGGTGGGCCCGGGGTTGACCACAGCGCGCATCGAGGACAGCACCATCGACAGGATCCGCCAGCGCACCACGAACCCGGTCGACGCGGCGGCGCTCGCCACGGTGTTGTGTACCGGCGCCACCACAGTGGAACTCGGCTCGGTGCCGTGTACGGGGCTCAGCCGCGACGGGCTCGTCTTCACCGGGCCGATCGGTTACATGCAGGCCGCGGACCTGTACGTATGGGTTCTGCCGAGTCCGGTGCGGACGCTGCTGCACGAGGCCCGCGCGTACCAGGAAGCCCGCCCCGAGCCCGCGCCGAGACTGTTCGCCGGCGGCATCGGCGGTGCCGGTCGCCGCCTGCGCCAGACCGCCGCGCGGTGCGCGGTGACAATGCCGGACCTCCATCACTGGCACCACAGCTGGATTCGCGGGGCCGGGTTGCTGCGGGGGGTCGACTCACCGGAGCCCGCGCGCAACACCGATATGTTGTTCGCGCTGCGGCTCTGCCCGGATCCCGCGCCGCCGCGGAGTCGTTCGGTCTGATACCGCGGCGATACGATTCGCCGCCCGGCCGTGGGCGGCCGACAGGCGCAGCGGGCCGGACGCGCCGTGTCGGCGTTCGAGAAAGTCCCGGACGCCGCCGATGCCCACGGGAGTGGTCACCCGGGCCATGCGCCTTCCGGGGCCGCAGCGCGGCCGGTGGTGTGCGCGGGTACGGACGGCGCGGTGGGCACGCCGTGTCCGGGGAGGACTGTCGCCAGGCCCCCGAGCACGTCGGCCGTCTGGTCCGCGGGACCGCCCCGGGTGTGCGCGGCCACTGTGAAACCGGGGCCGAACGATACCGAGGCGACCTCCTGCGGCGGGGCATCCGACCACCCCCATTTCGTGCCCTGGACACCGGGCAGCGCGCCCGTCCCCCAGTTCTGCTCGGTGCCGTCGGTGGCGCGGGGTGCGGCGGTGGCCATCCAGGACAGGATCGGTGAGGCGGGATCGGTGCGCAGTGTGGCGTCGAGGAAGTCGGCGACGTCGGCGGTACTGGTGGTGGCGCTGCCCCAGTTCGGTCCCGGCCGGGTTTCCGCCAGCCCGTATTCCGTGGCGACGGCCGCGATGGCCCGGGGGTATTTCGCCGCCACCGCGTCGGCGGCCGCATCGTCGGAATACCGGATCATCCGCTCACCGTGGGCGAGGTCGTCCGCCGAACCGTCGCCGTGGCGCAGTGCGTAATCGGTGAGGTAGAGCTTGGCCAGCGACAGCGCGCTGCGCACCTGGTGTTCGTCGGCCGTACCCCAGTGCAGGCCGGTCAGTGAACGCACCGAGATGGTCGTGCGTGGCGCGGGCTCGCCGGCTGCGGGCGGAACCGGGACAGGTACCGGCGCCGCCCGCGCGACAGGAGGGCCGAGAGCGCAAGAGGTGACGAGTGCGGCGAAGGCAAGAGCGCGGTAGTCCATAGCCTCTCCCGGCGTCGGTGCGGGCACGGCCGGCCCGCGTCATCGACCACGTTCCCCCGGACACGGCGCACAAACTCCGGTCACGACTCATCGCGGTAACAGTCGGCGAACGGTGCAGCCAACCCGGCGGACCGACCGGCCGGATCCGCCGGCGCACCGGTCAAGCCCGCCCGGCCGCTGGTTCCGCCGCCGCCGGCGCGATGGCCCGCGGCCGCCGGGCGGCACCGCACAGGAGTGCCGCCACCACACACAACCCCGCGGCCACCACGAAGGCGAGATCGTAGGAACCGTGGGCGTCCCGCACATATCCCGCGCCGAACGCGGCCACCGCGGCACCGAGCTGATGCGCGGCGAACACCCAGCCGAACACCACCGGAGTCGAGGCACCGAACCAGCTGCGGCAGATCGCGATCGTCGGAGGCACGGTGGCGACCCAGTCGAGACCGTAGAAGATGATGAAGACCCAGGTGCTCGGCCCGGCGCTCGGGGAGAGCAACGCCGGGAGCAGCAGCAGTGACGCCCCGCGGCCGAGGTAGTAGATCACCAGCAGCACGCGGGGATCCACGCGATCGGTGAGCCAACCGGAGAAGACCGTGCCCGCGACATCGAAGATCCCGATGGTGGCCAGGAGCGAGGCGGCCACCGTGACCGGCATACCGTGATCGTGCGCGGCGGGTATGAAATGTGTGCCGATCAATCCGTTCGTCGTCATGCCGCAGATGGCGAAACTCCCCGCGAGCAGCCAGAACGTGGGTACGCGGGCACCCTGCGCGAGCCCGGCCGGCGCCGTGAAGGTCGCGTCGGGCAGTGGCTCGGCGGGGGGCTCGGCTTCGCCGCCATAGGCGGTGAGGCCCATATCGCCGGGACGGTCCCGGATGAACAGCACGACCGGTGGGATCACCGCCAGCGCCGCGAGGGTCACAATGATCGAGGCCCAGCGCCACCCGAACGCCTCGGTGGCCCCCGCGACCACGGGCAGGAATACGAGCTGACCGGTCGCGCTCGCCGCGGTGAGCACCCCGGTGACCAGTCCGCGCCGGGCCACGAACCACCGGGTGGAGACGGTGGCGACGAAACCCATCGAGAGGGATCCGGTACCGAGCCCCACCAGCACACCCCACAGCAGTACCAGCTGCCAGCTCGCGGTCATGCCGGCGCCCACGCCGGTCCCGGCGGCGATGAGCAGCAGCGCGCCGACGAGTATCGGACGCACGCCGAACCGGTCCATGAGCGCGGCGGCGAACGGCGCGGTGACGCCGAACAGCACCATGTTCACCGACATCGCGGCGCCGATCGTGGCATGCGACCAGCCGAATTCCTCGTGCAGCGGCGTCATCATCACACTCGGTACCGCCCGGAATCCGGCGGCGCCCAGGATCGCCACGAAGCTGACACCCGCGACGATCCAGGCGAAATGCAGTCGCGGCCACCGCCCGGCGCGCACGCCACCGGGATCGATCTTCGTCATCACGATGATCAGCTTCCGGTAGTCGCGGTCACGCCACCAGTGGCAGAATCGACAATATGCGTGAAAATCATGCCAACAGCAGTTCTCTCCGGCGGCCGCATACCGTCGCCGTGCTGTTGCTCGATCCGGTGGTCGGTTTCGACGCGACCATCCCGTCGCTGGTGTTCGGCGAGGCCACCGACGACGACGGGAACCCGCTGTACCGGGTCGTGACATGCTCCCTCGACACCGGGCCCGTACCCGCCACCGCGGGATATTCGATGGTCGCCGCGGCCGGACCGGAAGTGCTCGCCACCGCGGATACGGTGATCGTGCCGGGCACCAAGTACCGCGCCGCCCGCTCCGGCGGCGAACTCGGCACCGCCCTCGCCGCGGCACTGGACACCGTGCCCGCCGATGCCCGGATGGTGTCGATCTGCACGGGCGCGTTCGTACTCGCCGCCGCGGGAGCCTTCGACGGTCGCCGCGCCACCACCCACTGGCGCTACGCCGACGATTTCCGCCGGCTGTTCCCGGCGGTCGAACTCGACGAGACCGTACTGTTCGTGGACGAGGGCGAAGTACTCAGTTCGGCGGGCCTGGCCGCCGGAATCGATCTGTGTCTGCACATCATCCGCCGCGACCACGGCGCCACCGTGGCAAACCGGTCCGCCCGATACTGCGTCGTACCGCCCTGGCGCGAGGGCGGGCAGGCCCAGTTCATCGAGCATCGGATACCCGGACCCGACGATCTCAGCACCGCCGCGACCCGGGCGTGGGCACTGACCCGGCTGGCCGAGCCGCTCAGCGTAGCGGTCCTCGCCACGCACGCGCAGATGAGCCCGCGTACCTTCAGTCGCCGATTCCGGGCCGAGACCGGGCTGTCCCCGGGGGCCTGGCTCCGCGACCGCCGGATCGATCTGGCGCGGGAACTGCTGGAGTCGGCGGATATTCCGGTGGACGAGGTCGCGGAGCAGTCCGGGCTGGGTTCACCGGACAACCTCCGCCACCATATGCGGCGTGGCCTGGGGATGTCGCCTTCGGCGTACCGGAAGACATTCACCGGCTTGTGACGGCGGCGCCCACCCGCCAGTGGGAATGTGCCCGGGCCCGTCCGGGTAGATTTCCACCGTGGCCGAAAAGCTCAGCATTGAACAGCAGGGCCGCCACCGATGCCCATAGATGTACCGACCGCGACCGGACTGGTGATCCCGGGTCAGGAGTTCCGATGGGACGAGGCCGATGCGCGGCGCTATCGGCACGCTATCGGCCAGCACGATCGGCAATCAGGGGTACTGCCCACTTTTGCCATGACCGCGCCCGGCGCCTTCGGTATCGCCTCCCCGGATTTCTATCACCAGCAGCCACCGGAGATCCGTTTCCCCGGTATCCGATTGCGTCTGGCCACCCTGTTGCAGCAGGAACAGGAGCTCCGGGTACACGCCCGGATACCGGAGTCCGGCGTCGCGTGGTGCCACAGCCGGGTGCTCGAGATAGCGGATCGCGGCTCCGCCGCTGTCCTGGTACAGCGCACCGAACTGATCGGCGCCGACGGGGTACCGCTGGTGTCCGGTGTCTCACGCATTCACGCGCGCGGCGAGGGCACCGGCACGGGCAGGGGCACCGGCGGAAGTTCACCGGCCCCACCCGCTCCGGATCGGGCAGCAGACGTGGAGATCGTCGTCCGTACCGACGACCAGCAGGCGGTGTGGTATCAGCGCAGCGGGAAGAACAACTCGATGCGCGGCAATGTGCACACCGATGCGGAATTCGCCCGCGCGGCCGGTCTGGACGGTCCGATCTTGCAGGGGGTGTGTACCTATGCGATGGTGTGCGCGGCGCTGGTCGACACCGTTCTCGATGCGGAGATCGCCCGCCTGCACACCTATACCGGACGATTCACCGGCATCGTGTTCCCCGGCGAATCACTCCGCACGCGGGTCTGGACCGGCAACCGTGTACACCACTATCACACCACCGTGCCCGAACGCGGGGACAAATCCGTCCTGGTGGGGGACCTGCGCACCGACTGAGGAACTGGTTCTCACCCGGAGGCCATGAACGCGGCGATCTCCCCGGCCACAGCGTGGGCGTTCTCGATGTGCAGATGGTGTCCTCCCGGGAGCGTGACCTGACGCAGTTTCGGGACGATACCGATCCGGGCCGGATAGTAGGGCTCCACCAGCGCTGTGCGCTCGGCCGCCACCAGTAGCGTCGGTGCGGTGATCTCGCCCAGGAAGGCGAGCACCTGTTCCTCGGCGAGAGTCGGGGTGATACCGCGATTGAGCCGCACATCGTGGCGCCAGGAGAATCCCTCCGGTACCTCGATCAGGTCCCGCGCCACCAGCAATTCCGCCGTATCGAGAAGGATATCGGCGAGTTGAACCCGCGTTTTCACGGCGTGCATGCGGCTGCGGTACACCGGATGCCGATCCCCGCGGAGATAGGTGTCGAGGTATCGGGCGATGCCGGACACCGCCTGTTCCGGGGCAGCGGACAGTGGCCCGATGGCGTCGATCAGCACGAGTCGATCGACCTTGTCGGGATGAAGTCCGGCGATGAGGGAGGACACCGCGCCGCCGAGGGAATGCCCGATCAATCGGAATCGGTCCCAGCCCGCGGTGTGGGCCAGTTCGAGTACACAGGCCGCGTAATCGAGATAGCCACAGGTGATCGACGGTATCGGGTCGGACAGACCATGGCCGGGAAGGTCGACCGCGATCAGGTCGGCACCGGCGAGTTGTTCGGCCAGTGGATCGAATCCGGCGCAGTTGTCCAGGATGCCGTGCAGGCATAACACGGGCAGTCCGCTACCGCCCCGACTGCGCCGGCCGCGCACCGTGATTCCGGCCTTCGGCAGCGAGAAGGATACCTCGTCCATCGCGGTCACCGGCGGTCCAGCCGTTCCAGCACCAGATCCGACAGCTGCAGCACACTCGGTCCCTTCATCAATTCCATGATCGTGACCTTGGTTGCCAGCTCCCGTTCCAGCCAGGCGCTGATCTCCACCGCCAGCAGCGAATCCAGGTAGTCCATGAGCGGCATGTTCTCGTCCAGCGTGTCGAGTGGGATGCCGAGCACGGCGGCCAGGCGAACCTTCAGCGCGCCACCGAGCAATTCGGCGCGATCACCCGCACCGCACGCGTCCAGCTGCTGCCGCAGCGAACCACCCACGGCAGCGGCGGTGGCACTCGCGGCCCGGACCGCCAGCCGCTCGTAACGAGGATGGCTCTGCGCAGTGATGCCGTGATGGCCGAAGAACTGCGCCCAATCCATCGGCAGGACGCCGACCTGCGGCGCGGTACCGGACCACAGTGTCGTCAGCGCTCGATAGGCAGCGGCGGCACTGAACCCGCGCATCCCGGTCGCTTCGACGAACCGGCCGATATCGTCGTGCCGGGCCACATATCCGGCATCCGAGATCGCACCCCAGTTCACCGACAGCGCCACCTGCCCGCGTGCCCGTCGCGTATGGGCCAGCTGATCGAGGAATGCATTGGCCACCGCGTAGTTGCCCTGCCCGCGGTTGCCCACCATCGACGTCGCCGAGGAGAACAGTACGAAAGCTTCCAGTGGCAGACCGGCGGTCAGTTCGTCGAGATACTGCGCCCCGAACGCTTTTGCCGCCAGCACCCTGCGCACTCGCTCGGCGTCCAGATCGGCCAAGAGCGCGTCGTCCAGCACCATCGCGCAGTGCAGCACTCCGCGCAGCGGCGGCAGCCGGTCCTCGATCCGGTTCAGTACCGCGGCCAGCTCGGCGCGGACGGAAACGTCCGCGGCTTCGACCGTCACCTGTATGCCCCGGTCGCGCAGGGACTCGACTCGCGCCGCCTGTTCCGCACCACCGATCCCGGAGCGGCCGAGGAGGACGAGGCTCCGCACCCCGGAGGCCACCAGCGCCTCCGCCATGGCCAGCCCGAAACCACCGAGACCGCCGGTGATCAGCCAGGTCCCGTCGAACGAGGGTGTCCGCGGCGGCGGCACCACCGCGACATCCCGTTCGCTCATCGCCAGCACCACCTTGCCCACGTGGCGCGCGGCAGCGAGATGACGGAACGCCGCCTCGGTCTGCGCCGGGTGGAAGACCCGGTACGGCAGCGGCCGCAGCTCACCGGAGTCGAAACGCCGCATCAGCGTCCGGAACACCGTATTCGTCGCCGCCGGCCGGTCCACCAGCAACTGCCGCAGATCGAAAGCGAAATAGGTGAGATTGCGCAGAAAAGGACGCAACCCCATCCTGCGGTCCTGCAACAGATCCCGTTTGCCCAGTTCGACGAAGCGTCCGTAGGGAGCCAGGCAGGCCAGACTGCGCGTGGCTCCTTCCCCGGCCAGCGAGTTCAGCACCACGTCGACACCGGTGCCACCGGTCGCTGCTCGGATCCCATCAGCAAAATCCAGTGCGCGCGAATCGAACACCTCGCGGACGCCGAGCGTACGCAGCAGGTCGCGTTTGGCCGGGCTGCCGGCGGTAGCGAACACCTCGGCGCCGGCCGCGCGGGCGATCTGCACCGCGGCCAGACCGGTGCCACCGGTGCCGGCATGGATCAGGACCCGCTCCCCCGCGCCGATCCGGGCGAGTTCGTGCAGGGCGTACCACGCGGTGAGAAAGACGATGGGCACCGATCCGGCGGCGTCGAAGCCGAGCGTCTCCGGCTTCGGAACCACATGCGCCACGGAGACGGTGAGATGACTACCGAGACTGCCCTGGGCCGGGCTGACCGCCACCACCGCCTCACCCACGCGCAATCCGTCCACTCCACTGCCGACCCGGGTGATCACCCCCGCGCATTCGGCGCCGAAACGTGGCTCGGTGGCCGATTCGAGCGGCGGGATCTGGCCGAGCGCGATCATCACATCCAGGAAGTTCAGGCCGGCCGAGACGACCTGGATCTCGACCTCTCCGGCCGCAGGCGCGATACGGTCGCGCTGGTGATAGGCCAGCGAGTCCAGTGCACCGGGCGCTCCCGAGGTCAGCAGGAAACCGCGCTCCGCCGGCACGGCAGCTCCCGAGATGAGCTCCGCGCGGGGCGTGAAGGTTTCGAGCCGTCGGACGAACCGTTCACCGCCGCGGACCAGGACTTCGCGCTCGAGCCCGTCGGCCAGCAGCTCTGCCCGGAGCGCGTCGAGATCTCCGGATGCGGGTTCGGCATCCAGATCCAGCGCGGTGAATCGCAACCGCGGCAGTTCCACCGCGACCACCGCTGCCAGACCCCATACCGCCGCACCGGCGCGATCGGTATGCGTACACCGGAAAGCGTGCGCTCCCCGGGTCACCTCGACCACTCGCGGCCATGGCGCGCGGTCGTCGTCGTGACAGACCCGGCGCAGAAGTTCGAGCACGGCCAGCGTCGTCGCGGTGAGGTTTCCCTCGAAGGAACCACCGCCGCCACCGCGGAGATCGATGATCGCGGCGGGCGCCATATCGTCGAGATCGATATCGTCCGGTCCGCGCACCACGACCGCGCGGCCGCCGTGCCGCTCCAGATCACCGGCCAGCTTTTCGGCCAGTGGATCGCCGTCGGCGAGGACGAGCCACGGGCCCACGGGCTGCGGGAGGGCCGCGGGGGCCGGCTTCAATTGTTCGGCGACCGTGCGGGCCACGATCACCGACTGTGATCCGGCGCCGGTATGCGCCGGATCTCCCAGTACCACCACCTCGTCGAAATCCAGCGACCGCAGTAGTTCTTCCCAGTCCGCCGCGGCCAGTAGCGGTGTCTGCGGACGCAACTGCTGGTCCCGGAAGGACCACCAGCCCTCGGTGAGGCCGAAGGTGAGATCCAGCCACGGGTTGCCCGGAGTTGCCTCCAATAACATGAGCATTCCGCCCGGGGCGAGCATGTCTTGCAGGTAGAGCAGCGTTTTCTTGGCGTCAGCGGTCGCGTGCACCACATCGGAGGCCACCACCAGGTCGAATGTCGCCGGATCGATGCCCTGGGCGGCCGGATCGTGTTCGATATCCAGCACCCGGTAGTCCACGAAGTCGTGACCGGCGAAACGTTCCCGGGCCGAGGCGAGAAACGCCGGGGAGATATCGGTGAAGACGTATTCGGAGCGGTCGGCGGGCAGCACGGGCAGCAGGCTCGCGGTGAGCCCACCGGTGCCGCCGCCGACTTCCAATATGCGCAGGGTGCGCCGCGGGTCGGCGGAATCGGCCAGCCGGCGCAGCACTTCCCGGCCCAGCACGTTGTAGAACCGGGCGATCGGCGAATTCTGATAGATCGCCTCGAGATCCACCAGGGACCCGTCGGCGAACAGCAACTCGACCGGATCGGCAGCACCGGTCAGCACGTCGTACAAGCGTGGCCCGGTCCGGCGGAGCAGCAGCAACTCCCACGCGCAGGAGGGGTGTTCGGCGAACAGTGCGGCCCACTGCGCCTCCGCGTCGTCGGCGACCGCCGCGGTGAACTGGTACTGCTCGCCGCGCTCGCGCAGCGCTCCGTGGTCGACGAGCAATCGCAGCAAACCTCGCAGGGCGCGACAATATTTCGGGAGAAGACCCGGGAGCTCGGCCACCGCGAACTCCTCCGCGGGCCCGAACTCGTCCAGGCAGCGGGCCACATAGGTCGCGCACAACCGGGCAATATCGCGCTGGTAACCGGTGGCATAGGCGGAACTGCCGAGCTGCCGCGACAGCAGGTCGGCCAGCGGGACGAGCTCGCCGGCGAGGGCCGTGGGGTCTGCGGTGAATGCGCTGTGGTCGGGCGGCGCCACCGGTCCGGTAGATCGCCATTCGAGAGAGTAGAAGTGCTCGTCGAGGCCGGCGGCCTCGCCGTCGGGACGGGTACGCACCGCCTTACCGGACAGCGAGGTGTACTCGGCGACCACCGCGCCCGAATCGTCGAGCAGGTAGATATCGACGAGCAAGGTGTCGTCGTTCTTGCGCGGCCGGGTGTAGCACCACACCGGCAGCTCGACCCGGTCGTACACCCGGACTCGCTCGATGCCGGTGGGCAGATAGCTGATCGGCAACAGTCGGCCCGGATACTGCGGCACCGGATGCAGGATGGCGCTTTGGAAGCAGGCGTCGAGTACCGCCGGATGCAATAGATAGCCGTCATCGCGGCGGCGCAGTACCCGCGGGACCTGAATACGGGCGAGTGCCTCGCCCGGTCCGATACCTATCCGATCGATACCGCAGAAGGCGGGCCCGTAGGCATACCCGCTCTGAGCGAAACGGCCGTACACATCGACGGCTTTCGCGGTGGCCGTGCACCGTTCGCGGATCGCGGCCAGGTCGAAGACCTGCGTGTTCCCGGTGCCGGAGTCCAGGACGTGGAAGCGCCCGCGCGCATTGCGCAACCAGGTGTCGCCGCGCACCGAGCGCTGATGGAATTCGAAGGTCCCGTCCTCCAGGTCCAGTTCGAGCCGGCTGATCTGCGGTTCGTCGGACAGCACGCACGCCCGCTCGAACTCCACGAACTCCAGCGCGCACGACTGCCCCGTCGCCTCGGCCGCCGCGGCCAGGGCCGCTTCGATGTAGGCGGCGCCGGGCACGATCACCGAACCGAACACATCGTGCTCTCGAACCCAGGACAGCCGGTAGTCGTCCCAGCTGATCTCCCAGGTGGGCCGGGCGCCGTCCACCGGTTTGAGCATGGGATGGCGCTGCCCGCCGGCCCGGTAACGCTGCGAGACCTCGCTCTCGTTCCAGAACGACTGCCTGATCCACGGATTCTTCGGCACGTCCAGCACCGGAACGCCGGCCGGATGGCGCCGCTGCCAGTCCACCGCATATCCGCCGGTGTAGAGCCGGGCGAAAGTATCCAGGAATACCGCCCAGTCGTCCTTCTTCCGCATGAGCGACGGCACGATGGTCGCCTCGGCGGAGATCTCGGTGACCGAGTTGGCCAGTACCGGATGCGGGCTCAACTCGACGAAGGTGTCGTAGCCGTCCGCCAGCATCGCGCGGATCGCCGATTCGAACAACACCGGCTCCCGGAAGTTGCGCCACCAGTATTCGGTGCCGAGTTCCGAGCCTGCGATGCGGGCGCCGGTGAGCGTCGAGTACAGCGGGATCTCGGTCTCGGAATGCGCGATCTCGCCCAACGCGTCGAGTAGTTCCGCGCGCAGCGGATCCATATCCCGGCTGTGACAGGCGCAGTTGACCCGCAGCAGTCGTGCGAATACACCGCGGTCGGCCAACTCGGTGGCCAGCGCCTCGAGCACCGGGCGCCGCCCGGACAGCGTGCTCGCCTTCGGGCTGTTCAGCGCGGAAACCCACACATCATCGGGGTAGCGTGCGGCCAGTTCCCCGGCCTGCGACTCGGGGACCGCGACGAACATCATGCCGCCGGTGGGGTCTGCGCCGTCCTGGATCCGCGCCCGGTGACAGATCACCTTCAGCGCCTCGGACAGGCTCAGGGCTCCCGAGACATGCGCGGCGGCGATCTCACCCATACTGTGCCCGATCACCGCGTCCGGTTCGACACCCCAGGAACGCCAGAGCTCGACCAGCGCCACCTGTACGGCGAACATCGTCGGCTGTAGATAGCGGGTCTCCCCGATACGCGACGATTCCTCGTCGGCGGTGAGCGCTTCGTGGATGGACCAGTCGATGTACCGGCGGGCCGTCCGATCGCATTCGAGAATCTTGTCCCGGTACACCGGCGCGGTCTCCAGCAGTGTGCGCCCCATGGCGTACCACTGCGGTCCCTGTCCGTTGAAGACGAACGCGACCTTCCCATTGCCGCCGCGGCGCGCCTGTCCGGTGACCACCTCGCCCGCCCGCAGTTTGGCGGCGGCCGCCGCCGCATCCCCGGCGACCACGGCCCCGCGGAATTCGAGATGGCCGCGGCGCAGCGCCGTAGCGGCACTGTAGGAGACCAGGTCATCGGCGTTGTCGAGTGCCTGTGCGTGCCGCACGCCCAACTCGTCGAGCGCCGCCGCGCTGCGCGCGCTGAAAGTGAGCACGGCCGGTACCCGGCCGGCCTCGGGTCCGTAGGGCTCGGGAGCCGGTCCGGAGGCCTCGGTCGCCTCGCCCAATACGACGTTGGCGTTGGTACCGCCGAAGCCGAAAGAGTTGACGCTGGCGTAGGCCACCGGATGTCCCGCGGGCCACTGCTGTCCGGTCGCGGCCACCGCGATCGGCAAGGTCTCGAACTCGATATCCGGATTGCCCGCACGGTAGTGGAGGCTGGGCGGCACCCGCCGGTACCGCACACACAAGGCGGCCTTGATCAAGCCGGCGATACCCGCGGCGGCCTCCAGGTGGCCGATATTCGTTTTGATCGACCCGAGCAGCGCGCTGCGGCCCGGCTCGCGGCCGGCACTCAGCACCCGGCCGAGCGCGTTCGCCTCGATCGGGTCACCCACCGGCGTACCGGTCCCGTGCGCCTCGACATAGCCGATCTCCGCGGGTGCGACCCGCGCAGCTGCCAGTGCGGCACGGAAGTTGGCCTCCTGTGATTCGCCGCTGGGCACCGTGATGCCCTGGGTGCGGCCGTCCTGGTTGACGGCGCTGCCGTGGATCAGCGCGTAGACACGGTCACCGGCCGCGCGGGCGGCGCTCAGCGGTTTCAGCAGGACCAGACCCACCCCCTCACCGCGCACATAGCCGTTCGCCGACGCGTCGAAGGCCCGGGACCGGCCGTCCGGCGACAGCATGGCGGCCTGGCTGAGCGCAATACCGAACTGCGGTGTCAGCATCAGGTTCACACCGCCGGCCAGCGCCAGTTCGCTTTCCCCGCGGCGCAGGCTCTCCACCGCCAGATGCACCGCGACCAGCGAGGACGAGCACGCCGTATCGATGGTCATACTGGGCCCGCGCAGATCGAACGTGTAGGACAGGCGATTGGAGACGATGCTCATGAAGGTGCCGGTAGCCGAATGCGGGCCGAGCCCCTCCACTTCACCGGGCGCGGATTGGAGCGCGCCGTAGTCCTGGCTGCACGCGCCGATGAACACACCGGTCCGCGTACCCGCACAGGAGCCGGGCACGATACCCGCGTCCTCGAAGGTCTCCCAGGCCACCTCCAGTAGCTGCCGCTGCTGCGGGTCCATCTGCTCGGCGATCCGTCCCGAGATCCCGAAGAAGGCGGCGTCGAAGGTGTCGACCTCATCGAGGTAACCGCCCTGCCGTGCACTGATCCGCCCGGGCTGCTGCGGTTTCGGTGAATAGAAGCGGTCGACGTCCCAACGGTTGCCGGGGGTGGGCGTGATCGCGTCGACGCCTTGCTCGAGCAGCTCCCACAGGTCCCCTGGTCCGGAGACGCCGCCGGGGAGCCGGCAACCGATGCCCACGATGGCCACCGGCTCGCTGTCGCTGTAGTTCATTGCTGCTCCAGATATTTGAAGGCGGCGAGCACCTGTGCTGTGGTGTAAACGTCCTGGGTCGCCCGGAACGAGCTGTAGCTCTCGGTTTCCGGGTACGGGTAGCGGCCGCCGAACCAGGATCCGTCGTCACGCCGCCGGTCCAGCAGCCAGTCCACCGCGCGCCGCACCGGGAGCTCATCGATCCCGAACCCGGTCTGGGCCAGAGTCATCAACGCGAGCGCGGTCTGCAATTCCGGTGCCGACGGCTCCCCGCGGAATCCGGGAACCTCGGAGAACCAGCTGCCGTCGGGACGTTGCTGTTCGAGTACGAAATCACGTGCCCGAGCAGCGGCCGCGTAGTCGCCGAATTGTACGAGCGCGGCAACCGCGGGGCGCATGAGATAGTAGTGCGTACAGTAGTAGTACCAGTTGATTCCGAAATGGCCCTTGTTTTCCTGCTTATCGGCGAGAAAGTAGAGGGCTTCGTCGAGATGGTCCGGGTCCACCCCGGCCTCGTCCAGCGCGCACAGGGCAAACCCGGTTACCGAGGACTCCAACTGAAATGCTCTGGGGATATGGCTGTGCACTTCCGCCCACGGCCCGTCCGGCCGCTGCCTGCTTCGCAGGAATTCGGCCTTCTGCCGGGCTTTTTCACCGTATCCCAGAAGCGCCAGCGATGAGATGTACTCGCAGCTGGTCTCCGTACAGTACTCGGCGGGCCCGATCTCGGTCGCGCCCCAGCTGAGCATGCCGGTCGGCTTCTCACGCGTGGCCAGAAAGGCGAGTATCCGATCGATCACTGCTTGTAGGACGGCAGGTAACACCTCCTGCCACAGTGCCATAGCCTTCAGCGCGTTGACGGAGTCCCACTCCTGGAACACCACTATCGACGGATCCTCGGCAATCGAACCGTCCGGCTGCTGAACCATTTGGAAGTACTCGCACGCCTCGGTCACCACTCGATCGACCGATAGTGAACGTTTCTCGAAATGATCGGAAAGCATGCCGACTAAAACGGGCTGTCTTCCGAGTAATTACAGCAGCCAGAAGTATTTCGATCGCTCATATTTCACTCCGCGTACCGCAGGAAAGTTCCGACGGCGAATGGCGCGCCGACACCCGCGAAGCTAACACAACGCAACTATTCCGTGGAACTCCCAGATTTGGGAATAGTCGACTTGCGTGGACCGCACAGTTTCGGAGGCGGGGCGGGCCTGCTCTCGATACGCGGACTTCCCGGGCCGCCGTCGCGGCACCCCTTCTCGGCATTTCGAGCTACCGTTTGCGGCGCCGCATTGAGTGCGGTACGTTCCCGCCTGCCGGAGTCGCTGATCCGGTGGATTTGGAGTCACGAATGAATCGTCGAGCTTTCGAACCGCTTCGCTGGGTCGAGGTCACAACACTCGGCGATCTGCTGGATCGGCGAGCGCATGAGCATCCCGAACGCATCGCCCTGTCCTTCCCGGATGTCGAGGTGACCTACGCTCAGCTCACAGCACGTGCCGATCTGCTCGCCCGCGGGCTGCTCGCCGCCGGTGTCGATACCGGCGACACGGTCGGAATCCTGGTGCCGAACTGCCCCGATTCCATTGCCGCACTCATCGCGGTGACGCGGATCGGCGCCCTGCCGGTGCCGATCAACGGCCGGTTCAAGGAACGCGAACTCGCCCAAGTGGTGGACCACGCGCGGATGCGGCTGCTGTTCGTCCATTCCGGCACACCGATTCCAGCTCCGGTGCGACAGCAGTGCGAGCGGCTGCGCGAGCTGGTCCAGCTGGGTCCGGGCGAGCCGCCGGCGGGTATCCGCAGCGAGCGCGAGTTCCTCGACGCGGCGGCGGAAGTGGATCCCGGCGCGGTTCGCGAGCGCAGCCGCTATGTCCGCGTCCGCGATACCGCGGTGGTCATGTACACCTCCGGCACCTCCGCGAGCCCGAAAGGCGCCATGATCAGCCACGAGGCGCTGATCCGCTTCGCGGACGGCGCGGCACACACCCGGCTCGAACTTGTCGGCGCCGACCGTGTGTGGACACCATTGCCCCTGTTCCACATCGGTGCTGTCGCCTTCGCGGTCGCCAGTATCTACGCCGGGTGCACCTACTGCCACGTCGGCCTCTTCAATCCGGCTGCCGCGCTGGAGCAATTGGAGAAGCAACGCGCTACGGTCGCGCTGCCCGGTTTCGAGACGGTCTGGCTGCCCGTGCTGAACCATCCCGACTTCGCGGACCGTGATCTGTCGGCACTTCGCCTGGTTATGACAGTCGGCGTCCCCGAACGTGTTCGCGAGATGGCGAATCGTCTTCCGCACGCCGTGCAGGTCTCCTGTTTCGGGATGACCGAGGCTTCCTCCTTTCTTTCGCTCAGCGAGCAGACCGATACCCAGGAGCAGCGAACCACCACCGGCGGCCGACCACTGCCCGGAATGCAGTGCCGGGTGGTCGATCCCGAGACAGGGCTCGACCTGCCACCCGGTTCGGAGGGCGAACTGTTGTTCCGGGGGACCAATTGCTTCGACGGCTACCTGCACGATCCGGAACTGACCGCGAGATGTTTCGACGACAAGGGCTGGTTCCACACCGGTGATGTAGCGGTGATGGACGCCGAGGGCCGGGTCACCTTCGTGAGCCGCCTCAAGGACATGCTCAAAGTGGGGGGCGAGAACGTCTCCGCGGTGGAGGTGGAGGATTTTCTGCTCCGCCACCCCGCAGTCCACATCGTGCAGGTGGTCGCCGCGCCGGATTCCTACTACGTCGAAGTACCGGCCGCCTTCATCGAACTCGTGCCGGGCGCGACCGCGACCGAACAAGAGATCATCGACTACTGCCTCGGCAGCATCGCGACATATCGAGCGCCTCGCTACGTGCGGTTCGTCGACGAATGGCCCATGTCGGGCACCAAGATCAAAAAATATGTGTTGCGCGAACGTATCCGGGCCGAACTGGCCGAACGTGGTATCGATCGCGCACCGAAGCTACATGCGCCGCAGGAGATCCGATGAGCGGCGGACTACACACCGTCACCCGGCTCTACCGGAACTCGCTGCGCCTGCACACCTCCACCTTGCTGGGCGATCCCGTTGCTTCGGTGCTGAATCTGCGGAGAGGCAGCGACGGCCACACCCACTACGAGCGGATCCGGGCCCGCGGTGATCTGATCCGCGGACGCAGTGGACTGTGTATGACGGCCTCGCACGCGGTGTGCAAAGAGGTGCTGCGCGACAACCGGTTCGCGGTGGCACCCACCTCCGCTGTCCGGCTGAAGCTACGTCCACTGCCCGGACAGCACACCGATTTCCTGGTGCATCCGCTCGACGACTCTCTGGCCTCCGCCAACCCTCCGGAACACACCAGGCTGCGTAAGCTCGTTGCCCCGCTCTTCGGTGCCGCGCAGCTGCGCGCGCGCCGTGAATTCGTCGAAGAACTGGTCGAGCGGCAACTGGACGCTCTCGACGGCGGCGAACCGGTCGATCTCATCGACGCCTTCGCGCTGCGCATTCCGAGCCTGGTCATCGCCGAGCTACTCGGTCTCCCGGCCGCCGACCACGATCATTTCGCACGCTGGGGAATCGAGTTCGGCGCGACGGTGGATGGGGCGCGCGGGGTGCGCGAGCGCCGGCGCACCCAGGTGCTGCTCGCCGAACTCACCGACTATTTCGCTGCGGCGGTCGCGAAGCGTCGTGCCGAACCAGGCCCCGATCTGATCACGGCGCTCGGCGCCGCGGTCGACGAAGGCGCCATGACCGAAGCCGGTCTGGTGGCCACCTGTCAGGCACTGCTCATCGGCGGTTTCGTCACCACCGCCAATATCATCGGCAACGCGGTGGTCGCGCTGTCACAGTACCCCGCCCAGCATGAGATGTTCGCCGCCGACCCGGGACTGGCCGGGGCCGTGGTGGAGGAAACGCTGCGGTGGGAAGCCCCCGCACAGTACAGCGTCCGAGTGGCGGGCGAACCACTCGAACTGGCCGGTCGGCAGCTGACCGCGGGCACTCCAGTGGTGGCCCTACTGGCCGCCGCCAACCGCGATCCGGCAGTGTTCGCCGAACCCGGCCGCTTCGATATCGCCCGGCGGAACGCACGGGAGCATCTGGCGTTCGCGGCCGGTGTGCACTACTGCTTGGGCGCAGGACTGGCCCGGATGGAGGGTGAGATCGCGCTGCGCGGCCTCTACCGCCGTTTCCCCCGGGTACGTGCGGTGGGGGCACCCGTCTACTGCCCGTCACGGGTCATCCGCGGCCCACGGCACCTGCTCGTGCGCACAGACAGCTGAGTTCGCCCCCGAGGGATATCACCGACTCTCCCGTTTCGAGCCGGGCCGACTCTCGACGGCCGGCTATCACGCGAGGTGAATCATGTCCCATCCGTGTCTTTCTCGGTCCCTTCGTCGCTGGACTGCCGCACGCCGGGTGTCGCTCCCATCGGCGGCACTGCTCGCCGGATCGCCGGCGCAACAGCACCCGCCGCCGCGAACTACGACACACTCGGGGTGCGCCACGAAGTATCGACCCCTGGTGCGGTCGTCGCGGACGGGCCGGCGGACAACACTATCGCCACGGCCTTCTGCACTCCGCGGCATTGGGCGGACGGCCCGCGCCGGGCCGACGTGCTCGTAGCGGGTGCGACCTACAACCGGGAGTACTGGGACTCCTCGTTCGATCCGGAGACCTACTCCTACGTCGACGACACCTCGGCCGCCGTGCGAGCGACGTTCAGTTTCGACTGCCTCGGCACAGGTGCCATGCGCAAGCGCAAGGCACTCTCCGTTGGTTTTCGGCGATTACCACGGGGACCGCAGTGTGCCCGGCGGAGACTTCCGGGCACACTGCTACCGGCGAGAACACCGCCCGATCAGGGGGCTTCAGGACTTGTCACCGCGGGCCGATCCGAACCTCCGGAAGGCGACAGCCGACGCAGCAACAGTTACCCGGCCACCGCCCGAGTCGGCCCGGATCAGGCGGCCGTGGTGATGGAAGCGGCCTCGTCGGGTTCGGCCATCGCCTGCTCGCGCAGGGTCCGCAGCGTTTTGGCGAGGATGCGTGACACCTGCATCTGCGAGATCTCGAGCCGTTCGGCGATCTGCACCTGGGTCATGTTCGCGAAGTACCGCCAGACCAGGATCTGCCGCTCCCGCTGCGGCAGTTCCGCGATCAGCGGGCGCAGTGTCATCGCGTCCTCGAGCAGCCGGTAGCAGGGGTCCTCCCCGCCGAGCCGGGCCAGTACCGCCGGCGGCGAGACGCCGTCGTCCTGGTCGTCGGAGGGAGCGTCGAGGGAACTGCTGGTGTGCGCGTTACCGGCGATGAGCGCCCTGGTGACGTCGGTGAGATCGGCATCGAGTTCCGCGGCGATCTCGCGCGCGGTGGGCATCCGGCCCAGCCGCTGGTACAGCATCTCGGTGGCCGGGCCGATTCGCAGATGCAGTTCCTTGGTGCCGCGCGGCACCCGCACGGCCCAGGTGTGATCACGGAAGTGGCGGCGCACCTCGCCCATGACGGTCGGGATGGCGAAGGACAGGAACGAGCTGCCCCGCGACCCGTCGAAGCGGTCCACCGCCTGGACCAGGCCGAGCCGCGAGATCTGGAGCAGATCGTCGAACGCTTCGCCGCGGCCGGAGAACCGGCGCGCGATATGTTCGGCCAGCGGCAGGCAGCGGTACACGATCTGCTCGCGTAGCGCCCGCCGGCGCGGGTCCTCGGGTGCCAGCGCGGCCAGCTCGGCGAAAAGCGGTTCGATGTTGTCGTAGCTGTCGCCGGGACCGGGCACATGGGTAGTGCGTGACGCACGGTCTCCGGCGTACCGGTCGGTCGTGGCTTCGGTCGTTTCGTTCACCGGATGCTCCTCGGGCTTTCCCAAACCTCGTTGGACGGGATATACCCCCGCCATGTGGTGATTGAAACGTGATCTGAAAATCCCGCGAGTGTGAAACGGCCGACGCCGGTGGCGATGTTTCGGACGGTCGAAAACGGTCATGCGCACATGACGGGCGCCGTAGCCGGCAGACAGTCGTGCGGCGCGATCGCCCAGGCGAGAGAACGGAGGACCGATGACCATTCAGGACACCATCGCTCAGCTGAACCAGGACATCACCACGGCCGAGGATGCGGGTGACGAAGCCACCGCGGCCCGGCTGCGCCGGGAACTGGAAACCGCGCTGCGCAGCGCCGAGGACCCGGACACCGGGCAACAGGGCGCCCAGTAGTCGCTCCGGAATACCGGCGGGGACGCTCGGTGCGGGCGTCCCCGCCGGCCGTTATCGCGCCGGTGGCGCGACAGTGGTCGTACAGAAGGTCTGGCACTGCCCCGGGGTCGGCGTCACCTGTGCCGGCTGTTCGCCGAAATCAGCGGTGCTCACCAGGATCATCACCAGCAGCGCGCCCCCGACCACCAGGCCGAAGATGAGCAGCGTGGGCCACAGCCAAGTGCGCATCGGCCGCTCGTCGGCAACCGGTACCACCGGCACCACTGTGCCCGCCGGATTGATCGCATCCTCGGGACCCGCCGGGTTCACCGGACTCGCCGGGTCGAGCGGGTCCGCCGGATTGAACGGGCTCACCGAGCCGGGCGCGCCGCCCTCGTCTTCGGCCTTCACACAACACCTCCAGTAGGTCTCGTGTGCCGGGTACCCCGAAAACGGCTCCGCTCACGTGAGTTCGTCGGGTGCCGCCGGGTCAGGACGAGATGTAGATACTCCAGTCGGGAAAGCCCCACCGGCCGTTGTGCTCGCCGCGTTCGATCCCACCGCCGTAGGTGCCGCGGCAGCCGATGCCGTTCCAGAGTTTGACCTTCCGGTCGGTGAGGTTGCGCACCGACGCCCGGCCGACGACCCCGACCGCACTGAGATCGATACAGCCGCTGGGGTTGTCGATGATCTTCTCCACCCGACTCCCCTCGGCGATCCACCGCAGTGCGACCTGCCCGCTCGCGGCGTGCGCGCTACTGTCCACTGCCGATGTCACCGCTATCGCCATCGCGGCCGAACCCAGAGCCATCACGAAACGACGCATACGAGAACCTTCCTGAACGGGAGGACATCCCACACGGAAACCGATCGAGCGCCGACCATTACAGCCGAACCCTCCCCCGTGCCCGCGCCGACGCGCCGGTGTCGATGCCGGAAAATGCGGGCCCGCTGCATGTTCGGACCACGCACCCCGCGATGTCACCGCCCGACATACCCTCTGACCAGCCGATACGAACCGGACAGCGGTCCAATCCCCGTCGCCGCCGCGCGAAGCCCGCCAACGCCCCTTTCTTCAGAGGTTCCCCATCACGGCCATACCGTCGGTCGGCCCACCCTTGCGGGGCAAGGTTCTCGGGGACAGTTGATCCTCGGTGAAAGGTCCGGTTATGCCCGATCTCGTCTTCCTGCTCGGCAGGATCCGGCCCGCCGGCGCTCGCCCGGGTCCACCTCGATACCGGCGGGCCGGCTCGGCTACGCCGGCCGCGACCCCGCGGTGACCTGATCTCGGACGCCCGGTTACCGCCGCAGCGGCACAGGCCGCTGTCCCACCGCGACGCACTCGATTCCGAACCCTCGACGACGGGTCAGTGTGTGCGCCGCCGGGCCCGTTCCAGTTCGACCGTCGCCGCCCGGACCGCGTCCCGGGCGGCGCGTTCGGCGTTGCGGGCGAATCGGTGCCGGTCTTCCGCCGCGGCGAGTTCGTCGCGGAGTCCGGTCAGCCGCGCGGTGGTGGCCGCGAGGTGCTCGGTCGCACGTTGTGCTTCCTTCTCGGCGGCGGTGAGAGCCTCGCGCGCAGCGGTTTCGGCGGCGCGGAGTTCTTCCCGCGCGCGCAGCCGGTCCGTTTCGGCGCGCGTGTATTCGGCATCGCCGGCCTTCTTCTTCGGCCGTGTCTCCGCGTCGGCGGCCTTCGGCTTGCCCCGGACCACGGACAGATCGGGCTCCACCGGGCCGAAGCCCGCATAGCTCTGCGCGGTGACCAGGGTGCCGGCCCGGACCTGCTCGGCGATATCGGGATCGGCCAGAGCGGCCGTCAGCGTCTCGCCCACCTGCCGCAGTACCGCTCCGGAAACGGGTCGGCCCCGGCCGGCGGCCACCTCACCCGCCCGTTCGGCCAATGCGTCCACCACCTGCCGGCGCTGCCGGGTCAGTTCACGCAACCGGGCACCCGACAGTTGCCGCTGCGCCGTTCGCAGCTCGGCGCCGAGCCGCAGCAGGGCGTCCACCTCCCGAGGGGCCGCACGCACCAGTGTGTTCACCGCCCATGCCGCGACCGTGGGTTTGCGCAGGGCCGCGATCGCCGCCGCCAGTTCCCGATCCCCGAGTTCCTTTGCCGCACCGGCGCGGGCGTCGCGCGCGGCGACGAACTCCGCGGGCGCCAGCCCGTACAGGTCGGCGGCCACCTCGCCCAGGCTCATACCGCACGAGCCTAGCGGCGCGGGGCGCGCCCGGATCGGTACGCGCGAGCGGGTCAGCGCGCCTCGATCGTGCCGCGGAGGATGTGCAGCAGGCCTTCGGAATCGTCCCGTACCGAATTGTGCCCGCCGTCCAGTGCGTATGTGGTCCACGCGGGGTCCCGGCCCAGGCGCGCGTACACGCCGGTGAATGGTGAGGAGGTTGCCCATCCGGCGGCGTAGACGTAGGTCATATGGGATCGAGATTCACGCCGGCCCGGCGCAGGTGGCCGCGTCCACCGACGCCGGTCGGCGTCGACGGCAGCACTCGGTGCCCTTCGTCCGGCGGCTGTCCGGAAGCTGGTGCAGGCGTGCTGTGCGATCCACAACCCGCGCTGGTCGCCGACCACAGTGTCACCGCCGGGGCACCGCGGCGCATCGCCCACGACGTCGGTGGGTGATGTCCTCGAAACACCATCCGCCGTGGCACATACGCCCACGACTCCGGCGGTCGAGGCCGACCGCCTCGCGACGACCGAGTACGCCGAGGGGATCTCGCGCCGAAGGCCACCGGAGGCGACCGGTTGCCCGCATCGCACCCGGCGGCGGCCTACCGGGGGCACGTTCCCGCCGCACTGGGCGGTCCGGTGCGGCGTCGGTCTCGATCACGCGTCGTTTCCGCAGGTCGCGACGGCGTCTCCGGGGCGTCTGAGGAAAACTGTGGGAATGGGTGCGCCCGCCACGGAGGTACCGGCCGCGCAACGGCATCGCAGACTGCTGCGTAGTGGGGTGTGGTCGGCCTATCTGCTGGCGCTGCTGGTGGTCACCGTGCTCTTCGGCCCGCCGACCCAGCGGATCTACCAGGCGCTGTGGATCGTCGTGGGGATCGCGGCATTCGCACCGCACCGGCCGTGGCGGGACCAACTACGCATTCTCGTGGACTGGGTGCCGCTGATCGCCGCGCTGGTCGTCTACGACCACACCCGCGGTATCGCCAATACACTCGGGATGCCGCTGCGCGTCCGCGAACCGGTCGGGGTCGAACGCGCCCTGTTCGGCGGGGCCGTGCCCACGGTGTGGTTACAGGAGCAACTGAACGGTGACGGCGGACGGCCCTGGTGGACCGTATTCACCGGCCTCGTCTACACGAGCCACTTCCTGGTGCCCTGGCTGATCGCCGCGATCCTCTACGTCTTGTCGCGGGAGCGCTGGTCGAAATATATGCGCCGGATCCTGCTGCTGTCCTATCTCGGTCTGGTGACCTATGTCCTGCTGCCCGCCGCGCCGCCCTGGTACGCCGCCCGCGTCGGGGTGATCCCGGCCGAGATCCACCGAAGCACCGGTTTCGGGTTCCGGCTGTACTCGGTCGATATCGGCGCCGACTGGCTGGCCGCGCAGAGTAATCCCGTCGCCGCGATCCCGTCGCTGCACGCGGGCTTCGCGCTGCTGGTCGCGGTCGCGCTGTGGCCGTCGGCCCGGCAGTGGTGGTGGCGGATCCCGTTGGCCGCCTTCCCCGTGGCGATGGGTTTCACCCTCGTCTACGGGGGTGAGCACTATGTGATCGATGTGCTGTTGGGCTGGGTGTACGTCGGGCTGGCGATCGGGCTGGCCACCGCCTGGGAGCGGCGCCGGACACCGGCGGGACCGGTCCCGGCGCCCACATCCGCGGCGCCGGGCGGCGATCGCGGCGGCTAGCCGGCCGGGCCGCGCGATACCCAGGGCGCCAGCAGCAGCGTGGCGGCCCGGCGGATATCGGCCACCGCCTGTTCCGCACTCAATTGGCCCGCCGTGGCCCAGGTCAGGATGCCGTAGGCGCACTGTTCGGCGAGCCGGGCCAGCTGTTGGTCCGCCTCGTCCGGTTCGCCGATTCCGGCGGCGGCGAGGATCCGGTCGCGCAGGGTGGGGTCGACCGCCACCGGCCCGGCCGAGCGCACGGCATTCGCCGAGACCAGCATGGCGCGACCGAGCAGGGGGCGTCGGAGCAGCCCGGTCACCGCCGATTCGAGCAGGTCGGCCACGGGGCCCACCGGATCGGCCGGGTCCGCCACCGGCACGGGCAGGTCCGCGACGGCCGATTCGAGTACGCCCGAGTAGAGATGATGTTTGGACGGGTAGTAGCGGTACAGCGTTCCCAGCGCCACCCCGGCGGCCGCCGCGATATCGGACATCTGGACGTGTTCGAGCCCCTGTTCGGCACCGAGCCGGGCGGCGGCGCGCAGGATGGCGCGCCGGCGCTCGTGCTGGAGCATGGTGGTCGGCCGGCCCGGCTCCCTGGGTTCGGCGATCCGCGGCACTGGGTACCTCCGTTCGGAAAACTAGAATTCACTCTAGTATTTCCGGGCTCCCGGTTGTAGAACTGGGTGTGGCCCGATCCCGAACCCCGAACGGAGACCCAGTTATGCCCCCTGTCGATCCCGGTCGCTACGGCCCGTGGGCGGTGATCACCGGCGGTTCCGAAGGCGTGGGCCGATCGTTCGCCCGGCAACTCGCGGAATCCGGTATCCACCTGCTGCTGGTGGCCCGGCGGGCCGGTCCGCTCGAAGACACCGCCGCGGAATGCCGGGCCCTGGGCGTCACGGTCCGCACCCTGGCCGTCGACCTCACCCACCCGGACGCCACGACAGCGGTACTCGACGCGGTCGCCGATGTGGAGGTCGGGTTGCTGGTCCACAATGCCGGCGCCAACACCCACAGCGCCGAGTTCCTCGACGGCGATCCCGCGGCCTTCCAGCAGGTCGTCGAACTCAACATCACCACCCCGCTGGCGCTGATCGCCGGATTCGGGACCGCGATGCGCGATCGGCGCCGCGGCGGGATCCTGCTGGTGGGTTCGCTGGCCGGCTACCTGGGATCGCGGCGGCACACGGTCTACGGCGGAGTGAAGGCATTCGGCCGGATCTTCGCCGAAGGTCTCTGGCTGGAATTGCGCGAGCACGGCGTGGACGTGCTCGAACTCGTCCTCGGCGTCACCCGCACCCCGGCGATGCAGCGCGTGGGTCTGGACTTCGACATCCCCGGAATGCCGGTCTCCGAACCCGACGAGGTCGCGACCGAAGGTCTCGCGGCGCTGGGCCGAGGCCCGGTCCACGTCATCGGCGCCCATGAGCGTCTCGCGGCCCGGCGCAGCGATCCCGATCGCGCGGCGGCCGTACTGGGCGCGGACCGGATGATGCGGCGACTCATCGGCGCCGCCGAAGACCCGCCGCGGTGAGAGTCGGGCTGTCCACTCCGATCGTGGTCCGGGTACCCGGTACGGCCTCTCCCTGGGAATCCGGCGGGGGCACCGCCGAACTCGTTCGGATCGCCGAACTCGCCGACGAACTCGGCTTCGATCATCTGACCTGCTCCGAGCACATCGCGGTCCCCGCGGCCGATACCGAGACCCGCGGTTCGACCTACTGGGATCCGCTGGCGACACTGTCCTATCTGGCGGCACGGACCAGCCGGATCCGCCTGGCGACCTCGGTCATCGTACTGGGATACCACCATCCACTCGCGCTGGCCAAGCGTTACGGCACCCTCGATCGGCTCAGTGGCGGCCGGGTGGTGCTCGGGGTCGGTGTCGGCTCACTGGAAGCCGAATTCGCCCTGCTCGGTGCGGAATTCCCGGAGCGCGGCGCCGCCGCGGACCGCGCTCTCGAGCAAGTACGGGACGCGTGGGGGCGGCGGGAGGTCGGCGAGTTCGTCGTCGACCCGCCCGCCACCTCGACCACCGCACCGCTGTGGGTCGGCGGCCGCACCCGTCGCTCACTGCGCCGGGCCGTGGCCCTGGGCGTGGGCTGGGTACCGTTCGGCCTGTCCACGGACACGCTGGCGGCGCATCTGGCCGCGGTACCCCCGCCGCCCGGTTTCGAGGTGGTACTGAGCCCGGGCCGGGCCCTGGACCCGCTCGCGGATCCCGCCGGCACCCGGTGGCGGCTGACCCGATTACGCGATATCGGCGCCACCGTGGCCTGCTGCGCCCTGCGGGCCACCGATATCGACCACTACTGCGAACAGCTCGCGGCGCTCCGCGCGGCGGCCGGCCCGCTCTGAGCACCGCAATGGAAAGGAAAGCTATGGACGAGGACCGTTTCGCGCGTCTGGAAGCGCGTGTGCGCCGGCTCGAGGACGAGGTGGCGATCACCCGGCTGCTCGCCTCCTACGGCCCGTTCGTCGACGCCGGGGCCGCCCCGGATGTGGCCAACCTGTGGACCGAGGACGGTGAATACGATGTCGAGGGCTGGTCGATGCGCAGTCGCGCGGATATCCACGCGATGGTCGAATCGGCGGCGCACCACTCCCTGATCGACGCGGGCTGTGCGCATTTCCTCGGACCGTCCCGGGTCGTCGTCGACGGCGATACGGCCACGGCGGTCTGTGAATCACTGCTGGTGCGCCGGTACGACGACGGCTACCGGGTGTGGCGGGCGGGGGCGAACAGTTTCCGGCTCACCCGCACTCCGCACGGCTGGCGGATCACCCGCCGCGTCACACGGGCTCTCGACGGTGCCCGGCAGGCCCGGGACCTGTTGCTCACCAACATCTCTCCAACGGCGGACTGAGCCGCACCGGGACCCGGCGGACCGCCCCGGCCGGCGACGGTGGCCGAGCCCGCCACCCGGGTCAGCGAGGCCGGTCCCAGGCCCGGATGGTCGCGCAGGTGGTACCGGTGTACTCCGCGACGCTGGAGTTCGGGCTCGTTACCGGTCAGTGAACTGCCGGCCGGCCATCGTCTCGTTCCGGGCGCTACCCGTCCCCGACGGATGACGGTCGATACCACCGCGCCGAGCGAACGCCCGGCGTGTGACCCAGGCCGCCACAGGCCAACGTTTGCCGCCGGGTACCAGGTGGTAGTCATCCAAGGAAATGCTCTCGCGTGGTCCGTCCCTCGCCAAGACGGTTCGGGAGGGGGCGGCACAACGGGCAACAGGTGGCTAGGAGAGTCGGGTGTCGGTAGTTCTCGTGCTTCAGGCACGCGGTCTCGGTGATCTACTCACCGCTGTTCCGGCATTACGTGCACTGCGCCGGGCCCGCCGCACCGATCATCTGATGCTGGCCGCCCCGCATCGCCTACGTCCCATCGTCGATGTGATCGCCTGCGTGGACGAGTTCGTGCCCATCGCCGATCCGCAGGGCCTGCGCTGGGACGGGCCGCCGCCGAAACTGGCGGTGAACCTGCACGGCGCCGGCGCCGCCCCGATCGTGCAGCTCGGCAAGACCGGAGCCGAACGGATCCTCACCTACGGGAATCCGGCGTTCCCGGAGATCCCGGCGCCCGATTGGAAGCCCGACCACCATCCGATCGACCGCTGGTGTCATCTGCTCGAATTCGATGGGATCGGTGCGGATCGGCGCAATCTGGGCCTGGTACCGCCGGTGGCCACCACCAGCCATCGCGACAGCGTGGTCGTTCATATCGGCGCGAGTGCGGCGGCCCGGCGCTGGCCCGCCGACCGATTCGCGGCGGTGATCCGGCATCTGCTGGTGCTCGGTCACGAGGTGGTGCTGACCGGCGACGAGAGCGACCGGGAGAACGCGCTGGGGATCGCGGCCCGGGCCGGGCTGTCGGGCCAGCGAGTGCTGGCCGGTAAGCAGAACCTGATCGAACTGTCGGCAACGGTGGCCGAGGCCTCCGTCGTCCTGTGCGGGGACACCGGCGTCGCCCATCTCGCCACCGCCTTCGGGACCCGCACCGTGCAACTGTTCGGCCCCACGGCCCCGGATCAGGGCGGGCCGCCGCGGCACCTGCTGACCCGGCACGAGGTGCTGTGGGCCGGGCGCATCGGCGACCGTCACGCCACCAGCACCGATCCCGGCCTGCTACAGATCGGCTCGACCGAGGTGGTCGCCGCCCTCGACCGGCAGCTGAGCAAGCGCCGGCACGAAGCGACCGTGCCCGGCAGTACGGCGTACCGCCGGGTCGGCTGAGGCCGGGGCGCTAGCGGTCGTCCCTGTTCGCGGCCTCGGTGAGCGCGGCGGCGTAGGCGGCCAGGGCGCTCTGCCAGAACTGTTCCAGGTAGTCGCGGGCATCGCTGAGACCACGCGGGTCCAGTGAGTAGAGATGACGGTTGCCCATCGGCCGCATCATCACCAGCCGCGCGTCCCGCAGTACCCGCAGATGCTGCGATACCGCCGAGCTGGTGATCCCGACCTCGGCGGCGAGTTCCCCGACCGAGCGCGGCCCGGCCGGCAACGCTTCGAATATCGCGCGCCTGGTGGGGTCCGCCAGGGCGATCAGCGGCGCGACTCTGTTAGCGACCACTGAAACAGTGTCGATCTTCTGGCACACTTCGGTCAAACTAGATCAATGTCTCACCTGCGCAGCTCGGCGGGCGATATTTCCGGTTCGTTATCGGAAGGCAATCCGCGACCTGCACTTATATGATCTCGTGACTGTTGCCACACAATTGCTGACTCGGCGTGTCGGTCCCCTAGCTTGTAACCATGCCCGTGACCCTTCCGTTACCTTTCCGTAAGCTCACGGTGTCGTCGATCGGCCGTCGCCCCATCACGACACAGGTTGTCGCCACCTCGACAGCCCTCTGCGCCGGTTTCGCCCTCTTCGCCGCGGGAGCCGATTCCGGTAACGAACAGATCACCCCGGTGGCCGCCACTTCGGAGGCGCCGGCCGACCCCGCCGACCGCTCGCCCGCCGAGCGGCCCGCCATCTCGCACGACCCCGCCGCGTGGGCCCCCCATCAGGCCGCCGGCGACAACCAGCCCGCTCCGGTGTCCTTCCCGTTCTTCGAGCCACCACGGCCCACCACGGTACAACCGGCCGACGGCGTCGTATCCTCGGGCTTCGGGGCACGCTGGGGCACCAACCACAACGGCATCGACTTCGCCGCGAATATGGGTTCGCCGATCCGGTCGGTCACCGACGGTGTCGTGATCGAGGCCGGCCCGGCCACCGGCTTCGGCCTGTGGGTTCGCGTCCAGCAGGATGACGGCAGCGTCGGCGTTTACGGCCATATGCAGGACATTCTCGTCTCGGTCGGCCAGCAGGTGCAGGCCGGTGACGTGATCGCCACCGTCGGCAGCCGCGGCCAGTCCACCGGGCCGCACCTGCACTACGAGGTCCACCAGCCCGGTATCGGCCCGGTCGACCCCCTGCCCTATCTCGCCGGGCGCGGGCTCGTCCTGAACAACCCCGGCTGACCCTTACCCACAGCCGATCCGACGGCTCCCGGCATACCGGGGTACCGGCCGCACATCGTCCCGCAGTGGGACGCGGCGGCCGGATCCCCGTTCCTACCGTCGGTCCATGTCCACACCGCTCCTCGGCGTCCCGGCTACCGGACGCCCCACCACCTCCGATCCACGTCGGGTGATCGGACGCCTGCACCGGCCATTGCTGCTCAGCTCCACGGCAATGGCCGGTCTGGTGTTTACCGGCCTGATCGCGATGATGGTCGACGACCGCGTGCTGCTCGGCGAATCGGTCTGGCTCAAACCGGTCAAATTCGGGCTGGCGTTCGTGCTGTACTCGCTCACTCTGGCCTGGCTGCTGTCGCTACCCCACCGCGGTCGCCGGGTGACCTGGTGGCTGGGTGTCGTGTTCTCCGTCACCGCGGTCGTGGACGTGGGATTCATCGTGGTCCAGGCCGCGCGGGGCACCTTCAGCCATTTCAACACCGAAACCGACCCGGTCAACGAAATCGGGCAACTCATCTTCGCCTCGGGTGTCCCGGGTCTCTTTTTCGCGAATCTGCTGATCGCCGTAATCGTTTCGATACGTCCGGGCGCGGATCGGCCCACGGTGTGGGCCATTCGCGGTGGGCTGGCGATGGCGGTGGTCTCGATGGCACTGGGATACCTCATGGGTTTCACCGGGACCCAGCTCACCCGAACCGCCGACGGCCGACTCGTCGAACTGGCCGCCGGGCACACCGTGGTCGACGCCGCGACCCGGGAGGCCGTCGGCGCACCGGACGCGGTGCCGGGTATGCCGATCACCCACTGGAGCACCCTGGGCGGCGATCTGCGCATTCCCCATTTCATCGGATTGCACGGAATCCAGGTGGTACTGGCCGCGGTGGTGATCCTCGCCTGGTGCGCGCGACGTCACCCCCGGCTGCGCCCGGCCCGGACCCGCAGCAGATTGATCGGGGTGATGATCCTGGGCGGGGGCGGTCTGCAGGCGATCACGTTCTGGCAGGCGATGCGCGGGCAGCCACTGGTGCACCCGGACACCGCCACCCTGCTCGCGCTGTGCGGCCTCGGCGTCGTGGTGACGATCCTCGCCGCGCTCAGCGTCGGGTCCACCCCGGCGGTCGGCGGCGAGACGATCTCGCCGCCGCGCGCACAGTGCGATTCGGCGCAGGTCAGCGCAACCGTTCGGCGTCCCGGGCGAGTTCGACCAGCACCGCGCTGAGCCGCGCGAGCTCGTCCCGGTCGGCGCCTTCGTCGACGGCCGTCGCCACATCCTCGGCCGCGCAGCGCGCGGCGAACCACCGGTCGGCCAGCGCGGTGGCCTCGGCGGCACTGAGCACCACCGAATCGGCGGGGATCCCAGTGCCCTTCACATTGTTGCGATGCTCATAGGCGCGCTGGCGGCAGGACTGTCGGCAGTAGCGGCGCCGCCGCCCCGCTTCCGAATCCACTATTTCCCGACCACACCACAGGCACGACTCCAACCGGCGCGACATGACCCGACACCCTAATAGGAACTCTCGCAGCGGCACACACCGCACACCGCGCGGGACCATTTCGCCCAACCCCGTACAATTACAAGGCTTGGGAACGGAAAGACCCTGACGAACGTTGACATGAACAGGGCGCACGGCCTGGACCGGCACGAATCCTCGATTCGTGGCACAGCCAACGGCCCGCGCACGTGACCCTAACGGTCGGCGGGCGACAACGGCCGGCGAACGCGACCTACCAGGTCGCGGTAGCAAGACAACAAGGGGTCGACCCATCGGCTCGCGCCCCCGGCGCGGGTTCCGGTGCCCCGCAGCGGATACACCGTCGGTGTTTCCGCTCCGGTGTTCCGGAGCCCCTCGGCAGGGCACCGCGGGCCCGCGCGCGGCAACGCGCCGACAACACAGAGAGGACCTGTACAGATGGCAGATCGCGTACTCCGGGGCAGCCGGCTCGGAGCGGTGAGCTACGAAACCGACCGCGACCATGATCTGGCTCCCCGCCGGATCGCCCGGTACCGGACCGACAATGGTGAAGAGTTCGATGTTCCGTTCGCCGACGACGCCGAGATCCCGCCGACCTGGTTGTGCCGCAACGGCCAGGAAGGTGTGCTGATCGAGGGCACCACGCAGGAGGCGAAGAAGGTGAAGCCGCCCCGCACGCACTGGGACATGCTGCTCGAGCGGCGCAGCAAGGACGAGCTCGAGGAACTGCTCAAGGAGCGGCTGGAACTGCTCAAGACCCGTCGCCGGGGCTGAGCCCGGCCGACCCGAACGGCACACCGAAGGCCGTGCCCGCCGGATATCCGGCGGGCACGGCCTTTGTCGTGCTCAGTGACTGGCCACCCGGCGGTACTGCAACAGCGCCAACGGCATCGCGATCAGCAGAATGGCCACCGAGCACAGGATCGCGTATTCGACGCAGTGCTCGGCCGGCCAGCCGGTCGCGGTAGGGAACATCGGGGGCGCGCTGTTGTCGAACAGTTTCCGGCCGGTCGCCGCGACCGCGGTGATGGGATTCCACTCGGCGATGGTGGCGAGCGGCTCGGGCAGGGTCTGGGCCGAGATGAACGCCGAGGAGATGAACGACAGCGGGAACAGCCAGATCAGCCCGGCACTCTGGGCGACCTCGACATTCGGGGCGACAAGACCGGTGAGCGCGCCGATCCACGACATGGCGAAGGCGAACAGCAGGATCACCGCGTAGGCGAGTGCGGCCTCGGCCAGGCTCCCATTGATGCTCCAGCCGACGATGTACCCGCACACGGTCATCACCACCAGGCTGACCATGCTCACCACCAGATCGGAGAGCGTGCGCCCCATCAGCACTGCCAGCCGGGACATGGGCAACGCGCGCATCCGGTCGATGATGCCCTTCTCCAGGTCACCGGCCAGTCCGACAGTGGTGAACGCAGCACTGAAGGCGACGGTCTGGGCCATGATTCCGGCGATCAGGAACTCCCGGTACTGGCCGCCGCCCAGTGAGGCACCGAATACGTAGGCGAACAAGAAGACGAACATCAGCGGCTGCACCGTGGCCGTGACCAGCAATGTCGGCACCCGCATGATGGTGATCAGATTGCGATGCGCCACGATCGCACTGTCGCGGAAGAACCGCATACGCGGTTCGGTGGACTTCGGAATCCGGTGCGAGCCGGGCGCGTGGGACAGTTCCGCCTCCGTCTCTTCGGTCTTTCCGGTAGTTTGACCGACCGCCACTTCTGCGGTGCTCACGACATGATCTCCTCGGGGACGTCACTGGTTTCCGGCTCGGATTCCGACGCTGCCGGGGAGCCGGTGATGGACAGGAAGACATCGTCGAGGCTGGGCCGGTGCACCCGGGCATCGACAACATTCACCTCTGCGTCATCGAGCCGGCGCAGGGCTTGGACCATGGTCCGGGAACCGTCACCGACCACCACCGACACCTCGTCGACACCCGCCTCGTGGGCGGGTTCGCCGATTCCGATTTCGGCGAGAACCCGCAGTGCGGGCGCCGGATCCTGGCCGGGACTCAGCGCGACGGTGAGCCGGTCCCCGCCGATCGAGGATTTGAGTTCGTCCGCCGAACCGCGGGCGATGACCCGGCCCTTGTCGAGCACGGTGATCTGGTCGGCCAGCCGGTCGGCCTCCTCGAGATACTGGGTGGTCAGCAGGACCGTGGTGCCGTCACGGACGAGTTCGCCGATAACCCGCCACATATCGTTGCGGGCCCGCGGATCCAGGCCGGTGGTCGGTTCGTCCAGAACCACCACCGGTGGGCGGGCGACCAGGGCACCGGCCAGATCCAGTCGCCGGGTCATCCCGCCGGAATAGGTTCCGGCCCGGCGGTCCGCGGCATCCTCGAGCCCGAATTCCCCGAGCAGTTCCCGGGCCCGCGAGGCCGCGCGCTCGCGCGACATACCGTAGAGTCGCGCGACCATCCGCAGGTTCTCGTAGCCGGTGAGGTTGGCGTCCACCGCCGCGTACTGACCGGACAATCCGATGAGTTTGCGGGCCGCCGCCGGATCGTGCAGGACGTCGACATTCGCGACCCGGACGGATCCGGCGTTCGGCCGCAGCAGGGTGGTGACGATCCGGACAGCGGTGGTCTTACCCGCGCCGTTGGGACCGAGCAGCCCCAGCACCGTGCCTTCGGGGATTTCGATATCGACCTCGTCCAAAACGCGGACGCGGCCGTAGTACTTCACCAGACCGGTGATCTGTACCGCGGGCTTCACTGAGCGTTCTCCTTCGTTTCGATACCGGGCTGCGGTGCCGTGGCCGCCCCGCGCAGGTGTTCCCGGAGCACGGGTCCGAGCACCGCCAGGGATTCCGGGGTCGTCATCTCCGCGTGCGTGCACGCCAGTTCCCGGGCGTGCACGGCACCGGTGACGAAGCCCCGCCAGGCCTCCGGGCGGCGATCGGGGGAGGCAAGGTTCACCGGGTCGGTGCCGGCGGCGAAGAACAGCAGATCGCCGTCGAACACACCGGGCCGGAAACCATTGGCCTGGACGGTGCCGTCGGCGTAGCCGGCGTACAGCCGTTCCAGATGGTCCACCGTGAGTGCCGCGAACGGGCCGGGACGCGACCGCAACAGTTCGGCGGCCTCGGCCAGGGTCGGTTCCGCTCCGTCGGCGACGAGATCGCCGCCGAATTCGCCGAGGATCTCGGCGACGCCGGGCACGGCGTCGGTGGCCAGTTCATCGGAGAGCCGGTAGCTGTCCAGCATGGTGAGCAGCGCGACCTCCTCGCCGGCCGCCTGCAGTCGGACGGCGATGTCGTGCGCGATCAGTCCGCCCAGCGACCAGCCGAGCAGCTGGTACGGCCCGTGCGGTTGCACGGTCCGGATGTGGGCGATGTAGTGCTCGGCCGCTTCGCCGATCGAACCGAATCCCGGTTCGCCGCTCGCCTGTGGTGACTGCAGCCCGTAAACCGGCTGATCGGCGGGCAGTTCGGCGAGCAGGCCGGCGTAGCACCAGGACAACCCGATCGCCGGATGCACACAGAACAGCGGGGGCCGGCCGGTCCCGGTGCCCGGGCGCAACGGCAGCAGGGGAGCCAGCGCCAACCGCATGGCATCGGCGGCGGAGCCGTCGCCGAGCCGGGCGGCCAGCGCGGCCGGGGTGGATTCACCGAACAGCAGTTGCATCGGCAGGTCGTACCCGGCCTCCCGGGCCCGGCCGACCACCTTCGTGGCGAGCAGTGAATTACCGCCCAGTTCGAAGAAGCCGTCTCCGGCGCCCACCCGGTCGACCCCGAGCACCTCCGCGAAAATATCGCACAACGCGGCCTCTACCGGATTGGCGGGCGCCCGGTAGGCCTCGGCGGCGGTGAACACCGGTTCGGGCAGGGCGGACCGGTCGAGTTTGCCGACCGGAGTGAGCGGCAGCCGGTCGATCAGCATGATCGACTGCGGAACCATGTAATTGGGCACCAGTTCGGACACATGCGCGGTGAGTTCGGCGGCGGTGGTGACCCCCGCCGCTGCCTTCACATACGACACCAGCGCGGTCGCGCCCGCGGCCGTCCGATGTCCCGCGGTATGAGAGAACTCGACCGCGGGGTGCCGGCTCAACGCCGCGTCGATCTCGCCCAGTTCGATCCGGAAACCGCGGATCTTCACCTGATGGTCGGTCCGGCCGACGTATTCGATATCGCCGGGACCGCCGTCGCGCGCCGTGCGGATCCGCACCAGATCCCCGGTGCGGTACATCCGCTCCCCCGGTTTCCCGAAGGGATCGGCCACGAAGCGCTGGGCGGTGAGCCCGGGCCGGTCGTGGTACCCGCGGGCGAGCGCCCCGCCGGCCAGGTACAACTCGCCGGTGACCCCGAGCGGCGCCGGGCGCAGCCGGGCGTCGAGCACCATGGCCGCGACACCGCGGATCGGTTCACCGATCGGGATCGGACCACCGGGTACCAGGGGCGGCGACATAACGGTCACGATGGTGGTTTCGGTGGGTCCGTAGACGTTGTGCAGATTGCGGCCCGGCGCCCAGCGCGCCACGACTTCGGCCGGCAGGGCCTCGCCACCGACCAGTACATGCTGGAAATCGGTGACACCTTCCGGGTCCACCGTCGCCAGGGCGGCCGTGGTGATGAAGGCGTGGGTGATCCGTTCCGCGATCAGCACCCGGGCCAGATCCGCACCACCGACCACACCCGACGGGGCGAGCACCAGGGTGGCCGCGCCACCGAGCGCGAACAGCAACTCCAGCATCGCGGCATCGAAACTGGGGGTCGCGAAGTGCAGGATGCGACTGCCCGGCCGGACATCGAAGCGGTGGGCCGTCTCCGCCGCGAAATTGGACAGCCCGCGATGGGTGACCACCACACCCTTGGGAGTTCCGGTGGAACCGGAGGTGTAGATGACGTAGGCCGGGTTGTCCATCCGCAACGGGGTGATCCGGTCCGCGTCGGTGAGCGCGGCGCTGGATGCCCGCAGCACCTGTTCGCGAACCTCGTCGTCGTCGAGGGCCAGCCAGTGCGCCCCTTCGGGCAACTGCTCCCGGTACTCGGCCAGCGTGAGACCCAGGGCCGCGCCGGAATCCGAGAGCATATGGGTGATGCGCGCAGCCGGATAGCCCGGATCCACCGGGACGAACGCGGCGCCGGTCTTGGTCACCGCCAGGACCGTGGCCACCGATTCGACGGTACGCGGAATACCCAGCGCCACCAGCGTTTCCGGCCCCACGCCGTAGCCCACAAGCACCCGGGCCAGCCGGTTGCTCCAGCGGTCGAGCGCGTCGTAGGTGACCTCCACGCCCGCCCCGGCGAGCGCGACCGCCTGCCGGTCGACGTGCACCGCGGCGGCGAAGACCTCGGCCAGGGTGCACGGCTGGTCCGGATCGGCTCGACGCAGCGGCGCCAGCGCCGACCATTCGGCAGGCTCGAGCAGCTCCAGATCACCGATGACCACGGCGGGGTCGGCGGCGATCGCGCCGAGCAGCCGGACCAGGCGGCGGCCGAGCCGGGCCGCGGTCGGTTCGTCGAAGAGATCTCCGCTGTAATTCACCGCCACGCCGATACCGTCGGGCGACCGGTCGGCGCCGCGGCATTCGGTGAGGGTGAACTGGAGATCGAATTTCGCGATACCGGCGTCGATATCCATCGCCTCGATACTCAGGCCCGGGAGTTCCAGGGCGCGTACCGGTTCGTCGCGTACCGACAGCATCACCTGGAACAGCGGGTGGTGCGCCTGGGAACGAACAGGGTTGAGCACTTCGACCAATCGCTCGAACGGCAGGTCCGCGTGCCCGAACGCGTCGAGATCGGTATCGCGCACGGTGTCGAGCAGATCGGTGAACCGGTCGTTGTGGGCAACCGAGGTTCGCAGGACCAGCGTATTGACGAACATGCCGATCATCCGGTCGAGTTCGGGCCGCCCCCGGCCGGCAACCGGGGTGCCGACGGCGATATCGCCGACGCCGGTCATCCGGTGCAGCAGCACCGCCAGCGCGGCGTGCAACACCATGAACAGGCTCACATTGTGGCGTCCGGCGAGTTCGCGCAGTTCCCGGTGCACCCCTGCGTCGACTCGCTCCTCGACGGTGCCGCCGCGGTAGGACGGTACCGGCGGCCGCGGGCGGTCGGCGGGGACGGCGAGCAGTTCGGGCAGTCCCTCCAGCCTGGTGCGCCAGTAGTCGAGCTGCCGGCGGATCGGGGAGCCGGGATCGTCCTCGTCGCCGAGCAGTTCCCGTTGCCACAGGGTGTAGTCGACATACTGGAGTTGCTCAGGGTCGGTGTCGGGCCGGGCGCCGAGCCGGATCGCCCGGTAGGCCGTCGCCACATCGGCGGCCAGCGGTTCCAGCGACCAGCCGTCCATCGCGATGTGGTGCACCACCAGCACCAGGATGTGATCGTCCGGCGCCACCACGAAAAGCGCTGCCCGCAGCGGTATTTCGGTGGCCAGGTCGAATCCGGGGGTGATGAACCGTTCGATCGCCGCTCCGTGGCCCGCGTCGCCGGCCACCGGTGCGTGCAGGGTGACCGCGGCGTCGGCCGCGTCGAGCACCCGCTGTACCGGCTCGCCGCCGACCTCCGGGAACACCGTCCGCAGTGTCTCGTGCTGTTCCTGTACCCGGTGCAGCGCACCGCGCAGCGCCGCGTGATCGAGCGGACCGCGCAACCGCAGCACCACCGGAATGTTGTACGCGCCGCCCGAGGTGTCCGAACCGCCGAACCGGTTGAGGAACCACAGCCGCTGCTGGGCCGGGGACAGCGGAATCCGCTCGGGTCGCTCCCGGCGCACCAGGGCGGCCCCGGTGCCGGCGGATTCCCCGTCGAGACGGGCCGCGAGTTCGGCGACCGTCGGGGCGGCGAACACCGTCCGTACCGGCAGTCGTACTCCGGTGGCCGCGTCCAGGCGACCCACCAACTGGGTGGCCAGCAGCGAGTTGCCACCGATATCGAAGAAACTCTCGTCGGCATCGGTGATCGTCACGCCCACCAACTCGCCCATGATCGCGGCGACCCGGCGTTCGGTCTCCGAACCGAGCACGCGTCCGGATGCGGTGGCGGGCAGGACCCGGGGTTCGGGCAGCGCGGCGGTATCCAGTTTGCCCACCGGCGTGAGCGGGATCTCGTCGAGCAGCGTGAACGCGGCCGGGATCATATGCCGGGGCAGGCGACTGCTCAGATGGTCGCGCAGTTCCTCGGGTTCGGGGCATATCGTGGGATCGGCCGGGTGGATGAAGGCGACCAGCCGGTCCGAATCGCCGAGCCGGCGCACCTCGACATGGGCGAAGTGCACCGCCGGATGCGCGGTGAGCGCGCCGGCGATTTCCCCGAGCTCGATGCGGAAGCCGCGCATCTTCACCTGGTTGTCGCTGCGGCCCAGATAGCGCAACCCGCCGTCGCGGGTCCAGCGCGCGACATCGCCACTGCGGTAGAGCCGGGCCCCGGGCGGTCCGTAGGGGTCGGCGACGAACCGCGCCGCGGTGAGCCCGAACCGGTCGTGATAGCCCCGCGCCAGGCCCGGACCACCCAGGTACAGCTCACCGGGTACCCCCACGGGCACGGGCCGCAGGCGTTCGTCGAGCACCACGGCCCGAGTCCCGCGGACCAGATCGCGTAGGTCGCCCGGGTTGCCGGCGGTCAGCGGCGTCACCGAGATCACGATGGTGGTTTCGGTGGGTCCGTAACCGTTGAACAGGCGGCGGCCGGGCGCCCAGCGCGCCACCAGCTCCGGCCCGGCGTGTTCACCGCCGACCATCAGACCCCGCAGCGCCGGCAGCGGCCAGCGCTCGTGGTCGATGGTGGCGAGCGCCGCCGGGGTGATGAAGGTGTGGGTGACCCCGGTGCGGGTCATGAATTCACCGAGTTCGTCACCGCCGTACACATCCGGCGGCACGATGACCATGGCGGCACCGGATCCGATGGCGAGCAGCAGGTCCAGGATCGCCGCGTCGAAACTCGGCGACGCGAAGTGCATGGTGCGCGCGGCGGGGTTCACCGCCAGCCGGTCCCGGAACTCGTCGGCGAGATCGGCGACCGCGCCGTGGGTCACGATGACACCCTTCGGCTTACCGGTGGAGCCGGAGGTGTAGATGAGGTAGGCCGCATCGCTGATCCGCACCGGGCGCAGCCGGTCGCTATCGGAGACCGGGCCCGCGGCCTCACCACCGATCTCACTACGGCCCGCGGGGGAATCCAGCAGCAGCCAGTCGATCTCGCTGCCGCCCGCCGCGCGCAGCCGTTCGGCGTACCCGCTGCGGGTGATCCCGACCGAGCAGCCGGAATCGGCGAGCATATGCGCGACACGCTCGGCCGGATAGTTCGGATCCACCGGGACGAAGGCGGCTCCGGCTTTGGCGACAGCGAGCATGGTCGTCATCGAATCCGCGGATCGGGTGAGCCCGAGAGCGACCTTGTCGCCGGTGCCGAGTCCGCGCCGGATCAACGCGCGGGCCAGGCGGTTGGCGCGACGGTCGAGGTCGGCGTAGGTGAGTACCGTCTCGTCCTCGTACAGCGCCGGGCGCGGTCCGTGAGCGAGTACGGTGGCACCGAACAGAGCGCCCAGGGTGCGCGGGATCCCCGGAGCGGGGCCGCGGGCCGGGCACAGGGTGTCACGTTCGGCATCGGTGCGGGTGTCGATATCGCCCACCGGTACGGTCGGCCGGGCGCCGATCGCGGCGAGCACCCGCAGGAAGCGGTCCGCGAGCGCCTCGACGGTGGTCGCGTCGAACAGTTCGTCGGCATAGACGAATTCGAGGTCACCGCCGGTGAGATCGTCGGCGCGCAACTCCAGATCGAACTTCGCGCGCGCGATATCGAGCGGGGCCGCCCGCACCGCCAGCCCGGGCAGTGCCAGGTCGGGCACCGGGGTGTCCTGCACGGTGAGCGCGACCTGGAACAGCGGGTGGCGCGCGGTGGCACGCGGATCGTGCCCGAGCGCGGCCACCACCTGTTCGAAGGGAATATCGGCGTGCGCGAGCGCGGCGAGTTCGGTATCCCGGTCCTCCCGCAGGAGGTCGGTGAACGGGCGCGCCGGATCGACCAGGGAGCGCAGCACGAGCGTATTGACGAACATCCCGACCAGATCGGCGAGCCGGCTGTCCGTGCGTCCGGCGACCGGGGTACCGATGGCGATATCGCGGCCACCGGTGACCGCCCGCAGCAGTACCGCGAGCGCCGAACGCAGCAGCATGAACGGGCTCACGCCCTCGGCGTGGGCCAGATCCACCAGGGCGGTGCGCACCGGCTCCGGAATACTGCGGCGGACCGAGGCGGACGTCTGCTCGGGTTCGGTGGGGCGGGGCCGGTCGTAGGGCAGGGGTAGTTCATCGGGCAGACCCACCAGCCGGTCCCGCCAGTAGCCGAGCTGGCGCGCGGCGAGGCTGTCCGGGTCGGCCTCGCTACCGAGGTGCTCACGCTGCCAGAGACCGAAATCGGCGTACTGCACCGGCAGCGGTGCCCACTGTGGCGCGGCACCGGCGCGGCGGGCCTGGTAGGCCAGCGCCAGATCCCGGATCAGCGGCCCCATCGACCAGCCGTCGGCGGCGATGTGGTGGAGCACCACGCCGAGCCGGTAGCGATCCGGCCCGGTGCGCAGCAGGGTCACCCGCAACGGAGTCCCCACGGTGAGGTCGAATCCTGTGGTGGCCGTTTCCCGGAGCGCCGCTTCGGCCCCGGCGTCCTCGGTCTCCTGTGGTTCCAGGGTGGGCAGCGCCCAGGCGGCGGGCAGAATACGCTGCTGGGCGCCGTCACCGTCGGCGGGGAAGACGGTACGCAGGACCTCGTGCCGTTCGACGATATCGCCGAGCGCCGCTCGCAACGCGGGTACGTCCAGCGCGCCGTCGATATCGAGAACGAACGCGATGTTGTAGGCGCTGGATTCGGGCGCGAACCGGTTGAGGAACCACAGCCGCTGCTGCGGCAACGACAACGGCAGCCGCGCGGGCCGCGGATCGTAGGCGGCCAGCGGGATCCGGGCGGTGGCCGGAGTCCGCAGCAACTGTTCGGTCAGCGCCGCGACGGTCGGAGCCTCGAACACCGTACGGACCGGCAGGTCCACCCCGAACCGGTCGTAGAGCTCGCCGACCAGCCGAGTCGCCAGCAGCGAGTTGCCGCCCAGGTCGAAGAACGGGTCCTCGGCACCGGTCACCGGACAACCCAGCACCTCCGAGAAGACCTCGGCGACCCGGCGTTCGGCCTCGGTGGCGGGCGCGCGGGAGGTGGAGCCGGTGCTCAGGAACACTGGTTCGGGCAGCGCCTTACGGTCCAGCTTGCCCGACGGCGCCTTCGGGAACTCCGGCAGCACGGTGATGGCGTCGGGGACCATGTACGCGGGCAATTGACCGCGTACGGCCGCCCGGACCACGGCGGGATCCAGTGTGCTGTCGGCGACCAGATAGGCCGCCAGCCGCTGCCGGGCGTGCGCGTCGGTGTGTACCACCGTCAGTGCCGACCGCACCCCGGGATGGCCGCGCAGTACGTGGTCGATCTCCGATAGTTCGATCCGGAAGCCACGCAGTTTGACCTGATCGTCGGCGCGGCCGAGGAACCGCAGCCGCCCGGTCCGGTCGGCCACCACCAGATCACCGGTGCGGTACATCCGTTCGCCGCGCCGGCCGTACGGGCCGGCCACGAAACGGGAGGCGGTCAGGCCGTGCCGGCCCAGATAGCCGCGAGCCACCCCGGGGCCCGATACGTACAGTTCACCCGGGGTACCGGGCGGTACCGGACGCAATCGGGAATCCAGCAGGAACAACCGCATACCGCGCACCGGGTGGCCCAGCGGCACCGGACGGCCGGGCCGCATCGGGCCGGACATGGTGGCGGCCACCGTCGCCTCCGACGGGCCGTACATATTGTGCATGCGGTACCGGTCGGCCCAGGCCGCCACCAGTTCGGGACTGCACGCCTCACCACCGACCATGACACTGTGCAGCTGATCCAACCCGGACGGATCGACCGTGGCCAGGGCCGCAGGGGTGACGAACGCGTGTGTAACGGCTTCGGCCCGCAACAGTTCGGCGAGTTCGGCACCGCCGTAGATATCCGGCGGCGCGATCACCACGGTGGCCCCGCAGACGAACCCGAGCATCAGTTCGAGCACCGAGGCGTCGAAACTCGGCGAGGAGAAGTGCAGGGTGCGCGCGGCCGGGGTGACGCCGAACAGATAGCACTGTTCGGCGGCGAAGGAGGACAGTCCGGCGTGGGTGACGACGACGGCCTTCGGCGTGCCGGTGGAGCCCGAGGTGTAGATCAGGTAGGCCGGATGCGCGGCGCGCAGCGGCGCGATCCGGTCGGCATCGGTGATCGGCGCCGCGGACACGGCGGCACAGTCGATGTCGATACCCGGCGAGCCGAGGATCAGCCACGATTCCACGGCACCGGGCACCTCCGCCAGCGCCGCGACCTGCTCCCGGCCGGTGACCCCGAGCCGGGCGCCGGAATCGGTGAGCATATGGGTGATCCGGTCCGCCGGATAGCCCGGGTCGACCGGGACATAGGCGGCACCGGTCTTGGCGACCGCCCAGACCGCGGTGATCGCGTCCAAACCGCGCGGCAGCGCCAGCGCGACCACGGTTTCGGGTCCGGCCCCCTGCTCGATCAGCAGCCGGGCCAGCCGGTTCGCGCGTTCGTCCAGCTCCCGGTAGGTGGTGTCCCGGCCGCGGTACCGAACCGCGACCCCGTACGGGTCCTTGACCGCCGACCGGCCGAAGAGGTCGGCCAGCAGCACCGGCGATTCGGCGGGTCCACCCGCCAGTGGAACGAGATTGCCGCGCTCGCGCCGCTCCAGCACCTCGATATCGCCGACCGGCCGCCGGGGGTTGCCGACCGCCGCGTCCAGCACGGCGACGAACCTGCGCGCGATCGCGGCGACGGTCCGCTCGTCGAACAGATCGGTGGCGTAGCCGATCTCGGCATGCAGTTCACCACCGGCGTTGTCGTCATGGATCTCGAGCTGGAGGTCGAATTTCGCGATGGCCCCGTCCAGCGGCAGGATCTCGGTCCGCACCCCCGGCAGCGCCAGTTCGATTTCACCGGCGTTGTCGTAGGACAGCATCACCTGGAACAGCGGATGACGCGCCCCGGAGCGTTCCGGGTTCACCACCTCGACCAGCCGCTCGAACGGAACGTCGGCGTTGGCGAAGGCGTTCAGATCGGTTTCCCGGACGATATCGAGCATCCGCTCGAAATCGGCGCCGGGATCGACCTCCGTGCGCAGCACCAGGGTGTTGACGAACATCCCTACCAGTTCGTCCAAGGCAGGGTCGGTGCGGCCCGCGATGGGGGTGCCGATCACGATATCGGTGCTACCGCAGATACGGGCCAGCAGCGTGGCCAGCGCGGCGTGCACCACCATGAACATGCTCGCCCCGCGCGCGGCGGCCAGTTCCGCGGCCGCGCGGCGGGTGCCGGCCGGGATGGTGAACGAGACCTGCCCGCCTCCGGTGGAGCGGCGGGCGGGACGCGGACGGTCCAGCGGGAGGTCGAGCTGATCGGGCAGTCCGGCCAGTTCGGCCCGCCAGTGGGTGATCTGCCGGCTCAGCGCACTGCCCGGATCGGATTCCTCGCCGAGCAGCTCCCGCTGCCACAGCGCGAAATCCGCGTACTGCACCGGGAGCGGAGTCCACCGCGGCGCCTGGCCGGCGACCCGTGCCTCGGCCGCGGTGGTCAGATCCCGGACCAGCGGCGCGACCGACCAGCCGTCCCCGCAGATATGGTGTAGCACCAGTACGAGGACATGGCTGTCGTCGTCGAGGGAGTACAGGGCGACCCGGACCGGGAACTCGGTGCGCAGATCGAACGGCCGGGAGACGAATTCCGCGGCCAGACCCGTGATCCGGGCGCTGTCGGCCTCGATCACGTCGAGGGCGAGCCCGGCGTCGGCGGCCGGATGGATCTGCTGGTAGGGGCCCTCGCCGGACTCGGGGAAGGTGGTCCGCAGGCTTTCGTGCCGCTCCAGCACGTCGAGCAGCGCGGCCTGCAACGCCTCGATATCCAGGATGCCGTCCAGCCGGACGGCGAGCGGCATATTGTAGGCGGCGGCGTGCTCGGCGAAACGGTTCAGGATCCAGAGCCGCTGCTGGGCCGGGGAGAGCGGGATCCGGTCGGGCCGGGCCATCGGGACCAGCTGTGGTGAGGCGAGGTCCGGTTCGTGTACAGAGAACCGATCGGTCAGTTCGGCGATGGTGCCCGCCTCGAACAGATCACGGATGGTCAGCGCGGTACCGAGCGCGGTATTGATCCGCGCGACCGCGCGGGCGGCCACCAGCGAGTTGCCGCCGAGTTCGAAGAATCCGTCCTCGATTCCGACCTCGGGCACACCCAGCAGTTCGGCGAATATCGTGGCCAGGACTTCTTCCACCTCGTTGCGCGGCGCGATCCGGGCACGCTGTTCGGTGGGTTCCGGGGCCGGTAACGCCGCCCGGTCGATCTTGCCGTTGCTGTTCAGCGGCAGTTCGTCGAGCACGGTGACCGTGGCGGGCACCATGTATCCGGGCAGCGAGCGGGCCAGTCCCGCACGGACCTCGTCCGGTTCGGGCACCGCCCCGCCGCGTGCCACCACATAGGCCGCGAGCCGATCGCCGGCGGGGCCGCGGTGCGCGACACAGACCGCGCGGGCGATCCGCTCGTCGGCCAGCAGTGCGGATTCGATCTCACCGAGTTCGATGCGCAACCCGCGGATCTTGACCTGGAAATCGGTGCGGCCCAGATACTCCAGCACCCCCCGGCGGCTCTCGGCGGACCCGAGCTGCCAGCGGGCCAGATCGCCGGTGCGGTACATCCGCGCGCCCGGGGTGAACGGATCGGCCACGAACCGCTCGGCGGTCAGCGGCGCCTGACCGGTATAGCCGCGCGCCAGCTGCACACCGGCCAGGTACAGCTCCCCCACCGCGCCCGGCGGGACCGGGCGCAGCGCCGCGTCGAGTACATAGGTGCGGGTGTTCCACACCGGCGAACCGATCGGGACCGATTCGGGGTCCGGCGAGCAGCGCCAGTAGGTCACGTCGACCGCGGCCTCGGTGGGCCCGTACAGGTTGTGCAGCTGCGGGCCCGGCAGCGCCGCGTGGAAATCACGCACGGTGGCCGGCGGCAGCGCCTCCCCGCTGCAGAAGACGCGGCGCAGTGACGCGCAGTCGCCGACTTCGGTATCGGTGACGAAGACCGAGAGCATCGAGGGCACGAAATGCACTGTGGTGATGCTCTTCTCGCGGATCACCCGCGCCAGGTAGGCCGGATCGCGGTGCCCGTCCGGACGCGCCACCACCAGCCGGGCCCCGGTCTGCAACGGCCAGAAGAACTCCCATACCGAGACATCGAAGGTCGCCGGGGTCTTCTGCAGCACGGCATCGGTGTGGTCGAGCGGGTATTGATGCTGCATCCAGCGGAGCCGGTTCACGATCGCCTCATGGGTGATGCCGACGCCCTTCGGGGCGCCGGTGGAACCGGAGGTGTACAGCACATAGGCCAGATGTTCGCCGCGCAGCGGTGAGATCCGGTCGGCGTCGGTGACGGGTGCGGGATCGTAACCGGAGAGATCGGCGGTATCGACCGCGAACAGTTCGGCATTGCCGGGCAGTTCGAGGCCGTCACGGATGGCGACCAACAGCGCGACCGGCCGGGCCCGGTCCACGATCCCCGCCAGCCGCGCGACCGGATGCTCCGGATCCAGTGGAAGATAGGCGGCACCGGTCTTGATCACGGCGTACATCGCGACCACCAGTTCGATACTGCGGCGCAGGCACAGCCCGACCACCTGTTCCGGGCCGGCACCCGCCGCGATCAACTGCCGGGCCAGGCGGTTGGCCCGGGCATCGAGTTCCCGGTAGGTCAGCGCCGCACCCTCGAACTCCACTGCCACGGCCTCCGGGCAGTGCCGCACCCGGTCGGCGAAAATACCGGCGAGCGTGCCGGTGTAGACCTCGGCGGCCGTATCGTTCCAGGTGTACAGCACCTGCCGCTGTTCGGCGTCGGTGAGCACGGGCAGATCCCGGACGGCGGTGTCGCCGCCGGTATTGAGGAAGCGGTCCAGGAAGCCCAGGAACCGGCGGTGGTGGGCGGTGACCTCGTCGTCGCTGTAGAGCAGCGGGTTGGCCTCGAAATCGAGATGGACCCGGCCACCGTCACCGTTGTACAGGTTGACCGAGAGGTCCTCGACCGGCCCGGTGGCCAGCACATGGACCGAGACCTCGCATTCGGCGAAGTGCAGTGGCTTGCTGAACAGCATGATGTTGATCATCGGGCCGAAGAAACCGCGGGTATCGCGGTCGTAACCGCAGTCACGGCGGATATCGTCGTGCCGGTAGCGCTGATGCCGGAGCGCTCCGGTGATCTGGCGTTCCACCACCCGGACGACATCTTCGACGGTGGTCTCGGCCTCGAAGCGGATCCGCAGCGGCACCACATTCGATACCACCCCGGCCGAGCGGCGCAGCGAAACGGTGGTGCGCGCGGAGACGGGCAGGCTCAGTACCACGTCGTTCTCTCCGGTCATGGACCGCACGTAGCAGGCCATGGCGGCGGCGTACAGAATCGAATCGGTCGCGTTGCGTTGCGTTGCCGACGCCGCGACGGACGCCTCGGTGGCCTCGCTCAGGACCGCGGTGGCGAGCCGGCGACCCGCGTCCGCAGTGGCCGGGGGGTTGGCCACGGTGGAGAGACTGACGACCTCCCCTGCGCCGTCGAGGATTTCGCTCCAGTAGGCGCGGTCGGTGGTGAACCGCTGCGTATTCCGGTACTCGCGCTCCCCCGCGTACAGTTCGGCCAGGGGGGTGGCGCGCGACACCGTGGGTTCCCGGGACTCGTAGTAGGCGGAGTAGATCTCCGCGGTGCGGACCAGGGCGTTCATCGCCGCATAGCCGTCGATGAGGATGTGGTGGACCCGGGAGTACCAGATGTAGTCGCGATCGCCGGTGCGCAGCACGGCATTGAACACCAGCGGGTCGTGGTCGAAGTCGACCGGAGTGCGCGCGTCCTTCTTCATCCAGGCCAGGGCCGCGGCATCCGGGTCCGGTTCGGACCGCAGATCCAGTCGCGCCCACCCGGGTCGCGTTGCCGGATCGACCACCTGGTGCGGTACTCCGTCTATCTGGACGATGCGCTGGAGGCCGACCTCGGTCTCCACCCCGAAACGCTCGATCGCGTACAGCAGCAGACCCGGATCGAGATCACCGTGGAACTTCACGTACTCGACGACGACGAGCGGGATCTCGGGCTGGATCCGCTGGGCGTACCACATCGCTGTCTGCGCGGGTGTGAGCGGAAACGGTTCGGCCGAAACTTCTGCCGACGAACTGCTATCGACCCCGGTGGCCGACGATCTCATCAATCACTCCGTTCTACAGCTCGACACTCCCCGAACAGCCCGCAACCGGCCTGTACCGGCCGTGGGGTGTGATTCACGACTGGTTATTCGGAACAGCGCAGTGAATGGATTGCAGTCGAAACCGAATGGTTACCTGGAGCCGGAACGGTAGCGGACCACGGTGTCCGATTTCCGGCACGCTGATGACGCAGAGACGTGGAAGATCGCTTGACTTCTCGTCCGGCGGGCCGGACGCTGCCTAGATACTACGCACAAAGAGCCGACATGCTTACCCCTCGCAATCGAAAAATAAACACGGTGCAAACCGGAAGAACCGCCGACAGCCCAGACGTTATCGCAGACTGGCCGGTGATGACGAAAATCCGGGTCGGCGGTCAGCCGGACACGGGCGCCGCGGGCCTCTCGGCCGGTCCGCGGGCGGCTCGCCGCCGGAGGATCGAGAGCACCACACCGGCCGCCGTCACGAATACGGCGACCAGCTCCGGCCAGGGCCCCAGCACTGTCGCCGGGGTGTGCGAATCACGCAGCGGCACCTCGGCGACCAGCGCTTCCGGCGTGAACAGCGCGCTCTGCTGCCGCACCGTCCCGTCCGCGGCGATGATCGCGCTGACCCCCGAGGTGGCGGCCACGACCAGCGAGCGCCCGTGTTCGACCGCCCGCACCCTGGACATCGCCAGTTGCTGGTAAGTCATTTCACTGTCGCCGAAAGTCGCATTGTTCGTGGGGACCGCCAGCAATTGCGCTCCCGAGCGCAACGAATCTCGGAAAGCCCGGTCGAAAGCGACCTCGTAACAGGTTGCCACCCCGATTTCCGTACCTGCGGCCCGAATTGTTCCGTCTCCGTGACCCGGAACGAAGTATCCCGCCTTGTCCGCATAGTCCGAAAAGAGCCGGAAGAATCCGCGCATCGGCAGGTATTCGCCGAAAGGCTGTACTATTTTTTTGTCGTGCCGGTCCCCCGGACCACTTTCCGCGGTCCACACCATGACCGAATTCGTCGTGGTGCCATCCCCGTTGACCAGTACCGCTCCCACCAGAATCGGTGCCGAGATCCGCCGGGCCGCCCCCGAGATGAGGGCGGACGCGTCGGGATTGCGTAACGGGTCGATATCGGAGGAGTTTTCGGGCCACACGACCACATCCGGGGCCGGAAACAGACCGCTCGCCACCTCATCGGCCAGTTGTTCGGTCCGGCGGACATGATTGTCGAGCACGGCCCGGCGCTGCGCATTGAAATCGAGGCCGAGCCGGGGCACGCTGCCCTGGATGGCGGCCACAGTGATCGTCCGGTCGCCGTCCAGCGGACCGGGCAGCGTCACCCGGAGTCCGAGCCCGGCCAGTGCCGACAGCAGACAGGTCGCCGCCGCCACGGCCGTTGCCATCCGCCCACCATTCCCGGCGAGGCCGTATCCCGGCGAATGCGAAGAGGCGGCCGCACCCCTGTCCTCTTCGTCGCTCGCGGCAACGCGCCCGGTACCGCTGCCCGCTGTCGCTATCGGGCCGGCGCTCATCGGCCCGCGGCGCCCACCCACCTCCCGGAGGACCCCCAGCACCACCGCGGCCCCGCAGGTACCGCTCAGTGCGACGGCGAAGCTCACCAGCGGCGCGCCACCGTAGGCCGCGAGCGGCAGAAACCAGCCGTCGGCCTGCCCGAAGGCCAGCCGACCCCAGGGGAATCCGCCGAACGGGAAACTCGACCGGCCCCATTCGGCGGCCGTCCAGGCCAGGGCGAGCCACAACGGCCATCCGGGCAGGCGGCCCAGTATCCGGCCCAGCACCCCGAACAGGCCCAAGTACACCGCGCACGCGGTGGACAGCGCGAGCCACGGCAGCGGACCCACATAGATCCCGGTCCACGGCAGGAGCGGAAGGAAGAAGCCCAGCCCGGCGAGGAAGCCGTAGCCGAAACCGACCCGCGGCCGGGGCCCGCTCCGCACGACCAGGGTCAGCAGCGCGATCCCGGCGGGGGCGAGGAACCACCACGGTCGCGGCGGGAAGCTACCGAACAGCAGGGCTCCGGCGGACACCGCGGCCACCGATCGCACCACCACCGGGTAGCGGGTGAGCCTCCCGGTCCACCGGACCGCCGGCCCGTCACCCTGATTCACTGCTGCATCCTGTTCCACTCGAGCCGAGATCACGCCTGATAGATGGGGACACCGTCGCGCACGGTGCGCAGGCAACGCGGCAGGTCGGCATCCGGGGTCAGCGAAGGCAGCCCGGGCACCCGGGAGCGGGGGTCGGTGGACCAGCGCTGGACTGTATCGGTGGGCGCGGCGACCACCAGCTCACCGGCCTCCCAT